>CAVOZU010000001.1:0-263781 GCA_963701395.1 uncultured Actinomycetes bacterium
CGAGCATCGACTTCGTGAAGACGAGCTCGCCGTCGACGTGGACGTCGAAGATGCCGCCGCTGCCCGGGACGACCTCGAGCGTCGAGATCCGGTGATCGAGCTCCGCGAGCAGCGTCGTCGCCAGACCGGCGGCGTTCGGCTGCGCGCCTCAGGGGGCGCAGTACTCGATGCGGATGTGGTGGCGCTCGCCCATCGACGGGATCATCGCAGCCCGGCGCGATCCTGCGCGGCACTCGCGGCGGTGGCTACGGTGGAGACGTCGTGCACGTCCCGCGGGCACTCGTCACCGCGGCATTCGCCGCTCTCGCCGTCGGCCTCGTCACCGCCGCGATGGCCGCCGAGCGCGCCCTCTCCTCGACCACGGCGCTCCGTGTCCAGGAGTACAGCGTGCCGGCCGGCTCGGCACCCCACGACGTGGCGCCGGCTCCCGACGGCACCGTCTGGTACACGGCGCAGGGGTCGGGGAAGCTCGGCCGGCTCGACCCGGCGACAGGGAAGGTGACCGAGGTGCCGCTCGGCGACGGCTCGGCGCCCCACGGGGTGATCGTCGGCCCCGACGGCGCAGCATGGGTCACCGACGGCGGGCTCAACGCGATCGTCCGCGTCGATCACGACACCCTGAAGGTGACGACGTACCCGCTCCCGTCGTCGACCGGGTGGGCGAACCTCAACACGGCGACGTTCGACCGGCGGGGCGTGCTCTGGTTCACGGGGCAGAGCGGCTTCTACGGGCGGCTCGTCCCGGCCACCGGCGCGATGCGCGTCTTCCGCTCGCCGGGCGGATCGGGGCCGTACGGCATCGCCACCACCCCCAAGGGGCAGGTCTGGTACGCCTCGCTCGCGGGAAGCCACATCGCGCGCGTCAATCTCGTCACCGGCAAGGCGACCGTCTTCCGCCCGCCGACGAAGGGCCAGGGGGCCCGTCGAGTGTGGTCGGACTCGAAGGGCCGCCTCTGGGTCAGCGAGTGGAACGCGGGCAAGGTGGCCCGCTTCGATCCTGCTGCCAGGAAGAACAGGTGGCGCGAGTGGCGCGTCCCCGGCCCCGCCCAGCCGTACGCCGTCTACGTCGACGAGAAGGACGCCGTCTGGCTGACCGACTTCGGGCGCAGCGGGCTGTGGCGCTTCACACCGGCCAACGGCCGCTTCACGCGCGTCAAGCTGCGCGCCGGCGCGAGCGTCCGCCAGTTGCTCGGCCGTCCCGGCGAGGTCTGGGGCGCGGAGTCGGGCACCGACCGGCTCGTCGTCGTCCGCCACTGACGCGGCGGTGGCGCCGGCGAGGACGGGGCCGTCGCCGGCCCCGTTTCCCCCATGTGATGGTCGCGCAGCGCGAGATCAGACGAGCGTCTTGAAGAAGACGTCGACCTTCTCTGCGGGGAACGTCTCGGTCTTCACGATCTCGAGCATCCCGATCTTCGCGAGCACGCGGAACGCGGTCTCGTTGTCGGGGTACTTGACGATCGCGAAGAAGTCCCAGGGACCCATGATCGCGTAGACGTCCTCGAGTGCGCCGCCCTCCTCCTCGATGATCTTCTGGATCTTCTCGAGGTACTTGGGCGCGTCGGACAAGTGCTCCCTGCCCTCCGGCGTGAGCTTGATCAGCCCAACGTATGTGAGCATCAGAATCACCTCCTTCTTCTGCTCACCGCCATCGTCCCGCGCGCGGCCAGGCCGCCGCATCGGTGGATCCGCGTATCTCGGCGGCTCGACGGATCCGTCGCGAGCTGGCCGTGGCTTCTCGGAGGTCAGGCTGGCTTCTTGCGGGCCGTAATCTCCGCCGTGATGCGCTCGATGTGACCTCTGAGCTCGCGCTGCCGTGCCTCGAAGCGGACGTTCCACGCCGCGCGCTCCTCAGGCGTCCTCTTCCGCCTCTTCCTCTTCATCGTCCTCGCCCTCCAGTATGTCCAGGATCCGGTGCGCCACGACGTGGACATCGGCAATCGCGCCCATCATCGCCAGCACCTCGACACGGTAGATGCCCCGCTCGTCGTCCACGCCCCCAGGGTGCCGACGCCGAGGCTCCTCCGCAAGATGGCCTCTGCGGACGTGTCGGCGCGAGTAGCCTGACGGCTCCGTGAGCACGCCTGCCGACATCGCCAACCTTCCGATCCGCCGGAACACGATCCTGCTGGCCGCGGCGATGGCCGTGCTGTCGGCGACGCTCCAGCTCGTCGCCGCGGTCGCCTCGCTGACGTTCGTACTCGTCAGCGGCATCGCCGGGTTGCTCGGGCTCGGGCCGGCGATCTTCCTCGCCAGCGCAGGGCTGTCGGCGCAGGTGGCGGGTCGGATGATGGATCGCTACGGGCGGCGCCCCGTGATCGCCGCCGGGTTCGTGATCGGCGCGGCCGGCACGACGGTGACCGCGCTCGGCGCCCGCACCGTCTCGACCGTCGCCGTGATCGGGGGCTTCGTGCTCGTCGGCGCCGGCGCCGGCGCAGTGACGCTCGTGCGCACGGCCGGAGGCGACATGTACCCGCCGGAGAAGCGGGCCCGCGGCATCGCCTACGTCCTCAGCGGTGCCGTCTTCGGAGCCGTACTCGGCCCCGCCGTCTTCGGCCCCATCTTCGCGGGACGCCACCTGGCACCGGAGGAGCTGATGGTGCCGTGGCTCGCCGCCGGGGGGCTGATGCTGATCGGGCTCGTGCTCGTGCTCGCGGTCCGCCCCGACCCGCTGCAGATCGCGAAGCTGATGGCGCCACCGCTCGCCGAGGATGCTCCCGCCGAGCGGGCGGCCCCGCTGCGGGAGCTGATCAGGCGTCCCGGGGTGCTCGCTGCGTTGCTGGCGGCCGTCGCCAGCTTTGCGGTCATGGCGTCGGTGATGAACCTCACCGGCTTCGTCGTCGTCGACCACCACCACCACGACCAGCACGACGTGTTCCCGATCATCGGCGCGCACGTGCTCGGTATGTACGCGCTCGTGCTCGTCGTGGGAACGCTGATCGACCGCATCGGCCGTCCCCCCGCGCTCGTGGGAGGCCTGCTCGTGATGGGCGCCTCGTGCGCTGCCCTGTTCGCGGTCGACAGCGTGTGGGGAACCGCCGTGCTGCTGTTCGGGCTCGGTGTCGGCTGGAACCTGTCCTTCGTCGCCGCCAGCGCGGAGCTCGTCGACCGCACGCGCCCCATCGAGCGTGGCAAGCTGCTCGGCTTCAGCGAGTTCCTGTCGGCGATGAGCGCCGCCGCGCTCGCGCTGCTCGGCGGTGTCGCGCTCAACGAGCTCGGCGTCACGGCGCTCGCCTTCGGAGCCGCGTTCCTCGCCGTCGTCCCGATCGTGCTGATCTTCAGGATCACGCGGCGGCCGCGGGTTCCGCTGGCGCTCGACGCGGAGCCCTGAGTGGAGCTATCCGGCAGGGGTGCCACTCTTAAGCGCGAATGACACAACGTCTTGTTCGGAGAGCGTCGACACGGTATCGTCGGCCAAAGCCGTCAGCGGGTGGACGATCCGGGGTAGCGGACCTCGGGGCGTCATCGCCTCACCCGGAGGGAATAGTGGAACGAACAACCGAGAGCGTGTCGCTCGAGGTCGGTGTCGAGAGACGCACCGTCAATACGGTCACGGTCACGATCGCGGACGACCACCCAGCCGTGCTGGATGCCGTCTCGCGGTTTCTCGAGCATCAGGGGATCGAGGTGCTCGGCACTGCCGCTGACGGCGAGGCCGCGCTCCGCGAGATCGAGCGGCTTCGCCCCATGGTCGCGATCGTCGACCTCCGCATGCCCGGGTTCTCCGGCGGGGAGATCATCCGCCGCGCCCGTGCCGCTGCACCCGACACCGCCATCCTCGTCTACACGGGCCTGATCGACCACGCGACCATCGGTGACGCCCTCGACGCCGGCGCCAACGGCGTGATCGAGAAGGACGCGTCGATGCTCGAGCTCGTGCGGGCGGTGCGACTCGTCGCTGCGGGACGGAGCTACGTGGACGCGTCGCTCGCCTCGGCGCTGCTGCAGGGCAGCGGCTTCGCGGCCGGGCTGACCACGCGCGAGCTGGAGGTCCTACGCCTCCTCTCCGACGGGAACTCGAACGAATCGATCGCCAAGTCCCTCCACATCGCCCCCGACACGGTGCGTGCACACGTGCGGAAAGCGATGGCCAAGCTCGGCTCGACGACACGGACGCAGGCGGTCGCGACCGCGCTGCGCCAGTCCCTCATCTCGTAGCCGGCGATCCTCCGGTCAGCCGGTGGGCCGAGAGCCCCCAGCGTCGCGTGGTTCCTCAGTTGCGCGAAAGCCGGCCCCCGCCGAGTGCCGCGGAGGCCATGGCACGCAGGTCGGTGGGCGAGAAGGGCTTCGGGAGGAAGAAGTGGTCACCGGGCCCCAGCTCCACGTCGGTGTAGCCGGAGATCAAGACGACGGGCAGGGCCGGCTGCTGCTCTCGCAGCCCCTGCGCGAGCTCGATGCCGCTCGAGCCGTCGGCGAGCCGGACGTCCGAGACCAGGAGATCGACGTCGTGCTCCTGCGCGAGTGCGCGACCCTCCCCAGCCGACGCTGCCGCCACGACCATGTAGCCGGCCGTGCGCAATGCACGCACCGCGATGTCGAGGACGGCTGGCTGGTCCTCGACCACGAGGACGGTCGTCTCGCCGGGAGACGGCGGCACGGCCCGCCCGCCCGGCACGACCTCGACCGTTACCGCAGGGATCAGCACGTCGACGCGTGTTCCCCCGCCGGGATCGCTGTCGATGACGACGGCTCCGCGCGACTGGGTGACCACGCCGTAGACGGCGGCCAGGCCGAGCCCGGCGCCGTCCTCCCCGGGCTTCGTCGAGAAGAACGGCTCGACCGCCCGCCGCCGCGTCTCCTCGTCCATGCCCGTGCCCGTGTCCGACACCGAGAGGACGGCGTACAAGCCTGGCTCGATGCCGTGCCGTCGCGCGTCGTCTTCCGAGACCGTCTGCCGGCCCGTCTCGATGGTGAGCACGCCGCCCTTCGGCATCGCCTCCTTCGCGTTGAGCGCGAGGTTCACGAGCACGACCTGAAGCTGGCCGGGGTCGAAGCTCGCGCGTACTCCGGTTGGTGCCGCGACACGCTTCAGCGTGCAGTCCGGCGCGAGCACATGGCGGAGCAACGGCTCTGCGTCGACGACCAACGCCTCGATGTCCACATCGCGGGGGCGGAGCGACTGCCGACGCGCGAACGCGAGCAGCTGCCGCGGCAACGCCGCCGCATCGCCCGCGACGCGGCGCAGGGTCTCGACATCCCGTCTCGCCGGGCTTGCCGGCTCGAGCTCCGACAAGACCAGCTCGGCGTAGCCGCCGATCGCGGTCAGGGCGTTGTTGATTTCGTGGGCGATGCCACCCGCAAGACGCCCGATCGCCTCGAGCCGCTGCGCCTCGGTCAGCTCGCCCCGGAGTCGTGCCAGCTCGCCTGCGGACTCACGTTCCGCCGTGACGTCCCGCGCCACGCCGGCGAAGCGAACGGGCCGCCCCGTCTCGTCGCGGTCGGCATGCGCGATCACCTCGACGTGAAGGATCGTCCCGTCGGGACGCACGAGCCGGATCTCCTCGCGGTATTCGCCGGCGCCCTCCAGCCCCCGCGCCGCCGCCTGCTCGATGCGCGGTCGGTCCTCCTCGTGGACGAGCGCCAGGAACCCGGCGTACGTCGTGTCGTGCTCGGCGGGGTCGACGCCGACGAGCCGATACAGCTCGTCGGACCATGTGACCTCGTCTGCGGCGATGTCCCACTCCCAGCTTCCGAGTCGCGCGATCCGTAGCGAGCGGGCCAGCCGCTCCTGGCTCGCCCGGAGGTCGCCGATGTCGACCAGACTGGCCACGAAATGCTGCGGAGCTCCGTTCGCGTCCCGGACGAGTGAGACGGCGAGCCGCACCCAACGCTGCGAGCCGTCCTTTCGCCGCAGCAAGGCCTCGCCGCTCGCCGTCTCCGTCTCGCTCGCAAGCAACCCATGTCGCAGCTCCTCGAGCTCGGCTCGGGCCGAGGGCGCGGCGAGCTCGACAATGGAGCTCCCCTCGAGCTCCTCCGCCGTGTATCCGGAGAGCACACAGAGCGCGTCGTTTGCCATCACACACACGCCGTCTGGATCGACGATCGCGACGCCGGTTGCGGCACGCTCGAAGACATCGCGGAAGAGCTCTTGCGTCATGCGGCGCCCCGATCACGCGTCGCGTTCCCGGCGACACCCGCCGATCCCTGTGTCTCCGAGGAGCAAGAGTCGGTCGCTCGGTGCCGTTTTCGTGGTGACCCGTCCGTTGGTCCGACTGGCACGTAGCCAGCCTACCCAACGAGCATTTCTGCGCGATCGACACCACGAAACGGGTACGACAGGATCCCCGATTGGACGCGCGGCGTGATCTACCTCTCGCGGGGCTCCCACCCGAAGCGGAACCAGGCCACGATCACGCCGCCCGTCCCCCAGGCCGCGAGCACGGCGAGCGAGCCAGGGTCGGCCCATACGGGTTCGCCGAGGAGCAGCACGCCCTCCACGACCTCGATGAAGTACTTGAGCGGCAATACGTCCGCAATCGCCTGCAACCACCGCGGGAAGTCCCGTGTCGGCCCGAAGGCGCCGGAGAGGAACGCCATGGGGAGCACGATCACGTTGACGACGGCGGACGATCCTTCCGCGGAGCGGATCAGTGCGGCAGCGGCGAGACCCAGGCCGGCGAAGGCCGCGGCTCCCACGAGCACGGCGCCCACGAGGGAAAAGGGCCGCTCGGGGAGCGACGCGTCGTAGAGGACGGAGCCGAGCGCGACGAGCGCGACGACCTGCAGGGCGAACGTCGCCAGAGCCGAGGTGAGCACGGCGGACAGATACGTGGGCGCCGGCAGAGGGGTGGCGCGCAGGCGCTTCAGGACACCGCTCTCACGTCTGATCACGAGCGTGATCGCCAGCCCGGCGAAAGCCGTGTTCGCACACCCGTACCCGATCAGGCCGGCCAGCAGCACGTCCGCGGCGGGCACGCCGTCGATCGTGCCCCCGTAGACCGCGCCGAGCAGGACGTACAGGAGCAGCGGGAAGACGAAGACGAACACCGCAGACTCGCGGCTGCGCCAGAAGGTCAGCTGCTCCGTGCGGAGTTGATGCAGGAACAGACGTCCGGCGCTCCGGTGAAGCGGCTCGCGACCGCTCTCCGTGGTGGCAGCCGCGTCCGTCATGCCGTGTCCTCCGCTCCACCGTCGACGAGATCGAGGTAGACGTCCTCGAGCGTCGGCCGGCGCACCTCCAGGTGCTCGACCTCCACGCCGCGCGCGATTGCTTCGCCCGTGAGCTCGTGGACGACGCGGGTGGGCTCGGTGGTCGTGATCACGTGCTCCTCGCCGTCGCGACGGAAGCGCACCTCCGTCCGCGCAGCGCGCTCCACGAGGTCTCTCGGCCGACCCGACTCGATGATCTGCCCGTCCACGATCACTGCGACCCGGTCGGCGAGCTGCTGCGCCTCGTCCAGGTAGTGGGTCGTGAGCAGGATCGTCTTCCCGAGCAGCCGTAGCGCTCGAACGAGCTCCCAGGCGGCACGGCGCGCAGCCGGGTCGAAGCCGGTCGTCGGCTCGTCGAGGAAGACGAGGTCGGGATCGCCGACGAGCGCCACGCCGAGGTCGAGACGTCTCTTCTGCCCTCCTGACAGCGTCTTCACGCGCGCACCCGCCTTCGCGCCGAGGCCGACGAGCTCGACGACCTCGTCGACGTCGCGCGGATGACGGAAGTACCCGGAGAACGCCTTCAGCACCTCACGGACGGTCAGCATCGGCCACAGCTCCGCCTGCTGCAGCACGACGCCGATCCGCTCGCGGAACGCCCGCCCGGCCGTGCCCGGGTCGAAGCCGAGCACCTGGACAGCGCCCGCGTCGCGTGCTCGATAGCCCTCGAGCACCTCGACCGTCGTCGTCTTGCCGGCGCCGTTCGGGCCCAGTAGCCCGAAGATCTCCCCGGTCTCCACCTCGAACTCGATCCCGCGCACGGCCTCGACTCCGTCGTAGGCCTTGCGCAGCCCGCTGACGCTGATCGCGGGGGACACGCTCACGGCTCCACGTCGAGCGCCAACATGCCGCCGGGAGGGAACCCCGGATCGCGACCGGAGAAGACGATCGCGATCTCGGAACAGTCGGGCTGGTGCCCAACCACGGCCACGGCGTCGGCGTCGAGCTCAGCCACCGCCGCCAGCAGGCGCGGAACGGTCGCCCCGGGCGCGAGCCGGGCATCGACGCGGAGCTCGACGCCCAGGGCCTCGGCTGTCGCCGCCGCTGTCTGCCGGGCGCGGACGAGCGGGCTCGCGAGCACGATCCGGGGAGGGGGCTGCTGCTGGCTCAGGAGATCGGCGAGCCGCCGTGCTTCAGCCCGTCCCCGCTCGGTCAGCTCCCGCAGGTCGTCGGGATCACCGGATGCGGCATGGGCGTGACGACAGAGATAGAGACGCACGCGCCCGAGCATAGTCCCGGACGTCAACCGTAAGACCCCGGTAAGGAACGTACGGCACACTGATGGCATGGGTGAGCGCACCCTCGGTCGTGCTGCCTTCCTCGGTATCGTCGGGGCGGGACTCGCCGGGCTGTTCGTCGGTCGGGACGCCGTCGGCGCCCTCGGCCGCTTCGTTCCCGACAGCGTGGCCTCGATCGTCCCGTCGAGCGGGTGGCGGATCTACTCGATCGGGTCGTCGCTGCCCGACATCGATCCCGCCGCATTCAGGCTGCGGATCGACGGCCTCGTGGAGCGACCTGTCACGTACACGCTCGACGACCTGCGCGGTCTCGGGCTCGTCGAGCAAGTCTCCGACTTCCACTGCGTGACCGGGTGGTCGGTGTACGACGTCCACTGGCGCGGGCTGCGCCTTCAGCGCCTGCTCGAGGAGGCGGGGCCGCTCGAGGGCGCCGCCTGGCTGCGGTTCGTCTCCGACGAGGTGCCCTACGACGACATCCTCACGCTCGACCAGGCCTTCCTGCCCGACGTGATGCTTGCTCTCGACATGGACGGGGTGCCGCTTCGGCGTGAGCACGGCGCGCCGGCCCGGATCGTGATGCCGCAGATGTACGGGTACAAGAGCGTCAAGTGGGTGTCCCGCATCGAGGTGCGCCGCGAGTTCACCCCCGGCTACTGGGAGCAGCGTGGGTACGACTCCGACGCCTGGGTCGGCGACTCCAACGGCCTCTGACCTGCGGATGATCGCGCGCTTCGGGCGCACGGAGCGCGCTGTGCACTGGGTGCACGCCGCCGCGTTCTTCGCGCTCCTCGCCACCGGGCTGATCCTGCTCGTCCCCGACCTCTCGGTGCTCGTCGCCCGCCGCAACCTCGTCAAGAACATCCACATCTTCACCGCCGTCGGCTGGGCCGTGCTGCTCGTCGCGATCGTCGTCGTCGGTGATCGGCGCCGGCTCGCAGCCGACTGGCGTGAGGTCGAGACGATCGACGGCGACGACCGACGCTGGCTGCGCGGCCGGCGAGCCCTCCAGGGCAAGTTCAACGCGGGGCAGAAGGTCAACGTGCTCGTCACCGCTGCCTTCGCCGTCGTGTTCACCGTCTCCGGCTTCTTCCTCTGGCTCGGCGAGCGCGATCACACGTTCCTGCTCGACGGCGCGGGCACCGTGCACGATGCGGTCACGTACGCGTCGATCGTGCTCGTCGCCGGCCACCTCTACCTGGCCGTTATCCATCCAACGACGCGGCATGCGCTCCGCGGGATGGTGCGTGGGGACGTCCGCGAGGACTGGGCCGAGCGGCATCACGCGAAGTGGGTCGCCGCGGAGCGCGAACGCCCCGACTGAGCTGCGCCGCGCCCGTGGCTGCTGCGATTAGGCTCAGGGCATGGTGTTGGGCTCCCGGATGCGACGGATCACCGCAACCGGCGTCGTGGCGGGTGTGCTCGGCGTAGCCGCTGGCTGCGGGGGCGACGGCGACTCGGGCTCGGTGTCGACCGCGGCTCCCGACGTGACGACTGCGACGACGCCGGTCGAGACGGCCGCGGCGACGCCGGAGCCGAAGCAGCCGGAACCCAAGCCGAAGCCCGAGCAGCCAGCCGTGATCACCGTGAAGATCGTCGTCAACGACGGCCGGGCAGTCGGCGGCATCTTGCGGCCCCGGGTGAAGAAGGGGCAGAAGCTGACACTCGTGGTCACCGCCGATGTCGCCGACCACGTGCATCTGCACGGCTACGACAAGACGGTCGATGTCGCGCCCGGCCGCCCAGCGAAGCTTCCGTTCACGGCGACCATCCCCGGCCGCTTCGAGGTCGAGCTGGAGGACAGCGGTGTGCAGATCGCCGAGGTCGAGGTGAGACCGTGAGCGCGGGCGGCCTGTGACAGCGCTCCGCTACGTGGTGGCAGACGTCTTCACCGACGTCCCGCTCGCGGGCAACCAGCTCGCCGTGTTCACCGACGGTCGCACACTCGACACCGAGGCGATGCAGGCGCTCGCTCTCGAGGTCGGCTTCTCCGAGACGGTGTTCGTGCTGCCGCCCGAAGCGGACGGCGACGTGCGCATCCGTATCTTCACACCGCGCAACGAGCTGTCGTTCGCGGGCCACCCGACGCTCGGAACGGCATTTGTGCTCGGCGGACCGCTGCAACGTGGCGTGATCACGATCGAGACGGGCCGCGGCGACGTGCCCGTGACGCTCGAGCGGGACGAGAGCGGCCGCATCGTGTTCGGCCGGATGGTGCAGCCCGTCCCCGAGGTGGAGCCGTTCGCGGACACGGCACCGCTGTTCGCCGCACTCGGCGTCGCCGGCTCCGAGCTACCGGTCGAGCGCTACGACAACGGCGCCCAGCACCTGTTCGTCGCGCTGCCGTCCGAGGAGGCCGTCGCGGGGCTTCGCCCCGACCTCCGCGCTCTCGAGCGCTTCGGTGTCGCCGGCGTGAACTGCTTTGCGGGTGAAGGCGCCAACTGGAAGACCCGGATGTTCTCGCCGCTCGACGGTGTCGGCGAGGATGCCGCGACCGGATCTGCGGCCGGGCCGCTCGCATGTCATCTGGCACGGCACGGACGCATCGAGTGGGGCCAGGAGATCGTCGTCAGCCAGGGCGTCGAGATCGGGCGTCCCTCGACGCTCGTCGCGCGCGCCGAGGGGCGGGACGGGCTGATCGACGCAGTAGAGGTCGGCGGCGCGGCGGTAATCGTCGCGCGCGGCGAGTTCCGCCTCTGAGGCTCGGGCCGCCGAGTCAGTCCCAGACCACTGCGGTGATGCCGGGCAGCTCCACGGCGAGCGAGCGCCAGAAGCGACCTCCGTCCTCCGAGACGAAGAGCCGCTCGTCGCTCGCGAAGAGCATCCGGTCGGGGTGCTCCGCGGAGATGGCAGCCGCGACGCCGGCGGGAAGCCCGGCGCCCGCCTCGGACCACGTAGAACCGGCGTCATACGAGATGACGAGAGGTGGCTTCCGGTCGACGACGGCGACGATCGTCGCTCCGCTGGCGTGCGCGGCGAGCACCAGCGGCAGGCCGGTCTCGATCCGTGGTTGCGGGGGCAGCGCCACGTCGTCGAGGAGCGTCGAGCTCTCGTCGTCGACGTCGACGAGCGCCACCCCGAGCGCGCACGCGACGAGCGCGCGTCTCACAGGCCGGCCAGGATCGCCGAGACGACGGAGCTTGCGGCCCGGGCCGCGTCGGCCGGTGCGCTGCCGCGTGCACGCGCGTTCAGGTACGCGAGCGAGTACGTGTCGCCCGCTCCTGTGGGGTCGGCGATCGTGGTCAGCGGGGTGATCTCGATCCGCTCGACGGTGTCGCCCGCGACGACAAGCGATCCCGTCGAGCCGAGCGTGACGACGACCTCGGGCACACCGAGCGTGCGCAGCGCGTCCGGGTCCACGCCCCCGGCGAGGATCTCGGCCTCGTCCTCGTTCAGCTTCAGCACGGCGACGTGCCGGAGGGCGTCGCGATCGATCTCGCCGTCGCGTCGCAGCGGCCCCTGCGCTCCGACGCGAACGAGGCCCTGCGCGTCCACGAGCACGCGCCGGCCACCGCGGGCGAGCGCGGCCAGCGTCTCGGTCGGGAAGTCACTGCGCAGGAGTGCTCCGACGTGGACCCATGTCGTTGCGAGCGCTGTGCTGGCCCACCCTTCCACGTCGGCGACCGTCCACGGATCACCGACGGCGTCGACGGTCATCTCGCGGTGGTCGCCGTCGTAGCGGATAGTGAACGACGTGGTGATCTCTCCCGGTGACCAGGTCACCGGGAGCCCGAAGCCCTCGAGCTGAGAGACGAGCGAGTCGCGGTCCCCTGCAGCGCAGCGGGTGGCGACCGATGCGTCGGCGCCGACGCGGGCGGCCGCGCGCGTTGCGTAGTAGACGGCGCCGCCGACACGAGGAGGGCCGCCGTCGACGCGGTCGACGGTGAGGTTGCCGATGAGGCTGATCGCGCTCACGCGCGCGCCATCCCCGGCAGCTGGCGCCGTGACACGGCTGCGACCACGAGGGCAACGCCGAAGGCGGCGAGGAAGCTCGGCACCGTCGCACCGATACCCCAGGCCGGTGGATCGAGGCGCTCCACCTGTTCGACCCACCAGGCAGGGCCGGTCGGCGCCAGCCACTGGTAGAGAAGGAAGCCGAGGGCCCAGGCGGCGAGCAGGCCGGGCCGCCACGGCGGCGCACCGAACACCTCGATCGCGTCGTAGCGGCGACCGGCGATCAGCCAGTCGGCGAGGAGCACGGCGAAGAGCGGTACGAAGACCGAGCCGAGCAGGAACAGGAACGACTGGTACGAGAGGAGGTCGATCACGAGCGCGCCGAGCACGCCGAGCGATGTCGTGGCGACGACGAGCCCGCGTTGCGGGAGCCAGGGAAAGAGGTTCTGGCTGGAGACAGCGCCGGAGTAGGCATTCGCGAACGCCTCGTCGGTCTCGGCCACGGTGAGCGCGAGCAGCGCCAGGACGGCGGCACCGCCGCCCGCCGCGACCGCGGCCGGTAGTGTGGCGGCGTCGGCGATGTCGCGTGTGAACAGGAGTACCGCGCCGAGTGAGAGCAGGAGGGCGTCGGGGATGAAGTAGCCGACGCTCGTTCCCCAGAACGCCGCTCGGGGACTCTTTGCGAAGCGTGTGTAGTCGGCGGCGAGCGGGATCCACGAGACGGTCACGGCCACGACGACGTCGGCGCCCTGCCAGACGGAGAGCCCTCCCTCACCGGGCCGGTCCCAAATCGCGCCGAGGTCAGCGCCGTCGAGCGTCCACCACACGAGGTACGCGAGGGCCAGCGGGACGGCCCAGACGGCGACCGTTCGCACAACGCGGCGGACGACTCCGATCGGCCCGAGCAGACCGAGGGCGAGCGCGAGCGCACCGAAGACGAGAGTCCACAGCCACTGGCCGCGGAAGCCGAAGAGCCGGTCGGAGAGCGCTGCAGCCGCCGCGGAGATGACGAGCAGCTCGAACACCGTCCAGCCAATGCACTGGACGAGGTTGATCGTGGTCGGCACGTAGGAGCCACGGGAGCCGAGCGGCGCGCGCATCAGCGCCATCGCCGGAACGCGTGCCTGCGCGCCGATCGCTCCTGCGGCGCCCAGCATCAGGTTCCCGACGACGCAGCCGGCGAGGATCGCGATCAGTGCGTCGGGGAGCGACAGCGTCGGGACGAGGACCGTCCCGGCGACGATCACGAGGAGCGAGACGCCGAGGTTGCCCCACAGCAGCCCGAGGTCGAGCGCCCCGAGCACGCGCAGCCGCTCCGGCACGGGACGGATGTCTCGCCCGTCTCCCTCGGCCATGGGCGTCACGACGGCCCAGCCTATACGTGTCCCGTCGGGCGGTTTGGCCCGTGAGGTGTCAGACACCTGGGGCGTGTCAAGTCCCTTTGTGCCGATTGCGAACCACCTCGTCCACAAGGGGCTTTTCGGCACTGCGTGCCTCTATCGTCGAGACATGGCGAGGCAGCGGCGGGTGTGGAGCGAAGGCGACATCTACCACCTGTGCTCGCGTGGGAGCAACCGCGAGCCCATCTACCTCGACCAGACCGACTACTTCGACTTCTCGCGCATCTTCGCAGCAGCCATCTCGAAGCACCGGATCGACTGCTTCGCGTGGGCCTTCATGCCGAACCACTGGCACACACTCGTGCGCTGCCCTCCCGCGGGCTTGTCGCACGTCGTCAAAGAGCTCAATCAACGGTATTCACTCCGCTTCAACCTTCGCCGTGGGCGAACCGCCCATGTCTTCAAGAACCGGTTCGGCGCGGTCGTTCAGGACAACGAAGATCAGTTCCTCTGGACACTTCGGTACGTGCTGCGGAACCCCGTAGCGGCGGGATTGAGCTCCACCGCGGAAGACGCCCGGTGGACGAGCTATCGCGCCACGGCACTGCTCGTGCCGGCGCCTCCGTTTCTTCGCGTCTCGGAGATCCTCAGCCATTTCGGCGTATCCCAGCCGGCGGCGCTGATGGCCTTCGGCGACTTCATGAACGAGTCCTGACGCTGTGGACAGGTTGGCGCACAGCTCTGACATCTGCCGCTTGACAGCAACCAGGTGTCTGACACCACGATGCCGCACACCACGATGCCGCCTCTCTGGGGCCGGCCATGCCGGCGAGCCGCGTCGCGCTAGGCGGCGAGCCGGCGCAGGACGTAGGGCAGGATGCCGCCGTGGCGGAGGTACTCGCGCTCGCGTGGAGTGTCGAGTCGCACGACGGCAGCGAACTCGACGTCGTCGGCACCCACCGTCACCTCCGACGCCTCACCGTTGGCGACACCCACGATGGAGAACTCCTCGCGTCCCGTGATGCCGAGCGATTGGCACGTCTCGCCGGGGAGGAACTGCAGCGGCAGGATCCCCATCATCAGCAGGTTCGAGCGATGGATGCGCTCGTAGCTCTCCGCGATCACCGCTCTGACGCCGAGCAGCAGCGGGCCCTTCGCGGCCCAGTCGCGTGACGAGCCCGAGCCGTACTCCTTGCCCGCGAGCACGATCGTCGGCACGCCTTCGGCGAGGTACCGCTCCGCGGCCTCGAAGATCGTCGTCTCCTCACCCGACGGCAGGTGCGCGGTCCACGTGCCCTCCGAGCCGGGGACGATGAGGTTGCGCAACCGCACGTTCGCGAATGTGCCGCGCACCATCATCTCGTGGTTGCCGCGCCGCGAGCCGTACGAATTGAAGTCGGCCCGCTCGACACCGTGCTCGACGAGGTAGCGACCAGCGGGCGAGGCGGGCCTGATCGCGCCGGCCGGCGAAATGTGATCTGTGGTCACGGAGTCGCCGATCGAGACGAGGCAGCGCGCGCCGACGATGTCGTCGACGATGCCGGGCTCGGCGCTCATCCCGTCGAAGTAGGGCGGGCGGCGGACGTAGGTCGAGGCTGAGTCCCACGTGTACAGCTCCCCTTCGGGGACCGGCAGCTCTCGCCAGGCTGGGTCGCCGTCGTAGACGTGCCCATACGCCTCCCGGAACATGTCCTCACCCAGCGCAGTCCGTATCGTCTCCTGCACCTCGTGCGGGCCCGGCCAGATGTCGGCGAGGTACACCGCGGCCCCGTCGTCGCCAACACCGAGCGGCTCCGTGACGAGATCGAGGTCCATGCGCCCTGCCAGGGCATACGCGACCACGAGCGGCGGGCTGGCCAGGTAGTTCGCCTTCACCTCGGCATGGATCCGAGCCTCGAAGTTCCTGTTGCCGGAGAGCACTGCGCAGGCTACGAGGTCTCCCTCGGCGATCGCCTCCGAGACCGCGGCCGGAAGCGGGCCGGAGTTGCCGATGCACGTCGTGCAGCCGTAGCCGACGGTGTGGAAGCCGAGTTGCTCCAGGTACGGCGTGAGCCCGGCGCGGTCGTAGTACTCGGTGACGACCTTCGAGCCGGGTGCCAGGCTCGACTTCACCCAAGGCTTGCGCCGGAGACCTCGTTCGACCGCGTTCTTGGCGAGCAGCCCCGCGGCGACCATCACGGCCGGGTTGGAGGTGTTCGTGCAGGACGTGATGGCGGCGATCACCACGGCGCCGTGGCAGAGCTCTGACGACTTCCCGTCGATCTCGACGGACACGGCCGTCTTGGCGTGCACGGTCACCGCAAGCGGGTCGCTGGCCCCCATCGACTCTGCGACGGCCTCGTCGACACCGCCGTTCGGCTCGACCCCGAACGACGGCAGCGCGGAGAGAAACGCGTGCTTCGCCTCGCGCAACGGCACCCGGTCCTGCGGGCGGCGCGGGCCTGCCAGGGAGGGCTCGACGGTGGACAGGTCGAGCTCGACGATCTGGCTGTAGACGGCCGGCTCACCCGCGTCGTGCCAGAGCCCGTTCTCCTTGCAGTAGGCCTCCACCAGCGCGATGCGCTCGACCGAGCGACCGGTGAGCTGCAGGTAGCGGAGGGTCTCGTCGTCGACCGGGAAGAAGCCGCAGGTGGCCCCGTACTCCGGTGACATGTTCCCGAGAGTCGCGCGGTCGGCGAGAGGAAGCGCGGCGACACCGTGGCCGAAGTACTCGACGAACTTGCCCACGACGCCCGTCTCGCGGAGGACCTGGGTGACCGTGAGCACGAGATCGGTTGCGGTCGTGCCATCCGGGAGCTCGCCGCTGAGCCGAAGGCCGACGACCTGCGGCACGAGCATCGAGACGGCTTCGCCGAGCATGGCTGCCTCCGCCTCGATGCCACCGACGCCCCAGCCGAGCACGCCGAGCCCGTTGACCATCGTCGTGTGCGAGTCGGTGCCGACCAGGGTGTCGGGGAACGCCTGCCCGTCTCGGCTCTCGATCACGCGGGCGAGGTACTCGAGGTTGACCTGGTGCACGATGCCCGTGTTCGGCGGCACGACGGAGAAGTTGTCGAACGCCGTCTGGCCCCAACGGAGGAACGCGTAGCGCTCCCGATTGCGCTGGAACTCCAACTCGGCGTTGCGCGCGATCGCGAGGCGGCTGGCGAAGTCGTCGACCTGCACGGAGTGGTCGATCACGAGCTCGGCAGGGATCGATGGGTTGATCAGGCTCGGATCGGCGCCGAGCTCGGCCATCGCCGCGCGCATCGCGGCGAGGTCGACGATCGCCGGGACACCCGTGAAGTCCTGCAGGAGCACGCGGGCCGGGCCGAAGGTGATCTCGCGCGAAGGGCTCGCGGCGGCATCCCACGCCGCCACCGCCTCCACGTCGGTGCCGGTGACGGTGATGCCGTCCTCCCGCCGCAAGACGTTCTCGAGCAGGATACGCAGCGTGTAGGGGAGGCGGAACACGTCGAAGCGCGACTGCAGCGCGTCGAGTCGGAAGATCTCGTGGGACGCGTGACCCACGGTGAGAGTCGAGCGTGCGCCGAAGGAGTCCGGGTGCGCCATGGCTGTTCCTACCGTTTCTCTCAGATGAACACTATGTCTCTCTAGAAGAATAGCTGACGAGCGCGGAGCGGTCAGCCCCCGAGTGCCTTTGTGATCTGCGCAGCACAGGCGATCACGAGACCCGCGAGCCGCGGCTCGTCGTCGGGCGAGAACCGCTGCGCCGGGACGCTCAGACCGACCTCCCCGACGATCTGCTGACGCGGACCGAACACCGGCGAGGCGATGCCGACGCCGCCGAGTCGGCGCTCCTCCTGGCTGAACGCGTATCCCCGCTGGCGCACGCCGGCGAGCACGTCCTCGAGCGCGTCCGCGTCCGTGATCGTGTACGCGGTGACCGGCGCCAACCTCGTGCGCCGGACGATGTCCTGGCGCTCGGGCTCGGGCAGGAACGCCATCACCGCGCGACCGCTCGCGCCCGTGTGGAGATCGCGCCACTCGTGCAGCGTCGACACATACCGAAACGGCTCTTCGCTCTCCACGACGGCGACCACGCACGTCTGCTGCCGCACCGGGTCGTAGAGCCCGAGCGTCGCCGTCTCGCCGCTCGCCTCGACCAACTCGCGCACGAACGGGAGCGCGGCGGTTCGTACGGGATGGGTTCCGGTCGCGGTCCACGCAAGTCGCAGCAGCTCCGTGCCCAGGCGGTACCCGCCCCCGGGATCGTCCTGGCGAACAAGACCCTCCTCGTCGAGGAGCCCGAGGATGCGGTGGACCGTGCTCGGGTTCATCTCCACGCCGGCGGCGATCTCTCGCACACCCCACGGGCCGTCGTCGCGTGCTGCCATCCACGCCAGGATTGCGAACGCGCGGCCGATCGGGTTGCGTGCTCCTCGATTCGTGGGCGGGGTCACGCGGTGATTCTAGGAGCCTGCACCGGGGATGCGACCGAGCCCTCGCTGCGTGAGCGTCGGCGTCCCGGGGGCCCAGTGCCGTGCCACCGCCGCCGCGTAGGGGCGACCCACGCGGGCTGCGTAGGCGCCGAAGCCCTCGTCCCGAACCGGCCGGAGATCGGCCGTGTACGGGTCGAGGATGTGCTGGCGACCGACGTGGCGCGCCGAGTTGAAGAACGCGAGTCCGACCCCGACGGACACCTCGAGCAGGCCCCGACCCTCACGGGTCGCCTCCGCCACGAGCCCGTCGTACGCGGCCGCCAGCTCCCCGGCGGAGGGCAACCCGTCGGCGTCGGCGCGCAAGTCGGCAAGCGATCGCCGCAGCGCCTCGAGCTCGAGCGGCGGGATGTCGATGAGCCGCGCGGTTGTCCCACTCGCGCCCTGGAGAGCGGCCAGCAACTCGTCGACGCCACCGAGCTCCACGTCGGCCGCCAACACACCCGCCGTCTTCAGCTCCGAGACGAGGACGTCGAGGTAGACGCGGGTACCGCGGGTGACGTCGGCTGCGGCGGCGAGGAGCCAGAGGGGCGAGAAGCCGAAAGCCGCGATCGACCCGAGCTCGACGACGTTCCCGGCTGTCTTGCGAACCGCAAGCTTCTTCGGGTCGGGCTCGAACTCGTCCTGCGCGCCCGTTGTCTCGACCCCGCCGACGAGCTCGATCGTCACGCGGAGGAGGTTCTTCGCCGTCGCCTCGTAGAGCCGCGAACGCCGCACGAGGCGCGGCAGCACCAACTCGGCCGTCTCGTGCACGGTTCCGCCCAGAGCCGCGCCGACCGTGCGCACCAGGCGCTCCGGCAGGGACAGGACGTAGGTCAGTCGAGCACGCATCGCTAGCATGATCGCGGATGGCCGTCGACAGCATGCACGCGCTGCTTCACGAGGCCTTTCCGGGCGCGGATGTCGAGATCGTCGACCGCACCGGCGGCGGCGATCACTTCCACGTCACGGTGACCTCGAACGCGTTCGACGACCTCACGCTCGTCGAGCAGCACCGGCTCGTCAATCGCGCCCTCGCTGCGCCGCTGGCCGACGGCACCATCCACGAGCTCCGTATCACGACGAAGGGAACGAGATGACACTGCGCGACCAGATCCAGCAGGTGATCGACGACGAGCCCGTTGCCATCTTCATGAAGGGAACGCCGGAGATGCCCGCGTGCGGCAACTCGATGCGAGCGCTGCAGGCGCTCTGGTCGGCCGGCGCGCCGATCACGGCGGTCGACATCCTCCCCGATCCGCAGATCCGTCAGGAGCTGTCGGCGTTGAGCGACTGGCCGACGATCCCGCAGGTGTTCGTCAAGGGCGAGCTGATCGGCGGCGCCGACATCACCGAGGAGCTCTTCGCCTCGGGCGAGCTGGAGCGGAAGCTCGCGGCGGCGCTCGGGGACGAGCGAGACCGCGCGGTCAAGACGGTCACCGTCGCCGCGTAACAGCGGCCGCGGAGCCAGTCAGCCGTCGTCACGCGGCTCGCGGCGACGCCCGAAGTTGCTGACGACGAGAGCGATCACGGTCACGAGGTACAGCTGGCCCGTGAGCGCCTGCACGACGGCGGCGGCGCGGCCTGCGTCGATGCCGGCCACGAGGTCGCCGAAGCCGACGGTCGTCTGCGTGACGTAGCTGAAGTAGAGGTAGTCCGAGAAGTCCGCGTTCGCGATCGTCGTGAAGAACGGCTGATCGTCGATAGCGCCCATCGCCGCGTAGAGCGAGGCGAAGAAGATGCCGAAGAGAAGGTAGACGGCGACCGTCCCGCCGATCGTCTGCCGGTTGACGATGGGATGTCGGATGAGGGAGCGCCCGATCGCCACCGGGGCGACGACCGCGAGCGCGACGAACACGACGTTCACGGCCGACTGCGACGCCTCGCGGTCGGTCAGCAGCGCGATCCCGCTGCCCAGCGTCGCGGCGCAGCCAACGCCTCCCCACAGGATCAGAGCCCTCCTGCCGCCGTGCGAGAACCAAATCGCCGCAAACAGCGTTGCGGCCCCGAGAGCAACGAGCCCGAACGATCCGAGCGCCTCATCGGGCACGGCCATGCCCCAGACGAAGGTGGCCGCGATCAGAATGATCACGACCGCGAAGCCGTTTCCCTTCTGGAGAACGGCAGGCGTCCTGTCTGTGGAGGTGCCGACCACGGAGCCAAGGCTACGGAGCGAGCCCGACAGACCGGGGCTGCTCTCAGCTCGCTCTCAGCAGCGCACAACCCGCACTTAACGCCCGGTAACCCGCCGTTCACGTCGCCGGCGCTACAAGTGACCCATGACCTTCACACCGGCACAGCCTCCCACCGTCCCTCCGAGTCCGGCCCCTTCGTCGTCGTCCCCGACAGCGCCCGAGACGTCACCGCCCGTCACGCCAGCGAGCGGTCGCTCATCCGGTGCCCGTTCGTTCGCAGCGCTCGCCGCCGCGGCCCTCCTCGGCGGCGGCGCTGCACTCGGGGGCGCATGGGCGATGGGTGCGCTGGACGAGCAGACGACGACGGTCGTCACGCGCACCGTGGAGACGTCACCGCGCGCCTCGGCCGCGGACGCCGGCGCCGTCTCCATCCAGGAGCTGTACCGACGCAACGCGCCCGCCGTCGTCCAGATCACCTCCAAGCTCGACGGGAGCCAGGGCAGATCCGGCTTCGGCGGCCAGCAGGCCCTCGGCTCCGGCTTCGTGATCGATGACGAGGGGCACATCGTCACCAACTTCCACGTCGTCGACGACGCCGACTCGATCGAGGTCAGCTTCTCGAACCAGGACACGCTCCCCGCCGAGGTCGTGGGCGTCGACCCGTCGACCGATCTTGCGGTGCTCAAGGTCGATGCGAGCGCCCTTGCACTCACGCCGGTCACGCTCGGCGACTCCGACGGCGTCACTGTCGGCGACCCGGTCGTTGCGATCGGCAACCCCTTCGGCCTGGAGCGCACCGTCACGGCCGGGATCGTCTCCGCATTGCAGCGGAACGTCACGGCCCCCAATGGCATCACCATCGATCACGTGATCCAGACCGACGCGCCGATCAACTCCGGCAACTCCGGCGGCCCGCTCTTCGACGCCAGCGGCGACGTGATCGGCGTCAACTCGCAGATCCAGACTGCCGGCGGCAGCGGCAACGTCGGCATCGGCTTCGCCGTTCCCGCGAACACCGTCAAGTCGGTCGTCGCGCAGATCGTCGAAAAGGGGAAGGTCGACCGCGCGTTCCTCGGTGTCGGTGGACGGGAGATCGACCAGGAGCTCGCACGGACGTTCAACCTCCCGGTCGATTCGGGCCTCCTCGTCGAGACCGTCTCCCCCGGCAGCGGCGCGGCGAAGGCCGGCCTGCAGGGCGGAGACGAACCGGTCGTCGTGGCCGGGGTCAGCTACACGGTCGGTGGTGACGTGATCGTGGCCGCGGCCGGGAAGCGTGTGGCGACCATCAGCGAGTTGCGCGACGTGCTCGCCGAGCTCGAGCCGGGTGACACGGTCGAGCTTCGCATCTACCGCGGCAACGACGAGAAGACTGTCACCGTCACGCTCGGGCGGCAGCCCGACTCCCCCACGGGATAGCCGCCCGCGGGCGGGTCGCCTCGCGGCGCGCCCGCTCGAGGAGAGAGACGCCGTGCCTCACGAACTCGCTGGCTGCGGTGTCTCTCTCGCTGTCCGCGGTTCCGCAAGCGCGTCGTCCGCGAGGCTCCACCCGCGCGCGATCAACGCCTGCTTTTTCTCCTCGGGCCAATCGAGCCCCGCGCGGAAGCTCGGGTCGAGGGCGAGCTCGCCCGCGTCGCCGTGGACGAGCATGACCGGTAGCTCGCGGTTGTGGCGGAAAGGGAACCGCGCCGCGTCGAAGCGCGCGTCGATCTCCTCTTCCGCTTTGCGGCGGCGCCAGGGAAGGGCGTTCCGGCGGGCGATCTCCGACACGTCGGCGCGCAGGGCCGCGAGCTCCCGCACGGAGTCGTCCTTCTCGGCCGCGCTTCGCTCTTCGAGGGCCGTGTTGCGCGAGATCGTGACTCGCATCAACCGGACGAGCATGTCGGGAAGGTGCGCCGGTTCACCCCGGTCGCGCCGTTCCTCTGCCGCGTGCAGCTCCCCGATCAGCGCTCGCACCGGTGGTACGGCGCGGAAGCGCTCCAGGCGGCGACGGAGCCGCGCGAGATTCTCGCCGGTCGAGCGCGGGTAACGCGCCCGGTAGCGGAAGGCCACGATCTCCTCCACGTCGGGGTTGTCGTAGGCGTGGCCGAGGGGGAAGTTCCTTACCCAGCCGCCGTCGGTTCCGATGGTCTTGCCCACGGTGACCGGGAGCACGAGCGCGCTGATCGCTGCTGACGCGAGGAGCGCACTTCCCATCAGCTCCGGCGGTGTCGTGCGCGACGAGTACGTGCGCTCGAAGGCGTGCTCCTCCCGCTCGTCGATCTCGTCGCTGACGTCCGTGACGCACACCACGAGCTCGATCTGGGCATCCTGGAGCCCGCGGGCGAGCTCGCCCGCGGGCTCGAGGCGAGCCGCGATCGTCTCCGGCAGCCGGTACTCGTGGAGCCCGGTGAGGGGGAGCTGCCAGAGGCGGTTGGGACGGAACGCCTCCTCGGGGCGAAGGCCGATGAGAAAGGTCTCGAGCTCGTCCAGTCGGTCGAGCGCGGCCATCACGCCGGCGAGGGCGCCCGCCGAGGTCCCGTAGATCCAGCCGACGCGTCGCCACAGCGCCTCCTCCGCGCGCAAACGCTTCAGGAACCCCACCTCGAGCAGGATCCCGTTCATGCCGCCGCCGGAGAGAACGACGGCGACGTTGCGCATGTCTCCCATGCCTCTTCTATTGTGGCGGTGTGGAGCAGGAGCGACACGGCACGGGCTCGATCGTCCTTCCCGACGAGGAGCTGCTGGAGGACGAGTCGCTGTGGAGCGACGACGACGGCGGGGACTACTCGGGCTGGTGGTGCGTCCGCACCGATCCGTTCCCGTGCCCGGCGGACGGTTGCACGTTCGTCGCCGAGTACATGACCGCCGCTCACCTCGTGCTCGTGTGGCAGGAACGTGACGACCCGAACCTCCTGTGGCACGCGCAGCGCGCGAAGGAGGTCGGCCGGAACCCGCGCGTCGTCGCGTACGAGCCGTCGTTCGGGCCGAGCGCTTCGTACTACGCGTGGGAAGCCGCGGGGCGGCCTGTTCACGGGATTCGCGGCAAGTCCGCAAGCACGCGCTGACGGCAGCCGGCCCCGTGCTCGGTACGATCCGGCCTGTGGCGACGGTGACCGAGACGCTCCACGTGAGTGGCGTGCGCTGCGAGCGGTGCGTGATGCGGCTGGCCACGGCGCTTCGCGACCACGACGGCATCGAGTCTGCGAACGCGAACCTGATGGGGCAGGTCGTGCTCGGCTACGACGACGGTCTTACGAGCCGCGAGGCCATCGTCGACGTCCTCTCGCGCGCCGGGTTCCACGAGCTCGCGCCCGTCTGAGCGGGAATACCGTCCCCGCCGCGCGCGTTCAGGCTTCTCGTAGGACGCTGCTACGGTAGCCGCGTGGGCGACGCCGCACCCGACACCGACGCCCGGCGTCTCGCAACGGAAGCGCGGGACAGGGTTCGGTTCGAGGAGGAGGCGCTGGCGTTGGCCGACCAGGTCTACCGGGTGGCGCGTCGTTTCGTCCGGTCGCGCGAGGAGGCTGAGGACCTGGTGCAGGACACGTATGCGAGGGCGTTCCGAAGCTGGCAGTCCTACACGCCGGGGACGAACATGCGCGCGTGGCTGTTGCGGATCCTCACGAACCTGAACGTCGATCGGGGGCGCAAGGCGCAGCGGACACCCGACCAGACACCGCTCGAAGAAGGCGACTACTACCTCGCCAACAAGCTGGCGTCGTCGTCCGGCGAGGACGTGCTCGAGCAGGACCGCGTCGTCGAACGGCTGTCCCAGGACTCGGTCGTCAGCGCCCTTTCCTCTCTGTCGGACGAGTTCCGGGACGTCGTCGTGCTCGTGGACATTGGCGAGTTCAGCTACGCCGACGCGGCACAGATCCTCGACATTCCGATCGGCACCGTGATGTCGCGTCTGCATCGGGGGCGCCGCCAGCTGAAGCAGCGGCTCGCGGAGGAGGCGATCGAATGAGCAACGCGCCGTGCGACAAGTGCGAGGAACTGCTCCAGGACTACCTGGATCGGCAGCTCAGCGCCCCGGAGATGGCCGAGGCCGAGTTGCACCTGGACGCCTGCGAGTACTGCCGCCGCCGCTACCGCTTCGAGAGCAACCTCAGGATGTACGTCCGGACGAGTGCCGCGGAGCGCATGCCGCCAGGCCTCATGCAGAAGCTCAGCGAGCTCCGCAGCCTCGGCAGCCCCTAGAGTCAGCGTCGTTCGCTCGAGCGGCATCTCATGACGTTCGACCGGTTTCTCGACTGATTGCCGCTCGGCTACAGGTTCGCCCGAGCGGGCCGGACGGGTCCGGCTCCTACGACGTTTCGGGTGTAGCGTTTGGAGACGGCGCACTAGTCGAGCGGGAGATCTTCGGGCACGTCCACGTCGCCCGGCGTGCCCAGGTCGTCGCAGGGGACGAGCACGGGATCGCGTACGCGGAGACCCTCGTCGGGGACGTCGGTCCACGAGGAGCGGTCGACGACGAGCGGATGGCCGCGCGCGCCGTCGTAGGACGCGGCGACGACCGGGCCGACGCCCTGACGCCATGCCCCGACAACCCGCGCGACGGCCTCCGGCGCCAGACGAGGGCCGTCAGCGAGTATCACCACGGCCGCTTCCACGTCCGGCGCGAGCGCTGCGAGCCCGCAGCGCAGCGACGCCCCGGGGCCACGCGCCCACCCGTCGCACAGCACGACCCGGCAGGGAACCGAGCCATGTAACTGATCGTCACAAGGCTCGAGGGCATGCGCGCCCTCGACGACAACGATCTCGTCGATCGGCGTGACGGCCAGGCGGTCGAGGATCCCGGGGAGGAGCAGGCGCTGCTTCGGTGAGCCGAAGCGCGACGCCTCGCCCGCGGCGAGCACGACCGCCGCGACCGGGGCCATCAGCTCTCGTCGACGGTGACGGACGAGATCACGACGGGCTCGAGGGGCAGTTCGGAGTCGGGATCCCCGAGCTCGCCGATCAGCTCGACCGTGTCGAGCCCGCTCGTCACCTCACCGACGATCGCGTACTCGGGCGGCAGTCCGACGTCGGTGCCGGTGACGATGAAGAACTGACTCCCGGCGGTACCCGGCGGCTCGTCCGTCGTCTTCGCCATCGCGACGACGCCCTTCACGTAGCGCGCGTCGGCGGGGGGAACGTCGACGGTGCTGTACCCGGGCCCGCCCGCACCGGTCTGCGTCGGGTCACCACCCTGGATCACGAAGCCGGGGACGATCCGGTGGAACATCGTGTCGTCGAAGTAGCCGTCGCGGGCAAGTTGCACGAGCGACGCCGACGTCTCGGGAGCCGCGGCCTGATCGAGCGTGATCGTGAACGAGCCGCAGTTGGTCGAGAACGCGAGCGTGTAGGTGGTGTCCTCGTCGAGGTCGTCCGACGGCGCCTTCGCCGCCACGGTGCGTGGCGCCGGGACCGCCGCCGGATCGCAGAACGTCGACGCCGGCCCGCCGGAAGGGGCGGTCTCGGCTGCCGGAAGCGTCGTCACGGGCTCCTCGCCGCTCGAGTCGGTGCCGCCGCATCCGGCCAGCACGAGCACCGAGGCAGCGACCACGAGCGCCAGAAGGTGGCGACGGTCAGGCATTCGTCACCGCCAGGATGTTCGCGAGGTGGAGGAGCCTGAACGCGCCGCGCGTCGCGCGGCGCTGGAACTCCTCGTCCTCGGAGTCACCGCCCAGCGTCCAGAGCTCCTGGGTCGCGGACAGGACCTGCCTGATGCGCTCGGTCTCCTCACGGTGCCCGTTCGACCGCTCGTCGCAGGCGTTGAGAGCGAGCCCGAGCACGCCGAACGTGTCGCGAGGCTGGCGCAGCCAGAGCGAGGTCGCAGCCATCGACAGGTACTGGTGGATGCGGGCGAAGGTGACCGGGTGCGTGACCTCGTCGATGCCCAGCGGCGGAGAGAGCGGCAGCGGGTCGAGGCCGTCGGCGATCCGCGCCGCGCTGTCGCCGAGGATCGCGCGCACGCTGTCGGCGTCGAGCCCGGACTGCCGCGCCGTCCGCAGCACCATCAGCAGTGAGTTCGGCTGCCGGCCGTACGGATAGTCGGAGGCGTACAGGATCTGCTGGGGGGAGACGAGCCGGTACAGGTCGATGAGGTCGAGCGGGCTCCATACGGAGGTGTCGAAGTAGACGTTCGGGCGACCGGCGAAGCGCTCGGCGAGGTGGGCGAGGTCGACGATGCCCGCGTGGGCGATGATCAGCGTCGCGTCGTGGCGGTCCATCAGGCGCGCAAGCCCGTCGGCGATCGGCGGTAGGCCCCGTCCACCGTGGATCAAGATCGGCACGCGCCGGTCGGCGGCGAGCTCGAACACGGGCTCGAGGCGCGGATCGTCGGGGAGGAAGCGCTGGGCGCGCGGGTGGAGCTTGATGCCCTTCGCGCCGAGATCGATGCAACGGATCGCCTCCTCCAGCGGCCCCTCCGTCAGGTCGAGGCGGACGAACGGCACGAGCGCGCCGTCGGCGCGGGACGCGAACTCGAGGGTTCGATCGTTCGCGGCCGTGAACGCCGGGTGGCGGTCGGGCTCGTCCAGGCAGAACATGAACGAGCGCGAGATGGCGTGGGCCCGCTGGTTCGCGAGCAGCTCGTCCAGGTCTCCGACCATGCCGTCGATGTCGAGACCGAGGTGCGTGTGCACGTCGATCACGTCGGCTCCGACCGGCAACTCGGCGAGTGTCAGCGCGGAGTACTCGGCGAGGATCGCGTCCGCCTGCTCGATCGGGTCCATGAGCTTCAAGTCTACGGACGCCACCGACCCGCGCAGGGGTCCGTCGGCGTCGGGTGACGGGGTACGCCTCGTCCCTACGCCACTGCGACTGCAGCGAGCAGCCGCTCGACGAACAGTGGCTCTGGCACCGACCCGGCCCACGCGGCGCGGTCGTCGACGACGATCGCCGGGACTCCCATCACGCCATGTCGGTCGGCCCACGCCGGGAACTCCGAGGCCTCGACTGCCGTCGCCGTGACGGAGGAAGAGGCGAGCGCGCATCGGTACGCCAGCAACACGGCCGGCGGGCAATGCGGTCAGGTGGGCGTCACGAACACATCGATCGCGACCGGCCGGTCGAGTGTGGCGAGCCGCTCGACCGACTCGCGGGCGAGCGAGCTCGTCTTCCGGCCGGCTTCGAGCACACCGTGGACGACGGTCCCGAGCTCATACCCCCAGGGCAGTCCGATGTAGCGCAGCCCCGGTCCGATCGTGAGCGTCGGGTACGTGCCGGGCGCGTCGTTCTCGGCGATCTCGAGGCGGAGGCGATCCGAGAGCGTGCACAGCTCCTCGACCAGCGCCCGGGCCTCGGTCACCGGGTCGATCTCCCGTCCCCCCGCGGCGAGGAGCGCGACCGGTGTTGCGGCCGGGCCGAGGTCGAGGCGCACGCCGACGTCACGCTCGAGCGAGAGCCACAGCTCACGAATCGCTTCGCGATCCCTGTCGCCCAGCAAGGTGGTCAACGCAGGGCGTCGAGCTTCGCGCCGAGGTACGCGAGGTACGGCGCCGGGTCGATCTTGTCCGAGCCCGTGACCCGCTCCAGCGTCTCCTTCGGTGTCAGCTTGCGGCCGAGCGAATAGAGGTTGTCACGCAGCCACGCTGACAGCTGGAGCAGGTCGCCGGCGGCGAGCTGCTCGTCGAGATCGGGGATCGCGTCCTGCACAACGGCCCAGATCTGCAGCGAGATCACGTTGCCGAGCGCATACGTCGGGAAGTACCCGAAGCCACCTCCCGACCAGTGCACGTCCTGCAGCACGCCGCGCCCGTGGTCGGGGACGTTCACGCCGAGCAGTTCGTGCATACGGGCGTTCCAGGCCTCCGGGAGGTCCTCCAGCGCGAGCGTCTCGGTGACCATCGCCTGCTCGAGCTCAAAGCGGAGGATGATGTGGAGCGAGTAGGTCGTCTCGTCTGCGTCGACGCGGATCAAGCCGGGCTCGGCTCGGTTGATCGCACGGACGAACGCGTCGAGCTCGACGTCGCCGAGCTGCTCCGGGAACGTCGCCTGCAACGGGCCGTACCAGTGCGTCCAGAAGGGCCGGCCACGGCCCACGAGGTTCTCCCACGTGCGGCTCTGCGACTCGTTGAGCCCGAGCGACGGTGCGCCGGCGAGCGGGGACCGCTGCAGCGAATCGGCGATGCCTTGGGCGTAGAGCCCGTGGCCCGCCTCGTGCAGCGTCGACCACACCGATTCGAGATCCCGGTCGTTGTAGCGCGTGGTGAGGCGGACGTCGCGGTTCGAGAAGGACGTACAGAACGGGTGCGCCGTCGGGTCGAGTCTCCACGAGCCGTCCTCCAGGCCGAGCGCGGGGAGGATGCGCTCGGCGAACGCGCGCTGGGCGTCGGCGTCGAAGGGCTGGTGCAGGAAGTCGGCGTCGACTTCGGGAGCGCCGGCGACGAGGTCGGCGAGCGCGGGGGCCAACACGGCGAACACCGCTGCCACTTCGGTCGTGGTCATCCCCGGCTCGAAGTCGTCGAGCAGCGCGGTGTAGAGAGCGTCCTCCGGCTCGAAGCACTCCGCGTAGCGGCGGCGCAACTCGAGGTTCTCCCGGAGGTAGGGGAGGAAGGCGGCGAAGTCGGAGCGCGCCCGCGCGTCGACCCAGGCGTGATGGCCACGCGCTGCGGCGCGGGTCAGCTGCTCGCGCAACTCCACCGGGACGCGCCGCGCCTTCTCCCAGTCGCGGCGCGTCACGCGCACGAGGCTCGCATCGTCGGAGTCGTAGGGCAGGGAGCTCGTGTGCGGCTCCAACTCGTCGAGCAGGCGCCCGATCTCCGGGGCGGTGAACTTCTCGTGCGCGATCCGTGTGAGCGTGGCGAGCTGATCGGCGCGAGCCTCGGTGCCCTTGACGGGCATCGTCACACGCTGATCCCAGCCGAGGACTCCGGCCGTTCGGCCGAGATCCGAGACCTCGGCGAGCCGCCGGCGAAGGTCCTGGAGCACGTTCCCCACGTGCCGCACCCTACCCGCGACGACGACTACGCTCCGGGCCGATGGACGACGTCCTCATCGTCGGCGATACCGAGCGCAGCGCGGAGTTGCGCCACGAGGTGCCCGTCGCCATCGGCGACCCGTTCGTCTACGCGGAGGTCGGCGGCCGCCGCGTCGCAGTGGTGTGGAGCGTCGAAGGCGACCGGATCGCCAAGGTCGACCCGTCGATCGAGATCGTCCCGTCCGAGTCGTTCCCGCTCAAGGAGCTGCTCGCAGAGATCGACGGTGATCCGTACAAGGCGTGGCCTGCCGCCTGCGTGCGCTACGTACGCTCGCTGGGTCTGCGTCGGGCGCTCGTGCCGTCGACGTTTCCCACGCTGATCGCGGACGCACTGCGCGCCGACGGTGTCGACCTCGTCGTCGACCCTGAGCACTTCGCCGACCGACGTCGCGTGAAGAGCGCGGCGGAGTTGGCAGGCGTCCGAGCGGCCCAGGGAGCCGTCGACGCGGCGCTGACCGAGATCGCCGGCGTGCTCCGTCGCTCGGAGCCGGGCGGCGACGGGCGGACGATCGACGGCGAGCCGCTCACCTGCGAGGGGCTGAAGAGTGTCGCCACGAGCGTGTTCGGCGGGCGCGGTTGCCGCGGCGACGACCTGGTCGTCGCGCACGGGTCGCAGGCGGCCGACGGTCACGACCCGGGGTCGGGTCGCATCGAGAACGACGACGTCGTGTTGTGCGACTTCTTCCCTCAGCACGTCGAGAGCGCGTGTTTCAGCGATACGACGCGCACGTACGCCGTCGGAGAGGTCGACGAGGAGGTCGTCCGCTGGCATGCCGACTGCCTCGGCGCCCTCGAGCTCGCGCTGGGGATGGTTCGCCCCGGTGTCGACGGTCGGGAGTTGCACGAGACCGTCTCGCGGTTCTTCGAGGAACGTGGGTACGCGACGCGGCTCTCGTCCCCGGACGGCGAGACGCTGCGCGATGGCTTCTTCCACGGGCTGGGGCACGGCGTCGGTCTGCGCGTGCACGAGCCGCCGTCGCTCGGTCTCGTCGGGCATCCGCTCGTGGCGGGCGACGTGATCGCGCTCGAGCCGGGGCTCTACAGGCACGGCTACGGCGGGGTGCGGATCGAGGATCTCGTGCTCGTGACCGAGGACGGCTACGAGCTGCTCACCAATCTCCCGTACGACCTGCGCCCCTGACGACGCGCCACGGCGTAGGATCGAGTCATGACCGACGTCCTGGTCATCGGCGACACGTTCCGGTGCCCGGAGCTGCGGCACGAGATCCCGCTCGGCGTCCCCGACCCGTTCGTCTACCTCGAGGTGGGCGGCACGCGGCATGTCTACGTCGGCTCGATGGAGGCGGCGAGAATCGGCGGCCTCGGCCTCGATCTCACCGTGCACACGCTCGAGGAGGTCGGGATCGACGAGCTCCGCAAGCAGGGCCTCGATCTCCGCGCACTCGGCCTCGAGGCGGCCGCGCGGGCCTGCGTGCACGCGGGTCTCCGTGCCGCGCTCGTGCCTCACACCTTTCCTGCCGGGCACCTCGACCGGATCCGCGGCGAGGGTGTCGAGCTCCAGGTCGGCCAGGAGCACTTCGACGACCGGCGCCGCGTCAAGACCGGGCACGAGCTGGCCGGTGTGCGGCGGGCGCAGCGCGCCGCCGAGGCAGGGATGCGCGCGGCGGCCGAGATGCTCGCCGCGGCGAGCCCCGCGAACGGCGTCCTCGTGCTCGACGGCGAGCAGCTCACCGTCGAGCGGGTCAAGGCAGCGGTCGCGCAGGCGTTCGACGCCCACAACTGCGTCGCCGACGACTTCATCGTCGCTCCCGCAGCTCAGGCTGCGATGGGGCACGAGATGGGGCACGGGACGATCCGTCCTGGCGATCCGGTCGTGATCGACCTCTGGCCGCGCGACCGCGAGTCGGCGTGCTTCGCCGACATGACGCGCACGTTCGTCGCCGGTGAGGTGAGCGAGCAGGTGCGCGAGTGGCACCGGCTGGCGCGCGAGACGCTCGCGGTCTCGACGGCGATGATCCGACCCGGGGTGGAGTGTCGCGCGGTGTTCGATGCCGTGTGCGACGTGATGGAGGATGCCGGGGTGCCGACGATGCGCACGAAGCGGGACGGCGAAGTCCTGGCAGACGGCTTCTTCCACGGCCTCGGCCACGGCGTCGGTCTCGAGGTGCACGAGTTGCCGTACATGGGGCTGCTCCCCGGTGGCGAGCTCGTCGCGGGCGACGTGGTCACGCTGGAGCCCGGTGTCTACGAGAGCGGCGTCGGCGGCGTGCGGCTGGAGGACCTCGTGCTCGTCACCGACGACGGCTGCGAGGTGCTGACCGACTTCCCGTACGACCTGGAGGTGTGAGGCGAATGAGCGATCAGGCCATCGACACGCTGCTGCTCGAGGAGCGCCGGTATCCGCCGCCCGAGGAGTTCGCGGCGCAGGCGAACGCGCAGCCCGCGATCTACGACGTTCCGCTGGAGGAGTTCTGGGCGCGCGAGGCGCGTGAGCGCGTGACGTGGTTCGAGCCGTTCGACACCGTGCTCGAGTGGGAGTTGCCGTATGCGAAGTGGTTCACGGGCGGCAAGCTCAACGTCTGCTTCAACTGCGTCGACCGGCACGTCGAGGCGGGACTCGGCGAGCGCGTCGCGTTCTTTTGGGAGGGCGAGCCCGAAGGCGATCGCCGCACGCTCACGTACGCCGACCTGCAAAGCGAGGTCGTCCGCTTCGCGAACGCGTTGAAGGAGCTCGGCGTCGAGAAGGGCTCGCACGTCGCGCTCTACCTGGGGATGGTCCCCGAGCTGGCGATCGCGATGCTCGCCTGCACGCGCATCGGGGCAGCGCACACCGTCGTCTTCGGCGGCTTCTCGGCCGAGTCGCTCTCGGACCGCATGAACGACTTCGGCGCGACCGTGCTCGTGACGCAGGACGAGGGCTGGCGCCGCGGCGGCACCGTGCCGTTGAAGCGGATCGCCGACGACGCGATGGCTGACGCCCCGGGCGTCGAGCGTTGCCTCGTCGTGCGGCGCACCGGCGGCGACGTGTCGATGACCGATGGTCGCGACATTTGGTACCACGACCTCGACGTCTCCGACGATCCGGCCGGCTGCCCGTGCGAGCCGATGGACGCGGAGGACCTGCTGTTCCTCATGTACACGTCGGGGACGACCGCGAAGCCGAAGGGGATCATGCACACGACCGGCGGGCTACCTCGTCGGCGTGGCGGCGAGCCACTCGTACATCTTCGACCTGAAGCCCGAGACCGACGTCTTCTGGTGCTCCGCCGACATCGGCTGGATCACCGGGCACAGCTACATCGTTTACGGCCCGCTCGCCAACGCCGCCACGAGCGTGCTCTTCGAGGGCACACCGGACTACCCGGACAAGGACCGCTGGTGGGACGTCGTCGAGCGCTACAGGGCGACGATCCTCTACACGGCGCCGACCGCGATCCGCTCGCACATGAAGTGGGGCCCGGAGTACGCGGAGCGCCACGACCTCTCGTCCCTGCGCCTGCTCGGGTCGGTCGGCGAGCCGATCAACCCGGAGGCCTGGGTCTGGTACCACGAGCACATCGGCGGCGGCCGCTGCCCGGTGGTCGACACGTGGTGGCAGACCGAGACGGGGATGGTGCTGATCACGCCGCTGCCGGGCATCACGACGCTGAAGCCAGGCTCGGCGACGAAGCCGTTTCCCACGGTCGACGTCGGCGTGATCGACGAGTCCGGCAACGAGGTCGGCCCGGGTGGCGGAGGCTATCTCGTGATCAAGAGCCCGTGGCCGGCGATGACCCGTGGCATCTACGGCGACGACGCACGCTTCCGCGAGACGTACTGGACACGGGCGCCCGGGCTCTACTTCGCCGGTGACGGCGCACGCATCGACTCGGATGGCGACTACTGGCTCCTCGGCCGGGTCGACGACGTGATGAACGTCTCCGGCCACCGCATCTCCACGATCGAGGTCGAGTCGGCCCTCGTCGACCACCCGAAGGTGGCCGAGGCGGCCGTCTGCGGGCGTGCGGATGCCACGACCGGACAGGCGATCGTCGCCTACGTGACGGTAAAGAGCGGCGTCGACCCGACGGTCGAGCTGTTGGCCGAGCTGCGCAACCACGTGGCGGCGAAGATCGGTCCGATCGCGAAGCCGGCGAACGTCGTCTTCACGCCCGAGCTGCCGAAGACGCGCTCCGGGAAGATCATGCGCCGCCTGCTGCGCGACGTGGCCGAGAACCGGCCGCTCGGCGACACGACGACGCTCGCCGACCCGGCGGTCGTGTCCGAGATCGCCGACCGCGCCGCCGAGGCGCCCGCCGAGGACTGACAGCCGGTCCGCTCGCGGTGTCGTGGTGTCGGACTTCAGTCCGACACCAGCTTCTCGGTTCGAGCGTGGAGCGCCCGGATGTGGAAGATTTCGGGGCGCGCGACCGTCTTGTGACCGAGATCACGAGCCAAGGAGGGCACCGTGTCCGACGACGTGACGCAACCCGACATCGACCTCCAGGACGACGACTTCGAGGCGCACGGCCTCAAGGAGGGCATCGCTGTCGTGCTCGGCGCAGGCGCACTGGCGGTGTCCGGCACCGCGCAGGCGTACGTCCCTGCCCCGCCAGGTAGCGACGGGCGCACCGCCAAGACGGCACCGGCGAAACCGCTGGCGAAGAAGACGACGACGAAGAAGGCGGCCAAGAAGAAGACCGCGAAGACGATCTCCGTCTCCGGCGGCAAGACCTCGCCCCAGAAGCCGGTACTGCAGCCGGATCCCTGAGCGGCCGCATAGAGAGCTCGTGCAGCAAGTCCCACGAGAGCCGCGCAGGCGCGGCCGACAACGACTAGCTGCGCGTCGCGCGTGCGGGTCTATGCGGAGAGCAGGGCCTCGAACCGGGATGGGTCGTCGAAGGGCCCGATCACGGCGAGGTAGAGCTTCCCGCCGAGGATGTCCTGCGCGACGCGCTGGATGTCCTCGAGGGTGACCGCGTCGAGAGCTGCGAGCAACTCTGCGGGCTCCCGCGGCTCACCCTCAAGCGCCGTGCGACGGACGCCGAACATGACCGTGCCGTGCGGGCTCTCGAGCCCCAGCACGAAACGACCCTTGGCGAAGTTCCGCGCCTTCTCGAGCTCCTCGGGCGGGACGGCCTCGGATGCCATGCGGCGCAGCTCCGCGGCGATCGTGGAGACCGCATCGTCGATCCTCTTGATGTCCACGCCCGCCTGCGCCGAGAGCGAGCCCGCGTCCGCGTATGTGCTCGCCGACGAGTAGCAGTAGTAGGCGAGCCCGCGCCGCTCCCGCACCTCGGTGAACAGCCGCGAGGACATGCCGCCGCCGAGGATCGTGGAGACGAGCTGCGCGACGTAGCGATCCGGATGGCCAGTGGGGTAGCCCCGTGCGCCGAGGATGAGGTGCGCTTGGTCGGACTGCTTCGTGTGCACGCGGACAGCGCCGTTCTCCGAGATCGCGGCCGGCGCTGCCGCGCCGGTCTCGTCCGCGGTGGCACCGCCGAAGAGCTCCTCCAGCCGTGCGTGCAGGTCGTCTCCCAGCTGACCGCCGATGCCGATGATCGTCCGCTCCGGCCGGTACCAGCGGTTCATGAAGGTGGCGAAGGTCTCGCGGGTCGCGGCGCCCACCGTGTCCTTGTTGCCGATGATGTCCCAGCCGAGCGGCTGATCGCCGTACAGCAGCTGCTCGTACACGGAGCCGATGTAGCTGCGCGGCGTGTCGAGGTACATGTTCATCTCCTCGACGATCACGCCCTTCTCGCGCTCGATCTCGTCGGCGTCGAACAGGGAGTGGTGGAGCATGTCGGCGAGCACGTCGAGTGCGATGTCGCGGCTCTCGGCAGCGCACTTGACGTAGTACGCCGTCACCTCCTTCCCCGTGAACGCGTTGAACTCGCCGCCGATCGCATCGATCTCGGTGGAGATGTCGCGCGCGGTGGGGCGCCGCTCGGTGCCCTTGAAGAACATGTGCTCGGCAAAGTGCGCGATGCCGCTCGCGTCGGCCGTCTCGTAGCGCGACCCGGCCGCGTACATCACCACGCAGGTCACCGACTGCGCATGCGGCATCGGCGCCGTCACCACGCGCGTGCCGTTCGCCAGACGTGTCAGCTCGAAGACGGCCACCGCGCCATCCTAGCCGCGCACCGGAGCGTCACCTGCGAGGATTGGAACGGTGACCCACGACCGCGCACTGCAAGTCATCCAGGCCGTACTCGATGCGGCGCCGGCACCCGTGTCGGTCGTCGTGGTCGACACGCACGGGGAGGTCATCGCGTCGGTGCACATGGACGGCGCGGCCCGTGACACCTACGAGAACGCCCGGCGGAAGGCCTACACCGCGGCGCGCAGCGACGTGCCGTCGAGCGGGGCGCTCGGGGACAAGGTCGGTGCGATGCCGACCGAGCTCGCGAGCTTCGACCCGCAGTTCTCCTTTTTCAGGGGAGGCGTGGCGGCCTTCGAGGGCGAGCGCCGCGTCGGTGCGGTCGGCGTCAGCGGCCTGCCCGGACCCGATGACGAGGCGCTCGCTGCGGCGGCGATCCATGCCGCCGGCTATCAGTCGCCGCGAGACGTCTAGTGCGGCATCTCATAACGTTCGACCGGTTTCTCGACTGATTGCCGCTCGGCTACCGCTTCGCTCGAGCGGGCCGGACAGGTCCGGCCCCTACGACCTTTCGGGTGCAACGTTTGGAGACCGCGCATTAGCGGGCACGCCAGGCTGAAAGCAGCTCGGCCTCCCGCTCCGGCGTCAACCCAACGCCGTCGACGAGCTCGGCCTGTTCAAGCGCACCGAGCGCGATCTCCTCGAGCGGTCGTGCCCGAAGCCCTGCCGCCGTTGCCCGCGACGTGTCGATGGAGAGCAGGCCTCCCCATTCGGGGTCGTGCGAATCGATCCACACCGGAAGCTCCATCCACTGTCCCACCTCGTGTTCGACGAGGAAGGCCTCGTCGACCTCCACCGCCTGCGCGTCGCTGCCGGTGACGGCTCGACAGGCGGCGAACACGTCGCCCATGGTCGACGACGTCGTGGCGTTGATCGGGCCGCTCACCTCCGCCTCGGCTGCGGCCAGCATCCACCCGGCGAGGTCGCGAACGTCGACGATCTGCACCGGACGGTCGAGCGAGCCGGGCACGAGCACGTCGCCGCCGCGGGCGACCCGTTGCGGCCAGTACGTGAAGCGACCGGTCGGGTCGTGCGGGCCGACGATCAAGCCGGCGCGCACGTGAAGCGCGCGGGCGGGGAACGACTCCTCGACGACGGCCTCGCACGCGGCCTTGAGCGCGCCGTACGTCCCCTCACCAACCTCTTCGGTGGACGGGTCGGCGAGCGTGGCGACCGGGCTGTCCTCCGTCATCGGCCCGGCGAACGACGCGTACACGGAGATGCTCGACACGAACACGTAGCGCTTCGCCGCGTCTGCGAGCAGCTCGGCGGACTGCCGGACGACGCGGGGCACGTAGCCGCCCGTGTCGACGACGACGTCCCAGGTACGGCCGCGCAGGGCGTCGAGGTCGCCGTCGCGATCGCCGGTGAGCCGCTCGACGTCGGGAAAGAGCTCGGGGTTCGTCGTGCCCCGGTTGAACAGCGTCAGCTCGTCGCCGCGCTCGAGCGCTGCCTCGATCACAGCTCGCCCGAGGAACTTCGGGCCGCCGAGCAGGAGGACGTTCACAACAGGTCGGCGATGCCCGTCAGGAGCCGGTCGACCTCGTCCGGCGTGTTGTAGTGCACGAAGCCTGCGCGCACCGCACCGGTCTCCTCGTCGAGGCCCAACTGCCGCATCGTCTCCAGCGCGTAGTAGTTGCCCCACCACACGGCGACGTCGTGGCGGTCGGCGAGGTGGGTCGCCACCTCCTGCGGCCCCCGACCGGGGATCGAGAAGCAGAACGTCGGCACGCGGCCCTCCATCGTGGGCAGGCCGTGCAGCACGACGGCTTCGGGCAGCCCGGCGAGGAAGCGCTCGCCGAGCATCCGCTCGTGCGTCGTGATCGCGTCCCAGCCGAGGTCGTGGAGGTAGTCGATCCCGGCGACGAGCCCTGCGAGCAGCTCGTGTTGCAGTGTGCCGAGCTCGAAGCGGCTCCCGACCGGCTCGTCGGCCGCCGGCCGCACCTTGTACGGGCGCCACGAGCGGAGCAGAGCGTCCTTGCCGAAGGCCATCCCCATATGGGGGCCGAAGAACTTGTACGGCGAGCACAGCAGCACGTCCACGTCCCACGCCGTGACGTCGATCGGCCCGTGCGGCCCGTAGTGCACAGCGTCCGCCCACGCGAGCGCACCCGCCTCGTGCGCGAGCTCGACGATCGCCCGCACGTCCGGCGCCGTTCCCACGGAGTTGGCGGCGACGGGGAAGGCGACAACCCGTGTGCGGGACGAAAGCTTCGCGGCCAGGTCGTCGAGATCGAGGGACAGGTCGTCGTGCACGTCGACGAAGCGGACGACGACGCCGAGATCGTCCTGGAGCGCGAGCCACGGAGCGACGTTGGCGTCGTGGTCGAGCCGCGTCACGAGGATCTCGTCGCCGGCCGCGAGCTCCCGCGCGAGAGTGCGCGTGAGCAGGAAGTTGAGCGCAGTCATGCTCTCGCCGAACGCCACCTCGCCCGCGGAGCAGCCGAGGAACGACGCGGCCCGCTCGTGCGCCAGACCGACCAACGCGCTCGTGTTGCGAGAGGTCTCGTAGGGGGCGCCCACGTTCGCGTTGTCGCGCCGCAGGTAGCCGGAGATGGCGTCGATCACGACGTCGGGGCACTGGGTGCCGCCCGGACGCGTCGAGGAACGCGAGTGGACGCTGCAGCGCCGTATAGCCGGCGCGAACCCGCTCGACGTCGAGGAGCGTCGTGCTCACGTGACCGGCTCGCCGTCGACGAGCCAGGCGTACCGCGGCTTGACGGTCAGCGACGCTCCGACGAAGCAGTCGCGCTCGGCCTTGGCCACGAGCTCGCGAACCGCCCCCGGCTCAGGCGCCTCCGGGAACGTGAGCCGCGCCTCGACGTCGATCTCGACGAACGCGAAGCGCCCGTCGTCGTCTCGTCGCGTGACGGTGCCGCTGGCGCTGGCCTCGGCGGTCACGGTGAGCCCGGCCCGCTGTGCGTGGTACTCGAGAGCCGTCAACGAGCAGCGCGCGAGCCCGACGAGGAGCAGGTGCTCGGGTGTCCACGCCCGACCGTCGTGAGGGAGTGCTTCTCCCCCGCGATCGCTCGTGGCATCCCAGCCGGTGTCGAGGGAGACGGCGAACTCGAACGAGCGTGCACGGACGGTGGCCACGCGAGCACCATACCGTCCGGACCGTCGCCTACCGTGCCGCCATGCAGCGGCTTCGGCCCCTCAGCGAGGAGGAGTGCTACCTCCGCTGCTACGGCTGGGTCGGTCGCAGTGAGGACGCGGTGCGCGTCGTCGATCCGCGTACTGACGGCGCTGATGAGGGCGCGCGGATTCTCGCCGATCGGATGCGACGCGCCTACGAGCGGCAGATCAGCCGCGCGGAGGCCGAGGCGGCCTGACGCCGAGCGCCGTCCCCGACGTCCTCGCGCCCGACCTCGACGTCGTCTTCTGCGGGATCAACCCCGGGCCGGGTGTCGGCAGAGGCGCGCGCCCACTTCGCGAATCCGCGCAACGACTTCTGGCGGCTGCTGCACGCCGCGGGCTTCACGCCACGGCTGTACGGGCCCGAGGAGCAGTTCGAGCTGCTGCCGCTCGGGATCGGTCTCACGAACGCCGCCTTCCGCACGACGAAGGGGTCGGGCGACCTCCGCAAGGCCGACTTCGAGGGTTCGGCGGAACGTCTCGAGGCGATCGCGCGCGAGCTGCGGCCGCGGACGATCGCCTTCGTCGGCAAGGAGGCGTACCGCGGCCCGTTCGCCGAGCGTCCCGAGCACGGTTTGCAGACACGGCTGCTCGGCTCGACACGTCTCTTCGTGCTGCCGTCGACGTCACCCGCCAACGCTGCCGTGCCCTGGGAGGAGCGGTTGCGGCTGGTTCGCGGCGCTGTATGAGCTGGTCGTGTGACCAGCCCTCGCTTGCGCCAGGCCGTTCGCGCGATCGTCCTGGATCGCGAGAACCGCGTCGTGCTCGTTCGCTTCGACTTCCCGGGTCGTGTCGTCTGGGCGACACCGGGCGGCGGCATCGAGGGCGGAGAGGACGACAGAGCGGCTCTCATCCGCGAACTCGACGAAGAGCTGGGCCTCGCGGTGTCAGCGGACGCCCTGGGCCCGGTCGTCTGGACACGGACGCACGTCGTGCCCATCGGATCGTGGGACGGTCAGACCGAGCGCTACCACCTGCAGCGGGTGGCTGCCTTCGAGGTGCGGCCTTCCGTGGGCTGGAAGCGCCTTCGCGCCGAGGGGGTCACCGAGATTCGCTGGTGGACGCAGGACGAGCTCCAGGCGGTAGCAGACGTCGAGTTCGCTCCCAGGCGCCTTCCGGCGTTGCTGCAGGCGCTGATCCGCGACGGTCCGCCTGCCGAGCCCCTAGACGTCGGTGTGTAGCGGCGGAGGCGTGGGTCGGGTGGGGTGGGGCGGAAGCGTCGCCGCCCTGGGGGCTGGCCTCAGCCAGACTCCACCGTTCGAACGAACCCGGCGAGCACGGGATCCCAGCCGGTCTCATAGCCGGTCCGCATCTCGCCTTCGTCGTCGATCCCTCTCCCAGCCGCGGTGCTCGAGATCGACGCGCGTGCCGCCGTTCTCGGGTGTGAATCGCACCTCGACCTCGGTGCCGAGGCGATCAGGCGTTCACTTGCCACGCGATCACGAGGCGGTGCGGCGGCTCCCAGGTGAGCACGGTGGCCCACCGGCAGCGCTCACCGGTGACGGCGATCTCGTAGACCTCACCACCCTCACGCTCTTCCCACACCACCTCGCGCACCTCGCCGGCGTTGATCGCGTGGGTCTGGGTCGGCCACCACGTGCCGATCTCGTTCGTGAAGACGTGGAATGCCGTCTCTTGGTCGCAGGCCACGTCGACAGCCTTGGTGACCGGTGCGCGTCGTTGATGCCTCGCTCGTCGTCATCCTGTCCGTCCTTTCTGCTCCGCCGCTCTGGCGAAGCGGTACAGAGCGTCGTCCCAGAATCCGTCGAGCCACCCGCGGAGGTCGTCGAGGCCTTCGGGGGTGACTTCGTACACATGGCGGGTGCCCTCCACTCGGTGCTTGACGAGACGTGCGTCCCGCAGCACGCGGAGGTGTTGCGACACCGCCGGCCGGCTCACAGGGAGCTCTGCCGCGAGCGCCGCCACCGACTGCGGCTGCAATCGCAAGAGGTCGAAGATCCTCCGACGGGTTGGATCGCCGAGCGCCTCGAGTGCGGTTTCGTAAGTTGTCACTAACCGTAAGTTAGCACTTACCTACTTACCTGTCAAGTCCTCGCGCGGCTTCGCCGTCCTGGCGGAACGCACGGTGTCAGACACCGGGTCATGTCCCTATCGGGACGCGGGTGGCGTTTTCAGCCGCGCCAGCGGTTCGTGATCGGGGGCCGCCAGTCGCGACCGAACGCTCGCGGGCGGAGCTTCACGCCGGGGGGCGCCTGACGACGCTTGTACTCGGCGCGGTCGACGAGCGCGAGCGTGCGCTCGACGGTCGCCGCGTCGAACTCGGCGAGCAGCTCCTCGCGGGAGCGGTCGAGCTCGACGTAGGCCTCGAGCACGGGGTCGAGCTCGTCGTACGGTGGCAGGGACTGGTCGTCGCGCTGGTCGGCGCGGAGCTCCGCCGTCGGCGGCCGCTCGATCGTGGTGACCGGGATCAGCTCGCGGCCGGCGCGCTCGTTGAGGTGCCGAGCGAGCCGGAAGACGTCGGTCTTGAAGACGTCCTTGAGCAGCGCGAAGCCGCCGACCATGTCTCCGTACAGCGTCGCGTAGCCGACCGCCATCTCGGACTTGTTGCCCGGTCGCCACCACGAGCCACCCGTGTGTGTTGGAGAGCGCCATCAGCATCGTCCCGCGGATGCGCGCCTGGAGGTTCTCGGCCGCCAGCCCGTCGAGCGCCGTCGAGAGCCTCGTGGAACGACGCCACCGTCGACTTCGATCGCGATCTCGCGGAAGTCGACGCCGAGGCTCTCGGCGAGCGCGCGGGCGTCGTCCCGCGTCGCCTCGGAGGAGTAGCGCGACGGCATCGACACGGCGTGCACGCGGTCCGGGCCGAGCGCATCCGACGCACAGCGCGGCCGTCAGCGCAGAGTCGATCCCGCCGGAGACACCCACGACGACCTCACCGAAGCCGTTCTTCTCGACGTAGTCGCGCAGCCCGAGTCACGAGCGCGCGCCGCATCTGCTCGAGCTCGGGCTCGAACGGCACCGCCACCGTGCTCGATCCGCGAGCCTGCCAGCAGCCGGCGGGGCGAGCTCGACGCACCGTCGACCGGCGCTCGCGTCTCCCGGGATCGCTCGAGCTCGCGGCGGCGCACGTCCCGTAGGCGACGCCCGATCGCCTCGGTCGGATCGAGGTCGACCACGAGCAGCGCCTCCTCGAAGCCCGGCGCGCGCGCGATCACCTCGCCCTCGTCGTCGAGCACGACGGAGTGCCCGTCGAACACGAGCTCGTCCTGGCCCCCGACGAGGTTGCAGAACGCGACGTACGACGCGTTGTCGCGCGCGCGGGTGACGAGCATCTCCTCGCGATCCTCGGCCTTGCCGACGTGGAACGGCGACGCGGACAGGTTGACGATGAGCTGCGCGCCCGGCCAGCGCGAGATCGGTTGCCGGCGGGCCGGGCTGCCAGACGTCCTCGCAGATCGTCGGCGCCACGAGCACGTCGCCGAGTCGCAGGAGCAGGAGATCGCGACCCGCGGCGAAGTACCGGTGCTCGTCGAAGACGCCGTAGTTGGGAAGGAAGTGCTTGCGGTACACGGCGGCCACGCGGCCGTCTGTGCACACGGCGCACGCGTTCGCGAGGTCGCGATCGAAGACGGGGCACCCGACGAGTGCCGTGATCCCCTCGCACGCCGCCGCCACCTCGTCGAGCGCAGCCCGCGCTGCCTCTGACGAAGCCGGGGCGGAGGAGGAGATCCTCGGGCGGGTAGCCCGTGATCGCGAGCTCGGGGAAGACGACGAGGTCGGCGCCCGCCGCGCGCGCCTCGGCGATGCGCTCCACGATGCGGTCGCGATTGCCGGTCAGGTCGCCGACCACCGCGTTCACCTGTCCCAGCGCGAGCCTCATGCGCCCATCCTGGCGGACGCTGGAGGAGTGGGACCCGGCGGCAGTTTTCGCCTCGCGATCACAAACGTCAGTCTACGGGGTGATGCCATCGTCCACGATCGTGATCGCACGTCGCTTCCGCGGCCCGCTCGACTCCGCGAACGGCGGCTACGCAGCCGGTGTCGTCGCGAGCGCCGTCGACGGCCCGGCGGAAGTCACGCTTCGCCTGCCGCCACCGCTCCAGAGGCAGCTCGAGCTGCGCCGCGACGGTGACCGCGCCCTGCTCCTCGACGGAGAGGCGCTCGTGGCAGAGGCACGCGCGGCCGACCCGGAGCTGGAGGCTCCGATCCCGCCGACGTGGGAGGAGGCGTTGGCGGCGTCCGAGGGAGCCGGCAACTTCGACAGCCCCGAGTTCGCCGAGTGCTTCGTCTGCGGCACGCGGTCGGAACACGACGGGCTCGAGATCCACGCCGGGCCGGTCCCCGGGCGGGACGGCCTCGTCGCCGCGACGTGGCGGGCACACGACGTCGCGCCCGAGGTCGTCTGGGCGTCGATCGACTGCCCCGGCGCCTACGCCGTCGTTCGCTCGGGCCGTGGCGAGCCCGTCCTGGGCCGGATCACGGCCCGCCTCGAGCGACTGCCGGCCGAGGGCGAGCGGTGCGTCGTGATCGGCTGGCCCCTCGGCGAGGAAGGACGCAAGCTCTTCGCCGGCACCGCGCTCTTCGGCGACAGCGGCGACCTGATCGCGATCGCCCGCCAGACGTGGATCAGACCCGCGGCGTGAGCGCCACGAGCATGCCGCCGTCGTCGTCGTAGGCCGGGAACACATCGACGGTGACGGGCTGCTCGCTCCCCGCGCGCGTCCGTAGCGTCAGCTCTCGTCCCAGCTGTCGCACCCCCCACTCGCGGACGAGCCCGAGCGCCTCGGTGTCCGAGAGCGAGAAGACGTCGGCGACGTCGCGGCCCATCAGCTCCCTCTCCTGGAAGCCGGTGAGCTCGAACACTCCGCGGCCCGCGGCGAGTACGCGTGCGTCACGATCGGCGACGACGAGCCCGGTGGTCGGCGCCGGGTAGTAGTCCTCGAGCAGCTCGAAGAGAAAGCCGAAATTGCAGCTGCGGCACTGTGGCGCGTGGTCGGAGAAGCCCTCTCGGCCGTCGAGGTCGATCGACCGTTCCTTGCAGTTGGGGCAGATGTAGGTGGGCACGCCCACACTGTAGGCAGGCGATCCCTTCAGCCCCCGTTAACGCCGCAGCCGGATCGCGTTGAGATCCTCGGCCACGATCTCGTCTGCACGCAGGATCAGCGCCTCGATGTCGTCGTGCTCGGCGTGGAGGTAGCGGCCCGCGAGGGCGTCGGCTCGGCCAGAGGCCAGCACTCGAACGAGCTCCGGGGCGAGCTCGGGCGGCGTCCAGGGCGCGTCGTCGGGGAAGGATGAGGTCATCTCGGTGCGGACCATGCCCGGGCTGATCAGGAAGACGTGGACACCGAGGTCCTCGGTCTCGCCCGCGAGGAGCTCGGCGAAGCGGCCGACGGCCGCCTTGCTCGGGCCGTACGCGGTGGCGGCCCCGGGAATCTGCAAGTACGAGGCGCCGCTGCCGACGACCACGATGCGCCCTTGCCCGCGCGCGCTCATGCCGGGGAGGCACGCGCGGCAGCTCAGCATCACGCCGAGCACGTTGACCTCGAACGTGCGCCACCACGCGTCCGGATCGGCCTCGGGCAACGGTTCGCGTGGACCGCCGATACCGGCGTTCGCGACGAGTAGGTCGACGGGCCCGAGCTCGCCCTCGACGCGTTCGACGGCGTCCGCCATCCATCGCGGCTCGGCCACGTCGCCGACGAGCGCGATGCCGTCGATCTCGGCCGCGAGAGCCTCGACCTGCTCCGGCGTGCGACCGGTGACGGCCACGCGCATTCCGGCGGCCGTCAACTCGCGGGCGATCGAGGCGCCGATGCCGCGCCCGCCGCCGGTGACGAGCGCGACCCCACTCAGCATCTCGACCATGCGGCCGAGACTACAGGCTCGTCGCAGGCATGATCCTCGACGTGGAAGCGCCTCCCATCCTCTGGCGACCCGGCGACGACCGGATCGAGCGAGCGAACGTCACGCGCTTCGCGCGCTGGCTGAAGGAGACGCGCGGGCTCGAGCTCGAGGGCTACCACGCGCTCTGGCGCTGGTCGGTCGAGGACGTGGGTGCTTTCTGGGGTGCGCTGTGGGAGTACTTCGGCGTGCGCTCCGAGACGGCGTTCGACTGCGTTCTCGCCTCGCACGAGATGCCTGGCACGCGCTGGTTTCCGGGCGCCACGCTGAACTACGCGGAGCACACGTTCCGAGATCACGGGCCGGAGGAGATCGCGATCGTGCACGCCTCGGAGATCCGGCCGCTCGCCGAGATCACGTGGGCGGAGCTTGCCGAGAGCACGGCCCGCATCGCCGCCGGCCTGCGAGCGCAGGGTGTCGGTGACGGAGACCGAGTCGTCGCGTACCTGCCGAACATCCCCGAGGCCGTGGCCGGCTTCCTCGCCTGCGCGTCGCTCGGAGCGGTGTGGTCGAGCTGCTCTCCGGACTTCGGTGTGCGGAGCGTCGTCGACCGGTTCGCGCAGATCGAGCCGAACGTGCTGCTCGCGGTCGACGGGTACCGCTACGGCGGCCGGGACTTCGACAGGCGCGACGTGATCGAAGCGCTCCAGGCCGAGATCCCGACCCTCGAGACGACCGTCGTGCTGGGGTACCTCGACCCCTCCCCCGACCTCGGTCGGCTCGATGGCGCGATCCCGTGGGACGAGCTCGAACGACGCGGCGTCGGTACCGAGCTCGCCTTTGCCGCGGTTCCTTTCGACCATCCGCTCTGGGTGCTCTACAGCTCGGGCACCACCGGGTTGCCGAAGGCGATCGTGCACGGGCACGGCGGGATCCTGCTCGAGACGCTGAAGAAGATGCACCTGCACGTCGATGCGCAGGCAGGCGACAGGGTGTTCTGGTTCACGACGACCGGCTGGATGATGTGGAACTTCCTCGTCGGTGGGCTGACGACGCCTGCCTCGATCGTCCTCTACGACGGCAGCCCTGCCGCCCCCGACCTGGGAGCGCTCTGGGACCTGGCGGAGCAGGCGAAGATCACGTGCTTCGGCGCCAGCGCTGCCTACATCAACGCGTGTCAGAAGGGTGGAGTACGACCTGGTCAGGGTCGCGACCTCTCGCGGGTGACCGCGGTCGGCTCGACTGGCTCGCCCCTGTCGCCGGAGGGCTTCGACTGGGTCTACGAGCACCTCGGCCCCGACGTCTGGCTCTTCTCCACCTCGGGCGGCACCGATGTCTGCACGGCGTTCGTCGGCGGCGTGCCGACGCTCCCCGTCACGCGCGGCGAGCTGCAGGCGCGCGCGCTCGGCGCGAAGGTCGAGGCCTGGGACGAGCACGGACAGCCTCTCGTGGGCGAGGTTGGCGAGCTGGTGATCACGGAGCCGATGCCGTCGATGCCGCTTCGCTTCTGGGGCGACGATGACGGGAGCCGCTACCGCGACAGCTACTTCTCGGTCTTCCCAGGCGTCTGGCGCCACGGCGACTGGATCGAGATCACGGAACGCGGGACGGCGATCATCACGGGCCGCTCCGACTCGACGATCAACCGCGGTGGCGTCCGCATGGGGACGTCCGAGATCTACCGGGCCGTGCTCGCGGTCGAAGGGGTCGTCGACGCGCTCGTCGTCGATCTCCCGCTCGAGGGCACCGACGGGTACATGCCGCTGTTCGTCGTGCTGGGGCCGGGCAGCGAGCTGAGTGACGCGCTTGTCGGTGCGATCAGGGCGCGGATCCGCGAGGACTGCTCGCCCCGACACGTCCCCGACGCCGTCCACGAGATCGAGGCGGTGCCGCGGACGCTCTCCGGAAAGGCGCTCGAGCTCCCGGTGAAGCGAATCCTGATGGGTGCAGAGCCCGAGACGACCGTGAGCCGCGAGTCGCTGCAGAACCCCGAGGCGCTCGAGTGGTTCGAGGCGTTCGGCGTGGAGCTCCGCGCACGGCACTCGACCGGCTGACCGCCGGCGCTACCCACACCTGGTGCGGCGGAGCCCGGCGCCCCTGCTACTTTAGCGCTCGCTAACCTAGCGCCTACTAACTTCGAGGGAAGCCGTCCATGTCTCCAGCCTTGTTCCAGGGTGAGCGTCGTAAGTGGTGGACGCTCGCCGCCGTCAGCTTCGGCCTGTTCATGATCATGCTCGACAACACGGTCGTGAACGTCGCGTTGCCGTCGATCCAGCGCGAGCTCGGCGTCGGGCTCTCCGAGCTGCAGTGGATCGTCGCCGGGTACGCGCTCTCGTTCGCGGCGCTGATGCTCGTCGGCGGCAAGCTCGCCGACGCCTACGGGCGCCGCCGTGTCTTCGTGATCGGCATCGTCGTCTTCACCGTCGCCTCGCTCGCGTGTGGTCTCGCCGACACGGGCGGGCAGCTGATCGCGGCTCGCGTGATCCAGGGTGCTGGCGGCGCGCTGATGAACCCCGCCACGCTGTCGATCATCGCTGCGACCTTCCCGGCGCGGCAGCGCGGCACGGCGATCGGCATCTGGGCCGGCGTCTCTGCCCTCGCGCTCGCGATCGGGCCGCTCGTCGGCGGACTGCTCACCGAGCACCTGTCGTGGAACTGGATCTTCTTCGTCAACATCCCCGTCGGCATCGTCGGGATCGCTGCGAGCTACCTCATGATCGACGAGTCGCGCGACGAGACACACGTGCGTCTCGACCTTCCGGGGTTGGCGACCTCGGCGCTCGGGCTGTTCGCGCTGACGTACGGCCTGATCGAGGCCAACGAGTACGGCTGGGGCTCGGCCAGGATCCTCGGCTCGTTCGCCGTCGCAGCAGTCGCATTGCTCGGCTTCGTCGCGCTCGAGCGACGACAGCGGGCACCGATGCTCGACCTCACCCTGTTCCGGAACCGGACGTACGTGGGCGCGAACGTCGTCGTGCTGCTCGTGGCACTCGCGATGTTCGGCGTCTTCTTCTTCGTCTCGCTGTACATGCAGAACATCCTCGGCTACTCGCCCGTGGAGGCAGGCGCGGCGTTCCTGCCGATGACGATCCTGATCATCCTCGTCGCGCCCTTCGCGGGTCGCCTCTCCGACCGCGTCGGGTCCCGCTGGCTGATGACGGTGGGGATGGTGCTCGTCTCGGCCCAGCTGCTCCTGTTCTCCCGGCTCGGTACCGAAGCGACGTTCTGGACGCTGCTCCCCGCGCTGCTACTCGGCGGCGCGGGGATGGCGCTGACGATGACGCCGAGCGCCGCGGCGGCGACGCGTGCCGTCCCGGTCGACAAGGCCGGTGTCGGAGCCGCCGTGCTCAACGCCTTCCGTCAGGTCGGCGGCTCGCTCGGGATCGCCGTGATGGGTGCCATCGTCGCTGCGTCCGCCGGGGGCGTGCGCTCGGTCGATGCCTTCATGCGCGGCTTCGAGCACGCCCTGCTGGTCGCCGCGGGTATCGCGATCGCAGGGGCCACTGTCTCTGCGTGGCTCGTCCGCTCGCATGCGCGAGACGGCCACGAGATCGACGCGGTCCCGGCGACGGGCGCCGCGGAGACATCGTGAGCGGTCGCGCCCGCGGCGTCACGCGCGGCGGCAAGGCCCGTCACGCTGCGCGCCTCCCTGCGAGCGAGCGGCGCGCGTCGATCGTGGAGGCGGCGCTCGCCGTGTTCGGAAAGTCGAGCTACGCGTCGGCGACGACGGCTGCGATCGCAAGAGCCGCGGGCGTGTCGGAGCCCATCCTCTACCGGCACTTCCCATCGAAGAAAGAGCTCTACGTGGCCTGCCTAGACGAGTCGTGGCAACGCCTGCACGCCGCCTGGCAAGCAGCGCGTGAGGCAGCCGAGCCCGGCGCCCAGCTCGTGGCCGTGTCCAACGCGACGATCGAGCTCTCCGATGGAGGCACGGTGCTGCCGCCCACCCTCTGGATGCAGGCGTTCGCGGAGGCCGGCGACGACGAGGAGATTCGGGTCGCAGTGCGTCGTGTGATTGCCGACGTGCACGGCGTGGTGCGCGGGGCGCTCGACGATGCGCAGCGCGACGGCGTGGTGAGCCCGGATCGCGACACGAATGCGGAGGCGTGGGTCGTCGTCTCCAGCCTGCTTCTCCACACACTGTCGGCACGTGTCGGCGGTCTGCTCGGGCGGGCGGATCGGGAGCGCATCCGTGCCGAGCGACTGCACTGGCTCAGCGGACGGTAGGTTCGCCGAGCGGCGCGGGCCCGCCCCTACGAGAGAGGGACGCGCAGCAGCCAGAACGCGATCATGCCCACGGCGAGCGCGAGCCAGAGCTGGCGTGTCCGCCACGCCGCGAGCGCGCACAGCAACCCCGCGACGACCCTGATCTCGCCCTCGCCCTGCCCACCGGCGAGCGACGGTGTGATGAGCGCAGCGAACACGGCGATCGGCACGAAGTGCAGGAACCGCTGCGCGGACGGTGGGAGCGGCCGGTGGAGGCTGAGCCCGGCCAGCCGCGAGCCGAAGGTGACGGCGACCATGCCCGCGACGGTGAGCCAGAAGCTCATGCGAGCCGCGACCTTTCCCGCAGAGCCGGGATCCGCTGGCGCGGACACCCTTGCCCGCAGAGGCGAGATCCGCAGCAGCGGATCCCGCCTCGCGAGAATCCCTGAAGCGGCCGCGCCGCCGCCGCGACCGTACTCGGAGCGACCAGCGCCGCACAGCGGCCGGGCGCGATATGGCTAATCGTGGCGCGCCTCATGCGACCTCTCTGATCGCGTCGTCCGGGTCGATGGCGGGCGGGGGTGGCTCGTGGCGCGTCAGCATCGCGCCGAGCGCGGCCCCCAAGACGCCGGCGACGACGATCGGGATGCCGCCCGGCTCGACCCGGGACACCACCCACGCGGCGACACCTGCGCTGACGGCCACGGTGAGCTCCACGCGCGTGCGGACGAGAGGGACGAGCAGTGCCAGGAAGGCCAGAGGGAACACGAGGTCGACGCCGAGCTCCGCGGGTTCGGCGATCCGCCCGCCGAGCACGACGCCGGCAAGCGTGGACAGGTTCCAGGTGACGAAGAGACTGAGCTCGGCGCCCAGCAGGTGCGGGAACGAACGGTCACGCCCAGCAGCAACGACGCCGAATGCCTCGTCCGTGAGGAAGAACGCAGCGGGAATGCGGCGACGCCACGGCAGCCGCAGCTCCCGCGAGAGCGTCACGCCGTAGAGCACATGACGCACGTTGAGCAGGAATGTCGTGAACACGATCTCGGGGCCGCCTGCACCTCGCCCGAACAACCCTGCAGCGCTGAACTGGGCGCTTCCGGCGAACACGAGCAGCGACAGCGCCTGGGTCTCGAGCGGCGACAGCCCCGCACCGCGGGCGACGACCGCGTACGCCAGCCCGAAGGGGACGACGCCGAGCCAGAGCGGGATCATCGCCCGGAAGCCGCGCAGGAAAGCGCCGTTCGTCGTCACGAGCGCAGCATCGCCGAAACCGCTCCGCGCACCGAGACCGACGGGCGGAAGCGCGATTCCACCGCGCTCCTGGTCGTTGACGGAAGGGACGCGCTTCATGGCCGGAGGCCCGGCTTCGCCGGCTGGGAGGCCACGGGCGGCTGGTTACACCGAGCTGTGAAGGAGGGGGCACGTGGGGGAACCATGGGTTCCCCCACGCAAAAGAAACGCCCCCGGCTGCGGCTCCGGGGGCGTTTCGGATGAGGCGTCCCCTCCTGGGATGACGGTGCGAAGTGCGTGGCTCTGCGGCTCAGGCACGCGCTTCGCAGTCGTCACCGTGTCCGTTCGGTGCGCCCCGGCATCGGCCCTGGCGTCTGGGTCGATGCCGTGCTCTGGGGGGACTGTACGAGACATGTCCGGAAAAGTCAAGTAGCTGAGTCAAGTGATTTGCACTATTCTGTACTTCACAGTGATTCACTCGTGTCACGCCGTTGAGATCCCCCTTCCGGGGGGTGCCCGTGCTGGAGCCGGACGTTGAGTGAGAAGCGGATGACCGACGCCGTCACGCGCCCAACACCGGCCGTGCCCGTCTCCGGGCTCGGCGATCGCGTGCGCGCTCTGCGGCGCTCGGCAGGGCTGACGCAGACGCAGCTCGCCGGCGACCGTTGCTCGAAGGAGTACGTGAGCCAGATCGAGCGCGGTAAGACGCGTCCCACGGGAGAGACGATCGACTGGCTCGCCGCCCGCCTCGGTGTGGACGCCGCCTACCTCGCGACTGGTCTGTCGACGGATACCCGAGACCGCGTCGAGACGGCGCTCGCCCGGGCGGAGGCGCTGACGATAGCCAACGACATCGACGAGGCGCTCGCGGCGTTCGTCGACCTCCGGGCCGAGAACGCGGTGACCGGGTCGCCGGAGCTCGAGCTCCGCACGCTCGTCGGCAGCGCGCAGGCGGCCGTGCGCAGCGGTGACGCGCGCTCGGCACTCGGCTTCCTGCAGGCGGCCCGTGGGATCGCCGAGGGATCGAGCTTCTCCGACGTCGACCGTGCCGACGTGGTGTTCCGCCTCGGCATCTGCCGCTACACGCTCTCCAGCATCGCCACCGCCGTGGCGCTGTTCGACGAGGCGCTGAGCCTCGCCGAGCGCTCCGGCATGCCCTGCGACCTCCTGCGCGCCGACATCCTGCAGTGGCGGTCGCGGTGTCGCCGGCGCCAACGCGATTTCGAAGCTGCGCGCGAGGACGTGGAGCGTGCGCTCGAGCTCGCGCGGTCGACGACCGACCGACGGATGCAGGCCAACGGTTTCTTCCAAGCATCACTCGTCGCAGAACGGCTCGGCCACCTCGTGCTGGCGCGAAACTACGCGCAACAGGCGAAGGCGTTGTACACCGAGCTCGAAGACGAGCAGAACGTCGGCCGCCTGATGCTCAACCTGGGCGGCCTCCACCTCCTCCTCGGGAACCCCGAGGAGGCGATCGAGCACCTCAGCTCGTCGTTCGCACTCGCCGTCGAGGCGGGGTCGCAACCGGACGCTGCGCAGGCCTTGGGGGGCCTGGCGGCGGTCCACCTGCGTCTCCGTGACTTCCCGGCGGCGGAGGAGAACGCACGTAAGGCACTCGACCTGCTTGCAGGTCGAGACGACTTCCTCGACGAGGTAGGACAGTCCCGGCTCACGCTCGGTGAGGCGCTGATGGCGCAGGGGCTGCTCGACGAGGCTGAGGAATGCTTCCGGGCCGCAGACGCGACGTTCGAGCAGTACGCGTCTGTCGGGCACCGGGCGGGGGCGTGGGTCGCGCTGGGTGATCTCGCGGTACGTCGGGGAGACGACCGCGAGGCAGCGCGTCAGTACCGGAACGCCGCGGAGGCGCTCCGGGACATCCGCTTCTGACGAGAGGAGGACGAGATGAAGGCACGGCTCATGCTGCTTGCAGTCAACGCTGCAATCATCGCGGCACTCGCGGGCTCCTGGTCCGACGGCAACGGCTGGTAGGGCGGGCGCGGGTCGGCGGCTAGAGTCGGGCGCTGATGCGCCTTGCTGCGGCCTTCCCCACCGCCTTCGCGTGCGTCCTGCTCGCCGGTTGCGGCACTTCCGGCGGGCAGGACGTCGACGCCGCGCCGACCGCGGCCACACCGTCGGCCTCGATCGAGGCGCTCTGGCGTTCCCCGGGAGAGCACGTCGCGCTCGTCTCGGGTACGTCCGACTACGCCCCCGGGACGAACCGTGTCTCGTTCCTCGTCGTCGACGAGGAGGAGAAGGCGGTCACACGACCGACCGCCCATGTCTGGGTGGCGCGGGATCTCGACGACGAGCCGTTTCTCGAAGCGGAGGCCCGGCTCGAGTCGATCGGCGTCCCGGGGGCGCTCCGGCTGACGAGGCGGCACTCTACGTGGTCGACCTCGAGCTCCCCGGCCCCGGGAAGTACTGGCTGCTGGCGCAGCCGGTGGGTGGTGAGCGGATCCAGGCGCTCGGGAACCTCGTCGTCGGCAAGCGCGGTGCTGCTCCGGGTCTCGGTGACCCCGCGTCGCCGTCGGCGACGCCGACGCTCGCCTCGACGGGTGGGGATCTCTCCGCACTCTCGACCGCACGAGCGCCGTCACGCGCCCTCTATGCGGTCTCGGTCGCCGACGCGCTTGCCGCAGGTGTGCCGTTCGTGGTGTCGTTCGCCACGCCGCTGTACTGCCAGACGCGCACCTGCGGTCCGGTGGTCGATGTCGTGGAGGCGGTGCGGAAGGAGCTCGCCGGGCGCGGCGCCCGCTTCATCCACGTCGAGATCTACGCCGGGAACGACCCCGCGAACGGTGTCAACGAGTGGGTCGCGGAGTGGGGTCTCCCCACGGAGCCGTTCACGTTCGTCATCGACAGTGACGGTATCGTCCGCACGAAGCTCGAGGGAGCCTTCTCGACCCGCGAGCTGCGCGAAGCCGTCGTAGCCGTCCTCGACTGAGCCCGGCGGGGATCGCCGACCCGCGTGCAGCGACGCAGTAGTCTCGGTCGACGACGGCAGGGAGGTGCCACAGTGGCTGGGTATGCCAACGACGTACTGGTGACCACGGACTGGCTGGCCGAGCGCCTCGGCGCCGACGGCCTCGTCGTAGCCGAGGTCGACGAGAACGTCGATCTCTACGAGGAGGGGCACATCGCCGGTGCCGTCCGGCTGCACTGGCGAGACGATCTCCAGGACGCGCTCGTCCGCGACGTCGTGTCACGGGACGCATTCGGGAGACTGCTCGGATCGCACGGGATCGGGAACGACACGACGGTCGTCCTGTACGGCGACAAGAACAACTGGTTCGCCGCCTACGGCTTCTGGATCCTCAAGCTCTACGGTCACGCCGACGTGCGGCTGCTCGACGGCGGCCGTCAGAAGTGGATCGAGGAGGGCCGGGAGCTGACGACCGATCTCCCGAGCGCGCCCGCCGCGCAGTACGCCGCAAACGATCGCGACGAGACGATCCGGGTGCGCCGCGACGAGGTGATGGCCAGCCTCGGCCGGAGCGACGTGGTGCTCGTCGACGTTCGCAGCCCGCAGGAGTACGCGGGTGAGTTGATGGCGCCGCCCGGTTACGAGCAGGAAGGGGCCTCGAGGATGGGGCACATCCCGGGTGCACTGTCGATCCCGTGGGGAACGGCCGTCGCGGACGACGGAACATTCAAGTCCGCTGACGAGCTCCGCGAGATCTATGCGGGCAAGGGCGTCGCCGCCGGACGAGACGTGATCGCCTATTGCAGGATCGGCGAGCGATCGGCGCACACGTGGTTCGTGCTGCACGAGTTGCTCGGCTACCCGGATGTGCGCAACTACGACGGCTCCTGGACCGAGTGGGGAAACCTCGTCGACGCCCCTATCGAGCGCTGAGGCTCGAGGGAGCTGTCCGATCGGTGTCAGACGTCGTCGCCGACGCGCTCCACGACCACGACCGGTACCCGCGCCGCCGGTGAGAGGCGTAGCAGCCCACGGATGATCTCCGCGCAATCCTCGGGCTGGATCATCTCCTCGGCGGCCATGCCCGTCCACTCGGTCATCGGCGTGTCCACGAATGCGGGGCACAGGGCGGTCGCGCGGACGCCGTGATCGGCCTCTTCGCGGACGAGCGAGCGTGTGAGCGAGATGAGCGCCGCCTTCGAAGCCCCGTACGTGGCAAGGCCCGGCGTCGGGATCGTGCCCGCGATCGACGCGAGATTGACGACGTAGCCGCGGGACGCCCGCAGATGGGGCAACGCCTCTCGCGTGACGAGGAAGGCGCCCCTGACGTTGACGCCGAGCTGGATGTCGAAGCGCTTCGTCGAGGTGTCGGCGACGGTACCGGCGAAGCCGACTCCGGCCGAGTTGACGAGCACGTCCAGGCCCCCGTGATGTTCGACGTGCGTGGCGACGACTCGCGCGCAGTCGTCTTCGTCGAGCATGTTCGCGGGCACGGCGAGCGCTCCGACGTCGGTGGCCGCGGCGTCGAGCCGTTCCGGCGTGCGCGCCGCGAGCGTCAAGGCGTAGCCCTCGTCGCGCAGCATGCGCGCGATTGCGAGGCCGATGCCCGACGATCCTCCGGTGACGAGTGCCGAGAGCATGCACCGCGATCCTCCCACACGAACGCCGAAGGCCGCCAATGGGACGACGGCCTCCGGGGGTCAGGAGAGGAGAGGGGGGAAGAGTCTCTCCGTCGGTCGCGCCCATGTTCGCGCCCCGGTCGGACGTTCCTTCATCACGCGCGTACACTCGAAGCGTGGCCTCGCCGTCCCTGACGTCGCTCGCCCAGGCCGGCGGTTGCGCTGCCAAGTATCCGGCGGCCCGCCTCGAGTCGCTTCTTCGCGGCATCGTGCCGGCCGACGACGCAGACCTCCTCGTCGGGCTCGACCGATCGGACGATGCAGCGGTGTATCGCCTCGACGACGACCGTGCGCTCGTGTTCACGGTGGATTTCTTCCCGCCCGTCGTCGACGATCCCCGGACGTTCGGTGCAGTCGCTGCCGTGAACGCGCTGAACGACGTGTTCGCGATGGGCGGAACACCCCTGCTTGCGCTGTCCGTGGCCGCGTTCCCCGAGGAGCTTCCGGTCGAGTTCCTCGGCGAGATCCTCGCCGGCGCCGAGGAGGCGGTCAGGGACGCCGGCGCGATCCTGGCCGGCGGGCACACGATCCGCGACACCGAGCCGAAGTACGGTCTGGCAGTCGTCGGCACGGTGCACCCGGACGGGATCTGGACGAAGAGCGGTGCGCACCCCGGCGATGCCGTCCTGCTCACGAAGCCGCTCGGCACGGGTCTCGTCCTGGAGGCGAGCCGAGAGGGCAAGGCGGCCGCCGAGGACGTCGCTGCCACGGTCGAGGCGATGTCGTCGCTCGTTCGCGCTGCGGCCGACACGCTGCGACCGTTCGAGCCGACCGCCGTCACCGACGTCACCGGCTTCGGACTGCTCGGCCATGCGCACGAGCTCGCGGTGCGCAGCGGCGTTCGCGTGCACCTCGACAGGGTGGCGCTGCCGTCGCTGCCGGGTGCGGCGGCGCTCGCCGAGGCAGGTGTGCGCACCGGCGGCGACGGTCGGAACCGCGACTATGCGGCCGCCCACGTCGAGAGTGACGGTGATGCGGTTGCCGAGGCGCTCGGGTACGACCCTCAGACAGCCGGAGGGCTCCTCGTCACCGTCCCTGCAGACACGTGCCCGGTCGTCGAGGCAACGTTCGCCGCTCGCGGCTTGCCCCTGTGGCGGATCGGCCGCGTCGAGCAGGGCTCGGGCGTAGCACTGCTCGGGCCTGCGTAGACTCGCGCCGTGCGCGCGCTTCGTCGTCACGCCGACAGGGAGGTGTCGCCGCGACGGTTCGTCCAGATCTCCGTCGCTGCCACCGCCGCCCTCTTCTTCGTGGTCACGTCCGGAGCCTTCGTCCGGTTGACGGCGTCGGGTCTGGGATGCGACAACTGGCCGCGGTGCGGCGACAAGCCGTTCCCCGAGCAGGGGTCTCACGCGTTCGTCGAGTTCGGCAACCGCATCGTTGCGCTCGTGGGGATCGTGCTCGTCCTCGTCGCGTGGCTCGCCTCGCGGCGCGTCGAGCGGCTGCCGCGCGGTGTGCGCCTCGCGGCGCTCGGGGCGTTCGTCGGCAGCGTCGCCCAGATACCGCTCGGCGGTGTGACCGTCATCCTCGAACTCCATCCGATCGCCGTGATGTCGCATTTCCTGCTGGCGCTCGTCGTGGTCGGGCTCGCCGCTCAAGTCAGCGTCGAGGCATGGAGCCACCTCCGCGGGCGCGGAGAGGCCATCGGCCCACGCTGGTGGCGTCTGCTCGGCGCGGCCGGCGTCCCGGCGTGCCTGGCGCTCGTGGTCACCGGCGCCGTGGCGACCGCGGCGGGCCCTCATTCCGGCGGCGAGGAGATACGCCGCCTCGGGATTGCCATCGACGATGCCGTCTACGTGCACGTCCGTGCGACCGCGGTGTACGGCATCGGACTCGCGCTCGTCGGTCTCTGGGTCGTTGCGCACCGCCGAGCCGTGCCCGGCCTCGCGCGGCTCGGGCTGGCGCTGCTCGCCGTTCTCGGGCTGCAGATGCTCCTGGGCGAGATCCAGTACCGGAACGCTTTGCCGTGGGGCCTCGTCCTCGTGCACGTACTGCTCGGCGCCACGATCTGGACGCTCACCGTCGTCATCGCGCACGTGCTGTTTCGTCCGCCCGCCCCGTTGCTCGCCGGCTCCACGGAGCCGCTCGCGCCGACGGGCGCGTCGGCGCACGAGCCGTAGTCCGGGGTGCGCAGCGCGCGGCGCGGCGCGGCCCGGCCAGTAGGCTTGCAGCGTGACGTCCGAGCTTCGGTACGCCCACCGTCCCCAACTGCGCAACCCGGTGCTGATCGCCGCGTTCAAGGGCTGGAACGACGGCGGCCAGGGCGCGACGCTCGCTGCGGGCTACCTGTCGCGCCTGTGGCAGGCCGAGCGGTTCGCCGACATCGACCCCGAGGGCTTCGTCGACTTCCAGACGGTTCGGCCTCACGTCTCACTGGACGAAGGGCTGACACGCCGCATCAACTGGCCCGAGAACGCGTTCTACCACGGGTCGATCCCGGGGACCGACCGGGACGCGATCATCCTGCTCGGCGTCGAGCCGAACTACCGGTGGCGCAGCTTCACGGAGCTCGTCGTCGGTCTCGCCCGGGAGTTCGACGTCGACCTGGTTGTCACTCTCGGCGCGCTGCTCGCCGACGTGCCGCACACGCGTCCCGCCCCGGTGACCGGAGCGGCGACGGATCCGGCGCTCGTCGAAGAGCTCGGGCTGCAGCTCTCACGCTACGAGGGCCCGACCGGCATCGTCGGCGTCCTGCTCGACGCATGCCGGGGCGCGGGGCTCCGCTCGGTCAGCCTCTGGTCGGCGGTTCCTCACTACGTGTCGCTCGCACCGAGCCCGCGGGCCGCCCGCGCGCTCTGCGAGCGCCTCGGCGACCTGCTCCGCTGCGAGATCGACGTGACCGAGCTGGCCGAAGCCGAGCGCACGTACGCGGACCAGATCACCGAGGCCGTTTCCGAAGACGAGGAGACGAGCGCCTACGTCGAGGATCTCGAGCAGCGGGCCGACACGATCGACCTCTTCACCGAGGAGTCGCCGCTCCCGTCGGGTGACGCCCTGGCGGCGGAGCTGACGCAGTTCCTGAAAGAGCGCGACCGACGCAACGAAGACGACGAGCCAGGCCTCTAGGCTTCGGCGACGGTTCGAGCGGGCGCTATTCGTAGCGCAGCGCGTCACCGGGCTGGAGGCGGCAGGCGCGCCGCAGCGGGAAGTGCAGCACGAGCAGCGCGACGACCACTGTCATCACGAGCGCGACAACGAGCGGCCAGACCGGGAACCTCAGCGCGAAGCTCGTGTGGAACGCGTCGCCGATGAAGTGGATCACGACGCGACCGAGCGCGTAGCCGACACCGATCCCACCGAACCAGCCCAGCAGCGCCAGCACGAGGCCCTCGGCACGGAAGATGCGACGGATCTGACGTGAGCTCGCCCCCAGGCTCCGCAGGATCGCGATCTCGCGACGCCGCTCGAGCACGTTCGTCGTCAACGCACCGACGAGGCCGATCATGCCGACGGCGACGAGCGGAAGACCCAGAGCCATGATCACGGCGACGATGGTGCGTGCCTCCTCGCGCTCGGCAGCCCGCTGGATGTAGCGCAGCCCGGTGCCGACGCTGTACCCCCCGGCGGTCAACGCGTCCACGAGCCGACCGTTCAACCGCTCGATGGCGGGCTCGTCGAGCGAGTCGCCGGTGACCCAGTAGACACCGGGATCGCCCCAGCGATTCACCTCGAGCAGTGTGTCGATGGGGACGAAGAGCCCCGCGCCGTCGTTGACCATCCGATCGTCGATCCCGATCACGTCGTACGGCACGAGCCCTGTGCGGTCCTCGACGACGGCAACGTCCCCCACGCCGAGGCCGGTCTGCGACGAGAGGGCGTGGCCGATCACGGCAACCCGCACCCTGCCGGACACCTCGTCAGCGGTGAACCAGCGACCCGCTGTCAACTCGTGGTCGTAGATCGTGTCGGCCGGGAGACCCCACGCCCACGTGTCGATGCCGTCGACGCCGACGTGGCTCTGGGCGAAGGGCTGGACCGCGGCCACGCCGTCAACCCCCATCATCACTTCGCGCGCTCGCGCGTCGAGCGGCAGCCGGTCACCCGAGGACGTGATGCCGTAGACGACGATGTCGCCCCCTTCGAGCTCGTCTGTCTGCTCGCTGATCGTGATGAACGTCAGGCTGACAGCACCGAACGCGACGACCGTGCCGACCGCAAAGGCGATCAGCGCGGCCGTCGAGATGCTCCGGCCCTTGCGGCGCGTGGCGTTCCGCACGCCGAAGCGCGCCAGGCGGGGGAGGAAGCGCGCCCGGGCGACCGCTCGGTCGAGCCGGGCCGTCCCGTAGCGGGCCTCGATGCCCGCCGTCTCGAGCGCCTCTCGCACCGGCACGCGCGCTGCCCGCCACAGCGCCGGGAGGGACGCGAGCGCAGTGACTCCGAGGCCCACCGCCACGCTGAGCCCGATCGCGAGCGGGCTGACCTGCCAGCCGGGGTCGACGCCGAAAAACCGACCACCCAGGTAGGCGACGAGCAGATTCGCGAGGGCGACGCCGACGACGATCCCCGCCAACGTCGCCGCCCCGCCCAGCAGAAGCGCGGTCGTGAGGAACGTCCGGGCGATGGCACGTCCCCTTCCACCGACGGCCTTCATGATCCCGATCTCGCGGGTCTGGTCGCGGACGAGCGTAGTCATCGTGGTGGTGACGAGAACGACCGCGGAGAGCAGCGACACTGCGGCGATCACCCAGAACAGGGACACCCAGCGGTCGAAGTCCTCCTTTCCGGGCCATTCGTCGGGAGAGCGGAGCTCCGCGATGTCGTTGTAGAAGACCGACGGGTCGATCGCGGCCAAGGCCGCCCGCACCGAGTCGACCGTCGTGGCGAGCACGCTGGGTCGGTGATCGATCAGCTGCGCCTCGATGCGGGTGAAGCCGGCGAACCCGGCCAGCTCGTTGACCGCCGAGCTGGGGACGTAGAGCACCGGGTCGCCGCCTGCGACGGTGCTGCCGAACTCGAGCGTCTGGCCACGACCGGTGATGAGCAGCGGACGCCACGACTCGTCGGCGGCGCGGATCTCGACCGTGTCCCCGGCGGCGGCTCGCAGGCTGCCCGTGCGGTCGTTCTGGGCCTCCGTCAGCGCCTCGAGCGTGGCCGCGCCCGCACGGGGCGCGTCTCCCGCCGTGACGGAGACGACGTTGACTTGCTGGTCCGCGAAGTCGGCGACACCGACGACCCACACGCGTCGGAGCCGATCGCCGATCCTCAGGTCCGTCCAGAATGTCGCCCGGCCGTCGAGGCCGGCGACGTTCGGGAGCGAGCGCAGACTCTCGAGCTCGGAGTCGCTGATCCTGATCCCGCCGGGCTTGAGCAGCACCTCGTGGGCGCGGTCGGTCGCGACGCGGTCTGCGATCGCCGAGTCGATCAGCGATGGCGTCGCGAACAGCCAGAGCCCCGCGATCGCCGAGGCGAGGGTGGCGACGGTCAGCGCCGCGCGTGCGCGCCGGCGAGTGAGCTCGCGCCACGAGCGACGGGTGAGTGCCGAGCTCATGGGCCCGATCCGACGATGCCGTCGCGGATCTCGACGACGCGGTCGGCCCGGGCGCTCAAGGCTCTGTCGTGCGTCACGAACACGACCGTCGTCCCGGCCTGGTTGACACGCTCGATCACTGCGAGCGTCTCGGCGGCCGTCGCCGTGTCGAGGTTGCCGGTCGGCTCGTCCGCAATCAGGAGGGCGGGGTCGCAGGCGAGTGCCCGCGCGACCGCAGTCCGCTGCTGCTCGCCGCCCGAGAGCTCACTCGGGAATCGGTCGGCCTTGTCGTCAAGCCCCACCAGCGCGAGGCGCTCCCGGGCACGCTCGGTGCGCTCTGCCACACGACCGCGACCGGCGAAGTCGAGCGGCAGCATCACGTTCTCCAGTGCCGTCAGCGTCGGCAGGAGCTGGAAGAACTGGAACACGATGCCGACGGTCTCACCACGCCAGCTGGCCAACTCGTTCTCGCTCATCTCCGCCAGGTCGCGCCCGGTGACCGTGACGTCGCCCTTCGTCGCGCGATCGATGCCCGCTATCACGTTGAGGATCGTCGACTTGCCGCTGCCGCTAGGGCCGACGATCGCGAGCATCTCGCCCGGCTGGACCGTCAGGTCGACGCCGCGCAGCGCGGGGAACTCGACCTTGCCGGCCCGGTAGACCTTCCACACGTCGGTGAGGCGGACGAGCGGAGCCGCGGGCGCGACAGGGCTGTCCAACCCGGGCTCGCCGATCACGTGCGTCTGGAGGCGCACACGACCTCCTCTCCTGGCGAGGGTTGCACCGGTGGCGGTGTCGATCATCGGTGGTTCCCCGTACGCGCGCTCCGCGGTCACGCGGATCGGAGCGGTCAGGAGGACGACTGCCTGGTGGCGAGATGATCAAACCGGCGCCGTCTCCGGCGCGGCGACGGTACCTGGTGCGACTCGAGATGCGCGAGCCTGTCCGCGCGACGGGCGGTCAGGATCGCGGTCTAGATCGAGCTGTCCCCGCCGGGCTGTGCCGCTTCGGCCGCGGGCTCTGCGGGCCGCCGCAGCTGTCCACTGTCGCCCGTCGGCCCGGCGCCGTCCGTGCTCGGAGTCATAGAGGGCTCCTGCGCTTCGGCGGACGCCGAACCGTCGGCTGACGGCGCAACGGTCGGTGTGCCCTGACCTGTCGGCTGGGCTCCCTTGCGCCTCTTGCGACGGCGACGCGATTTCCGCGTCGGCACCTTCGGGGCCGGCAGATCGTCGGCGAGCGCCCCGGCGACCTGCGTGATCTCGCCGAGCTCCTCGCGCGCCCGCTCGAGCGCGGCGTTCGCACGAGGCGTGTAGCCCTCCGACGAGGCCAGAAGCGCTGCGGCAACCTGATGCGGCAGCGCCTTCGCAATCGTGACGAGCTGGCGCACGTTCTCCTCGTGCCGATAGCCGCGTGAGTTGGCGACCGCGCCCAGTACGCGCTTCGCCTCGGGGAACTCCTGGCTTGCCTTGCGATCGAGCACCTTGCGCACGGAACGGGCCAGCTTCCACGTCCAGCGGGCAAGGATCTGCTCCGGGGCGTTCGCCTTGCCGTCGCCGATCGCCCGGAGCAGGATGCGGGCGCCGGCCGACCGGTCCTTCTCCCACGGCGGCGCCTGCGTCACGAGTGTCACCAGGTCGTCGAAGTCCGCGCGCTCGACCGGCGCGCCCACACGGTCGGCGAGCGCCGTGATGCGCAGGCGACGGTTCGGGTTCTCGGCCGCGCACGTGGAGAGGAACGTCTCGAGCGCTCCCTTGCCCGCTCGGCCCTCTGCGAACTTCCGTGCGAACTCGGCTCGCTGGTCGAAGCGGATCTGGCGTCCGGCGATCGTCGCCCAGAACCGCTGCTCGTCGTCGTCGAGAAACTTGGGGTCGATACGCTGCCACTCGCGCTGGATGACCGTAAGGCGCCGTCGTACGTCGGGCGTGACCGGTACGAGCCAGGGTGCCGGGGAGAGGCGCCGGCGCGACCGTCGTGACGACCGACGCCGCGGGGCCGGTGTGACCCTCGCTCCCTCGCGGTAGAAGTCCGAGTCGAGCAGCGAGTGCAGCGAGATCACGCGCTCGTTGTGCGTCGCACCCTTGGGCACAAAGTCGACGACGATGCCAGCCTCCTTGCGCGCGTGGGTGCGCATGATCCGCCCGATCCGCTGTTGGTACACGCGGCGCGACGCGGTCGGCGCGAGGTGCATGCACACCGTCGCGCGTGGCGAGTTCCAGCCTTCGGCGAGGAGCTGCGCGTTGACGAGGACGTTGATCTCGCCACGCTCGTAGGCGGCGAGCGTCTCGGCGAGCTCGCGCGGTGGAGTGCGTCCCGACACCGCTGTCGCCTTCAGGCCGGCGGCGCGGAACTCCTGAGCCAGGTTGTACGCGTGCTCGACGCCGGCGGCGTACACGATGCCCGGGGTCGAGCCGAATCGATCGCGGTACAGGCTCGCCGCGGCCTGGTTCAGGGCCTGGTGATCGAGGGCGTCGGCCAGGGCGCGCTCCTCGAAGTCGCCGCCGACGATGGGGACGGAGTTGACCGCGGCAACGGGAGGAACCCGCAGGCAGCGGAGCGGGGCGATCAGCCCACGACGGGCGGCGTCGGCGAGCGGCAGATCGTCGACGGAGGCGGGGAAGACGTCGGAGACCTGCTTGGCGATCAGCTGCTCGGTCGCGGTCATGCCGATGAACAGCGGTTCCGGGAACGAGCGGATCGCGGCCGACGTCTTCTCGCCGAGCGCCGTGTGGGCCTCGTCACAGATCACGAGCTGGTATGCCTCCCGCGACAGCTCGTTGCTGTGGCGGGCGAACCAGGCATACGTCTGGATCGTGATCGGATCGTCCTGCAGCGGCTCCTTGCCGGTCTCGATCGCCGGCACGAGCCGGTCGCCGTAGCCCTCCGTGGTGAGGTCCCGGCGGAACTGGTCGACGAGCAGCCGCCGATGCGTGAGGATGAGCACGCCGAGACGTGCCGCGCCTTCGACGAAGCCGGCCGCGGCGATCGTCTTGCCCGACGCGGTCGGGTGGCGGAAGCGGTAGCGGCGCACGGCGCCCGGGTCTGACGGTTCGTCGGTCGGCTCCTCGTCCTCGACGAACTCCCCGTCGAGCTCGTCCTCGTCGTCGAGCTCCTGCTCGCCCTCGTCTGCCTCCACGACCGTAGTGCCGTTGCCGTTCTCCTCGGCCTCGCGCTGTGTCGCTGCGATCAGCTCCGTGAGCATGCCGGCGAGCGCGTCGATCTGGTGGCGCCGTAGGCCCGTCCCGGACGCGGTCTTCGGCGCCTCTTCGGCAAGCACGCGCTCGAGCCCGAGCATCAGTCCGTAGCGGACTCTCCACGCCGCGGATGGCGACCGGCGACCCTCGTCCATCTCGACCTGCGCGTCGTCCAGCGCAGCTCGCCGTGCAGTCCCAGGGGCGAGGGCAGTATCGGCGTCCTCGCCCGAGTGCAGAAACGGATCGCCGGCCCAAGCCGCGGCCTGCGTGGCCGCCGCGGCGAGAGCCTCGGCGGACGCCGTTGTCGTTTGCGTCTGGAGTATCGCTTCCTGCATAGGCGCAGCACATGTCTCGTGCCGCATAGCCGAAGGAGTCAGCTCTGCTCGCCCGCACTCCGTGAGGCGTCGAGCGGAACTGCTCCGCGAAGCCTAGCGCACCGATCCGGCGGCTGCTAGCCGGCTGACGTCCCGAGCTCGGCCAGCGGCCGCCCGAGAACGCGTGCAGAAACGCCTGCCTGATCGAGGTACCTCGTGATCCCACCTCGGAAGAACGGGAAACCTGCGCCGAGGATCAGGCACGCGTCGATCTCGGCCGCCGAGCCGACGACACCCTCCTCCAGGAGGTGGCGCGACTCGTCGGCGAACGCCTCCAGCAGTTCCTCGTGGATCTCGTCGACCGTCTTGCGGGCGTCGCCTGTGCGGACGACGTCCATCTCGCCCGCGGCGAGGTTGGCGAGCGTCGGCGACAGTGGGAAGCGATCCGGAAACGCGCCATGAAGCGTGTGCCGCACGTGATTCGCGACTCCGGGACCGACCATTGCGAGCAGCGCGGAGGGCGCCATCGGCAACCCGAGCCGAAGCGCGGCCTCGTCGGTCTCCTCGAACGTGTTGCCGTTCTCGACGGCTGCGAAGAGCACTGAGGATTGCCGCGTGAGCAGACGGTTGACGACGAACGCCGGGGCGTCCGCGACGAGCATCCCGCGCTTTCGGAGCTTGCGGACGACGTCCCAGGCCGTCGCCACCGACACATCGTCCGTCGACGGTGTTCGTACCACCTCTACGAGCGGCAGCACCGCGACCGGGTTGAAGAAGTGCAGGCCGACGACGCGCTCCGGGTGCGCGAGCTCCGCCGCCATCTCCGCGACCGACAGCGAGGACGTGTTCGTGGCCAGGATGCACTCGGGCGCGACGACCGATTCCAGCGCAGCGAAGACCTCCTGCTTCACGGACATCTCCTCGAACACGGCCTCGAGCACGAGGTCACAGCCCGCGTACGCGTCCATGTCCGCGCCGCCCGAGACGAGCGAGCCGAGGAATCTGGCCTTGCTCTCGGCCAACCGTCCCTTGGCGGCGAGGGCCCCGAGGTCGCCGCGGACGCTGGCCACGGCCTGCTCGACTCGGTCGGCGTCGACGTCGGTGAGGACGACAGGAACCTCCAGCCTGCGCAGGAACAGGGTTGCCAGCTGGGTCGCCATCAGTCCGGCCCCGACGAGGCCGACCCGGCGTATCGTCCGCGGCTTGGCGTCGGGGACGCCGATGCCACGCTTCGCACGTCGCTCGACGACGTCGAACGCGTAGATCGAGGCCTGTGCCTCCGGCCCGGGCAGCAGATCCGCGAGCGCGTCCTCCTCGGCCCGGTACCCCTCCTCGACGGTCCAGGTCGCAGCACCCTCGATCAGGTCGAGCGCGCGGTAGGGAGCGGGAGCGGCGCCGTGCACCTGGTCGTCGACCCGAGCACGTGCCCGCGCACACACCTCCGCGGCATCGGAGAGATCAGCGTCGAGCTCACGCTTGCCGGCTCCTGCCTCGACCCGCCGCACCAGCAGCTCGAGGGACTCGTCGAGGAACTCGACGGGGTCGAGCACGGCGTCGACGACGCCGAGCTCGAGTGCCTGCGGCGCGGTGAGCATCCGGTTCTGGCGTAGAGGGTTCTCCACGATCATGCGCACCGCTGCCTCGGCTCCGATCAGCCGAGGTGTGAGCTGTGTCCCACCCCAGCCCGGGATCAGGCCGAGAAAGACCTCGGGAAACGCGATGTGGCGTGTCGCCGACGCGAGTGTGCGCTCGTCGCAGTGGAGCGCGATCTCCACGCCTCCGCCGAGGGCGGCTCCGTTGACGGCCGCCAGTGTCCGGTAGGGCAGCGCACGGAGGCGCGCGAAGAGGTCGTGCCCCGCTCGGCCGCCGAGGCGGGCGAGGTCCGGCGTGATCGCCGGGAACGCCGTGATGTCGGCACCGGCGGCGAAGACGAGCGGCTTGCCTGTGAGTACTGCGCCGCTCCACTCCTCGCCCTCCAGTCGCTCGAGCGCGCGGTCGAGCGACTCGAGCGCCTCCCGGCCGAACGTGTTCGGCTTGCGCCAGTCTGCGCCGTTGTCGATCGTCACGAGCGCGACGCGTCCGACGCGCGTGCCGACCTCCTGCACGTGGAAACCGGTGACAGGATCGCTCACGCGGCCCGCCTAGCCATGACGCAGGTTCTCCCAGAGGACGGCTGCGCCCATGCCCATGCCGATGCAGAGGGCAGTGAGCCCGTAGCGGGTGTCGGGACGGCGTTCCAGCCCGTAGGCGAGCTGTGCCATCAGCCGCACGCCGGTCGCAGCAAGCGGATGCCCACAGGCGATCGCGCCGCCGTACGGGTTCAGGCGCTCGTCCGTCGGGTCGATCCCCATCCCGTCGCACCACGAGAGAACCTGCACGGCGAACGGCTCGTTCAGCTCGAAGAGGCCGACCTCGTCGAGCGTGATCCCGGCCTGGGCGAGCACCCGCTCCGTGGCCGGCACCGGGCCGAGCCCCATCAGGTGCGGCTCGACGCCGGCGAAGGCGAACGCGACCAGGCGCATTGCAGGTTCGAGCCCGAGCTCGATCGCCGTGTCCTCGGCAGCCAGCAGGCACGCGGTGGCGCCGTCCGTGAGACCGGCCGAGTTCCCCGCGGTGACGCGGCCACCCGCCCGGAACGGCGTGCGCAATTCCTCGAGGCCACTCACCGTCGTGTCCGGCCGAAGGAACTGGTCGCGGTCGGCGACGGCCCAGCCCTCATCCGTGAACACGCTCATGGGGACGACGGTATGCGCGAACACACCGTCTGCGTCGGCCCAGGCGGCCGCGGCCCGCTGCTGCGAGGCGACCGCGAAGCGGTCGGCGTCCCCCTTCGTGAGCTGCGGGAGCTCGTCGTGGAGGTTCTCGGCGGTCTGTCCCATCACAGCGGCGCTCTCGTCGATCAACCGCTCGGCGATGAAGCGGGGATTGAAGTCGACCTCCTCGCCCATCGGGTGGTGTCCCATGTGCTCGACGCCGCCCGCCACTACCAGGTCGGCAGCGCCCATCGCGATCTCACCGGCCGCGCACGTGACCGCCGTCAGGGCGCCTGCGCACATGCGGTCGACCGCGAAGCCCGGCACGCTGTGCGGCAACCCGGCGAGCAGCGCCACGTCGCGTCCCAACGTGAGGCCCTGATCACCAACCTGGGCGGTCGCTGCGAGCACCACGTCACCGATGCGCTCTGGCGGGGCGCCGGTGCGGCGCAGCACCTCTCGGACGGTCTTGACGGCCATGTCGTCGGCCCGTGTCTTCCAGAACCACCCGCCCGCGCCCGCTTTGCCGAACGCGGTGCGGACACCGTCGACGTAGACGACCTCGCGGAGAGCGCGTGCCACCACTCGAGGATAGCCATTGACTGACCGGTCGATCAATCCGCGTCGAACGCGGTGTCGAGCCGAGACGACGCGGCTACTGCTGGCCGGCGGCGAGCTCGCGCGAACGGTCCCAGGCGGCCTGGATCGCGTTGAGGAACGCGGCGCGCACGCCGGCCCTCTCCAGCTCGCGGATCGCCGCGATCGTCGTGCCGCCGGGTGACGTCACCATCTCCCGCAATTCGACCGGGTGCATGTCCTCGTCGCGGAGCTGCTTCGCGGTGCCCAGCATCGTCTGCACGACGAGTTGCGTGGAGATCTCGCGCGAGAGCCCGAGCAGGATTCCCGCCTCGATCATCGCCTCCGCGAGCAGCGCGAAGTAGGCCGGCCCGGAGCCGGACACCGCGGTCACCGCGTCCATGGCGCTCTCGGGTACACGCACGACGGCTCCCAGGTGCGCGAGTGCTTCCTCGGCGAGCGTCACGTGCGCGTCGTCTGCATGGGCGCCTGCGCACAACCCCGCGATGCCTTCGTGCACCGTCGACGGCGTGTTCGGCATGGCGCGGGCGACGGGAACGCGGGGCGACAGGTGCCGCTCGATCGCCGCGGTCGGAATCGCCGCTGCGACCGAGAGGACCGTCTGCTCGTCCGAGATCACGGGCCCGATCTCCCCGAGCAGCGCATCGATGTCCTGCGGCTTCACGGCGACCACGACGAGAGCGGCGCCGCGCACGGCGTCGGCGTTGGAGAGGGTCGTCTCGATCCCGTGGCGCTCGGCGAGTGCCGCGATGCGCTCCTGGCGTCGACCGGAGGCGACGATCTCGTCGGGTGTGCGCCAGCCGGAGGAGAGCAGGCCGGAGATCAGGGCCTCCCCGATCTTGCCGGCGCCGAGCACCGCGATCCTGCGTCGATCGACTGTCATCGCAGGCCCAGTCTAGTGCGCCGTCTCCAAGACGTTGCACCCGAAACGTCGTACGGGCTGGACCCGTCCGGCCCGCTCGAAACCCGTCCGGCCCGCTCGAGCGAAGCGGTAGCCGAGCGGCAATCAGTCGAGAAACCGGTCGAACGTCATGAGCTGCCCACTGGCCATCCCGTTCACGCGACGCGTCGCGCGCGCAGGCGCGTGGCCCGACCACGGTCGGCGTCGGCTCCGGGAACGAGGCCCTTCCCCCAGCCGAGCATGAGGACGTCGCCCGCGAGGCCCTGCCAGCCCTCGTAGGGGGCGAGCAGCTCAGCGGTCTCCGCCGGCTCGGGCCAGCGACCCCAGAGGGCGGCCGCGAGCTTGAGCAGGCCGAGGTCGCCGACGAGCCCGCGATCGAAGCGGCCGAGGCCTTCGCCCGCGATCACGCCGAGCGACCACGGGCCGATCCCCGGCTCGCGCAGCAGTCGTGCGTCGACCGACTCGGGTGGAAGATCGCGGAGTCGCTCGAGGTCCAACGTGCGAACCACGCGGTGCAGGCTCGTGGCCCGCTGCTGGGCGAGCCCGCAACCGCGGAGCTCGAGCGGCGAGAGGAGGGCGAGGGCCGCTCTCGTTGCGACCCGCTCGCCCAGCGACCGCAGGACGGCCCGCTCGATCGCCCGCGCGCGGCGCGACTCGATCAGTTGCCCGCAGAAGGCTCGCAGGGTTGCGTGCGTGACGGTTGCGGTGCGGAGCGGCCGGTAGCCCACCAGAGCGCGAGCTGAGGGGCCGAGCAGCGAGTCGCGGTTGAACAGCCGGTGGAACTCGGCCGTGTCGTGGTCGAGCGCGAGCATGAACCGGGCGCACTCGAGCCCTTCCTCGTCGGGCGCCCGAACGACAACTCGGCCGTCGGGGCGCTGCCACGCGACGGCGTCTCCGCTTTCGACCGGTGCCTGCCAGCGGGACCTCTTCGCGACGAGCGTCAGCCGGTACGGCCCCTGCGGCGTGACGACGTCCTCGAGCACGAGCCCAGGCTAGATGGTTGATCGGAAATTCAGGCACCCGCGACTGGCGGCTGTGACGCGGCGCAGCGCGGCACGCTCGCCCGTGACACGTACCAGCAGGTACGCGCCACGACCGATCACGCCACGCTGCTTGGTCACACCCGTCCCCGACGGGCACCCCAATTACCGATCAACCATCTAGATCATCGACAGCACGGTCCCGGGCGTCCTGCGGCCGTCGCCCTCGACGGGTACCGTCGGCCCGTGCGGCTCGTCGACGCCGTTTCGCTCCGCTCGCGCAAGCGCAAGATCCGCCTGCTCGTCGAGGAGCTTCGACCTACCATGGAGACGACGGTGCTCGACGTCGGCGTCGACGAAGTCGGCTTCGGCGGTGAAGGCGGCGAGGCAGGCTGTGGCACCCACAACGCCTTCGAGGAGCTCTATCCCTGGCCGGAGCGGATCACGGCGCTCGGGCTGCACGACGGTGCCGGCTTCCGTACGGCGTACCCGGCGATTCCCTACGTCCAAGGCGACGGCTGCGCGCTCCCGTTCGCTGACGGCGCGTTCGACATAGTCCACTCGAACGCGGTGATCGAGCACGTGGGCGACCGCGGCCGGCAGCGGCTGTTCGCCGAGGAGGCGCTGCGGGTTGGGAAGCGGGTCTTCGTGACCACCCCGAACCGGCGCTTCCCGGTCGAGCTGCACACGCGTCTGCCCTTCGTGCACTGGTTGCCCGAACGTCACGCCCACCGCGCTTACGACCTCGCCGGCAAGGGCTGGGCGAAGGAGAACCACCTGCTCACCGCCGCAGAGCTCCGTGCCCTGTTCCCGACGCCGGTGCGTATCGTCAACCTCGGTCTCACGTTGGTGGCCATCGCATGACCCGCCGGTTGCCCTGGCTCGCGCTCCTCGTCCTCACCGTCGGGCTGGCGCTGCACAACCTCGCGATGGCGCTGCTCTTCGCTGCAGGGCTCCGGGGTACCGCGCTCGACGTTGCTGCGGCCTGGAAGGACGCACTGCTCCTGCTCGCTGTCGCCGCTGCGCTGTGGGGCGCACGCCGCATCCCCCTCGACCACTGGGCGGATCGACTGGCGCTCGGCTACGCGGCGCTCGTCGTGCTCTACTGGCTCATCCCTCAGTCGTGGCTCGGAGGCGACGCGACGGCGCGGGGTGAGCTCTACGCGCTGCGGCACCACCTCCTCCCGGTGGGCGCGTACCTGCTCGGCCGACTGCTGGCACTGTCCGCGCCCCGCTGGCGCCGGATCGGGGTGCTCCTCGTCGCCGTCGCCGTGGGTGTGGCCGCCTGGGGCCTGGTCGACGCCTACGCGGTGCCGCTGCAGTGGTGGCGCGATTCCGGCGTCCCAGGCTGGTACGGAGAGCAGCTCGGCCTTGCCTACGAGTGCCTGTCAGGGCTGCCGGAGAACTGGATCTTCAACACCGGCGACGAGACCAACCCGCTGCGGCGACTCGTGTCCACCTTCACGAGCCCGCTTGCCAGTGGATACCTGCTCGTCGTCTCGCTCCTCTATCTCGCCGCGCGCCGCCGGCCGGGCGCACTCGTGATCGCCGCCGGAGCCGTGGCCTACGCGGGCCTCCTGTGGACGCACACCCGGTCCGCGCTCGTCGCGCTCTTCGTCGGGCTCGCGGTGTTGGCTGCCGCGCAGCAACGTCGCGCTCCGGCGCTCCTCGCTGCGGGAACCGTCGTCACCGCCGCCCTCTTCCTCATCGCCTACCCGTCGATCGGCCCGTCGACGTCGTACACGCAGACCGAGCTCGCGTGCCTGCGTGCCAACGCGGCCGTCGAAGGAGGAACCGGCGGCGCACTCTCGGGGAGTGAGGCGTCGACCGAGAGCCACCTGGAGGCCCTGCGCGACGGGATCGAGAAGGTGCTCCGTCACCCGTGGGGCTACGGGCTCGGCAACGCGGGCGTGTCGGCGAAGCGAACCGGGGCGGAGATCAAAGCCGGGGAGTCGACGTACACCGAGCTCGGGGTCGACACCGGGCTCGCCGGCGCGCTGCTCTTCGCCGCGTGGCTCGCCGCGCTCGGCGCCGCCCTCTGGCGGCGGTCGAGTTGGCTCGCCGCGTCGGTCTCCGCCGTCGCGGCGATCGGCGTGCAGACCGACGTGATCGGCGTTCACTGGATCGCGGTCGTCGTCTTCGCCCTCGCCGGGGCCGCACTCACCCGACCGGAGACGGGCTCGGCGGCGGAAGCCTGAAGCCACCCGCCTCCTCCAGCGCGCGGATGCGTGCTTCGAGCGGCGGGTGGGTGGAGAAGAGACCGGCGAGGAAGCCGCCGGGGCCCCGGACGGCCCGGGTCGGGCTCTCGATGAACAGGTGCGCCGTGGCGCGGTCGGCGTAGGCGACCTCGCTGGGGTCGAGCTGGAGCCGCCGCAGGGCGAGCGCCATCGCCTCGGGGTCGTTGAGGATCGCGCCCGCGCTTGCGTCCGCGAGGAACTCGCGACGACGGCTGAGCGCCAGCTGCAGCAGCATCGCAGCGAGGGGCGCGAGCAGCAGGGCGACCACGGCCGAGACGACCTGCACCGGGTTGCGGTTCTGCCCGCGACCGCCCCAGAACGCCATGCGGAAGGCGATGTCGCTGATCATCGCCACGACACCGACGAGGACCGCGGCCAGCGTCATCAAGCGTACGTCGCGGTTCCGGATGTGCGAGATCTCGTGGGCGAGCACTGCCTCGAGCTCGCGCGGCGGCATCAGCCGCCGAAGCCCACTCGTGACGCCCACGTAGACCGACGACGGGCGCACGCCGGCGGCGAACGCGTTCGGGGCGGGGTCGTCGATCAGGTAGAGCGGTGGCGTGGCCGGCAGCCCCGCCGCGATCGACACGTTCTCCACGAGCCGGTGCAGGTCGGGATCGTCCCGCTTCGCCAGCGGCCGCGCGTGCGTGAGCGTGCCGACCATGCGGCCGGCGTTCCACCAGGCGAAGACGGCGTAGGCGACGCCGCCGCCGAGCAGGAATACGGCAGGGCCTCGCCCCAGGAACGACGCCGATGCCGCTGCGACGATGACGACGAGGGCGAGGAACGCGACGACGACGTACGCCGTGCGAAACCGGTTCGCGCGGATCTGCTGCTGCAGCGTCACGGCCGTCGGACGGCTACCCGAAGGCGACGGCGACGACGTCGCGCTCGTCGTCGCCCGCGGCGAAGAACTCGCGTACCTGGAACCGGAAGGAACGCGCAACGAGGAGTGACGGGAACGTCTGGACGGCCGTGTTGTAGGCGAGCACGGTCGCGTTGTAGTAGCGGCGGGCGGCGGCGATCTTGTCCTCCGTGTCGGTGAGCTCCGACTGGAGCTCGGAGAAGTTCTGCGACGCCTGCAGCTCCGGGTAGGCCTCGGCGACGGCCAGGAGGCGGCCGAGCGCCTGGCCGAGGACCGCGTCCGCGGTACCCGCGTCGGCCGGCGTCGCCGCGCGCATGACCGCCGCGCGCGCTTCGGTGACTTCTTCGAAGACGCCGCGCTCGTGAGCGGCGTAGCCCTTCACGGCCTCGACGAGGTTGGGGATCAGGTCGTTCCGCCGCTTGAGCTGCACGTCGATGTTGGCCCATCCGGTGTCGACCTCGTTGCGTAGCCGCACGAGTCGGTTGAAGAGGTACACGACCGTCACGAGCAGCACGGCCGCGACGGCGACGACGATCAGGATCCACACGACGAGGAGAGTGTCGCATGCGGGTGATCGTGGTCGCGCCGGGTCGGCGGCCGCGAGGAGGCGCCTGCGCTCAGGTGGCGTCGACCTCGTCGGCGCCGACGAACTGCGCGAGGGACTCGAGCGCCTCTTCCAGTCGTGACGTATCGCCCCATGAGCCGAGCACGCGCAGCGTCCCCGTCAGGCGGTCGAGGCGCGCCTCCACCCTGCCGACCAGCCGGTCGCCGACGAGAAGTGGAAGCACGTACTAGCGCGTCGACCTCCGCCAGCGACGCATGAGGCCCCGCACGAGCGGCAGCGACTCGATCGGCCAGATGTACGCGTTCCACTCGAAGAGCGAGCGCTCGGTCCAGAGCAGCCGGTCGAGCTCGTCGGCGGCGTCGAACGGGCCGAGTCGGCTCCAGAGGACGAGCTGCTGCGGTGGTGCGACGGTGGAGATGGGATCGAGCTGGAGGAACCCGAGCCGGCGGACGAACTCGAGCACGTCTCGTGCAGAGCCGTCGAGCAGCTGCGCTCGGATAGCGATCCGCCGGGCCTCCTCCGGCCTCACGGAACGCGTCACGGTCGCAGGGTACAAGCCTGCCGCCGAGACCGGCGTGAGAAGGTCAATCGGCCGGGAGTCGACGCCCCTAGACTCTCGGAGATGCTGGCCCGGATCGCACTTGCCCAGCTCGACGTCCAGCTGGGCGACCTCGCCGAGAACGAGGCACGTGCGCGCACAGCGTTGCGGGCGGCAGCCGAGCGAGGAGCGGACGTCGTGATCTTCCCCGAGCTCCAGCTCAGCGGCTACGTGCTGCGTGGGGTCGAGAGCGACACCGCGATCGCCGCCGACGCGCTGCCGCGGCTCGACGGCCCCCCGGCCGCCCTGTTCGGGTTCCACGAGCGCAACGGCTCGGGCACCCACAACAGCGCGGCCTTCGTCGACGAAGGCCGCGTCGTCCACGTCCAGCGCAAGGTGCGCCTGGTCGAGCACCCGCCCTTCCACGAGGACGCGGTGTTCACGCCGGGCGACACCATCCGTGCGTTCGACACCACCGTCGGGCGGATCGCGACAATCATCTGCAACGATGCCTGGCAGCCAATGCTTCCCTCTCTCGCCGTGCAGGACGGGGCGCGCATGCTCCTGATCCCCTCCGCGAGCCCCACTGTGATGCCCGACATCGAGCGGTATTGGCACGACCTGACGCGCTTCTACGCGCAGATGCTGCAGTGCTACGTCGTTTTCGTGAACCGCGTGGGCACGGAGCGCGGCTTGACGTTCTGGGGCGGCTCGCACGTCGTCGACCCATTCGGTCGGCTGGTCGCCGGGGCGCCGCGGGCGACGGAGGACCTGCTCGTCGTCGACATCGACCTGGAGCTGGTCGACGAGTGCAGGCTCGAGCTGCCGATCGTCGGCGATCCACGTCTGGACGTCCTCGAGAGCGAGCTCGGGCGGCTCACGCGATGACCAAAGGGCTCCTCCAGCGTCTGGACGACGGCGTGGTGATCTGTGCCGAGGGGTACCTGTTCGAGTGCGAGCGCCGCGGCTACCTGCAGGCGGGCGCCTTCGTGCCAGAGGTGGTGCTCGATCACCCGGAGGTTGTCGCGCAGCTCCACAGGGAGTTCGTACACGCGGGCAGCGACGTGGTGGAGGCGTTCACCTATTACGCCCACCGCGAGAAGCTGCGGGTGATCGGCAAGGAGGCGCTCGTCGAGGAGCTGAACCGGCGCGCCCTGGAGCTCGCGCGCGAGGTGGCGCGGGAGAGTGGCACGCTGTTCGCCGGGAACGTCTCGAACACGAACGTCTTCGTCGGCGACGACGCGTCCCGCGGCGCCGTGCGCTCGATGTTCGAGGAGCAGATCACGTGGGCGGTCGAGGCCGGCGTCGACTTCATCATCGGCGAGACCTTCTCGTGGGGCGAGGAGGCGCTGATCGCCCTGGAGGTCATCCGGCAGACGGGCCTGCCCGCAGTGGTCACATTGTCGATCCATCAGGAGCCCACGACCCGCGAGGGCTGGACACCGGCCGAGGCCTGCAAGCGCCTCGAGGAGGCAGGCGCGGACGTCGTCGGCCTCAACTGCATACGTGGCCCGCGGACGATGCTGCCGCTCCTGCGAGGGATCCGTGAAGCAGTGTCCTGCCACGTCGCGGCGTTGCCCGTCCCCTACCGCACACACGACGCGGAGCCGACGTTCCAATCACTGCGCGATCCCGAGCTCGAGGGACGCCCGTTTCCCGTCGCGCTCGACCCGTTCACGTGCAACCGGTTCGAGCTCGCGTCGTTCGCCACCAACGCCCTGGAGCTCGGTGTGCGGTACCTCGGCGTGTGCTGCGGCGCAGGCCCACACCACATCCGCGCAGTCGCAGAGGCGGTCGGCCGGACGCCTCCCGCGAGTCGCTACGGCGCGGACATGTCCAAGCACGCGTTTCTCGGCTCCGATCCCGCGATCCCCGACGAATACAGGGGATACGCCGACCGTCTCTGACCCCGGCGGCTGCCCGATCAGCGGCTCTCGTGGCGGTGGCCCTTGCTCCGCGAACGGCGCGCTACGCTCCACCGGTGAGCGCCCAGAGGGAGCGAGGGCCGATCGACCCGACCGTGGAGATCGGCCACGTGCACCTGAAGGTGGCCGACCTCGACCGCGCGCTCGGCTTCTACTGCGGCGTCCTGGGGTTCACGGAGATGGCACGGATCGGCGACCAGGCAGCATTCATCTCGGCGGGCGGATACCACCATCACATCGGCCTGAACACGTGGGAGTCGCTCGGCGGATCACCGCCACCGGCGGGGTCGACGGGCCTCTTCCACACAGCGATTCGCTATCCGTCGCGCACGGCGCTGGCGGACGCCCTGCGCCGCCTCGTCGAGGCCGGGATCCAGCTGGACGGCGCCTCCGACCACGGGGTCAGCGATGCCCTGTACCTCCGTGACCCCGACCAGAACGGCGTCGAGCTCTACTGTGACCGGCCGCGGGAGCAGTGGCCGCGCACTCCCGACGGCGAGTTGACGATGTACACGGCGCCGCTCGATCTCTCCGCGCTGCTCGCGGAGCCCGAGGTCGTCTCGTAGAGCAGCCGCGCGCGTGGCTGGGGAGTCGGGCGCGCAGATCGGACTCCGCGGCGACCCGTACGATGTGCAGGTGGTCACCGCCAGCACACGCCGTCTGCTCACGCTCGTCCTGCTTGCCGTGGCGACCGTGCTCTGCCTCGCCCTCGTCGCCGTGCGGATCGAGAGAACCGGCACGCTGGAGTACCGGTTCCTCGTCTGGAACCTCTTCCTCGCGTGGCTCCCCTTCGTGTTCGCGCTGCTCCTCTACGACGGCTACGGGCGCGGGCGCGGTCGCGCGTACGTGCTCGCGTGGGGGACGCTGTGGCTGCTCTTCCTGCCCAACGCGCCGTACATCCTCACCGACGTCGTCCACCTGCGGGACGAGGGGGCGGCGCCGCTCTGGTACGACGCGGCAACGGTCGTGGCGTTCGCCGGCACAGGGCTCGTGCTCGGGCTCGGCTCGCTGTTCCTCGTGCAGGCGGTTGTGACCGCCGCACGCGGCGCGGTCGCGGGGTGGGCAATGAGCATCGCAGCGCTCGCGCTGGCGAGCGTCGGCGTCTACCTGGGTCGCTTTGTCGGCGTCAACAGCTGGGATGCGCTCGCCGACCCGGGTCGCGTGCTCGCGCCGTTCGTCGAGCGGCTCGACGACCCGCTCGGCGCCGTTCGCTTCGCCGCCGTGACGGCCGTGCTGACCGGGTTCCTGACCGTCGCCTACGCCCTCGTCTACACGATCGCCGAGCCCGGGCTCGAGCTCGACGCGCGTCGGCGAGACCGTTAGCGATGGCCAAGGGGTACGCCGAGGGCCCGGCGGCCGAAGAGGCCGAGCGGAGGCGCGAGGAGCTCGCGGAGGGAAGAGCGCCCGAGATCCACACGGAGAGCAGGCTGGCCGTGTACGGAGCGACACCCGACGATCCCGAGCGCCACTTCCTCGGCTGGGCCGACGAGGTGGACGCCGACGAGCTGTTCGCGACGGGCGCTGCCTGGGGAATCCAGGTCGTGCGCCGCCCCTGAGCTCACGACCTGCGCTGATCTGCTGAGTGAGGATCCGTGTCCGACCCGATGCGATCTGGTCGCGACCGTGCGATCCTGGAGGCGAAGGAAAGGAGGAGGGTCATGACCACACTCGTCAGGTGGTCGCCCTTCCAGGATCTCGACGTGATCGAGCGGCGGATGCGTCGGCTGCTCGAAGACGTCGGAGTGGCGCCGGAACCGCTTCCGGCTGCTGATCTCTACGAGACCCCGAGCGAGGTCGTCGTCTCCATCGACGTCCCGGGCTTCGAGGAGAAGGAGCTCGAGATCGAGGTCTCGGACCACACGCTCACCGTCAAGGGCGAGCGCAGGGAGGAGAAGGAGCGGAAGGACAAGACGTTCCATCTCCACGAGCGGCTCGAGAAGCACTTCGAGCGCCGCTTCACGATGCCGTCGGAGACCGACCTCGAGAAGGTCAAGGCGGTCTTCGGCAAGGGCGTGCTCGAAGTGCACGTCCCCAAGATCGAGCAGGCGAAGCCGCGCACGATCGAGATCACGAAGGCGTAGCGACCGAGCCCCGGGGCGTCCGCTCGGGCGCCCTGGGGCGGTGCGTCCGATCCTGTCGCGAAGCTGACGGGGCGTACGCGCGCGCCGGGAATCGGTGACATGTCACATGTGGAATCGCTAGGCTGAAACGGATGGGCAAGCGAGTCGAGCATCTCGACCGCGTCATCATCCGGTTTGCGGGTGACTCCGGTGACGGGATGCAGCTCACCGGTGACCGTTTTACGAGCGAGACGGCGCTCCTCGGCAACGATCTCGCCACGCTCCCCGACTTCCCGGCCGAGATCCGCGCCCCTGCCGGGTCGCTGCCCGGTGTGTCCGGGTTCCAGGTGCATTTCGCCGACCACGACATCCTTACGCCGGGTGACCGTCCCGACGTGCTCGTGGCGATGAACCCGGCGGCGCTCAAGACGAACCTCAAGGACCTCGCCAAGGGCAGCACGATCATCCTCAACACCGATGCGTTCAACGACCGCAACCTGCAGAAGGCGGCGTACTCGTCCAACCCGCTCACGGATGGGTCGCTCGCCGACTACCACGTGCACCAGGTCGCCCTGGCGTCGATGACCGTCGAGGCGTTGCGCGACATCGACGGGGTCACGTCTCGCGAGGCGGAGCGCTCGAAGAACTTCTTCGCCCTCGGGCTGATGTCGTGGCTCTACCACCGACCGATCGACCCGACGCTCGCCTTCATCGATGCGAAGTTCGGCCGGCGGCCCGAGATCGCCGAGGCGAACACGCGGGCCCTCCGCGCCGGCTGGAACTACGGGGAGACGTCCGAAGACTTCGCCGTCTCGTACGAGATCGCGCCCGCGAAGCTCACGCCCGGCCGCTACCGGCAGATCAACGGCAACACCGCCCTCTCCTACGGTCTCGTGGCGGCTTCGAAGCTCTCCGGGCTGCAGCTCTTCCTCGGCGCGTATCCGATCACGCCGGCGTCCTCGATCCTCGAGGAGCTCGCCGGCATGAAGGAGTTCGGCGTCGTCACGTTCCAGGCCGAGGACGAGATCGCCGCGGTCGGCGCAGCGCTCGGAGCGTCGTTCGGCGGAGCGCTCGGCGTCACGGCCTCGGCAGGCCCGGGAATCGTGCTCAAGGCCGAGACGGTGGGTCTCGCCGTTGCGCTCGAGCTGCCCCTTCTCATCGTCGACGTCCAGCGCGCGGGCCCCTCGACGGGCATGCCGACGAAGCCCGAGCAAGCAGACCTGCTGATGGTGCTCTTCGGCCGCAACTCGGAGAGCCCGGTTCCCGTCGTCGCCGCAGCGACTCCCTCACAGTGCTTCTTTGCCGCGATCGAGGCGGCCCGTATCGCGCTCAAGTACCGAACCCCCGTCTATCTCCTCTCCAACGCGTACCTCGCGAACGGCTCCGAGCCGTGGCTGATCCCAGACGTCGAAAGCCTTCCCGACATCTCGACCACCTTCGCCAGCGATCCGGGCGACGGCACGCCCTACCTGCCCTACGACCGCGACCCGGCCACGCTTGCTCGTGCCTGGGCGCTGCCCGGGACACCAGGGCTTGAGCACCGGATCGGCGGGCTCGAGAAGGAGGACCGGACGGGGAACGTGTCCTACGATCCGGACAACCACGATCTGATGGTGCGCCTACGGGATCGCAAGATCGCGGGCATCGCCGCCGACATCCCCGAGCTCGAGCTCGACGACCCGGACGGGGACGCCACCGTGCTCGTGCTCGGCTGGGGCTCGACGTACGGTCCGATCGTCGCCGCCGTGCGACGGCTGCGCGGCGGGGGCAAGAAGGTCGCGCGGGCACATCTCCACCACCTGAACCCGTTTCCGGCCAACACCGGGGAGGTGCTGCGACGCTACGACAAGGTTCTCGTCCCGGAGATGAACCTCGGGCAGCTCGCGCTCCTCCTTCGCGCGCGCTACCTCGTCGACGTCGTCTCGTACACCAAGGTCAGCGGTCAGCCGTTCCAGTCGGCAGAGCTCGTCGACGCGATCGGAGCGATGCTGTGAGCGGTGGCGGCAACGGCGACGGCGACGGCGGGCTGATCCAGCTCACGACGAAGGACTTCAAGAGCGACCAGGAGGTGCGGTGGTGCCCGGGCTGCGGGGACTACGCGATCCTCGCTGCGCTGCAGGGTTTCATGCCCGAGCTCGGGATCGCCCGCGAGAACCTCGTGTTCATCTCCGGGATCGGCTGCGCGGCGCGGTTCCCCTACTACATGCAGACCTACGGGATGCACTCGATCCATGGTCGAGCCCCGGCGATCGCGACGGGCCTCTCGGTCTCGCGCCCGGACCTCTCGGTGTGGGTCGTAACCGGGGACGGCGACGCGCTCTCGATCGGTGGGAACCACCTGATCCACGCCCTGCGTCGCAACGTCGACATCACGATCCTGCTGTTCAACAACCGCATCTACGGGCTGACGAAGGGGCAGTACTCGCCTACGTCAGAGCGAGGGATGGTGACGAAGTCGACGCCGCTCGGCTCGCTCGACCACCCGTTCAACCCGCTCTCGGTCGCGATCGGCGCCGAAGCGAGCTTCGTCGCGCGTGCCATCGATACCGACAAGAAGGGCCTCGTCGACGTCCTGCGCGCCGCGGCCGCCCATCGAGGCTCGGCGTTCGTCGAGATCCTGCAGAACTGCAACATCTACAACGACGGCGCGTTCGACGGCGTGCGCGAGCACAAGGAGAACCGGCTGTACCTGGTCGACGGCGAGGAGGTGCGCTGGGGCGATCAGGGCATCCGCATGCGCTCCGACGGCACGCTCGAGGTCGTGCCCGCCGAGGAGGGCGATCTGCTCGTTCACGACCCGTCGCGCGAGGATCCCGGTCTCGCCTTCCAGCTCGCACGGTTGGCCTGGGAGACGATCGGGGCCGTGCCGCTCGGCGTGTTCCGCTCCGTGCGCCGTGGCGTCTACGACGACGGCGTGCATGCGCAGCTGCAGGCGGCTGTGGGCGAGAAGGGCGAGGGTGACCTCGCCTCGCTGCTGACGAGCGGCGACACCTGGGAGATCGAGTAGAGACTCGCGGGGCCTGTCCCGTACGGTTCGAGCCGAACGGGATTTCGGGCTCGGCGTAGGATTCGAGCGTGCGGGTCGTGATCTACTCCTCGATCCTGCCTGCCCTCGGCGGCCTCGACGCGATCGCGCGCGGCTGCGGGCTCGAGCCCGTCGCGGTGATCGTGCCGCGGCCCAAGGACGGAGACGAGGGACGCGTCGGTCGTGCCGCCGCCATCCTCACGGGCGCGCCCGCAGACCTGGACGTGCTGTATGCGCACGAGCTCGCGAGCGTCGAAGCGCTCACACGCGCCTGCGCGCCGGATCTCGGTCTCTGCACCGGATACCCGTGGAAGCTGCCGCCGGCGGTGCTGTCGATCCCACGTCTCGGGATCGTCAACGGGCACCCGTCGCTCCTGCCTCGACATCGCGGCCCCTACCCGTTCGCCTGGGCGATCCGCGAAGCGGAGGAGGAGCTCGGTCTGACCTACCACCTGATGGACGCGGAGTTCGACACGGGCCCGATCCTGGCGCAGGGATCGCGTCCGATGCCGATCGACACGTCGCTCGAGGAGCTCGTGCCGACCTTGCAGGACCTGTCCTCCGAGCTCCTCACGCGGGCGATCGAGCGACTCCTTGCCGGCGAGGTCGGGGAACCGCAGTCAGAGATAGGGGCTTCGTGGGCGCCGGCGTTCGGCGACGACTACGTCGAGATCGACTGGTCGCGGCCGGCCGTCGAGGTCGACCGTCAGGTACGGGCCTGGCAGTGGATGTTCAGCGACGCGCTCGCAGGCCCATTGACGACGATCGACGGCGACCGGGTCAGGGTGCTCGCAACCCGCCTCGACGACCCGGCCGACTCGGATGCGGTGCGCCTGGACGCCGCGGACGGCCCCGTCTGGATCGTCGAGCACGCTCCGCTCTGATGGCTGCGGCGGACGCAGATCCGCTCGCCTTCCTCCGAGTCCGGGAACTGACCTGGCTCGACCTCGTTCTCCCCGACGAGACGATCACGGAGCTTCAGGCGCTCGCCTCGCTCGCCCCGCGAGGAGGGCTCGCCGTCGTCGTCGCCGGCCCACGTGGCGTGGGGAAGACGATCGCGGTCAGGGCGCTCGCCGAGCAACTCCGACTCGACACCCGGCTCGTCGACTGTCGCCTCCTGGTCGAGCTCCACGGCGAGTCGACCGCGGCGTCGCTCCCGGACGTGCTGTCGGTCGCGGAGCGCCCGCACGCGGTCGTGCTCTTCCACGACGCCGAGTGGCTCTTCGAGCCCGCTGCGGCTGAAGCCGGGGCCGTCCTCGTGGAGCTGGCGCGGCGACGTCTGCCGCCGACTGTGCTCGAGACCCGAGTGCCGGAGCTGCTTCAGGGTACGGCCGAGCTGCCGCGTGTCGACATCTCGTTCCCGGGAGAAGAAGCCCGCGCCGAGCTGTGGCGCCGCCTCGCCTGGCGCGCGCATCCTCTCGCCGAGCTCGACATCGCGCGGCTCGCAGCGCTCCCCATCGCCGGCGCCGAGATCGAGGAGGCGCTCGATCGAGCCGTCGACGACGCCGGCGGCGCCGAGCCGGACACAGCACGGCTGCTGGCCGCACTCAGCGCCTAGTGCGCCGTCTCCAATCGTTGCACCCGAAACGTCGTAGGGGCCGGACCTGTCCGGCCCGCTCGAGCGAAGCGGTAGCCGAGCGACAATCAGTCGAGAAACCGGTCGAACGTCATGAGATGCCCAACCATCTAGCCCACCTCGAGCACGTCCACCGAGACGATGGCCGCGGGACGCACGAGCCGGTCGCCGACGCGGGGCCATTCACCTGTCGGCTCGTCGATCTCCGAGATCACGCTGCGCGCGAGCACGAGGGCGCTGTCCCGGTTCGGTGCGGTGCCGACCTGCACGACGTCGCCGTCGCTGAGCCGGACCACGACTCGACGCAGCTCCGAAGGCCGCCAGTCGGGGCTACGGGCTCGGAGATGGTCGGTGTGCTGCTCGCCCACGGTCACGGCCTCCTCCTCCGTTGGCACGAGGGGCGCCGCAGGACCCCAGTGCGGGGTGTATCGCCGCATGCGGATCGCGCCGACGTCCCTCGGACGGGGGTATCTCAGGCGGCGCGCTGCACGTCGACCGAGACGATCGCACCGGGGCGGATGAAGCGGTCTTCGACGAGCGGCCACTCCCCACGGGTCTGCGCCTCCTCGATGGCGCCGATCATCTCGCGCGCCAGCCTAACGGCAGGCTCTCTACCCTCTGCACGACCCAGCTCGATCTCTTCGGCTCCGTGAACGCGGAGGACGACGCGGCGAGTCTCCGGCGCGTGTGCCCACGGCGGCTCCGCGTGCCCTTCCACGTCTGCGGGGGTCTCGTCGGCGAGCCCGGGATCGCCAGGCCAGCTGTCCGTGGACAGAGGGCTCGGCTCGGGGAGCCGGGGTAGCTCGAACGCGTGTCCGTTGTCGGTGGTCATCCGTATGCCTCGAAGCTGACGAGCCTCCCGATCAGCATCGGGCGATGGAGCGGCGAGGTCAAACCCTCGTTCAGGGGACGGTGCAGTTGGAGTGGAAGTAGACTCGGCTCCACCGATGGGGTGGATGTGGACCTGAGCCGCGGCGACGGCGCGACGATTGGCGCGGCAGTGCTCGGTGGTGGCCCGGCGGGTCTGACCGCGGCCTACGTACTGGCTCGGCGGAGTGTCGCGGCGCAGGTCTTCGAGGCCGATTCGCAGGTGGGGGGGATCGCGAAGACGGTCGTCCATGACGGCTACCGCTTCGACCTCGGCGGCCACCGCTTCTTCACGAAGCTGCCCGAGATCCAGTCGCTGTGGGAACAGGTGCTCGGCGAGGAGTTCCTCTTGCGGCCGCGGCTCTCCCGCATCTACTACCACGGGAAGTTCCTCGCCTATCCCTTGCAGGCGAAGGACGTGATCCGCCGCCTCGGTCTCGTCGAGTCCGTGCGCTGCACGCTCTCGTACTTCAGGTCGCGGATCTTCCTGCGCGGACGGCCGCAGGAGACCTTCGAGGACTGGGTCGAAGCCCGGTTCGGTCGGCGCCTCTACGATGCCTTCTTCGGGCCGTACACGGCCAAGGTGTGGGGGATCCCGGGGAGCGAGATCCGGGCAGAGTGGGCGGCGCAGCGCATCAGAGACTTTTCGTTCAGCAAGGCGCTGCTGTCCATCGTCGGGCTCCGCCGCGGCCAGGTGACCACGCTGATCGAGGAGTTCCACTACCCGAGGCTCGGCCCGGGGCAGATGTGGGAGGAGCTCCAGCGGCGCGTGGAGGCCGCCGGCGTGCCCGTGCGCCTCGGGCATCGCGTCAAGCGCGTCTGCCACGACCACGCGCTCGCGACCGGCGTCGTCGTCGAGGTCGACGGCGTCGAGCGACTGCTCGCCGTCGACAGCGTCCTCTCCAGCCTGCCGCTGTCAGAGCTCGTGCTCTCCCTGGAGCCCCCACCGCCACCCGAGGTCGTTGCCGCCGCCCGGCGGTTGCGCTACCGCGATCTGTGCCTCGTAGCGCTCATCATCGACGATGCAGAGCCCTTCCCCGACAACTGGATCTACCTCCACGATCCGGGCACGCGTGCAGGTCGCGTGCAGAACTTCGGGGCGTGGAGCCCCGACCTCGTCAAGCCCGGAACCACGTGCCTCGGCGTCGAGTACTTCTGCTTCGAGGGAGACGAGATCTGGAACCTCGAGGAAGCGGAGGCTGTGGCGCTCGCCACGGACGAGCTCGCGCGCATCGGTCTGGTCGATCCGGCGCATGTCACGGGCGGCGTGAAGGTTCGGGTGCCGCGGGCGTACCCCATGTACGACAGCGACTACCGGGAGGCCGTGCTCGTGCTCAAGGGCTATCTCGCCGGCTTCGACAACCTGAAGACGTTCGGGAGAAACGGCCTCCACCGGTACAACAACCAGGACCATTCGATGTGGACGGCGCTCCTGGCGACGCTCAACCTCCTCGACGGAGCGGCGCACGACGTCTGGTCGGTGAACACCGACGACGCCTATCTCGAGGAGGTAGCGAGCGCCGGCGGCTCGTCGTTCGCGGACGAACTGCTCGATGCGACTCCTCCGCTTCGGTCGGTCGCGGACGCTGAGCTCGCACGCTCGACGGTCTGAGAGCCTCCCGGAGGTCGCGCTACCTCGCAGCGGGACGGTGGTGCCGCCAGGTTGCGACGCCAAGCAGTCCAAGCAGGAGCGTGGGCACAACAGTGAGGAAGCGGTAGAGAAGCACCGCGGCGACGACGGCTGCGTTCGGGCCGCCGAAGCCGACGAGCAGCCCGGTGAGCCCGAGCTCCACGACCCCGACACCACCCGGCGTGATCGGGAGGGCGCCGAGCACGCGGACGAGGGACCACGCGGCGAATGCTTCGCGCAGCGACACGGTCTCGGCGTCGACTCCGAGCGCCCGCAGCGACACGACGAGCACGACGAACACCGTCAGATGCCCGGCCAGCGTGGCTAGCGTGAGCCAGTGCCAGCGTCGTCTCAAGAGCCCGGCGGTGTCGTGCCGGAAGCGGACGAAGGCCGCGCCACCCCAAGCGACCGGATCTCGCCGTACCTTGCGCTTGGCCCACGAAACGGCGCGAGCGGCGACGTCACCGAGGTCGCGCGCCAGTCGATCGCGCCACAGGATCAGCACGAGCCCGGTGACGAGGACTCCGAACACACCAGCTCCGACGAGTGCCATCAACCCGAGCAGCGGTTGCGTGGCGGTCTTGCCTGCGAGCAGCGCGACACCGAGCACGGGGAAGAAGAACGTGGCGAGCTGGTTCCAAACGCCGGTCAGCGTCACGGCGCGGGCCACACTCGCGGGCTGCAGCCCCCACGAGCGAAGCATCCCGTACGAGCCGGCCATGCCCACGGCGGCACCCCCGGGCACGACCAGCGACAGCGCCGTCGACGCCTGCGTCATCACGAACGCGTTGCGGTACCCGAGACCGGGGAGCACGACCATCCATGGGGGTGGAAAGGTGGACAGGTTGAGGAGCGTGGCGACGATCAGCACTGCGATCCACGCCGCCGACAGACCCGTGAGGACGTCCCAGACGTCGCGGTAGTCGGCGACACGTGGGAGGACGAACACAAACGTGACGACCACGAGCACGAGCCCGACGCCGGTGAGGCCGAGGCGCTTCCACGGTCTGGTGCGGCGCGCCGGCCCCGGCTCGGACGATGCGGTCATCGCGGCGGGATCGCGGACGTCGGACCCATGTGGGCGGACCCGCCGCCGGCTGCGAGCGACGCCGCCACGACCGCCAGGTTCTCACGCCAGACTGCCTCGGGCGTCGGCGGCAGGATGTCGTCCCAGATCGCCGCGAAGCTCCCGATCAGCTGCGGTAGCCGTGCCGGGCGTGCCATGAACCACCAGTGCAGGTGCGCGCTGCCGTCACCCCAGCGACAGACGTGCACGCGTCCGATCTCGCCGACGGAGCGCACCGCCGCCTCCACACGGACCAACATCGGGCCGAGCTCCTGTGCCAGCTCCCGCGGCAGATCGTTGAGGTCGTGATGCGCCCGTGGGAACAGGATCACGATCACCGGCAGGCCGCTCGGACGCTCGAGCGGCGCCACGAGCCAGCGCTCATCGTGCCAGATCGCGCTCTCGAGCCCGTGCTCGCAGCGCCAGCAGCCCACGCCGTTCTCGCCGGCCCGGGGTCGCTCTGCGGCGACGGGAGGCGCCAACGGGCGCGTGGTCATGTCGCCGTCGAAGGGGAACGTCTCCCACTCGTGCACAGGGGGCATCGTCAGCCGGCCGTCGGCGCCGGCTGCGGCGACGGCTCGCGCGTGGATCTCCTCGGCTCGCTCGGGCATCTGGGGAGCGTAACCCGGGCCTGCTCCGGCCGAAACGGGGACAGGTCGGGCGGGTAGGCGGGCCGTGCCGGCGGGCGGGACAGGTCCCGCCCCTACGGTTTGCGTTCTGGCTCGACCTTGTAGCCGACGCCGTAGCGTGTTTGCAGGAAGGTGTGCTTCGCTGCGCGGGCGTCGACCTTCTCACGCAGCTTGCGCACGAACACGTCAACGGTGCGGTCGCGATGCGAGGCGCGGCGCCCCCACACACGCTGCAGCAGCTCGTCGCGGGTGAGCACGCGGCCCGCGTCGCGCGCGAGCGTGTAGAGGAGGCGGAACTCGGTCGGAGTGAGCTCCGCCGACACGCCGTCGAGGTAGGCCTGGACGTTCTTCGGGTCGAGGCGAAGCTCTTCGATCACGATCTCGCCGCCCCGGTCTGGCTCCTGGGCGCGGGGCCCGCGGCGGGCGGCGGCACCTACACGGGCGACGAGCTCCTTCATCGAGAACGGCTTCACGAGATAGTCGTCGGCGCCGATCTCCAGCGCGTGGACACGGTCGTGCTCGGTGCCGCGGGCCGAGACGACGACGATGGGCGTACCGATCCCCTCGCTGCGCGCCTGCTCGATCACCTTCCAGCCGTCGAGCCCCGGGAGCATCAGGTCGAGCACGCATACGTCGGGTTGCTCGAAACGCAGGCGCGCCATCCCCGTCTCTCCGTTCGAGACGCCCACCGCGTCGAACCCGGCCGACTGCAGGTGCCGTGCCATTCCCTTCGCGATCACGGCGTCGTCCTCGATGATCAGCACCGTCGCCATCCGGCGCAATGATGGCGGCCGCTGCAGTCGGCGCGCGTCGGTCTGCTACAAGCGGCGGTGATGGACAGGGACGCTGAGCGCGGTCGGTTGCTCGTCGAGGAAAGTCGCGAAGCGGTTGTCGTGCTCGATTCCGACGACCGTGTGCTTCTCGCCAGCCGGCGGGCACGACAGGCGATCGACGGCCTGCGGGAGGGCGAGCCGCTGCCCTCCGAGTTGCTCTCCGGGGGCACGGCGATCGTGCCGCTGATCGTCCCGATCGAGATCGACGGACGTGGCGAGCGTCTCGTCTACCTCAGCAAGGCGGGGGACCTGACCGCCTACGAGGAGTTGCGCGCCGGGTTCACCGCTGCCGTGTCGCACGAGCTCCGAACACCGCTGGCACGACTGCTCTCCCTGTTGGAGACGGCGACGCTGCCCGGCGAGGACGTCGTGCCGCTCGTCGAGCAGGCACTTGCTGAGGTCGAGCACATTCGCGAGCTGATCGACGAGGTGCTGTTCCTCAGCGAGCTCGAGTCGGGAGCACGCGTGGTGGCGCTGGGCGCCGTTCCGGTGCTCCCCGAGCTCGAGGCAGCCGTCGGTGAGCTCACCGAACCGGCACGCCGGGCGGGAGTCGGGATCTCCGTCGTCGGGGACTCCGCCGTCGAGCTCGAGATACGACCTCGGCTGCTCCGGGTGATCGCGCAGAACCTCGCTGAGAACGCGATCCGCTACGCAGGCCCGGGCTCGACGTTCACGCTCACGGTCGAGCGAACGCCGTCGGGAGTCATCCTGCGCGGCACGGACGACGGCATCGGCGTCCCCGAAGCAGAGCTGTCGCGGCTCTTCGAGCGCTTCTACCGCTCCGACCGCTCGCGTGCCTCGCGGGGTACCGGTCTCGGGCTGGCGATCGTCAAGCACATCGTCACACAGGCTGGAGGCACGGTCGACGCGACCGGTGGGCTCGGTGCCGGCCTCGAGGTGCGCTGCCTCTTCGCACCCCGGTCGCGCGTGCGATAACCAGCTCTTCACCAAACGTTCACCAGTCGGCACCCCACGCAGCGCGGGCTCGTCGAAAGACTGGGGTCGAGGGGCAACGCACGCCCGCACTGCAACCCGGGGGAGGATCATGCCACCACTTCGCGCCTCGCTCGCCGCGTCCGTCATCCTGCTGGCGCTCGCCGCGGCCGGCTGCGGTGGTGGCGGAGCGACGTCGAGCACCGTCAGCGCCGACGGCTCCAGCACCGTCGGGCCGTACGTGACGTCGGCCGCAGAGGGCTTCCGCAAGGACGGGGGCGGCGACGTGACCGTCGGTATCTCGGGCACGGGCGGCGGCTTCGACCGCTTCTGCAGGGGAGAGACAGATCTCTCCGACGCGTCCCGCCCGATCAAGGACGAGGAAGCCGAGATCTGCGCCGCCAACGGCGTCGAGTACATCGTGCTCGAGGTTGCGAACGATGCACTGACAGTCGTCGTCAACAGAGACAACGACTGGGTATCGTGCCTCACGGTCGACGACCTCGAGGCGATCTGGGAGCCCGGCTCGAAGGTCACGAGCTGGAGCCAGGTACGCGATTCGTTCCCGGACGAGCCGCTCAAGCTCTTCGGGCCCGGCACCGACTCGGGGACGTTCGACTACTTCACGCAGGAGATCGTCGGTGAGGAGGGGGCCAGCCGCACCGACTTCTCCGCGAGCGAGGACGACAACGTCGTCGTCCAGGGCGTCGCGGGCACACCGGGCGGCCTCGGCTACTTCGGCTTCTCCTACTTCGAGGAGAACCAGGGCACGTTGAAGGCACTGGAGATCGACGGCGGAGATGGCTGCGTCGCGCCGAGCGTCGAGTCCGCTCAGGGCGGCACGTACGCCCCGCTCTCCCGGCCTCTCTTCGTCTACGCCTCCACCGAGGCACTGCAACGACCGGAGGTCGAGAGCTTCCTGCGGTACATGCTCGACAACGAGCCGGCGATCGCCGAGCGGGCGCAGTTCGTGCCGCTCGACGAGCAGCAGCTCGCACGGAACGTCGCCTCCCTCGACGAGGCCACGGCGTAGGGCGCGGTGGCGACGCGCGAGGCCTCCGTAGCGGGTGCTCCCGCGCCCGTCGAGATCGACCTCAGCCCCTCGAGCAGGCGGCTCGGGGAGCTCGTGATCAAGGCCGTGCTAGGGCTCGCGGCGTTGATCTCCGTGCTCACCACCGTCGGCATCGTCGTCTCGCTGCTCCTCCCGGCCCTCGAATTCTTCGCCGAGATCAGCCCGCTGGAGTTCTTCACGGGCACGGACTGGGCGCCGCTGTTCACGCCGGGCAGCTTCGGCGCCGTGCCGCTCCTCGTCGGCACGCTCTCGGTGACGTTCTGGGCGCTCCTGGTTGCGATCCCCGCAGGGCTCGGCTCCGCGATCTACCTCAGCGAGTACGCGAGCCCGAGGACGCGCGCAACGCTGAAGCCGATGCTCGAGATCCTCGCCGGCATCCCCACCGTCGTCTACGGCTACTTCGCACTGACGGCGGTCACGCCGCTGCTCCGGGACATCGGGATCCAGGTCGACATCTTCAACCCGCTTGCCGGCGGACTCGTGGTCGGCGTGATGTTGATCCCCACCGTCGCCTCGCTCTCCGAGGACGCGATGGCCTCGGTGCCACAGGCGCTCCGGGACGGCGCCTACGGCCTCGGCGCCGACCGCCTGCAGGTGTCCCTGAAGGTCGTCGTGCCCGCCGCGATCTCGGGCATCATCGCCTCCTTCGTGCTCGCCGTCTCGCGCGCCGTCGGCGAGACGATGATCGTCCTGATCGCCGTCGGTCAGCTGCCGCAGCTGACACTCGACCCCCGCGCCACGGTGGAGACGCTCACCGCGTTCATCGGCGCCACCGGCAACGGCGACCTGCCCACGGGCTCGCTCGAGTACAAGACGATCTTCGCGGTCGGGCTCACGCTGTTCGTGCTCACGCTGATCATGAACCTCGTCTCGATCCGGCTCGTCCGTCGCTACCGCGAGGTCTACGACTGATGTCGCGGCGCTGGAAGAGCAGGCTCTTCACGGCCTTCATGGTCGGCTCGCTCGCCGTGGCCCTCGGGACACTCGGGTGGCTGCTGATCGAGACCGTCCTCACCGGCTGGCCGGCGCTGAACGGGAAGCTGTTCACGAATCCGCCCTCGACGGTCGCGGCGGAGGCGGGTGCACGGCCGGCGATCCTCGCGACCGTCTACCTCGCCGTGCTCCTGCTTGCGATGTGCGTCCCGATCGGCGTCGCCACGGCGGTCTACCTCGAGGAGTACGCGCACAAGGAGCGCTGGTACAACCGCCTGCTCGAGCTCAACATCCAGAACCTCGCAGCCGTGCCGGCGATCGTCTACGGGATCCTCGGTCTTGCCTTCGTCGTTCGTGGACCGGTCGGCATCGGTCGCGTCCTGCTCGCAGGCGCGATCATCCTCACGCTCGTCGTCCTGCCCACGGTGATCATCGCGTCGCGTGAGGCGATCCGCGCGGTGCCCGACTCGATCCGCCAGGGTGGCTACGCGCTCGGCGCGACCAAGTGGCAGGTCGTCGCGCGTCAGGTGCTGCCCGCCTCGATCCCGGGCATCGCCACCGGGTCGATCCTCGCGCTCTCCCGTGCGATCGGCGAGACGGCCCCGCTGCTCCTGATCGGCGCCCTGCAGTACGTCGCCTTCGACCCGACGATCTTCGGCGCGTTCACGGCGCTACCCGTGCAGATCTACACGTGGGTCAAGTTCCCCGATCCCGCGTTCCAGACGCTCGCTGCGGGCGCGATCATCGTCCTGCTCGTGATCGTGTTGAGCATGAACGCGCTCGCCATCGTCCTCCGCAACCACTTCCGACAGAACTGGTGATCCATTGGTCATGCAGATGAACGAGCAACGAGGGACAACACCCGAGATCCAGGCCCGCGCCACGACGGGTGCCCCTGCGATCGACAGCTCACGCATCGCCGAGGTCTCATTCGGCGGTACCCGTGAGGAAATCGAGCGGCGCGAGAAGGTCTTCACGGTCGAGAGCCTCGCGGTCTCCTACAACGGCGCTGTCGCGCTGTCCGGGGTCAGCCTCGACGTACACGAGGGCACAGTGACCGCCTTCATCGGCCCGTCGGGGTGCGGCAAGTCGACGTTCATCCGATGCTTCAACCGCATGAACGACCTGATCCCGGGCGCGCGGGTCGAGGGCAGCGTCCTCTACCACGGGCAGGACCTCTACGCGCGAGCGGTCGATCCGGTCGAGGTGCGCCGGAGGATTGGGATGGTCTTCCAGAAGCCGAACCCGTTCCCGAAGTCGATCTACGACAACGTCGCCTTCGGCCCTCGCGCTCTCGGGCTGAAGAAGGATCTCGACGAGCGCGTCGAGCGCTGCCTGGGCCAGGCGGCGCTCTGGGACGAGGTCAAGGATCGTCTCTCGGACAGCGCGCTCGGCCTATCCGGTGGCCAGCAACAGCGCCTCTGCATCGCGAGGGCACTCGCGACGGAGCCCGACGTCCTGCTCATGGACGAGCCGGCATCGGCGCTCGACCCGATCGCCACGGCACGCATCGAAGACCTCATGCACGAGCTCAAGCGTGACTACACGATCGTCGTCGTCACCCACAACATGCAGCAGGCGGCGCGCGTCGCGGACATGACCGCATTCTTCAGCGTCGACGTCAACGAGGACGGGGCCGGCCGCTACGGCGTCCTCGTCGAGGTCGACCAGACATCGAAGATCTTCACGGCGCCCGCGGACAAGCGGACGGAGGACTACGTCACGGGTCGGTTCGGATGAGAGTCGGGTATCAGGAGCGGCTTCGCGGGCTCGAGGAGAGCCTGCAGGAGATGGGAGACGTGGCGTTGCGCGCCGTGCGCGGCGCGATCGACGCGCTCTCAGGGCAGGACGTCGAGCTCTGCGACGAGGTGATCGCGTTCGACGACGAGATCGACATGCGCTACCACCGGATCGAGAAGATGGTCGAGCAGACCCTCGCGCTCGAGACGCCGGTGGCGACCGATCTGCGGATCGTGCTCGCCGTCCTCCACGACTCGATCCACCTCGAGCGGATCGGCGACCAGGCGGTGACGATCGCGAAGCTGACGAAGCTGTCGGCGGCGCTGGCACCCCGCGGCGAGCTCGCCGACGGCCTGCGGGAGATGGGCGAGCGGGCTGAGGAGATGATCAGGATCGCCCTCGACTCGTTCGCCGCCCGGGACGTCGAGCGGGCGCGAAGCCTGGTCGAGCTCGACGAGCTCATCGACCGGACGAACCGGCAGCTAGCCGATCGCGTGCTCGAGATGACGCTCACACCCGACACGGCCGAGTGGGGGATGCGGATGATCATCGTGTCCCGCTGCATCGAGCGGATAGGTGACAACGCCGTCGACATCGGAGAGCAGACGGAGTTCGTCGTCACCGGCGAGTTCCAGGAGTTCAGCGACGCCAGCCACTGAGACGAGTCGCGGGCCCTGAAGGCGTCGGCGTCGCCCGTCAGCTGGCGACGGTCGCCGGCACGACCGTTGGCGGTGCGAGCTTCCGCGTCTCCCAGCGACGGGCGAGGAAAGCTGCGATCGCGATCGCGATCGCGAACCCAAACACGATCGCTGTGCCCCCCGGGAGCCGCGTCAGCGCCTCCATGAGACCGCCGACGAGAGCGGCCATGGGGATCGTCATCACCCACGCCGTGAGGATGTTGCCGGCCACTCCCCAGCGGACGGCGGAGAGGCCACGGACAGAACCTGCGCCCATCACCGAGCCGGTGATCGTGTGCGTCGTGGACACCGGGAAGCCGTAGTGCGCCGCCGACCAGAGGACGGTGGCACAGCCGGTCTGCGCCGCAAACCCTTGGGGCGGGTCGATCTTCGCGATCCGCGTCCCCATCGTGCGGATGATGCGCCAGCCACCGGCATACGTGCCGAGCGCCATCGCGAGCGCTGCCGACACGATCACCCAGGTCGGCGGCCTCGAGAAGTCGGCGTCCAGGTCACCACTCGCTACGAGGGCGAGCGCGATGATGCCCATCGTCTTCTGCGCGTCGTTCGTGCCGTGTGTGAGAGCGACGAAGCTGCCGGAGAGGATCTGGCCGCGCCGGAAGAACCGGTTGATCCGGTCCGGCCGGCGTCGCGCGACCGTCCAGACGATCGCGAGGATGAGCAGGAACGCGGCGGCGAAGCCGAAGAGCGGAGCGAGCAGCGAGGGGACGAGCACCTTCTCCTTGATCCCCTGCCACTGGACGACGTCCCAGCCGGCGGCGGCGATGGCGGCCCCGAGCACACCGCCGATCAGTGCGTGACTGGAGCTCGACGGGAGCCCCAGGAACCACGTGATCAGGTTCCACGTGATCGCGCCCACGAGCCCCGCGAGCACGATGTCGAGCGTGATCGCGGCCGGATCGACGATGCCCTTGGCGATCGTTGCCGCCACCTTGAAGGAGATGAATGCCCCGGCGAAGTTGAGCACCGCGGCGAGCGCCACGGCGTTGCGCGGGGACATCGCTTTCGTCGAGATCGACGTGGCCACCGCGTTGGCGGTGTCGTGAAAGCCGTTGGTGAAATCGAAGAAGAGCGCGACGAGGACGACCGCGACGAGCGTCTCGTTCATTATCAGGCGTTCTTGACCACGATGTTCGCGATCACGTTCGCCGCCGTCTCGCAGGCGTCGAGCGCGCGCTCCAGAGCCTCGTAGATGTCCTTCCAGCGGATCACGATCAGGGGGTCGATGCCGTCGTCGTGGAAGAGCGACGCAAGCGCGTCGCGCAGCAACCGGTCGCCCTTGTCCTCGAGCGACTTCATCTCCACGAGCGCCTCGGACACGCCGCGCATCCCCTTCAGGTTGTCGCACGCCGTGGCCAGGTGGTCGACGGCCTCGACGATGATCGCGCACTGCTCGACGGCGTGGCGCGTCGGCATTTCCACCCCGTACAGGCCGAGCAGGTCCGACGCCTCCTCGAGGAAGTCGACGACGTCGTCGATCTCGGTCGCGAGCAAGTAGATGTCGTCGCGGTCGAACGGCGTCACGTACTGGGTGTTGAGTAGCTGGATGAGGTCCTTCGTGAGCCCGTCACCGACGGTTTCCGCGGCCTTCACCTGCTCCTGCGTGACACCCGAGTTCGGGTGCTCCCGAAAGCGGCGCTCGACGAGGCGCGCTGCCTCGAGGGCGTTCTCTCCGGCCTTCGCATACAGAACGAAGAACTCGTTGGTACGTGGCGTCAGCGAGAAGCGCATGGACGGGCGGGACCCTAGTGGAATCGGCGCTGTCGCGTTCGGGGGAACGGCAGTACGCTGAGTGCGGTGCGCCAGTTCGTCGAGACCGAGGTGAAACTGACTGCGGGCGAGGGTTTCGTCATGCCCGCTGTGGGTGTGACGCTGCCTCCACGCATCCTCGTCTCCACCTACCACGACACGGCGGACCTGCGGCTCGCGCAGCACGGGATCACACTTCGCCACCGGATCGCGGGCGGCGCCGGTCTCTGGCAACTCAAGCTCCCACACGGCGCCTCACGGCTCGAGGTGGAGGTCGCAGGCGCGCCGGCGCATCCTCCCGGCGAGCTGTGCCTGCTGCTGCTGGCGCTGACCCGCGGGCGGGAGCTCGAGCCGGTGGCCCGGATGCGCACGCGGCGGGAGGTGCAACGCTCCGACGGAGCCGAGGTCCACGACGACGCGGTCTCCGTGCTGGACGGCCTCCGTGTCCGGATGCGCTTCCACGAGATCGAGATCGAGCGCTCGGTCGGCGACGAGGGCGCGCTCCTGCGGATCGAGCAGATCCTGCGCGGAGCCGGCGCCGCGTCTGCAGGGTCGCTCGCAAAGCTGTATCGCGCGCTCGACCTGCCGGGGCCGCTCGGGCCGTTCACCGTCCCGCCCGGCTCGCCGCCGCGCGACGCGCTCGCGATCGCGATGCGCGAGCAGGCGCGGCGTCTCCTGCTTCACGATCCGGGCACGCGGCTCGGCAGCGACCCGGAGGATCTCCACCAGCTTCGCGTGGCGACGCGACGCCTGCGGGCGTACCTGCGCGCCGCGCGCCCGATCGTCGACGAGTCGTGGGCGGAGGAGCTCCGCGGAGAGCTCGCGTGGCTCGGCTCGCTGCTCGGCCCTGCACGCGACCTCGACGTCCTGCTGGCGCGGCTGACGACCGAGGTCGCCACGCTCGAAGACGACACCTGGGCGGCTCAACCCCTGGTTGCGCACCTCGAGGCGGAGCGCGCGGCCGCACGCGAGACCGCGGTCGCCGCGCTCTCGAGCGAGAGGTACTTCGCGCTGCTCGATCGGCTCGAGACGGTCGACGTGTCCCCGATCCCTGCCGGAGGCGAGGATGTATCGCTCGCGGCGCTGGCCGCAGGCGAGCTGCGGCGCGCACGGCGTGCGGCGGCACGGGTCGGCCAAGATCCCGCCGACGACGAGCTGCACGCCCTACGTATCCGGGTGAAGCGGGTTCGCTACGCGCTCGAGCTCGCCGCTCACGAGGTCGGGACCCGCGGCGCACGCGCCGTCGGCGCAGCGAAGAAGATCCAGGACGTCCTCGGCGACCACCAGGACGCCGTCGTCGCGGAGACACGCATCCGCGCACTCGCCGCATTCCACCCCGGGGCAGCGCTCGCCGCCGGTCGCATCGTCGAGCGCGAGCGCAGCCGCAGAGCGCATGGCCGTGCCGAGTGGCGCCAGGCTTGGAGGCGCTTCGAGCGGCGAGCGGGTCGCGCGGTCGCGTGAGCGAGCCGGTCCTCGCCGCCGGTGGCATCCCGGTGCGGACGGGCGCCGACGGTGTCGAGGTGCTGCTCGTCCACCGTCGCCGCTACGGCGACTGGACGTTCCCCAAGGGCAAGCGAGAGCCGGGCGAGGACGACGAGCGGTGCGCGCTGCGCGAGGTGGCGGAGGAAACCGGCCTCACCTGTGCCCTCGACGAGGAGTTGCCGACCACCTGGTACACGGACGGGCACGGGCGGCCGAAGCGTGTCCGCTGGTGGCGCCTGCGCGTCGTCTCCGGTGAGCTCGAGCTTCCGCCGGGCGAGATCGACGACGCCCGCTGGGTGAGCCCCGGCGAGGCGGCGGCGTTGATCACGTACGAGCGCGACCTCGAGCTGCTGCGGCGCGTCTGAGCCGACGCTGTCTACGCTCACAGTCCATGCGGCTGCTGCTCGTACTCGCCGCCGGCGCTCTGGCGTTGGCGATCGGGATCCTGCTCGTTGCTTCGCAGTTCGGCGGGTCGGACGACTCTGCGGCGCCCGTCGCCTCGCCGTTCGTCGGCAGCGTCCCACCGGCCGGGATCGAGCTGCCCGCGTTCGCCCTCACCGACGAGACCGGCGAGACGGTGTCCGCCGAGAGCCTGCGGGGACGCGTCGCCGTCGTCACGTTCCTCGATGCGCAGTGCACGGAAGCGTGCCCCGTGATCGGCGAGATCGCCGCGCGCGCCGTCGATCGGCTGGAGCCGGACGAACGTGCCGGCGTCGCGGTGGTCGGCATCTCGGTCGATCCGGCCGAGGACACCCCGTCCGAGGTCGATGCGTTCCTCCTCCGCCACCGTGCACAGGGGCGGCTCGCGTACCTCGTCGGGGCCGAGGACGAACTGACCGCAGTGTGGCGCGACTTCGGCGTACTCTCGGTCGTCGTCTCGGGGGACGACGACATCCACTCCGCACCCGTCCGCATCTACAGCCGCGACGGTGAATGGCTCGCCACGCTCCACTCCGGCGCAGACCTGACCGTGGACGCGCTCGTCCACGACATCCGCGTCGCTCTGGACGGCTAGCGCATCGCCCGTGTCCGACTTCAGTCGGACACGGCTGTTCGTGCCAACAGCGGTGTCGGACTGAAGTCCGACACCTGGGTCGTCGCGCGAACAGCGGAGGTGGACTGAAGTTCGGCACCTGTGGGTAGGCTCAACGCGATGGGCGCGGAGATCGTGTACACGATGCATCGCGCCGACAAGTTCTACGGGCCCGAGCGGCAGGTCCTGGCGAACATCTCGCTGTCGTTCCTCCACGGCGCCAAGATCGGCGTTCTCGGCCCGAACGGCGCCGGCAAGTCGACGCTGCTGCGGATCATGGCCGGGGTGGAGGAGCCGTCGTCCGGGATTGCCCAACTCGCGCCCGGCGCGTCGGTGGGACTGCTCCCCCAGGAGCCCGACCTCGATCCGGCCAAGGACGTTCGCGGCAACGTCGAGGACGGCGTGCGGCCGTTGCGCGACCTGCTCGACCGCTTCAACGAGATCTCTGCGGCGTTCGCGGAGCCGGACGCCGACTTCGACGCGCTGCTGGCGGAGCAGGCGGCGGTGCAGGAGCAGATCGACCGCCACGACGGGTGGAGCCTCGACCAGGCGCTCGACCGGGCGATGGATGCGCTTCGCGTGCCGGAGGGCGACCGGGACGTCACGACTCTCTCGGGAGGGGAGCGGCGTCGCGTCGCGCTCTGCCGGCTGCTGCTCTCCTCACCGGACCTGCTGCTGCTCGACGAGCCCACGAACCATCTCGACGCGGAATCGGTCGCGTGGCTCGAGCGGTTCCTCGCCGACTACCCCGGCACCGTGATCGCGATCACGCACGACCGTTACTTCCTCGACAACGTCGCCGGCTGGATCCTCGAGCTCGACCGCGGTCGAGGCATTCCCTTCCAGGGCAACTACACGTCCTGGCTCGAGCAGAAGGAGGCTCGCCTCGCCGTCGAGGAGAAGCGCTCGGACGCGCGCCGACGCACGCTGCAGCACGAGCTCGAGTGGGTGCGCATGAGCCCGACGGCTCGGCACGCCAAGTCGAAGGCGAGGCTGGCCAACTACGAGCGCCTGCTCGCGGAGGAGCAGAGCGTGCGGCTCGACACCGTCGAGATCCACATTCCGGCCGGCCCCCGGCTGGGCGACGTCGTCGTGCAGGCGGAGGAGCTGCGCAAGGGCTTCGGCGATCGGTTGCTGATCGACGACCTCTCCTTCTCGCTGCCGCCGGGAGGCATCGTCGGCGTGGTCGGCCCGAACGGGGCCGGCAAGACGACGCTGTTCCGCATGATCGCCGGCGAGGAGCAGCCGGACGACGGCGTGCTGCAGCTCGGCGACACGGTCGAGCTGGCGTACGTCGACCAGGCACGTGCCGACCTCACCCCCGACAACACCGTGTGGAAGGAGATCTCCGGCGGCCACGACACGATCGAGCTGGGTCGGCGTGAGGTGAACTCGCGCCAGTACGTCTCGTGGTTCAACTTCCGCGGCAGTGACCAGCAGAAGCCGGTCAAGCAGCTCTCGGGCGGAGAGCGAAACCGGGTGCATCTCGCCAAGCTCCTGCGCTCGGGTGGCAACCTGCTGCTGCTCGACGAGCCGACGAACGACCTCGACGTCGACACGCTGCGAGCGCTCGAGGAGGCGTTGCTCGACTTCGCAGGGTGCGCGGTCGTGATCTCGCACGATCGCTGGTTTCTCGACCGGGTCGCGACGCACGTGCTCGCCTTCGAGGGCGATTCCCAGGTCACGTGGTTCGAGGGCAGCTGGGCCGAGTACGCGGCCTGGGCGGTCGAGACGCGAGGCCCGGAGGCGCTCGAGCCGCACCGGATCCGCTACAAGCCTCTCACGCGGCCGGTCTAGGAGCGGCTTTGCACGTCGCGTGCGCGTTTCGCGCGCGCCTTCGCACGACGGTGCATCGCGGCCTGGTGCGCGTGCCCCTTCCCCCGTTTCTCGGGTGAGCGCCTGCTCCACGTGCCGTCGGCTGCGAGCTCCCACGCGAACACGTCGTCGGTGAACGCACTGTCGAGCACCGCGTTCAGCTCGTGTCGAGCACGGGCGCTCTCCACCGGCATCAGCACCTCGACGCGGCGGTCGAGGTTTCGCGGCATCAGGTCGGCACTGCCGATCAGCATCGTCGCGTGCTCGCCCGCCTCGAACGAGTAGATGCGACTGTGCTCGAGGTTCCTCCCGAAGATGCAGCGGACCGAGATCGTCTCGGAGAGCCCCTCGACGCCGGGTCGGAGCATGCAGATGGCGCGGGCGCAGATCTCGATCGGCACCCCCGCCTGTGACGCCGCATACAACTCGTCGATGATCGTCGGGTCGACGAGCTGGTTCATCTTCATGCGGATACGCGCGTGCTCACCCGCCTCGGCGGCGGCGGCGACGCGTCGGATCTCCTCGAGGACACGCGCGCGCATGGCCACGGGGGCGACCACGAGCTTGCGGAAGCGCTGCGGCTCGCCGAAACCGGTGAGGTGGTTGAAGAGCTCGGCCACGTCGGCCGCGATCTCCTCGTCCGCCGTGAAGACGCCGACGTCCTCGTAGAGCCGGGCGGTCGCTGCGTTATAGTTCCCGGTTCCGATGTGGACGTAACGGCGCAGGCCGCCGGGCTCGCGCCGGACGACGAGCGTCATCTTGGCGTGAACCTTGAGGTCGTGGAATCCGTGTACGACATGCACTCCCGCCTGCTCCATCGCGCGTGACCAGCCGATGTTGCGGCCCTCGTCGAAGCGCGCCTTGAGCTCCACCAGGCAGACCGACTGCTTGCCCTGCTCGGCGGCATCGATCAGAGCCGAGACGAGGGTGGAGTCGTCACTCGTCCGGTACACGGTCGTCTTCATGGCGATCACGTCGGGGTCCTCGGCGGCCGCCTGCGCGAACGCCTCGAACGTCGCGCGGAAGGACTCGTACGGTTGGTGTGAGAGGATGTCGCCACGGCGGATCTCCTCGAACACGCGCTGCGGGTCGCGCGCCGGACCGAAACGCGGCGGCGTCACGGGTGCCCACGGCTCGTCGCGCAGGTCGGGGCGGTCGATCGCGTAGAGCTCCATCAGCTCGGAGAGGTCGAGCGGGCCCTCGATCTCGACGACCTGCCCACGCTCGATGCCGAGACCCGCGACGAGCTTGTCGATCATCCGGCTCGACGCCGACCCCGACACCTCGAGCCTGACGACGTCTCCGAAGCGACGCCGTCGCAGCTCCGACTCGATCGCCTCGAGCAGGTCGTCGGCCTCGTCGGAGACCTCGAAGTCGGCGTCCCGGGTGACCCGGAAGACCGCGCGCTCTGTGACCTCCATCCCCGGGAACAGGGCGGGCAGGAAGTGCCCGATCACGGCCTCGACCGGTACGAGCTTGCCGTCGACCGGGACGAAGCGGTCGAGCCCTTCGGGGACCTTGACGCGGGCGAAGCGCTCGTCACCCCGCTCTGGATGGATCGCGATCACGCCGAGCGAGAGCGAGAGGCCCGAGATGTACGGGAAAGGCTGTCCCTGTCCGACCGCGAGCGGCGTCAGCACCGGGTAGATCTCGCGCTGGAAGTACCGCTCCAGCTTCGCGAGGTCCTTCTCCGTGCAGTCGTCGATGGAGACGACCACGATCCCGTTCTCCTCGAGCGCGGGTCGTAGCTCCTTCTTCCACAGGCGTCCCTGGTGCTGTGTGAGCCCGGCGACCCGCTCGCGGATCGCCTCGAGAGCCTGCGATGGCGTGAGGCCGTCGGCGGAGAGGACGGCGAGGCCCGACGCCTCCTGCTCCACGAGGCCGGCGACCCTCACCATGAAGAACTCGTCGAGAATCGCCGAGAAGATCGCGCAGAACTTCACGCGCTCGAGCAGCGGCAGGGTCTCGTCCGCCGCCAGTTCGAGGAGATGCTCGCTCGACGCGAGCCATGAGAGCTCGCGGTTGATCAGGCGTGCGGGGGGCGACTCGGTACGCGTAACCATCTAGTCCTCATCGGCGCCCAGGGCCCCGACCACGAGAGCCTGGAAGTGCGCGATCAGCTGCTCCGACTCGGCGAGGAGCTGCCCGTTGGGTACGGCGCCTGTGCGCACGCCGGCCTGCACGCGCTCGACGAGCACGCGGTCCTCGACACCGACGAGATCGTCGAGCGCGAGGTAATCGTCGATCCACTCCTGGTCGGCATCGGGTGCGAAGAAGTAGTCGAGGAACCGTGTCGTACGCTCGGTGGCATCGGGGAGAACCGGCCCGATCGACAGGTTCGGGCGTCCCGGCATGACGTTGATCACCGTGCTCGGGAAGACGAAGTGGAACTGCCCCTGGTCGAGCTCCCCGGCGGCGTCGTACACGCCGCCGCCGCCGTCTCGCGGCTGCGCGATCTGGCTGGAGAACGTCGGCCGTGTCTCGAGCCGGTACGAATCGACGCCGACGTCGATCGCCTTCGACAGCGTCGGGTGCGCCACCGAGCAGTGGTAGCACTCCAGGAAGTTCTCGACGATCACCTTCCAGTTGGCTTCGTAGGGCGCGATGTCGGCGCGGAACCGAAACGCCAGTGCGTCGAGGTCGACGCCTCCCGCGGCGAGCAGAGCGGGCAGCTCGCCGAGGGTCTCCTCGAGCGGCGGCGCTTCCGGATCCGGGTTTGCGAACACGAACGGCCCCCACGTCGCGACGGAGACGGGCAGCAGTCCCAGCTCGTCGCGCGCGAAGCCGGGCTCGCGGTCGCTGCGCGGTGCCGAACGGAGCGATCCGTCGAGGTCGTATGTCCACGCGTGGTACGGGCACTGGATCGTCTCTCGCTTGCCGTCTCCTTCGCAGAGCACGAAGCCGCGATGGCGACAGACGTTGACGAACCCTCGCAGCTCGCTGTCGCGACCGCGCACGAGGACGGCAGGGACGTGGCCGACCCGCACCGCGGCGAACCGACCGGGCTCGGCCACTTGGTCGGCCCGCGCCACGTACTGCCACGAGCGCGCGAAGATCCGCTCCTGCTCCAGCCGAAGCACCGAAGGGTCGGCATACCAGTCGAACGGGATCGTCGTCGTCGTCGTCGCCGTCGCGGCCATGCGTGCAGCGTACCGTGACGTCTCCTCCGCGAGCGACCGGGTCGGGGGCGTGCTGAGCCGCTGTCGTGCACTGGTACGCTCGCTTCGATGTCGAAGCCAGCGGCGCTTCCGGCCGGGGTCGGCGACGACGAGCTGGCGCGGGCCGTCGCGGCCGAGACTGAGGCGATAGAAGATCTCCTCGTCCGCCTCGTCGAGACGCCGACGACGCTCGGCAACGAGGAGCCGGGCCAGGTGCTCATGGAGGCCGCGTTGCGTGACGCAGGGCTCGAGCCGTATCGCGTCCCTCTGGACACCGAGGCGCTGCGTGACCATGCGCTCGCGGCGCCGTTCAGTTGGAGCGTCGAGGGCAAGTCGAACGTCGTCGCCACGTGGGCGGGGGCGGGGGACGGGCGCTCGCTCCTTCTGAACGGGCACGTGGATGTCGTGCCGCCGGCGGCCGAGAGCCTGTGGACCGGTCCGCCGTTTGCTGCCCGTCGCGACGGCGACTGGTTGCTCGGGTGCGGCGCCGGCGACATGAAGGCGGGCCTCGTGGCGATCGTCGGCGCGATCCGTGGTCTGCGCCGACTGGGGCTCGCACCGCTCGGCGACCTGCTCGTGCAGTCGGTGGTGGAGGAGGAGTGCGGCGGTAACGGCGCGCTCCAGTGCATCCTCGCGGGTCATCGAGCGGATGCCGTCGTGATCACCGAGCCGTTTCCGGCCGCGGTGACGACGTCACAGGTCGGAGTGCTCTGGTTCCACGTCGACATCGCCGGCATTCCCGTCCACGTCGGCGATGCCGGGGTGGGGGTCAATGCGATCGAGGCAGCGTTTCCCGTCGTGGCAGAGCTGCGCGTGCTGGAGGCCGAGCTGAACGCCGCCCCACCGCCGCCCTACGACGCCTTCGACCATCCGCTCAATCTCAACATCGGCGTGATCACGGGTGGTGACTGGCCCTCGACCGTCGCTGCCGAGTGCTCGCTCTCGTGCCGCCTTGCGCTGTTCCCGGGGCAATCGGTGGCGGATCTCAAGGCGCGGGTCGAGGCGGCTGTCGACCGCGCCGCGCAAGCGCACCCCTACCTCGCTACGCATCCTCCGCGCGTGCGCTACGACGGCTTCGCGGGTGAGGGCGTGTCCGTGCCGGAGGACGCGCCCATCGTCGAGGCCGTGGCCGCCGCCCACGCGCGTGTGACCGGTGGCGCGCCCGAGCTCGTGGCGACCACGGCGACCACGGATGCGCGCGTGTTCGTCGGCTCGGGTATCCCGGCCGTCTGCCTCGGCCCGCGCGCAGAGCACATCCACGGCATCGACGAACGGGTCTACCTGCCTTCGGTGGTCGAGACGGCACAGGTGCTGGCAGTCCTCGTGCGTGACTGGTGCGGGGTGACGTCGTGAGGCTGCGGACGCTCGCGTTCGTGGGCGCGCTGGCCGCGCTCGTCGGCTGGGCGCGTACCCGTGCCCGCCGCCCAGCCGAGGTGCCGCCGGAGGTGTCTGACTTCAGTCAGACACCGCCTTCAGACCTGCCGGCCGCACCCCCGACGGCGGAGCCCCCCGAGGATCTCCCGACGGGATGGAGCGTGGTCGAGGTCGACGAGCGGACGGGCCGGCCGCGTGACGACGACGTCCTGCGCGGGGTCTCGGCGATCCGCCGGTTCTTCCGGACGAACTCGACCCCGGTGTGGTTCGTGTCGGCCACGGCTTTCAACCTGCTCGGGATCGACCGGTGGGTGCGTGGCTTCGGATTCCTCAACTACTACGACTCGTTCGACGGTCATCACCCGCGCGTGTTCGTGCCGAAGCAGCTCGCGCCGCCCACGTTCGGCTCGATCGAGGAGATCTGCAACTACCTGCTGAGTCACAAGGAGGTCGTCGACCGTGTTCGGCCTCGCGGGGGCAAGGCGCTCTTCCTCATGTTCGACGAGGAGACCGAGCGGCTCGCTGCCGAGGCGGGGCTCGAGGTCGCCTTCCCTCCGGCGGAGCTCCGCCACCGTCTCGACTCGAAGATCGAGACGACACGAGCTCGGGGACGACGCAGGAGTGCCGAGCGTGCCGAACGTCCTCGGCCGCGCCTCGAGCTACGGCGAGCTGCGAACGCTCGCCGACGCGGCCGGGCTCGGGAGCCGATCTCGTGGTGCAGACCCCGTATGGCGACTCCGGGCAGACGACGTTCTTCGTGGAGTCGGAGAGCGAGTGGGCCGATCACGCGGAGCAGCTCGTCGGCGAGGAGTTGAAGGTGATGCGCGGATCCGGTGTCGGGAGGCGGCGATCGAGGGTGTGATCACGCGTCACGGGACGCTCGTCGGGCCGCTGATGACCGAGCTCACGGGCTTCCCCGAGCTGACCCCGTACGGTGGCGGCTGGTGCGGGAACGACGTCTTCGCAACTGCGCTCACGGACCGGCACCGCTCCCTCGCCCGGCGCTACACGCAACTGATGGGCGAGCGTCTGCGTCGGGAGGGATACCGCGGCTACTTCGAGCTCGACTTCCTCGCCGACATGGACTCAGACGAGATGTGGCTCGGGGAGCTCAACCCACGCGTCACCGGAGCGAGCTCGATGACCAACGTGACCGCCGTCGCCTACGGCGACATGCCGCTCTTCCTCTTCCACCTGCTGGAGTTCATGGACGTCGAGTACGAGATCGACGTCGACGAGCTCAACGAGGGCTGGGCGCAACCGGGCGCGGTCGACGAGTGGAGCCAGTTCATCCTCAAGGACACGGCCCACAAGACCGAGCTGATCACCGCCGCACCCAAGTCCGGCATCTGGCGCCTCGATCAGCGCGCGCACGGCGGTCTTCGGTTCGTGCGCCGGGCCACCGACTGGCACACGGTCGCGGACGAGGACGAGGCGTTCTACCTGCGTATCGCGCAGGAGGAGGGCTACCGCTATCCCGGGGCCGACATCGGCATCCTCGTCACGCGGGGCCGGTTGCAGACCGACGACCACGAGCTCACGGATCGCGCCCGAACCTGGATCGACGGGATCAAGCGGCAGTTCGGCACGGCGCCGCTGCCACCGCACGAACCGGCACCCGTGGCCGAGCCCGAGCCGTTCTCGTTCAAGATGCTCTGAGTGGAGTCGTCGATCCTCTTCGAGGCGTTCGAGCAGCCCGAGCCAGGGCCGCGACTCGCCGAGCACTTCCATCGGCACTGGCCGCGGTACCGCGAGTGGTTCCTGAGCGAGGGCGAGGCGGCTCGGACCTCGTACGCGGAGTCGCTGCGAGCGCTTCGGGAGCACATGCCCGAGCTCGTGCCGGTATACGAGGCCGTCTGCGAGCTGACCGGCAGCGGCGACCTCGAGTCCCGCTTCCTCGCCATGTGGGAGCCTCCCTCGTACCTCACCGGTTGCTCACAGGCGGTGCTGCGTCGCGGCGACCCTGTGCTCGCGCGCAACTACGACTACGCGCCGGCGCGCCTCGAGGGGGCGATCCTGCACACACGCTGGGGCGCCCACAGCGTGATCGGGACGAGCGACTGCATCTGGGGCCTGCTCGACGGGGTGAACGACGCGGGGCTCGCGGTCTCGCTGGCGTTCGGCGGACGGAAGGTGGTCGGGCCGGGGTTCGGTGTGCCGCTCGTCGTCCGGTATCTCCTCGAGACGTGTTCCTCGACCGAGGCGGCCCGGCGAACCCTGCGCCGGTTGCCCTTCCATCTGGCACACACGTTGACGATCGTCGACGCGGACGGCGACGTCTGTACCGCCTACCTGTCGCCTGACCGGGGCGCCGTGCTCTCGGCGGCGGTGGTGGCGACGAACCACCAGCACCGCGTCGAGTGGGCCGAGCATGCCGCGGCCACGCGCACGGTCGAGCGGGAGCACTGCCTCGCGGACCTCCTCGTCGACGACTCGACCACCGTCGAGCAGTTCGTCTCGTCGTTCCTGCACCCGCCGCTGCACTCCCGCGACTACTCCCGTGGCATCGGCACGCTCTACACCGTCGCCTTCCACGTCCGTGACGGACGTGCCGAGTACCGGTGGCCGGGGCTCGCGTGGGAGCAGGCATTCGGCGGCTTTCACGCCGGGACGAAGAGCGTCACGTACGGCGAGGCGAGCGCGGCGTAACGCGCCGATCCTGGACGGATCCCACCCGCGCGAAGCGAGTGCCGCCGACGATCGGTGGCACTCGGCGGTCGCTACGCTCCGGCGATGCCTGCGCCGGCCGAGGTCGTCAGCGAACTCGTGGAGCGTCTCCGCCCCCTCTCCGTGGCCGCGAACCTCGCAGGCTGGGAGGCGAACGTCGAGGCGACCGAAGAGACCGCGTCGCGTCGCGTCGAGACCTCGCTCGCGCTCTCCGACGTGCTCGCCGACGGCGAGGCGTTCGCCGCCGTCCAGGCGGCGCGCGGCGAACGGTCGGACGCACCGATCCGACGGCAGCTCGACCTTCTCTACAACGCGCTGCTACCGGAGAAGGTGCCGGCGGCGCTCCGACGGCGAACGATCGAGCTCGAGGGGTCGGTGGAATCCCGTTTCGTGCGCCACCGTGGCGTGGTCGGCGGAGCGGAGGTCGGCGACAACGAGATCAAGCGCATCCTCCGGACCAGCGACGACGTCGAGGAGCGTCGTGAAGCATGGGAGGCGTCGAAGACGATCGGTGCCGCGGTCGCCGGTGACGTCCGCGAGCTGGCGCGGCTCCGCAACGAGGCGGCGCGTGCGCTCGGCTACCGCGACTGGTTCGCGCTCGCGGTCGCCACCTCCGAGTTGGACGAGGACCGGCTGCTCGCCACGCTCGCCGAGACAGATCGCGCGACGGCCGAGCCGTTCGCGCGCTGGAAGGCGTCGCTCGACGGGGCGCTCGCAGAGCGATTCGGCTGCGTCGAGGCCGACCTCCGGCCCTGGCACTACGCCGACCCGTTCTTCCAGGACGTACCGTCCACCGGCGGCGTCGACCTCGATCCCGTCCTCGAGCGACAGGACTCGGTCGAGCTGGCGCGCCGGACGTTCGACGGCCTCGGTCTCGAGACCCGCGCGGTCCTCGAGCGCAGCGACCTCTATCCGCGCGACCGGAAGTGCCAGCACGCGTTCTCCCTCGACGTCGACCGCGAAGGTGACGTGCGGATCCTCTGCAACGTCGTTCCCGGATCGGAGTGGATGGAGGTGATGCTGCACGAGCTCGGGCACGCCGTCTTCTCCTCCGGCCACGAGCGGTCGCAGCCGTGGCTGCTCCGCGACGCGCACCTGACGACGACGGAGGGCATGGCAATCTTCGCCGGCCGTCTGTCGAGAGACGCGGGCTGGCTCGAGCGGGTCGCCGGGGTCACCGCCGCAGATGCGGCGCAGCTGGGTGACGCCCTGCGCCGCGCGCAGGCAGCCGAGATCGTCCTCTTCGCGCGCTGGGTGCTCGTGATGACGAACTTCGAGCGTCGTCTCTACGCCGACCCCGAGCAGGACCTCGACACCGTCTGGTGGGATCTCGTCCATCGCTACCAGGGCGTGACGCCACCTGAGGGGCGAGACGCTCCCGACTGGGCCGCCAAGATCCATGTCGCCTGTGCGCCGGTCTACTACCACACGTATCTCTACGGGCACCTGATCGCCTCGCAGCTCGCCGCGTCGCTCGAGCACGAGGTGGGAGGCGTGGTCGACCGAACGGAGGCGGGTGCGCTGCTCACGAGCCGGCTGTTCGGGCCGGGGGAGTCGGTGCGCTGGGATCACCTCGTCGAGCGGGTGACCGGTGCGCCGCTCTCGGCTGACGCGTACGCGGCGGAGATCGCCGCCGGTCTCGGCTGACCGCCGCGTCCCCCTCTCACTCCCTGTATCGTCCAAGTTATGTCCATCTTCTTCTCGGAGCGTCCCGCTTGACGACGCTTGCCCGTGTCGTCTCCGGACGCCGCTCGAAATGGCTCGTCCTCGCTGCGTGGGTCGTCGTCCTCGCAGGGCTCGGCCCGCTGGCCGGGAAGTTCGAGAGCGCGCAGCAGAACGACCCGGCGAGCTTCCTGCCCGCCGATGCCGAGTCGGTGCGCGTGCTCGAGGCGGAAGCGGGATTCACCGACGGAGACCCCACGATCGCCGCCGTCGTCTTCCGCAACGGCGATGGCTTGACGCCTGGCGACAGGGCGGCCGTCGAGCAGGTCCGCTCGGAGATCGCGGCCGGCGCCGCGGCGCGCGTTGGCGCCCCCTCGGCGGCGATCCCGTCGCAGGATGGCAACGCCCTCCTCGTCAACGTCCCGATCGACGCCGACGACGACATCGACGTCCTCGTGGCCGGCGTGGACGGGATCCGGGACGTCGTCGCCGGAGCCGTCCCCGCTGGCCTCGAAGCCAAGGTGACGGGACCGGCCGGCTTCTCCGCCGATGCCTCCAAGGTCTTCGAGGGCATCAACTCCACGCTGTTGCTCGCGGCTGCGGGGCTCGTCTTCGTGCTGCTCGTGATCATCTACCGCAGCCCGATCTTCTGGATCCTGCCGCTGCTCGCCGTGCTGTTTGCCGAGAGTGTCGTGCGCGGGCTCGGCTACCTCCTTGCCGAGGCCGGGATCGTGGTCAACGGACAGGTGGGCGGGATCCTGCTCATCCTCGTGTTCGGCGCGGGAACCGACTACGCCCTCCTGCTCACGGCTCGCTACCGCGAGGAGCTGCGTCGCGTCGAGGACACGCATGAGGCGATGCGCATCGCCGTACGGCGCGCCAGCCCGGCGATCCTCGCCTCGGCCGGCACCGTCGCAGCCGCGCTGCTGTGCCTCACCGTGGCCGAGGTGAACACCACGGCCGGCCTCGGGCCCGTCGGGGCGATGGGCATCGCCGTTGCCGCGATCGCGATGCTGACCGTGCTCCCAGTGCTCCTGCTCATCGGCGGGCGCCGCGCCTTCTGGCCGTTCTCCCCTCGGTTCGGCTCGGACGACCGCGCCACCCAGGGGGCATGGCGCCGCCTAGGCGAGTGGATCGAGCCCCGCCGGCGCCGCGTCTGGAGCCTGACCGCACTGGCGCTCGGCGTGATGGCCCTCGGCGCAGTCCAGCTCGACGACGAGCTGACGAGCTCGAACGGGTTCCGTGGGTCGGTCGACGCCGTGCAGGGGCAGGAGATACTGCAGCAGTCGTTTCCTGCAGGAGCGAGCGCGCCGTCGACGGTGCTCGTGCTCCCGGGTGGGGACGTCGAAGCCGCGCGTACAGCCGCAGCGGCCTCGCCACTCGTTGCGGCGGTCGGCGAGCCCGAGCAAGGGCCGCCCGGAACGCGGTTCGGTGTCACCCTCGCTCCCGATCCGTTCTCGAAGGACGGCTTCGATGCCATCGCACCGCTCCGCGACGACCTCCGCGCGGCTTCGGGCGACGCCGTGCTCGTGGGTGGACCGACCGCGGAGGAGGCCGACGTCCGTGCCGCCAACGAGCGCGATACGCGTGTGATCGTTCCCCTCGTCCTCCTTGTCGTGCTCGCGATCCTGGTCGTCCTGCTGCGCGCGCTCGTCATCCCGCTCGTGCTCCTGGCAGCGACCGTGCTCTCGTTCTTCGCGGCCGTGGGGCTGAGCCTCACCGGCTTCTGGCTCTTCGCAGACTTCCCCGGCGAGGACCCGAGCTACGCGCTGTACGCGTTCATCTTCCTGGTCGCCCTTGGCGTCGACTACAGCATCTTCCTCATGGCACGCGTCCGCGAGGAAGCGACCGCGATGTCCACGCGCGACGCGATGCTCAGGGCGCTCGCAGTCACGGGTGGCGTGATCACGTCGGCCGGGATCGTGCTCGCCGGCACCTTCGCGGTGCTGGCTGTCCTCCCGCTCGTTGCGCTCACCCAACTCGGGATCACGGTCGCCGTCGGCGTGCTGCTCGACACGCTGGTCGTCCGCTCGCTCCTCGTCCCGGCGGCGACCTTCGACCTCGGCCGGCGGACCTGGTGGCCGTCGCGTCTCGCACGCGAGCGCGCCGCGCCAAGCGCCGGTAGCGAGTTGCACGCCGACTCGTAGACACAGAGGATCAGGGTGTGAGCGGCCGTGTCGTCTCCCTCAACCACGTCAGCGTGATCGCGCACGACCTCGAGGAGTCCGTGCGCTTCTATGTCGACGTGCTCTGCCTCGAGCCGATCGCGACGCCGAACTTCGGCTTCCCCGTCCAGTGGCTCCGTGTCGGCGACCGCCAGGTGCACCTCTTCGAGCGGCCCGGCGACGCTCCCTCGCACGCTCATCTCGCGCTCGAGATCGACGACTTCATGGGTGTGTACAGGCGCGTGAAAGAGCACGGAGCGCTCGACCACGAGACGTTCGGCAACGCGATGTACGAGCTGCCGGACGGCGGTATCCAGCTGTACGTCCGCGATCCCGCCGGCAACCTCGTCGAGCTCGACCACCGGGACGCGTCCACGATCCCGCAGAACCAGGTGCCCGAGTACGCGCGCCTCGCGGATCGGCTGCCGCAGGAGGGCGACGCGCTCCGCGCGACGCTGTTCTTGTAGCGCAGGTCTCGGACCCGCTCTCGCGGATCCGAGTCGCGCACGATCCCTGAAGGCGTCCGCTTCGCGGTCGCGACTGTCACACAGACGTCTCGGTCAGGTCGCCAGGGCTTCGCCCAGCGCGGCCGAGAGTGCCTCGCGAGCGCCGGTCATGACGGGCGGGCCGTGCAACGGGACGAGCAGCTCCACGGGGAGCTCGAGCAGCGGAGCGAGTGCTCTGGCCACATCCGCTCGTCTCACGCCGTCGGGGAGCCAGCTCGGCGGGCACACGCGGTAGGGCTTGCGGATACCCCCGAGCAGGACGTCGCCGCTGATGAGCGCACCCGAGCCCGGGTGCCACAGGACGACCTCGTCGTCGCGACCGCTGGCGAAAGCGACGAGCCCTGCCGGCAGCCCGTCGCCGGGGACGAACGGCCGGTCGACGGGTACGCGGAGTCGCTCGACGCTGCCCTCGGGAGCCCACAACGGGGCGTCGTAGCGCTGCGCGGTGTCGGGTGCGCTCCGCCGGTGGTAGTGGAGCGTGACGACGACGTCGATGGCCGCAGCCGTGCGAGCATGCGCGTCGAGCGCTCGCCAGAACGCGCGGGCCTCCGGGAGCTCGGCCGGGGCGAGAGGGTCGACGAACACGACACCGCCCTCGTGTTCGATCGCTAGCGAGGCGACGTCATGGCCCCAACCCGGGTAGAACGTCACCCAGCGGTGGAGACCGGGGGCCAGCTCTGTCGCGCCGGGGACCACTCAGCAGCCCTCGGGGCACGGAGGCACGGGCAGACCCGCAAGGCGGAAGCGCAGCCCCGTCAGGACAGCCCGCCGCTCGAGCGATCGACCGCTGCGACGAGGGCTCAGCGCGTACGTTCTCGTGGCCGGCGCGACAAGCGACCTCGCGCGATCACGAACGAGCTCCTCGGCGATAAAGGGATGAAGTGGCATCGACGTTCCTCCTCCTCCTCGCGTAACCGACGTCGTCATCTTACCAGTTACCGTAACCACTCACCCGCCTTCGTCAGTTACGATCCATGTGATGGCCGCCGATCCTCTCGAGCGCCTCAGAGACTTCGTGAACACGTACGACGCCGAGCACGGAAGGGACGCGATCGCGTCGCCGGCGGCTCTTACGGCGTGGCTCACGACCCATGGGCTCGGGGCACCCCGGGCGGTCGCCGCTGACGTCCGGAGAGCCGCGACCCTCCGTGACGCGATGCTGGCACATCTGCTCGCGAACAACGGCGAGCCGCTCACAACCGACGCCTTCGAAACACTGGACCGCCAGGCGGCGCGCTCGCGCGTGCTGCTCGGGTTCGCCGCGCGCGGTGGCGAGTTGCACCCCACCGCGACTGGCGTCGACGGTGCGCTGGGTGTGCTGCTGGCCGACGCGGCGACGGCGATGGCCGATGGCTCCTGGGACTCGTTGAAGGCGTGTCGGGCCGAGGACTGCCGGTGGGCGTTCGTCGACCGCTCGCGCAACCGATCGCGCCACTGGTGCGCGATGGGCGTCTGCGGGAACCGGGCCAAGGTTCGCCGCTACCGCGCACGGCATACCGGCAGCTGAGCTCGCGCGGTACGGTCGGGGCGTCCGTCCTCGAGAAAGGAGCACACCGTGCCGCTGATCCGAGTGGAGTTGTTCGACTTCCGCGTCAACCCCGAGACGAGCGAGAAGCTCATCGCCGGGATGACGGACGCGCTCTGCGCTGCGACTGCCGAGGGGCTGCGCGACCACACCTGGGTCATCGTCGAGGGCCACGACGCCAAGAACTGGGGCGTCGGCGGGAAGCCGTGGCCGGTCGACCAGATGCCGCCAACCATCTAGGGCCGCCCAGGGACTGGCCTCACGGGTCTGCCCCACGGGCCTCCCCTGGGCTTCACCCACCCGTGCCGAGCCTCCGTCGGATGGGCTGGTGCCGTGATCGCTGCGTCCAGGGCACGATCCGGCGTGTGAGGTGTCTACCCGTCGCGCTCCAGGAGGCCGAGAGCGACGGCTGCGTCGCGGAAGACGTCGCGTCCCGGGGATGCGTACCGCTCGTCGAAGTCCGCCGCGCCGTTCAGCTCGAGGACGACGTGACCACCGGCGACCGGCATCAGATCGACCGCGACGAGGTCGCAGTGCAACGCCCTGGCGGCGGCGCGTGCGAGCTCGCGGGTCGCCTCGTCCGGGGTCGCCGGCTCGGCGTGGCCGCCGAGCGTGATGTTCGTCCGCCACTCGCCCGCCGCGGCGACGCGGTGCATCGCTCCGATCACGTGTCCTCCGGCGACGAGCAGCCTGAGATCGCGCCGCCGGGGCGGCACGAGCTCCTGGACGAGGGCGCCGTGCCGTTCGAACCAGCGCCGCTTCGCCACTCGCCCTAGGCAACGACGCGCCTCGCGCTCGGTCGAGCAGCGGTGAACGTCGACGCCCCAGCTTCCAAAGCGAGGCTTGACGACGAGCGGAGGCTGGACCGGGAGCGGGTCTGCGGGCTGCAGGACGGTCCCGGTGCGAGGGTGGGGAATGCCGGCGGCGCGGAGCTGCCTCGCCGTCACCAGCTTGTCGTGCGCGGCGACCAGCGCAAAGGCCGGGTTCAGCACCGGCACCCCTCTGCGCTCGAGCAGGAGAAGGCTGAGTAGCCCGGGCTCGACGCCGTCCACGGTGGGGAGGACGTCGATGCGCCCGAGCGCGACGTCGTCGGGGCCGAGCATCTCCAGCGCGTGCTCTGCTGTGGCGAGGAACGCCGGGAGCCCCAGAGCGCTCCAGTGCTCGATGAGGAAGCCGTTCGTCTCGTTGCGGGCACCACCGACGATGGCGATGCGCCTCACCGCGGGAGCCTGCGAATCGAGTCCGGGCTTCGCCCGCGGTGGGATCCGGAGACGCGAGCCGACGCGACCGCTTTCGGTGTCATGTGCTCCATCGTCGCTGTCGGATCACGAAGCGGCATCGGTGGATGACCGCCGACGCGCCCGCGGTGAAGCACTGATCGAGCGCCTCGGAGACCGGCCGACGATTCACCCGGTAGCTGCCGCACCCCGGTCGGGGCCGGCAGAAGTACCTGGGCTGCTGGAACCGGAGCTGGGCTCCGTAGTTCGGGCGCGAGGATCCGCGTATCGCCCGATGTCCGCGGGCGCCGAGGCAGCCACCGTTGAACCATGAGCGCGCTCTTCGAAGATCGCGCAGACGCTGGCGGAAGCTCGCGGAAGTACTCGACCGTCGGCGTCTCGGAGATGCCGTCGTCATCGGGCTGGCACGCGGTGGCGTGCCCGTCGCTGCAGAAGTGGCGCGTCGTCTGTCGCTTCCACTCGACGCGCTCGCCGTCCGCAAGGTCGCGCACCCTTGGCAGCCCGAGTACGGCATCGGCGCCGTGACGCCGGGAGGCGACGGCGTCTACGTCCGTTCACACGACGGGCTCGACGAGGACACGCTTAGCCGCATCATCGAGCAGGCGCGGGCGACCGCCGAGGCACTCGATCAGCTGCTCCACGCGCGCGTCCCACCGCTCGAGCTCGAAGGTAGGACCGCCGTGCTCATCGACGACGGCCTCGCCACCGGCGCGACGATGGTGGCCGCGGTTCGGTGGGCTCGTCACCACGGCGCGGAGCGGGTCGTCGTCGCCGTACCCGTCGGCGCCGCCGAGAGCATCCGCTTCCTCCGGCACGAGGCGGACGAGGTCCTCTGTCCGCACGAGCTGGAGGCGTTCGGCGCCGTCGGGCTCTGGTACCGCGTCTTCACGCAGGTGGACGACGACGACGTCGCCGGTCTCCTCGCGGCGTTGCGGGCGCCCGCCTCGTCGCCGTAGGCGGCGGAGAGCGGCGTCCGGAGCTCAGAACAGCTCGTTCTCGCCCGCGAAGATCGCGGAGACGGATGTGTTCTCGAACACGGCGCGGATCGTGTCGCCCAGGAGATCGGCGACGCCCACGACCCGAAGACGAGCTCGTGTCGATGCGTCGAGAGCGACCGTGTCGGTCACCGCCACCTCCGCGCATGGATCCTCGGCCAGCAGGGTCGCCGCATTCGGTGTCAGCAGTGCGTGCGTTGCGAACGCGCGCACGTCCAGCGCCCCCGCGGCGACGAGCGCCGACGCTGCGGCGATGAGCGTTCCGCCCGAGACGATCATGTCGTCGCCTACGACGGCGTGCTTCCCCCGCACGTCGCCGATCACCTCCGCGGCGAGCGCTCGCTCGTGCTCCGGACGCACCTTCGTCACGATCGCAAGCGTGGCATCGAGCATGCGGGCGAAGCGGCGAGCGGCCTTGACGCGGCCGAGATCGGGCGAGACGACGACGATCTCGTCGCCACAGAGACCCTGGCGTCGGTAGTGCTCCGCGAAGAGCGGCAGCGCCGTCACGTGATCGACCGGGATGCCGAAGAAGCCGACGATCTGCCCGGCGTGGAGGTCCATCGTGAGCACGCGGTCAGCCCCGGCCGTCTGTAGCAGGTCGGCGAGCAGGCGTCCGCTGATCGGCTCACGGGGGGCGGACTTCTTGTCCTGTCGCGCGTACGGGTACAGCGGCACGACGGCGGTGACCCGGTGCGCCGAGGCGAGCCGTGCCGCGTTGATCATCACGAGCAGCTCGATGACGTGGTCGTTGACCGGCGGAGAGCCGGACTGGACGATGAAGACGTCCGCCCCGCGTATCGACTCGCCGAAGCGGCAGTACATCTCCCCGTTGCCGAACGTCTCGAGGCGGGCGTCGCCGAGCGCGAGACCGAGGCGGTCCGCGATGCTCGCCGCAAGTGCCCGATTGGATCGTCCGGCGAACAGCATCAGGCTCGTCGTCGACTGTCGCGTGAGCCTCGTGTGGGGGCGTACGTTCATCGCACCGGCACAGGGTCGACGGTCAGAGTTTCGGCGAGGGCGGCCCTCTCGCGCACCGGGCCGCCGGCGAGGTGATCAGCGAGCCAGTCTCCGGAGAGCTGCGCGACGCGCTCGAGGGCTCCGGACTCTTCGAAGAGGTGCGTTGCACCCCGGACGACCGCCAACCTGCGGAGGCACGTCAACTGGCCGTACGCCCTGCGGTTGAGATCGAGCACCGCCGCGTCGTCGCCTCCCACGACGAGCAGCGTGGGCGCGGCGACCCGCGAGAGGTGCGCATGGGCCAGATCCGGCCGACCGCCGCGAGACACGACGGCGCGTACGAGAGAGCCGAGCTGCGCCGCGGCGGCGAGCGCGGCGGCCGCCCCCGTGCTCGCGCCGAAGAGACCGGGTAGCAGACCCGCTGCCGGCGGCTGTTCGAGCAGCCAGCCCGTCGTGCGGACGAGGCGGTCGCCGAGAAGCTCGACGTCGAAGACGTTCGTGCGCTGCGACTCCTCGGCCGGAGTGAGAAGGTCGAAGAGCAGCGTTGCGATCCCACGGCGGTTCAGCTCGCCTGCGACGTAGCGGTTGCGGGGACTAAGGCGGCTGGACCCGCTTCCGTGCGCGAAGAGCGTCACGCCGATGGCGTTGTAGGGAACGACCAGATCGCCGACGAGCCCTGGGCCGACCGGGATCTCCACGTCGACGTGACACATGATGTCGCCGTTTCCTCCGGGAAGGGTCACGCCGCGTCCTCCATCAGAGCGGCGATCTCGCGCTCGAGCGCGAGCCGCTCGAGGGCCGCCTGCTCGAGCTTGCGGACGCGATCTGCGCTGAGGCCGAGGCGCCGCGCGGATTCGGTCAGGGAGACGGGCTCTGCGTCTCCGTCGACGCCGTAGCGAAGCTCGATCACCCGCCGCTCCCGATCAGGGAGGATCGCGAGGGCGCGGCGGAGGGCCTCGCGCCGAAGGCTGACGTGGATCTCCTCCGTCGGTTCCTCGGCGTGCTCGACGGCGAGCATGTCGCCGAGCACTGCCCCGGCTTCCTCGCCGATCGGCTGGTCGAGGCTGGCGACCGATCGGGCCGCGTGCCGCACGCGCTCGATCTCATCCGGGCGCAGGCCGAGCTCCGATGCGATCTCGTCGTCGGTCGGCTGTCGACCGTGGCGGGCGACGTAGCGTGCCTGTAGCTGTCCGATCTGCCGCTCGCGGTCGGCGATGTGGACGGGAAGTCGGATCGTCCGCGAGTGATTCGCGACTCCCCGCTGGATCGCCTGGCGGATCCACCACGTGCCGTACGTCGAGAACTTGAAGCCCTTGCGCCAGTCGAACTTCTCAGCGGCGCGAATGAGACCGAGGACACCCTCCTGGATCAGGTCGAGGAGCGCGAGGTCGGAACGCTGGTAACGCTTCGCGATCGAGACGACGAGTCGGAGGTTGGCATTGACCAGCTGCTGCTTGGCCGCGGCGTCGCCGCGCTCGATCCTCCTGGCGAGGGCGACCTCCTCGGCCGCCGTGAGCAGCGGGTACCGCGAGAGGTCTCGGAAGAACAGCTGCAGGGCATCAGTCGTCGCCTCCGCGAGCCCGCCGTTCACGTACGTGGGCTCCGGCTGCTCGCGCCCGCAGTCGTCGTGGAACTCGATCCCGCGGGCCGCGACCGTGTCCAGCAGCGCAGCCGTCTCGTCGGCGTCCAACCCTGTCTCTTCCGCCAGGAGCTCGATCTCGGAGAGTCGGAGGCAGCCTTCCTCGGCTCCCCGCTCAAGGAGGTCGTGCACCCGACCATCGAGGTCCGTCGTCTCCGACACGAGAGGCTCCTCCGTGTCCCATCCTCACGATGACTGCCGCGACACACAGCCGCATCGGGCGATCCGCCTACCCCCGCTCGTGGGGAAGTACCGACCCGGTCGACACCGTCGCGAAGCGACGTCCCACGTGAGCTCGGATCTCTCGTTACCGCGACCTCGAAGCGGACGCCTTCACGGGTGTGCCCCGCCGCAGGCGGGGGTCGCCGCGATCCTGCGGGGCGTGCGTCTATGCGGTGAGGTCCGCTGCCATCTCCTCGAAGGAGGCCACGAATGCGTCGCAGTCCGCGGTGGAGTGGCTGATCGACAGCGTCCACTCCTCCTCGCGACCCGGCGTCATGAAGACGCCGCGATTCATGTTGTACAGCCATGCCAGGTCGGCGAGACCCGCGTCCTGGTTCTGCTTGAACGACTCGTAGTCGACGATCCGGTTCGGCGAGAACGTGACGCAGCCCTTGGAGCCGACGCCGATCGCGTACCCGGGGAACCCGAAGCGCTCGATCACGCCTTCGCAGCCGCGCACGAGGTGATCGTTGAGCGCGTCGAGGTGCGTATACGCCTCCGGGGTCATCACCTCGAGCAGGTTGGCGCGCGCGGCGGCCATCGAAAGCGGGTTCCCGTTGTAGGTGCCCACCTGGTAGACGCTGCCGTCCTCGACGACCGCGAAAGCCTCCTCCGTGCCGCCGATGGCCCCGGAGGGAAGCCCGCCGCCGAGCGCCTTGGCCAGCGTGACCAGGTCAGGAGTGACACCGAACCGTTCGGTGGCGCCGCCCGCGGCGATGCAGATACCCGTCTTGACCTCGTCGAAGATGAGGACGATCCCATGCTTCCGTGTGAGCTCGCGCACGGCCTCGAGGTATCCCGGCTCGGGGAGCACCACCCCGAGGTTCATCATCGCCGCCTCCATGATCACGCACGCCGGCGCACGGTCTTCGGCGACGAGGCGCTCGATCCGGCGCTCCATCGCCCCGGCGTCGTTGAACGGCACCGCGATCGTCATGTCGGAGACCGCCTTCGGAATCCCGGCTCCGTACGGGATCGAGGCGTAGTTCTCACGGTCACCGAGCTCGGCCGGGACGGAGCCGATCGCGACCATCACGCCGTCGTGGTGGCCGTGGTACGAGCCGGCGATCTTGACGATCGTGTCGCGCCCGGTGAGCCCGCGGGCGATCCGGATCGCGTCCATCGTCGCCTCGGAGCCGGAGTTGACGTAGCGCCACCGCGGCAGGCCCCAGCGGCGGGAGAGCTCCTCGCCGACGACGATTGCATCCTCGGTCGGCGCGGCGAAGTGCGTGCCGAGCTCGATCCGCTCCGTCACGGCGTGGCTGATCGCCGGGTGGGCATGGCCCTGCACCATCGAGCCGAAGCCGTTGTGGAAGTCGAGCATCTCGTTGCCGTCCACGTCCCAGACGCGCGCGCCCTGCCCGTGGGAGAGGTAGATCGGCCACGGGTCGCGCACCTGGTAGGAGGACGCGACACCGCCGGAGAGTGTCCGGCGCGCCCGCTCGTACATCTCGCGTGAGCCGCGTGTGCGCCCGTCGAGGATGCCCGCCTCGCGCTCGGTCAGCTCCGCGATCCGCTCACGATCGATCTCCACATGTGGTGTCGTCGTCACGTCGTCGCTCCTTCTGTGGTCAATTCCAGCCGAGGTACGGGGCGGCACCGCGCTTGAACAGCCCGCGCGAGATCACCAGCCGCTGGATCTCGCTCGTCCCTTCCCAGATCCTGTCCACGCGCAGCTCGCGGTAGAAGCGCGCCGCGGGGCTTTCGACCATGTAGCCGCGCCCCCCGAGCACCTGGACCGTGCGGTCCGCCACACGTCCCGCCATCTCGGATGCGAAGAGCTTCGCCATCGAGACCTTGCCATGGACGACGCTTCGGTCGCTGAGGGTGTCGAAGGCGTGTGCGGCGTGGTACGTGAGCAGCCGGGCCGCGTGGAGCTCCGTCAGCGAGTCGGCGAGCTGGAATGCGACGCCTTGGTGCTCTGCGATCGGAGAGCCGAAGGCGACACGTTCCTGCGCGTGCGCGGCGGCGAGGTCGAGCAGACGCTGCGCCGCGCCGCAGCAGCGGGCTGCGATGAACAGGCGCTCTACGAGGATCCACTCCTTGGCCCCCGCGTCTCCGCTCGCCGGCACCCGGTTCGCGTCGGGTACGCGGCAGCCGCGGAAGACGAGCTCGGGGTGGTGGTCGAGGTAGGGGTCGTGCAAGAAGCCGGGTGTGCGCTTGATCTCGAGCCCCGGTGTATCCGGCTCGACGAGGAACAGTGTCTGCTCGCCCTCAGCGACGGCGAGCACGATGTAGACACCCGGGCTTCCCTCGCTCGTCACGAACCACTTCTCGCCGTCGATCACCCAGTCGTCGCCGTCGCGGACGGCCGTGGCCTCGATGCCTGCGAGGTCGGAGCCGGCGCCGGGCTCGGTCAGCGCCCACGCCTCGCGCCATTCGCCACGCGCGATCGGCGCCACGTAGCGCTCGACCTGCTCCGGCGTCGCGATCTCGTACAGCTCGCGCGGCCCGCGATCGACGGCGGCGAATCCGAGCCCGTTCGTGGCCTTGCCCGACTCCTCCTCCACCGCGACCTGGCCGAGCATCGACAGATCGCGCCCACCGAGCTCGGCGGGCATGTTGAGCATGGAGAAGCCTGCCGCTCGCGCCTTCGCGCGGAGCGCGTCGACCTCGGCATGGTCGATCGACCCACGGGCTGCGATTCGCTCCTCGAGCGGGTAGACGTCGCTTTCGATGAAGCGGCCGACCCGCTCCTTGAGCTCGCGGATCTCGGCGGGGATCTCGGGAACGATCATCGGCGGCTTCGGGTTCCTGACCATGCGGTCAGAGTCCCGGAGCCTACGCGAACACGCGCCCTGCCGCGAGGGTTCCCTCCAGCACGGCCTCCTCCAGGGAGCGGGGGGAGAGGCAGTCACCCGCTTCCTCGACCCGGTGTCCCGCGGCGACGAGCGCCGGGGCCAGCTCGTCCGCCGGCACGCGCCCGAGGGCGAGCACGAGCCAGTCTGCCGTGAGCGCGGTCTCCAACTCCGGGGCGAACGTGTTCCCGAAGAACACGGTGCCGTCCGTTGTTCCGGCGAGGTCGAGGTGCATCCGGATCTCGACGCCGGCGCGGTAGAGGCGCTGGAGGTAGAGGTTTCGCCGGTACTGGTGGACGCTCTCCCCGAAGGCCGCTGACGAGACGCACAGCGTCACCTGCGCACCTGCCGCGGCGAGCGTCTCCGCCACGCTCACCCCGGCCGGGTCCCCGCCCCAGTCGGCGACGACGACCGAGCCCGCGAAAGCGGAGGGCTCGGCGAGCGCGTCCCAGGCCGAGGCGACGCCGATGCCGTCGAGCGGCAGCCTCGGCACGTACGGCCGGGCGCCGGTGGCGACGACCACCGCGTCGGCTGCGACCTCCGCCACGGTGCCGGGAGTCGCCTCCACGCCGAGCCTGAGGTCGACCGAGGCGAGTGCCCGGCGGTAGTTGGCGAACAGGCCGCCGGCGATAGCAGTGCCGCCCGGTGACGCCGCGGCGAGCGCCTGCTGTCCTCCGATCCAAGCGGCCCGCTCGAGCAGGACGACGTCGTGCCCTGCAGTGACCGCCGAGGCGGCGGCGGCGAGCCCGGCTGGCCCGGCGCCTACCACCACCAGGCGGCGCTCGATCGCGGCAGGCCGTTGCGACCGCCAGGTTCGCTCCCTGCCCGTTCGTGGATTCACGGTGCACCGGATTGCCTCACCTGCGTGGTAGTGGGCGATGCACGCCTGGCAGCCGATGCAGTGCACGATCTCGTCCAGGCGTCCCTCACGGGCCTTCCGGGGCATGTCGGGGTCGGTGATGAGCGCCCGCGTCATCCCGAACGCGTCCGCGGCGCCCTCGGTGACGAGGCGGTCGGCCTCGACCGGGTCGATCACGCGGGAGGTGGCCATCAGCGGCAGGCCCACCCGGAACGGCGCGGTGTAGCTCGCGATCGCGTTCTCCGGGGTCGGCGGCGGCGGCACGATCAGTGAGGAGCCGAGGTACGACGGCGACTCGCCCAGCGCCAGCGACAGGTAGTCGACCTCGCCCGCCAGCAGCGGCGCAACCTGGCGCGCCGGCGCGGAGTCGGCCGAGAGCCGGACACCGAGCGCGATGCCCGGCGCTGCCTCACGCACTGCCCTCAGGACGGCGAGCAGGAACCGCGCCGGCTCGCCCCACTCGTCGTCGCGTCTGTTCAGCTCAGGGTCGAAGAACTGTGCCGTCAGGTACCGGTGCGCGGCCGAGATCTCGATCCCGTCGAGGCCGCCTTCGAGTGCGATCCGAGCCGACGTCGCGAAGCCCGCGACGATCTCCTCGATCTCGTGTGCGCGGAGCGCTCGCGGGGCGACGCGGAAGCGCTGGCTCGGGATCGCCGACGGGGCGACCGCCGGTGCGCGCGGTGGGCCCGAGGCCTGCTCGCGACCGCCGTGCAGGAGCTGGACGAAGAGTTGTGTGCCGTGCTGATGTACGGCATCCGCCACGCGACGGTAGGCGTCCTTCATCTCGGGTCGGTACCCCGCCAGCTCGTGCGACGTGATCGTGCCGGACGGGTGCGGCCTGGTTGCCTCCAGCACGATCAGCCCGACCCCACCGCGGGCTCGGGCCTCGTGGTAGGGGACGAAGTCGTCGGTCGGGAGGTCGTCGGCGACGAGGGTCGTCTGGTGCGCGGTGGAGACGATCCGGTTCGGCAGCTCGACCGGCCCGACCTGCAACGGCTGGAACAGCGCGTTCACGGTGCCGTGTCGCTCGCGAGCTCTCGCTCGAGCACCGCCCGCTCCGCGTCGGTGAGAGGCCGCGACCTGCCCGTCTCGCGATCGCGCGCGACGAGGACTGCCTCGGCCTCGGCGCTGAGCTCGTCCGCGGTCGTCCGGATCTCCTCGCGGAGCGTGACGCTCGAGGTGCCGACCTTCGCCACGGCGCACCGGACGACGACGATGTCGTCGTCCTGCGTGAGCTCCCGCCGGTAATCGATCGCAACGCGCGCCAGCACCCAGTCCCACGGGTCGCCGGTGCCCTCGAGCACACGGTTCATCCACTCGTCCCGGCACTCCTCCAGGTACGTGGCGTACACGGCATTGTTGACGTGGTTGTAGGCGTCGAGGTCGCGCCAGCGGATCTCGATCGTCTTCTCCTCGGCCATCGGAGTCGGATGCTACGACACTGACCGCGCGGTCAGGTGAGAATGCGCGCGTGAGCGACCTCACCCAGCTGCTCTTCCCGCGCTCGGTCGCCATCGTCGGCGCCTCGCCGCGACGGGCCGAGTCGATCGAGACGACGCTGCGCAGCGGTGTCCGCGCGTGGGGCGTGAACCCCGGGCGCGATGCCGTCGGCGACCTGCGCTGCTACCCGAGCGTGGCCGATCTGCCTGAGATCCCCGACGTTGCGTTCGTGCTGGTCGGGCACGAGCGGGTGGAGGAGGCTGTCCGTGATGCGCTCGCAGCCGGCGTCCGCGGCTTCGTCGTGCCCGGGGTCGGCGCGGAGTCCGGCGCGACAGCGCGCGACGTCGCCGCGCGGCTCGGTGCCATGGTTCGCGACGCCGGGGCGGCGATGGTCGGCCCGAACTGCATGGGGGTGTTCGTCCCCGACGGTCCCTCGTCGTGGATCGGCGAACCAACGGGAACCACCGCGCCCGGTCATGTCGCCGTGCTCTGCCAGTCCGGCTCGATTGCCGACGCATTCCTCTCGCTGGGTGGGAGGATCGGCATGCGGTGCATCGTCTCCACCGGTGGCGAGGCCGCGACCGACGCCGCCGACTACCTCGACTTCTTCGCCGGCGACGACGGCACGCGCGCGATCGGGCTCTTCCTCGAGGCGGTGCGGCGGCCGGCCGCGTTCGCTGCTGCGCTCGCCCGGTGCGCCGCGATGGAGAAGCCGGTCGTGTGCCTCAAGGTCGGTCGATCCGAGGCCGCAGCGCACGCCGCGCTCTCTCACACCGGTGCGCTCGTGGGATCGGTGGAGGCGTTCTCGGCGATGCTGCACCGCTACGGAGCGATCGAGGTCGACGACTTCCACGAGCTCGTGGAGACACTCGAGATCCTTGGCGGGCCACGCTGGCCGCGTGGGACCCGGCTGGGCGCGATCTCCGAGTCGGGCGGGGAGTGCGCGCTGCTCGCCGACCAGGCCGAGGCAGCCGGCATCCCGTTCCCGCCGCTCCCGGCTGAGCTTGCGGCGGCGCTCACCGCCGAGTTCCCCAACTACGTCCGCCCGGGCAATCCGCTCGACGCCTGGGCCGTGGCGGACGAGGAGCTCGTCTTCCCGCGCTCGCTCGAGCTGATGGCGGAGTCGGGCGGCTTCGACGGGCTGCTCGCACTCGCCGACCTCTCGCAGTTCCGCGACCGGGGGAACGAGGCCTGGTGCGAGTTGACCCTACGGACGCTTGCTCGCCTGGCCGACGAGCACGCCGGTCTCTTCGTCGCCGGGGTGTCGGTGCACAGCGCCGATCATCCCCGTCACTTCCAGGAGCTGTCGCGCGACCTCGAACTGCCTCTCCTGCGCGGGCCGCGGGACGCGTTGCGGGCGATCGCGTCGGTGGCCCACTGGCGTCCCGCGCGCGTCGCCCGTGACGAGGGCGACGCACCGGACGTCGGCGACCTGCTCCGCCCGGGTGTGCTCCCCGAGCACGAGTCGGCGCTCGTGCTCGAGCGGTACGGCGTTCCCTTCGCCCCGCACCGGCGGGCCGAGACGCCGGACGAGGCCGCCGTGGCGGCCGTCGAGCTCGGGTTCCCCGTCGTGATCAAGACAGATGGTGCCGCGCACAAGGCCCGCGAGGGTGGCGTCGTGCTCGGCGTCTCCACGGCGCTCCAGGCAGCCGAGGAGGCGAACCGGCTCGGGGGGCGCGTGCTCGTGGCCCGTCAGGTCGACGCGGCAGACGAGGCGATCTGCGGTATGACGCGCGATCCCGACTACGGTCCGGTGCTGGCAGTCGGGCCGGGCGGTGTCGCGGTCGAGGAGCTGAACCGTCTCACGCTCACGCTCGCCCCGCTCGATCTCGAGACGGCCCGCGAGGTCGTCGTCGAGGCCGGCGTGGCGGACGTCGGCGACGTTGTCGCCGCGACCCTCGTCGCGCTGGGCCGCCTCGCGCTCAGACATCCCGAGATCGAGTCGGTCGACGTCAACCCGCTCGTGCTCGGCCCAGGCGGATCAGTCGCCGTCGACGCACTCGTCGTCGTCTCCGCGCCCGTGGACACCACCCGCACGGTTTGACCCCACGGTCAGGACCTGGTTTGGTTTCAGTCGGCAGGGGCCTGGCAGCGCGACAAGGAGGTCGTCGATGACCACGTTCCATCCCCGTGAACCGCGAGGGTTTCACCGCCGGGAGTTCCTCGGTCGCTCGGCCGTCGGTCTCGTCGGGCTGTCGAGCCTGAGCACGCTGCTCGCCGCATGTGGCGGCGATTCCGGAAGCGGCGGGTCCGAGCTGCAGCTCGCGCGGCCGGACAATCCCGTCACGCTCCCGCTCTTCGACGACAACCCGGCGATCGCGTCGGGTCTCGAGCCCGAGCAAGGCACGTTGAAGATCTACAACTGGGTCGACTACCTGTGGAAGAAGAAGCTCAACGAGTTCGGCAAGGAGTACGGTGTCAAGGTCGAGCTCACGACGTTCGCCACGATGGACGAGGCGATCGCCAAGCTCGCGAGCGGCGCCACCGACTTCGACGTCTTCTTCCCGACACCCGACCGGCTCTCGCGGCTCGCGCTCGGTCAGGTGCTGCAGCCGTTGAACAAGGACTACATCCCGAATCTCTCCAACATGTGGCCGGCGTTCCAGGATCCGTTCTACGACCAGGGTGCGCAGTACACCGTCCCGTACACGATCTACACGACCGGCATCGGCTACCGAAACGACAAGGTCAAGGGCGACCCCGCGTCGCTCGACAACCCGTGGGACTTCTTCTGGGATACCTCGGCCAAGGGCAAGGTGTTCCTGCTCGACGACTCGCGTGAGGCGATCTCGGCGATGTTGCTGCGCGATGGCGTCACGGATCTCAACACCGAGGACCCCGACCAGATCGAGACGGCAAAGCAGCACCTGCTGGACCTCACGAAGAAGGTGAACGTCAAGGTCTCGACCGACGACTACGCCAACCTGCCGGAAGGAAAGGCGTGGATCCACCAGGCGTGGTCGGGGAGCATGATCTCGGCGCAGTACTACCTCCCGAAGGGCGTCAGCACCGACACGCTCTCGTACTGGTTCCCCGAGGACGGTGGCGGGCCGATCGGCGTCGATCAGATCGCTGTGCTCAAGAGCGCGAAGAACCCGGTCCTCGCCCACCACTTCCTCGACTTCATGCTCGACGAGACGAACTCGTACGACAACTTCGTCGAGTTCGTCGGCTACCAGCCACCACTCAACTCGATCGATCCCGAGAGCCTCGTCGCCGACGAGGTCGTGCCACCCAACCTCGGCAGCTCGGTCGTGCGCGAGTCGGACTTCGACAACGGCTATCAGGAGCTCGAGCTGAGCCCGGACGGTCAGGTGCTGTGGCAGAACGCGTGGGCGGAGTTCCAGGCCGGCGGCTAGACGCCGACCTCACCGGGTGAGATGAGGTACCCGCGCTGGTTCTGGCCCGGCGCGGCGCTGCCGGGCGTCGCCTGGCTCGTGGCGTTCTTCGTCGTCCCCTTCTACGCGATCCTCGCGGTCGCGATGGGGACGGTCGACCCGATCTTCCAGACAGCGCAGCCGGCCTGGAACCCCCTCCACTGGGACACGCAGGCGTTCTCGGTCGTCTTCGACGGCCTGTTCGAGAGCGGGGGCACGTTCCAGACCGTCTTCCTCCGCACGATCGTGTACGTGTTGATCGCGGTCGTGGTATCGCTGCTGATCGCGTATCCCGTGGCCTACACGATCGCCCGCCACGGAGGTCGCTACAAGGCGCTGCTCCTCGTCGGGCTCATCGCGCCCTTCTTCATCAGCTACCTGATGCGGATGCTCGCCTGGATCAACCTGCTCAAGGACGACGGCTGGGTCAACGACATCCTTCTCTGGTTCAACCTGATCGATGCCCCTGTCCGGTGGCTCGACGGCAGGGCGTCGTCGGTGATCCTCGGGCTCGTCTACGGGTACGTCCCATTCATGATCCTGCCTCTCTACGCGTTCCTCGACCGCATCGACCAGCGCCTACTCGAAGCGGCCCGTGACCTCGGCGCGAGCCCCGCACAGGCCTTCCGCATGGTCACGCTGCCGCTCTCCATGCCGGCGCTGCTCGCGGGCGTGGTGATCATCGCGCTGCCGATGTTCGGCGACTACTACACACCCGACCTGCTCTCCGGGTCGCCGAACACGTCGCTGATCGGCAACCAGATCAACCTCTTCATCCGCGGCGGCCAGCAGGTCCCGGTCGGTGCGGCGCTGGTGTGCGTGCTGATGGTGATGCTCGCCATCCTGATGACGTACTACCTCGTCGTCACGTCCCGGTCGATGCGCAAGTACGGGGACGCATGATGGGAGTTCGCGCGTGGCTCTCCAACCCGTGGGGGAAGCCGCGCTTCCTCTGGGTGATCACCGGTGTGTACCTCGCCTGGTCGATCGTCCCGATCCTGATCGCGATCCGCTTCTCCTTCAACGACGGGCGCTCGCGCTCGGCGGCCCAGGGCTGGTCGACCCGCTGGTACTGGGGTGATCCGGACCTCTCGGTGGCGAACGATCCCGCCCTCTACAACGCGCTGTTCCAGAGCCTGAAGCTCGCGGCCTTCGCCATCGTGATCTCGGTGCCCCTCGGAGTGGCGCTCTCGATCGGGCTCACGCGATGGCGGGGGCGTGGTGCGGGCTCGGCGCGGTTCGTGACACTGTTCCCGCTCGTCACGCCGGAGATCGTGATGGGCGTGGCGTTGTTCCTCGTCTTCACGAAGCTGTTCACGTCGATCAGCCTCGGCACACCGGCGCAGGTGATCGGTCACGTCACGTTCTCGATCACATTCGTCGTGATCATCGTGCGCGGCAGGCTGCTCTCGATCGGCAAGGACTACGAGGAGGCTGCGATGGATCTCGGCGCGTCGCCGCTTCGCGCACTGCGCCTCGCGCTGCTACCGCTCCTCGTTCCTGCGATCATCGCGAGTGCGATCGTCGTCTTCGCCATCTCGATGGACGACTTCGTGATCAGCGCGTACCTCTCGTCGAGCGCCGGAACGGAGACCGTGCCCGTGAAGATCTACTCCAACGCGCGTGGCGCGCCGACGCCGGCCCTCAACGCGTTGGCCAGCCTGACGCTGTTCGCCACGATCCTTGTCGGCGTCGCGATGTTCGCCGTGTGGTCGCTGTTCCGGCGTAGTCAGGGCGACCAGCGCTCGGGCATGGACGAGCTCGCACGGTTGGACGCGTAGCCGGTGGGCAGCTCGCTCGAACGGCTCGACTCGGCGCTCGGTCTCGTGCAGGAGGAGGCGGGCGAGGGACGGGTCGTGTTCCGTCTCGAGCCGACGCCGCTGGCTGTCGCCGACGGCGATCCACCGTTCCTGCACGGCGGCGCGCTCGCCACCGTCGTCGACACGGCAGCCTGGTCGGCGGTCGCGTCGGCGCACGGTGAGGATTGGCTCGTCGTCGATCTTCGCGTCGACTTCTTGCGTCTGGCCCGGGTGCAGCCGCATCGTGTGACGGCGACCGTACGTCGGGCCGGACGTCGGCTGACCGTCGCCGACGTCGAGATCGCATCCGTCGACGAGCCTGATCGCCCCGTCGCCCTCGGTCGCGTGACACTCACGCGCACCGCAAGCTGAGAGCCAGCACCGGCGGCGATTCGCCACCGCGAAGTGGACGCCTTCGCTCAGCGGACTCTTTGGCGTCGACTCATAACGTCGCGGTGGCGCCGATGGCTGCGCGCCGCGGCCGCGAAGCGGACGCCTTTAGGGGTCTTCGCGATCGAGGCCCCGCTTGGCGGGGTCTCGATCTGCGGGGCTAGTCAGGTCTCTGCGGGCTAGTCGGTACTCGACTCGTCGTCCGTGAGTACGCGGAGTGCGTCCGACGGTAGGTGCGCAGTGACGGCGGCGCCGACGTCGTAGTCCTCCACGTCGCCCGAGTTCGCGACGAGAGCCTGCACGCGTTCGCCGCCTGGGAGCGTGACGAACACCTGGGTCGTCGAGCCGAGGTAGACGAAGCGCTCGATTGTTGCGGCGATGCGGTTCTCGCCCGAACCTCCGGCCGGTTCGATGCGGACGCGCTCGGGGCGGATCGTGACTCGGACGACGCCCCGTGCGGTCGTCGCACCTTCAGCGGCAACGAGGGTCGTCCCGCCGACGTCGACGCGGCCGCCTCCTGTGGCATGAGCCCGCATCAGGTTCGAGACGCCCAGGAAGTCGGCGACGAAGGTGGTTGCCGGCCGTTCGTACACCTCGCGTGGCGCGCCGATCTGCTCCACCCGGCCATGGGCCATGACGGCCAGCCGGTCGGACATCGTGAGGGCCTCCTCTTGGTCGTGCGTCACGTACACGAACGTGACGCCGACCTCCCGCTGCAGGCTCTTCAGCTCGACCTGGAGCTCGCGGCGGAGCTTGGCGTCGAGGGCCCCGAGCGGCTCGTCGAGCAGCAGCACCGACGGGTTGAGGATCAGCGCACGTGCGAGTGCCACCCTCTGCTGCTGCCCGCCCGACAGCTGGTGTGGCTTCCGCCGCTCGTACCCCGAGAGACGAACGAGCTCGAGCACCTCGCCCACCAGCCGACCTCGATCCGCCTTGGGGACGTCGGAGAACCGCAGGCCGAAGGCAACGTTCTCGCCCACGGTGAGGTGCGGGAACAGCGCATAGCTCTGGAACACGGTGTTCACCGGGCGCTTGTGCGGCGGCGTCTCGGTGACGTCGTTCTCGCCGATCAGCACCCTGCCGGCATCGGGGCGCTCGAAGCCGGCGATCATCCGCAGGCTCGTTGTCTTGCCGCAGCCGGACGGGCCGAGCAGCGAGAAGAACTCGCCGTTCTCGACCTCCAGCGTGACGTCGTCGACCGCGGCGACGTCGTCGAACCGCTTGGTCACGCCCTCGAGCACGACGCCCTGTGATGCACGCTCGGTCACGGCTCGAGCTCCATGGAGACGGCCGCCTCGAGCTTCTCCCGCGCGTCGTCGGGCTCCGCGAGCCCGAGGTAGAGCATCGAGTCGAGCCCGTCCGTCAGTGCCGCCAGACGGAACGCCACTCCTGCCGGATCGGCGCCTTTGGCGATAGAGCCGTCGGCCTGGCCCTCCCGGATGCGCTCCGCGAGCAGGTCGACCCAGGTTCGGTAGTGGGCGCGTACGACCGGTCGCAACTCCTCGTCGCCGTGCAGTCCTGTCCACATGGCGGTCCAGAGCGCGCGGTACTCGCCATGGGGAGGCGCCGTGTCGATGCATGCGGTGAGGCTTCGCGCAACGCGCGCACGCCCTGTCGCCAGGGCGTCCACCTCGCCGGCCACGATCTCTTCCCAGCGCGTCTCGGAGAACGCGAACGCAGCCCTGAGCAGATCCTGCCGCGTCGGGAAGTAGTAGTGCACGAGAGCCTTCGAGACACCCGCCTCCTGCGCGACGCTCGAGATCCTCAACCCGTGCGCACCCTCGCGGATCACGACCCGGCAGGCCGCCTCGAGGATCGTGACGACGCGCGTGGAGCTCTGTGCTGGGTGGCTGCTGGTCACGGAGCGTCGTATCTTGACCGATTCACGCCGTTCACACTATCCTGACTGACCGGACAGTCAGGACCGGCAGGAAAGGCGGAAGGATGGCGGTACACGAGACGACCGGGACGGCGGCGCTGCCGCCGGTCGAGCATCCCCTCGAGGACGGGTGGACGCTCCCCGCGTCCTGGTACTCGTCGAGCGCCGTCCACAGGCTCGAGCTCGAGCGTATCTTCTCCCGCGCCTGGCAGTACGTGGGGCGAGCCGACCAGGTCGTCGACCCTGGGTGCTTCTTCGCCTCGAACGTGGCGCAGGTGCCGATCGTCGTCGTCCGCGACGCGGACGGCCTTCTCCGCGGGTACATCAACGTCTGCCGGCATCGCGGTCACCTCGTGGCGGACGGCTCGGGCTGCCGGGCCACGCTGCAGTGCCCGTACCACGCGTGGACCTACGGTCTGGACGGCTCCCTGCTCAAGGCGCCGCGCAGCGAGCGCGAGCCCGACTTCGACCCTGGCGACTTCTCGCTGCTCCCGGTCTCGGTGGCGACCTGGGGGCCGTGGGTGTTCGCCAATCCGGACCCCGAGGCTCCGCCCTTCGAAGCGCTGCTCGACGGTGTCCGCGACGTCGTGGAGTCGAGCGGCCTCGACCTCGACGACCTCGTCTTCCGACAGCGTGTGGAGTGGGACGCACCCGTCAACTGGAAGACGGCCGTCGAGAACTACCTCGAGTGCTACCACTGCTCCGTCGCGCACCCCGGGCTCTCCAAGGTGGTCGACGTCAACCCCGACGCCTACGAGGTCGTGGAGCGGCCGCTGTCGACGAGCCAGTACGGCCGCATCCGCGAGGGTGTCCGCGAAGGCACGACGAACGCCCCCTATCGCCCCGGTGAGGGGATCGAGAACGCCCAGTACCACCACCTGTGGCCCAACACCACGATCAACATCGAGGCCGGCCGCCCCAACGTCGGCATGGACGTCTGGCTGCCCGCGGCGCCAGGCCGCTCCACGGGCCATACCGACTACTTCTTCGGGTCGGACGTGACCGAGGACGAGATCGCGGAGATCATCGCTTTCAGCCAGCAGGTTGGCATGGAGGACCAGTCACTCGTGGAGTCCGTGCAGGCGGGGCTCGACTCGGGAGCCGTGCCGCAGGGGCGGCTGTTCGGCGAGAGCGAGCGCCTGATCGGTCACTTCCAGCGTCGCGTCCACGGCGCGCTCACCGACGCGCCGTAGCGGCGCACGCCCGTTCAGGGCGTCAGTCCGACGGGAGCTGTTCGGTCATGATCGCCAGGGCGCTCCGCGCTGCCGCGACCGTCTCGTCCACGTCGTCGGGTGTGTGCGCGAGCGAGACGAACCAGCGCCCGAGGGCGTAACGGTGCCCGAGCACGCCGCGCTCCTCGAGTGCGTCGCAGAAGACGGCGAACGCAGCCGCGTCCTGGAGCGCTGCCGCCTCGGCGACCGAGACCGGCTCGGCGACAGGGCGGGGGCAGAAGAACGGCTGCAGCATCGAGCCGGCGCGTCGCACGTGCCCGGGGCGGCCTGTCTCCAGGAACGCGCGCTCGAGACCCTCGGCGAGGCGCGAGGAGGCCGCCTCGAGCTGCACGTAGAGCTCGGGCTCGTCGTGCAGTCGGCCGAGGACGGCGCGCGCCGCCGCGAGCGCGACGGGCGAGCCCGTCGTCGTGCCGCCGTGCACGACGCGGTTCTCGGCCTCCAGCCGCATCAGCTCGCGCGAGCCGCCGAACGCCGCGAGACCGAAGCCACCGCCGACGATCTTCCCCAGCACCGTCACGTCCGGTGTGATGCCGAGCTGCTCCTGCGCCCCGCCGGGTGCAAGCCGGAAACCGGTCATCACCTCGTCGAGGATGACGAGGCCTCCCGCCTCCCGCACCTCGTCGAGGAGCGTGGCGAGGAACGCATCGGTTGGACGAACGAGACCGCCCGAGCCGGCGACGGGCTCGAGGATGACGCCGGCTACCCGATCGCCGGCCGACGCCAGAGCGCCCCGCAGAGCGTCGATGTCGTTGAACGGAAGCACCCACACCGAGGCAAGGGCCGCGTCGGGCACTCCCGCCGAGTCGCCGGTACCGGGCTGCGCTGCACTCCCCGCCGACCAACCCGTGCACAGGTGGTCGGCCCAACCGTGGTAGTGCCCCTCGAACTTGAGGATCAGGTCGCGGCCGGTCGCCGCGCGGACGAGGCGCACGGCTGCCTGCGTCGCTTCCGTGCCCGATGCCGCGTAGCGAAGTTGCTCGATCCCGGGGACGAGCGCGGCCACGATCTCGCCCACCTCGCCGGCCAGCCGATGCGGGTAGGCGACGTGCACGCCGACCTGCTCGATCGTCGCTCGCACGGCTTCGATCACGAACGCGGGTGCGTGGCCGAAGAGGTTGACGCCGTAGCCGCCGCAGTAGTCGAGGTACGTCCTGTCATCGACGTCGCGGATGCGCGAGCCGGAGGCCTGCTCCATCACGAGCTGGCCTCCGGCGCGCAGGCGGGCGTAGCTCGACTCGCCGCCGGCGACCGTCTCCGCGATCCGGGCGAACACGTCGTCGGAGCGCGTCGTCATCCCGTCAGTATCTCGCGCAGGGGTCCCGTGCCGCGCGGCGTACTCCGAGGCATGTCCACGGCATTCGGCCCGGTCGACGGCGCGCTCACGGCGGATCGCGTCAGACGCGATCTCGTCCGGCTGCTCCCCCTCGGTGCCTTGCTGCTCGGGCTCGCGCTCCTGATCGACGCGGCTGCGGTGACGGCGGTCGTCGTCGCGCTCGGCGTGCTGTGCGGCGCCGTGTGTGCGATCGCAGCCGTCGTTGCACTCGTCTCGTCTCGCGGGAGAGGACTTGCTGCCGCTGGCGCGTACGCGCTCACAGGCGCGCTCTTCGTCGCCGCGGTCGTCGTCGCCGTCGGCTGACGCGCGCGGCTCCGGCGCACCTCTATCCTCTGCCGGGCACCGCGACCCACGGAGCAGCCAGCGTGTCCCGCATCCTCACAACACTCCCCGTCGGTGAGCGCATCGGCATCGCCTTCTCGGGCGGGCTCGACACGCTCGTCGCCGTCGCCTGGATCCGTGAGCACGGAGGGACGCCGTATGCGTACACCGCCGACCTCGGCCAGTACGACGAAGAAGACGTCGCCGCGATCCCGGCGCGGGCGCTCGCCGTCGGAGCAGAGGAGGCGCACGTCGTCGACTGTCGCCCGCAGCTCGTGCACGAGGGCCTCGTCGCCCTGCAGTGCGGAGCGTTCCACGTCTCCACCGCCGGGAAGACGTACTTCAACACGACACCACTCGGGCGTGCGGTCACGGGAACGATGCTCGTCAACGTGATGCACAGGCACGGGATCGACATCTGGGGTGACGGCTCGACGTACAAGGGCAACGACATCGAGCGCTTCTTCCGCTACGGGTCGCTCGTCAACCAGGCGCTGCGCATCTACAAGCCATGGCTCGATCAGCGGTTCGTCGAGGAGCTGGGTGGGCGGGCCGAGCTCTCCGCCTGGCTGGAAGAGCGCGGGCTGCCCTACCGGACGAGCGCCGAGCAGGCGTACTCCACCGATGCCAACATCTGGGGCGCCACCCACGAGGCCAAGGAGCTCGAGCACCTCGACCGGTCTCTGGGGATCGTCGAGCCGATCATGGGCGTGCGCCACTCGGATCGGGCCGTGGAGATCGAGCCGGAGACCGTGAGCGTCCGCTTCGAGGACGGGTGGCCGGTGGCGCTCAACGAGGTCACCTTCGAGGATCAGGTGGCGCTCGTGGTCGAGGCGAATGCGATCGGCGGCCGGCATGGGCTCGGCATGTCGGATCAGATCGAGAACCGCGTGATCGAGGCCAAGAGCCGCGGTGTCTACGAGGCGCCGGGGATGGCACTGCTGTGGCTCGCCTACGAGCGCTTGGTGAACGCGATCCACAACGAGCCGACGATCGACAACTACCGCACCATGGGACGCTCGCTGGGCAGGCTGCTCTACGAGGGACGCTGGTTCGACCCGCAGGCACTCATGCTCCGGCACTCGTTGCAGAGCTGGGTGGGACACGCCGTCTCGGGCGAGGTGAGCGTCGAGCTTCGGCGTGGAGACGACTACACGATCCTCGACACGTCGAGCGAGCACGCGACGTACCAGCCGCACCGACTCTCGATGGAGCGCGTCGAAGACGCGCCGTTCGGGCCGCTCGACCGTATCGGGCAGCTGACGATGCGCGAGCTCGACATAGCGGACTCGCGCCAGAAGCTCGGCTTCTACGGACGCAGGGCGCTGATGCGCATCGACCCCGAGCTCGGGATCCTCGACGCCGGCGACGACCCGCCGGCGGCGACGAGCTAGGGGAGCCGAGCGCGGATGACGGCGGCCGTGGCCACGGCGCTCTGCCGCTCGGGCGGAAGCAGGTGCCGCATCAGCTCGAGCACCTCGGCCGTGAACAGCGGGTAGAGCTCGCAGTCGTCGACCGTCATCGGCTCGCGCTGCAGCACCTCGATCTCCGCGAAGCCGGCCCGCTCGAGCTTTGCGACGAAGTCACGCTCCGTCAGGGCGCCGGCCACTCACCCGGCCCAGGTGGCCGGGTGCATCAGGATCTCCGGGGGGAGCTCCTCCTCGGCAACCGTGAGATCGGAGACCGTGAACTTGCCGCCGGGGCGCAGCACCCGCGCGCACTCGGCGAGGACGCGCGCCTTTCGCGGGGCGAGGTTGATGACGCCGTTCGAGATCACGTGGTCGACACTCGCGTCGGGAAGCGGGATCGACTCCATGTCTCCCTCGAGCGGCACGACGTTCTCGAGCTCCGCTTCCACGGCAGCGGCGGTCATGCGCCCGAGCATTTCGGGGAGGAAGTCGAGCCCGTAGACGAGACCGCCGGGCCCCGTGCGCCGCGCGGCGAGGATTGCGTCGATGCCGCCGCCGCACCCGATGTCGAGCAGCGTCTCGCCCGGCTCGATCGCGGCGAAGCGCATGTGGTTGGCCACGCCGACCGCCCGCTCGATGGCTGCTTGCGGCACCTGGGCGAGCTCCTCGGGGCTGTAGAGCTTGCAGGCGATGGCCTCGGTCGAGGTGTCGATGCCGCCGTACGCGTCCCGCACGAGGTCCTTGAGCTCGGCCGAGTGCATGAGGTCACGCGTCACGCCTGTGCCTCCAGGTCGTCGAGCGCCGTCGTCAGGCGCGCCTTGACGTCGCCCGGGATCTCGTCGGAGTCGCCTTCGACGAGGAAGCGGCGCAGCTCCTCGGCGAACTCGAGCTCGCCGCAGCAGCGGCGGCAGAAGCTCAGGTGCTCGTCGATGGCGGCGCGCTGCGACTCGTCGACGATCCCGTCGAGGTACTCCCAGAGCTGCTTCACGGCCTCCGAGCAGGCGATCACGCGCGTGCCCCGTCCTTGAGCAGATCGTGTCGTTCGGCGTACTCCCAGAGCCGACGCTCGAAGAGCTTCCGCCCGCGGTGGAGTCGTGCGAGCATCGTGCCGAGCGGCACCCGCAGGGAGTAGGCGACCTCCTTCACGTGGTAGCCCTCGCGAGTAGACGAGGACGAGCGGCTCGCGGTAGATCTCCGGCATCTCACCCAGCAGGTCGCGCACGTCGTCGACGCCGAACTGGTGGAGGAAGTCGAGGTGCAGCGAGTCGGAGTAGGGAAAGGGATCCTCGTCCGCGATCTTGCGGTAGAGGGAGAACTCGTCGACCTCGTCGAGCTCGACCTCCTGCGGGCGCCGCGCGCGTGCGCGGCCGTGGTCGCGGCAGCAGTTGACGACGATGGTGCCGAGCCAGGCCGGCCCTGCGGCCCGGTCGTCGAGCCGGTCGTAGCTACGGAACGCCTTGAGCAGCGCCTCTTGCACGACGTCCTCGGCATCGTCGCCGACGAGTCGACGCGCGAGGCGGTACAGACGAGGCAGCTCCTGCTCGGCAAGTGTCCGGAAGTCTCCTGCGACACCTGGGTTGTCGGGGCTGACCGTGTCGATGGGCGCACCATACCGTCCCTCGTAGGACGCTCGGGAGGCCGGAGTTATTGCATTCAGCCTCGATGTGCAATACCGCGGGCCCGAGGGAGCGTCTTCCAGACATCAACCACGAATGGAGGCAGACATGAGCACGATCACGGTTTCCAACGGCATCGACGTCCCGGCGCTGCTCGGCACGATCGACGCGATCAACGACCAGCCCGAGCTCGCCCAGTTCACGTTCAAGGCGTCGACGGCTGGCAGAACGGCACACACTCGACGGCGAAGATCGGCTCCTTCCAGCATGCGGGCGCCGAGGACGAGTCGCGGGTCGCCGGGTTCACGCTCCAGGGTGACGAGCCGCCCGTCCTGCTCGGCAAGGATCAGGGCCCGAACGCGGTGGAGCTCCTGCTCGCAGCTCTCGGCTTCTGCTACTCGGTGGGCTACGTGGCCAACGCCGCGGCGCGCGGGATCGAGCTCGAGGAGATGTCGTACGAGATCGAGGGCGACATCGACCTGCATGCGTTCCTCGGCCTCGGCAACGATGTCCGTCCCGGGTTCACGGAGATCCGGGCGACGGCACACGTGAAGGCGCCCGGGGCGACGCGAGGAGGAGCTGACCGAGCTCTGCAGCTACGTCCAGGCGACGTCGCCGGTGCGCGACGTGCTCGCGAACGGCGTGCCCGTCCGCACGACGATCGAGGTGGCGGGCTGAGGGAGTGGCATCCGGGCTGCCGCCTCGGCGGCGGCCCATCCTGTCCCGAGAGACCGCCAGCGAGGAGGACGAACATGGCAGTTGACGTGGACATCGACGTCGGGCTTCTGAAGAGCGAGATCCGCAAGACCTACGCGGACGTGTCGCAGCAGCCCGAGAAGGACTTCATGTTCCCGACCGGCCGGGGCTGGGCCGAGGACCTCGAGTACCCCGCCGAACTGCTCGCGCGGGTTCCCGAGAGCGCCGTCGAGTCGTTCGCCGGCGTCGCCAACCCGTACTCGCTCGGCGAGCTGTCACCGGGCGAGCACGTGCTCGACCTCGGGAGCGGGGCGGGGATGGACTCGCTCGTCGCCGCGCTGATGGTCGGGCCGGAGGGGCAGCGTCGTCGGCATCGACATGACGCGGGAGATGCTCGTCAAGGCGCGCGGCGCAGCCGCCGAGCTCGGCGTCACCCATGTCGAGTTCGTCGAGGGCGAGGTGGAGTCAGCTGCCGTTCGCGGACACGACCTTCGACGTCGTGATCTCCAACGGTGTGATCGACCTGATTCCCGACAAGGACGCAGTCTTCTCGGAGATCTTCCGTGTGCTGCGTCCCGGCGGTCGGATCCAGTTCGCCGACGTCACGATCCAGAAGCCGGTGAGTGAAGAGGGCCGGCGCAACATCGACCTCTGGACTGGCTGAATTGCCGGGGCTCTCCTGGACGGAGAGTACGCAGCACTCCTCGAGCGGCACGGCTTCGAGCGGATCGAGCACGGCAACCTCGTCGCCACGTACATGCGGTCGAAGTTCGAGGACACGAGGCAGAAGGCCATGAAGTTCGGCGCCAACGGCGCCACCGTGAAGGCATACAAGCCGGCCTGAGCGATCCGGCGGACAGTGCCGCCGGATGATCGCAAGGCCCCGAGTCACCGCCGGGGCCGCGCTTGCCCGGGGTCAGACCCCAGACGGTCTGACCCCGGGCGACCCCAACAGAACCCCAAGAGCCATGGAAGGGAAGCTCATGAAATCGACTCGGATCACAGCGCCCAAAGGAGCCCGCGAGCTGGCGTCCCTGCTGACAGACGACCGGTACCCGAGGGGCTTGCGCCTCGCTCGTCTCCAGGGATGGCGGGGAGGCGACGCGTCGCGAGCCGTCGCGGCACAGTCGGCGCAGAGGTTCGCTCCTGCGCTTTGTGCAGTAGGCGCGATCGTCGGCGGGGCCCTGGGCTCGCCGACAGTTCTTGCGCTCCTTGCCGCGACTGCGGTGATCGGCGCCTTCGCCAATCATCATCCGTTCGAGGTCGTCTACAACGCCGCGGCCCGACGACTGAACTGGCCGACGCTGCCCGCCAACCGTGCCGCACACAAGCTCGGCTGTGTGTTGGGAGTCACCTTCCTCGCCGGGGCGGCACTCGCCTTCGCCATGGGGGCGGCAACCGTCGGCCTGATCCTCGCCGGGATCATGGGCGCGACGGGGATCTTCGTCGCAACAACGGGGATCTGTGTGCCCTCGATGGTCTTCACGCTCCTCTGGGGGGCCGAGCGTGGAGCCTGCTCGGGCTTGACGAGCAGGGCATGCGTCCCGGCGCAGTCGACGCGCTGATCCGACCCCACATCGCGAGCGAGGGCGGTACGGTGCGGCTGTGCGGCTGGTCGTCCTCCTCGCTCTCGCAGTAGGGGCGGCCGGCTGCGGCAGCGACACGGCCACGCCGCCGTTGCCGGAGCCGCTGCCCGCGACGGCGCTCCCCGACCTCACGTACCGGGAGCGCGACCTCGAGCGCACGGTGCTCGCCGAGGACTCGTTCGAGCCCAAGGAGTTGGAGCAGCTGCTCTCCGACGGCGGCTACGTGGGCGGTCGGGAGCGCGAGTTCACCGGGCACACGGACACATTCGACCGGGTAGTGGCGCGGACGCTGCGCTTCGAGGCGGCCGCCGGCGCCGGGGCGTACGTCTCGTGGGTGGCGGCCCATACCGACGAGCTGGCCGGGCCGGCGCTCCCGCCCACGACGCTTGGCGTCGGCGAGGACGGGCTTCTGTTCGAGCTCGAGCCGTGCCCCACGTGCAAGAAGCAACTGCCGACATGGCTCGCCGTCTGGCGGCGCGGAAAAGCGGTCGGCTACCTGCTCGTCGCCGGTCGCGGGGCTGGCGCCGACCGTGTCGTCGCTCTCGTGAGCGACGTCGACACCGCCGTCGCCGACTGACGCTACGCCGAACCGGCCAGTGCGTCGTGCACGAGCAGCTGGAAGTGCTGGAGCAGGTGCTCCGAGTCGAGCAACAGCCGCCCGTGCTCGACCAGACCGGTCTTGAGACCGACGTGGACGGACTCGACGAGCGCGTTGTCCTCGGCCCCGACGACGTTCGCGAACTCGGTGATCTCGTCGATCACCGCATCGGGGGTCCCCGGCGCCCAGAACCCGTCCACGTACGTCGCCGTGCGGTCGGGGCCGTCGGGTCGGAAGACGAGCACGCGCATGTTGGTCGGCCCGGGGAAGACGTTGATCGTCCAGTTCGGCCACACGTAGTGGAACTGGCCCGCGTCGACCTCTCCGACGGGCTCGTACGGAGGCGCCTTGCCGTTCCCCGAGCGCTCCTGCTTCGGGCCGAACTGGCTCGACGTGAAGCGCTGCGTGGTCAGGCGGTAGGCATCCGGGTCGACGTCGATCAGCCGGCTGAAGCTGGGATGGGCGGCCGGGCAGTGGTAGCACTCGAGGTAGTTCTCGACCACGATCTTCCAGTTCGCCTGTACGACCCACTCGCGCGTGCGACCGCGGAATTCGAGAGTCGAAGGATCGATGCCGGTGCCGGCGAGAGCGGCCGGCAACTCGCCGACCGTCTCCGCGAACGGGGCCGCGTCGGGGTCGGGGTTGACGAAGACGAGCGGCCCCCACGTGGAGACCGCGGCAGGGCGGAGCGCCCAGTCGCCGCGGTCGAAGTTGGGCTCCCGGTCCGAGCGCGGCGCGTTGCGCAGAGACCCGTCGAGGTCGTACGTCCACGCGTGGTAGGGGCACTGCAGCGTCTCGCGTTTCCCGCACCCGGTGGCGACGAGGTGCCCGCGGTGGCGGCAGACGTTCGCAAAGGCCCTCAACTCCCCGTTGCGGCCACGGACGACGACGATCGGCAGCTCACCTGCCCGGCACGTGAAGAACTGTCCCGGGTCGGCAACTTGGCCCGCTTCGCCCGCGTATTGCCACGCGTGGCGGAAGATGCGCTCCTGCTCCAGCCGGTAGACATCGGCGTCCGAGTACCACCCGGCCGGGAGTGTCAGTCCGCGCTCGAGGCTCGTGCGGAGAGCGGGTGAGACGTCGATCGCCATGCGGTCACCTCCTCGGATCGCGGCGCCGCCGCCGCGTGGTCGCGAACGCTACAGCGCGGACGCTGCCGCCGCGCGGGGCAATTGCTTGATTACTGGAGCGGAACTTGCAACGCTCCGCGCAGCATTTTTCGCGGAGACGCCGTCAATATGGCGCGTTGCGCGATCACCCACGGAGGGAGCGGGATGACGGAGCACGGATTCGGCAATCTGCTGGGCCAGCGAATGAGTCGCCGTCAGGTCGTCAAGCTCGGCATGGTGGCAGCGGGAACCACGTTCCTCGCCGCGTGTGGCGGGTCGGACAGTTCGGGCGCCGCGGCCGGCTCCATCGAGGACGAGCCCGGGAACCTCTCCGTCTTCGAGTGGGCCGGGTACGAGTACCCGGCGTATGGCGGCAAGGGGGCAGCGGGTGTGCTGCAGCCGTACGTCGACTCGTACGGCAAGCCGACGTACACGTTCCTCACGAGTGACGATCAGGCCCTCGGCAAGGTGCGGGCCGGGTTCCAGCCGGACATCGTCCACCCGTGCGTCTCGTACGTGCAGGACTGGGTCGACCTCGAGTACGCCCAGCCGTGGGACACGTCGCTGCTCACGAACTTCGACTCGCTCAACCCGGCGCTCGTCGAGAACGCGCAGATCGACGGCGAGCAGTACTTCATCCCCGCCGACTGGGGCTTCTCGTCGGTTCTCTACCGCGGCGACAAGGTCGAGCCCGACGGGGAGGAGTCGTGGAACCTGTTCTACGACGACCGGTACAAGGGGAAGATCTCGTGGTGGGACAGCCCGATCGAGAACTTCCTGATCTACGGGTACACGCAGGGCTTCGACCCGTACGACTGGGACAACTGGACGGATGCGCAGCTCGAGGAGGCGAAGAAGTTCCTGATCGAGAAGAAGAAGAACGTCCGCAACATGTGGTCGTCACAGACGGACTTCGACAACGACATCGCCAACGGGAACGTCTGGCTCGGGTACGCGTGGGGCGGGTCGTACACGGCTGCGAAGGGCGCCGGCATCGACGTCGTCTACGCGGAGCCGAAGGAAGGCCGTCTGTCCTGGAACTGCGGCTTCGTGCTCGGCAAGGACGCGCCCAACTACCACCACGCGCATGCCTACGTGGATCAGTGGATCAGTGCCGCGTCCGCGGCGTGGATCATCCCGAACTACGCCTACGGGCACGTCAACACCGAGGTCGACACGTCGAGCCTCGACGAGGATCTCGTGAAGGTCTTCCATCTCGACGATCCGTCGGCGCTCGAGGAGCCGCAGGCTCACATCGAGCGGTTCGTCCCGGATCGGCGGCGGTTCGCCAGGGCGTGGGACGAGGTCAAGGCCGCGTAGCCGCAGGTGGCGACAGCGGAGACGGATGACGCGACGGCGCCGCCCCCATCGGGGCGGCGCCGTCCGCAACTGGGGACACTCGGGCTGGTCGGGCCGCCGACCGCCTGGCTCGTCGTCTTCTTCCTGATCCCCGTCGGCATCTCGGCGGCCTACTCGGTCGGGGCGCTGTCCTTCTTCCCCGGCGAGGAGGCGTTCACGCTCAAGACGTGGATCGACTTCCTCGACGGCTCGGCGTACCTGAACCTCTTCTGGAAGTCCTTCAAGCTCGCGCTCGCGGTCTCGGTCGCGTCGGTGCTGCTGGCGTACCCGGTCGCCTACTTCATCGCGCTGTGCGCGCCGAAGCGCAAGTACGTCCTGCTCCTGCTGATCATCACTCCCTTCTTCGTCAGCTACTTCCTGCGCATCCTCGCGATGAAGGTCGTCCTTGGTGACCAGGGCGTGATCAACTCGTTCGCCTACTGGATCGGTCTCCGCCCCGAAGGTGAACCGATCCCGCAGCTGCTCTATAGCCAGACCGCGGTGATCATCACGCTGACCTTCGTCTACGTGCCGCTCGTCGCGCTCCCGATCTTCGTCGCACTCGAGAACCTCGACCGCCGCCTGCTCGAAGCCGCGACCGACCTCGGTGCGAGTCGTTTCACGGCGTTCCGGCGGGTCACCTTGCCGTTGTCGGTCCCGGGCGTGATCGCGGGCTTCGTCTTCGTCTTCGTACCCACGCTCGGCGAGTACTTCACGCCGCTGCTGGTCGGGGGCACGAGCGGCTTCCTCTACGGCAACTCGATCGCCGATCTCTACGGCCCGAGTCTCGACTGGCAGACGGGCGCGGTGCTGTCGCTGTTCCTGCTCGGTGCGATCGCGGTGCTGATGGCGGTGTTCACACGTTTCCTCTCCGTCCGCTCGATGGCGACCGGCTGATGGACATCTCGATCTCACCTACCGGCAAGTGGCTCCTGCGGCTCCTGCTCGGATTCTTCCTCGTCTTCCTCTACCTGCCGCTCTTCCTGCTCGGGGTCTTCTCGTTCAACGACGCCGATCTGCCCGTGTTCCCGCTCAAGGGCTTCACGACGGACGCGTACGAGCAGTTCCTCGCGAACCCCGAGCTCAAGAGGTCTGTGGTCATGAGCGCCAAGGTCGGTGCCGTGGCGAGCCTGTTCTCCGTCGTGCTCGGACTGCTCGCCGCTACGGCGCTCGTCCGCCGCCGGTTCTTCGGCAAGGGGGCCGTGGCGGCGTTGCTGTTGAGCCCACTGGTGATCCCGTACATCGTGTTCGCGATTGCATTGCTGACGTTGTTCACCCAGGTGAACAAGCTGCCGCTGATCGAGATCCGGATGTCGATGTGGACGCTCGTGATCGGGCACGTCGTGATCCTGCTGCCGTTCGTGATTCTGGTTCTCGTGCCGCGTCTCGAGCGGATCGACATCCGACTGGAGGAGGCGGCGCGGGACCTCGGCGCCGGGACGTTCCGCACGTTCCGGTCGATCACGTTGCCCCTGATCTGGCCGGCCGTGCTGTCGGCCTTCCTCGTCGCCTTCATCTTCTCGTTCGACGAGATCATCCTCGCCTCGTTCGTCGCGGGCGACGCGACGACGTTCCCGCTCTACCTGTTCTCGCAGCTGCGCTTCCCGAGCCTGCTGCCCCAGGTGATGGCGGTGGCGGTGATCGTGTTCGTCGCGTCGATCCTGATCGTGCTGCTGACCGAGGTCGGACGGCGTGTCGTCGAACGGCGGCTGGCGCTCGACGTTCCGCCCGGCGGGCCTGCCGAGGGCCCCGCCTAGGCTCCGTCGTCTAGGCGTCGTCGGCGGGGCCGAGCACGGTCGTGTGCTCGGCATCCCACTCGGCGACGACGATCGCACCGGTCTCGATCCGGGGTGCGCTCGCGTCGTTCATGCGGTGAGAGGCGACGCGCCCAGCGGGTGTCTCGACGTGGTACTGGGTCAACATCCCGAGGTACACGACCTCGACGAGCGTGCCCGTGAGCCACGAGCCACCATCGGGCGCGGACTCGGCGCGGCGCTCCTCGACGCGGACGTGCTCCGGGCGCACGGCGATCCTGAGCCGGGCGCCCTGCTCCGTGCCCAGCCCGACCGGTGAGACGATTCGCCCCGCCTGTCCGTAGCGGGCGACGCAGTTGTCGCCGACGACCTCGTCCACGGCGATGTCGAGCGCGTTCAGCGAGCCGACGAAGTCGGCCACGAACGCGGTTGCAGGCTGCTCGTAGATCTCCCGTGGCGAGCCGATCTGGTCGACGACGCCGTGGTTCATGACGGCGATGCGGTTGGACATCGCCAGCGCCTCTTCCTGGTCGTGCGTGACGTAGACGAACGTCGTGCCCGTGTCGTGTTGGACCCGCTTCAACTCGAGCTGCAGCGACCGACGGAGCTTCACGTCGAGCGCGCCCAGTGGCTCGTCGAGCAGCAGCGCCGCAGGCTTGTTGACGAGCGCGCGCGCAAGGGCGACGCGCTGCTGCTGCCCGCCCGACAACTGCATCGGTCTGCGCTTCTCCATGCCCGTCAGAGCAACGATCTCCAGGATCTCGGCGACACGTTGCCGTTCCTCCTCCTTCGCGACCTTCTTCAGCTTGAGCCCGAAGGCGACGTTGTCGTACACGCTCATGTGCGGGAACAGCGCGTAGTGCTGGAACACCATGTTCACGTTGCGGCGGTTCGCGGCGACGCCGGTGACGTCGACGTCGCGGAGCAGTATCCGACCTGCGGTGGGCTGCTCGAAACCGGCGATCATGCGCAGCGTCGTCGTCTTGCCGCAGCCCGACGGCCCGAGCATCGTGAAGAACTCCCCGTCGGCGATCGGGAAGTCGGCCTCGCGCACGGCCTCGAACGTCCCGAACATCTTCGAGACCCGTTCGAGCGTGATCGCGGCGCTGCCGGCGGACACGTGAGCGCGAGTGTAGAGCCTGGGCGACGGAACCGCGAGGCCGGCCTGAGCCACGCAATCCGTGCTCGTCGAGCGCTCTATCTCGCTGCCGCGACTGCCCTCCGGCGCGCGACGAGCGGGGCAGCCAGCCTGTCGGCCGCCCGTGTCAGCAGAGGGCCGACGACGGCGAGCAGGAGCACGTACGCGGCGGCGAGCGGGCCCAGCCCGGCCTCGGCGCCCGCGGCGACGCCGAGCCCGGCGATCACGATCGAGAACTCGCCGCGCGCCACGAGTGCAGTGCCTGCACGGACACGCCCGGGGACGCCCACGCCCGCTCGCCGTGCAGCCCACCAGCCGGTCGCGAGCTTCGTGATCGTCGTGGCGACTCCCAGGGCCACCGCGACGAGCGCGGCGCCCGGCAGCGCGCCGATGTCGATCGAGAGGCCGAAGAAGACGAAGAACACCGCGGCGAAGAGGTCGCGCAGAGGTGTGAGGAGCTCCGTCGCCCGCTCTGCGACCTGTCCCGAGAGGGCGATGCCGAGCAGGAACGCACCCACCGCCGCGGAGACCTTGAGCGCCTCGGCCGCGCCGGCGACGAGAAGGACGAGGCCGAGCACGCTCAGGAGCAGGACCTCGTCGGAGCGGTGGAAGACGACCCGCGAGAGCACGTGCCCGAAGCGAATCGCGACGAGCAGCGCGCCACCGGCTGCTGCGAGCGCGACCGTGACCGACACCACGCCGGCGACGACACCTGCACCGGCGAGCAGGACGGCGACGAGCGGGAGGTAGAACGCCATCACGAGGTCCTCGATGACGAGGATCGACAGCACCGTCGGTGTCTCGCGGTTGCCGAGCCGGCCGAGGTCGGAGAGCACCTTGGCGACGATTCCCGACGACGTCATGTACGTCACACCGCCGAGCAGCAGTGCCGCGACGGGCCCCCAGCCGAGCAGCAGGCCCGCTGCGAAGCCGGGGAGGCCGTTCAGGAAGAGGTCGACCGCGCCGGCGGGAAGCCCTGCCCGAAGGTTGCCCGCGAGCTCCCGTCCCGTGTACTCGAGTCCGAGCGCGAACAGGAGCAGGACGACGCCTATCTGGGCACCGGTCTCGATGAACTCGCCGGAGAGGTCAGGAGGTGAGATACCGCCGATCACGAGGCCCGCGAGCAGGTAGACGGGAATCGGTGAGAAGCCCGTCCAGGCGGCGAGGCGGGCGAGCACGGCGAGCCCGAGCACGATTGCCCCGAGCTCGATGTAGATGGCAGCGCCGCCGGCGGCAGAGGCGCCGATCACGTGCTCAGTCACCGCGGAGCAGTGCCGCCGCCTCTTCGACCGCGGCAGGCGCTCCCACTATCACCGCGGTGTCTCCCGCGTGGAGCTCGAAGTCGGCCTTCGGCGAGAGGATGCTCTCGTCGTCGCGGACGACCGCGACCACAGACGCGCCGGTGCGTGTGCGCAGCCCGAGCTCGGTCAGCCGGGCGCCGGCGCTCGGTGCGTCTTCTGCGATCGGCACCCAGTCCAGGATCAGGCCGGCGATCGACTGGCGGAGCGTGACGTCGAGCCGTTCCGCGACCTCCGAGCCGCCGAGCAGGTCGACGAGCGTCCGCGCGTCGTCGTCGTCGAGCCCGAGCGCCGCGCTGCAGGCGTCCGGGTCCTTGTGATCGTAGATCAGCAGCTCTCGCTCCCCGGTGCGGTGGGCGATCACTCCCAGGCGCTCGCCCGAGCCGGTCGTGAAGCTGTAGCGGACGCCGACGCCGGGGAGTGGAGTCTCTTCGACCGTGGCCATGGTGTCAGTGTCGCAGTGTCAGGGGGGTGCCTGTCAACGGGAGACCGGGAGACCGGCCGCCTCCCAGGCAACGATGCCGCCGTCGACGTCGTTCACCGCGGTGAAGCCCCGTTCGGCCATCAACGCGACCGCCTGGCCGCTGCGATTGCCCGATCGGCAATAGACGACGTACGTCCTCCCGCGGTCGAGCAGGTCGATCTGATCCGCGAAGTCCGGCTCGTAGAAGTCGATCAGCGTCGCGCCGGCCACGTGTCCCTCCGTGTACTCCTCGGGTGTGCGGACGTCGAGCACCTCGACGTCCTCTTCACCGATCAGCGCCTGCGCGTCGCGTGGCTCGAGGAGTGTGACCGCGCCGGCTGTGGCCTCCTGACCGGCGGCAGCGGGCGGCGCCGCGGTCTGGCCACCGCACCCAGCCGCGGCGAGCACGCCGGCTGCGAGGAGCGAGCCGAGCAGGACACCGAAGCGGTTGAGCCCCATGCCGCCATGAAAGCACGCCGCGAATGGTCGAGGCGGCGCTCGCGAACAAGCTCGCAAGGCCGGCGGCGGGACGTGCTGAGGGGGCGAGATGTGCGGCGCGAGGGGTGGGTGGCCCACCCCTCGCGCCGCCACGAGTCCCTCTCGGGCTCTGCGACGAGCTCTGCGTGAGTGTCTACATCTGTCCCGGAATCGGCATCAGCTCGTGGATCTCCACGGAGAAGCTCCCGGTGCCGGCGCTGAGGAACGGGTGGCCGTCGACGAGCGCCTTGGCTGCGTCCATGTCAGCCGCCTGGATGATCGAGTAGCCGTTGAGCTGCGTCGGCGTGCCGGCCGAGCCGTCGTCGACGACGGACTCACCGTTGGCCGTCGGTGCGCCCATGTCCGTCAGCGCGTCTCCGACTCCTTCCATCCAGGCCTGCCACTTCTGCATCACGGCCTGCATCTCTTCGGGAGCCATGTCCTCCATGTCGGTGGCGGGGCCGTTGTACAGCAGCATGTAGCTCTTCACGTCGCTCTCCTTCTGTCGGTGTCTCTGGTCTGACGATGCCCGTGCGCCGGGTGGTTCGCGGACGCGTGCGTCACATGGCTCCGTCGAGCCAGGGGTCGCGGCCGGGGTCGCCGCCCGAGGCCGCCGTCACGAGGCGCGCGAGGTAGTGATCCCAGCCGGTCGTGTGCGACTCGGCGGACTCGGCGGTCGGCAGGTCCCGGTGGACGAACGTCAGCCTCGTGGCCTCACCCTCCGCGGCCAGCTCGATCTCGACCGTCGACGACCCGGCCGGAACCGCGGGAACATCGCCTTCGCCGGTCTCCCAGCCCCACGTGTAGACGAGGCGTTTGGGCGGATCGATCTCCACGAACGCACCGCGGGCGGTGTGCCCGGGAAGCACCTCGACGCGGTAGAGACCGCCCTCGTGCAGCTCGAACGTTGCGGACTGCCCCATCCAACGGGCGGCCTTCTCGGGATCCACGAGGTACTCCCAGACCGTCTCGGGAGTCGCCTCGATCACGAGCTCCCGTGTCACGGCGATCGTGTCAGTCGTGCTTTCCATGCGGGTGACTCTCCTCTCTCGACGTCGTGTCTCTTTCGACTTCGCGCTTGAGCGCCTCGAGCCGGTCGCCCCAGAACTCGTCCAGGAAGTCCCGAAGCTCCGTGAGCCCCTGGGGTCGCGCTCGGTACAGGCGCCGCGTGCCGTTCCGTCGTTCGTCCACGAGCCCAGCCTCCTTCAGCACGCTCAGATGCTGCGATACCGCCGGCCCGCTGATCGAGAAGTGCGACGCGATCTCGCCGACGGACAGCTCGTCGTCCAGCACGAGCCGCAACATCTGGCGTCTCCGTGGCGCGGCGATCGCTTTCAGCGCGGCTTCCATCCATATATGTAAGCATATTCTTATATAAGAAGCAACTTACGGTACTTCTCATGGACGTTTCACCGGGGGGAGCGACAATCCGAACATGAGGATCCTCGTCGTCGAGGATGAGCCGAAGATGGCGGGCCTGCTCCGGCGTGGGCTCACCGAGGAGGGGTATGCGGTCGACGTCGCGGCGACGGGCGACGATGCCGTCTGGATGGGCGACGCCGTCGACTACGACGCGATCGTGCTCGACGTGATGCTGCCGGGCCTCGACGGGATCGACGTCTGCCGCGCGCTCCGGAAGCGCGGGGTCTGGTCGCCGGTGCTTATGCTCACGGCGCGCGATGCGATCGAGGATCGCGTGCTCGGGTTGGACGCCGGTGCGGACGACTACCTGCCCAAGCCGTTCTCGTTCGCCGAGCTGCTCGCGAGGCTCCGGGCGCTCGCCCGCCGTGGCTCGGCCGAGCGCCCGGCCGTGCTCGAGGTGGGCGACCTCGTGCTGGACCCGGCTACGCGCCAGGTGACGAGGGCCGGTGTCGCGATCTCGCTCTCGGCGAAGGAGTACTCGCTCCTGGAGACGTTCATGCGTCACCCTGGCGAGGTGCTGACGCGCTACCGGTTGCTCGAGCACGCGTGGGACATCGCGTACGAGAGCCGGTCGAACATCGTCGACGTCTACGTCCGCTACCTGCGGGAGAAGATCGATCGGCCGTTCGCAACCGACTCCATCGAAACTGTCCGCGGTGTGGGCTATCGACTCCGCGGCGATCGGCGCCCGTGAGCCGCTGGTCCCTACGCCTGCGGCTGACGCTCGCGTTCGCGGTGGCGATGGCGCTCGTGCTCGCGGCGGTAGGCGCGTTTCTCTACGTGCGCCTCGGCGCCGAGCTCGACACGCAGCTCGAGGTTCGCCTGGCGGCGAGTGCCGCCACGCTCCAGGCAGCGATCGGGGACAGCCCCGAGAGCGTGCCCGACGGTGCGCTCGACGAGCAAGACGTGGCGCAGGTGATAGCGCCCGACGGCAGCGTGATCGCGACGAGCGCCGGCGCAGGGCCGGGGCCGGTGCTCGCCGTCGCCGATCTGGTCGAGGCGCAGCACGCCCGCGTACTGCTCGAGCGTCACGTCCTCGACGACGATCCGGTGCTCGTGCTGGCCGAGCCGCTGGACGCTCTCCCGGGGGGCGTGGTCGTGGTGGGCGTTTCACTCGAGAGCCGTGACGACGCGGTCAACGGCCTGCTCACCCAGCTGGCGATCGTGATTCCCGCCGCCCTGCTCGCCGCCTCTGTCGCCGGGTACGCGCTCGCCGGCGCCGCGCTCCGCCCGGTCGAGGCGATGCGTGAGCGCGCCGAGACGATCTCCACCGACGAACCGGGGGCACGACTGCCGCTGCCTCCCGCCCACGACGAGGTGTATCGCCTCGGCACGACGCTGAACGCGATGCTGGGGCGGCTCGAAGAGGGACTCGAGCGCGATCGGCGGTTCGTCGCGGACGCCAGTCACGAGCTGCGGACGCCACTTGCCACGCTGCGCACCGAGCTCGATCTGGCACTGCGCCGCCCACGCACACCGACCGAGCTCGAGGCGGCGCTGCGGTCGGCCTCGGAGGAGGCGGACCGATTGGCCAAGCTCGCGGACGACCTGCTCGTGCTGGCACGCTCCGATGCTGGCAAGTTGGGGCTGCAGGTGTCGCCGGTCGTCGTCGACGCGCTTCTCCGGTCCGTTGCCGATCGCTTCGAGGCGGCGCCGGCCGCGGCGGGCGCAGACGTCGTGGCCGGAGAGGCTGACGGCGTGGTTCTCCGGGGCGACCGCATGCGCCTCGAGTTGGCTCTGGGCAACCTCGTCGACAACGCGTTGCGCTACGGCCGTGGCACGGTCGAACTGACCGCTCGCCTGCAGGACGGAGACGTCGTGCTCAGCGTCCGCGATCACGGCACCGGCTTCCCGTCCGAGTTCCTGCCGCGTGCCTTCGAGCGTTTCACGCGGGCGGACGAGGCCCGAACGGGATCCTCGGCCGGGCTCGGCCTTGCGATCGTGGACGCCATCGCGAAGGCGCACGGAGGGAGTGCGATCGCGTACAACGCCGACAGCGGCGGGGCGGTCATCGAGCTCGTCCTTCCGGCGCGGTAGTGCTTTCATCGCGGTCTCATCGGCTGCCCCTACGGTCGGGTCCACAGCGACTGGGAGGTGTAGCCATGTTCACGAGGGGAACCGGGCTGGTCGTCGTGGCGGTTGCCGCGGCGCTTGCGGCCGGCTGCAGCGGTGAGGCGGCGATCACGTTGCCGCAGGGCGCCGAGCCGGTCCAGCTCGATCCGGCGGACTTCGTCGCCGAGATCGACAACCCGTACTGGCCGATGATGCCGGGAACACAATGGGTCTACCGCGAGTCGGACGGCGAGTCGGTGCAGCGCGTCGAGGTCACTGTGACCGACGAGACCAAGGTCGTCGACGGCATCACGGCAACTGTCGTCCACGACCTCGTCACCGAGGACGGCGAGCCGGTGGAGGACACGTACGACTGGTACGCGCAGGATCGCGACGGGAACGTCTGGTACCTCGGTGAGGCCACCGAGGAGTACGAGGACGGCGAGGTCGTGAGCACCGAGGGCTCGTGGGAGGCGGGTGTCGACGGCGCCCAGGCCGGCGTGATCGTCCCGGCCGCACCCGAGGTCGGCATGACCTACCGGCAGGAGCACTACGCGGGCGAGGCCGAGGACGCGGCGTCGGTGCTCAGCGTCACGGAGCGCGCCGAGGTGCCGTTCGGCTCCTACGAGGGCGTGCTGCTGACGAAGGACTACACGCCGCTCCACACCGAGATCCTCGAGTACAAGCTCTACGCACCGGGTGTCGGCCCCGTGCTCGTACTCGGTGTCTCCGGCGGCGGCGGCCGCGAGGAGCTCGTCGAGCACACGGCTGGACGGGGGTGAGACCTCCCTCATGGCTGTCTCATCCACGAGGCCTACCGTCGGAGTCACAACGCTGTCGACGAAGGAGGAACCATGACGAAACGGAAGCTCGCTGTCGCCGGGGGCGCGGTTGTCGCCCTCGCCGCTCTCACCGGCGGCATCGCGTACGCCGGTGGAGCCGGCTCCGATTCGGATCGACCGATCACCGGCGCGGCGCTGGAGCAGGCGAGCGCGGCCGCGCTCGCCCACACGGGGAGCGGCCGCGTGTCCGAGACCGAGGTTGGAGACGAGGAGAGCCTGTACGAGGTCGAGGTGACCCTGGACGACGGCCGTCAGGTCGACGTCCAGCTGAACGAGTCGTTCCAGGTCGTCGGCGCTGCCGCCGACGAGGACGGCACGACCGACGACGAGAGCGCCAGCTCGAGCGGCTGAATCCACGTGAAGAGGCGGCCCGGGGCCGGTAGGGCCTCGGGCCGGCGCGCAGTGGCCGATTGCTCGGGCCACCGATGTCGATCGAGCGGGTCAGGTCGCGACTCGGCTCAGCCGGGAGCTGCAGCACGGAACGCGCGAACCTCGTTCACGTGCCCCGTGCCACCGTCCGGGATGTCGCCGATCCACACGACGAGGTACCGCGCCTTGCGCTCCTTCGGGGCGAACGTCGTGCGCGCGGTGAGCGGCTTCGTGGGCGTCACCGACGTGAACGGCCCGTCGGGCGAGGGGCCGACGCGGACACTCGCGGTGATCCCCGGCGTCTCGGTCCAGACGACGACCGACGTGATGGTGACCGGCGCGTCGGCATCGAGCAGCAAGCCGACGCCGTCCTTGAAGAACGACGTGTAGCGCTCCGTCTGCCAGGACGTCGCCTGCTCGCCGTCGGTTGCGAGCGGTGCGGTCTCGTCGCCCTCGCGTCCGTCGCCCTCCGGGTCGTAGCCGCGGAGCCCTCTAAGCGGCACGGGAACCTGCTTGGGCTCGGAAGGCTGCTTGGTCGGCGCGGCGGGTCTCTCGGCGGTCGGCGCGGTGGCAGTGGTGTTGTCGCCACCTGCGCGCAACCCGGCCACCACGGCGGCCGTGAATCCGGCGACGAGCAGGACGAGCCCTGCGCCGGCGACGAAACGGTGCGGAGGCATGCCGAGGCGACTCACGTCATTCGATCGTACGCGCCGACAGGCCCGGGATGTTCGCGTTTCTCACCGTCCGGATGGCGGGCACGCATCGAGTGGCCCCCCGCAGGCATCCTCGCCGCCGGCTCTGGGCCATCGGCATCGTCCCCCCCGGTGGAACGCGGAACAGGCACCGCGCCGGCGCCCGTTTGAGCGCGCCCCCGCACCCGAGACCACCGTCGAGATCCGTAGTTCGCCGCGGCCTCCGTCAGCGTCGGAGCCGACGACACCACCGGCGATCCTTGGAACAGTGAGACCAGATGCTGGCGTCGCAGGCGCTCGGGTCGATGCGTGTGCTCGGCCGCCCCACGCCGGGGCGCTCGGCACGGCGCTCGACAGGGTTGCCGGTCGCAGCCGGAGAGGAGTGACCGTGAAGATCCTCGTGCTCGTCAACGACCCGCCGTACGGCACCGAGCGCTGCTACAACGCCCTCCGGCTCGCCGGGGCGCTCGCCAAGCGAGGCGGCGTCGACGTACGCGTGTTCCTGATGGGAGACGCGGTTGGCTGCGCGGTGGCGGGGCAGGCGCTGCCGAACGGCTTCTACCACCTCGATCGCATGCTCACGGCCGCACTCCGCCGTGGGGCGGAGGTCGGGCTGTGCGGCACCTGCATGGACGCCCGCGCGATCGCGGAGACCTCGATCGTCGAGGGCTCCCGGCGCTCCTCGCTCGAGGAGCTGACCGACTGGACGCTCTGGGCGGACAAGGTCGTGACCTTCTGAGAGGAGACGAGATGGCGTCGAACACGGTGGTCGTGCTGGGTGGCGGGACCGGTGGGGTCGTCGCGGCGCACCGGTTGCGCCGCGAGCTCGCTCCCGCAGACCGCGTCGTCGTCGTCGAGCGGGAGCCGATGCAAGGCTTCGCCCCCTCGTTCCTCTGGGTGCTGACCGGGCAGCGCCGCCCGGAGCAGATCAGCACCGACCTTCGCCGCCTCCGCCGCCGCGGCATCGAGCTCGTCGAGGCGGAGGCGCACGCGATCGACATCGACAGCCGGACCGTCGAGACCTCGGACGGGTCGATCGTGTACGACCGGCTCGTGGTGGCGCTCGGCGCCGAGCTCGCCCCGGAGCTGCTGCCCGGGTTCGCCGAGGCGGCGCACAACGTCTTCACGCTGGACGGCGTGCTCGGCGCCGCGAAGGCGCTCGACAGTTTCGACGGCGGCCGCGTGGTCGTGCTCGTCTCGCGGCTGCCCTACAAGTGCCCCGCCGCCCCGTACGAGACGGCGCTGCTCACCGAGGCACTGCTTCGCGGACTCGGTGTGCGCGACCGCGTGCGCATCGACGTCTACACGCCCGAGCCTCTCCCGATGCCGACTGCCGGCCCGAAGCTGGGCGAGGCTCTCCGCGGCATTCTCGAAGCACGTGGCATCGGCTTCCACCCGGAGCAGACGGTCGAGCGAGTCGAGCCGGAGACCCGGGAGCTCGTGCTCGCCTCCGGGGATCGGGTGCCCTTCGACCTGCTGCTCGGCGTCCCGCCGCATCGCGCGCCCGAGGTCGTCCGGTCGAGCGTGCTCGCCGGGGAGACGGGATTCGTTCCCGTCGATCGGCACACGCTCGCCACGTCCACGGACGGCGTGTTCGCGATCGGCGATGTGACCTCGATCCCGATCGCCGGCGGCAAGTTCCTGCCCAAGGCCGGCGTCTTCGCGCACGGTCAGGCGGAGCACGTCGCCCGTCGCGTCGCCGCCGAGCTCGGCGGCCGCTCGGTGGCCGGCGGCTTCGACGGGAAGGGATCCTGCTTCGTCGAGATGGGCGACGGCGTCGCCGGCTACGCCACCGGGGACTTCTACGCGGAGCCGCGCCCGGACATACGACTGCGGAGCCCCGGCCGTCGCTGGCATCTCGGGAAGGTCGCGTTCGAGCGCTACTGGCTCTGGCGCTGGTTCCGCTGACGGCGCCCGCGTGAGCGGGCGAGCGCTCAGCCGCTCGTGCCCCTCGAGCCGGGATGTCCCGGAAGCGCCGTGTCCGGTCGATACCGGACGGCTACGCCGTCGGCGTCGGGAGTGTCAGCGTCTCGCGGAGCACGACCACGGCTGGGCCGGGCTCCGCCATGGCCCACGCGAGGTCGGCGCCCACGCGGTCGGGCGCCGACTGCCGCGCGGGCACGCCGTAGGCACCGCAGAGCGCGAGGAAGTCGGCGTGGACGAGGTCACGCCCTCGTGTGGGAAGCCGGCGCCGGCCTGATAGGAGCGCAGGATCCCATAGCCGCCGTCGTCGATCAGCAGCACGGCGACGTCGAGCTGGTGCTGGCGGGCGGTCGCGAGCTCGGCGATGGCGTACTGGAAGCCTCCGTCGCCGACGACGGCGAGTGCCTTCGTGGCGCCGCAGGCCGCACCAAGCGCGGCCGGAAAGGCGTAGCCGAGCGTGCTGGAGCCGGTCGGGTAGAGGAAGCGGCGTGGGTCCGAGACGCGGGCGTACCAGGCACCGGTGTAGGCGAGGATGGTGCAGTCCCAGGATGCGACTGCGCCCGCAGGGAGCGCGGCGTCGATCGTCTCCACGAGGCCGAGCTCGAGCGCGCGGGGCTGCTCGGCGAGCGCGGCGTCGACCCGGCGGCGGGCGGCGGCCACAGAGGTCGCTCCGTCGCGCGCCGGCGAGGGCGGAATCCGCTCGAGCAGCGACCCCAGCACAGCCCGCGCGTCGCCGGTCAACCCGACGGCGGGGTGGTTGAGCCCGATCCGCTCGGGCGCCGCGTCGATCTGCACGATCGTGCCGGGCAGCCGTAGGCGGAAGGAGTCGGTCAGCTCGTAGCCGAGCCAGGAGCCGACGACGAGGACGGCGTCGGACTCGACGAGCAGCGCGGTATGGGAGGCGTCGTCCCAGCCCGAGCCGAGCGCGAGCGGGTGGCGCTCCGGGAAGACACCCTTTCCCGCGTATGTCGTCGCAACGGCTGCGCCGAGACGCTCGGCGAGCGCGAGCAGCTCCGCCTGGGCGCCCGAGCGCACGGCGCCGCCGCCGGCGACGATCGCGGGGCGCTCGGCCGCTGCCAGGATCGCCGCTGCCGCGTCGAGATCGGCCACGGAGGGGAGCGGCGCGGCTTCGGGGGTCCCGTCCAGGGCTCCCGGTGCTTCCGCCGCCGGCACCTGCAGGACGTCGAACGGCACCTCGACGTACGTCGGGCCCTGCGGTGGGGTCGCCGCCCGGCGCCACGCCTCGGCGAGCACGTCGGGGATCTCGGCGACACTCCCCGGGCGTCCCGTCCACTTGACGAGCGGGGCGAACGACGCCGCCTGGTCCGGCGACTCATGCAGATGCCCCCGCCCCGCGGCGATGGCTGCCGCGTCGATCTGGCTCGAGACGACGACCACGGGAACGAACGCCATGAACGACTCCATCAACGGCGCGAGCGTCATCAGGGCCCCCGGCCCCGTGGAGACGACGAGCGGCGCCGGCCGGCGCTCCGCGCGTGCGTAGCCGTCGGCGGCGAAGGCGGCGTTCAGCTCCTGTCGGAAGCCGACGAGGCGCAGCGGTGTCCGCCGGACGCCCTCCCAGATCGGGAGCGCGTGCACGCCGGGCAGTCCGAAGACGACCTCTGCGCCCAGTGCGTGCAGGCTCTCCGCGACGACGTCGCCGCCGATCCGGTTCGCGGCACGGGGCCCAAGCACCGGCGGAACGTACCAGCCTCCGGGCGTACACTCGGCCGGCTGTGACCAACTGGGCCTCCCTCGTCCGCCCGTCGCTGCCGGGTCTCGACCCCTACCGTCCCGGTGCGTCCGTGTCGGAGCTCGCCGAGCTGCATGGGCTCGACGAGGTCGTCAAGCTGAACTGGAACGAGAACCTGTTCGGCCCGCTCCCGGGCGTGATCGAGGCGGTGCAAGAGGAGCTCGCCAACGTGTGGGCGTACCCCGAGCAGGCGTTCAGCGACCTGCGCGAGGCGGTCGGGCGGTACGCAGGCGTCGCGCCTGCGTGCATCGTCCCGGCGCATGGGACGCAGGCGCTGATCGGCACCGTGGCGACCGCGTTCGTCCACCCGGCCGACCCCGTCGTGGTGCCGGAGACCACGTACGGGCTGTACGCGCAGGTGTCGTCGGCGCATGGCGCGACGGTGCATCGCGTGCCCCTCTCCGGTCTTCGGCTCGACCTCGAGGCGCTTGCTGCGAGGGCGCGGACCGTCGGCGCGAGAGTCGTCTGGGTGTGTGACCCCAACAATCCGACCGGCGCGCTCGTCGAGCGGCGGGAGTGGGACGAGTTCCTCGACGCGCTCCCCGGCGGCTGCGTCGCGGTCGTCGACGAGGCGTACGCCGACTACGTATCCCCGGAGCGGCGGGTGGGCCGCGAGCGCGACGTCGTGGCGGGTCGTCCGGTGGTCGTCCTGCGCAGCTTCTCGAAGCTGTTCGGGCTGGCAGGGCTCCGTCTCGGCTACGCGATCGTCGACGAGTCGCTCGCCGCGCACCTCGACGTCGTCCAGGAGCCGTTCAACGTCAACCGCGCCGCCCTCGCCGCGGGCGGGGCCTGCCTCCGCGATCCGACCGCGATCGCGGAGCGCCGTGCGCTCGTGGCGAGCGCCCGCGACACGCTCACGAAGGAGCTCGCGGCCGCGGGGTGCGAGCCGTACCCGTCCTCCGCCAACTTCGTGCTCGCCGGGGTCGGCGTCGACGACGTCCTCCTGGCGGAGGGTCTTGCGCGGCGCGGGCTTCTCGTCCGGCCGGGGAGCGAGCTCGGGCTGCCCGGCCACGTGCGCGTGACCGTCGGCCCGGAGCCGATCATGCGGCGGGTCGCCGCTGAGCTCGGCGTCGTGCGGGCGGAGCTCCGGAGATCCTGACGCCGCGCGGGAGAACCTCTGCGACAATCGGCTTCCGTGAACTTCGATGCCTTCGAGCTGACCGACGAGCAGCGCGAGATCCAGGCCGTGTGTCGCAGGTTCGCGGAGCGTGAGATCCGGCCGATCTCGCGCGCCGTCGACGAGGCCGACGTGGAGACACCGTGGGAGATCTGGCACAAGGCGGCGGCGCTCGGACTGACGTCGTTCATGCTCCCCGAGCGCCTCGGCGGCGGCGGCATGACGGACCTGTTCACGCAGACGCTCGTCCAGGAGGAGCTCTGCTTCGGCTGCTCGGGGATCGGCAACCTGATCACGTCGAACGGCTTCTTCGCGAAGCCCGTGCTGGTGCTGGGCAACGAGGAGCAGGCGGAGCGGTGGGTGCGGCCGCTGTGCGGGCAGATGCCGCCGCTGACCGCGCTCGCGAGCACCGAGCCGGGGGTCGGCTCCGACGCCGCCGCGATCACGACGACGGCGGCGCCTGTCGACGGCGGCTACGTCCTGCGCGGACAGAAGAGCTGGATCTCGAGCGCGGGCCCGGCGCAGTACTACGTCGTCTTTGCGACCGTGGCGCCGGGCACGCGGTCGAAGGGGATCACGGCCTTCGTGCTCGAGCGGGACGATCCGGGCTTCACGATCGGCCCGCCGATGCGGAAGATGGGGCAGCGGGCGCTCGTGAACGCCGAACTGTTCTTCGAGGACTGCTTCGTCCCCGGGGATCGCCGCCTCGGTGAGGAGGGGCAGGGGTTTCGCGGGCTGATGCGCACGTTCGACCACTCGCGCATCACGCTGGGAGCCGCCGCAACCGGGCTCGCACGGGCGGCGCTGGAGTACGCCGTCGAGTACGCGAAGGGCCGAGAGCAGTTCGGTCGCCCGATCGCGGAGCACCAGGCGGTTGCGTTCCGGCTCGCGGACATGGCGGTCAAGGTAGAGGCGTCCCGCCTCCTCGTGCGCAGCGCGGCGCGAAAGGCCGACGCGGGTGAGGACGTCGCCCTCGAGGCGGCTATGGCGAAGCTCCACGCCTCGGAGGCCGCGATGTGGTGCACGTGGGCTGCGGTGCAGACGCTCGGGGGGTGGGGGTACTCGCGCGAGTACCCCGTCGAGAAGTGGATGCGGGACGCGAAGCTCGAGGAGATCGAGGAGGGCACCTCCGACATCCAGCGGCTGATCGTCTCCCGTCGCCTGCTGGCGTGAGCCGCGATCTGTGTCCGCTCTTCGCCCCCCGCTCGGTCGCGGTGCTCGGCGCGTCGGCGGATCCCGCCAAGTGGGGCAACGTACTCGCCCGTGGCGCCGTGCGCGGCGCCTCCCGTCGTCCCGTCTACCTCGTCAACCGCTCGGGCGGGGAGATCCTCGGCCGGCGGGCCTACACACGGCTGAGCGAGCTGCCCGAGATCCCGGAGCTCGTCGTCGTCACCGTGCCGGCTGCCGGCTTCGAGGAGGCCGTCGACGAGGCACTCACCGCCGGCGCTCGCGCCATCGTCGCCATCAGCGCCGGGCTCGGCGAGCGCAGCGATGACGGCAGGCGTCTCGAAGAGGCGGTCGCCGTGCGCGTGCGGGCTGCGGGCGCGGTCCTGCTCGGCCCGAACTGCCTCGGGGTCTTCGACGCCGCAGCGGGGCTCGATCTCGGGTGGAGCGCGCTCCCGACGGGGCCGATCGGCCTCGTCTCGCAGAGCGGCAACCTCGCGCTCGAGGTGGCACAGCTCGCATGTGCCCGCGGTCTCGGCTTCTCGCGCTTCGCCTCGCTCGGGAACCAGGCCGATCTCGTCGCCGCCGACCTGATCGAGGAGCTCGGTCGTCACGAGCCGACGAAGGTGATCGCCCTCTACGTGGAGGACTTCCGAGACGGGCGTGCGTTCGTGGGTGCGGCGGCGTCCGCGGGCAAGCCCGTCGTGCTTCTCGCCGGCGGCGTCGGCGGCGCGAGCGCAGCCGCGGCGGTGTCCCACACCGGCGCCCTCGTCTCCGACGCGCGCGCGATCGCAGCGGCGTGCCGCGTCGCGGGTATCGTGCAGGTGGCGACGCCGAAGCAACTCGTGGACGCGGCGCAGGCCCTGCTTCCCGGGCGGCTCTCACACGGCCGTCGCGTGGGCGTGTACGCGGACGGTGGTGGGCACGGCGTGGTGGCGGCGGACGTGGTCGAGGCGGCGGGCCTGGTGGTTCCCGAGCTTTCACCGGCGACGAAAGCGGCGCTCGCGGAGCATCTCCCCGACACCGCCCGGCTCTCGAACCCCGTCGACTTCGCCGGCGGCGGCGAGCAGGCGCTGTCGTCGTACGCCGACGTGGGCCGCGTGCTGCTCGGCTGCGGCGACGTCGACGCCGTCCTCCTGAGCGGGTACTTCGGCGGCTACGGCGTCGACACGCCGGAGTTGCTCGAGGAGGAGCTCGCCGTTGCGCGGTCGCTGGCGGCTGCGGCGGCCGAGACGGGCATCCCGGTCTCGGTGCACACGTCGTATCCGCGCTCCGAGACATCGGCGGCGCTGCGCGCAGCCGGGGTGCCGACGTACGGCGACGTCGAGTCCGCTGTCGTCGCGCTGGCCCTGCTCGCCGAGCGCGCGGAGACGCTGGCGCGCCCCGGGCTGTCCGTTCGACCCGAGCCGCTCGCGGCGGTGGCCGCTCCGGAGCCGGGTTACGAAGGCGCGCGCGCCTGGCTCGCCGCCGCGGGTGTTCCCCTCACGGACGGCCGTGTCGTGGCCACGCCGGAGGCGGCCGCGTCTGCCGCCGACGAGATCGGCTACCCGGTTGCGCTCAAGGCGGCCGACCTGCTGCACAAGTCCGACCGGGGGGGCGTGGTGCTCGGCCTGACGCAGCGGGCGGAGGTGCTCGGCGCGGCGGAGGAGCTCGTGGGCCGTCTCGGCACGCGCGAGCTGGCGGTGGAGCGGATGGCGCCGGTTGCGAACGGGGTGGAGCTCATCGTCGGCGCGAAGCGCGACCCACGCTTCGGCCCGCTCGTGCTCGCCGGCCTCGGCGGCATCTACGCGGAAGCCCTCGACGACGTGGCCGCGACGCTCGCGCCGGTGTCGGAGGAGCACGCCGAGCGGCTGCTCCTGTCGCTCCGCGGGGCGGCACTACTGACGGGAGCACGTGGCCGCCGGCCGCTGGACGTGGCCGCTGCAGCGGCGGTGGTGGCGGCGCTGTCCGTCGCGGTTGCCGCCTGCCCGGCGGTGGCCGAGCTCGACGTCAATCCCGTACTCGTCCTCCCCGACGGCGTGCTCGCCCTGGACGTCCGCATCGCAGTCGGCTGAGCAGACGCCCGGCTCGACGCCCGTCGCGAGTTGTGCACCGCCATGGCCTCAGTCGTGCAATGCCGGCCCCGGACCCACCGCGGCTCGGGGAGGCGGCTGCCGACGGCAGGAGGCCCTCCAGCTCAGCGCTCAGCCGAGCGCGTAGCGGACGACCTCGTCGAGCTGTTGCCCGTTGCCGCCCGCGAACGTGAAGTTCCGCTCGGAGAGGGACTTCAGCGCAGCGGGGGAGTCGTACGTGAACGTCGCGAGCACGCGCGGGCTCTCCGTGGCGAAGCCACCGCGATGGAAGCCTGCCGTGTTGCAGAAGAGCAACGTGCCTTTCGGACCGGTGAACGTGCATCGCGGAAGGCTCGCCGCCCACCGCTCGAACTCGTCGACGGGAGGGTAGTTGGTACCCAACGGACGCCACGGCCACGCGGCGCTATGGGCCCCGCCGGGCTGAGTACCGGGGATGTGCTCGAATGGGCCGGTGCCGTCGTCGACGTCGACGAGGTAGATGAACGCCTTGAGCAGGTGCCGGTCGTTGAAGTCGCGATGCCAGTGCTGCGAGATCCGGCGTGGCGTGTCCGCGGGGACAGGCGGCGTGTACCAGAGGTCGACGTACTCGAGCTTCGACAGGAGGCCGTGGTAGGTGTTGGCGATGTCGAGCATGCGACGGCTGGCTGCGAGCCGAAGCCAGATCGTGTCGAAGCCGAGCGTGACCCCCCACCCGTAGCGTCGGATCACGAACTCTTTCCCGACCCGCCTGCGGAGCGCAGGCGCAGGCTCCCCTCTAGCCTCGCGTGCCAGGCCATCCTCGACCTCCTCGATGAACCGGCCGGCCTCGGCCTCGACATCGTGCCAGTCGTCGGGGTCCGGGAAGAGCTCCGAGAACGAGAGCACGGAATAGCCCTCGGCCCGGATGCCCTCGACGATCCGCTCCTGCACGTCGTTGAGCACGGGCCTGTGATGGGAGAAGCGCCGCCTGGCGCCGGTGTTGGTGAGCAAACGGTCGTGAAGGTCGTACGTCGCCCTGACGCCCCGCTTCTCGAGCGTCGATCCAACCCTGTTCAACCTGCGCGCGAAGCGCGTTCGCTGTCGATGCATCGATCCTCCAGCAGTCAGCTCCGATGGCGGGCGTCAGCCCGGATGGCGCGATGCTGGCACGCTGGAGCTACCCGCGACATCACACAAACTGGTCAACACCATCACACAAACTGATCAAGGCGGGCCGCGGCGATCATGGAGGCGGGGTCGTGGCCATGAGGCCTTCCGTACAGCGCGGCTGCAGGCGACGATGAGCTCACGCCGATCCGCTGGGAGCAAGAGATCGAGGTCGGGAGACCGCGGCCGGCAGCCTGATCGCCGCCCGGTGAGCGATGCACAGCAGGTGGTCTGGCGAGATGGGGCCCTCACCAAGCAGCCGCCCGCCCAGGGCCTTGGCCCACCCGATCCAAACCACGTCGAGCGTGACCGGCTTTGCAAACAGCGACCACTCTGCATCTACGAAGCACAGTGCTGCTCTCACATCGAGGCCGAACTCCTCGATGAGTGGTTCTCCAACGACTAGCCAAGGCCGCCACTGCGACCGCTGGTGCTGTCGGCTTCCGACGGAGCAACACTGCCGTGTTCCAACGGGAGCGACGGGCTGGAGCCCGCGCGGTTCTCGGATGGAGCGTCCACCGTGTGTCTGCCGCTCGACGGTTCGCGTAGACGCGGTTGGTTTCGTAGGGTGGCGCCATCCGATGTCAAGACTTCTCGCGAGGAGGGGGACGCGATGACGACGTTCGTCCTGGTTCACGGCGGGTTCGGCAGCCCTGGCGAGCTGGCGCCGGTGATCCCGGAGCTCGAGGCGCTCGGCCACCGCGCGATCGCCGTCGACCTGCCGTGCACGGATCCCGCGGCCATGCTCGAGGACTACGCCCGCACGGTGGTGGAGGCGATGGCCGGGATCGAGGGGCCGGTCGTGGTAGTCGGCCACTCGGCGGGCGGCGCGACGATCTCGCTCGTGCCCGACCGGGCCCACGTCGACCGCCTGGTCTACGTGACGGCGTTCGTTCCCGAGCCGGGGAGCTCGATAGTGGACCTCGCCGGTGCTGAGGCCCGCGAAATGATTCTGGCGGTCTCGCGCGACGACGGCAACGGCTGCCGGTCGTTCGACCTCGAGTTGCTGGCTTCGATCGTGCCGCCGGAGGAGCGGGAGGCGTATCTCGCCTTCCTCGAGGCCACACAGCGCCGCCAGGGCTGGGCGGCTATGGAGCAGCCCTGGCCCGGCCGGTCGCTCCCCGACGTGCCCTGCACCTACATCCTGTGCACGGAGGACAACATCCTGCCCCCGGCGACACAGCGTGAGATGGCGGCTCGCCTGGACGTCGCGCCCGTCGAGCTCGCCTCCGACCATTCGGTCTTCACGCTACGCCCGCGCGAACTCGCGCCGTTGCTGGTGGGGTAGGTCGATCTCCGCGTCGGAGCTGGGCCCGCCGTGAGCGAGAAACGGGAGCGACGGGACTCGAACCCGCGACCTCCGGCGTGACAGGCCGGCGTTCTAACCAACTGAACTACGCCCCCGCGAGCCGTGGGATTGTAGCGTGAGGCAAGCCGACGGCGGCCGCGTACTCTGCGAACGGTGACTCTCGTCGACATCGGCGTGCTCGCCCTGATCGCGTTGCTCGCGCTCGGAGGCTTCAGACGCGGTCTCGTCACCGGCGCGCTGTCGCTGGTCGGGCTCATCGGCGGCGCCATCCTGGGGGCGCGGCTGGCGCCGTCGCTCGTCGGCGAGTCGGCGACGCGCTGGGCCGCGCTCGTGTCGCTCGTGGGCGCGCTGCTGTTCGCCGGGCTCGGGCAGATGGCCGGCGTGTTCCTCGGGAAGTCGGTTCGAGTTGCGCTCGGCGTCGGCCCGCTGCGAGCCCTCGACAACCTCGGCGGGCTCGTCCTCGGCGCGATCACGGGGATCGCGGCCGCCTGGGCGATCGGCGCAGCCCTTCTCTACCTCCCGGGTGACACGGGTCTGCGGCGCCACGCGCAGGATTCGACGATCCTGTCCGCGCTCAACAGCGAGCTGCCGCCGGCCAGTCTCATCGACACGCTGGCACGGATCGATCCCTTCTCCGCGCTCGGCGGGCCTGCGGCCAACGTCGACCCGCCCGACCCGGCGATTGTCACCGATCCCGACGTCGCCCTTGCGGGGCTCAGCGTCGTCCGGATCACGGGGTATGCCTGTGGCATCGGCATCGAGGGCTCCGGCTGGATCGTCGCGCCCGGCTTCGTGGTCACGAACGCGCACGTCGTCGCGGGAATGGAGTCGCCGCGAATCGACCGCGCGGACGGACGCGCCGTCGACGGCCGCGTGGTCTCGTTCGACCCCCGGGCTGACGTCGCGATCCTGCACGCGCCGGCGCTCCGTGGCTCGCCGCTGCGGGCGGTCGAGGCTGAGCCCGGGGCCGCGGGGGCGTTGCTCGGCTTCCCGGGCAACGGTCCCTTCCGCGCCACGCCGGTTCGTGTCGGGCGGACGCTCGAGTTGATCGGGCGCGACGTGTACGGCAACTTCCCGATCTCGCGCCCAGTGACGTTGATTCGCGGTGAGATCCGCTCCGGAAATTCGGGTGGGCCGATCATCGACGGAGAGGGGAGAGTGCTGACAACCGTCTTCGGCGGTCGCGAGGAGAGCGATCCGGACGGCGGCTACGGCGTGCCGACCGAGCGGACGCTCGACGCCCTCGCCGCGGTCGGCGACCCGGTCGAGACGACCTGCCTCGGCCGCTGAGGCGGCGGGCGGGGGGCGGGCCCCGCAGTCGTCATGCCCCGGATCGGGCGGGACAGGTCCCGCCCCTACGGTGACGCGAACAGCTCGAGCGCGGCCTCGGGGCGCTTGAACGGCGGGATCACGTAGATGCCGGCAGCTATCTCCCGAACGTCGGCCACGAGTTGGCGGGCCAACTCGAGCCCGACGCGCGGAGCGTCTGGCCCCGCCGCGTCAAGGGCTTCGAGCACGGGGTCGGGGATCACGATGCCCGGTACCTCGTTGTGCAGACGAAGCGCCATCGCGTGGCTGCGGAGCGGCCAGACGCCGACGAGAAGCGGCACGGGCGACGGCCCGCCGAGTACTTCTACGAACCGGTCGAGGTGCGCCACGTCGAACAGCGCCTGGGTCATCGCGAAGCGGGCTCCCGCCGCGATCTTGCGTCGAAAGCGATCGGCCTCGAGCTCGAGGCCGACCGCCGACGGGTTCACCGCCACGCCGACGAAGAACGAGGTCGGCGCGTCGATCGCCTTCCCGACGTAGTCCTCGCCCTGGTTGAGGCGGGAGAGGAGCTGCACGAGGCCGATCGAGTCCACCTCGTACACACCGCGCGACCCCGGGTAGTCGCCGACGTGCGGCGGGTCGCCGGTGACCGCGAGTACGTTCCGCACCCCTTCGGCATGCGCGCCGAGCAGGACGCCCTCCAGCCCCATCACCGTCGTGTCGCGAGGCGTGACGTGCGGGATCGTCTCCACACCGGTCTCCCGTTGCAGCCGGATCGAGGTCATCAGCGCATTCATGCGAGCCCGCGCCATGGGGTTGTCGTTGACGTCGACGAACCCCACGTGACCGGAGTCGCGGAGGGTCTTCGTGACGTCGACCAGACCGTCGAGCGAGCCGCCCTTCGGCGGGTCGAGCTCGACGCACACGACCCACTCCCCCTCGCGAAGCGCGCGCGCGAGCTGCGTCTCCCCGGCGGGGGGCGGTGGCGGCAGCGGGAGCTCCCGCTCGTCGACGTCGAACGGCGTCGCCGGCGCGCGTCCGCTCGCTAGCGCCTCGCGGATCGCCTCGATCTGCGCGGGCGTCGTCCCGCAGCAGCCGCCGACGATCCGCGCGCCGAGCGCGGTCGCCTGCGCCGCGAATTCCGCGAAGTACTCGGGCGTCGAGTGCGGGTAGACAACCCGGCCGCCGCTGAGGCTCGCGAGACCGATGTTCGGCAGCGCCGCCAGCGGCAGACCGCACCCCTGCATCGCCGCCAGCGCGGTCAGCGCCGCGTGCGGCCCCTCACCGTGGTTCGTCCCGATGGCGACGACGTCGAGCGAGGCGAGCCGACGCGCCGCCTCGGCGGCGCCGATGCCTCCCGTCAGCTCGGCGTCCTCGTCGAACGTGAGCAACGCCACGATCGGCAGCGACGAGACACCGCGTACGGCCTCCACGGCCACGATCAGCTCGTCGACGTCGAAGAACGTCTCCACCATCAGCACATCGACGCCGCGCCCTTCGAGGATCGCGGCCTGCTCCGCGTACGGCGGGCCGTGCGCTGCGGGGTCGAAGACCTCGAGCTCGCCGAGCGGCCCGATCGAGCCGGCGATCCAGACGTCCTGCCCGGAGACCTCTCGGGCTTCCCGCGCCAGCCGCACCGCCGCCGAGTTGATGCTCTCGAACTCGTCGTCGAGCACGTGCTTGGCGAGCTTTCGGCGGTTGGCCCCGAAGGTGTTGGTCTCGATCAGCTCCGCGCCCGCCCGGATGTAGCTCGCATGCACCGCGACGACGCTTTCCGGTGCGCGAAGGTTCGCCTCCTCGGGGCACCGCAGGCCCGACACCGCGCCAGAGATGAGCGCGCCCATGCCGCCATCCGCCACGATCGGCGGGCCCGAGCGAAGCCGCTCCGCGAACGATCCAGCCACGCGGCAACTGTAGTCGAGCCCTTGACACGAGCCCGCCACCGGCGGGGTAGGGTCGACCTCCGTGTCTTTCAAGGAGCTCAAGGTCGTGCACACCGGCCGTCCCGCGCCGTTCTCTGTCACCGCTCCTGCGTACGCCGCTGCAGCGGCGGCGTGGCTCTCCGCCTCGATCGTGCTCGTCGGTGCCGCGGACGAGCTGGTCGCCGGTGCAGTCACCACGTCCGCGCCCGTGCTCGCCACGCACCTGATCGCGGTTGTGTTCTTCCCGTTCGCCGTTGCGGCGGCGGTCTGGCAGCTGGTCCCGGTGATGCTCCGCAACGACCCACCGCAGTCGCGCCGCCGCCCCTTCGTGCTCGCGCTGCTGCTCGGGGGCGTGCCGCTGGCGGTCGGGACCGCCCGCGGAAGCGGCGTCGCCATCGGCGTCGGCGCCGTCCTGCTGGCGGTCGGGCTCGCCCTCGTCCTGGTCGAGCTCGCCGCGGTTGTCCGCAACGCGCCGGCCGGCAGGACGCTCGCCGTGAGCCGCCTTCCGCTCGCGCTCGCCGCGCCACACGTCGTGCTCGCGTTCGCGCTCGGCGCGGTCGTCGCCGCCGACGGAGGGCCCGAGCCGCTCGGCGTGCCCTACGAGCGGTTGCTGCTCATCCACCTCTCGCTCGCCCTGGTTGGCTGGTTGACGGTGCTGATCGCCGCGGTCGGCAGGACGCTCGTGCCGATGCTCGCGCTGGCGGCAGCCGCGGAGAAGCGCCGGTTGCCCTTTGCCGAGGTGGGCATCATCGCCGGGCTCTGGATGCTCGTGATCGGGCTCGCGCTCGACGTCGACGCTCTCGCCGCGGCGGGTGTCGCGGGCATCGTCGTCTCGCTCGTCTCGCCCGGGCGTGTCTTCGCTCGCGCGGCTCTTCGCGGCGGGGTCGGCGTACGCGAGGGGCCGGGGGGTCACGTGGGGATCGGCCTCGTGGCCCTCGGGCAGGCCGCGGCGCTCGCGTTCCTCGCTCTCGCAGGTGCGGTCGACGAGCGCCGCGGGGCCGTCGCAGCCGTGATCCTGCTCGGGCTCGGGTGGGCGGGAGGGGTCGTGCTCGGCCACCTCGGCAAGCTGGTCTCGCTCTCGGCGTGGGGATCGTGGCCGCCCGGGCCGCGCCCCAGCCAGGCCGACCTCTACCCCCGCCGCGTGTGGCAGGTCGAGAGCGTGCTCTTCGCGCTCGCCGTCGAGTCGATCGCGGTCGGCGTCCTCGTCTCGAGCGAGCGCACAGCGACGGGCGGCGCGCTCGTCCTCGTCCTGGCGGCGCTCACGGCGGTGGCCGGAGTCGTGCTGTCCGTGCACCGCGGGGTGCCGGGCCGCCACAGGCGCTGAGCGCCGAGCCGGGGTCGTGCGCACCGCCGCCCCGGATTTATGATCACTATTGCTCAGGACATCGTGACAATCTGTCACGAGGATCGGAGTCGTGAGCGACTCGACTCTCGTCGCAGAGCCCCGCTGGGCCGACGCGACGGCCGACGACCCGAAGAGCATCCGCGACCGGCGCCGCGTGCTCGTCCTCGCGACGGTCGGCTTCACGGTCTTCTTCGCGGTCTGGGTGATGTTCGCGATCGTCGGGCTTCCCGTGCGCACTGAGTTCGGGCTCACCGACGGGCAGTTCGCGCTCCTCGCCGCGATCCCGATCCTCACGGGCTCGGTCCTTCGCGTGCCGATCGGCATGCTCACCGACCGCGTCGGCGGCAGGCGCGTCTTCACGGGGCTGTTCCTGTTCACCGCCGTCCCTACCTTCCTCGTCAGTCAGGCCGACACGTACGCACAGCTCGTGGTGCTCGCGTTCTTCGTCGGCATGGCCGGGACGTCGTTCTCGTCGGGCATCGCCTGGGTCTCGGTCTGGTATCCGAAGGAGCAGCAGGGGTTCTCGCTCGGCATGTTCGGCGCCGGCAACGTGGGCGCGTCGATCACGAAGCTCCTCGCGCCGACGCTCGTCACGGTGCTCGCAACGGCCGGCGCGCTCGGCGGCGTGATTCCGGGCGGCTGGCGCTTCGTGCCGTTCATCTACGCGATCGCGCTGGTCGCGACCGGGCTGGCAACCTGGTTCCTCGCTCCGAGGCCCGACCATCAGCCGGCGCGCGGGCGCACGTTCAAGGAGCTCAACGCGCCGCTGAAGGTCCTGCAGGGCTTGGCGCTTCGGGCTCTACTACATCGTCGTCTTCGGCGCCTACGTCGCCCTCTCGCTGTGGCTGCCGAAGTACTACGTCGACGTCTACGACCTCGACCTGCGTGTCGCCGGTCTGCTCACGGCGCTCTTCATCTTCCCCGCGAGCCTGCTGCGCCCGGTCGGCGGCTCGCTCTCCGACCGCTACGGCGCGCGGCCGGTGACGTACACCGCCTTCATCGTCATGTGCTTCGCGCTCGTCTGGCTGTCCCTCGGTGTGGGAGTCACCCTCTTCACCGTCCTGATCGTCGCCGTCGGGACGATGATGGGCATCGGCAAGGCCTCCGTCTACAAGTACGTCGCCGACTACTTCCCGCGAGACATCGGCACCGTCGGCGGCGTCGTCGGCGCCGTCGGCGGGATGGGTGGGTTCGTGCTGCCGCTCCTCTTCGCGTGGGCCCTCGATCGCACCGGAAATCCTGAGAGCTGCTTCCTCGTGCTGCTCGTCGCGTCGATCGTGAGCCTCATCTGGCTCCACCTCGTCGTGATCAAGATGAAGCGCGACGAGCGTCGCCAGGCCCGCGACGGTCACGCCGCCGAGGCGACGTGATGAGCCCCGATCACACCGAGCCGCACCGCGGTAGCTCCGGGCGGTGGCTCGAGCGGTGGGAGCCCGAGGACCCGACGTTCTGGGAGGAGACCGGCAAGGCGATCGCCTGGCGCACGCTGACGATCACGACCGCGAACCTCATGATGGCGTTCATCGTCTGGTTCGTGGTCAGCGCCCTCGTCGTGCGCCTCGACAAGATCGGCTTCGACTTCTCGACCACGCAGCTCTTCTGGCTGACGGCGATGCCGGGGCTCGCCGGCGGCACGCTTGCGCATCTTCCACACCTTCCTCGTGCCGATCTACGGCACGCGTCGCGTCGTCGCCATCTCGTCGGCGCTGCTCCTTCTGCCTCTGATCGGCTGGTTCTTCGCCATCCAGAACAGCGGCACGTCCGTACTGGATCTTCTTCGGGCTCGCGTTCCTCGCCGGTCTCGGCGGCGGGAACTTCTCGTCCTTCATGCCGTCCACGAGCCTCTTCTTCCCGAAGCGGCTGCAGGGCACCGCACTCGGCATCCAGGCGGGAATCGGCAACTTCGGGGTCAGCATCGTCCAGTTCATCACCCCATGGGTGATCGGGTTCGCGCTCGTCGGCTCGACGCAGGTGACGGACAAGGGCAAGGAGGTCGCGCTGCAGAGCGCAGTCGTGATCTGGATCCCGCTCGTCGCCTTCCTCGCGCTCGTCGCCTGGCTGCAGCTGCGCAGCGTCCCCGTGCGCGCGAACGTGCGGGAGCAGTTCGACATCTTCCGCGACAAGCACACGTGGCTGATGACGTCGCTCTACATCATGACCTTCGGCTCGTTCTCGGGCTTCTCGGCGACGTTCCCGCTGCTGATCAAGGAGGTCTACGGCGACTTCGAGAACGCGCCGGATCCACTCACCTACGCGTTCCTCGGGCCGCTCGTGGGCTCTGCGGCACGGGTGATCGCCGGGCCGTTCGCCGACCGCCTCGGCGGCGGCCGCCTGACCCAGGTCTCGGCGATCGGGCTCGTTCTCTCGGCGATCGGCGTGTCGTTCTTCGTGCAGCCCGACTCGACCGGGGAGTTCAAGTGGTTCGTGCTCTTCATGCTGCTGGCGTTCGTATTCTCCGGGGTCGGGAACGCCTCGACGTTCAAGCAGATGCCGATGATCTTCCCGCCGCGGCAGGCGGGCGGCGTGATCGGCTGGACGGCGGCGATGGCGGCCTACGGCCCGTTCCTCTTCTCCGTGCTGATCGCTGCCGTGATCAGCATGTCCGGCTCGCCCATGCCGTTCTTCATCGGCATCGCGGTCTTCTACGCGGTGAACATCTGGATCAACTGGTGGTACTACCTGCGGCGCGGCGCCGAGCGCCCGTGCTGACCGGATTGATCAATACTGACCACGCCTCCGCAGGTCATGGGATCTAGCGTCGCGGGAGAGATCCGAGCGACCGGAGGCGAGTGGTGACTGCGTCAGATGGACCGAGGAAGATGTCGCGGGTCTGGAGCGCCGTCGTCGCAGTTGCGACGGCGGTCACGCTCGTCGGGCTCGTGGGTGTGTTCAGCTCCGGGGCCGGCGCAGCCGGTGAGGACGGGGAAGCCGTCTTCGCCGGCATGTGCCAGGGGTGTCACACGATCGGCGGTGGCGACGGGGTGGGGCCAGATCTCGCGGGTCTTGCCGACCGTCGCGAGCGCGACTGGGTCGAGCGGTTCATTCTCGTGCCCGACGAGGTGATCGCCGAGGGCGACCCGATCGCACAGGAACTGCTCGACAAGTACGGCGCCCCGATGCCGAACCTTGGCGTCACCGCGGCGCAGATAGGGCCGCTGATGGCCTTCCTCGGCTTCACGGATGAGACCGAGCCGACAGAGACGCAGCCCGCGACCGAGACACAGCCCGCGACCGAGACGCAGCCAGCCACCGAGACCGAGCCGACGGAGACGCAGCCGGCGACCGAACCGGCGCCGGGCCCGACGTCCGGCGAGGTGGAGGAGGGCAAGAGCCTCTTCACCGGCGCCGACCGCTTCGCGGAGGGCGGGCCGTCGTGCCTGTCGTGCCACTCGGTGGCAGGGGTCGGCGCGCTCGGCGGCGGACAGCTCGGCCCGGACCTCACGGACGTCTACGACCGCTACGGCGGCGAGCAGGGCCTGACCGCCGTCCTCACCACCATCGCCTTCCCCACGATGGCCCCGATCTACGCGCGGAAGCCGATGACCGAGGACGAGGTGTCGTCGCTCGTCGCGTTCCTCGCGGACGCTCCGAACGAGCAGCGCCCTGCCCGGGCCGCCCGGAAGCTCGTCGGCTACTCCGTCGCCACCGCCGCAGGCCTGGCGGTGCTCGGCATGGGGATCTGGCGTCGGCGACTGACCGGCGTCCGCAAGCAGCTTGTCAACCAGTCGAAAGGGAAGTGAGGCGTCGTGGGCTGGATCCAGGACCTCGTCAAGCCGAAGACCCGCCGCTGGGAGGACTTCTACCGGAACCGCTGGCAGCACGACAAGGCCGTCCGGTCGACCCACGGTGTCAACTGCACGGGCGGCTGCTCCTGGATGGTGTACGTCAAGGACGGGATCGTCACATGGGAGATGCAGGCGCTCGACTACCCGTTGCTGGAGTCGAACCTGCCTCCGTACGAGCCCCGTGGCTGCCAGCGCGGCATCTCCGCCTCCTGGTACGTCTACAGCCCGATCCGGGTCAAGTACCCGTACATCCGTGGTGTGCTCGCCGACTACTGGCGTGAGGCGCGCAAGGACCTCGGCCCGATCGAGGCGTGGGAGGCGATTCAGGACGACCCGGTGAAGCGGGTCGCCATCCAGCAGGCGCGCGGCAAGGGCGGCTTCCGGCGGACAACGTGGGACGAGGTGCTCGAGATCGTCGCCGCCGCGTGTCTCCACACCGCGAAGAAGTGGGGGCCGGACCGCGTGTTCGGCTTCTCGCCGATCCCCGCCATGTCGTACCTCTCGTACGCAGGCGGGTCACGGTTCCTGCAGCTGTTCGGCGGCGTGAACATGTCGTTCTACGACTGGTACGCCGACCTCCCGAACGCGTTTCCCGAGATGTGGGGCGAGCAGACGGACGTCTGCGAAAGCGCCGATTGGTACAACTCGAAGTTCATCGTCTCGATGGGGTCGAACCTCAACATGACGAGGACGCCCGACGTGCACTTCATCTCGGAGGCACGCCACGAGGGCGCCAAGTTCGTCGTCCTCTCACCCGACTTCAGCCAGGTGGCGAAGTACGCGGACTGGTGGATCCCCGTCGAGGCGGGTCAGGACACGGCGCTCTGGATGGCCGTCAACCACGTGATCCTCACGGAGTTCCACGCGAACCGTCAGGTGCCGTACTTCATCGACTACCTGAAGCGGTACACGGACTCCTCGTTCCTCGTCGAGCTCAACGCGACGGAGGAAGGTCTCGTGCCCGGTCAGTTCCTCCGCGCGAACCGCGTCGCCCGCTATGCGGACGTCGAGCACGGCGACTGGAAGATGCTGATGTGGGACGAGGGCGCTGCCGCCCCCCGCATGCCGAAGGGCGCGATCGGCTTCCGCTGGGCGGAGCAGGAGCAGGAGAAGGGCAAGTGGAACCTCAAGCTCGAGGACGGCCTCGACGACCAGCCGATCGATCCTGCGTTGAGCTTCCTCGACGCCGCCGGCGCGCAGGTCGAGCAGGTCGCGTTCCACGAGTTCGCGACGCAGAAGACAGAGCTGCGGGGCGTGCCGGTGCGGGAGATCATCACCACGGACGGTCGCCGCACCGTCGTGGCGACGGTGTACGACCTGCTCTTCGCCCAGTTCGGTGTCGGTCGCGGCCTCCCCGGTGACTACCCGGAGAGCTACGACGACCCGCGCGCGTACACGCCCGCCTGGCAGGCGCAGTACACGAACATCGGGCAGGACACGGTGATCCAGCTGGCCCGCGAGTTCGCCTCCACAGCAGAGGCCACGAACGGCAAGTCGATGGTGATCATCGGCGCGTCGATCAACCACTGGTACAACAACAACCTCTCCTATCGCGCGCCGATCACGGCCCTCGTGCTGTGCGGCTGCTGCGGTGTCAACGGCGGCGGTATGAACCACTACGTCGGCCAGGAGAAGCTGACGCTGTTCGCCCCGTGGACGTCGCTCGCGTTCGCGCTCGACTGGCAGCGCCCGCCGCGTCAGCAGCAGTCGCCGACCTGGCACTACGTGAACTCCGACCAGTGGCGGTACGAAGGCGATTTCACCGACTACGCGCCCGTCCCACCCGAGACGAAATGGGCCAAGGGTCACGCCATGGATCTCGAGGCGATGGCCGTGCGCATGGGCTGGATGCCGTACTACCCGCAGTTCGACCGCAACCCGATCGAGCTCGCCGCCGAGGCCTCGGCGGCCGGCGCCTCGACACCGGCCGAGGTCGCCGCGTACGTGCGCGACCGCATCGTCGACGGTGACGTCGGGCTGTCGGTCGACGACCCGGACGCCCCCGAGAACTGGCCCCGGATCTGGCTGATCTGGCGCGGGAACGCCATCTCCTCGAGCGCCAAGGGTCACGAGTTCTTCCTGCGGCACTACCTGGGCACGCACGACAACGTCGTCGCCGAGGAACACGCGAAGGACAAGGTCAAGACCGTCACCTTCCGGGAGCCGGCGCCACGCGGGAAGATGGATCTCGTCGTCGACATCAACTTCCGCATGGACACGTCGGCGCTCTACTCCGACATCGTCCTGCCCACGGCGAGCTGGTACGAGAAGGACGATCTCAACACCACCGACATGCACTCGTTCGTCCACCCGCTGCAGGCCGCGGTGCCGCCGGTGTGGGAGTCGAAGACTGACTGGGACATCTTCAAGGCCTTCGCCGAGAAGGTGAGCGAGCTGTCGCCATCGGTGTTCGGGGACGACCCGGTCAGGGACGTCGTCTGGTCGCCGCTCGCCCACGACACGCCCGACGAGCTCGGTCAGCCCGCCGTGCTCGACTGGCGGACCGGCGAGTGTGAGCCGGAGCCCGGCGTGACGATGCCGCACATCCGCGTCGTCGAGCGCGACTACGCGAACCTCTACAACCGCTTCGTCTCGCTCGGCCCCGGTATCCGCGACAACGGGCTCTCCGCACACGGGATCACGATCCCCGTCGCCGACCAGTACGACGAGCTGCTCGAGAACCCGGTCGGCGGCACGCCCGACGTCCGGCACATGCGCTGCGTGGAGTGGGGAGGCAAGAAGTACCCGAGCCTCGAGAACGCCCTCGACGCCGCGAACGCGATCCTGGCGCTCGCCCCCGAGACGAACGGCGAGATCGCCTGGCAGGCGTTCCACGCCGAGGAGAAGAAGACGGGGCTCGTGCTCACCGACCTCGCCGACGGGAACCGCAACGTGCGCATGACGTTCGGTGATCTCGCCGCCCAGCCGCAGCGCACGCTGACCAGCCCGTGCTGGACGGGGATCGTCAACGACGGTCGCGCCTACGCGGCCTGGTGCCTGAACGTCGAGCGGCTGATCCCGTGGCGGACGCTCGGTGGCCGGCAGCACTTCTACGTCGACCATCCGTACTACCTCGACTTCGGCGAGCACCTGCCGACGTACAAGCCGAAGCTCGACCCGCGACGCACCGGGGACATCGTCAACAGCCCCACGGGCGGCGATGCCCTCGTCCTCAACTACATCACGCCGCACGGCAAGTGGCACATCCACTCCACCTACGGCGACACGCACCGGATGATGACGCTCTCCCGCGGCATCGAGCCCTGCTGGATCAACGACAAGGACGCCGCCAAGATCGGGATCGTCGACAACGACTGGGTGGAAGTATTCAACGACAACGGCGTGATGGTGACGCGTGCCGCCGTCTCCTCCCGCGTGCAGATCGGCACCTGCATGATCTACCACGCACCCGAGCGGACGCTCTCGATCCCGAAGTCGCAGGTGCGCGGAAGCAAGCGCGGCGGGGCGCACAACTCGCTCACGCGCACGCGCATCAACCCCGTGCAGCTCGCAGGCGGCTACGCGCAGTTCACGTACGGATTCAACTACTGGGGCCCGATCGGGGTCTTCACCCGCGACACCTACGCGGTCGTCACCAAGCTCGAGAAGTTGGAGTGGTGACCGTGGCGAGGAGGGAGGGAAGCATGGACGTCCGCTCGCAGGTGTCGATGGTGTTCCACCTCGACAAGTGCATTGGCTGCCACACCTGCTCGATCGCCTGCAAGAACATCTGGACCGACCGCAAGGGCGCCGAGTACATGTGGTGGAACAACGTCGAGACGAAGCCCGGCACCGGCTACCCGACGCTGTGGGAGGAGCAGGAGCGCTACAAGGGTGGCTGGGAGCGCGAGGGCGACGGCGTGAAGCTTCGGCTCCAGGGGAAGTCGTCGACGCTCGGCAACATCTTCGCCAACCCGTCGCTGCCCACGGTCGACGACTACTACGAGCCGTGGACGTACGACTACGAGCACCTCTTCAACGCGCCGGCGGGCGACGACCAGCCGACAGCGCGCACCGTGTCGATGATCACGGGCGAGCCGATGGACGTGGAGGCCGGGCCGAACTGGGACGACGACCTCGGTGGCTCGCCGATCTACGCGGCGAACGACCCGAACCTGGCCGACGTCCCGGACGCCGAGCGCGCGCAGCTGGACGAGCTCGAGCGGATGATGTTCTTCTACCTCCCGCGCATCTGCAACCACTGCGTGAACCCCAGCTGTGTCGCCGCCTGCCCGGCGGGCGCGCTGTACAAGCGGGGCGAGGACGGGATCGTCCTGCTCAGCCAGGAGAAGTGCCGCGCCTGGCGCATGTGCGTCTCGGGCTGCCCGTACAAGAAGACGTACTACAACTGGTCGTCCGGGAAATCGGAGAAGTGCATCCTTTGCTTCCCGCGCCTCGAGTCGGGTCAGGCGCCCGCCTGCTTCCACTCGTGCGTCGGTCGCATCCGCTACCTCGGCGTGCTGCTGTACGACGCCTCACGGCTGGAGGAAGTGGCCTCGGTCCCGGACGGTGAGCTCGTCGAGGCGCACCGCTCGATGATCATGGATCCGACCGACCCCGAGGTCCTCGCGTCGGCGCGGGCCAACGGCGTCACCGAGGCCCTGATCACGGCCGCGCAGGACTCGCCGGTCTACAAGTTCGTCAAGGAGTGGCGACTGGCGCTCCCGCTGCATCCCGAGTTCCGCACGCTGCCGATGCTCTTCTACGTTCCGCCGATGCTGCCGGTCATCGCCCGCGTGCAGGGCGGCCGCTACAACGTGGAAGGAGCGAACGGCGACGGCACAGCGGAGGCAGCGGTGCCATCGCTCTCGAATCTCGACCAGTCGCGCGCGCCGATGCGCTACCTGGCGAACCTGTTCTCCGCAGGCAACGAGGAGATCGTCGCCGAGGTGTATCGAAAGCTCTTCGCGGTCCGCGTGCTGATGCGCGCCAAGTCGATCGGGAACGTGCCGCAGGACGTGGTCGACGCGGCGCTGGCGACAGGCGGGACGAACGCCGACGAGGCGGAGGCGATCTTCCGGCTGACGTCCAAGCCCACCGTCCAGGAGCGCTTCGTGCTGCCGCCGCTGGCGCGTGAGCTGCAGCTCGAGCCACTCGAGGATCCGCATCACCACAAGCAGGAGGCCGGGTTCGGCTTCCGCCAGACGGGGGAGCGACGGTTTTGACGACCATCGCCTCCGCACTCGCCGATAGCCGGGCCGTCGCGCACGCGTACGCGGACGTGCTCGACTACCCGCACGCCTCCCCGGTGGCGGCGGCGCGTGCGTGCGCCGACGTCGCGGCGGCGGAGAGCACCGATGCCGCCGAGCTGCTTCAGGCGTTCGTGGCTCTCGTCGAGTCCGTGTCGCTCGGCGAGCTCCAGGAGGCCTACACGCGGACGTTCGACCTCGACATGATGAGCCGCACCGAGCCGACCTGCTACCCCTACGTCGGCCACTACCTGTTCGACGAGAGCCACAAGCGCAGCGCGCTCATCCTCGGGCTCAGGGAACGGTTTCGCGAGGCGGGCTTCGTCGACGACAGCGACCTGCCCGACCACCTCGTCGTGCTCCTCCGCTTCCTCGCCCAGTGCGACGACGAGGAGCAGGCCGGGGAGCTCGTGGACGAGGCGATTCTCCCGGCGCTCACGCGGATGGACGCTTTGACTGCTGCCGCTACGGCCGAGGGCCCGACACCCGTCCGTGACGCCTATCTGGGCGTGCTCAGGGCGCTGACGCTCTCGCTCGCGGCCGGCCGGCCGGCGCTGACGATCGACCCGATCACGGCTGAGCTGGAGCGGGAGTGGGCGCGTAACCGCGACAGCCTCGGCATCGACCGCGACTCGCACAGGCATTGAGGAGGGATCGCTGACATGTGGGATACGTTGCTGTGGGCCGTCATCCCGTACGTGGCGGTGGCCATCGCCGTCATCGGCGGCATCGTGCGCTACCGGCTCGATCGGTTCTCCTACTCGAGCCAGTCGTCGCAGTTCCTCGAGAGCCGGGCGCTGTTCTGGGGCTCGGTGGCCTGGCACTACGGCATCCTGGCCGTGCTCGGCGCTCACGTCCTGGCGTTGATGTTCTGGGATCCGTGGGCCGTGCTCGTGAGCGACCCCACGCGGCTGTACGTGCTCGAGGTGATCGGCCTCGGTCTCTCCATCCTCGCCTTCGCAGGCCTCGTCGTCCTGCTGCTGCGGCGCCTCTTCGTCGCGCGTGTCACCGCCGTGACCAGCACGATGGACTGGGCCCTGCTCGCCGTGCTGATCGTGCAGGTCGGTCTGGGCATCTGGATCGCGCTCGGCTATCGCTGGGGCTCGGAGTGGTACCTGCACACCGTCGTGCCGTGGATGCACTCGCTCTTCAAGCTCAACCCGCAGGCCGAGTACATGGTGGCGCTGCCGTTCATCGTGAAGGCGCACGCGATCCTCGGCTTCGGGTTGATCGCGTTGTTCCCGTTCACGAGGCTCGTCCACGTCGTCGCCGTGCCGATCACGTACCTGTGGCGCTCGTACCAGCTCGTGGTCTGGAACCGGCGGCCGGTCCGGTAGCCGCCCCGTGAGTGACGCACGGTCGGACGGGAACGTCGATCGAGCCGAAGCCCGCGTTCCCGTCACGATCCTCGCCGGGTTTCTCGGCTCCGGCAAGACGACGCTCCTGAACCGCATCCTCGAGGGTTCGCACGGCCTGCGGGTCGCGGTACTCGTCAACGACTTCGGCTCGATCAACGTCGACAGCCGCCTCGTCGTCCGTCGCGACGCGACGATGATCGAGCTCGACAACGGCTGCGTGTGCTGCTCGATCAGCGCCGACCTCGTCTCGCAGCTGACCGGGCTGCTCGAAGGGGCTGCGTGTCCCGAGCACGTGCTCGTCGAGACGAGCGGCGTCTCCGACCCGGGGCGGCTGCTCCTCGCGCTGCGCGACCCCCATTTCCGCCGGCTGGCCCGGGTCGACGGGGTGATCACGCTCGTCGACGCCGCCGGTTTCGAAGACATTCCCGCGACGGCGCACGAGCTGGCGCGCCGGCAGCTCGCGAACGCCGACCTGATCGTCTTCAACAAGGCCGATCTCGTCACCGAGCCGGAGCTGGCCGCGCTGCGAGAGAGGCTGACCTACCCACGGGCCCGCGTGGTCGAGACCCGGTTCGGCGCGGTACCGCTCGAGCTCGTGCTCGGTCTCGACGCCGCGCAGACGGATGACCCCCCGGTTGGTGCCGACGATCTGCCGGCGACCGAGAACGGTCACGGCTTCTCGACGTGGGCCTGGACGTCGGCGCGGCCGCTCGGAACCGCGTCGGTGCGGGATGTGCTGACCACGCTTCCCACCTCGATCTACCGCGCGAAGGGCTTTCTCGACCTCGCCGAGGCGCCCGGCCAGCGCATCGTCGCCCATGTCGTCGGCCGGAGAGTCGACATCCGTCCGGCCGGCTCTTGGGGTGACGCCCCGCCGCGGTCGGAGCTCGTCTTCATCAGCCTCGAGTCGGAGCTCGCGACGGCCGAGCTCAGACGACGACTCGCGGAGACCGTCGCCTCGAGCGGCGACCTCGAGCTTCCGGATCGACTCGCGCACGCGTGAGCGTCGTCGTCGTGTGGGCACAGTGACGGAAAGCTCCCCCGCAGCGCTGACTCGGGGGTTCGCCTGGGTGGTGCTCGCCACCGCCGTCGCGGTCTGGACGCTCGTCGTCGTGGGCGGCGCCGTCCGTGTCTCGGAGTCGGGGCTCGGCTGCCCCGACTGGCCACTCTGCGACGGGCGTGTGGTGCCCACGGGCCAGCAGGAGCCGATCGTCGAGTACACGCACCGCGCTATCGCCGGAGTCGCCATCGGGCTGCTCGCGCTGACCAGTGTCTGGGCGCTGCGGCGTCACCGGTCACGCCGGGACGTCACCGTCCCCGTGACCGTCGCGCTGGCGCTCGTGCCCGTGCAGGCGCTGCTCGGGGCGGTCGTCGTCTGGCTCGAGCTTCCCGACCGCCTGGTCGGCGTCCACTTCATGGTAGGCATGGTGATGCTTGCGCTCTGCACGTACGCGTGCGCCGCCGCCTGGCGCGGCGAGAGATCGGTTACGAGCGGCTTCCGCCGCGTTGCCGTGTCGGTCGGCGCAGTGGGCTTGCTCCTCGTCTCGCTCGGCGCTGCAGTCGTATCGACGGACGCGATGCACGCCTGCGGGGAGGAGTGGCCGGCCTGCAACGGCGGGTTTGCGCGTGGCGGCGATCTTGCGGCCCTGCAGGTGGCACACCGCTCGGCGGCGTACCTGCTCGCGGTGCTCGCGCTCGCCCTCCTCGTCGTCGGGGTGCGGACACAGGCATCTCTCGTCGTCTCCGCGCTTCCTGCCGCGCTCGTGCTCGTCCAGATCTGCATCGGGGTCGGCATGGTGCTCGCCGATCACGGGTCAGGGGCGCACGACGTGCTCCGCATCCTCCACGTCGCTGGGGCAGCGAGCCTCTGGGCGGCGGTCGTGGCCGCCGTCGGTGTGGCGACGACGGTGCCCGCCCAGTTCTCTGCGAAGCGGCCCGCGGGTGACAGTCGGGCCTTCGCCGGAGCTCGAGCCAGAAGGATCGCGACATGAGCCGTCGGGCGGTGGTCGGGGTCACCGTCGCGCTCGTCGCGGCGACCGTCCTGCCGCTTGCGCTGGCGGTCGCTCTCGTACCGGACCGCGGCGGCACCGGCGTGGTCACCGGCACGATCTGGGTGGCGAACGAAGCGTCCGACAGCCTGACGGCGATCGATGCCGACACGCACGCGGTGGTGACGGTGGTGCGCGGCATCGCGGGCCCGCACAACGTCCAGGTGTCGCCCGACGCGAAGACGGTGTGGGCGACGAGCCCACCGCGCGGGCTCGTCGCGGTCGTGGACGCGGAGGCGCTGGAGCTCGACGCGATCGTGCCCACCGGCGCCTTCCCCGCCCACGTCGTGCTCACCCCCGACGGGCGCCGGGCGCTCGTCACGAACGCCGAGGACGACTCGCTCACGATCATCGACGTGCGCCGACACGAGGTGATCGGGGAGGTGGCGACCGACTCCTACCCGCACGGGCTGCGCCCGAGCCCGGACGGACGGACGGTGCTCCTCGCCAACCTCGGCGGATCGACCGTCACGCTCGTGGACGTGCGGGCGGCGACCCCCGTCGCGTCGATCCCTGTCGGGCGGGGTCCGGTGCAGGTGGGGTTCTCGCCCGACGGGGCGTTCGCCTACGCGACCGTCAACGGCGAGGACGAGGTCGTGAAGATCGACCTGGCAGCCCGACGGGTGGTCGCCCGTGCCCCGGTGGCTCCGGGCCCGGTGCAGCTCGTCGTCACGCCCGACGGCCGCACGGTGCTGGTCGCCTCACAGGGTGTCGAGGAGAGGCCGCAGGACGCCCTCTCGTTCGTCGATGCGAGCACCATGCGCCTGACCGGCATCCTCTCCACCGGAGCCGGCGCGCACGGTGTCGCCGTCGAGCCTTCGGGGCGGCAGGCGTTCGTGACGGACGTCTGGGCAGGCGACGTGGCCGTGATCGACATCACCGCCCAGACGGTCGTCGACCGGATTCCGGTAGATGGCGAGCCGAACGGCGTGAGCTTCTCGCCGGTACGACAACCGCACGCGCGCGGCGCGGCGAACATGAACAGCCCGCTGAAGCGGGTGCTGCCGCTCGGCGGCCGCACCGACGGAACCGGCTCCGGCGGTCAGCACGACCACGGCTGAGCCGCCCGCGACTCACGGGGTTGGAAAGGCCGGCGTCAGCCGCCTGCCCGCTCGGCGTGCGCCGCCCGGGGCACCGGGATCACGTCGGCCAGCAGAGCCTTGTAGACCGGGAAGCCTGAGATCGGATCGACGTTGTCGGGGTCGGTGAGGTCGTTGACGTTGGCCTCCTGCCACTGCTCCGGGCCGAGCGGGCCCCCGCCGCCCATGCTCACCTCGATCACGCCGCGCACGATGTCCTCCGTCACACGCGCGCGAACGCGAATGTGACCCCGCGCCGTGACCACCTCGACGACGTCGTCGTCTTCGAGGCCGCGCGCTTCCGCGTCGACGGTGTGCAGGTGCACCAACGGCCACGGCTGCAGCGCAAGCAGCGACGGGATGTTGTGATGCTGCGAGCGGAAATCGGCCTGGACCCGAGCGCCGGTGTTGAGGACGAGCGGGTACGTGAGAGCCACTTCGGGCGCCGCCACCGGTCCTTCGCGCGGCTCCGTGTAGACGGGAAGCGGCTCGTAGCCGTAGCCGCGGAACCACTCGGAGGCGATCTCGAACTTCCCCGTCGGTGTCTTGAACCCGGGATTTCCGTCCTCTCGCAGCTCCCCGCGGGCGTGCTTCTCGTACGTGATCGGGCGGCTCGGCACCGCCACGCCGTCGGGGCTGCGGCGCAACTCGTCGAGGTCGACGCCGGTCCCTGCGACCGAGAAGGAAAGCATCTCCTCCTCGGTCTGTGGCCAGCGATCGCCGTAGCCGAGCCGTCGGGCCAACTCCGCGAAGACGAGGTAGTCGTTCCGCGACTCTCCCTGGGGCGGGACGATCCTACGGCGCAGCTGGACGTGGTTCTCGTGGACGACGTACGAGTCGATCTCGAACATCGTCGTCGCAGGGAGGACGATGTCCGCGTAGGCGGAGTCGGCCGTGGGGAAGCGGTCGACGACGACGAGGAGGTCGAGTGCCTCGAACGCCCGGCGCCAGCGGGCCGGGTCCGGCCAGGAGGTGATCAGGGACGACCCGGAGACGATCAGCCCTCGCAAGGGGTACGGCTTCCCTTCGAGGATGGCACGCGGCAGCAGCGCGCCGTGCGCCTCCTGGCGTACGTCACACCAGAGAGGGAACTCCTCGGCGCCGATCCGTGGGCGGCTGCTCGGCGGAGGCTCGGTGAGCGGCCTGTTCGCGCGGAAGCGCCACCGCGGGAGCAGCACCTTACCGCCGGGGCGGTCGAGATGGCCGGCCAGAGCCTGCACGGTGAACGCGGCGCGGATCGACTGCACACCCGCGTTCGAGTACTCGAGGCCGGTGTACATCAGCATCGAGCAGCCCCTGGCCGCGGCGATCGCGCGGGCCAGCTCGACCACCGTCTCGGCGGGGACGCAGGTGATCTGCTCCACGCGCTCGGGGGTGAACGGCTGGACGTACGCCGACAGCTCCTCGAACCCGTGCGTCCAGTGCTCGACGAAGTCTCGGTCGTAGAGTTGCTCCTCGATCAGGACACGAAGGAGCCCGAGGGCGAGCGCGCCGTCGGTGCCGGGGCGGATGCCGACCCACTGACAGCGCAGCGCACGTGCTGTCTCGGAACGGCGGTGGTCGATGACGACGACCCGCGCTCCGCGCGCGTGCGCCTCCTTCAGCCTACGGAACGAGAACGGCGCGGAGTCCGTGACCGGGTTCGCGCCCCAGACGAGCACGAGCTCGGCCTGCTCGACGTCCTCTCTGCAGTCCCTGATGCCCTCGCCGAAGCACGCGCGCGGAGCAATCAGCCCGTAGGAGGCGAAGCAGAGCGATCCCACTCCGCTCGTGTTTGGCGAGCCGAAGGGGAAGAGCACGGCGTTGGCAGACGATTCGAGCGTCCCCGCCGGCGCGAACATCTCGTTGAGCGAGAGCTCGAAGTTGCCCCGCCCCGTATACACGCAGACCGCCTCGGGCCCGTGTCGATCGGCGATCGCGAGCAGCCTGTCGACGATCTCCGCATACGCCTCGTCCCACGTGATGCGCTCGAAGCGTCCCGAGCCCTTCGGGCCGCTGCGGCGCTGCGGGTAGAGCAACCGATCGGGCGAGTAGACGATCTCGGGCGCCCGCGTGCCGCGCGCGCAGGCGATGCCCCAGGGATGCCCGGACCGCTGGGCGAGCCGCACGATCCTTCCCTGCTCGAGGTGAACGTCGACCGCGCAGCCGGCATGGCAGACGCCGCACACGCCGGGCACGACGTTCGTCGCACCGGCTCCCTCCCGCCCGCGCCGGCTCCGTCGCGCCGCGGTGTCGAGGGCCGAGCCCGGGTCACACGGCTCTACCACCTCGACCGCCTGGTTCAAGAGACCGGGTCTACTGGGTCCGCGTGGGGCGCGCCCGGTCGTGGCGCAGGAGATCGAGCCGGTAGGCGACGGCCACGGCCTCGAGCTGCGAGTGGCAGCCGAGCTTGCGCAGGACGGCGCGGATGTGATTGCGAACGGTCGCCTCTGCCAGCCCCAGCTCCGTGGCGATCTGACGCGCCGGAACCCCTTCGGCCAACAGTTCGAGAACCTCCGTCTGGCGTGCGCTGAGCGGGACGACCTCTTCCTGCGACTGCCCGCGCGCAAGCTTTGTACGATGTGTCCGTCTCGTGCTGCTCTGTAGCATTCTTCACAAAAGATCGGGCTTTCGGGAGTGTTTGGCGTGACGAATACTGGTCAGTCTCCCTCCCGGAACGGCGGAGGTCCGCTCTCGGGGGCGGCGATGTTCACGTTCGACGCGGATCAGCGTGTCCACTCCTGGAACGACGCGGCCGAGCGGCTGACGGGCATCGCAGCAGAGGACGTCGTCGGCCGCCCCTGCTGGGACGTGCTCTGCGCCCACGACGAGCACGGTGGGGTCGTGTGCCACGCAGGTTGCTCGTTCCACCGCCTGCTGTGCGAGCGATGGCCAGTGTCGCCCCCGACCCTCGTGATCAAGACGGCAACCGGAACGCGACGTGTTCAGGTGCCGATGGTGGCGCTGCCCGATCGAGATCTCTTCGCCGCTCTTCTGCTCGAGCCGGGCGCGGCCGCCGAGCCTGAGCTGCGACCCGACGACGGCTTGCCGGTGCCCCGGTTGACGGGGCGTCAGACGACCGTGTTGGAGATGCTCGCCGACGGCAAGCCGGCTCGTGCGATCGCTGTCGAGCTGCACCTCTCGGAGATGACCGTGCGCAACCACATCCGCGCGATCCTGCGCGAGTTCGGCTGCAGCTCGCAGCTCACGGCGGTCGCGAAGGCGCGGCGCGTCGGGCTCGTCTGAGCCGACACTCGCCCGCCCCGGCTCCCGGCCCTCCGCCACGTGACTCTGGACCGTCGCGGCTCAAGCCGGACAGCCTTGGCGCCGATACGGGAATCGTCCACCTGGTAGGGAACTGACGGCAATCACTCCCACAGGGGGTCTGAGAAGGGCGGCGAGCTGATCGTCGCCCTTCTCCCTTTCTCCGGCCGGCGCCACCCTCAGGGGTCGTGGATCGTGCGACCCTCCATCCCGCCCGCGACGGTGATCACCTGCCCCGTGACGTGCCCGGAGAGTAGGTCGGAGGCGAGCACGACGACCTGCGCGGCGACGTCCTCGGGCCTGGCCACCTTGCGCAGCGCCATCGTGCGGGAGACACGGCGCACGTCGTCCTCGTCGACCATGCCGCGCGTCATCGGCGTCTCCGTCCAGCCGGGAGCGACGGCATTGACCCGCGCCAGTGGAGCCACACGGGCGACCTCGTTCTTCAAGGAGAGGAGCAGGCCACCCTGCAGCGCGGACTTCGCGGCTGCGTAGTCCGCATGACCCGCCTCGCCGAAGATCCCTGCGGTCGAGCCGACGAGCACGAGCGAGCCGTGCCCGGTCGTCGCCACCTCCCGCAGGAATGCGCGCGCCGTGAGGAACGTGGCCGTGAGGTTCTGCGCGAGCGTCTCGTTCCAGCGGTCCAGTGAAAGCTCCCACACGGGAACATCCTCGCTGGGCCAGGCCCCCGCCACGGCCGCACACACGTCGATCGACTCGAGCTCGCGTCTGGCCGTGGCGAAGAGGCGCTCGACGTCGTCCTCATTCGTCAGGTCGGTCTGGGCGATCGGAGCGTCACCGAGCTCCGCGGCGACCGCCCGCGCACGGTCCTCGCCACGGTGGTAGTGAACGAGCACCCGGGCGCCCTCGGCTGCGAAGGCGCGCGCGCAGGCTGCTCCGATCCCGCCGGAGGCGCCGGTGACGACGATGCCCTTGCCGGCGAGCCCTGTCTCCACGTGAAGACGCTACTCGATGCGAAGGCGCCTGAGGAGGCACCACGAGCGCTCCACGACGGGGCCGGAGACGACCGTGAGCGCGTCGCGCAGCGCGTCGGGCAGGTCCGTACGCGGGCGGGCGTCGCCGTCATCGATCGCAGCCGCACCCGAGTCGTAGTGCTTGAGCACGTTGTGCCGGGGCGACCGCTCCTCGACCAGCGCTCCTGCCGCGACAGCGGCATCGACTGCCGCCTCGGTGACCTCCGCCTCGCGCAAGAACGTTGCCTGGTCGAGCCGTCCGAGCACCGCTCCGTCGACCTCGATCGCCGCGGCGGGTGGGACCGTCGTCAAGTCCCGGACGAGACCTCCTCGGCGGCACAGCCTGCACACATGCTCCAGGACGCGCACGGCGTCCTCCGGGGGCTCCACCCATCACAGTGACGAGGAGAAGAGGACGAGGTCGAACTCGTACGCGGGCGCGTCGACCTCGGCGCCGCCGGCGACTGCGAACGAGACCGAGTCCGAGAGCGACGTCGGCAGCTTGTGCCTCGCGACCTCCACGTCAGGAGCATTGGGATCGGTCGCGAGCCACGACGCCGTCCCCGGAGCCAGTTGCAGCGTCAGCCGCCCCTCGCCGCAGCCGATCTCGAGCACGCGTTGGCCGTCGAGCTCTGCGAGGTGTCGGATCGCGCGTGCCTGCGCCTGCTCGGGGTCGAGCACCGTCGCCACCATCCGACGATGGCACGCGAACGAGACGTGCCGGTCGGCGTACACTCGCACGTGTGAAGGTCTTCGTCGTGTCCGACCTGGAGGGCGTCTCCGGCATCGTCAAGGCGCGCCAGACGGGTGGCGGCGCGCCGATGTACGAGGAGGCGCGTCGGCTCTACACCGAGGAGATCAACGCCGCCGTTCGTGGCGCGAAGGCGGCCGGGGCGACCGAGATCGTGGTCATGGACTGCCACGGCGCCGGCGCCGAGTGGTCGTTCAACTCGCTGATCCCCGAGCTGCTCGACGAGGACTGCGACTTCGTCGTCCAGGACGAGTGGACCGAGTACACGGAGTTTCTCGAGGCCGGTGTCGACGCGGCGCTCTTCGTCGGCATGCACGCGATGGCCGGTACGCGCGCGGGGGTGCTCAACCACACGGTCTCGGGTCAGGAGTGGCAGAACCTCTGGTTCAACGGTCGATTGGTCGGCGAGACCGGGATCAACGCGGCGCTGTGCGGGACCTGGGGCTGCCCGGTGCTGATGGTCACGGGCGATGCGGCCGCCTGCTCGGAGGGCACCGCGCTGCTCGGCTCCGGGCTGGTCACCGTGCCCGTGAAGACCGGCATCACGTCGGTCTCGGCCCGCAACGTCGCGCCCGTCCGGGCACGTCGCATGATCGGGGACGGCGCGAAGCGCGCACTGGCCGACCTCACGACCGTTGCGCCGTACGACCCCGGTAGCCCGTGCGAGATCCAGGTCGAGTTCAAGGTGACGCTCGCCCCGGACAAGCTGCGGTTTCGGCCGGGAGTGGAGCGCCTCTCGGACCGCACGATCGTCTCCCGTGCGGAGACCTGGTGGGAGTCCTGGCGGCAGTTCTTCTTCTGATCCGCCGTGCGCACGGTTGACATGTCAGGCCTTTAGCTGCGACAGTTCCGCGGTGGGCGGCCCCGGGGTCCCAGCGCGTGTCGGTCGTGGACGGCAGCTTGCCTGCCGCCACCATCCCCTGACCCGCGCGGGGGGACGTGCAACAACCGGACGAATTCACCGTCTCAATCGGGAGAACACCACGAAGGAGGGAACTGTATGAAGAGACGCCTAGCCATTGTGGCTGCGCTCTCGACTCTGATCGTCGCGGCTCTGGCCTCGACCGCAGGGATCGGCTCGGCCGCGACCGACGCGTCGCAGGCCGTGAGCTGCAAGAGCAAGCTCAGAATCGGCATGATCACTCCCCTCACCGGCGGCGCCGGCTTCCTCGGTGAGGAGCAGCTGTCGTGGGCGAAGTACGCCGTCAAGAATCTCGCCAAGAAGGCGTACGGGCTCAACGTCCAGCTCATCGTCGGTGACACACCCGTCGAGAAGGGCCCGGGCGAGGCGCTCATCGTCGCGCAGAAGTTCATCTCCGACTCCAAGGTCGTCGCCGTGATCGGCCCGGCCACATCCGGCGGCGTCGCATCGTCGAGTCAGGCGCTCTTCGCGGCCGGGATGGCACACATCTCGCCATCGGCGACGAGGACGTCCCTGACCAAGGGCACGAAGCTCGAGGCGTCGAAGTTCTTCTTCCGCGTCGTCCCGGGTGACTACATCCAGGGCCCGACGGATGCGAACTTCATGATCGACAAGCTGAACGCCAAGAAGGTCGTCATCCTCGACTTCCAGGAGCCGTACTCGGTCGGGCTCGCGCAGGCGGCCGACGTCGTGCTCAAGAAGAAGGGTGTGACCACGATCCGCCTGTCCACATCCGTGAACACGACGGACTTCTCGTCTCTCGTGACCCGGGTGCCGAGTGACGCGGACGTCGTCTTCTTCCCGACGCAGCAGCCCTCGGACGCGCAGACGTTCGCACAGCAGCTGCTCGAGCAGGGCAAGAAGGCGAAGGTGTTCGGCGGTGACGGTGCCAACAACCAGAGCCAGTTCAGGATGCCCGGTGCGTACGTCTCCAACTTCGCACCTGACATCAGCGCCATCGCCTCGAGCAAGGCGCTCGTCGACGGGTGGCAGGCCGACAACCCGAGTGCGAAGCTCGGCTCGTTCGGGCCGCCCGCCTACCTCGCCGTTCAGGTCGCGCTCGGCGCGATGAAGAGGGCGTGCAACGCCGGCAAGGGCCAGATCATGGCGCGGCGTGACGTTGCCCGCAACGTGAAGCGGATCCGTGTCCCGAACTCGATCCTCGGTGGCACGTTCCGCTGGTCGACGAAGTCCAACGATCCACTGAACGCGAAGTTCTACATCTTCGAGATCCAGTCGAACGGGGCCTACAAGCTCGTCGGCTGATCGGAGATTGACTCGAACAACGAGCGGCCCGGCCTTTGCCGGGCCGCTCGTCTTCTCCACCGTTACACTCGCCCGCACGCGTGGACACGTTCATCCAACTCACGCTCAACGGCCTGACGCTCGGCAGCGTCTATGCGCTGATCGCGCTCGGCTACTCGCTCGTCTACGGGATCCTCAAGCTCCTCAACTTCGCCCACGGCGACGTCTTCATGGTCGGCTCGTTCATCGGTTTCGGGATGCTCCAGCTCCTCGGCGGCTCGACCGACCCGATGCTTCCGATCTGGCTGCTGCTCGTCGTGATCACGGTCGCGGCGATGGTCGGCTGCGCGATGCTCGGGGTCGTGATCGAGCGCTTCGCGTACCGCCCGCTCCGTAACGCGCCGCGGATCGCGCCTCTGATCAGCGCACTCGGTGTCTCGTTCTTCCTCGCGTACTCGATGCAGATGCTGTTCGGCGCCGAGCAGCGCGACTACGACGCTTTCTCGCTCGGCAACGGCGTGCTTTTCCTCGAGGGATTCAACATCGGCAACGTGCGGATCCCGCTGCTCCGGATCGTGATCATCCTCGCGGCGTTCCTGCTCATGATCCTGCTCTGGCTCCTCGTCACCAAGACGAGGATCGGCAAGGCGATGACCGCGACCTCGCACGACCGGGAGGCGGCGGCGATGATGGGCATCGACATCGACCGCGTGATCGTGTTCACGTTCGTGCTGGGCTCCGCGCTCGCCGGCGCGGCGGGCGTGCTGTTCGCTCTGCGGGCACCGACCTTCGCCGCGATCGGGTTCCTGGTCGGCCTCAAGGGCTTCACGGCTGCGGTGATCGGAGGTATCGGCTCGATTCCCGGCGCCATGGTCGGCGGCCTCATCCTCGGCTTTGCCGAGGCCTTTACGCAGGGCTACATCTCGACCAAGTGGTCCGACCTCCTCGTGTTCGTGATCCTCATCCTGTTCATGCTCTTCCGACCGCAGGGCCTGCTGGGCAAGGCCGACATCAAGAAGGTGTAGCGATGTCCGATCCACGCGACTTCGACGACGGCCTCACCGACCCCCTCGAGGGTGCGGCCGAGGCAAGCGGGGCCGAGGGCACCAGCCCTCAGGTCGGTCGTGACGAGTGGGTCGCGCGGCACTCGGAGCGCCGCGAGAGTCGCGGCGGCGTCCTCGGCACGCTGGAGCAGCGCCTCTCGATCGTGCCCTGGTGGGCCTGGCTCACGCTCTTCGTCGGCATCATCGGCCTTCTGCCGCTCGGGTTCGAGAGCGGCTATGTCCGGCGCGTCGCCTTCGACACGGTGGTCTTCATGCTGCTGGCGCTCGGGCTGAACGTGGTCGTCGGCTGGGGTGGCTTGCTCGACCTCGGCTACGTCGCATTCTTCGGCGTGGGTGCGTACGCCTACGCGATGCTGGCGTCCGACAAGTTCGACATCCACGTGCCGACGCTCCTCCTGATCCCGCTCGTGGGGCTGATCGGCGGCATCGTCGGGTGGCTCGTCGGTCTCCCTTCGCGGCGCCTCACCGGCGACTACCTCGCGATCGTGACGCTGTTCTTCTTCCAGCTGTTCCTGACGGCGACGAACAACGGCGACGACGTCTTCGGCCGGAGCATCACGAACGGGCCGAACGGGATCCTCAACGTCGACGAGTTCAGCATGCTCGGCTGGACGCTGCCGCGCACGACCTCCGAAGGGCTGTTCGGCGTGCAGTACCTCTACGTCGCTCTCGTCTTCTTCGTCGTCGTGTACGTCGCGCTGCGCCTGCTCAACGACTCCCGGACCGGGCGAGCATGGCGCTCCATCCGGGAGGACCCGCTCGCAGCGGAGATGATGGGCTCACCCGTCAACGCCCTCAAGCTGATGGCGTTTGCGTTCGGTGCCGGTGTCGCTGCGCTCTCGGGAACGTTCGCCACAGCGCTCAACGGCAGCGTCTTCCCGCAGAACTTCGAGTTCCCGCTGTTGATCACGGTCTACACGATGGTCATCCTCGGCGGTGCGGGCAGCCAGGTCGGCGTCGTGCTCGGCGCGGTCATCGTCAGCGTGCTGCTCGAGGTCCTGCGTGAGCCCGGCGACGCTCGAGCGCTGTTCTACATGGTGGTGCTGCTCGGTCTCTTCGCACTGTTCCGCGTGTCGCTGCGGCTGGCGGTCGTGCTCGGAGGCACGATCGTGCTCGGCATCGTCGCCCGCCTCATCGCCGACGGGATCGACGACTCCTGGACCGCCGGAGTGGCGCAGGACGGCGGCCGCGTGGCAGGGTGGGTGTCGGAGTGGGTGATCGTGCCCACGAGCCTCCCGGGCTGGATGCCTGCGGTCTCCTACATCGCGCTGATTGCGTCCGTGCTCGGGCTGTCGCTCGTTCGTGGGTGGGCCCGAATCGCACTGCTGATCCCGACGCTCTACCTCGCAGCCTTCGTCTGGGAGAACGTGATGCTCGAGAGCCCCGAGACGACACGGTACGTCCTGCTCGGCGCTTTGCTCGTGGGCATGATGATCGCCCGTCCGCAGGGTCTGCTCGGCGAGAAGCGCGTGGAGATCGTATGAGCCTCCTCGAGTTGCGTGGCACGACGATGGCGTTCGGCGGTCTTACCGTCGTCAACGACCTCGACCTGCACATCGACGAGGGCGAGATCGTGAGCGTGATCGGGCCGAACGGCGCCGGCAAGACGACCGTGTTCAACCTCGTCACCGGCGTCTACGAGCCGACGGCGGGTGACATCGTGTTCGCCGGCGAGAGCATCAAGGGGCTCGAGCCGCACGTGATCACGCGGCGCGGCATCGCGCGAACGTTCCAGACGCTGCGCCTGTTCCTCAACATGTCGGTGCGCGAGAACGTGATGAGCGCCGCGTACGGCCACACGAAGGCCGGCCCCCTGCGGTCGATCCTGCGTACACCCGGGATGCGCCGCGAGGAGCGAGAGATCCGCGCGTTGGCCGAGGAGCGCCTCGCGTTCTTCGGCGAGCGCCTGATGGGGTATCGCTGGGATCAGCCGGCGTACTCACTCTCGTACGCGAACCGCAGGCGGCTCGAGGTCGCCCGGGCGACGGCGGCGAACCCGCGGCTGCTGCTGCTGGACGAGCCGGCGGCAGGGATGAACCCGAAGGAGACCCAGGAGATCACCGAGCTGATCGGCCGACTCCGTACCGAGGGCGGCTACACGATCCTCGTGATCGAGCACGACATGCACGTCGTGGAAGGGATCTCCGACCGCGTGATCGCGCTCGACCACGGCAACAAGATCGCCGAGGGCACGTTCGAGGAGGTGGCCACGAATGCGCGCGTGGTCGAGGCGTACCTGGGCACCGGCGGGACGGCGAAGAAATGAACGACGCGTCGCCGCTCCTGCAACTCGAGAGCGTCAACACGTTCTACGGGTCGATCCACATCCTTCAGGACTCCAACATGGTGATCCACGAGGGCGAGCTGGTCTGTCTGCTGGGAGGGAACGCTTCGGGCAAGTCGACGACGCTGAAGACCATCCTCGGTCTCGTGCGGCCGCGCACGGGGACCGTAACGTTGGCCGGCGAGGACGTGACCAGGATGCCGACGGCGCATCGCATCAAGCGCGGCATGGCGATCGTGCCGGAGAACCGGCGCCTGTTCGGGCCGATGACGGTTCGCGAGAACCTCGAGATGGGGGCGTACCTGCGTCCCAAGGCCGATCTGCGGGAGGAGTTCGACAGCGTGTACGAGTTGTTTCCCCTCCTCTACGAGCGGCGAAGCCAGCTTGCCGGGACGCTCTCGGGGGGCGAGCAGCAGATGGTGGCGATGGGGCGGGCCCTGATGTCGAAGCCGAAGCTGCTGTTGATGGACGAGCCGTCGATGGGGCTCGCGCCCGTGCTCGTCGAACGCAGCTTCGAGATCATCAAGCAGGTCAACGATGCCGGTGTCGCGATGCTCGTGGTCGAGCAGAACGCGAACGTCTCGCTCTCGATTGCCGACCGCGGCTACGTGCTCTCGACCGGGCGCATCGTGCTCGAGGGGCGCGCCGGCGACCTGCTCGAGAACGAGGACCTGCGCAAGGCCTACCTCGGTCGGTAGCGTCCGGGTATGGCCACCGCCGCGCAGGGACGGGTCGGTGCCGCGATCCGCGGCGAGTTTCCGATCTTCGAGACGGCGACGTATCTGAACTCCTGCTCGCAGGGTGCGCTCGCACGTGGGGTGCGCGATGCCGTGCAGACCTGGCTCGACGGGTGGGACGACAACGGCGCCGAGTGGGACTTCTGGGTGGAGCGCAACGAGGCGGCCCGCTCCGGCTTCGCCCGTCTGCTGCACGCGGCGCCCGACGAGGTCGCCGTGACGACGTCGGTGTCGCAGGGAGTGAGTGCGCTCGTCTCGGCGCTCGACTTCTCCGGTGAGCGCAACCGGATCGTGATCAGCGAGTACGAGTTCCCCACGGTCGGCCAGATCGCCCATGCGCAGGAGTTGCGAGGCGCCGAAGTCGTGCACGTCTCACCCGAAGCCGACGGCTCGATCTCCAGCGAGCGGTTTGCCGAGGCGATCGACGGGCGCACCGCGCTCGTCTGTTGCACGGCGCTCTCGTACCGAACCGGTCACCGGCACGACGTCGCGGCGATCGCCGAGGCCGCGCACGCGCACGGTGCGATCGTCCTCGCCGACAGCTATCAGGCCGTCGGAGCGATCGAGCTCGACACGCGGACGCTCGGTGCCGACGTCGTCACGGGCGGCACTGTCAAGTATCTGCTCGGGAGCTCGGGCCTCGGCTTCATGTGGGTGCGCCCGTCGCTACTCGAGCGGCTCCTGCCGACCCAGACCGGATGGTTCGCCGACGAGGACATCTTCGCCATGTCGATTGCGGACTACTCGCCCCACGAGAGCGCCCGGCGCTTCGACTCGGGCACGCCGCCCGTCCCGTCGCTCTACCCCGGCGTCGCGGGGATGGCGATCGTGGAAGAGACGGGGGTGCCGGCGATCGAGGCCTACGTGAGCGATCTCAACGGCGTGATGATCGACGGGCTCGCGGAGCTCGGCGCGACGGTGGTGACCCCGAGAGACGCTGCCCGGCGTGGCCCGCTCGTCGCTGTGCGTTCGACCGACCCCGCACGCCTCTGCAGCGAGTTGCGTGGTCAGGAGTCGATCGTCACCTCTCTGCGAGACCAGAACCTGCGGATCGCAACCCACTTCTACAACACGCTGGACGACGTCGAGCGCGTCGTCGCCGCCCTCGCAGCCCGCCGTCACCTCCTCGCGTGAGCGCTCGGCGCCTTGTGGCTGATCGTTACAAGGGATGAGATCGCCCCCTCCGTCGGTGGTGCGGTACGGGGAGCACCCGGATCAGGTGGCGAACCTGCACCTTCCCGCCGATCACGCCGAGCCGCGGCCGGCGGTCGTGCTGTTGCACGGCGGCTTCTGGCGCGATCGCTGGGACCGGACGCTGATGACACCGCTCGCCTGCGACCTCGCCGCCCGCGGCGTCGCCGCGTGGAACGTCGAGTACCGTCGTGTCGGACAGGAGGGGGGCGGTTGGCCGGGGGCCCTCCACGATGTCGCAGCGGCGGTCGACGCGCTCGCCGACGTGCCCGAGATCGACGCGAGCTGCGTCGTCGCTGTCGGTCATTCGGCGGGTGGCCATCTCGCCCTCTGGAGTGCGGCACGCCACCGGTTGCCGCCCGGGACTCCCGGTGCGGCGCCGCGCGTCATGCCCGTGGGAGTCGTTGCGCTGGCCGGCGTGTGCGATCTCGCGCGTGCCGCGCTGGACGGGCTCGGGGGCGGAGCCGTCGCCGCGTTCATGGGCGGGCCACCGGAGCAGGTGCCCGACCGGTATGCGGCTGCTTCCGCCACCGCGCTCCTCCCGCTCGGCGTGAGCCAGCTGCTCGTCCATGGCACGCGGGACGACGTCGTCCCCTCGTCGCAGAGCCGCGAGTACGTGCGCATGGCTCTCGAGGAGCACGAGGTCGTGGAGCTCGTCGAGATCGACGCCGATCACTTCGACGTGATCGACCCCGGGCTCGACGCGTGGGCGGCGGTCGTCGAGCGCCTACCGCGTCTCGCCGGCCGGCACTCTGGCTGAGGCCGACCGGCGAAGCGGATCGGGGAGGCGACTGCCCGCAGTTCTCGCTCAGGCGGGCTTGCGCGCCCGGACCAGTGCGGCGTGCAGGCCGTCGGCGACCTCGTGCGTGAACGTCACGTCGACGTCCTCGAGGCCCGCCGCTCGCAGGCCGGCTTCGTACTCGCCCTTGGCGAGGGCGCCGGCGATACAGCCTGCCCAGCTGCCGCGCTCGGCTCTCTGCTCGGCGGTCAGGCGATCCTCCGCGACGATGTCGCTGACACCAACGCGTCCGCCGGGCTTGAGCACGCGGGCGATCTCGGCGAGCACCGCCGACTTGTCCACCGAGAGGTTGATCACGCAGTTCGAGATGACGACGTCGACGCTCGCCGTCGCCAGCGGCACGTCCTCGATGTGTCCGCGCAGGAAGTGCACGTTCTCGACACCCGCATCGGCGGCGTTGCGGCGAGCCAGGGCCAGCATCTCGTCGGTCATGTCGAGCCCGTAGACGGTGCCCGACGGACCTACCCGCCGTGCGCTGAGGATGACGTCGATGCCGCCGCCGGAGCCGAGGTCGAGCACGGTCTCGCCCGCATGCAGTTCGGCGACGGCCGTCGGGTTCCCGCAGCCGAGGCTCGCCAGCAGCGTTGCGTCGGAAAGCTGCTCCCGGTCGGTGGGGGCGTACAGCCCGGAGCCGAAGAGCGCCTCCGTGGTCTCACCGCAGCAGACGGGGCCGCAGCAGCTGCCGCCACCTTCCGTCGCGTCGACCGCCGTCGCGCTCGCGGCGTACCTGCGGCGGACGTCTTCTCTGGTCGCGGTTGCCGGATCTCCCATCACGTCACGTCCTCCCGCTAGACATCGATGGATGTCAATATAGACATACATATCGACTCTCGTCAATATGTATGTTCGAACGAGCCGGCGGCGTTACGCGGGAACCGCAGCTAGCCGGCCGTGGCGTCCGCGACGAACGCCGCGATCGCCGCTGCGAACTCGTGGCGGCTGGTCTCCCACGCGTAGAACATGTGACCGCCCAGGAAGTGGCGCACGGTGAGGCGATCCGCCATCGTCGGATCGAGGCGCATGAGGTTCCGCAGTCGATCGCTGGCGTAGTACGGCGTCACGAGGTCATACCGCCCGTGCGTCACGAAGGCCTTCATGTGCGGGTTGAGGGACATGCCGTAACGGAAGTCGTCGGTGGCACCGACCGGCGGCGCGAAGAAGTGCTCCTCTGCGTCGTCCTTCCACGACGTGAAGACCTCGTAGCTCAGCAGTGCGTACTCGCGGTCGGTCTCGACGCCGATCTCCGATCGCAGCAGACGGTTGATCCCCATCGTGTACGCGGGGCCGATGCCGGCGAGCGTGGGGTCGGGCCCGGCGAAGGACTCGCGATCGGGGAAAGGGTCGGTCCCGGTGATCGTTGCGTCGTAGAGCCCGACCACGCGACGCTCGTCGCGCAGGAGCTCCCGAGAGAACGTCCGGATCCCGATCCTCCCTTCCGACCGCGCGACGAGGTCGAGGGGGAGGCCGACGAGGTCTGCGAGCCGCGAGAGAACACGGTCGCGCTCGGCATCGGGCATCGCTACCCCACGCGTCAGGAACGATGCGTAGTCGCCGGTCGCGAACGTCTCCGCCTCGCTCTGCACCTCCCCAGTAGGCGTCCCGGCGGCGAACGCACGCGAGCGCCCGTGGTGCACGGCGGCGAGAGCCATGGTCGGGAGCGAGTCGATCCATCCTGCGACGTCGTAGTCCGTCGAGCTCAGCGGCGTGAGCTCGAGCGCGGGTGAGATGAGGATCGCCCCGTTCAGGCCGATACCCGCGCTCTCCTGGAGCATGCGCGCCAGCCGCCCCACTCGGTAGCCGCCGTAGCTCTCGCCCGCGATGAAGACGGGCGAGCCCCAGCGGCCGTGGCCCGACAGCCAGCGTCCCATGAACTCGCAGAGCGACTCGAGGTCGCGCTTCTGCCCGAAGTACTCCTTCGGGTCGGGCGCCTCGTCGCTGCCCTTCTTGTCCTTTCTTTCGTCGCCCGCCTCGCTCTCGACCACTCGACTGAAGCCGGTACCGACCGGATCGACGAAGACGAGGTCGGTGAACGCCAGCCAGGACGACTCGTTCTGCACGAGCCGGGGCGGCATCGTCGGTAGCGAGCCGTCGGGAGGCAGGTCGACCCGGTGTGGGCCGACAGCGCCGACGTGGAGATACGCGGACGAGGCGCCAGGGCCGCCGTTGAAGACGAAGGTGATCGGCCGCGTCTCGTCGGTCTCGGCTGCGACGTACGAGACCGAGAAGATCTCTGCCGCCGGCTTCTCCTTCTTGCGCAGCACGACCCACGTTGCGCTTGCCGTGTACGCGATCGAGGCCTCGCCGCTCGTCCAGACGCCGGTCGTCTCGGCTCCGGTTGGAGCCTCGTGCCCCTTCGTCGCATCGGGCGTCTTCGCGTCGTCGCTCATGGACGGGCACGCTACCCGACCACCGGGCGGCTGCGAAGGGTGCGCCGGTGCTTCGTCAGAGCTCGTCGAGCGTGAGCTGTCGATAGTCGGACAGCCCGGAGACGCCAACGCCGACCAGGCGCAGCGCTCCGGGGCGATCCCGAAGCCCGCGGTCGAGCAGGCCGCATGCCAGCTCGGCGATCCGGTCTGCCTCGTCGATCGGCGCTGCGAGCGTCGCGGAGCGGCTACGGATGGAGAAGTCCCCGTACCGCAGCTTGGTGGTCACGGTGCGGGCGGAGAGCTCGGCCCGTCGAAGCCGTTCAGCGAGCTCCTCCGCCATCCGGCGGAGCTCCGCATGGAGGACGGCGCGATCGGAGACGTCGCGCGAAAACGTCTCCTCGGTGGAGATCGACACGGGCTCGCCCTCCAACTCGAGGTCTCTGGGATCGATCCCGCGTGCCCGGTCCCGGAGCAGCCGCCCGACCGAGCCGGGGAGCACCACGCGGAGCTCGGCGTCCTCGAGCGTCGCGAGCGTGCCGACGGTCGCGACCCCCGCCGTGGCCAGCCGCTCCTCGGCACGCGGGCCGACACCCGGAAGCAGACGTACGGGGAGCGGGGCCAGGAAGCGGGCCTCGCGGCCCGGCGGCACGACCGTGATCCCGCCGGGCTTGCGCCTGTCGGACGCGACCTTGCACACGACCTTCGAGGTGCCGACACCGAGTGAGCAAGAGAGCGCCGTCGACGCCTGCACGGCAGTCCTCACCGCTTCAGCCACCGCGCGCGCGCCGGTGAAGGTCGGGACCACGGAGCCGAGGTCGAGGTACCCCTCGTCGAGCCCGGTTCGCTCCACGCGCGGAACGACCTCCGCCACAGCCGCCCACACCGCCCGCGAGTACTGGCGGTACACCCCGTGGCGCGGGCGCACGAACACCGCCTCGGGGCAGCGGCGGTGCGCTTCGGCAGCGCTCATGGCGGAGTGGATGCCGAATCGCCGCGCCGCGTAGTTCGCGGTCGCCACGACGCCGCGTCCCTGTGGATCCCCGCCGACGATCAGCGGCACGTCGCGCAACGTCGGGTCCTCGAGCTCCTCGACGGCAGCGAAGAATGCGTCGAGATCGAGATGCGCAAGAACGGGCACGGTGGAAGGCTACGGTTCGCCCGTGATCTCCTCGCCGCCCCCGCCGCCTCCGCCCGTGCTGGAGCAGCCGGCCTCTTACCAGGTGTCATACGGCGCAGTCACCGGCGCCGCTGCGCCCGGTGTGCGCCGGGTCATCGTCCGCGTCGGCGGCAAGGTCGTTCGCGACAGACCGCTCCGAGGACACCGCTTCAGCCTCAGCGTCCCGCTGCCAACGGGGGTGACAACGATTCAGGTCGAGACACGCGACGGCAAGGGGCGCCGTTCCACGACGACGGTGCGGAACGTGTTCGGGCTCCCTGCTGCCGCGACGCCGCGGTTCCGTACGCCGCGGCTGGACCCGATCCTCGCGCGTGACGTCCATCGGCTCGTCGCCGACTTCGGCGGTACTGCGGGCGTCTATGTCCAGAGCCTCACGTCGGGAGCGGGAGCAGCCTGGAACGCGAAGGCGACGTTTCCGGCTGCCTCCACGTTGAAGCTCGTGATCGCGGTAGCCGCGCTCGCCGACCTCGACGGTACGCCTGCCCACGGCTCCCGGCTCGACCAACTTCTGCGGTTGATGCTGATCTCGTCGGACAACGCGGCAGCGAACGACGTCGAGCGGTACTTCGCCGGTTCGACGAGCGCCGGCTCGGCACGGGTCAACGCGCTGATGCGCTCGCTTCGGCTCTTCGACACGGAGATGTACGGCGGCTACACGGTCGAGACGCGCGGCCTCGCGGCGCGGAACCCACCGATCCCCGTCCGCGTCGACAGCCAGCCGAGCTGGGGTATCGGGAAGCGAACCACGGCGTTCGATCTCGCCCAGGTCACGCGGGCCCTCTGGCTCGCAAGCGGCAACATCGGCCCGCTTCGGCGTCAGGCTCCCGGTCTCACGCGAAGCGACGCGCGATATCTCCTCTATCTTCTCGCCCACGTTCGCGACCGCGGAAAGCTCGGGCGCGACGTCGGTCGGCTCCCAGGTGTGACCGTGCTCCACAAGGCGGGCTGGGTCGATACCGCGCGCCACGACGCCGGTCTGATCGTGTGGCGGGGCGGTGTGCTCGTCGGTGCCGTGATGACATATCGCGCAGCCGGTGCGGGCACGGGGTCGGATGCGCTCGCGGGGCGTGTCGTTGCGGCGGCCCTTCGGCGCCTGCGCGGGTGACGACGGGCGGGCGAGGGCACCACTCGCAAGAGCGGCGCCCTCCACGCGACACGACTGGCGCCCTCGGAGCACGCCGTCGCTCGCGTCTTGTCCGCCGGCTCTCGGGAGGCGGTGGGATGGAGAGCCAGCTTCACAGAATGAGACGCGGAGACGCCACTGCGGTTTGTGAGGCTTCCGTAAGGAGTAGGGGTACGGTGCGGGCGCGGACTACAGGTACACTTTTCGTAGTTACTACGGATACCGCAGCACCGATCAGTGCCCGAGAAGGAGTTGATGTACACGTGACACGCCTCGTGCTCGTCCCCCTCGACGACGTCGTCGTCTTCCCGAACATGAACGTGACCCTGGCCGTCGAGGTGGGCGACGCCGAACGCGTGCTGCTCGTCCCCAAGCACGACGGCGAGTACGCGAGCGTCGGCACGGTGGCCGACGTCACCGATCGGGTGCGGCTGCCCGGCGGCGCCGAGGCGGTGGCGCTGCAGGGTCTGCACCGCGGGATCGGAGGCGTGGCGACGACCGATGCGTCCGGGCGGCTGCTGATCGAAGTGGAAGAGCGCCCCGACGAGACACCGGCCGACCCGCGTGTCCGTGAGCTCGAGACGCAGTACAGAGCCGTGGTCGAGGAGATCCTCGAGTTGCGCGGCGACGACGGTCGCATCCAGGCGTTCGTGCGGTCGATCCGCGAGCCCGGTGCTCTCGCCGACACGTCGGGCTACTCACCGGATCTGACGTTCGAGCAGAAGGTGCAGCTGCTGGAGGCGGTCGATGTGGCCGAACGGCTCGAGCTCGCGCTCGGCATGCAGCGTGAGCGCCTTTCCCTGATGCAGATCCGGCAGCGGATCCGTGAGGACGTCAACGCTGGCATGGAGGAGCAGCAACGGGAGTTCCTGTTGCGCCGCCAGCTGGAGTCGATCCGCAAGGAGCTGGGAGACGACGACGCCTCCGTCGTCGACGAGTACCGGGCGAAGATCGCGGAGTCCGGCATGCCGGAGGCAGTGCTCGAACAGGCCGAGCGGGAGCTCGCACGGTTCGAGCGGACCGGGGAGAGCTCGCCGGAGGCGTCCGTGATTCGCAACTACCTCGACTGGCTGCTCGCTGTCCCGTGGTCGAAGCGGTCCGAGGATCTCCTCGACCCCGAGCACACACGCACCGTCCTGGACGAGGATCATGCGGGGCTCGACGACGTGAAGCAACGGATCGTGGAGTACATCGCCGTGGCGAAGCTCCGTCGGGAGCGCGGCATCGAAGCCGATCGACGCGCTGGTGCGATCCTCACGTTGATCGGTCCGCCCGGCACCGGCAAGACCTCGATCGGAGAGTCGATCGCCCGGGCGATGGGTCGCGAGTTCGTGCGCATGTCGCTCGGTGGCGTGCGCGACGAGGCCGAGATCCGAGGTCACCGCCGCACGTACATCGGTGCGCTGCCGGGCCGCATCGTGCGTGCTCTGCGCGACGCCGGGACGATGAATCCGGTGATTCTGTTGGACGAGGTGGACAAGGTCGGCGCGGACTGGCGCGGCGACCCGTCTGCGGCGCTGCTCGAGGTGCTCGATCCGGCCCAGAACACGACGTTTCGTGACCACTACCTCGACGTCGAGGTCGACCTGTCGCAGGTCGTCTTCATCGCCACCGGCAACATGGCCGAGACGATCCCGGGCCCGCTGCTCGACCGCATGGAGGTGATCCGCTTCGACGGATACACGTCGGACGAGAAGGCGGCGATCGCCACCGGATACCTCTGGCCGCGTCAGCGGGAGCGTGCCGGGTTGCGCGAGGACGAGGCGGAGATCACCGACGGCGCGCTCGATACCGTCCTCGCCGACTACACGCGCGAGGCCGGCGTCCGGCAGTTGGAGCGCGAGCTCGGGACGATCCTGCGCAAGACGGCGACGCGCATCGTGTCGGGTGGCGTTGAGACCCCGGTCGTGATCGACGTCGACGCCGTCCGTGACGCTCTCGGGCGCCAGAAGTTCTTCCGTGAGGCCGCGGAGCGTACAGCGGTGCCCGGCGTGGCGACGGGGCTCGCCGTCAACGCTACGGGTGGCGACGTCCTCTTCGTCGAGGCGACCGGCATGGGCGGCGGCGAGAAGCTCGTGCTCACGGGCCAGCTCGGTGACGTGATGAAGGAGTCCGCTCAGATCGCCCTGTCCGCGGTGCGCTCCCGCGCCGACGCGCTGGGAATCGACGACGGCGCCTTCGACCGCTCGTTCCACGTCCACGTCCCGGCCGGCGCAATCCCGAAGGACGGGCCGAGCGCGGGCGTGACGATGGCGACGGCGATCGCTTCGCTGCTCTCCGACCGACCCGTGCGCCATACCGTGGGCATGACCGGTGAAGTGACGCTCCAGGGCCGCGTGTTACCGATCGGCGGGCTCAAGCAGAAGGTGCTCGCCGCGCACGCCGCCGGGCTGACGGACGTCGTCCTACCCGAGCGGAATCGCCGCGACCTCGAGGATGTGCCCGAGCACGTTCGCGAGGAGATGACGTTCCACCCGGTGATGTCGCTGGACGAGGCGCTGGAGATCGCACTCGAGCCGAAGCCGGTGGCGCATGTCTCGCTGTAGGCGTTGCTCGCCGGTCCCGGCCGAGGTACGGCAGGCGGCGGGGCTGCTGGAGCGGCGGTGGACGGTGTCGATCCTCTGGGCGTCGTACGAGGGAGCGTCGCGGTTCAACGAGTTCCGGCAGGCGGTCGGAGCGATCCCGCCGACGACGCTTGCACAGCGGCTCGCAGAGCTCGAGCAGGCCGGCGTGCTCCGGCGGTCGGTGATCGACGAGCGTCCCCCGCGCGTCGAGTATCGCCTGACGGCGGAGGGGCGCCGTCTCAAGCGGGTCGTCGACGCACTCGCTTCGTGGGCTGCCGGAGCCCGCTGAGCCCTGTTGGCCGGGGTTGTGTGACCCCCCTATAGCTCGAACGAGTGATTGCCGATATCGGGGGCGTGAGTGAAACGATCCTCGAGAGTCGGCTGATCGGCGAGCTGTTCGTCGAGCGCGGTCTTGTCACGAGCGAGCAGCTCGAGCAGGCGCTCGAAGTCCAGTCCGCGCAGGGCGGTCGCCTGGGCGAGATCCTCGTCGCCGAGTTCGGTGTCTCGCGCGTCGAACTGGCGAGCGCCATCGCCGAGCAGTGGGCTGCCGCCGAGAGAACTGCGCGAAGCGATGCGCCCGACCGCCCGGCGAACGGCGCGGAGCCCGTGGCGGTCGACGCGACTCCCGTGTCGGCGATCCGGCGCCCTCTCGGCGAGATCTTCGTCGAGCGTGGACTTGCCACCGAGGAACAGCTCGACGCAGCGCTCGCGGCACAGCGAGAGAGCGGCGGCAAGCTCGGCGAGATCCTCGTCGAGCGCGGAGTCCTGTCGCGCCTCGACCTCGCCGGTGCGTTGGCCGACCAGTGGGCTGGTCTTCAGAAGCTCCGCCCGCCGGAGCCGAAACCGATCGAGCCGTGGCAGCAGGCCGCCCCGCGAGAGATGATCGAGGCCGACGGAGGTACGCGCGTCTCCGGCGACACCGTCGCGCTGGCAACGGCCGTAGGGGCGCTCGAAGAGCGTGTCCGGGTCGCCGAGAGCGCCGTTGCCTCGGAGCGTTGGCGTGACGAGCTTCGCGCCGCCGCCGATTCCTTCACGGCCCGCGTTTCGGTTCTGGAGGCGCGCTTGGACGGTCTTGCTGCGCAGGACGATCGCTCCGCGCTCGAGGCGATCCGGGCGACCGTGGCCGAGCTGCGTGAGCAGCTCGACGAGCCGCGTCAGCGGCTGACGACAGTCGAGACCCGTCTCGCCGACGTCGTCTCTCCGAGCGACGTCGACGAGCGGATCGCCGCCAGCGTCAGCGACCTCGGGACGCGCCTCGATACGCTCGCGGAGCGGCTGGCCCAGCCTGACGGCGTCGATGACGTGAGAGAGGCCGTCCTCGGCCTGCAGCGCCGTCTCGACGAGACGCCCGCACTCGGTGAGGAGCTGCAGCAGGGAATCGGCGCGGTCGAAGCGCGGCTGGACGGGCTCGAAGAGCGCTTTGCGGCCGGCGAGGCACGCGTCGACGAACAGCTCGCACGAGATCGCAGCGCCGACCCGAACCAGGAACTGAGAGAACGTCTCGAGGCTGTCGAGCGGTCGATCGCCCACCTCGCGGCCGTGGAGGAGGCGGGGGCTTCCGCGGCCGTCGAGGAGGTCGCGTCACGGCTCGACGAGTTGGCGACGGAGGCGATTCGGAACCCGGACCTCGAAGCACTTCGCTCCGAGCTCGCCGCGGTGCAAGAGCTCGTCGCCGAGGAACTGCACGACGGGCCGGCTGTGGACGTCGAGCAGATCGTCGGCCGCGTTACAGAGCTCGAGTCCCGGTTGGCGAGGCTCGTCGCAGCGATTCCCGGAGAGGAGCTCGCGGACCGTGTGAGTGAACTGGCAGAGCGGGTTGACTCCCTCGCAGTCGCGACAGCGCGGGGTGAGGATGTGGAGGCGTTGCGGGCCGAGCTCGTCTCGGTGCGTGAGCTGGCCTCGGCGTCGGCGGCCGACGGCTCGGTGGTGGACGGGTTGGCGGTTCGGATCGAGGAGTTGAGCGGCCTGTTGGACGAGCGCGTGTCGCCCGCCGAGTTGTCGGCGCTCGCCGGCGATCTCGGGAGTCGACTGGACGCAGGGGCGTCGCGGGTCGAGGTGTCCGAGCTGGCGGGTGATCTGCGTGAGCAGTTGACGTCGTTGCGGTCCCAGGTTGATGATCTCGCCGCTGCCGGCAGGTCTGGCGCGCGGGGTGAGGATGTGGAGGCGTTGCGGGCCGAGCTCGTCTCGGTGCGTGAGCTGGCCTCGGCGTCGGCGGCCGACGGCTCGGTGGTGGACGGGTTGGCGGTTCGGATCGAGGAGTTGAGCGGCCTGTTGGACGAGCGCGTGTCGCCCGCCGAGTTGTCGGCGCTCGCCGGCGATCTCGGGAGTCGACTGGACGCAGGGGCGTCGCGGGTCGAGGTGTCCGAGCTGGCGGGTGATCTGCGTGAGCAGTTGACGTCGTTGCGGTCCCAGGTTGATGATCTCGCCGCTGCCGGCAGGTCTGGCGCGCGGGGTGAGGATGTGGAGGCGTTGCGGGCCGAGCTCGTCGCGGTGCGCGAGCTCGCTGCACGACCTGCCGGTGAAGACCCGGTCGTGGACGAGTTGGCGTCGCGCTTGGACGAGCTTGGAGGGCGGTTGGAGCAGCGCGTCTCCCTGTCGGAGCTGTCTGCGCTCGCCGGCGATCTCCGCGGGCAGCTGGCGACGACGTCGTCACGGCTGGAAGGCGTTGCGGTGGAACAGGCGGCGTCGACCGCCGAGCGGCTCTCGGCTCTCGAGTCCCGGCTCGAAGAGGCGGCTGCGTCCCGCCGCGCAGATCTCGCGGCAGCCGTGAAACGGATTGCGAAGCGCTTGGACGGCCTCGCTGCGGATGCGGCACGCGGTGAGGACGTCGAGGCGTTGCGCAGCGAGCTGCAGGCCGTCTCCGATCGCTCGCAGCAGGCCAGCGCCGAAGTGACGGGACTCGAGCCTCGTCTCGGAGAGCTCTCGGACGCTCTTGCCGAGGCGATCCGCGTGTCCGGTGAGGCGCGCCAGATGGCGTCCGGTGCAGCCGCTGCCAAGACCGAGCTCGACGCCCGTGTCGACGCGCTGGCCGCCGACGCCGTGCGCGAGTGGGACATGGAATCGCTTCGCTCGCAGCTCGAGACGCTTGAGGGAGTGACCGCAGGTGAGCATGTCTCCATGCACGCGAGCATCGATGCGTTGCAGGCGTCGCTCGCGGCGGTCGCAGAGCGGGCTGAATCAGTCGAGCAGGATCATCTGGCGGCGATCGCCGCCGACCTGCAGGCGCTTCGTGCGTCAGTGGAGGAGCGGGCGGCGCGTCACGAGGTGAGCGAGCTGGCGGACTCCGTCGCCGAGCAGATCGCGCGACTGGACGACTGTGCGTCCCGCGTGGAGCTGACGGCGCTCGCCGGGGATCTGCGCGCTCAGCTTGGGCAACTCGCCGCTCAGGTCACCGGTAGCGCCGTCGTCGTGGAGTCTCTGCGAGACGCGAGCGCCGCTGCGCTGAAGGATGCGACGGAGACCTTCCAGGCACAGCTCGATGCGCGCGACGTCGCCTTGGGCGTCGAGTACGCGACTCTCGCCGCCGGTCTGCAGGAGCAGGTCTCGAGTGGCGCGGCGCTGCGGGCGAGCTTCGAGGAGTTGCACGCGGCTTCAGCCGATCGGGACGAGTGGCGCGGCCGTGTCGAGGCGGGTCTCGCGTATCGACTCGAGGGGCTCGCCGCCAGCCTGGAGGAGACCGCTTCCACGGTTTCCGGGCTGCGCGACGACAGCGACGGAAGGGCGCTCGAGATCGCTTCGCTGCAGGCCGAGATCGCGGTGAGCCTCGATGAGCTCGGGAGATCTCTGAAGGACGAGCTCGCCCTCGCCGAGCGGCGGGCCGAGGCAGCCGATCGAGCGAACGCCACGAGCATGGCGTCGGTCACGGATGAGCTGTCGCGCGTCTCCGACCGCGTCGTCGAGGTCGAGGCCGCCGCGAACGCGACAGGGCAGTCGTTGGCGGCAGATCTGAAGCGGTCGACGGGGTCGCTCGCCTGGCGTCTCGAGCAGGTGGAGCGTGCGCTCGCCGACGCCAACCTGCCCGCGAACACGCAGCGATTCGAGGCGATCGAGTCGAGGCTCGACGCTGGCACCGCGATCGCAGAGGAGCACGTCCGGGTAACAGAGCGCGCGCTGCGCAAGGGCCTGGCGACGCTCGGCGAGCGAATCGTCGAGACCGAGGACGTGTATGCGGAGGCCGGCAACACGTTGCGCCGCTCGATCGAGCGCCTGGGCTTCGCGATCGCAGAGGCTGACGTTCGCATCTCCGAGCGTGACGACCCGGTGGCTGCCGAGCAGCACGCGTCGGCGGCCACGGCCCACGTCGCGTTTGCACCGACGGACGAGGGATATCGACTCGTCGCTCTCGACGGCCCACCGCCGGCGATCGGGGAGACCGTTGCTGTGAACGGTCGGAGCCTCCTCTGCACACGCCTGGGAGTCTCGCCGTTGCCGCTCGACCCGCGGCCGTGCGCGTATCTCGAACCGCTCGCCTGAACCGCTGTCCCTGAGACGAGTGAGGTGGCCGGCCCCACGGCCGTCCGATACGTGAGTCGTGGGCACCACCGCTGCCCTGGCGACGCCTACCGGAGATCGGGTGCTCAGTCCTGCCTCGAAGCCCCGGATCCGGCTGGTATTCGGAGCCGTTGTCTCGTGAGCCGGCATTCCGCCGCCGAGGCTCAGCCAGCGGATGGCCGCACGATCGGCGACATCCTCCTGGCGCGCGGCTTCGTCACGCGCGAGAAGCTGGACGACGCGCTCGAGCGTCAGCGGAACTCGGGGAAGCCCCTCGGGCAGATCCTGGTCGAGGAGGGAGCCATCTCGCGGCTCGAGCTCGCAAGTGCTCTGGCTGAGCAGTGGTCCGACATCGGGAGTGTCTCTCCGGACTTCGGCCTCGGCGCGGAGCCGTCCGCGACGGCGACACCGCTCGTCGAGCTGCAGGAGCTCCGGAACTCGCGCCGCGTGCTCGAGGAGCGGCTGCGCGAGTTCGAGGCATCGCCGGCCACGCCGGACGACGACGCGGAGCGCGAGCGCCTCGCGTCGCGACTCGCCGGTGTCGAAGCTGCCGTCGCGGGGCTACAGGAGCACGACGCTGCGCTCGAGGTGTCAAGGCTCGGTCAAACCGTCGACAAGCTCTCGGCCCGGCTCGGTGAGATGTCGGCAGCGCTTGCCGCACATGTCGAAAGCAGAGAAGGGGACGCCAGGGTCGACGACATCGACCGGCGACTCGCGACTCTCGGCGCCGCCGTCGAGACCGCGTTCCGCGAGATGGAGCGCCGAGCCGACGAGAGCACGGGCGCTCTCTCAGCGCTCACCTCCGAGCTCGACGCGGTGCCCGCGGTCGATCTCGAGCCCGTCGACGAGAGAGTCGCAGCGCTCGAGAGTCGGCTCGGGCGCCTCGCGACGCAGGATCGAGTAGACGAACTGGTCGAGTCACTGGGCTTCATACAGCGTGGGGTCGCCGCCGTTCCCGATCACTCGGATGAACTGGCGGAGGTCCGCCGTCGACTCGACGTGCTCGCCGATGACGCGACCGCTGCGGGAGAGTTGCGCGAGCGGGCTGCAGCGGTCGAAGCCCGCGTCGACGAGCTGGCCTTGCGGCCGGTGGCGGACGACCAGCTGGCCGTGGTTGTCGGAGAGATCGCCGCCCGTGTAGACGAGGTAGCTTCGCGTCCTCTGACGGACGATCGGCTCGCGGCGTCCGTTGAGGAGATCGCGGCGCGCGTCGACGCGCTCGCCTCACGGCCCGCCGCAGACGGCGAGACGGACGGCCGCGTCGCCGAACTGGGGCTGCGCTTCGAGCAGCTCGCGACGCTCGTTGCGAGCCTCGACGAGCGAGTCGTCCCCGATCCGGAACTCGGAGGTCGCGTGGCGGAGCTCGCAGGGCAGGTTGCCGATCTCGCAGCCCGTGCCGACACCGAGCCAGAGCCCGACCCGGTGCTCGGAGGTCGCGTGGCGGAGCTCGCAGGGCAGGTTGCCGATCTCGCGGCCCGTGCCGACACCGAGCCCGAGCCCGACCCGGTGCTCGCGGCCAGGCTCGACGAGCTTGCGAGTGTGGTGGCGGAGTTGGTGGCCCGGCCGGACGGTCGGGAAGAGGCCAGGGCGGCGATCGACGCTCTCGGTGCCCGCTTGGACGATGTGGCGGAGATCGCCGGCGACGACGCGGCAGCCGCCCGGACGCTGACGGAGCTGGGCGCCAGAGTGGAGGCGCTGGAGGCGGGAGGGAGTGCGACCGGCGCGGACGTGATCGACGGGCTGGCCGAGAGAACGGCGCGGCTCGAAGAGCTCGAAGCCGTCACCGGTGCCCGCATCGCCGAGCTCGTCGAGCGAGCCGAGACGGTCGACCGGCTCGTGCGCGAGCAGGCCGGTCCGACAGAAGATGCGGTCGCGGAGCGCCTGGCGGCGGTCGAACAGGGCGCCGCGGGGCTCGCCGGAGACGTGCAGCGATCGGGTGATGAGATCGAAGCCCGCGTCGCAGCGCTCGACGCGCGACTCGACGTGGTCGCTGCGCTGGCCGCCGAGGCACCGCACGTGCAGATGCCTGTCTCGATGTCGGACGCGCTCGCCGACGGCGACGCGCCTCGTGTCGGCGGCGGGGAAGAGGACGTGGAGAGGCTGCGCATGATGGTCGAGCGCCTCATGCACGACTTCGCCGACCATCGCCGCGCCGTGTCGGCAGCGCTCTCGTCCCGTGAGTTCACCGCCTTGCTCGAGGAGCTCGCAGCCAGGGTTGACGAACTGCAGGCGAGCGGTGTCGTGTCGGCAGCTCCGGCGGGCGCCGCGGTCGCCGGACCCCGATCGGACGTCCGCATGCTGACGGGTCGACTCGACGAGGTGGAGGAGTCCGTGCGCGCCTCCCGCGACGGCGTGTTCCAGCGACTCGAAAGGATGATGGGGACGATCGATTGGCGCCTGCAGCGACTCGAGCATCCCGAGCAGGCTGACGACGGGCCGTAGGCCGACGAGACCGCTGCGCCGTGTCACAGCCGCCAGTCGCGGGTGCCTGAATTCGCCGACCGAGCTCTAGGCCTTGCGGCGAAGACGGCGGAGCGTGCGTCCCGCGACGCGCTTCTGGATCGCCGGGTCGACCATCGCCTCGAACCAGCGACGGAGCGTCGGGGGTCTGACCGATGCGATGATCGCCTGGTGGTAGACGGGCTCGTCGCCGCGTCGCGTCATCGTGTCGAGGATGAAGTCGAAGTCACCGCTGTAGCGGCTCGTCCAGACTCCGATCGGCTCGCGTGGCGCGATGAACATCTTCGTACCGATCTCTCCCGACACGATCGGGCCCGCATAGATCCGATCGCGGTTTCGCTGGCGGAAGATGTGCGCGCGCCTGGGCTCGGCGGTCACGGCGGCGCGGATGGCCGCGCCCGCATCGCGCGTGTACACGTCGTCGTCGTCCATGAACGCGAAGTGGGTGCCGGTCGCGATCTGCATTCCGAGGTTCCGTTGTGGGCCGCCCCAGACGCCATCCGGTCCGGTTGCGCGCACGACGCAACCAGCTGGGTGTCGCGGCGGCTCGGCCGCGTCGAAGACCACGACTATCTCGTCGGCCCAGCGCGCCGAGCGGATGGCCCGGTCGAGGGTGGGACGATTCACGCTCGGGATGATCACGCTGATGGTCGGCGTGGTCATGCGTGCCGCGCCTTCCGTCCGACGCATCGGCCCTGCCGTGGGCTCATTCGTCGGCGGCGTCCAGCTCGAGCGAGCAGGAGTTGATGCAGTAGCGCAGCCCGCCGGGCCCTGGCCCGTCCGGGAAGACGTGCCCGAGGTGCCCGCCGCACGCCGCGCACATGACCTCGGTGCGCACCATGCCGTGGCTCGTGTCGGTCTCGGTGCTCACGCGATCCGCCGCGACGGGATCGACGAAGCTCGGCCAGCCGGAGCCGGAGTCGAACTTCTCGTCCGAGCGAAAGAGCTCTGCCCCGCAGCCGGCGCAGCGGTACACGCCGGGCGTCTTCGTATCCCAATACGCGCCGGTGAATGCCCGTTCCGTGCCCTTCTCGCGGAGCACGTGGTACTGCTCCGGCGACAGCCGGGACCGCCACTCGCCCTCGGTCGTCTGCGTCGCATCCATGTCGGACAGTCTGGCAGACGCACGGCGCCGCAGAGCGGGCGTGCTCTCCTCGCGCAGATGGCTCCTGATGCGTCAAGCTGGTTCCCGTGGCGGAGGCACTCCGAAGCGTCCTGAGCCGCACGGCCGGGACGCTGCAGATTGTCCGCGCCTGGCCGCGGCAGCGCAGCATCCCCTTCGCTCCGTACGAGAAGCAGCTCGAGCTTCGCGACAGACGGGTGCGCGAGACCGTCCGCTACGCGTCCCGCTGTGTCCCGTACTACCGCGCGCAGCTTGGGAAGCTGGGCATGGATCCCAGAGACGTTCGCAGCGCGAGCGATCTCGTGGCGTTGCCGCTGATCGCCCGGCAGGATCTCCTACTGGCTCCGGACGACTTCCGATCCATCGCCAGCGGATCGGGCTGCCTCACGGTCCGGACGAGCGGGTCCACGGGCGAGCCGCTCGACGTCCTTCACGACCGGGCGTCGGCGCTCGCCAACATCGCCTACTCGGAGCGGGAGCGCGCGGTGGACATCGCGCTGCTCGGGCGCGCCGGGTACCAGGTGCTGGCGCTCGAGTACCGTGAGTCGACGCTCGCGCACGTTCGCGCCTTCTACGACTCGGCCGCGTTCCGGCCCCGGAGGCCCGGGTTCACGTTCGTCCCCACCGAGGAGCCGATGGAGCACGCTCTGGCCGCGTTCGACACGGTTCGTCCTGACGTCGTCGTCGGGCCCGGCTCGTGGCTCGAGGTCGTTTTCGAGGCGATCGCGTCCGCCGACCGCTCGATCCCTCTGCCGGCGCTCGTCGTCTACGGTGGGTCGGGGATGTCTCCGGCGGGACGAGAGCTCATAGAGCGTGAACTGGGCGTGCCGGTCCTCTCGCGCTACAACGCGGGCGAGGCGCTCAAGATCGGGTACCTCTGCGAGGCGCGCGAGGGCTTCCATCTGCACGACGACCTCTGCCATGTCGAGATCGTCGACGAGGAAGGCGCACCCGTGGCCGAGAGCGAGCGAGGCATCGTCGTGATCTCGAATCTCGTCAACCGCGGCACGGTCTTGCTCCGCTACGCGCTCGGCGATCACGCTCGTCTCACGAGCGAGCCCTGCGCGTGTGGGCGTCCGTCGAGGCGGCTGCTCTCGCTGGAGGGCAAGCGCAACGTGATCATGAGGCTCCCCGACGGGACCGCTCTGCACGCGCGGGCCCTCTGGGGGGTGATCAAGCAGGTCGACGGCGTGACTCGGTTCCAGCTCGTCCAGCACGAGCCCGCGTATGTGGAGGTCAGGCTCCAGACCGCCGACCGACCAGCCTTCGAGCGGATGCTCCCCGATGTGCTGCCGGGGCTCGAGAGCCTCTTGCGTGGCTGCCGGGTCGAGGCCACCTGGCACGAGCGTCTGCTCCCGGAGCCAGGTCGGAGGTTCGAGCCTATCGTCGCCCTGGGCGACGCTGAGCGGCGAGACCGTGGCGGGCGGTCGTGATCCCCCGCTGAACGGCCTCTTACGAGGCGGATCCGGTCAGGTGATCGACGCGCGCCAGGCGGCTGCCTCGCCGCCGATCGCCGCGCCTTCTTCGATCGGGAGGATCGGCGTGATCTCGAAGCGGAGCCAGGGCACCCACGGTGCAGTCGTGCGCGCCAGCGCCGCTGCGCTGTCGGACTCGACGAGGGCGACTCCGCCCTGGCCGTCGGCGCGGCCGTAGAACCCCTTGAACTCCGCGCCGGCGGGGGGCTGCCAGTTCTGGAAGAGCGTCAGCGACCGCTGACCACCCTCTTCGCTCGGCGAGTGGACGGTGCACGTCACGTGGAAGAGCGTTGGTTCTCCTTCCGTCGGGACTCGTCGACCCTACCAGTGACCCAATTCGGTCAGGCAGGAGGGGCCTCGGCGCCGGCGCGCGCAGTGATCAGCCCGTAGTGCTGCGGCTGACGGTGGAGCGCGAAGTTGAACATGTTCTCCTTGAGCGACTGGCACTGGTCGAGATCGCAGTCGGTCACGACGAGCTCGTCGCCGAGCGTCGAGCACATGGCGACGAGCTCGCCGGTCGGGGCGATGATCGCGCTCTGCCCGATCAGGTCGCAGCCTTCCTCCCGGCCGGCCTTGGCGACGCCGACCACCCAGGTCCCGTTCTGGTACGCGCCCGACTGCATGACGAGGTGATTGTGGAAGTTCTGTAGATGGTCGTGCTCGGGCGCCGGCGGGAAGTGGGTCGGCGTGTTGTAGCCCAGCACGATCAGCTCGACGCCCTGCAGGCCCATCACGCGGTACGTCTCCGGCCAGCGACGGTCGTTGCAGATGGCCATCCCGACGACTCCGTCGAATGCACGTACCACCGGAAAGCCGAGGTCACCCGGCTCGAAGTAACGCTTCTCGAGGTGCTGGAACGGCCGATCGGGCTCGTGCTCGCTGTGCCCTGGCAGGTGCACCTTGCGGTACTTGGACGACGATCTGCCCGGTCTGGTCGACGAGGATCGCCGTGTTGAAGTGCCGTCGCCGGCCCTCTCCCTCGACGAGCTCTGCGTAGCCGAGATGGAAGCCGACTCCCAGCTTGCGCGCCTCGGCGAAGAGGGGTGCGGTCTCCTCGTTCGGCATCTCCGTCTCGAAGAACCCGTCGACCTCGTCCTGATCGGGCATGTACCAGCGCGGGAAGAATGTCGTCAGAGCGAGCTCCGGGTACACGACGAGGCCGCAGCCGCGCGCGTGCGCCTTGCGCATCAGCGTCAGCAGGCGCTCGACGACCGCGCCGCGTGGCTCGTTGCGCGCGATCGGGCCGAGCTGTGCCGCTCCGACGGTCAGGACTCTCGCCATGGCTCCCACCTCCGTTTGGTAGGTGTCGAGTCTATGCGGGCAGGAGCTCGTGCCGTGTGGCAGGGGCCCCGGACGGATCCATAGGATCCGGAGCTCACCGCGGTGCAGCGGAGGGTCAGCGATGCCGAACGTGTCCGGGTTCGCAACAGATCGGGTGGAGCGCCTGCTGGTCGCCGAACGTGCGCGCTTCACAGCGGCTCGGCCACGCTCGGCGGCTCTGGCCGCCGAGGCGCGCGCTGTCATGCCGGGAGGGGTGCCGATGAGCTGGCAGCGCCTCCTCTACGACCACGCGCCGATCTGGGTCGCTGCGGGTAGCGGCGCGTCGTTCTCCGACGTCGACGGCCACGCGTACGCCGATTTCAACATCGCCGACACGAGCGCGTTCTGCGGGCACGCGCCCGAGCCGACCGTGCGAGCTGTCGCCGAGCGCCTCGCCGAGGGTGCACAGTTCCTCTTGCCGGTCGAGGATTCGATCTGGGTCGCCACCGAGCTCGGACGCCGGTACGGCCTGCCCCACTGGCAGTTCACGCTCGCGGCCACCACGGCGAACGTCGAGGCGATCCGGATCGCGCGGCGAGCGACGGGTCGCGACGTCCTGCTGCTCTTCGACGGTCACTACCACGGTGGCGCCGACCAGTTCGCGGCCACCGTCCGCGACGGTGGAGGCGTCGGATCGGAGTTCGGCGGGATTCCGGCAGCAGCCGTCTCGGACGTGAGGATCGTGCCGTTCAACGATCCCGTTGCCGTGGAGGCCGCTCTCGCAGACGGTCGCGTCGCCTGCGTGCTAGCCGAGCCGGCGATGACCAACAACCAGGGTGTGATCCTGCCGGCTCCTGGGTTCCACGCTGCGCTGCGCAAGGTGACGCGCGACGCCGGGACGATCCTGATCCTGGACGAGACCCACACCCAGATCTGCGGGCCGGGAGGGCTCACGGCCAGGGACGGGCTCGAGCCGGATGTCGTGACTCTCGGCAAATCGATTGGCGGCGGTGTACCGGTCGGGGCGTACGGAATGGGCGCCAGGCTCTCGGAGGCGATGCTCGAGGGCGACTGGTACGGGACGGGCGGGACGCTCTACGGCAGCGCGCTGCAGATGGCGGCCTGCCGCGCAACGCTGGCGCAGGTACTCACCCCAGACGCATACGTGCGCGCCGCCGCGCTCGGTAGCTTGCTCGCCGACGGTATCGAGCGGATCGCCGAGGACGCCGGCCTCCCGTGGCGTGCACACCGTCTCTACCCGCGCTCCGGGTACTGCTTCGGCGGGCGACTTCCTGTCGACGGAGTCGAGGCCCGTGCCGACCTCGACGAGGAGTTCTGGTCGCTGCTCCGCGTGTGGCACGCCAACCGGGGTGTCTGGGAGGCGATCGACGGGGCGGGCCCCGCGGCGAGCGTCGCCACGACCGAGGTCGAGGTCGGCTCCTACCTCGACTCGCTCGCCTCGCTCGTGAAGGCGTTGACCGCATAGCGAGGCTCAGATCGCCGTGCGGAATCGGTGCTTGCCGCATCGCGGTCGATAGGCTGTTGCCGCTGTGGTGCCCCAACGCAACGAGAGGGAACGATGACCGAAACATCCTTGGACCAGCTCGGCCCCGTCGACTATCTCGTCGTCGAGTTTCCGGCGGGAGCGAGCAACTTCACCGGCGAGATGGCAGCAGAGCTGCTCGCGTTGGTCGATGCGGGCACGATCCGCGTCATCGACGTGCTGATCCTCACCAAGAACGACGACGGGACCGTCGACGCGATGGAGCTCTCCGATGTCTCCGACTTGGGCGAGCTGCAGAAACTGGAGGTCGAGCTCGCGGAGCTGTTGGCCGAGGATGACGTCGTCCACCTCGCGGCTGCGATGGAGCCTGGAAGCACCGCCGGCGTGCTGATCTGGGAGAACCTGTGGGCTGCGCCGTTCGCAGCCGCGGCACGGCGTTCGGGCGGTCAGCTCATCGCCAACGGGCGGATCCCGATTCAAGCGATCATCGCCTCGATCGAGGCCGATGAAGCATCTGCGAGCGAAGGAGACTGACGATGCCACTCAGGGCAGCGCGTGTAGGACGAGTCGGAGTCATCGGAGCGCCGGTCGCGAAGACCGCCGTCGTCGCCAAGGCGGTGTCACCGGGCCCCTCGCCGGTTGCCAAGACCGCCGTCGTGGCCGCGGCTGTCACTCCGGGGCGAGGCCGCAGGCGAATCTGACCTCGTGGCGTGAGCACCGCCAGGTTCATGCAAACGGCTTCGAGCTTCGCCGATGAGCCCTCGCGGACCGATCGCTCGTAGCGTCGAGCGCTTTCAGCGCGCTCCCGCCTCTCCCCGCGCAGCAGCGTGGCTGATTGCGGCGGTCACCGTCGGTGCGGTCGTGGCGGCAAGCGTTGTCGTCTGGATCTTCGACAAGCGTGACTTCTCGAGCTATGGCGACGCGTTGTGGTTCGCGCTGCAGACGGTGACGACCGTGGGGTATGGCGACGTGACACCCACCAGCACGGTTGGACGGACCGTGGCCGCGATCGTGATGGTCGTTTCCATCAGCTTCATCGCGATCGTCACCGCCGTTGTCACGTCGATGTTCATCGACGCGGCACAACGCGAGCGACGCACGGCCGACAAGGCACAAGACGACAGCGACGCCGAGGAGCTTCGAGCAGCTCTCGGAGCAATCACCGACCGCCTCGACCGCATCGAGGAGAGACTCTCCCGCGACGACTCTCGCTAGGCGGGGAGCAGCTCGGCCGGGCGCACGGGCCCGTGCGCAGGTCTCAAGCGGTTCGACGCCGAGGTGTGGCAGGTCATCGCTTGCGCAGCTCCGATATTGATTAGAGGAACGATCTATGTAATTAATATGGAGACGATGAATCCGCGCGAGTACGACATGACGACGCGGGCGGCAGCGGCTGAGGAGACTCGACTTCGGATCCTCGAGGCGACGCTCGAGCTTCACACCGAGCGCGGGATCTTCGGAACGAGCTGGCAAGACATCGCGGGCCGCGCCGATGTGTCGGTGGGGACGGTCTACCGGCACTTCCCGTCGCTCTCGGAGCTCGTTCCGGCATGCGGTGAGCTCCTCATGGAGCGGACACAGCCACCCGCGCCGGAAGACGCTGCGGAGGCGATCGGTGACGTGCTGGATCCGGTCGTACGCCTCGAGCGTGCCGCGGCGGCGCTGTTCGCGTTCTACGAGCGCGCCGGCGCGAGCCTCGACAGCGACCCGCGCGAGAGGGCGCTACCGGCGATGCAGGAATGGGAGGAGTACTGGCGGGCGACCGTGACGGCGTTCGTGCATGAGGCGCTGCGCGGACGCAGGGTCGGCGCGCACACGCTGCAGCTCGTCAGCGCCTTTTTCGACCACCCGACGTACGGAGCCCTGCGCACGCGTGGAATCGGCCCCGAGCGGGCGGCGGAGACCGTGAGCCGCATGGTGGCGTGCCTCCTTGGCTTGGCGGGCGCGACTGGAGGGCGGCAGATCCCGGCGGGGCGCCGACGGTGACCTCACGCACGCAAGAGCACAACGACCGAAGGGAGCGGGAACCATGAGCACGACGACGGGCGCGTATGTGTGCAGGGCCGGTGAAGCCGAGGTGCGCTGGTGGGGCGACACGCCCACGAACTTTCTCGCCACCGGCGGGCAGACGGGTGAGTCGTTCGCCTTGGTCGACGAGCGAGCCGCTCGGGGTGTGAGCGTTCCGCTCCACCGCCACGACGCCGACATGGAGTCGTTCTACGTCCTCGACGGCGAGATCACGTTCTTTGTCGAGAACGAGCCCGGGGTCACCGTGGGTGCCGGCTCGTTCGTGCACCTGCCCGGCGGCACGGTGCACGGCTTCCGTATCGCATCGGACAGCGCGCGATACCTGATCCTTACGACCCCACGGCATGGCGAGTTCTACCGGGCGATCTCCTTGCCGTCGGCGGCCGGCGGGCTGAAGCCGCTCGAACCGGTCGACGAGCCACCGATCGGCCAAGCGAGCGAGGACTACGGGATCCAGTTCGTCGGGCCGCTTCCGGAGGCGTAGGCTGTCGTCGCCGCGCACGCGTCGCCGAATCCGGTCTTGAGCAGATCGTGGCCCCGACTCCTGCGTGATCCTGGGGTGTCGGGGCTTCCCCGAAGAACCCTCAACTCGGACCTGTGGCTCTGACGGCAGAGGCGGTGAAAGCTGCCGTGCGCACCTCCTTCGCGTGGATGGTCGTGCACGCGTCAGGCATTCGCGCACGGCCGGTAGAGTGAGATCTCCTCTGGCAGTCTCCCTCTGGCGAGGAGGAGTGGTTTGGCCGGGGAGTCGGATTGAAGGCCCGTGCCAGACCGCGCTTTCCCGCCGAGCCGGCACTGCGCGGCCAACGGACAAGGACGACTGATGCTGGATCGCGAGATCGTCGACAGCTTTCAACGGGATGGCGCAGCCGTTGTCCGCGGCGTGTTCGGTGAATGGCTTGCCGTGATCGAGCGCGGCATCGCGCGCAACATGGCGGAGCCCGGCCCGTATGCGTCGGAGAACAGCGACACCGGCGGACGTTTCTTCGACGACTACTGCAATTGGACGCGCATTCCTGAATTCGAGGAGGTCGTCAGGAACAGCCCCGCTGCCTCTGTCGTCGCCGCTGCGATGGGCTCGAGCCGCGTCCAGCTCTTCCACGATCACGTCCTGGTCAAGGAGCCCGGAACGCCGAAGACGACACCCTGGCACCAGGACTCGCCCTACTACTTCGTGGAGGGATCGCAGACGTGCTCGCTCTGGATACCCGTCGACCCGGTGAGAGAGGCAAGCCTTCGCTTCATCGCAGGGTCACACCGATGGGATCAACTGGTGCGTCCCGTCAGCTGGGCCGACGACAGCGACTTCTACGAGACAGGCGACTGGCGTCCCGTGCCTGACCCCGACATCGACCAGGACGATCTAGGAGTGTTGGAATGGCCGATGGAGCCGGGCGACGCCGTTCTGTTCGACTTCCGCACCGTCCATGGTGCACGAGGCAACACGGGCACGACGCGCCGCCGCGCCCTGAGCCTTCGCTTTGTCGGCGATGACGCCCGCTTCGTCGAGCGGCCGGGACGGACATCGCCGCCATACCCCGGTCACGGCATGCAGCCAGGCGATCGACTGAGGGAGGACTGGTTCCCGATCGTCCTGGATCAGTCGAAACAGTAGACGCGTCAGGTCCCTCCGAGCGGGCCGCGCTGGACTCGAACCAGCGACCTCGGGATAGAGGCCGGTTGGTCGAGGCGCATTCACCGTTCCAAGCCGTTCTCCGAGGCTGTGAGGTGCTCTCGGTTCGCTCGGATCACGGCGGTTCGGGACATGGTTGGGACACGCGGCGAGCAGGGGGTCAGGTGCCGCGCCGCAGCGTCCGGAGGAGGGGGATGTCGGTCGCGCCCAGGTAGATGTCGTGAGCGGTGTCGTGACAGTCGAGAATGGGCATCGACAGACTGGCGGCCATGGAGGGCTCGCACGGCAGCCGCGATGGCCCTCCTGGAGTCAGCGCTGCTCGAGCTCAAGATCGACTCGGTTGGATGGCCAGTAGTCTCGGGCAGTCGATCGGCCGTGTCCTACGGATGCTGAACCGGCGCCTAGGTGTGAGTATCGAACGTGAAGGTGAGGGATACGCCTCACGAATCGATGAACAGTAGGGAGGAGTGTTGTCAGATCAGATGACCGAGACCCCGGTTCTCGACCTGCTCGCGAGCATGACGGCGGACTCGCTGGAGGCGTCGAGCCTCGATCCAGAGACGCTGATGCTCGTGCGGATCGCCGCGCTCGTTGCTGTCGATGCGCCGCCGGTCTCATATGCCTTCAATCTGGAGGCCGCAGGCGATCTGGAGATCGACCCCGAGCGGGTACAGGCAGTTCTCGCCGCGGTCGCACCGATCGTCGGCACTGCTCGCATCGCTTCGGCGACGAGCAAGATCGTCCGGGCGCTCGCGCTCGCGATAGACGTCGCAGAGCTCGACGCGGACTGAGCCGAGTTCGCCGCGGACTGATGAGAGGATCGCCCTGCAGCACTACCGAGAGAGGGACGGCTGCAGGGCGATATCGCGCTGGATAGCCGTGAGGGAGAAGTCGTCATGAGCGAGCAATCCGCATCACCCGGTTCATCCGAGCTGGCGGAGACAGGAGCGCCCCCACCGAGAAGGATGTCGGTTCCGGGTGCGACGGTGCTCGGGATCGGCAGCATGGTCGGCGCGGGGATCTTCGCGCTGTTGGGGACGGCCGGCGAGGTCGCGGGCGCCGCGGTGTGGATCTCGTTCCTGGTCGGTCTCGCTGTGACGTCGTTGCTGGCGTACGTGTGCGTGAAGCTCGGCATCCGGTACCCGTCGTCGGGCGGGTTGATCACGTACCTGGTGGAGGGGTTCGGGAAGGGGCGGCTCGTCGGCGTCACCTCGTGGCTCGGCTACATCGCGGCCATGGTCATCGTCTGCTCCATGGTCGCCGTCTCGTTCGGCAGCTACGCGACCTCGCTCTTCGTTGGTGACGGTGCGGCTTCGTGGTGGGACAACGTCTTCATCACCGCCCTGATTGTGGGGATGGTGGCGATCAACATGGTCGGGGCGTCGTTCGTCGCCCGTGCGCAGACGTTCATCGTGGCCCTCGTGCTCTCCTCGTTTCTGTTCTTCGTCGTCGTCACGCTCCCGCAGATCGACCTCGGTCTCCTCGCGTTCGACGGCTACCCGCCGTTCTCGAAGGTCGTTGCCAGCGTCGCGCTCACGTTCTTCGCGTACATGGGCTTCAACGTGATCACCTTCACTGCCGGCGACCTACGCAACCCCTCCCACGATCTCCCGCGGGCAATGACTGGGGCCCTCGGCATCACGGGCATCACCTACGTCCTGATCGCGATCGCGGTCTTCGGGACGCTCAGCGTCGCCCAGGTGATCCAGTACGGGCCGACCGCGATCGCCGAGGCCGCGAGGCCGGCGCTCGGCGACTTCGGGTTCACCTTGATGGCTGCGACCGCGATGCTCTCGACGGCCGGCGCAACCAACGCGACGCTCTACGCGTCCGGTGGCATGACCGGGATGCTCGCAAAGGTCGGCCTGTTTCCGTCGTTCTTCGGGCCGGGCTCCCGGCTCGGCGCGAAGGCCGGCTTGCTGATCACCGGCGGTGCGGTGCTCGTCGTCGCCAACCTCGTCGACCTGTCCGCGATCGCCTCGGTCGGCAGCGCCACGGCGCTCGTGCTCTTCCTGGTCATCTGCGCCGCCGCCTACCGCCTGCGCGCGAACACCGGCAGCAACCTCGTGATGATCCTGGTGGCGACCGCGGTGACCGCGATCGTGCTCGTCTCCTTCGCGATCGACACGCTCCGAAACGCCCCCGAGACGTTCACCGCGATGATCGCGATCGGGGTGGTTGCCGTAGTGCTCGACGCCGTCTGGAGAGCGCGCAAGCCGGCCGGGCCGGGAGATGATGGGTCACTTCGGGTCGGCGCCGCCGACCCCGGCTGAGAAGGAGGACGTCATGTGTCGTTGGCTTGCGTATTCGGGGTCGCCGCTTGCGATCGAGGAGTTCCTGCTCAAGCCCAAGCATTCCCTGATCGATCAGAGCCTGCATTCGACGATGGGTGCCGAGACGACGAACGGTGACGGCTTCGGCATCGGCTGGTACGGCGTGGGGGACACGCCGGGGGTGTTCCACAGTGTCGAGCCGGCGTGGAACAACCGGAATCTCAAGGATCTCGCCCGGCATCTCGTGTCGCCGCTCGTGTTCGCGCACATTCGCGCGTCGACGGGTGGCGCGATCCAGGAGACGAACTGCCATCCGTTTCGTCACGGCCGGTGGCTGTGGATGCACAACGGACTGATCCGCGAGTTCAAGACCGTGAAACGCGACCTGGAGCTCGCCGTCGACCCGTCGCTCTACCCCGAGATCGAGGGGACGACCGACACGGAGGTGTTCTTCCATCTCGCGCTCACGTTCGGTCTCGAAGACGACCCACCGGCCGCGGTCGAGCGGGCGGTGGGGCTGATCGAGGAGAGAGGCCGGGCGCACGGCGTCGAGCATCCGATCCAGATGACGGTGGCGACCACTGACGGCTCCAGCATCTGGGCCTTCCGCTACTCGAGCGAGCGGGTCTCGCGGTCGCTCTTCTACAGCACGGCCGTGGCGACGCTGCGTGCCCAACATCCCGACAACCCGGTGCTGCACGAGCTCTCCGACGAGACACGCCTGATCGTGTCCGAGCCGCTCGGCGACCTCACCGGCGCCTGGAACGAGGTGCCCGAGTCGCACTACGGCGTCGTCCAAGAAGGACAGGACGAGCTACGCCCGTTCACGCCGCGAAGCTGACACACGTTCGGTTCGGGATGTGTCATCCGTGCGGCCGGCGGAAACACGGCGTGGTTGTCGTTCTGGCTATTCTGCGCCGCCTCGTATGATGCGCGCGAGGCGAGGCCGACGTTCTGGGCCAACCCACGTGAGCGAGAGGCGGTTCGATGAATTGCTGTGCGAGTTCGTGGGTGTCGGGACGGTGGATCACCGGTGACCGAGGGAACTGAGATCAGCGCTCCCGGCGCGCGAACGGCCAGCAAGCGATTGCCGCTTCTGCTGGCGTTGGCGATGTTCGTCCTCGTCGTCGACACCTCGATCATGAACGTGTCGATCACCGCCGTGGCCGGTGATCTCGACACGTCGGTCAGCAGTGTTCAGGCCGCGATCGCCCTCGAGGCGCTCGTCTCGGCCGCGTTCATCCTGATCGGCAGCAAGCTGGGCGACCTGATCGGGCGTAGGCTCGCCTACGCGTTGGGCCTGGCGGCCTACGGGATCGGCGCCGTGGCGATGACGCTCGCGCAGAGCATGACTGCCGTCGTCATCTTCTGGGCGCTCATCGGCGGGCTTGGTGCGTCGCTTCTGCTGCCTGCGATGCAGTCGCTCATCCACGGCAACTTCGAAGGCGCCGCGATGAAGAAGACGTACGCTCTGGTCGGGGCGTCGGCGGCGATCGGTGCGGCGATCGGCCCGCTGATCGGAGGGTTCGTCACCACGTACATGTCGTGGCGGGTTGGCTTCCTGATGGAGGCCGTGATCATCGCGATCGTGCTGGTCAACATCAAGCTGGTGCGCGACGTGGCGTATGCGGGCGTGCGCAAGATCGACGTCGTCGGCGCCGGGCTCTCCGTCGTCGGGATGGGCGGCATCGTGCTCGGTATCCTCGTCTGGCAGGAGGGCGGCGAGTTCGTCCTGTTGATCATGGCGGTCGGTGCAGTTGCTCTCGGCGCGCTCGGGTATTGGCTCGTCAGGCGAAAGCGCGAAGGCAAGGTGGCGCTGCTCGATCCGGGCCTGTTCAAGATCCCGAACTTCCGGGTCGGCGCGTCGCAGATGGTGCTCCAGCAGATCACTCTCGGCGGCGCGATGATCGCCATTCCGCTCTATCTGCAGGTGACACTCGAGTACAGCGCGATGGAGGCCGGCCTGTCGCTCGCCCCGCTCTCGCTGACGATGTTCGCTGTGGCGCTGCTCGCCGGGAAGAAGTCCGGAGATCGCCGCCCGGCCAGCATCATCCGGTTGGGATTCGGACTCGCGTTCATCGGGATGCTGTTGATCATCCCGGTCATCCCCAGAGGCGAGTCCGGCTGGGCGCTGCTCGTACCACTCCTGATCGCCGGGACGGGTCTCGGTCTCCTGGTCTCGCAGCTCAACAACTACATCCTGGCCCCGATCGAGGAGGAGCGGGTCAGCGAGGCAGCCGGGGTCAACTCCGCCGGCCAGTCCTTCGGACTGTCGTTCGGACTGGCGCTCGCGGGCGGCATCCTCCTCGCGGCGCTGGCGTTCAGCTTCACCAGCATGACCGAGGCGAGCGACGTGATCCCGCCGGCCGACCAGGAACGGATCGCCAGCGTGCTGGAGGACAACGCCGAGTTCGTGAGCACCACGCAGCTCGAGGAGCTGCTCGCCGACCAACCCGACGAGATCCAGCAAGAGATCATTGCCATCAACGCCGACGCAGGGAATCGCGCGCTCCAGGTGGCGATGCTGGTGCCGATCCTCGCCTGCCTGCTCGGCTTCTTCAACGCGTTCCGCATGATGCGCCTACCGGACATCAAGCCATCAGCCGCCGTCGAAGGGCTGGTTTCGGGCTGACCAGCCGCCTGATCGAGCTCTCCGCGTAGCCGTCGCGGTTCAGTCGGAACACCACCTCGGCCACGCCGCTACGTCGGGGTACAGGACTCGTGCTATGGCGCACGCCGGGCCCCAAGCCGGAGGTAAACCGGGGGGAGGCCGGCGGCAGCGGCGGCACCAAACCGCGGCACACACCGCCCGAAACCCCACGAGTTACGTTGCCGGCACAAGAAAAGACAATTGAAGGACCCTGGGAATGTTGGAGGCTCCGCGCTGCCCCTGGTTCGGTGGAGCCTCTAAGAAACCCAGGGCGCTTCAAGAAGCATCACTGGCGAAGTCGAGGGGGTCTCTCCCCGGCGCCTCAACTCACGCGCTGGGACACCATGCGTTGCCCGGGAGTCTCGAACGCTCGCTCGTGTACGCGCGTGCAGCACCAGCAGCGACCCTGTCCGTCGCGATTCAGGTCCGTGAGGACGTGACCCCGTTCGCAGACTCCCCAACGATCGATGAAGTCCGCGATGACCCTGCGTCGGAGAGCGGCACGATGGCGCTCGAGCTCATCGTTTCGGGCCACGGCGCGAACGGTACCGTCCGGTTCCGAGTGCGGTCGCTGCTCGCGCGCCCCGTGGAGCGATGCGGTGCTCGTACATGGGGCCGGCGGGCAGCTTCGGCGCATGAAACGGGCTCGGTAGTGTGAGCACATGATCATCGTTTCCGGGTGGCTCCGCGTCGACGCAGAAGATCGCGCGACGTATCTCGAAGGCTGCCGCGACGTGATCACGGCCGCAAGGAACTCGCCAGGCTGCGTCGATTTCCACCTTTCGGTGGACCCTGTCGATGACGGGCGGGTCAACGTGTTCGAGCAGTGGGAGACAGTTGGGGCCGTGGAGCGTTTCCGAGGATCAGGACCGAGTGACGGACAGGAGGCAATGATCACGAGCGCTCACGTCGAACAGCACGAGATCACGGGGACGACGCTCCTCACCTGACCGCCACGACGTCTTCTTCCGTGCCGGTCGTTCAGGGGCATGCAACGATTCGGCAGCCTGGTTCACCGCTCGCTGTAGGCTCGAAGCCGTGACCGTCGACGAGTATCTCGATGCCGCTCCCGAACCCCAGCGAAGTACGTTGCGAGAGCTCCGAGCAACGCTTGCGGCAATTCTCCCGGACGCCGAGGAAGGCATGTCGTACGGTGTCCCTGCGTTCAAAGTGGGCCGCCGAGCCGTCGCCGGCTATGCCTACACGAAGGGGCACTGCAGCTACTTCCCACACTCGGGCTCGGTCATCGAACGGGTCGAGCCGGATCTGCTCAGGGGATACGACTGGTCAAAGGGCACGCTGCGGTTTCCTGTGAATCAGGCACCCAGCGAGGTTCTCGTACGTCGGCTGGTCGAGATCCGCCTCACCCTGCCTGCGGAGTAGGCGAGACGCGCCGCCCGCTCGTCGTCAAACGTCATTTCGCCAACCCTGGCCCACGCGCTCCACTGCTCCCTCGAGTCCTGCGCCTAGTCACGATGCTCGGTCACGTTGATGATCGCGCCGTTGGGATCGCGGACGAAGAAGCGTCGCAGGCCCCACTCCTCTTCAGTGAGGGGATAGACGATTTCGGAACCTGCGGTACGAGCCCGTTCATAAACGCCGTCAACGTCATCGACTTCGATCGACACGTCAGGGTGAACGTGCGCTTTGACGTCCAGCTTCGTCACGCTCAACTGCACTTCCCGCTGATCCGTTCCGAAGAAGAGGATCCAGTCGAGCCCGTCGCCGCCGTCGAGGCCGATCACGCCGTGATAGAACGCCCTGCTCTCGTCGAAGCGGTCGGACAAGATGTTCGGCTTGATCCGCTTGACCGCCACGTCATGAGCCTAACCCGTGATGTGACATTCCCGAACTCAACGTCATCGTGGGTGGGTGTCGTCTCCGGCCTTCGGCGTCTTGTTCAGCCGCTGTTGGGCAGCCAGCCGGGCCGATACCGCACCAGAGTCGATCGAGGCAGATCCGCGCGTCGTTCCTCGTACGCTTCGCCGGGGCTCGTTGTCTCGCGTTCGGCGCTGGCGCCATACCGGGCGGCAACCTCGGAGACCGGGTAGACCGCCGACCCCGCGCCCGCGCCGACAGCAAGCACGACTGCGGCTTCGTGGCCTGCCGCAACGATGATGTGTTGGGTGCCGCCAGGCAGCTCACCCAGGGTTGCGACAGCAACCGCGGAGCACATCGACGCGCTCGAGCGTCATTCGCCAACACTGGCGCGGCGAGGGCACCTTTCGCCTGATCGCCGGTCGAGCGAAGGCCGGCCGGCGGGCGGCTCGCACCCGTGCCTTCGCGTGGACTGCGATATGGTCGTCGTGTGGCGATACCCCGTCCCTCCGGGGGGGCAGAAGGGGATGCCCTCGCTGTGCCGGTGGATCGTCGGCTCGTCGCGGTGATGTTCACCGACATGGTCGGATACACGGCGCTCATCCAGGCGGACGAGCGGGTGGCAGTCGACAAGCGCGACCGCTACATGAGTGCGCTCGAACGCCACCACGACGCCTTCGGCGGGACAATCGTCCAGCGGCTCGGCGACGGCAGCATGAGCATGTTCCCCAGCTCGCTTGCTGCTGTGCTCGCCGCAGTCGAGATCCAGCGGGAGCTCGCAGCGCACGACGTTCCGATTCGCGTCGGAGTCCATGTGGGCGAGGTGGTCGTCGATTCCGAGCGGCTCACCGGTGACGCAGTGAACATCGCGGCTCGGATCGAGTCCTTCGCCATACCGGGCGGGGTGATGTTGTCCGACTCCGCGTACGAGCAGATCAGGAACCGGAGCGACGTTGGCGTCATCCACATGGGACGGTTCAGGCTCAAGAACGTCGGGCGCCCCTTCGAGCTCTACGCAGTAGCGGCCGAGGGCGTCGTCGTGCCGGATCCGGAGGCGCTCGAAGGCAAGGGGGAGCGCTACGCCAGTCTGCCGAGCAACCTGCCGGCGCCGGCCACGACACTCGTCGGCCGAGCGGCCGATCTGGCTGCGCTCGTCGAGCTGACGCGTGAACATCGGGTCGTCACGATCACGGGCCCGGGCGGTGTTGGAAAGACGCGCATCGTCGTCGAACTGGGCCGGCTGCTCGCGCCCGAGTTTCTCGACGGTGTCGCGTTCATCGCGCTGGCCGAGGTGACGGATCCTGCGCAGTTCGTTCCCGCTCTCGCGGACGCGTTGGACGTGAAGGAAGCAGAAGGGAGGACGCTGGGGGAGGGCGTCGCCGCACTGATCGGTGACAAGAAGGCACTTCTGCTCCTGGACAACCTCGAGCAGGTCGTGGCGGCGGCTTCGGACGTGGCGGGCATGATCGAGACCTGCCCGGCGCTGAGGATCGTGACAACGAGCCGGACGCCACTCAGGATCGCCGCCGAGCGGGAGTACGCGCTCAACCCGTTGGAGTTTCCCTCGCCGTCCGATCCCGCCTCGATCGAGTCGCTCGGCTCGTATCCGGCGATCGCGCTGTTCGTCGAGCGCGCGAAGATGACCAGAGGCTCGTTCGAGCTGACGCCGGAGAACTCCGGGGCTGTCGCGGCGATCTGCCGGCGCCTGGACGGCCTGCCGCTCGCTCTCGAGCTCGCCGCCGCCCGTCTCCGGCTGCTGGCTCCGGAAGCGCTGCTCGAGCGTCTCGACTACGCCCTCCAGGTCCTTACATCCGGTGCGCGCGACGTTCCCGAGCGGCAACAGACTCTGCGCGCCACGATCGACTGGAGCCACTCGCTGCTCGACGACGCGGAGCAGCGCCTGTTCCGGCGTCTGGCCGTCTTCGCCGGAGGTTGTACGTTCGAGGACGTCGAGGCGGTTTGCGCCGACCCCGGCGAAAACACCCTCGACGAGCTGGAATCGCTCGTCGACAAGGCTCTCATGCAGGCCGACGGCACGGGGGAGCGGCTCCGGATGCTGCAGACGATCGGTGAGTACGCTCGCGAGCGGCTCGAGGCGGCGGGGGAAGCGAACCGGCTCGCACTGAGGCACGCTCGGCGGTATGCGGCGCTCGCGCAGACGATCCGCGACGGCATCGAGGGCACCGACCAGATCGGTTCCCTCGAGCGGGGCCTCGCCGAGGAGGGCAATCTCCAGGCCGCGCTCGATACGTTCCTGGCGAGGGCGAACGACGGCGACGCGGATGCTTGCGAGGCGGGCCTGCAGATGTGCGGCGACCTCTGGAACTACTGGCACTTCCGCGGCAAGAACGTCACCGCCCGCGAGTACACAGGCTCCTTCCTCGACGCCGACGCGCGTGGATCTCCCACGGTCGGGCGAGCGGGCGCCCTCATCACGGCGGGACTGGCCTCGTGGGCGCTGGGTCAGCTCGAGCGGGCGAACGACGAATGGGCCGAGGCGTATCGCATCGCGGCAACGCTCGACGCCGATCGCGAGCTCTGCATCGGTGCGTTCGTTCACGGCTTCGGCCTCCTCGGCTTCGATCTCGAAGCGGGGCTCAGGCGAACGACGGAGAGCATCGAGAGGAGCCGCGCAGTCGGCTTCCCCTGGGCCGAGGGATTCGCCTCGACCCTCGAGGGCATCCTCAACGCGGTCGCGGGCGACCTCGACTCGGCGCAGAGGAGGTATTCCGAGGGGCTCGAGATCCAGCGCCGACTCGGCGACGAGGAAGGAGCCGGCCTCTCGCTCGGCGGCCTGGCTGGACTGGCATCCGGTCGCGGTGACCTGCCGGGCGCCCTCGACCTCTACCGCCAGTCGCTCGCCGCGTACGAAGCGGTCGGCGACCGGGCTGAGGAAGCCCGGATCCTCTCCGAGATGGCCTGGACGCAGATCCGTCATGGAGACCCTGCGCTCGCGCGCCGGACCTTCCTCGACTCGGTGCAGGCTTACACGGACGTAGCGAGCGTTCGTGGCGTCGGGCTCTCGCTGATCGGGCTCGCGGCGACCGAGGCGGTCGAGGGGCGGCCCGAGACGGCCGTGCAGATCGCCGCCGCGGCGGAGGTCTACGCGCAGCAGGAGGGCATCGTCAACGTCTACTCCGACGAGACGCCGGGCCGGGAGTTCGTCGACCAGGCACGTGCATCGCTCTCGGCCGACGTCATAGCGAACGCCACCGAGGTCGGTGGCAAGCTCACGATCGGCGAAGCGCTCGACCTGGCCAGGCTTCCTCAGACGACCGCGACGTAGACCCGCGGGCAGTACTTCAACGCAGCCGCATCGCGGCGAGTCTGAGAGTCACACCGTCACGCAGCATTCTCGGACACTCGCAGGCGTGAGTGGCATGTACCGGCGTCAGTCGTTCACGACTGCGGTGTGGAGATGCCATTCCCCGGAGATACCCTTGAGCGTGTGCTCGCCCTTGTCGTGGAAGGCGAGGTCTGATCCGGCTGTTAGATCCTTGACGGTCCCGGAGACAAGAACCTCCCCGGCCGTGGCGAGCGCCGCCACGCGTGCGCCTACGTTGACCGCGACGCCGGTCACCTTCCTCTCGTGCAACTCGCACTCGCCGACGTGGATACCCACGCGGACGTCGAGACCGACTTCCGCCACCACGGCGACGATCGCGTGGCCACAGCGAATTGCCCGCGCCGGCCCGTCGAAGGTGGCGAAGAAGCCGTCACCTGCTGTGTCGCGTTCTTCGCCGCGGAATCGGACGAGTTCGCGGCGGATGAGCGCGTTGTGTTGGGCGAGCAGATCGCGCCAGGCGCGATCACCGATCGCTGCCGCGTGTTCCGATGAGCCGACGATGTCGGTGAACATCACCGTCGCCAGGACGCTCTCGGGAACGTCGGGTACCTCGCGTCCGGAGACGAAGCCCTCGATCTCGTCGGCCAGCTCGGGTGAGAGAAACATCCCCCACCAGTCGGTTCCCGAGACCTGTGTCGCCCGCGCGCCCGGGACCCGCGTGGCGACGTCGAGCGCAGCGCCGACAGGATCTTCACCAAACTCGTCGACGTCGGTGATCGCGCGATAGAGGACGAGAGTGGGGACGCGGATCGCGGGGTACACGTCGCGCAGATCGGTCTCGAGGCGGCTGCGGTTGATCGCGTAGGCGACAGCAGGGCTCGCCCCGACCCGCAGCCGGTTGGTGAACCTCTCTCGACTGTCCTCGTCCGCGTACAGGGTTGGGGCGATCTCGCACAGCAACTCGTCACAGAACGCGCCCGTGCCCCACTCGTCCCGCAGGCGCAGCAAGTGCGCCTCGTCATCCACTGTCAGCTGTCCCGCACTCGAGGGTGGGGGTGGATGAAACACGACGAGTGCACGTGTCCGCTCCGGGTACGTGGCCGCGTACAACGCCGCCATGCCGGTGCCCTCGTAGCCAGCAAGCACGACCGGAGCACGCGAGCCCGCGGCGTCGAGCACGGCACGCATGTCCTCCATCCGCGTCTCCAGCGAGGCGAACTGGCTGCCCATGTCGGACAGCCCGCATCCGCGCTTGTCGAAGAGGATCAGCCGGAACGACCGCGCCAGCCGCTCGTAGAACTCGCGCTGGTACGGGATCTCGCAGTCGTAGACAAGGTTCGAGACGAAATCGGGCACATACACGAGATCGACATCACCATCGCCCACCACCCGATAGGCGATCGCCACGCCCCCGTTCCGCGCGTACTGGATGTCGATCGTCACATGAGCCATCTTCCCCGAACCACCCCCACGGACACAACCACCTGGTCACACGCATCGAGCGCCGCGGCGGCCGAGGGCAGCCGGTCGGGCGCGAACCACACGTGCGTGACCGTGTTGGCGCGAAGAGCGAGACATGGCCGTGGCGGCGTGCCTGCCGGAGCCGCAGGAGCGTTGGGCTCGACAGCGAAGCCGCTACTGGCGGTCCCGCTGCGGGGTGGCCGCGTGGAGGCGCCCACGCGACCACCCATCGGGCTGTCGTGTGCGCCGTCGCTACGGAACGATCTTGGCGCAGACGACGAGCGTCTCTCCTGCTCTCTCGGATCCGTATCCGGCTTTCCACGCTGTCGGGGTCGTTCCGGTCGTGTTGGGGCTGGGTTGGCTGTTGCGGATCGTGATGGTGGAGATGGTGAGGCCGTCGGTCCTGCCGACCCCGCCACCGACGGCGACCTCGCCCGGCTCGCACGTTGCGGTGCCGACTCTTTGCACATCTCCTAGGACGGTGTGTATTCGGGGCTTCTCCGGACGACCACAGCGGTGATACCCGCGGCTCCCTTGTCACCCTTGGCCCCGGTGGGCCCGGGCGGCCGTGCAGGCAGTTGCCCGAGCGCGAAGTCGATCGCCTTCAGCGAACGGTTCTTCACCTTGCCGCTCGTGACGGCGTCGCCGCGAAGCTTCGCGTTGGTAACGGCTCCCTTGCGGAGCTTCGCGGCCGTGATCGAGTTGTTCTTCAATTGCGCCGTACCCACGCTTCCCGGCGCCACGGCCTCGTAGGCCGCTTCCCCGAGCGGTGTCCCGAGCACCGCCACGAGCAGAGCGGTCGTGGACAGGATGATCGGCGGGCGGTCACGCATAGATCCCCCAGTCGTCGAGTGGTCGAAGTCGCACGACTCTACGAGACCGCGCGGAACAGCCCCCTGCTACACGAGCCCCGCGGTCCTCGAGCCCGGTGAGCCAGTCGTCGGAGCTGGATGCGCCGGCCGACTCGGCTGCCTCGTTGAACACGAGCGCGGTCACAAGAGACACCGCCGGCCCGGCAAGTACGGCGGCCGTCACGCCTCCGATGCAGGCGAGTTCGGACGCCGGCGATCCCGCATGAATGCCCATGGGCCGTGCTGGGCTCGAACCAGCGACCTTGGGGTCAGAAAGCCCGCCCTCGTACGCTGCAGCGAACTGCGACAGACTAATCTGCCTGTAAGTGACTGTTTTCAGCACTGCAACGAACTGCAACGAACTGCAGTCTGCGGAGTCAGGTCGGCACGCTCACTTCCACCCGCGTGCCCCGCTCTCGTTCTTCGCCCGTGGGTGAGCCCGGATCTTCCTCTGTTGGTGTGGTGTCTCCGACGAGCCCACGTCCTTGCCGCCGTTGACGATCACCCGGGTGAACCGGGGTTGAGGCCGGGTTTCCAGCGTGTCTCGGTTGGATACTCTCGCAGCAACGGACTCAGATCTCAGTATTGTCGAGGGTGGTCGTGAGATCATCGGGAAGGAAGGATTGATGTCAGAGCAAACGGATAGTGCGCCGGTTCTCGATCTGCTTGCGAGCATGACGGCGGATTCGCTGGAGGCGTCGAGCCTTGACGCGGAGGCGTTGATGCTCGTGCGGCTTGCCGCCCTGGTTGCGGTTGATGCGCCGCCTGCCTCGTACCTGTTGAACCTCGGGGCGGCGAGCGAGATCGGCATCGACGAGGAGCAGGTTCGAGGCGTTCTGACGGCGGTCGCTCCGATCGTGGGTACGGCGCGTGTCGCCTCGGCGACGGGCAATATCGTGCGTGCGCTTGCGTTCGCGATCGAGGTCGCCGAGCTCGAGCTCGAGGCAGAAGAGAGCGTATGAGCCAGTGGGTCGACAGGGAGGGCGTCCGCGGTCGCGTGGACGCCCTCCGGGCTCGTTGAGCTCCTTCGGCGGGCGCAGACGGGAGTGCCCGCAGGTGGGTGGGGCAATGACACGCGAAGAGCGCGAAGTTCGAGAAGTCGTTGATGTCACCGACGAGGCAGAGCAGAGCCTGCACCGTCGTTCGCGGCATGTCGGGTAGGGGAGGTACGCCACCGGTTGCGGTTGAGACCGAGTGGCAGTTTGACGCTCTCGATCTGAGTGTGGTGGCAAGGTGGCTCGCGGATCCGGCGGGATGGGCCGGTGTCGGCGCGGTCGAGGTATCTCCACGCGACACCGTGAGCCACGTCGACCTGTACCTGGATACGGAGGATCGGCGTTTCCATCGGGCTGGCTACGCACTTCGGGTTCGCCGTGTGGGGCGCCGGCGCGCGGCCGAGGCGACGCTGAAGAGCCTCGACCCCGTTTCGGCTGTCGAGCCTGGGCTACGTCGCCGCCGCGAAGTCTCGGAGCCGCTCGAGCAGTCGGACCCGGCCCTGCTTCGTCAGGCAGGTGGGCCGGTCGGAGAGCGGGTGCGAGTCGTCGCCGGAAGGAAGCGGCTGGTCTCGTTGTTCGAGGCGCGGACGCGTCGGCAGGTGTTTGCACTGCACACGGACGGAGGGGCGTCCGGCGAGGCCGTCCTGGACGAGACGTCGATCCATTGGACCAGCGGAGTCCCTGCCCGGCTGCTTCGTGTGGAGATAGAGGTGCCGGAGCCCGCAGCGTCGATGTTCGGCCCGTTCGTGGATCGACTCCGCACAGCCTGCGGGCTGCAGCCGGCCGGCATGAGCAAGTACGAGGCGGGGCTGCTGATTGTGGGCCTTCAGCAGCCGCCGGCAGAGAGCATCGGTCCCACCCAGGTCTCCCCGGACGCACCGATCGGGGAGGTCGCGCTGGCTGTGGTGCGACAGCAGTTTGCGGTGCTGCTCGCCAAGGAGGCGGGCGCGCGTCTCGGCGACGACATCGAGGAGCTGCACGAGATGCGTGTCGCCAGCCGCCGGCTTCGCGCCGCGCTGTCGCTGTTTGCGGACGTGCTCCCCGCAGGTGTGATCGCACTCCAGGGAGACTTGTCCTGGCTCGGCCGGGTGCTCGGAGCCGTACGAGACGTCGACGTCGAGCTCGAGCAGCTCGACAACTCGATGGCCACGGCCTCTCAGGCGCGCGCGGATGCGCTCGCGGCGCTTCGCCCGCTGCTCGAGGAGCAGCGCCGGTCCTCGCGTTCGGTGATGCTCGAGGCGCTCGACTCGAGCCGATACACGTCGTTCGTGCGTCGCTTCCGGCGAACGCTTCGAGCCCAGCACGCGAGACGCTCGGGCCCAGCCTCGCTGCCTGCACGGGCCGTCGCACCGGATCTGATCGAAGCCCGCTTCCGCCGCTTCCGCAAGCGTGCCGACCGCATCGGCCCCGACTCGCCGGCGAGCGCCTACCACCGGCTTCGGATCGACACCAAGCGGCTCCGCTATTCGCTCGAGTTCTTCGCCGGCCTCTACCCAGACCGGACCCAACGACTGATCCGGCGCCTCGTTGCGCTCCAAGACGTTCTCGGGCTGCACCAGGACGCCGACATCTCCGGCCGGCGGTTGCGACGGCTCGCGGTCGAGCATGGCACCGAGCTACCGGCCGACACGATCTTCGCGATGGGAGAGATCGCCGAACATGATCGGCAGAGCATGATCGAGCTTCGCTCGCAATTCCCTGCTGCCTACGCCCGCACACGAGGCAAGGTATGGACGTCGTTCCGGAAGCAGATCGAAGCCAGGCGACCGATCGTGGCCGCCTCCGTGCCATCGGGCCGTGTCCACGGGCCAGCAACGGAGAGCGAGTCGTGCGCTTGACCTCGTCGAGCGGGTTCTCGGCGCGAATCCAGCCGAGCACGATGTCGTTTGCGGCCTGTGCCAGCCGCTGCCCCTCGACGCCCATCTCGGTGGCTTGCTTCGCCCAGCGGCAAGTTCGCCTAGCAACTCCTGGATCTGGCGGCCATCGTCCGGAACGAGGGCCACCGCGACGTGGCCGGGATGCCGCCCATTCCCTTATCCGAGGCGAACACGAGGTCGTTGTCCGTCGCCTTCGCCTCCTTGCGTAGCGTCCACAGGCCCCTCGGAGAGGCGGAGTTGCCGTCGCCCGCACTTTCGTCCTGGGAGACGCGGCCGTAGCCACAGTGCGTTTTGGTTGAAATGACCAGAACTCCGGTGGTACAGTTAGAGTCATAATGACAAGAAAGCGGCAGACGAGCGTCACGTCGGGGTACGACGCGAGCTCGTTCCCGGCCTTCGCCGTCACGGTGGACGTGGTCATCCTGACGATGGTCGAGGGCGTGCTCCACGTCCTGCTCGTGCGGCGCGGGGAGGAGCCGTTCAGAGGAATGTGGGCTGTACCCGGCGGATTCAAGCGCCCCGAAGAGACGCTGGGCGAGGCAGCGAGGCGCGAGCTCTCGGAGGAGACCGGCGTCGACGTCCCGAGCCTGCTGACGCAGTTCGGCGCCTACGGTGATCCGGGACGCGATCCGCGCATGAACGTCGTCACCGTCGGGTACCTCGCTGTCCTTCGCGACGTGGGGGCGATAGTCGCCGGCACCGACGCAGCCGACGCTGCGCTCGTCTCCGCCTCGGACATCCTCGGGGAGAGACTCGAGCTTGCGTTCGACCACCTGGGGGTCGTGCGCGACGCCGTGGAGCGCGTCCGGGTCGAGCTCGAGGTCTCGGGCATCGCGACGGCCTTCGTCGGCACGACGTTCACGATGGCCGAGCTGCGAGCGGTGTACGAGGCGATCTGGGGCGTGCAGCTCGACGCGGCCAATTTCCGCCGCACCCTCGTCGGCGAGGACGGCTGGGTGATCCCGACCGGCCGTACGGCGCGACCCGGACGGGGCGGTGGCCGGCCCGCCGAGCTCTACCGGGCAGGGCGCGCATGGAAGCACGGCACCCCCATCCATCGCATTCCAGGCCGCGTCGACGAGAGGGCGTGAGCGCATGAAGGCGGTGATCCACGATCGGTACGGCCCTCCCGAGGTGCTACGCGTCGGCGAGGTCGAACGGCCCCTGCCGAGGGACGATGAGGTACTCGTGAGGGTGCACGCGTCGACGGTGACGCGCGGGGACACCATGGGAGTGCGCAGCGTCGAATACCGGTTCAGCCGTCTCTTCAACGGTGTGCGGCGGCCGAGGCAGACGTCGTTCGGGTCGGAGTTCGCAGGAAGGGTCGAAGAGGTCGGTGCCGCCGTGACCGAGCTCCGTGTCGGCGACGACGTGTTCGGCTTCGCGCGTGGCGCGACTGCTGAGTACGTGACTGTGCGTGAGTCCGGCGTGATCGCGGCGAAGCCGACCGGCTTGACATACGAGGAGGCGGCGGCCGTCCCCGACGGCGCGCTGCTCGCGCTGACCTGCCTGAGACCGGCCTATCCGCTGCCGGGGAAGAGCATCCTCGTCCACGGCGCAGCCGGCTCGATCGGTACGGCTGCCGTCCAGCTTCTCGCGCACCACTTCGAAACCGAGGTGACCGCGGTGTGTGACACGAAGGACGTCGGGCTCGTGCGGTCGCTCGGCGCTCGGGACGTCCTCGATCGCTTTCGCGAGGACTTCACCAAGAACGGCAGGACGTACGACGTGATCTTCGACGCCGTCGGCAAGCACTCGTTCCGCCGCTGCAGGCGCTCGCTGAAGCCCGACGGGGTCTACATCACCGTCGACCTCGGGTTCATGTACCACGTACCGCTCCTCGCTCTGGTCACACGGCTCGTGGGGAGCCGGCGCGCGAAACTCGGCATCGGCCGCTATCGCAAGGAGGACCTCCTCGTCATCTCCGGGCTCGTCGACAGCGGCGACTACCGACCTGTGATCGACCGGGTGTACACGCTCGACGAGATCGTCGAGGCGACGCGGTACGTCGAGGCCGGCCAGAAGACGGGCAACGTCGTGCTCCGCGTGCGTGACGCCGCGCCCGCCGAGCGGCCGGAGCCCACGGTGACGCACGAGCAGGAGGTCGAGGCGTAGGGTTGCCCACGACCGCTCTGGATGCTGTCCGACGCCCTCCCCTTGGCCGGGCGTCGTGGCACCTCGCTCCGGCATGAAACCGAGTGGGCCGTGCTGGACTCGAACCAGCGACCTTGGGATTAAAAGTCCCCTGCTCTACCAGCTGAGCTAACGGCCCGCGGGCTGAGTGTAGGCACAGCCGCCGCGCGCGTGGCCGCCCCGCGTGGCACCATAGAAGCGTGACGGCGATGGCTCGCCCGCGGCTACGCGGGGTCTTCCACGAATGGGCGTTCTTCGCCTCGCTCGGGGCGGCGGCGCTCCTGATCATGCTTGCCAGCGGTGGGCGCGAGGTCGTCGCCTCGTCGGTGTACGTGACCGCGCTCGCGGTGATGTTCGGCGCAAGCGCGCTCTACCACCGTGTGATCTGGGCACCGGGTGTGCGTGCGTGGCTGCGGCGTGTCGATCACTCGACGATCTTCCTGTTCATCGCCGGCTCCTACACACCGTTCGCGCTGCTCGTGGTCGATGGCTGGCTCTCGTGGGCCGTGCTCGGTGTGGTCTGGGCTGGTGCCCTCGCCGGCGTGTTGCTGAGCGTCGCCTGGGTCGACTCGCCGAAGTGGCTGCATGCGACGGTCTACCTCGCCCTCGGCTGGGTCGGGGTCGTCCTCGCCCCCAACCTGTTCTCGCGCGCGGGTATCGCGGCGGCGACGCTCGTGGTCGTCGGCGGTGTGCTCTACACGTCGGGAGCGATCGCCTACGCCGCGAAGCGTCCGGATCCGTGGCCGCGCTTCTTCGGGTACCACGAGATCTTCCACGTACTGGTCGTGGCGGCAGCTGCGATGCAGTTCGTCGCCATCGCGCTCGTGGTCGCGTAGCAAGGGTGTGAGGACGAACCGCGCCTTCGGCGTGCGACGCGCCGTGTGGCGCGTGAGGCGGAGCGCGCCGCGGGTCGCGAGGCCGCTGTCGCGGATCCGGGCGTCAGGACCACCCGAACGACCGATCCTCGTCATCGGCTGCCCGCGCTCCGGGACGACCATGCTGCTCCAGGGTCTCCTGCGGAGTGGGCGGCTCGGCTCGGTGCAGAGCGAGGGGCACATCCTGTGGGACGAGTTCCACGACATCGAGGAGCGCGGCTGGGACTCCGATGGGCTCGCGGCCGAGGATCTCACCGAGCGTGAGCGCGAGTACGTGTACACCGCGATCGGCCTCTTCGTGCGCGGTCGGCGCTTCGTCGACAAGACCCCGCCCAACTGCCTGCGCATCCCGTACCTGGATGCGCTGTTCCCGGACGCGCGATACGTCTTTCTGCGTCGGCGCGGCGCCGACAACGTCAACTCGTTGATCGAGGCGTGGCGGGCGCGTCCCCGGTTCGTCAAGTACCGGCTGCCGGAGCCGCTGAACGGCCTCGGCGAGCTCTCTGGGGATCGCTGGAGCCTCGCGCTCGTGCCGGGGTGGCGCGACCTGCGGGAGTCGCCGCTCGAGGAGATCTGCGCGCATCAGTACATCGCGTGCAACGAGGCGGTGCTGAACGCACGAGACGGGATGGATCCCGCGCAGTGGGTCGACGTCGCCTACGAGGAGTTGGTCGAACGGCCCGTCGACGTGCTGCGCGAGCTCTTCGAGCGGCTCGAGCTGCCGTTCACGGATTCGGCGGCAGCGTACGCCGGCGGCCTCGGCGGCAACCTCGCAAAGACGACGCTGACGCCGCCGCGCCCCGAGAAATGGCGCGAGCAGAACGCCGAGGCGATCGAGCGCATCCTGCCGCTGGTCGAGCCGGTCGAGCGCCGGCTCGGCTACGTCTCCCCCTCACGAGACGGCCGCTAGCACGGGCAAGGATTGTGTCCTGCCCGCCGGTACGGCCCGCGAGGCCGGGAGGCGTACCATCGGGTGGTCAGGTGCTCCCGACCCAAGGAGGGACGATGTCGGTCAATCCGATTCCTGAAGGCTATCGCGGCCTGATCCCGACGCTCGCCGTCGACGACGCAGCAGGCGCGATCGACTTCTACACGCGTGCGTTCGGCGCGACCGAGCGCATGCGGATGCCCGGTCCGGACGGCCGGATCGCCCACGCCGAGCTCGAGCTCGGCGGCGGGCTGATCATGCTTGCAGACCAGTACCCGCAGACCACCGCCACACCCCCGCCGGAGCTGGGGGGGCACAGCGGTGGCGTCATGTTCTACGTCGACGACGTCGATGCGTTGGTCGAGCGGGCGGTCGCGGCGGGCGCGACGATCACGATGCCACTCGAGAACCAGTTCTGGGGTGACCGCTTCGGGAAGCTGGCCGATCCGTTCGGGCACGAGTGGAGCGTCGCGACGCACGTCGAGGAAGTGAGCCCCGACGAGATGGAGCGGCGGGGCCGGGAGGCGATGGCGGAACTGGCCTGACGATCTCCGACGACCGGTCGCCCCCTTCAGGGATCTTTGAGCGATCGAGAGTCCGCTCGGCGGGTTCTCGATCTTGTGCGACAACATGGGCGGTGCAGGGCTCGAACCTGCGACCTCCTGCGTGTAAAGCAGGCGCTCTGACCAGCTGAGCTAACCGCCCGAATGGCGTGCCGACGGGGATTGTGCCCGATCCGGCTGTGGCCTCCGTCCCGACGCTTACGTCGAACGAGGTGGTCGCGGAGACCTGGACGTTCCTGCGACGCCGTGCAGGGCATCGTCTCGCAACGTCCTGGCTCGACCGAGTCGCAGCGGCACCGGGCGTTCGCTGTGAGCGCATCGACCAGAGCCTCGAGGCGGAGGCGTGGGCGTGGCTCCGCGTCCACGACGAGCGGCCGTACTCCTTCGTCGATGCGACCAGCTTCGCCGTCATGCGCAGGCTCCGCATCAAGGATGCGCTCGCGTTCGACGGCGACTTCGCGGCCGCCGGCTTCAACGAGCTCCACCCGTGACCCGCTGACTGCCGCTGGCCGCGGTCAGGGGTCGCTCGACGCCGGCGCGGCGCTGGACGCTGCGGCCGCGCTCGGGCGCTCGCCGTCGTGCGGTGGCTCGATCGTGATGCTGGGGAGGAGTCGGTCGAGCCAGCGCGGCATGTACCAGGACTTCTCACCCATCAATGTGAGGAACGCCGGCACGAGCGTCATGCGTACGACGAGGGCATCCGTGAGGATCGCGATCGCAAGGAGCAGCCCGAACTCCTTGGGGACGCGGTCGGCACTCAGGATGAACGCCGCGAAGACCGTGCCCATGATCAGGGCCGCCGCGATCACGACGCGACCGATGGCGGCGATCCCGTGCTCGACCGACTCCCGCGTCGCTAGGCCGTGCACGTGCTCCTCCCGGATCCTGCTCATCAGGAACACCATGTAGTCCATCGAGAGCCCGAACAGGATCGCGAAGGCGATCGGTGGCACGAAGGTCTCGATCGGCCCGGTCGTGTCCAGCCCGGTCAGCCCGAGCAGGTACCCCTCCTGCACGACCAGCGTGAGCACGCCGAAGCCGATGAACGCCGACAGAAGCGTCGTGACCGCGGCCGTCAGCGAGATCACGATCGAGCGGAACGCCATTGCCAGCACGATGAAGGTGACGCCGATCACGTAGAGCAGGAACAACGGCAGCCGCTCCATGATGCGATCGGCGATGTCGGCGAACGCCGCGGTGAGGCCCGAGACGTACGCGACCGCGTCGCCACCGGCTGTCGCCTCCGGCACCACGTCGGAACGCAGCCGTTCGACGAGTTGGTCGGTGGCCTCGTCCTGCGGCGCGGAGCCTGGTGTCACGAAGACGATCGCGACCGTGCCCGCGTCGTTCAGCTGCGGCTCGCTCACCGAGGCCACACCCTCGAGTTGCTGCACGCCGTCGAAGACCTTCTGCGGCGCCTCGGCATCGCCGTTCACGTCGACCACGATCGGGATCGGGCCGTTGAACCCTGGCCCGAAGCCCTCGGCCAGCAGGTCGTAGGCGCGACGGCTGGTCTGCTCCGTCGGTTGCGTCCCCTGGTCGGCCGCACCGAGTCGCACGAGAGCCGACGTCGACGCCAGCGCAAGGCCACCGACCAGCAGCACGATGAACACGACACGCGCGTGCGCGGTCACGAACCTCCCCCAGCGAGCGATCGGCGTGCTCTCCCGGCCAGCCTCCGAGTCGTCCACCTGACGGAGGAACGGCACCTTCAGCCGATCGATCTTGTGCCCGAGCAGCGCCAGCACCGCCAGCAGCAACGAGTTCGCGATCAGCACCGTGGTGAGCACGCCGAGCGCGCTCCCGATACCGAGCTTCGTCACGAAGTCGAGCCCGAAGAAGGCAAGGCCGCTGACCGAGATCGCCACCGTCAGGCCGGCGAAGATCACGGCGCGCCCGGCTGACGCCCCGGCCTCGGCCGCGGCGTCGCGTGGCGCCAGGCCCTCGTGGAGGAGTTGGCGGAATCGCGTGACGATGAACAGGGAGTAGTCGATGCCGACCCCGAGGCCGATCATCGACACGAGAATCGGCGTGACCGTGTTGATGTCGGTGAAGCCCGCGAGGATGAAGAGCAACATGAACGCGCTGGCCAGGGCCACGATCGCGAGCAGGATCGGGATCGACGTCGCCACGAACGTGCGGAACACGATGAGGAGGACGACGATCGCGGCGAGCAAGCCGAGGATCTCCGAGATCCCCTGCTCGACGGGCGGGAACTCGGCATCGCCGTTGAACTCGACGATCACGCCCGCCGGCTCGACCGTCTCGCGGACCGCCTGCTGGACCGCGAGCACGCTTTCACGATCGCCTTCGTAGATCACGCGATCGAACTGGGCTTCCGTGAAGGCGATGCGACCGCTCTCCGACACTGTGTCGGGGCTGAACGGGTCGCCGACGCTCTCCAGCCCCGCGTGGTCGTCGCTCGGTGCGAATTCGTCGCCCTGGAGCCGTGCGATGGCATCCTCGATCGCGGCGCGGCGCTCGGGCGTGTCGAGCTGCTCACCCTCCGGGGCCGCGAACACAAGGTTCAGCACGCCGCCCTGCTCCGACGCGAACTCGGCCTCGATCAGGTCGGTCGCCTTCTGCGTGTCCGATCCCGGGATCTCGAATGCGTCCCGCAGCTCGCCGCCGATGGCACCGACGAGGACGACGAGCACGGCGACGATGCCGATCCACGCGACGACGACGCGCCACGGATGCGTAGCGCAGCCTCGGGTCCAGCGCGCGAGCGCGCCGGATGCGAGGCGCTCGTGTGCCGCGAGGCGCTCGCCGCCGGCTTCATCGGGGGCGCCCGGCGCCCCCGTCTCCTCCCGCGCTGACTCGGTCACGGGCGTGTCACCGGGAGGAAGGTGATTGAAGTCGGTGCGCGGGGCACGGCGGTCATCCTAGGCACACGCGTTGGGGCTCTGATGCACACACCGATGAGTTCCGGCGCGCTGGCCGGTTGTACGTCGTGAAGGCGCTCACAGGGAGCGCCCGACCGGAAGGAACACCGATGACAGGTGTGACAGTGGCCGCGATCGACGAGATGGAGCCGTTCGGCGGAGGGCTCGCCCGACGCGCCCGCGCGACGCTCGGCGTGACGTCGTGGGGGATGCAGGTGATGACCCTCCCGGCAAACTGGGACGGCTACCCCGACCATGACCACGCTGGCGGCAACGGTGAGCAAGCCCAGGAAGAGGTGTACATCCCCCTCTCCGGCTCGGCAACGCTGGTCGCGGATGGCAAGCGGTACGAGCTCGTGCCGGGGACGATGGCGCGCGTCGGTCCCGAGCAGAAGCGCCAGATCCTGCCAGGGCCCGACGGTGTGCAGTTCGTCGCGCTCGGCGGCTCGCCAGGCAAGGCATACGTGCCCGAGCCGTGGTCGGAGCTCGGCGCTGCCACGCCGGGAGGCGACTAACCTGCACGGAGTGGCGACCGCCGACCGTGCCGCGCACGACGGGCGAGCGGACGAGGTGCTGCTCGTCGCCGCCCGCGGCGGAGACGAGCAGGCCTTCGCCGCCCTGACGGCGCCGTACCGGCGAGCTCTGCACGTGCACAGCTATCGGATGCTCGGCTCCTTCCACGACGCCGACGATGCGCTCCAGGAGACCCTGCTCCGCGCCTGGCGGGGCCTCGACCGCTACGAGCCGCGCGCCTCGTTCCAGGCGTGGCTCTACCGGATTGCCACCAACGTGAGCCTGACCGCGCTCGAGCGGCGACGCCGACTCGACGCGGGGCCCACGTACGACGACGTGGCGCCCTACTTGCAGCCGTACCCCGACGAGTTGCTGGCTGAGCTCCCGTCTCCGGATCCCGGGTCGGAAGCGACGGTGGAGGAGCGCGAGAGCGTCGGGCTTGCGTACCTGACGGCGATGCAGCTGCTCCCGCCGAGACAGCGGGCCGTGCTGGTGCTCCGCGACGTGCTCGGCTGGTCGGCACGCGAGGTAGCGGACACGCTCGGCGACAGCGTCGCCTCGGTGAACAGCGCACTGCAGCGGGCGCGGGAGCGGATCGAGCGCGAGCGGGCGACTGGCACCTTCTCGCGCGAGCACGTCGCTGCGCCGCGCGGCGAGGAGGCTGCCGTGATGAGGCGCTTCGTCGAGGCGTGGGAGCGCGTCGACGTCGACGGGATCGTGGCGTTGCTTGCGGGCGACGCCCTGCTCACGATGCCGCCCGAGCCGTTGACCCTCGCCGGCGCACCCGGCATCGGCGAGTTCTTCCGCACCGTGCCTGCGGGCGGGTTCCTCGACCAGATCCGGCTCGTCCCCACGCGTGCCAACGGGCAGCCGGCGCTCGCCGCGTATCTACAGGAGGCCTACGGCGAGTTCCAAGCCTACGGCGTCCTCGTCTTCGCGCTCGACGGTGAGACGATCACCTGCATCACCGGGTTCGCCAACGCGTCGACGCTCGTGACAGAGTTCGGGCTTCCGACCACCCTGGAGGGATGAGATGGCGTACGACGAGCAGCTCGCCGACCGCATTCGAGACATCCTCGCGGGGGAGGAGGGCGTGACCGAGCGCAAGATGTTCGGCGGGATCGCGTACATGGTCAACGGCAACATGGCGTGCGGGATCGTTGGTGACGACCTCATGCTGCGACTCGGGGCGGAGGCGGCCGACGAGGCGCTCGACCGGCCTCACATGCGGCCCATGGACTTCACCGGCAGACCGATGACGGGGATGGTCTACGTCGAGCCGGCGGGGGTCCGCGGCGTCGCGCTGCGGAACTGGGTCGGCAAGTCGGTCACGTTCGCGCGTTCGCTGCCGCCGAAGGAGCCGAAACCGCCCAAGAGCGCGTGACCTAGGGTCGTCGTGCCACGGGCTGCGAGGTCAGCGCCGACCGGCCAGCTTCGCGTCGATCCAGCTCTCAGCATCCTCCGAGGTCAGGCCTCGTGCCCGTGCGATCTCGTCCGCGAGCAGCTGCCGGGCCTTGAGGAAGATCTCGCGCTCGCCGGGGGACAGTTGCGTCCGCTTGCCGTCGGCCCGGAGCGCCTGCTCACGCTGCGCCCCCTCGCCGACGATGTCCGCCAACTCGACCGGGTTGCCGCCGGAGAGCTTGGTCATCGCGTCGCGTCGCCGCGAGAGCCACGGATCGGTGCTGAGCACACGTTCCTGGCGCAGTGCCGCCGTCACGCGGCGGATGTCGGCCTCGTTCGCGACGGGCCGCAGCTGGTCCAGGGCGCGATCGAGCGGCAACGTCACGGTGAGCCCGTCGTCCAGCTCCAGGACCACGAGTTCCTGCTTCTGCCCTGAGGCGGCGACCGCCTTCGTACGCTTGACGACCCGCCCGATGCCATGCGTGCCGTAGACAACCTCGTCGCCGACAGCAAGCTCCACCGGGATAGCCTACCGATGGCGTCGAACGGTGCCTGCTACCATTCGCAACGAATCCTAGAGCGAGTCCGGTTTGCGCCTTGCGCCTTCCTTGCGCGTTCGTGAGTAGTAAGGGAGGTGTTTTTTATGGCTAGCGGAACCGTCAAGTGGTTCAACGATGCGAAGGGGTACGGTTTCATCACCCCTGACGAGGGATCGAAGGATCTCTTCGTCCATCACAGCAACATCGGCGGAGAGGGCTTCAAGTCCCTTCCCGAGGGTGCGCGTGTGGAGTTCGAACAGCGCGAAGGTGCGAAGGGCCCTGAGGCGACGAACGTCGCCCTGGTCGCCTAAGGCTTCCGGAGAGGCCCGTGGTCGTCTCGACGACCGCGGGCCACGCTCCTCGTCCCTACCGAAGGGAGGCGTCATCGCCGAAAAGGAAGAGAAGATCGAGATGGAGGGCGAGATCATCGAGTCCCTCCGCAACCGGATGTTCCGGATCCGCCTCGAGAACGGGCACGAGATGATCGGCTACACGGCCGGTCGGATGAAGCGGTATCGCATCCGGATGATGCTCGGCGACCGCGTCAGGATCGAGGTTTCCCCGTACGACCTCGACCGCGGCCGCATCGTCTACCGGCTCGGCTAACCGGACCGCGTGGACGTCTCCGCGCCTCTCAAGCCGTCGTTCGACAGCGGCGGTGAGTTCATTCGCGATACGCGCCGCGACGTCGAGCAGTACCTCGCCTCTCCCCGCGTGCGCCGGCTCGGACGGCAGCGGCTCTACGCGAAGACCGTCGTCGCGTTCACCCTCGTTCTTGGATCCTGGGCTGCGCTCGTGCTCGTGCGCCCGAGCGTGTGGCTTCTTCCGCTCTGCCTCGGAGGGCTGATCCTCGGCGCGATCCTGGTGGCCTTCTGCGTCATGCACGACGCGAATCACGGAGCGTATTTCGGCACGCGCCGGCTCAACCACTTGATGGGCTGGACGGCGGACTCGCTGCTCGGCCTCTCCAGCTACGCCTGGCGCGTGAAGCACAACGTTGCCCACCACACCTATACGAACGTCGACGAGTTCGACGCCGACATCACGCAAGTGCCGTTCGCGCGATTCATGCCGCCTCAGGCGCCGCGTCCCTGGTACCGCTTTCAGCACTACTACATCTGGCCGTTGTACGGCCTGATGGCGATCCGCTGGCAGACGATCGGCGATGTCGCCGGGTTCGCCCGAGGCAGCATCGGCAGGAGTGCTCTTCGCCTACCACGCGGCTGGGATCTCTCCGGGCTCGTGGTGGGCAAGGTGCTCTTCGTGGCCTGGGCGATCGTGGTGCCGATGCTCGTCTACCCGTGGTGGGCGGTGCTCGCCGCCTATTTCGTGCTCTCGGTCGTGGTCAGCGTGATCATGGCCGTCACGTTCCAGCTCGCCCACTGCGTCGAGGAGGCCGACTTCGTCACGGCCGAGCAGCTCTCTGCCGACAAGCGTGTCTGGGCAGTGCACGAGGTCGAGACGACGGTGAACTTCTGCCCCGGCAACGCTGCGCTCACGTGGGTGCTGGGCGGTCTCAACTACCAGATCGAGCACCACCTGTTCCCGCGCGTGCCCCATACGCACTACGCGCAGATCGCACAGATCGTCCAGCGGAACGCACGGCGGCACGGAGTCCGCTATGCCGCGCACGGCTCCCTGTATGCGGCGCTGCGATCGCACTTCCGGCACCTTCGCGCCATGGGGCGCCTCGGAGTGCCTGTCGAGCTCGAGATGGGGTGAAGTCGGGCGGCGCCGAGACATCGGCGCCGCCCGACTCTCCACCAGGGTCTACGGTCGCGTCGTCACGTAGATGTCGCTGCCCCCCTCGGGTCCTGGTGAACGCCCGAACAGGAGCTGCTTGCCGTCGCGCGAGAGCGACGGTCGCGACTCGGACGCGGTCGTGTTGACGACCGAGCCGAGGTTGACCGGGGCGGACCACTGCGCGCTGAGCGATCCCCGCGTCGCGACCCAGATGTCCTGACCGCCGAGCGTCCCGACGCGGTTCGAGCTCAAGACGACCTCGAGCCCGTCCGCGCGGACGTTCGGCTGGATGTCGTTTGCCGCCGCGTCGTTCAGCTCTGCCACGGCGGTCGCAGGCCCGAAGCGGGCCCCTGCCTCCCGCGAGCTCATGAAGATCTCGCCCGGAACGCTCGGCGAGGCAGAGCTACGCGAGAAGTAAAGGTGCTTCGGTCCGCGCAGCCTACCGCTGACGTCCACCCAGGACGGACCCTGCTCGTCGAGCTCCGAGTTGGGGCCGGCCGGGGCGCAGAGGAGCCGGTCCGGCTCTATCCACGTGCCTGCTCCGTTGCGGTACGTGAAGTAGATGTCGCCCTGTCCGCAGGCTCCCGGGAGTGCCTCCCTGCTTACGAAGAACAGACCGTTCTTGCCGACCGGTGTCGGGCAGAAGTCGTCCGCGACCGAGTTGACCGGCTCGCCGATGTTCTGCGGAGCTCCCCACGGCGCTCCCGCTGTCGCTCGCGTTGCCACCCAGATGTCGAGCCCACCCTTACCTCCCGGGCGGTTCGAAGCGAAGTAGAGGCTCAGCCCGTCTGGTGATTGGATCGGGCAGCCGTCCTGCGACGGCGTGTTCAGCTCGCTGCTGTTGCCGCCGATCGTGTCGATCTTGCCGGTCGACACCCACGTAGCCGAAGCAACCCCGGCCACCGTCAGGGCGGCGGTTGCGACGAGGAGCGTGATCGCTCCTCGCGTGCGTCCGTTCATCAGCCTCTGCCTCCTGCGGAGCTTCGTCCGGGCGAGAACGGCGGTGGTGGCGATGGCTCCGGTGAGCCCTCGCGGCAAGCTCCACATGAGAGCCCCTTTCGGTCGATGACCCCGTGAGCGTCCGTCGTCGCGCTTGCAAGCCGCTCGCGGAAGGCTCGACGGCGCTTGCAGGGCGCTTGCATCCGACTCGAATGGCCTTTCCCCGAGTACGCAAAGGTGCTTTGCTACAGGTGTGACAAACGACGGCGTCGAGTTCCGTGTCCTCGGGCCGCTCGAAGTCGCGAGCGGTAGCGAGCTGCTCTCACTCGGGGGAGCCAAGCAGCGGGCCGTGCTGGCCGTCCTCCTGCTCCATGCGGGCCAGGTCGTGCCGCTCGAGCGCCTGATCGACGAGGTCTGGGGTGACGATCCGCCACCGTCGGCGGCCCACACGCTCGAGTCGTACGTCTCACGGCTGAGGCAGCTGCTCAACGGGCTCGGGCCGATCCTCTCCCGTCGCGGGCCGGGTTACGCAATCGACCTTCACGGGGCGCAGCTGGACGCGCTCGCGTTCGTCGAGCTGCTCGACAGCGCGGCACTCGCGTCTGCGCTGGACGAGCCTGCGAACGTTCTCGAATGGGCCTCCGCCGCTGTCGCCATATGGCGAGGGCCGGCACTCGCGGACGTCGCTCTTGCGTCGGCCGGCCGCGCGGAAGCGGAACGGCTCGAAGAGCTCCGCCTGCGCACGTACGAATTGCGCTTCGACGCCGAGCTCGCCCTCGGCCACCACTCGGAGGTCATCGGGGAGTTGCAGGCACTCGCCGCGCAGAACCCGTATCGCGAGCGCTTCGTCGCACAGTTCATGCTCGCGCTCTACCGCTCGGGCAGGCACGTCGAGGCGCTCGACGCCTACGAGAGGACCCGGCAGCGTCTCGACGACGACCTCGGGCTCCAGCCGAGCGCGGACCTGCAGCAGTTGTCGGGTCGGATCGTCCGACAGGATCCGTCACTCCAACGGGCTGTCACGAACGCGACAACTGTCTCCCGTGCGCGCGGCACGGGGAAGCGATGGCGCGCGGCTGTGCTCGCCGCTGCCGCCGCGGTCGTCGGGTCGACGCTGGTGCTCACAGCGAGCGGAGGGGCGGCGGTTCCCGACCAGGTCGAGCCGATCGCTCGGCGACTGGCCCTCGTCTTGCCGGAGTCGTCGACGGCCGGGGTCGCCGCGTTGGGTCTCTCGACGGCCGTCGGCAGCGGATTCCACGACCTCGAAACGCAGGTCGCATACATCGATCCTCGCGTGCCGCAGGCAGGCGCCGACAGAGTAGCCGCGCGCGTTCGTGACGGGGGTGTCGATCTCGTCGTCGCGCTGGGGCACGGACCGGACTCTCAGGCCCTTGCGGAAGTCGTCCGCAGCTTGCCCGACACGCGCTTCGTCTTCGTCGATGCCTCCCTGCGTGAGCTGTCACTGGAAGGCGTGCCGAACGCAGCCGCGATCCGGTTCGCCGAGGAGGATCCCCTCCTCCTCGCCGGACATCTCAGTGGACTGATGTCGACGATGAACGCCACGATGAACGGATCGCTAAGCCGCGTCGACCGGGTCTCGGTCGTCGCCGCCGAAGCCGATCGCGACACCGCCAGGCTGATCGCCGGGTTCAAGCGTGGCCTCCGCGAGACGAACCCTGGCGTAACCGTACGCGTCGACTATTCACACGAGCTCGAAGATCCCACGGCCTGCGAGCACCTTGCGAACAGGCAGATCGACAGAGGGTCCGACGTCGTCGTCGCGCTTGCGGGACGATGCGGTCTCGGCGCAATCGAAGTGGCGAGGGTCCGGGGCGTCTGGGCCGTTGGGGCCGAGGAGGACGGTGTCTTCCACAATTCGCGCGTCCTCACAACCACGTACAAGAACTGGACTGAAGCCACCGTGTTCGCCATCGAGAGGCTTGTCCAGAACTCTCTTCCGATGGGGCGGGACATAGTGCTCGGGTTCGAAGACGACTACTCCGCCGGGGTCGAGTTGAGCAATCTGATCCCCGCCAAGATCGCGTCCGCGGTCGTCCAGCGCTGCGGTCAGATCCGAGCGGCCGGGCACAGGGACATCTAGTTGTATGTCCCAGGGAGGTTGTTGGCACGCTGAAGGGGCGTGAGTCCTGCGAGGGCGCGGTGGGGTTGGTAGCGATTGTAGAAGTCGAGTGCTGGGGGTAACGCCGCCAGACGCTCGGTTTTGCGCTGGTAGGGGTAGGCGTTGGCGCAACGCTCGAGCAGGGGCGGATGAAGCGTTCCGCTTTGCCGTTGGTCTGCGGGCGGTAGGCGCGGGTCTTTCTGACCGCGGTCCCGTGCACCTCGCGGGCTTCTGCCCAGCGGCGCTTGAAGCAGGCGCCGTTGTCGGAGAGCACACGCTCGACGGTGATCCCGTACTCGCCGTAGAAGCGCACGAGCTTCTCCAGGAAGGAGATCGCGCTCGCACTCGTCTCGTCGGGGTAGACGGAGGCGAAGCCGAGCCGGGAGTGGTCGTCGATCGCGACGTACAGGTACTGCCAGCCGGCCTTGCCGTTGGCCTGGCCTCGGCGATCTCCGGTGACGCGGTGACCCGGCCTGAGGATCCGTCCTAGCTTCTTGATGTCGACGTGCACGAGCTCACCGGGCAGCGAGCGCTCGTAGCGGACGATCTCCTCCCGCGGCGAGCGGATCTGAAGCCGTGAGCGACCATGTCTGCGTAGCACCGCGTACACGGTGGACGCTGCCACCCCGAGCGCCCAGCCGATCACGTGCGGCCCTTCGCGGAGCTCCTGCCGCGCTCGCAGGATGGCCTGCTCGACAAGGGCAGGTGTACGCCGCGGCGAGCGGTGAGGCCGGCTCGAGCGGTCCTGGAGCGGCTCGCCACGGCGTCGCCGGTTGACCCACTTCGACGCCGTCTGCCGAGAACAACCGACGACGAGCGCCGCGGCAGCAATAGTCACCCCGGTGGCGACGAGATCACAGACACGCTGACGCTGACGAACAGTCAACACCGCATTTGCATGAAGATCCACAAGAGCCCTCCTTCGGTTGCGACTCGGACAAGCCGCACCCTAGGAGGGCTCCCTGCCACCTCAGACCGTCAACAACGTGCCTGGGAACTACACCTAGCCCAGCCCGCTACCCGGCAGCGTGGCAGCTGCGCGAGGCTGGCGTTGTCCCACTCCTGCGAGCAGCAGCAGTGCAGCGATTCCGACAGCGACTGCCCCGCTCGAGACAGCCTTCGAGCCCTGCCGACGACCTGAGGCGCCTTGTCGGCGACTAACTGTGTTCGTCCGGCCCGCTCGAGATCCCCCCTAGCGCTTCAGGCGAGAACCTCAAAGGCACGGCGAGCCAAGACGGGCTGACGTGCATATACAGCATTCGGTATATATATGAATGTGCATGTTACGCAGGCCAAGGTCTTTGAGACGCTCTCCGATGCGACCCGGCGGCGCATCGTCGAGGTCCTGCGGGCCGGAGAGCTTTCGGTCGGCGACATCGTGGCCGCGGTCGACATCCACCAGTCTGGTGTGTCGCGACATCTCCGCATTCTCAGTGAGGCCGGCTTCGTTCGCGTGCGCTCGGATCGACAATGGCGGTTGTACTCACTGCGCCCCGAGCCGTTTCGTGAGCTTGCGACGTGGATCGAGGATTACCGATCGTTGTGGGAGGGCCGCCTCGATCGTTTCGCCGACGCGCTCTCCGAACGCGCAGTCGAGCCGACGAAGGAGGAGCCGAAATGACCTCAGGCACGCGGGAAACGTTCACGCTCGAGCGTACCTACGAGGCACCGATTGAGGATGTCTGGGCGCTTTGGACGACCACGGACGGGATCGAGTCGTGGTGGGGACCCGACGGATTCCGCGTGACCGTGCAGCACCTGGACCTGCGCCCCGGCGGCCGACTGCGCTACGTGATGACCGCAACCGCGCCGGAGCAGGTCGAGTTCATGAACGCAGCTGGCATGCCGGGAACGATGGAGCTGGCGATCACCTACACCGAGGTTTCCGCCCCCGTTCGTCTTAGGTACACCAACCACGTCGACTTTGTCCCCGGCCACGGCGCCTATGACGTCGGGACGCTCGTCGAGCTCCAGGCCATTGACGGACTCGTGCGCATGGTCGTCACGATCGACGCGATGCACGACGACGAGTGGACACAGCGAGCAGCGATGGGATGGGACAGCGAGCTGGGCAAGCTCGATCGGATCCTGGCCGAACGCCGCGCGCCTGGGCGGACAGCGGACCCGCATCAATCGTCAACTCAACTGGGAAAGGACTGAAGCACGACATGTCAGCCAGCCAAGCAGCGCACGTCACCGGCGTCGACTTCGTTTCGATTCCTACCACGGACCTCGCACGGGCGATGGACTTCTACGAAAACACCCTCGGCCTCCGCCGCTCGAGCATCTGGCAGCGGCCCGGACAGGAGCCCGACGGCGCCGAGTACGAGACCGGCAACCTCACCCTCGCCTTGCTGGCGTGTGCCCGGCTGGGTATCGAGTTCCAACCCCACAACGTTCCGGTAGCGCTGCGCGTCGATGACGTCGCCGCCACACGCAAGGCGCTCGAAGGCCGTGACGTCACGTTCCTGGGCGAGACGATCGACAGCGGTGTATGCCACCAGGCGCTCTTCAAAGACCCCGACGGCAACGTCCTCGACCTCCACCACCGGTACGCACCGCACCCACCGTCCCAGGTCGGAGCGCAGTGAGAAGGCGACCGACCTTCTCCGAACTCGGAGTCGACGGCAGCATTCCGGGCCCGCGGGGGTCTGGTCTCGCACCCCAACCTTGTCGGCGTCAGTGTGACCGGAGTCCCCGGCGACCAGCGCAACCCGACAATGAAGCGACCCCAACCGCCAGCGGCTGGACTACAGAGCGTGCCGCCCAGCGGGCCAAGAGGTGTAATACCGGCAACAGACGAATGCCCCCAACGGGATTCGAACCCGTGCTGCCACCTTGAAAGGGTGGTGACCTAGGCCGCTAGTCGATGGGGGCGCGGCCCGCCGAGGATAGCGGGCCGGTCGATGACGGAGCCGGCGTGGCGAGGAGCCCGAGCGTGTAGTACGCTCGGCTCCTCATGACCGTCGGCAACATGCGGCGGCACGCGGTGCGCGCGGCCGTGCCGGTCGCGTGTCTTGCGTTGATCGCCGGCATCGTTGGCGCGACGTCGATCGCAGCCGAGTCGGCTGTGTCGCCGCCGCAGACGATCAAGAGCCCCGATGGTCAGCTCACGCTGACCGTTCCCAAGGGGGCTCTGGCCAAGCCTGCCAAGATCCGCATTCGCGTCGTCAAGCGGAATCCGACACCCGCCGGGCCGGGTACCGCACGACTGGCGCGTGGAGCCAGGGTGTACTCGCTCGAGCCCGACGGCCTCAGGTTCAAGAAGCCGATCATCGTCACCCGACGGATTCCACTCCGGAGCATCGGATACAGCGTCGCGAAGGGCGTACCGGTTCCGGTCGTCGCCACACGCGACTCGAAGGGGCGCTGGGAGCCCCTGAAGGCAACGGTCGCGACAAGGGGGGCGTCTCTGGAGATCGCCGCGAGAATGCGCCACTTCTCGGAGCTCGCGTTCGGGGCTCGAGCGAGCCTCGCGACGTCGATCGAGCCTCGTCTCGTATCGCGGTCTGTGGGCGATACGTTCTCCGCGACGCTCCGGGTCTCGACGGGCGCTGGGAACGACGTCGTCGTGTCGGGTGTCCATCCCGAGGTCCTGTCCCGCGCCTTGAAGGTCGCGCCGGGCAATCGACCCGTGGCACGACTTCCGAACGGGCTGACCGCGGAGGGGCAGTTCAGGTGTGTCAAGGAGGGGGACGGCTTGTACGGGTTCGAGTTGAAGGTCGTCGACCTGAGCATCGCGACGCTGGTCGCCCAGTTTTTCCCGGGACGTGCGCCGCTATTCGTGGGGCCTTCTCGGGCGGAGAGCATCGTGAGGGTGTGGGGAGAGGCGACCTGCACGGCGAAGGCAGCCCCGCCGCCCCCGAGTGCTCCGGGCAGCGAGCTCCTCGGCGATCTGCAGATCTCGCACGGAAAGATCGCGACGACCGGCGGTGTCGCGCAGGCTCGCATCTGCGTCTCGGTCACGACGCTGCCGAGTGGGCACATCCAGATCACCTTCACCCGTCAAGGAAGCTCGACGCCGTTTCCGCCGCTGAGTGTGGTCGCCGGCTCGAGCGGGAAGGTGAACGTTCGGACCAACGTCCCGGTCGACGAGCCCACGACGCCCTACGACGTCCGCGTAAAGGCAACCAAGGGAACTCAGTCGCAGACGGAGACGAGGACGGTCAAGATCAGCGCGGCTACGTCGTCGTCATCGTGTAGCTGATAGACGCGGTCACCGTATCCAGCGGACCAGGTCGTCGAGCGGCAGCCGGCGCTGGCTGAGCCGCGAGGTCGGCTGCTGCTCTTCCGGGTCGGGCGCCGGAACGCCGATAGTGACGACGCAGACGAAGTGGACGTCGTCGGGCATCCCGACGAGCGCCTTCAGCTCCGGCACTTGCTCCGGGAGGACGCCGTAGACGCCGGACGCGAGGCCCTCGTCGATCGCGGCCAGCTGCAGCAACAGGAACAGCGACCCGGCATCGACGTACCAGTACGGCGCCGGCCAGCCGATCTCCTCGCCGTCGCGAAGCTTGTCGGGCTTTCGGTAGCGCTCGTGGTAGCTCGCCTCCCGCGTGCCGACGAAGACGTGGACCGGTGCGGTGGAGATCCAGGCCTGGCCACCCGCCGCGACGTACTCGTCCTCGCCGGCGAGGCGGGCAAGCTCGCCGCGGGTCGCCGGTTCCGTGATTACGACGAGCCGGTGGCCCTGGCTGAAGCCGGCACTCGGCGCGCGCCGCACCGTGGCCACGATACGCCGCACGGTCTCCTCGGGGATCGGGTCCGGCAGGTAGCTGCGCACCATGCGGCGCAGCTTCAGGATCTCCGCGAGCTCCATCCCCCTCGATCCTACGTTCGCCGGAGAGCCTGCCTTGTAACGATCAGTTACATGGCGAGTTCGGGGGTCAGGCGAGCGGGCCCACGGTCGCCTCGACCGCCGCAAGCAGCGTGCCCGTCGCGAGCAACTCCTCGGCCGCGCTGAGCTCGGGGGCGACGTGTCGGTCGGGCCCGGGCCCCTCGACCCGTGCACGCAGGGCGGCACGGGCGGCGCCCGTGCCTGCGGCCGGCGCGAGCGGAGCACGGAGGTCGAGTCCACGGCCGGCGCACACGAGCTCGATGGCCAGGATGCGGCGCAGGTTGAACACTGCGACCCGCAACTTGCGCGCAGCCGCCCAGCCGAGCGAGACGTGGTCCTCCTGCAGCGCGCTCGTGGCCATCGTGTCGGCGCTCGCGGGGACGGCCAGCCGGCGGTTTTCGGCGACGAGCGCAGCCTGCGTGTAGTGGGCGATCATCAGGCCCGAGTTGACCCCGGCATCGGGTGCGAGAAACGGGGGCAACCCCTCCGAACGGCGAACGTCGAGCATGCGGTCGGTGCGCCGTTCCGAGATCGCGCCCACATCGGCGACCGAAATCGCGAGGAGATCGCAGACCTGGGCGAGCGGGGCGCCGTGGAAGTTGCCGCACGACTCGACCCGCCCGTCCGGCAGCACCATCGGGTTGTCGATCGCCGCGGCGAGCTCCCGCTCGGTGATCTCAGTCGCATAGCCTGCTGCGTCGCGCGCGGCCCCGTGCACCTGCGGCGTACAGCGCAGGGAGTACGCATCCTGGACACGGTCGTCTCCCTCCCGGTGGCTCGCGACGATGGGCGAGCCCGCGAGGAGGAGGCGAAGGTTCGCGGCGCTCTCAACCTGCCCGAGCTGCGGGCGGAGCGCGATCAGATCCTCGGCGAATGCGCGATCGGTGCCGAGCAGCGCCTCGACGCTCACCGCCGCGGCGACGTCGGCGAGGCTCAGCAGGGCTCCGAGGTCGTGCAGCGCGAGCACGAGCAGACCGAGCATCCCGTCGGTGCCGTTGATCAACGCGAGCCCTTCTTTCGCACCGAGCTCGATCGGCTCGAGCCCCGCGTCGGCCAGAGCTGCGGCCGCTGGGAGACGCCTTCCGTCCGTGTCGAGCACCCCGCCCTCACCGACGAGGGCCAGCGCGCAATGCGCGAGCGGGGCAAGGTCACCACTCGCGCCGAGCGACCCGTACTCCGGCACGACGGGGATGAGGTCGGAGGCGAGGAGCGCGAGCATCGCGTCGACGACCTCGGGTCTGGCTCCGGATCGCCCGAGTGCGAGGCTTCGCGCTCGAAGGACGAGCATCGCGCGCACGACCTCGGGCTCGACCGGTGGGCCCATGCCGGCCGCGTGCGAGCGAAGCAGAGCCAGCTGCACCTCGGCGGTCCGCTCCACCGGGATCGACGTGTTCGCAAGCGAGCCGAACCCCGTCGTCACGCCGTAGACCGGCTCACCCGACGCCACGTGCGCGGCGACGAGCGACGCGCACGCGGCCATCCCCGCCCGCGCCTCCGTCCCGAGCGTGACGCCGACCCGCTCACGAGCCACGGCAACGACGTCGGCCGCCGTGAGACCGGAGGATGTCAGCTCGATCACGGGGGGAACCGTAGACTGTCGACCGGCGAGGTGCGCTGCCGTAGAGTCCTGGCAGTGGCGACCCTCTGGTGCGAGTACGCGTGGCTCGGCGGGGACGGCGTCGAGGCGGGCGTGGAGATCGACGTCGAAGGTGACCGGATCGCCGCGGTGCGGACCGGCGGCACCCGTGGGCCGTTGACCGAGCGGCTCGAGGGGCTCGTACTGCCGGGGCTGGCGAACGCGCACTCGCATTCCTTCCAGCGGGCGTTGCGGGGGCGCACGCAGGTCGCGGGGGCAGACAGCTTCTGGGCCTGGCGCGACCTCATGTTCGAACTTGCCGCGACGCTCGACCCCGACGCGATCCACGCGCTCGCCCGCGCGGTTTTCGCCGAGATGGCCGAGGCCGGCATCACGGTCGTCGGCGAGTTCCACTACCTTCACCACGGCCCGGCCGGGGTCCCGTACCTGGATCCCAACGAGACGGGACAAAGAGTGCTCGAGGCGGCAGGGGAGGTCGGCCTCCGCATCACATTGCTCGACACCTGCTACCTGCGTGGCGGCATCGGCAAGGCACCGGACGCCACCCAACTTCGCTTCGCCGACCGGGACGCGGCGGCATGGGCGGAGCGGGTCGACGAGCTGACGTCGGTCGGGCCGGCTGTGCGCGTCGGCGCCGCTGTGCACAGCGTCCGCGCCGTCGATCCGCCGTCGATCGAGGCCGTGGCCGACTGGACGACGGTACGCGCGGCGCCGTTACACGCGCATGTCTCCGAGCAGCCGGCCGAGAACAGCGCCTGCCTCGCTGCCTACCACCGCACGCCGACGACCGTGCTCGCCGACGCGGGCGCGCTCGGGCCGGACTTCACCGCGGTGCACGCGACACACCTGTCGGACGCCGATGTCGATCTCCTCGGCCGGTCGGGCGCGACCGTGTGCCTCTGCCCTACGACCGAGCGCGACCTGGCTGACGGCGTCGGGCCGGCTTCCCGCCTCGCCCGTGCCGGTGCTGCCCTGTGCCTGGGCTCTGACTCGCATGCGGTGATCGACCCCTTCGAGGAGGCGCGTGCGGTCGAGCTCGACGAGCGCCTGGTCACGCTGCGGCGCGGTGTTCACTCGGGCGTCGACCTCCTCCGAGCCGCCACCGAGGGCGGCTACCGGGCACTGGGGTGGGAGCTCGGAGGCCGGATCGCTCCCGGTGCGCTCGCCGACCTCACGGTCGTCTCGCTCGGGAGCTCGCGGCTCGCGGGGATCCCACAGGACAGCCTCGTCGACGGCGTCGTCCACGCGGCAGCGCCGGCTGACGTCACCGACACGATGGTCGGCGGGAGCTGGATCGTCCGCGAAGGACGGCACCGCACGATCGACGTCCCCGCTGCGCTTCGCCGGGCGATCCCGGCATGAGCCGCTCGCTCGCGATCGACGGGATCGGGTTGCTCGTCACGAACGACCCCGAGCTGGGCGACGGGCCACTCGGGCTTCGTCGTGACGCCGCGGTCGTCCTCGAGGGCGGCCGCGTCGTCGCCGTAGGCGATGTCGGCGACGCCGACGCCGACGAGCGGCTCGACGTCGATGGGCGCTGCGTGATCCCCGGCTTCGTGGACAGCCACACGCACCTCGTGTTCGCCGGCGACCGGTCGGAGGAATTCGCCGCCCGCATGGCGGGCCTGCCCTACGCGGCGGGTGGGATCAGGGTCACGACCGACGCCACCCGTGCCGCCGGCGACGAGGAGCTCGCTGCGCTCGCCGGTCGGCGCCGCGACGAGGCGCGCCGCGCTGGGATCACCCATCTCGAGGTGAAGTCGGGGTACGCGCTCGACGTCACGGGCGAGGAGCGCCTCTGCCGCCTGGCGGCGGGGCTGACCGACGACGCCACGTTCCTTGGGGCCCACGTCGTGCCGGAGGAGTGGGTCGACGATCCCGACGGCTACGTCGACCTCGTCTGCGGGGCGATGCTCGATGTGTGTGCGCCGCTCTGCCGGTGGATCGACGTCTTCTGCGAACAGGGTGCGTTCGACGAGGCGCAGTCACGGCGTGTGCTCGGTGCCGGAGCTGCTGCCGGGCTCGGGTTGCGCGTGCACGCGAACCAGCTCGGGCACGGGCCAGGCGTCCGACTCGGCGTCGAGCTCGGCGCTGCGTCGGTCGACCACTGCAACTACCTGTCGGACGAGGATGTCGATGCGCTGGTACACAGTGACACCGTCGCCACGCTGCTTCCCGCGACCGATTTCTCGACGCACGCTCCGTACGCCGACGGTCGCCGCCTGCTCGACGCCGGCGCGACGGTCGCCATCGCCACGAACTGCAACCCAGGCTCCAGTTACACGACAGCGATGGCGTTCTGCGTCGCTGTCGCTGTTCGCGAGATGGGACTGACGATCGAGGAGGCGCTGCACGCGGCGACCGCCGGTGGCGCACGTGCGCTACGGCGAGGCGACGTCGGCCGGATCTCGCCGGGCTGCCGCGGCGACGCAGTCGTGCTCGACGCGCCCACCTACGCGCACCTCGCCTACCGGCCAGGCGTGCCCCTCGTGCACACGGTCGTCGAGTCCGGGGCGGTCTACGACGTGCCGGGCGGCGGCGCCACGTAGACGCGCACCTCGAGACCGCGGAAGCGGTCGTTGAGGACACCGTTGCGTGCAGTGACCCAGCGTCCTGTGCCGTAGACGCGTAACCCCGCCGTGCCGAGCCCGTCCACGGTGATCTTCGCGCCGACCCGGGCGAATGTCGGGTTGGCGGCGATCACGTAGGTGGCTCCGTTCCAGCGGCGCACTCCAACCCGGATCGGGCTGGGTGACGTGACGGTCGCCTTCCCCTCTGCCCCGAGCAACGCAGCCGACAGCGAGGCGATCTCCGTGGAGATGCTCGCGATCTCGGCCCGCACGTCGGGTCGCCACTGATCGGGGAAGAAGCCGATCCCGCGCGCGCCGCCGGCGATCGCGAGCCATGTCTCCGCCCGCACGATCGCAGGGCTCGGGTCGAGACCGAAGCACTGGTTCATCGGCCCCGCTTCGATCCACTGGAACGTCGGCTTCCCCTTCGCGAGCGCGACGAGCTCGCGCTGGGACTCGTAGACGTCGTGGAACCGGTTCTTCCGGCACCACACCTGCAGCGGATAGAGGTCGAAGCCCACCATCTCGGTGCGGTCGATCAGGCCGGGGTACATGTCACGTCCCTGCGGCAGCGGTGCGGCGCCGCTGTAGAAGTGGTTCGTCAGAGTGAGGAACGAGACCCTGCCGGTATCACGCGAGGATGGGAGCCGCGGGATGCCACCGGGCCCGCCGACGTGCTCGTCGGCCTCGTCGAGGTGATGCCACCCGACGAGCCCGGGTCCCGACACGCCTCGGTTGGCGACGTCGATGATCGACAGGGCCCGCCCGGCGAGTCTCGCGAGTTGGGTGTGCGGCGTGACGCACGCCGTGCCCATGAACGTGTTGATGCCCGCCGCGATGCTGGTGGCGTAGGCGTACGGGCACTGCTTCCACACCATGCGCGGGAAGAAACGCTGGCCGTTCACGACGAGCGCCTGTGGGATCGTGCGGCCGCGCACGGAGGCCGGCACGGCCGGTGTCGTGAGCGAGCCCTGCGACGCCCCCCGCTGCTTCCCGGCTGTCGCCATCACACGGAACCGGTAGGACCTCGACGGCTCGAGCGCCGTGAGGCGGAGCTGCGCGCGAACGCCCGGCTTCACCGAGATCTGCTTCGTCCAGACCTGGCTGTCGCGGCCGGCGCCGTACTCGACGACGACGCGAGCCGGCTGGTCGACCGTGAAGCGGACGAGCGCAGAGAACGGGCCGGCACTCGCCCCGTCGATCGTCACGCGCGGTGCCTGCGCGCTGCCACCCGCGCCCGCCACACCCGCTCCGACGAGCGACGTGGCGACCAGGACGGCGACCCCTGCGGTCCTGAACCGCATGGTTCGAGGGTAGCGGCTGCCGGTGGGGCTACGCGGGCGGTCCCGGCCGGGTGGCCCTGGCGGCAGCCCGAGCCTGCCGCTCGTACGGGTTGTTCCAGTAACCGGAGAGCAGGTAGCTGAGCGGCATCCGGATCGGATGGTGCTGCAGCTGCCACACGTGACAGAGCTCGTGTGTGACGAGGTCGTCCGACACCTCCGCGCTGCGCAGCAGCATGCCGAAGTGGAACGCATGGCCGTCGAAGCGCCGGAACCACGGGAGCCGGAAGAACCACGGGGTCACGAAGACGGCAACGCGCTCGACGCGTACCGGCCGCGGCCACCAGTCGAGCGTATCCAGGCGTTGCTTCGCGCTGGCGAGCGACGGGGTCTGCACGCGGTCAGACGATGGGGGTCAGGACGAGCACTGCACTGCCGTCCTGTGCCTGCTGGTACCCGAAGCCGTACACGCGCGGCAACGTGATCCTGTTCACGGCGGCGAGCTCCGCTTCGGTGATCTCCCCGATGCTCGGCGTCTGCGCGCCCAGGGTCCGGGCCAAGGGTTGAGCCAGTTCGGCCGCCACGTCGCCGCGCTCGAGGTAGACGGCCGTCGGCGACACCGCCTGATCGGGGGACTCGGGCGGAGTCGGTGGCAAGAAGGCCGTGACCGAGTCGATCCCCTCGACGTACCGGAATGTGTAGAGCGCCATCTCGAGAACCTGGCGACGCAACAGCGTGTGCCGTTCTTCGGACGGCTCACCGAACGCGATCGAGCAGTTCTCGCCGAGACCGCAGAGAACGATCTGGAGGTTCTTCGACGCGTCGACGACGGTGACGTCTCCCTCCTCCTGCTGCCCGAAGCGTGTATCGGGGAGCACGGCGATGGCGCTGATCGGAACCTTCGCAGCGGTGCCGTCCGCGGACGTCACCTGTGGCGGCCCTGCCAGAGCGAGCGTCAACCGGCTGCCGTCGGCCTGGTACGACCTCGAGACGTAGTCGGCGACCTGGCGCGTCTTTGCGACCTCGCTCCCCGACGGCTCCCACTGCGACCATGCCTGAGCAGGGCCGCTGTCCGGCCGCGTGACGAGCACGAGCAGCGCGCCGATGCCGAGTCCCGCGACGGCGGCCAGCGCGAGGTAGACGGCGGCGAAGCGGCCGCGATACGCCGTCGAACGGGCGCGATCAGATCGACCCGCCGGCGGTGCCTCGGTCATCCTGCGTGCGGGCTCTGCCTCGACGATCGGACGCTCTGCCGTGCTTTCACTCACGCCGAGGCTCCGGGCACGCCGTTGCCCGAGACGGGCTCGTGCGGTGCCGCGCGCCCCGGGCCGACCTGGGCCGAGAATGCAAGCGGGGGCCACGACGATTCGTTGCTCAGGTCGATCTCCGGGATCTCGAGCTTCGAGCCGTCGAGCAGCTCGAGCAGGTCGTCGCCGAAAATCTCCCGCTTGGTGGTGAGCGCATCGGCGATCGCCTGGACGGCGTCCCGATTGTGGGTGACCAGGTTGTGCGCCGCGACGTAGGCCTGACCGAGGATCTGCGCAGCGAGTGCGCGCTTCGCCGGGTCCGACAGTGCGCCGGCGATCGGGTCGGCCGTGAACGGGCCGCCGCCGGTCCGATTCATGATCTGCAGGCCGATGCGCTCGAACCGCTGGAGGATGCGACGGTGTGCGTCCTCCTCCGTCTCGTTGTCGCGCCGCGTCACCGTGAACGGCTCGGGCCCCATCGCGGCAGCGCCGACCATGCCGGCGGCCTGCGCGGTCGCGGACATCACGTCGCCGCCGACGCCGACCGTGTTCTCGCCGTAGAAGACGCGTTCGGCGGCCATCGCGCCGAGCCCCCACACCAACCGGGCGAACATCTCGCTCTGGAAGCGGCCGAAGCGCTCCTCTTTCTCGAGCGCTTGATGATGACCGAGTGAGCCGCCACGCATGCGGATCGACAGTCGTGTGGACTCGGCTCCTTCCATGTACGCGTGCCCGCAGGCGGCATGCCCGGCCTCGTGGATGGCGACGGCCTCGGTCTCCTTCTGGACGTACTCGACGCCGACGGCCGTGCCCGCCTCGAGCGTCGTCATCGCCTCGACGAGGTCCTCCCACGCGAACCACTCCCGTCCCGAATGGTGCGAGATCGTGAGTGCCATCGACGTCACCTGCTCGATCATCGCCGGCGAATAGCCGTTCGTGACGCGTGCGATCTCGTGACGGCGTTTCGGCTCGTCGAGATCCGCGTCGTGCGCGACCTTGCCGATGTAGAGGTCGAGGATGTCGAGCCGATCCTGCTGCGTCGGCGTCCTGAACCAGACGTGGCGACCCATCCGGCCGGGACGGGTGAGCGCAGGGTCGAGCCGGTCGATCGGCACGTTGGTGGCGCCGATGAAGTAGATCTGCTCCCGACGCGGTCGCGCCGCGGGAACGCGCAGGGAGACGTTCCGGATCCGCCGTGGGACGATGTAGATGCCGTCCAGGAGCGTGTTGAACTTGCTCGTGAAGAGCTTCTTGAAGAACGGCGGGTTGTCGATGCCGTCCATCACGACGAGCAGCTGGTTGAGCGCGAGCCCGCCGCCTCCGCCCATTCCTCCCGGGAACATGAAGTCGCGGATCGCGCCGAGGCGGGCGTAGACGCCCCCCGGTGCGGGAGCGCCCGGGGCGCGTTCGGCGAACAGTCGCTCGCGCCATGCCCGCGTCTCGAGGATCAGGTCGCCGGACGGGTTGAGCGCCCCGTGCGGGCCGAAGAAGAGGTACTCGGCAGGGTCGAGGTGGCCGGTGTAGCCCGGTGCGCCTGGCGCACCCTGTCCGAGCGCCTGCCGGCGCATGCCGACAGCGTCGATCTCGTCGATGAACACGATGCACTGACCACCCCACTTGCGGGCGAGCTTCTTCGCCCGGCGGGCGAGGATGCGGACGATGATCGCGTCGATGCCGATGAACGTCGCGGCGAAGCCGGAACCCGGGATGGAGATGAACGGCGAGTTGAAACCCGTCGCAATCGCCTTGGCGAGCATCGTCTTGCCGGTGCCGGGCGCGCCGAGGAAGAGAAGCCCGCGCTCGCGCTTGCCGCCCGCCCGCTCGAACTGCTCCCCCGACTGCCAGATCGAGACGACCCGCCGCACCTCTTCCTTCGCCTCCACCTGCCCGCGCACGTCGTCGAGCTTCACGCCCCACTGCGCGTCACCGGGCTCGAAGGCCTGGATCTGCGACAGGTTCATCAGGAGCAGCGGGCCGAACAGGATGACGAAGTTGAAGACGAGGAACATCGGCAGCATCACCATCAGCGGCAGGACCTGGATCAGCAGATCCGCGTTGAGGAACCGCGAGGCGAGGAACCAGATGACGCCGATCACGAGCGCTGCCTTCACCCAGAAGCGCCAGAACCAGACGCGTCTGCGGGAAACGACGTCCTCTTCGCGCAACGCCGGGCTCTCCAGCCCGAAGAGGCTCGGCCACGGGATCAGGCGGTGGCAGAGAAGGTCGACGATGCCGCGGAACGCGATCACCATGGCCAGCGAGGCAATCACCGCCGTCCACCAGCTCCAGCCCTGCTGCTGCGTGAACCAGACGTAGAGTGCGGGGCTCGTGAGCAGTGCGACGAACGTCGCGGCGCGGGTCAGACGGCGCCAGCTCCCCGCCAGCTCCTGCGCAGCCTCGGTCTGCGAAAAGCTCCCCGGAAGAGGCTCTGCGCTCGCCATCGGCCCAGTGTACGTCCGGTGTCTTCGAGTGAGATGTTGGCGATCCGTTAAGGGATGCGGGGTTGCCGCTCGCTGCTAGCGTCCTGCGCATGACACGAGCGACATTCCACACATCGAACGGCACGATCGACCTGGAGCTCTTCGGAGACGACGCCCCGAAGACGGTCGACAACTTCACGAAGCTCGCCAATGAGGGGTTCTACGACGGGCTCTCGTTCCATCGTGTGATCCCCGACTTCATGATCCAGGGCGGTTGCCCCCGCGGCGACGGCACCGGTGGGCCGGGTTACACGTTCGAGGACGAGTTCAACGAGCACCCGATGGAGCGGGGCGCGCTGGCCATGGCGAACGCCGGGCCCAACACGAACGGCTCGCAGTTCTTCATCGTCACGGCCGAGGCCTGCCCGTGGCTCGACGGCAAGCACACGGTCTTCGGCCGGGTCGCCTCGGGGCAGGACGTCGTCGATGCCATCTCGGCGGTCGACCGCGACGGCCGCGATCGGCCGACGACACCGGTCACCCTCGATCGGGTCGAGCTGGTCGAGGCCGCGGAGTAGACTCGCGTCAGTGGGGGTCGGCGATGTCGCCGTGGGCGTGCTGGAGCAGCTCGCCCGGCGACGTGATGTCGACGGTCAGTGATGCCGCGCCGGTCGAGATCCAGTCGCCGAGAGCCTCGCGGATGCGCTCGGCAAGTACTCGGGCGCCTTCGATCGGCGTGTTCGGGAGGATGACGGCGAAGTCGTCGTCGCCGATCCTCGCAGCGATGTCGGCCACGCGCAGCCGCGCGAGCAGGAGCTCGGACACGACGAGTAGGAGCCGGTCGCCGGCGTCGTAGCCCTGTGTGGCGTTGACGTTCGCCAGACCGTCGACGTCGAGCGTGAGCAGTGACAGCGGGTGGTCGTAGCGACGCGCCGCTGCGAATTCGCGGCGCAGATCGTCGAAGAAGCGGCTTCGGTTGCGCAGGCCCGTCAGCGGGTCGACGCTCGCCGCCAGCTCGACTTCCTGTTCCAGGAGCGCCTTCTCGGTCGCCAGGTCGACCCAGCCAGGGGCGACGCCGTCGTCGGCGAGCGCCGAGTGGATCTCGTCCAGCAGCGCGGGCGCTCCTCCTCCAGGCACCGCGGCGCGGACGGCGTCCTCGATGCGTCGCCAGGCGGCGCCCGACAGGGATCCAGGCGTTGGTGCCGTTACATGCGTCGAGGAAGGGTCCACACGTTCAGTGTTCGGGGATTCCGCCAACCCCGGCGTCCCTCGAATGGGTGATCTGCGCATCCGAAGCGCGGTAGGCTGCTCCCGTGGAGCTGCACGGGAAGACGGCGATCGTCACCGGTGCATCCTCCGGTATCGGCGCAGCCACGGTGCGCAAGCTGCGTGCCGCCGGTGTGCGGGTCGCCGGCGGGGCACGACGGGTCGAGCGGATCGACGCCGATCACGCATTCCCGCTGGACGTCACGGACGAGGTCAGCTCGAGCGCCTTCGTGGATGCTGCGATCGATGCCTTGGGGGGCAGCGTGGACATCCTCTACAACAACGCCGGGCTCGCCCTCGGTCGTGCGCCGTTCTGGGAGTCGACGCCCGAGGACGAGGCGACCGTGATCCACACGAACATCGACGGCGCGATGCGCACGACGCGGCTCTGCCTACCTTACATCGCTGACGGTGGACACATCCTGTTCACCGGCTCCGTGGCGGGGCGTCAGGCGTACGCGAACGGCGCGTCGTACATCGCCGCGAAGTTCGGCCTGCGGGGGTTCGTGTACGCGCTTCGCGAAGACCTCCTCGGGCGACCGATCCGGATCACGACCGTCGACGCCGGGCTCGTCACCGACACCGAGTTCTCGCTCACGCGCTTCAAGGGCGACGCCGGGAAGGCGTCAGCCGTCTACGAGGGCGTGGACACGCCAACGGCTGACGACGTCGCCGACTGTGTGCTCTTCGCGCTGACTCGGCCACTGCACGTCAACATCGACGAGATCGTGATGAAGGCGCTCGCGCAGTCGAGTGGCGCCAGGATCGTCCGTCGCGGCGATTCCAACTAGCCCGCAGATCGAGAAGCCGCCTCGCGGCGGCTTCTCGATCGCGAAGATCCCTGAAGGCGTCCGCTTCGCGGCCGCAAGAGCGAGTTTCGTCCGCAGATCGGAACCCGCCTGGCGGCGGCTTCTCGATCGCGAAGATCCGTTTGTTGGTCGGCAGATCGAGAACCCGCCTGGCGGCGGCTTCTCGATCGCGAAGATCCCTGAAGGCGTCCGCTTCGCGGCCGCAAGAGCGAGTTTCGTCCGCAGATCGGAACCCGCCTGGCGGCGGCTTCTCGATCGCGAGAATCCGTTTGTTGGTCGGCAGATCGAGATCGCGAAGATCCGTTTGTTGGTCGGCAGATCGAGAACCCGCCTGGCGGCGGCTTCTCGATCGCGAAGATCCCTGAAGGCGTCCGCTTCGCGGCCGCAAGAACAGCTATTTCCAACTCCCCACGGACGTGCATTGCGGGGTACGCTCGCGTCGTGGGAGCATCACCCGATGCAGGACAGAACGTGCTCGGCGGCGTGTTGGAGCCGTGTGGCATCGACCCGCTGACGGGCTTCTACCGCGACGGGACCTGCCGCACCGGCCCACAGGATGCGGGACTGCACGTCGTGTGTGTCGAGGTGACGGCCGCTTTCCTCGAGTTCAGCCGATCCGTCGGCAACGACCTCTCCACGCCCCGACCGGAGTGGGGCTTCTCCGGTCTGCAGCCGGGCGATCGCTGGTGCGTCTGCGCCGACCGCTGGGCAGAGGCGCTGGCGGCGGGAGCCGCTCCGCCTGTCGTCCTCGGCGCCACACACGCCTCGGCTCTCGAGTTCGCCTCGCTCGCCGACCTACGAGCTCACGCCGTCGACGGCGCGGCCTGACGGTCAGCGTCCGACGCCGACCCAGTTGGCGGTGACCGCGACCTCCTCGAAGCCGGCGCGCAGGATGTTGCGGTACGAGTTCGACGGCAGCTCGTCGCGTCGCTCACCGGTCTCTGTCACGAGCACGTCGCACCCGGCCGCGGCTGCACGCCGGATCCGCTCCGCGAGCAGCGCGCTCTGTGCGCCCTTCGCCCTGTGCTCGGTCAGGGTCGCGGCGAAGCCGAGATACCCCACGCCATCGGAGGCGTAGATCGCAGCCGCGCCGGCCGGCTCGCGTCCGTCGACTGCAAGTAGGCACTGCCAGCCGCAGTCGGGCGCGCGGCCGATGCGGGGCTCGACCGCCTCCGGCAGGCCGTACCCCAACCGAACGATGCGGGCGAAGGCGGCCCGCTGGTCGGCTGTCTCCACGTCGACGAGCTCGAGCGACGTCTCCCGGGCGGGAAGCACGTCGGCGGTGCGTCGGAAGGCCATCCAGCCCCAGCCCGGCTCCAAGCCGTGTCGAGCGAGCCATTCGGAGAGCTCGCGTGGGCGGGCGTCCGGCGCGACGGCAACGTAGAAACGGGTGCCGGGAGCGAAGGCGGCGAGGACCTGCTCGACCTCCTGCTCGGTGGCAGGGCCATCGACACCGAGCCCCACGGCCCGATTCAACATCGGCGAGTCCGGCGCCTCCGGGACGCGCAGCACGACCGCGCCGCCAGGCTCGATGACGTCGGAGAAGTCGACGTACGCGGCCAGCATCACGCGCTCCTCGCGGTTCACGCGACGAGACTACTCCGCGTCGCATGCAGTGGCAATCGATCGCCCGGTCAGGCTTCCGCTGCTGTTTCGCGGCGCTTGCGCCAGTACCGCTCGAGGCCCCGGTGGGCGTGCCAGGCAGGAACCAGGGCGAGGTAGTGGTCGGCGTCGTCGGGGTCGGAGGCTGCCACGTCCGCATGCACGGCCGTGGAGAACGTCTCGAGGTCCATCCCGTGCCCGACCCATCCCGACCAGCGGTCGATCGTGTCCCGCAGACGCCCGAGGTGCGCCTCGACGTCGTCGAAGATCCCGAAGTGGACGAGCGCCAGCCGCGTCGGTGCCAGCGCTTCCGTCGCCTGGGTCGTCCTCTCCCACGCCTCCAGATCGATCTCGGGCGGCGGGAGTGGGGGCAGAACGAAGCGGCTCGGCGAGAGGCGCACGCCGGCTGCATCACCCGAGTAGAGCGTCCCCTCGGCGTCGAGGTACGACACGTGGTGCCACGCGTGACCCGGGGTGGGGAGGCACTCGAGGCCGAGCACCCGATCGCCGAGGATGTCGACGTTCTGCTCCGGAACCGGCACCAACTCGCCCCAGAGCGTGTCGAACGTGTCGCCGTAGAGGCGTCGGGCGCTCGCTTCGAGCCGCGACGGGTCGATCACGTGGGGCGCCCCGATCTCGGACACGTGCACGCGGATCCGCGAGTTCTCCCGCACGATCGCACCGGCCCCTCCCGCGTGGTCGAGGTGGATATGGCTCAGGAGCAAGTGGTCGACGTCGTCGAGCGTCACTCCGTGCTCCTCGAGGCCCGCGCGAAGCCCGTCGAGTGACACGGTCGGGCCGCAGTCGAACAGCGCGAGGCCCTCGTCGGTGTCGATCAGGTACGCGCCGATGAAGCGCTCGAACCCGAGATGGCGAACGTCGATGGGGCCGGCTCGAAGCGTCGTCACGCGCGGGCCGGCACCGCCGCGAGCGCCCGCTCGAGGTCGGCGACGAGATCGTCGGCTGCCTCGATGCCGACCGACAACCGGACCAGGTTCCGTGGCGCTGCGAACGGCGCCGCCGCGGTCGATGCATGCGTCATCCGATAGGGGTGCTCGATGAGGCTCTCCACGCCCCCGAGCGACTCGGCCAGCGTCCACACGGTCGTCCGCGCCACGAGGTCGACGGCCTCCTCCTCTGTCTCGACCAGGAACGACACCATGCCGCCGAAGTCGTCCATCTGGCGGGCGGCGATCTCGTGCCCCGGATGCGACGCGAGCCCGGGGTACAGCACCTCCGTCACGCGCGGCTGCTCGGAGAGGAACGCGACCACCGCCCGTGCGTTCTCGCAGTGCTGACGCATGCGCACCGCGAGCGTCTTCACGCCGCGGAGCACGAGCCACGCGTCGAACGGCCCGGGTACGGCGCCCAGCGAC
>CAVOZU010000002.1:0-25201 GCA_963701395.1 uncultured Actinomycetes bacterium
CAGGTGGCCGGTGGCCTGCGCGTAGCGGCGCCACTGCTCCAGCTGATACGACGCCGCACTGCCGCGTCCGGGGTCGGGGTGGTGCACGAACAGCGAGGGGTCGTACTCGACCCGGTGACCGGCGGTCACGATCCGGATCAGCACGTCGGTCTCCTCTCCGGCCGCCCACGAGCCGCCGGGGCCCAGATCCTCGTCGAACCCTCCGACCTCGCGCAGGGCGGAGGCACGCACGAAGATGCCCGCCGAGACGCCGCGCCCCCACACGTTCGTCTTCGTGATCGGCCCCGGGCGCCGGGCCCAGCGGCCGTTCGAGGGTCGGAGCTGCTCGTCCCTCTGCATGACGCTCACGCCGGCGATCTCCGGCTCGTCGCGGAAGCGCCGTCCGATCCCGAGCAGCAGCCCGTCCGGCAGCCACGAGTCGTCGTCGGTGAGAGAGACGACCTCGGCTTCGACCCTCTCGCTCGCAAGGTTCCGGGCCTTGCTGACACCCGTTCGCGAGACGCGCACGTGCACGATCTCGAGCGCCTCGGAGAGCCCTTCGATCACCTCGGCGGACGCGTCGTCCTCGTTCATGTCGATCACGATCACCCGGAGCGGCGCATACGCCTGCGCTACCACCGACTCGAGCAGACGGCGCAGCTCGCGCGGGCGGTTCATCGTCGGAACCACGAGATCGACGGACGGGAGGGCCGCGCCCACCCCCGTCACAGGGCCTGCTCCCGCTCTCCCACGGTCCCATGCTCTCCCGCTGCCGATCTCTCGGCCGGCGCAGCCGGGAGAGGCGAGCGCGCAGCGAGCCAGTCGGGCGTCGGGGGTCGATCCCTCAGCCTGGCCCGGAGCGCGGCGCTGCCCCGCTTCCCGAGCACGGCACGGCCGGCATGGGCGAGGTAGGAAGGCCGCCTCCCCGACCGGGCGCCGGCCACGAAGGCCCGGGCCGCCCGGAGGCGGTGGCCCGGTCGTCCGACTTCGAGCTCACTGTTCCCGACCCAGAGAAGGGCGGCCGCCTCGTCGAAGCGGACGCCGTGGCGCGACGAGAGATCGCTGTGGCGGGCCTCGAGACGCCTGAGGTCGTGCCGCGCCTTCGCGAGGGAGGGTGCGGTGGCGCCGTCGTGCCGCACCCAGGCGACCAGAGGATCGGGCACGGCCGCACCGGGCGAGGCGACGGCAAGACGGATGGCCATGTCCCAGTCCGACATGTACCAGGTTCCTGCGTCGAAGCCGCCGACGGACTGCAGCAGCTCGCGCCGCGCGAGGAGGTTGGAGCCGCCGCCCGGCATCACGTTCCTGGCCAGCAGCTCGCGGAGCAGCGTCTCCGCCCTCGGAGCGGGCGTGACGGCCTTGACGCGGAACTGCTCGTCGACGATCACCGCTGCCGAGTACGCGAACCCGGCCCCGGCCCGGTCGGCTGCCGCGACCTGCTCGGCGAGCTTCGTGGGGGCCCAGAGATCGTCGTCGTCGAGGATGGCGACCCAGTCGCTCGTGGCGGCCTCGATCCCGGCGTTGCGCGCGCTTGCGACACCGCGCGCCTCGCCGTGGGTGACGACCGAGATCCGGGGATCGGCGACGCTCTCGACTCGGTGCACGAGCTCGGGCGGCGCGCCGTCGCAGACGACGACGACCTCGACCTGGACGGAGCGCTGCCCGAGCGCGCTCGGGAGCGCGTGCTCGAAGAGCATCCGCTCGCGGGAGTGAGTCGGGATGACGACGGTCACCCTGGGCTCGATCTCGGTCATGCCCGCCGCGCGTCCCGGACGCCGTGCGGCTGTGTCGGTTCGGCGAGCGTCGGCATCGTCGGGGTCGACTCTAGCCGCCCCACACGTCGCGTTCCCGGAGTGCGAGGCGGCCGACCGGGGGGCCCCGCGCGCCGGCAGGTCGAGCACGGTGCCGGGCGCGTCGATATACCACGCTCATGAGCGCACACGACCCGGCAGAGGCCGCCGCGGCGGCGCCGCTCGTCTCGATCCTCGTCCCTGCGTACAACGCCGGCGCCTGGATCGCCGAGGCGATCGAGTCGGCCACCCGCCAGACGTACGAGCATGTCGAGATCATCGTCGCCGACAACGCGTCGACGGACGAGACGGTCGAGATCGCGCGCGCGTGCGCCGATCCCCGCCTCCGCATTCACGAGTCTCCTGTGAACACGGGGCTGGTCGGCAACCACAACCTGCTCGCACGCATCTCGAGAGGCCGATACCTCAAGTTCCTCCACGCCGACGATCGTCTCTACCCCGACTGCGTCGAGAGCATGGTCTCGCTCGCCACGACGAGCGCGGACGTGGGGCTCGTGTTCGCCCCGCGGGAGGTCCTCGCCACCGGCCCAGACGCCGACTCGTGGATCGCCGAGTTCGGGCGACCGCACGAGCACTTCGCCGGTCTCGAGCCCGTCAACGACGGCCGCACCCTGATGTGGCAGCTGCTCGATGCCGGCTTCGACAACTGGATCGGCGAGCCGTCGGCCGTCCTCGTGTCGCGCCGGGCGCTCGAGGCCGTCGGGCTCTTCAATCCCCGCCTGCGGCAGATCAGCGACCTCGAGCTCTGGCTGCGCATCGCACTGCGGTTCCGCCTCGGCTTCCTCGACCGCACCCTCAGCGCCTACCGCCATCACGACCAGTCGGCGAGCGCCGAGAGCGCTGCCACGAACGATGACTGGCTCGACCCGGTGTGGCTGGCGGAGTCTCTTCTCGTCGCGAATCGCGGCGGCCCCGAGCAACGTCGACTCGCGTCCCTTCGCAACAGGAGACTGCTGCAGGCCCTGAAGAACCAGGCGATACGTGGCGCTCACGGCCGCTTCGACACGGGCCTGATCGACTACTGCCGCTACCGCGTGCGGCGAGAGCACGGACGATCGACGCTCCATCCGCCGCTCGGCTGACGACGGCGGCCTCCACGCCGCCCGCGGTCCCTACAGCGGCCTGTTGTCGGCGAGCGTGACCTGCGGGTTGACGCATTCCACGAGACGATCGAGCGGATAGCCCGCGGTGCCGCTGTAGGTGGTGCGCCTGATCTCGCCGCTCGTCAGCGCCGAGCCGGACTCCACGTGCACGGCGTCGATCGCGGCGGCCCTGCTCGTGTTGACGTCGCGTAGCGCGTTGTCGAGGATGCTCAGACGCCCCGTCACGCTCCTCGCGACGTAGATGCCGTAGATAGCCGTGAGCTCGACCTGATTCGCCGAGATGGTGGGATTGCTCCCGCCCCAGACGAAGATCCCCTCGTTGGCCGGGCGTACGACCCTGTTCCCGTCGACCACCGTGGCGTCGGTGTTGGCACCGACGACGATGCCCCGGTAGCTCGCGTCGGTGATCGTGTTGCCCGAGACCAGCGTGCCCTGCACGGCCTGGCCGGGCCAGCCCTCGACGTGGATGCCGCCGTGGTGGATGTGACCGCGGTCGGTGCCGGAGATCGCGTTCTGCAGCACGCGCACGCCGGTCGTGCCGTAGGTGTCGAAGCTGCCGTCGGAGTTGACGAGCACTCCTGCACCCCACGTCTCGGCGATCGTGTTGCGTTGCACCGTCACGTTGCGGCCACCCACGACGGAGATCCCGCGCCCCCACTTCTGGCCGCGGACGTCGTTGTCGACGATCGTGATGTCCGAGCAGAGAACGCCGTCGGCCCGGTAGCTGACGACGGCGATCATGTCGTCCCCGGCGTCCCTCACCTGGTTGCCCCTGACGACGATGTCGTGCGAGCCGCCGGTCATGTGAATGCCGTCCGAGAAGGAGCCGCTGACGACGTTGTCGGCGATCGTCCCGTTCGAGGCGCCGAGCACGATCATCCCCGCGCTCTCGACCCGGGAGACGGTCACGCCCTCGACCAGGAAGCCGCGGGCGTGATCGACGTAGACGCCGCCGGCGTTGTGCGGTCCGACGCGCTTGGATGCCGCAGGTGACGTGATCTTCAGGTTGCGCAGCGACACGTTGGCACCGCGCATGATCACGGCCGATGCCGCCGGGTCTTGAGCCTGGAGCACGGAGCTCGGCCCGTCACCGAAGGCGCTGACGCCGTCGAGGATCAGGAAGCCGTTGTACTGATACGTGCCGGCGGCGAAATAGAGGCTCTTCCCCGCGCTGCGGGCAGCATCGACCGCGCGGCGCACCGCCGCGTCGCTCGTCCCGAACGCCTGGCGGACGTCGATCGCCGTGGCGGGGTCGGGTGCGGGTGCCTTGGGTGGAGACACGGGAGCTGGAGCAGGCGCCGGGGCCGAGGTGGAGGGCTTGGGAGCAGGCACGGGAGCCGGGGCCGGAGAAGATACCGGCGCCGGAGCGGGAGCCGGTGCCGGGGCAGGAGCCGGGGCGGCCGGCTTGGGAGGCGGAACGGGAGCCGGCGCAGGAGTCACCGGCTTGGGAGTCGCGGGCGCCTTCGGCTTCGGCCTCGGCAGGACCGGAGCCCGCAGCTTCACGGGCGGGGACGGCGAGCTCGACACGGCCTTCTGCCCCTGCCGGCCGCGTGCGATCACGAGCGAGCGGATGCCGCGGCCGACGTCCGCCCGGGTGATCGCATACGTCGAGCGCGTCCGGCCGTTGACGAGGGTGCAGTTCGTCCCGGCCGCGCTGCAGCGAAGCCACCGGTACTCGAACGCCACGATGTCACCCGTCCACGTCCCCCGCGACGTCGAGACGATCGCGCCGGGGTGCGCTCCGCCGCTCAGCTTGGGAAGCGAGCGGGCCAGTGGCACGAGGGCCACGGAGGCGCGGCTCGTGGCCGACTCCCGGGTGACCATCGAGGAGGCGGCAGTGGCGCTGAGAGCGGCTCCGACGAGGAGCAGGCACGCAGCGATGACGGGGCGGCGCCTCACGGTACCCATCAGGTCGGCGGCACCCCACAGGCCCGACATCCCTCGAATTTGCGATGGGCCGCGGGCGTGCCGCGCGCAGGCGAGGCCTTCTCCGACCGTCAATCCGCCGCGGTCGCGAGCATGCTGGAGGGTAGAACTCCCGTCTGCACGAGGACGCGCAGCAGCCATTCCCATGAACACCGCCAGCGAAAAGCAGCGACTGCTGCCTCGTCGCCTCGAGCCCGAGACCGTGACCGCGGCCGTCGGGTCGACCGCGATGGCCCTGTTCCTGTTCTGGGCGACGCGCAACGCAGGCAGTGCGGAGACCGACTGGCTCCCGGGCGCGATGCTCCTCACGGGCCTCGTGCTCAGCGTCGTCCTCGGAGCGAGAGGGCTGCCCAGGAGGCTCGGGCGCACCGAGGTGGCGGCGCTGACGGCGCTCGGCGGGCTGGCCGTCTGGGCGCTGGCGTCGGTCGGGTGGGCCGGCGTTCGGGGAGACGCCTGGACAGGGGCCAACCGGACGCTCCTCTACCTGGCCGCGTTCACCCTCTTCCTCCTCCTCCCCTGGGGAGCGCGGTCGGCGACGGTCGTCCTCACGACCTACGCGCTGGGCACGGCTGTGATCGCTGCTCTCGCGGTCAGGCACGCCGCGGCGGCGCCGGATCGCTTCATCGACGGTCGGCTCTCCTTCCCCACGGGATATCCGAATGCCAATGCGGCGCTGTTCCTGTCGGCCTTCTGGGTGGCGCTGGTACTGGCAACGCGCCGCTCGGTGCCCATTCCCGTGCGGTTCGCAGCCGCGGCAGCGGCGGCGTTCCTCCCCCAGGCGGCGATGCTCTCCCAGAGCCGCGGGTCGGCAGTCGCCTTCGCGCTCACCGGGCTTGCACTGCTGATCGCGCTTCCGGGCAGGATCCGCACGGGCGCCGGGGTGGCCGTGGCGACGGCGATCGTGGCGCTCACCTGGCGCACCCACCTGGCCGTGTTCGATGCGGCCTCGAGCGGCGACGCCCTCGAGCGCGCCCTGGGACGATCGGGGACCGTGATGGCTGTCAGTGCCGCCGCGGTCGCGCTGGCGGCGCTCGGCTGGGCGGTCGTGGACAGCCGGGTGACGATCTCGCCTCGCGGCACACGGCTGCTCGAGCGCGCCGCGGGGGCGGTGGCCGTCCTTCTCGTGCTCGTCGCCGCGGTGGTCGTCGTCGCCTCGCACCCGGTGGCGCGCGCCGAGCAGGCCTGGACGAACTTCACCGCCGTGGACGCGACGAACAGCTCCGAGCGGCACTTCTCGCTCGGGGTCGGCAGCAACCGCCACGACTTCTGGCGGGTGGCGATCTCACGCTTCGAGGACCGGCCGGTGATTGGCGTCGGTGCGGACAACTTCGCCGTGGACTACGTGCGCGAGCGCCGGAGCATCGAGGAGCCCGCGTATCCACACAGCCTCTGGGTGATGATCCTCTCGCAACTCGGAATCGTCGGCGCCGCCCTCTTCGCCGCGTTTCTCGTACCCGCAACGATCGCGGCCGTGCCTCGCCGTCGAGACGAGCCGGCTATGGCCGCCGCCGGCGGGGCCGCCCTTGCCGGCGCTGCCTACTTCGTCGCCCACGCTTCCGTCGACTGGTTCTGGGAGATTCCGGCTCTCGGCGCTCCCGCCCTGGCGCTGCTCGGCCTCGCTGCGGCCGTGCGCGCACCCGGCGAGAAGGGCGGCCGGGCCGTCGTCCGCCTCCCCTTGCCGGCGTTGGCGGCGATCGCTGCGGCAGGGACGCTCGTGGTCGTATCGTGCGGGCTCCCCTGGCTCTCGCACCGGCAGATCGACAAGGCGATCGCCGTCTGGCAGGAGGATCCGGCTGCTGCGTACGCCCACCTCGACTCGGCGCGGGCACTCGACCCGCTCAGCGCGAAGCCCGACCTCGTGGGGGGAGCGATCGCGGCGAGGCTGCACGACGGCGCGAAGATGGTGTCGCTGTTCGAGCGCTCGCTCGAGCGGAATCCCCACAGCTGGTACGCGCATCTCGAGCTCGGGCTGGCGGAATCGCTGCGCGGCCGGCAGTCCGTCGCCGTCGAGGAGGTGCGGCGGGCGGTAGCCCTGAATCCCCGCGAGCCGCTCCTGCAGGAGATCCTGCAGCGCCTCGTGAGGGGCGAGCGGATCGCCCCGAGCTCACTCGACGCGATCTTCGTCGACCGGATCTCCGCTCGCACCGGATGACGAAAGGATTGCGCGCACGCACCCGAAACTGGGGTTTGACGGTTCGCCAAAGTCGACACATACTGGGATCGGGTGCCCGTATCGGGTCGAGGAGGATACGGGTGCGGGTCGAAGATGACGTCAGGTCAATGTTTGGGGGGCAGTAGATTGAGCTTGAAGCGAATGATCATGGTGTGCGCGCTCGCAGCCGCGCTCGCTGTTCCGGTCGCAGCCGCGGACAACGACACCTCGAAGAAGGGGTACGGCGGGCAGGCGCAGGTGCAGGACGAGATCTCGAGGTCGAGCGGGGGCGGAAGCGGAAGCGGATCGCTGCCGCTGACCGGGACCGACCTCGGTCTGCTCCTCGTCGGGGGCGGGCTGTTCGCAGGTGTCGGCTTCGCCGTCCGGCGTGCTAGCCGCCGCCCGGAGTAACGTCGGCCACGACAGACGGCTGACGACAGCGCAGAGGGGATGCCAGCGCCCCGCCGACCGCAAGGAGGTCGGGGCCTGGCCCTGCAGGTGGAACGGATGTCGATCGGGGTGGGGGTGTCCGGATGAGCACGCAGAAGATCGAGGCGGCGGCGCCGTTCGTCAGGGGCGCCCGGCCGGCGAGCCGTAACTGGTCGTACGGCGTCCTGCTGATGGACGTTGCGATGGTCGTCGCGGCGGCGATCGCCGGGACGATCTTCGCGCCGGAGCAGCCGACCTCGGTCCCGTACCTCGTTCTCTTCGGCCTGCTCACGCTCGGGTTCTTCACGGCCGCCAGGTCGTACCGGCACCGATTGACGATCGCCGTCCTCGACGAGGTCGCGATCTGCTTCGGCGTCAGCGCCGTGGCAGCGATGTCGGTGACCTCGCTCGAATCGCTGCTGTCGGAGGACGCTGTCGGCGCAGGCAACGCGGTGCGGCTCTGGTGCTTCGCCGCCATCTACCTGAGCGCGGGACGAACCGGCCTTTTGCTGGCCCAGAAGGGCTCGCGCAAGAGGGGCGAGGGCATGGAGCCGACCCTCATCGTCGGCGCCGGGCAGGTCGGCTCGCTCGTGTTCGACCGCCTCGAGGCCCACCCCGAGCTCGGGCTCGCGCCCGTGGGTTTCCTCGACAAGGACCCGTTCGTCGCGGGCGGGACGGAGAACGACCGTCTGCTCGGAGCGAGCTGGGACCTCGAGCGCATCGTCAAGCAGCACGGTGTCAAGCACGTCGTGCTCGCGTTCTCGAGCGCGCCGCACAGCGTCCTGCTCGACCTCGTGGCACGGTGCGAGGCCGCGAATCTCCGCGTCTCCGTCGTCCCTCGCCTGTTCGAGCGCATGCCGTCGCGCGTCGACGTCACGCACGTAGGCGGCCTGCCGCTCCTGCACCTCCGGCCCTCGAACCCGCGCGGCTCCCAGTACGCGGTCAAGTACGCGCTCGACCGCGTTCTCGCGGTGGTGGCGATCGTCCTTCTCGCGCCCCTGCTCGCCGCCATCACGCTGGCCGTGCTCGTCTCGCTCGGGCGCCCCGTGCTCTACCGGCAGCGCCGCGTCGGCCGCGACGAGCGGCCGTTCGAGATGCTCAAGTTCCGGACGATGCGCCCGGCCTCGGCGTCGGACGACACCTCGCTGGAGCTGACGGCAGAGACCGCCCCGGGCGGCGTCGAGGGGACCGACCGCCGCTCCCGCGTAGGCGCCTTCCTGCGCAAGAGCTCGATGGACGAGTTGCCGCAGCTGCTCAACATCGCCCGCGGCGACATGAGCTTCGTCGGCCCGCGACCCGAGCGGCCCGAGTTCGCCGAGTACTTCGACGAGAACGTCTACCGCTACGGCGAGCGGCACCGGGTCAAGGGCGGGCTGACCGGCTGGGCGCAGATCCACAGGCTGCGCGGCAAGACGTCGCTGGCCGACCGGGTCGAGTGGGACAACTACTACATCGAGAACTTCTCGCTGTGGCTCGACCTCAAGATCATCCTGCTGACGGTGCCGGAGGTGCTCCGCGGCGGCACGGAATGACCGCGCGGCCCTAGCCGGAGCCGGGCGCCCCGAGCAGGGCTACGCCCGCACGGCCCGGCCCATCGCGAGCGCCCGTCGCGGGGGAGCCTCCGCCGCGACGGCGCGGGCGACCAGCCAGGCGGCTGCGACCACCAGGGCGCCGAGCGCCGCGTCGACGAAGAAGTGGTTACCCGTGGCAACGATGATGTAGAGCATCGCGAACGGGTAGAGCGCGCCGAGGCTCCTGACCACGCGCGAGGAGCCGAGCACGACGAGGCCGGCCCCGACGAGCAGCGCGTAGCCGAAGTGCAGGCTGGGGACGGCCGCGATCGGGTTGTAGAGCGCACCCAGGAGGTCGGAGCTCAGGTTGATGCCGGCGCTGTCGCTGACAGTGTCGGCGAAGCCCATGCCTGCGAGTCGCGGCGGAGCGGCCGGGTAGAAGAGGTACCCGGCCAGAGCCAGGCCAGTGGCGGCGACCAGAGTCGTGCGCACGAGCGCGAACGCCTGAGGCCGCTGCCGGTGCACCCAGATCAGGAAGGCGATCGTGCCGGCGAAGTGGAGGGTGATGTAGAGGACGCCGAGGATCCGCGCCAGCCCGGGGACCGAGAGGGAGGCGTCCTGGACGCCCTGCTCCCAGAAGACCCCGAGTGCCCGCTCGAGCGCGACGATGTCGGCCGTGTGTAGCCGTGCGGCTGCCCAGTCCTCTCCGCCGAGCCCGCGCACGAGCTCGTACACCCCGTAGAGAGCGACCGCCGCCGCCGCCTCGACGCGGCCGGCGCGAATCCTGACGACATCCCTCATCACCATGCTGCGAGGCTATTCCGCCACAGATCGCACCGGGGTTCGGTTGCCCACACTCTGCCCGTGGTGACGACCCGTGGGTTCGAGGCGCCTACACTGCGTCTCCGGCGGGGTGCCGGAGCGGTCGAACGGGGCGGTCTTGAAAACCGTTGGGCGTGCAAGCGTCCCGTGGGTTCGAATCCCACCCCCGCCGCTCGTTCACCCGGCGTGAGGCTGTAGTGCCCAGCCTCGTGCGACCTCGCTGAAGCCTGCCGTGTCGGAGCCTAAAGCACCGGCTCCGTTCTGCCGATCAATCACTCGTCCAAGGGATGTCTCACCCCGACACCCTTGCATCCCCCAAGCCACCGGCCGTCGCCGCCACCCCCGGCGCCGGTCAGAGCCGGCGCTCGACGCCGGGACATAAAGGAGAGAGAAAGTGATGAAGAAGCTCCGGAAGAGGAGTCTGATCGTCGTCGCGCTCGCTGCCATCGCCGCTGTCGCGGCCGTCGGCGGGTACGCGTACTTCACGAGCACGGGCACCGGCTCGGGCTCCGCAGCAGTCGGTACCGATTCGGGCTGGACCGTCGACGGCGGCTCGGTCGTGGGAACCCTGTACCCCGGTGCCAGCGCGGCCACAGCCGTCCAGGGCATCGTCACCGGCGCCAAGGTGACGAACGGCAGCGCCAGCACGAGCCAGCGGTTGAACACGCTCGTGGCGACCATCTCGGCCGTCACGAGCGCTGTGGGTGGCGGTCCAGGCCTGTTCCGTGACCGACTTCCAGCTGAACTCGCCGGGTGCGACGTGGTCGGGCTCGGGTACGCAGTCGGCGTCGATCTCGCCGGGCACGACGCTCGTGCCTGGCGGCGTCTACAACGTCAGCGACCTCAACGTGGCGATGGTCGACAACGGCGCCAACCAGGATCGCTGCAAGACCCAGACGGTCACCGTCACCTTCAACGCGAGCTAGCAGGCAGCACGCTTCCGGAGGGGCGGCCTCGGCCGTCCCTCCGGCCGTGCTTCGCGCGCAACCACGCAGCCGCAAACCCACGGAGGGACGGATTCCGATGACGGCGACGATCACGACGACAGCGGGCGGGCGAAAGGACGAAGAGCGCAAGAAGCGAGCGCTTCTCCTGCTCACCCTCTGTCTTCTCGCGATCTGCCTCGGAGAGATCATCGGCAGCCTTGCCTTCCCGCGTGCGGTCGAAGGGGCAGGGCCGGCGTTTCCCTCGAGCCAGCCGCCGCGCCCTCGGCACGCCGCACCACCCCCCTCTGCCGCGAATCCTGCGCACCCCGCGCCGGCAGCCGCCGCCTCGGCCCACGCCACGGGCACGCTGCCGGTCCCGGTCGCAGGCGGGCCGTACTCGATCGCCGGGAAGGTCGCGTCGAGCCTCTACCCGGGCGCCGCTGCATCGCCGATCGCGATCACGTTCGACAGCCCGGCCGGTGTGGGCGGCCCGGGCACGCCCGTGTCGAAGCTGACCGTGTCGATCCTGTCCGTGACAGGCGGCGGGCCCGGCCCGAACCGCTGCACCCCGGCGGACTTCGACCTGACACAGATCCCCGCCGCCGCTTACCCGTTCGTCGTCCCCGCCGGGGTGAGCCGCCTCGGGTCGCTGATCGGCCCCGGCAACCTGCCGTCGCTCCGCATGCTCGACCGCCACGACACGGTGCCGGGGGACAACGCTGGCAACCAGGACGCGTGCAGGGGGGCCACCGTCGAGCTCGGGTTCGTGGGGACGAGCTGACCCCCGTGTTCCACGTCGGGCCCGGCTCGAGAGCACTTCTCACGGCGTCCTTCGCGCTCGTCGTAGCGCTGGCAACAGGGCTCACTGCCTTCGCGTACTTCACGAGCACAGGCACGGGCACCGGCACGGCGGGCACCGGCACGCTGCCGGCCCCGAGCATCACCGCCGCGTCGCCGGGTGCGGGCACGGTAATGCTGAGCTGGACGGCCGCTCCCCCGCCCACCGGCTCCGACCCCGTCACCTACTACGTGACCAGGGACGGTGGCCCCCCGGCGGGCGACTGCCCCACGGCCGCCTCGCCGTCCGGAGCGGTCACATGCACGGACTCCGGCCTCGTTGCCGGCTCGTACAGCTACACGGTGACGGCGAAGTGGCGCGCCTGGACCGCGACCAGCACGATCCAGCCGGTGTCGCTGGCGTCCGGCGCGGCCTCGAAGCTCGTGTTCACGACGCAGCCGCTCGGCGGCGTCCCCGAAGGAGTCCCCTTCGCGACCTCGCCCGTCGTGGCTGTGCAAGACGCAGCCGGCAACCTCGTGACCTCCGACTCGGGCACCATCACCCTGGCGACCGGCTCAGGCCCCGCAGCCGGCGTCCTCTCGTGCACCAACGGCACCTTCCCCACGATCACGGCAGCCGCCGGCCTCGCGGCATTCACCGGCTGCCAGATGACCGGCACGGCGGCAGCCGGCACCTACACGCTCAAGGCGACCCGGACAGGACTGACCCAGGCGATCTCCAACAACGTCCTCATCACCGTCGGCGCGGCCTCGAAGCTCGTGTTCACGACGCAGCCGCTCGGCGGCGTCCCCGAAGGAGTCCCCTTCGCGACCTCGCCCGTCGTGGCTGTGCAAGACGCAGCCGGCAACCTCGTGACCTCCGACTCGGGCACCATCACCCTGGCGACCGGCTCAGGCCCCGCAGCCGGCGTCCTCTCGTGCACCAACGGCACCTTCCCCACGATCACGGCAGCCGCCGGCCTCGCGGCATTCACCGGCTGCCAGATGACCGGCACAGCGGCAGCCGGCACCTACACCCTCCAGGCGACCCGGACGGGACTCACCCCGGCGATCTCCGGCAACGTCGTCATCACGGTCGGCACAGCCAGCAAGCTCGCGTTCACGACCCAGCCCGGCAGCTCCACGGGCGGGATCGCCTTCCCGGTGCAGCCGCAAGTGACCGTGCAGGACGTGTTCGGGAACACCGTCACCTCGGACGCGAGCTCCGTCACGCTCGCGCTCGGAGCGACCCCGGGTGGCGGCTCGCTGAACTGCGCCTCGAACCCACTCGCAGCGAGCAGCGGTCTTGCGACGTTCAGCAGCTGCGCGATCGACAGGACCGGCCTCGGCTACACGCTCGTCGCAACCGCCGGCTCCCTGACACCCGCGACGAGCAGCCCGTTCGACATCACGGTCGGCCCCGCAGCGAAGCTCACCTTCACCACGCAGCCTTCGGGCGGCCCTAGGGGGACGGCGTTCGTTACCCAGCCGGTCGTGACGATCCAGGACGCCGGCGGCAACACGGTCACCTCCGACACGAGCCCGGTCACGCTCACGATCGGGACGAACCCTGGCGGCGGCACGCTCAGCTGCGCTACGAACCCTCTGGGGGCCGCAGCAGGCATCACCGCGTTCACCGGCTGCCGCATCGACATGGCCGGCAACGGCTACACGTTGACGGCGAGCTCAGGCTCCCTCGTGCCCGCCACCAGCAGCCCGTTCGCAGTCACCACGCCGCCGATCGCCTGGGTCGCAACAGGCGGCACCGTCACCAGGGCGAGCTCCGGCACATTGTCTCCCCCGATCCCGGGTGGCCTCAGGGTCAACGACCTGATGATCCTGATCGTCGTCAACACGAAGAAGGACGTCACTGCCTCCGTGACCGGCTGGACGGCCCTCGCGACCGTCGCGAGCAAGGCCGGCCAGGACATCAGCATCTCGCTCTTCTACCGGCTCTTCCAGCCCTCGGATGGCGCGCCGCTCGCCAGCGTCAAGACGGATGCCGGTGGCGCGTCCGCGAGGATCGTCGCCTACCGGAACGTGAACGTCACGACGCCACTCGATGTCGCTCCGGTGACGAGCCTCTCGGGTAACGGCTCCGCCGGCTTCACCCCCTCGGGCCTGACGACGGCCAGTGCCAACTCCTATGCCGTCTCGATCGTCGCTGAGAACGACCATGCCGCCACGGCACCCATGCTGTCCATGTTCTTCCCGCAGGGATTCCGCGTCGAGACAGGCTTCCCGGACGCGCCACCCGTCGGCAACAACAACAACCACCATGCAGTCGCCGTGGCGGGGAGGCTGATTCCCTCCCCGGTTGCCGTCACGCTCCCGACCTTCGCGACCAATCTGCCGGGCGCCTGGGCCGGCGTGAGCCTCGCACTCAGGCCCTAGCCCGACGGTACGCGAGGAGGTCGCCTCCGGCGGGCGACGACCGGGCCGGGGGTTATGGTCGGAGGACGCGACGAGCGCGGAGTCGGACACCGTCTTGGGGGAGGCGAGGACATTGAGCAGACCCATCCAGCTCGGCCGAGCACGGGGCAGGAGGCACGAGCGGCCGTGATCCTCGACTTTCGTGACCTCGCCGGCCTCGCCGGGTACCCGGAGGCCGTCGTCATCGTCGGCTCCGGAGCAGCCGGCCTGGCGCTCGCCCTGGCCCTCTGCGATCGGGGGCGGCGGGTCGTCGTGATCGAGTCCGGGGGCGACGTGACCGACCCCGAGGCGATCCGGCGGGCAGCACACCTGAACGACGGGGTCGTCGCGGGCCTTCCCTACGAGCTGGCCGCCGGGCGGGCACGTGTCCTCGGCGGCACGACCGAGCTCTGGCACGGCCAGTGCATGCGCCTGCACGAGATCGACCTGCGCGAGCGCCCGTGGGTGTCGCACAGCGGCTGGCCGCTCTCCCTCGCGGAGCTGTCCGCCGACTACGCGGCGGCCGAGAGGTGGCTGGGCGTCACCGGCCTCGGGTACGACGGAGTGCGCTGGGCCGAGCACCCGCGGCTCGAGCAGCTGGCCTGGGACGAGAGCCGGCTGCAGCACGACTTCACGGAGTACGCCCCCGACCCGTGTCTGGGCCGCAGGCACCGCGCCCGGCTGGCGAGCCTCGCCTCGGTCGAGGTGGTCCTCAACGCCACGGCCTCGCGTGTGCTGCTCGACGGATCGGGAGCGGCCTGCGGGGTCGAGGTCGTCGGGGCCGACCGCTCCCACCGGATCGTGCAAGGCCGCAGCATCGTGCTCGCCGCCGGCGCCATCGAGAACGCACGGCTGCTGCAGCTCAGCGACCCGGCAGGGATCGGCCTCGGCACCGGTCGCGAGCACACCGGCCGGTTCCTGCTCGACCATCCCGTCGTCCTCACGGCGGAGGTGAAGCCGTACGACTACCGCGTCCTCCAGGATCGGTTCGTCGCGCTCCACAAGGGCCGCCGCCAGCTCTTCCCGAAGCTTCGCCTCGCCCCGGCAGCGCAGCAGGCGCACGGCCTGCTGGACGCAACCGCCGTCTTCCTGCACGAGCATCACGACCCGTCGTTCGCCGCCGCGCGGCGCCTGCTGCGGTCAGCCCGCAGGCGGCGAAAGCCCGAGGACGTCGTCAGGGATTCCGTCCTCGCCCTGCACGCTCCGGCGCGCATCGTGCGCGACACGTATCGCCGCTACGCCCGCGGGCTCGCCACGAGCGTCCGCCCTGCGCACGTCTGGCTGCAGCTCTGGCTCGAGCAGGCGCCCGACCCACGAAGTCGCGTCACGCTCGACGATTCCGTCGATGCCCTGGGGTTGCGCCGCGCGAGAGTCGCGTGGCGCTGCGGAGACCAGGAGCTGGAGACGAGCCGCCGCATGACCCGCTGGATTGCCGAGGACCTCGCCCGGCTTCGCCTGGCGGACGTGCACGAGCTGCCGGCCATGCACGACGATGGGGCCTGGCGTGCTGCGGTCCGTGACGTCGCACATCCTGCGGGCACCACGCGGATGTCGCGGCGGCCGGACCTGGGTGTCGTCGACGCCGACCTGGCGGTGCACGGCGTTCACGGGCTCTACGTCGTCGGCAGCAGCGTCTTCCCCACCTCGGGCTACGCGAACCCGACGCTCACGATCGCCGCGCTGGCGCTGAGGCTCGCCCGGCACCTGAGCGGCGCGAGCACCATGCCGCACCCGCCCCCAACCGCGTCGAGCAGCCTGCACGACACCGACCGGGACCACGCAGCCGACCGCCTGGCCGACGTACAAGTCCCCGTCGCAGCACCGGCCTAGGCGCGTCTCCTACCGGGCGCGGGTACGGCTGACCGCACCCCGGGATGCCAGCCCGCCGCACAGGAACGCGTGGCGGGCCGTGGGAGCCTGTGCAACCCCGACGCAAGAGAGGAGCCCATGTCCGCAACCATCCGCACCGAGCTCGCGCAGCGACAGAGCGACGGCATCGAGGTCACGCTCCTCTGGTCACGCGACGACGGCTCCGTCGTCGTCAACGTTCGCCATCTGCGCACCGGCAAGACGGCCGAGCTGCCGGTCGAGCCCGACCGCGCGCTCGAGGCCTACTACCACCCCTTCGCGTATGCGCCGCGCCGCGGCCGGAGGCTCGTGAAGGCCGCCGCCTGATAGTGCGGACGGGTCTCCGCCGCCCGTGTGGGCGCGAAGACCCGTCCCTCGAGCGGTTGCGGTGCCAGTGGCGGCCGAAGCCGCCGCCGAGAGCCTGGGGGCAGCCGCCCTCGCCCCCGCGGCCGGCCTGAGCGTCCCTCCCTCTTCCGCGCCTTACGAATCCCTGACATGAGGGTGATAGATCACCCCGCATGGGGGTCGACGGGGGAAGGCGTCCGCACGACGCTCCGATTGCGATGCGGGTGCGGCTATTCATAGTGTCGGCGGCTCTCGCGACCCTCTTCCTCCTCCCGGCAGGAGCGAGCGCCTCCGAGCTGATCGCGCGGAATGCGGTCGGGACCAAGCTCCAGGTCAATGCCGACGGGCAGGCTCTGCTCTCGTACGTCTCGGAGGGCAAGAAGTGGAACGTGCTGGCCTGGGGTGCGGTCAACGCGCTTCCCCCCACCCCGGGCCGCGCGCAGATCTCACTCAAGCTCGACTACTCGGGCGGCTGGGGTACGTACCGGAAGGACGTCTGGCGCACCTTCAAGAACGCGTGCGGCCCGTACTCCGGGCCGAAGCTCGCCTGGTTCGTAACCGCGTGCACGGCACCGGACGGCAGCAATTGGGCCGTGCAGTCGTGGCAGAGGATGCTCCCCAACTACGGCCTCGTACCCGATGCGAAGCAGTCGGTCTGGGAACTGCGCCTCTCCCACTGGACGGGCGAGCTGCCCCAGCTGACCGTCAACCTCAACTGGGCCTACCGCAAGTTCGACCACATCTTCGGCTCGTTCACCTACGGCGGAGCCCCCGTGCACGGCTTCAAGTCGACGTCGACCGGCAACCCGCTCGACACCTGGGGTCGCAACCTCTACCTCGACACCTTCAACTCGGCCTACGGGACGGGCTGGAAGCGCGAGAACAGCTTCCTGATGCACAAGGGCACCGGCACGTTCTGCTACGGCTTCTACCCGCACGGCCCGCGCCCCGCCGGGCACGGGCAGAGGTATCGGGCCACGATCATCGGGCCGGGCGTCACGCCCGACGTGATGTGGCAGGGCCAGACGCTCGGCGCCTACAACAAGGCGCTCGACCTGCAGCTGCACGAGGAGCAACGGGCACTGTACGGGTCAGACACGCTCTGCAGGCCCGTCTGACGGGCATCGCCGATCCGTAGGATCGGGCGCATGGCGGCAGCGGTGATCTTCGACATGGACGGCGTCCTCGTCGACACCGAGCAGGTGTGGGACGAGGTGCGCGAGCAGTTGGTCGCCGACTGGGGCGGTCGCTCGGCGCCAGGGGCGCAGCGGGCGATGATGGGGATGAGCTCCACGGAGTGGTCGCGCTACATGCACGACGAGCTCGGCCTGGCGCCGCCTCCGGCCGAGATCAACGCCGAGGTGGTGCGCCGGATGCTCGAGCGCTACCGGCGCGAGCTGCCACTGATCGACGGCGCCGTCGAGGCAGTGCGGCGCCTCGCAGCAGCGCTCCCACTGGCTGTCGCATCCTCCTCGAACCGGCCGCTGATCGACGCCGTGCTCGCGACGGCCGGCATCGCCGGGTGTTTCGCCGCGACCGTCTCGTCGGAGGAGGTGCCGCGAGGAAAGCCCTGGCCCGACGTCTACCTCGAGGCTGCGCGTCGCCTCGGCGTCGACCCCGGCCGGTGCGCGGCCGTCGAGGACTCCGGCAGCGGCATCCGCGCAGCGCACGCCGCCGGCATGCATGTCCTCGCCTACCCGAACGCGCACTACCCGCCGGAGCCGGAGGCGCTCGCGCTTGCAGACGTCGTGCTCACCTCGCTCGAAGAGCTCACCCCGGACGCCGTCGCAGACGCGTAGCCGGGCCGTTCGCCGCGGGCACCGTCGTCCTAGTTGAAGCGCCTGTGCACGGGCTGCACCGGCCGCCCGCGCAGGAACACGTCCACGCCCGCGTCGAGAGCTTCGGCATACACGGCGAGCGCCTCGCGCACGATCTCGACCGTCCGGTCGATGTCGCGCGGCGTGTGCGCATAGCTGACGACGAAGGACGGCGCGAGCAGCCCCCGCGAAATCGTCTCCTGCAGGAAGAGCGTGCGGAAGGACTGCGACGGCGCTCCGTCGGCGTCCTTCGTCCCGTAGAGCAGGCAGGGCGCCCTGCCGAAGACGCTGAAATGGCCCTCGACGCCGCAATCGCCGATCGCCTCCTCCACCCCGCTGCGCAGCCGCTCTCCGAGCTCGTGCATCACGGCGATCACCGGCTCGTCGCGGTAGGTGCCCATCGTGGCGATTGCTGCGGCGAGGCCCACGTGCTCTGCCCCGTGCGTGCTCGAGAGCAGCATCACCCGCTCCCGGTCGTGGCGCAGGCCACCGAGCTCCATCACCTCCCTGCGGCCGGCGAGCGCGGAGAGAGCGAAGCCGTTCGCCAACCCCTTCCCCCACGTCGACAGGTCGGGCACGATGCCGTGCACCTCCTGCGCCCCTCCGTTGCCCCACCGGAAGCCGGTGACGTTCTCGTCGAGCACGAGCAGGGCGCCGTCGGCGGACAGGAGCTCCTGCAGCTGGTGCAGGAAGTCGTTCCGGGGTGGATCGGCGCGCTCGGGCTCGAGAACGAAGCAGGCGAACTCACGCGGGTGCCGCTCCAGCAGCTCCGCCACCGAGTCGAGGTCGTTGTAGCGGAACGTCGACGTCAGCTCCCCGACCCCGGCCGGGATCCCGGCCCCGAGCGGAGTCGCGACCATCGCCCAGTCGTCGTACGAGAAGAACGGGTGATCGGCGCAGATCGCGACGCGGTCGCGCCCGGTGAAGGCACGGGCAAGCTTCAGGGCTCCCGTGTTCGCGGTCGAGCCGTCCTTCGTGAACTTGACCATCTCCTGGCCACGAACGAGGTCGAGGAAGCGCTCGGCCGCCTCGAGCTCGAGGATCGACGGGCGCACGAAGTTCGTCCCGCCGGCGATTGCCTCTCCGACAGCCGTCACGACGCGCGGGAAGGCATGCCCCAGCGTGACCGAGCGGAGGCCCATCCCGTACTCGATGTACTCGTTCCCGTCCACGTCGCGGACGCGGCACCCCTTGCCACTCGCGATCACGGGAGCGAGACCCTCGGGAAACTGGTCGTCCCCCTTCGCATAGGTGTGAGCGCCGCCCGGCACCACGGCATGCAGCCGCTCGTTCATCTCACAGGAGCGTGCAAACGAGCGCTCCGCCCTCAGCCTGGTGTCGAGTGTCATGTGCTCATCTCGGAAACCCCGTGGGGCTGACGCTCCTGCCCCCCGACCCTCGCTCTCACTGTAGTGAGGGCTGCGAATTTGTCCCCCTCGCGGTTTCCGGGATGTTCTCTAGAGTGCGAAGAGGACGTCAGGACGAGGGAAGGACAGGCATGCGGCGCGGGATGGTCCGGTGAAGGTCGTGCTCTTCTGCGGGGGCCTGGGGCTCCGCATGCACGACGCGTCGACCCGCGTCCCGAAGCCGATGGTGCCGATCGGAACGCACCCGATTTTGTGGCACGTGATGAAGTACTACGCACACTTCGGCCACACCGACTTCATCCTCTGCCTCGGGCACAAGGCAGACGTGATCAAGGAGTTCTTCCTCAACTACCAGGAGGCCCTCTCCAACGACTTCGTGCTCGACGGCAACGGGAGGAAGGTCGAGCTGCTCTCGTCGGACACCCACGACTGGCGCATCACCTTCGTCAACACCGGGCTGCGCGCCAAGGTCGGTGAGCGGCTGATGGCGGTGCGCGAGCATCTCGAGGGCGAGGAGATGTTCCTCGCGAACTACGGCGACACGCTGACGAACGCCCCGCTGCCGCAGATGATCGAGCGCCTCGCAGGCTCCGGCAAGATCGCGAGCGCTCTCTGCGTGCGCCCCCAGTACACGTTCCACGTCATGTCCGTCGACGACGGCGAGAGCGTGCGCGACATCCAGGACGTGACCGAGGCGGACATGTGGATCAACGGCGGCTACTTCGTCCTGCGGCAGGAGATCTTCGACTTCATGCAGGCGGGTGAGGACCTCGTCGTCGAGCCGTTCAGGCGCCTGATCGCGGCAGACAAGCTGCTCGGCTACCGCTACGAGGGATTCTGGGCGCCGATGGACACGCTGAAGGACAAGCACGTGCTCGAGTCCCTCGTGGAGGAGGGCCGCGCGCCATGGCGCGTCTGGGAGCAGTCGAACGGTGTCGACCTGCACGGCTCGACGAACGAGCTCGATGAGCAGATCTCGTACAGCGGGAACGACTGACGCCCCCGGGGAAGTGGCTCCTTGACCGACTGGGGCCTCGACCTCGACCGGGTGCCCTCGGCGGACGAGGCGGGGCGCGAGATGCACGATCTTGCGCGAGAGTTGTTCCCGCTCCCGCGCAGCCTCACGGGCGACGGCGTCAGGGCGACGCTGGCGGCGCTCGGCAGGGACGTGCCGATCGAGCTCGTCGAGACGCCGACCGGGACACAGGTCTTCGACTGGCTCGTGCCGCGCGAGTGGAACGTGCGGGAGGCCTGGATCGAAGCGCCCGGTGGGCGCAGGATCGTCGACCTCTCCGACTCGCCGCTCCACGTGCTCGGCTACAGCGTCCCCGTCGATGCCACCCTCAGCCTGACCGAACTGCGCGAGCATCTGCACACACACGACGATCCAGACCTCGTGCCCTACCGCACCTCGTACTGGGCGGAGACGTGGGGCTTCTGCCTGCGCGGGCGGACGCTCGGCGCACTTCCCGACGGCGACTACCGCGTTCGCATCGACTCGACCCTCGAGCCTGGCTCGCTCACCTACGGCGAGGCCGTCGTGCCGGGCGCGAGCGAGGACGAGGTGCTCGTGTCGACACACGTGTGCCACCCCGCCCTCGCGAACGACAACCTCTCGGGCGTCGTGCTCCTGTGGGCGCTCGCGCGGGCGCTATCTGGTCAGCGCCTGCGCTACACCTACCGGTTCCTCTGGGGCCCCGGCACCCTCGGCCCGCTCTGCTGGCTCGCCCGCAACGCCGACCGGGTCGGCCGGATCCGTCACGGGCTCGCCGTGGCGAGCGCCGGCGATCCGGGGCCGCTGACGTACAAGCGCAGCCGCAGGGGCGATACGACGATCGACCGCGTGGCGGCCTACGTGCTCCGGTCGAGCGACGCAGCGAGCACGGTCGTCGACTGGGCTCCGTACGGTGGCGACGAGCGGCAGTTCTGCTCGCCCGGGTTCGACCTTCCGGTCGGCGCGCTCTCTCGCACGCCCGCCGACGCCTTTCCCGAGTACCACTCGTCCGCGGACGATCTCGACTTCGTGCAGGCCTGGGCGCTCGGCGACTCGTTCCGGCGGATCGTCGAGATCGTGGACATCCTCGAGTCGGACGGGACGTACGTCAACCGCTCTCCCTTCGGCGAGCCGCAGCTCGGGCGGCGCGGCCTCTACCGGAGCGTCGGCGGCGGCACGAGCCGTGAGATGGCGCTGCTGTGGTCGCTCAGCCTCTGCGACGGCTCGCGCACGCTCCTCGACGTCGCCGAGCGGTCCGGACTGCCCTTCGCTGCGATCCGGGAGGCCGCGCACCTGCTCGCCGCCCACGAGCTGCTCGAGCGCCTGCCCTGATCAGGGATTCCAGTCCGGCCACGACCGGTCGCGCTCGTTGATCACCCGCTCGTCCGCATGCGGCCAGGCGATCGCGGGCCACGGATCGTCCCACCGCAGCCCGCGGGCCGCCTCCGGCGCGTAGGGCGCCGAGATGAAGTAGAGGACGTCCGTGTCGTCGGCGAGGGTCTGAAAGCCGTGCGCGCACCCCTCCGGCACGACCAGCGCCCTCCCGGATCTCTCGTCGAGGTTGGTCCCGAACCACCGCCCGTACGTCGGCGACTCTCTGCGCAGGTCGACCGCGACGTCGTAGATGGCGCCGCGCGTGCAGCGGACGACCTTGACCTCCTCGTGCGGCTCCATCTGGAAGTGCATCCCTCGCAGCGTTCCCGCACGCCGGTTCCGGGAGATCGAGCACTGAGCGAGCTCGGTCGTGACGCCTGCCTGCTCGACCTCGTCGTGGCTCCAGATCCGCGCGAAGAATCCCCGCTCGTCCTCGTGCCGCTCGAGCTCGGCGACCATGACGCCGGCGATCTCCGTCTCCACGAAGCGCATCAGACCCCCGGTTGCACGATCAACGGCACCAGGCCAACGATAGACGCTCGCCGCGCTACAGAGACGTGGCCCACCGCAGGCGCGCGTCGAGCGACCCGGCGTCGAGAAGCTCACGCAGGCGGCGCAGCCGGACGTACAGGGGCCCCTCGAACAGGTCTTCCGTCAAGGGGAGCGACCGGTAGGCGTCGACCAGCTCCTGCGCCCCGCGCCGCGCATTCCACTCGAGCCGCAGCAGGGGGAAGCTGCGCTCGAGCTTCGCGAAGTCGACGCGGTACGAGCGCGGATCGGGCGAGGCGTCTCCTGCGAGCTCGACCGCACATCCCGGACACCTCGGCGAGGACGTCCGCGAGATCGCGGATGAGGTAGTTCTGATCGGCCGAGCCGACGTTGAACGCCTGGCCCCGGACGACGTCGTCGGGCGCCTCCAGCACGGCCAGCGCGGCCGCCGCGAGGTCGCGTACGTGCAACAGCGGACGCCACGCGGACCCGTCGCTGAGGAGCCTGATCGCCCCCGTCGTGTGCGCCCAGCCCGCCAGGTTGTTGAGGACGATGTCCAGCCGGTGACGTGGTGAGACCCCGTAGACCGTCGCGTTCCGCATGAACACCGGCACGAAGTCAGGCCCGGACAGCGCGGCGAGCCTCTCCTCGGCGCGAACCTTCGACTCGGCGTAGACGGTCAGCGGTCGCAACGGCGCATCCTCGTCGAGCAGATCGTCGCCGCCCGACGCGCCGTACATCGAGCAGGAGGAAGCGAAGACGAACCGGCGCACGCCCGCTTCGCGCGCAGCGCGGGCGAGGGTGACCGTCCCCTCCAGGTTGATGTCGAAGGTCAGCTCCCGGTCGAGCTCGCCGACAGGGTCGTTCGAGAGCGCCGCGAGATGCACGACGGCATCGAAGCCCTCGAGCTCTCTCGGGACGACGTCGCGCACGTCGGTGCGAAGCAGGGCCACCGAGGCGTGCTCCTCCCCGAAGTCACAACCGGCGTACAGCATCGTGTCGAGCCCGACGACCTCGTGGCCCGCGCCGGCGAGAGAGGGGGCCAGCACGGATCCGATGTAGCCGTGGCTTCCGGTAACGAGGATCCTCACGGCGAGAGCCGCACCTTGCGGGCCGTGAACCCCTCCGCCAGCCCCTCCGGCGCGTTCGCCTCCATGCCACGCAGGCGCATCAGGCCACGGAAGATCCCGGGATCGAACCAGTGCTTGCCCGCCTGGCCCGGGAAGTGCCGGCCGAGCAGCTCGATCTTCTCTGTGGCGACCGGCTCGGTCAGCGGCACGTAGACGCTGGGACGCCCGAGGTCGCCGTCGTACTTCGGGATCTCGTACTCGAGCACGAGATGGTCGCGGAACGTGTTCCAGGTGAGCTCCCAGACCAGGCGATGATCCTGATGCATGTCGTCGCTCGTGTGGGTGAGCACGAGGTCCGGCTCGACGTGCGCCTTGAGGCCTTCGAAGACCTCTTTCACCTCTCCGCCCACGTACGGGAGAAAGCCGTCGCGGAAGCCGTGGACGGCGATGTCGGCGCTCGCCGCGCCGGCGAGAAACGCCTCCGCGCTCGCGACCGCCTCTCTCTCCCGCTCTCCGGTCGCAGCGAGCACGACCCAGGTGACCTCCAACGAGGGGATCGCGCGCGTCAGAGTGAGGATGGTGCCGCCGCAACCGATCTCGATGTCGTCGGCGTGGGCGCCGAGCACGAGGAGGCGGCGCACCGACGAATCGCCGAACGTCAGCTCGAGCATCAGGCGTGCCCGCGGCGCGCCGGGCCGGGTGGCGCGGCCCCCGGCTCGAACTCGGCCGCAAAGGGAATCGGTACCACCAGCTTTGCTCCCCAGTCGGCAGTGAACGCGAGCTGGGAGCTGATCTCGCGGGCCAGGTTCCAGGGGAGGATCAGGATCACGTCCGGCCGGGTGGCGGCGATCGTCTCGGGCGCGAGGATCGGGATGCGCGTGCCCGGGGTGAACGTCCCCTGCTTGTAGGGATTGCGGTCGACCGTGTAGTCGACGAGGTCGGTGCGGATGCCGCAGTAGTTGAGCAGCGTGTTCCCCTTGCCGGGGGCCCCGTAGCCGACGACCCTGCGCCCCCGGCGGCGACGGTCGATGAGGAGCTCCAGCAGGGCGCGCTTCGACTCGTGCACGCCTTCGGCGAATCGCTCGTAGGCGACCTGTGACCGCAGCCCCTCCGCCTCCTCACGGCGCAGGATCGACCCGACGCGCTCGGCGACCGCATGGTTCTCGCCCGCATGCCGGAAGTACACGCGCAGCGAGCCGCCGTGGCTCTGCAGCTCCTCGACGTCGACCGTCTCGAGCCCGTGGGCGGCGAAGACCTCGCGAATGGTGAAGAGCGAGAAGTACGAATAGTGCTCGTGGTAGATCGTGTCGTACTGGAGCCCTTCGAGCAGGCGTGCCAGATGAGGAAACTCGAAGGTGGCGATGCCCTCGGGAGCGAGCAGAGCCTTCACCCCGGCCACGAAGTCGTTCAGGTCGGGAACCTGCGCGAGCACGTTGTTCCCGAGCACGAGACGCGGGCGACGGCCCTCGGCGGCGAGACGCCCACCGAGCTCGCTGCCGAAGAACTCGGTCAGCGTCGGCACTCCGCGGGCCGTTGCGGCGGCCGCCACGTTGCGGGCCGGATCGATGCCGAGCACCGGCACGCCGTGGCCCGCGAAATGCTGCAGGAGGTAGCCGTCGTTCGAAGCGATCTCCACCACGAGGTCGCTCGGGCCGAGCTCCGCGCGCTCGACGATCATGTCCACGTAGCGACGCGCATGCTCGACCCACGAGTCGGAGTAGGAGGCGAAATACGCGTACTCGGTGAAGAGCTCGTCGGGCCGCACGAGCTCGGGCAACTGCACGAGCCAGCAGCGCTCGCAGGCCCGGACGTGCAGCGGGTAGAACGGCTCCATCGCCTCGAGGCTCTCCGGCCGGACGACGCTCTGGCAGGGCGGCGACATGCCGAGGTCGATCACGCTCAGCGTGAGGGGTGCACCGCAGAAACGGCACGTGGTGCCGCCCGGAATCGGCGAGACGCCGGCAGGGGCCTGATCGAGCGAGGCCATCCCTCACACCCTAGTGCCCTGCCCGTCGGGCGCAACCGGGGAGCGCCGGTCCGATGCCCCGC
>CAVOZU010000003.1:0-619199 GCA_963701395.1 uncultured Actinomycetes bacterium
TGGTAACACATCAAGAATCTCGCTCATGAACCCCCCTTTACGTCTGGAAGGTAGGAAGGTGGGAACTTGAGAAGATGTGAAGAATCCTGCAACATCTTCCCTTCCTGGCCCTTTTCCCTTCTATTTTATCTTCTGATCTTTCCTACCTTCTCACCTTCTGAACTTCTCATCTTCCTGCTTCACGGCGTCCCCAGAATGAACTTCCGTCGCGCTTCTATGGCTCCTTCATCTTCGCTTCCGAGCCCGATTCAACATAGATAGCGCTCGCGTCGCACTCGTCCTTGGGGTCGGCGTCCGTGCCTACCAGCAGGCAGTCGACGCTGGATCCGTCGCAATACAAGCACAGCTCTCACACGTGCCAAAAGGCGCGTGCAGCGACTCTTGAACGTTGCCGTCGTCCCACTGGGCGCAGTCACCTTCGCTACCTGGAACATCGCACGCGCCGCACGGGCCGAGGCAAGACGCCTTGCCGCAGCACACACGCTATCGGTGCAGTTGCCCAGCAAGCACTGCCTTTGGGCCTTGCACCTATTGCCCTTTTCGAGCTTGTGCAAGCACGAATTCTCACTCGCAACGTCGCATAGGTCCGTGTCGCCAGCTAGACAACAGAAGTATCCGTCCGGACATTCGGTGTCCGCTTCGCAGTTCCAAACGCAGTCCGCGTCCGTGAGCCCACTGCGCGCCAGCGCTTGGTGGGCACGCGTCAGTGTCGCCTTCTTCGCAGACGTGCTGCGCCGAGCACTTTCGCGACGTCAAGACGCCGTCAGCGCAGACGCTGCCGCAAAACGCGTCAATATCGCGCTTGAATTTGCAACTCCCGTTGCCGTCACACGCATCGCCTTGGCCGCAGGGGTCGGTGCCCGGCGCGCAGTCTCCGTTCCAGTCTTGATGTGCGTCCACCTTCACGCAGCTTTCTTGTACGCCGTTGCAGCCCTCGCACGCTCCGCAGGGGTTGCCGGGCGGATTGTTGGCCGTTTCGGAATCGGATTGATTGAAAACGAAACAAGTTCCTTGATGACCTGGCACGTCGCACGAGCGGCAGGCGCCCGTGCAAGAGTCATAACACGCCGCCGTGTCCGAACCTGTGTCTGCGGTGTCAAAAGCCGTATCCGAGTCCGTGTCGGCGTCCGCATCGGCATCCGCATCGGTGTCCGCATCGGTGTCGGCGTCCGAATCCGAGTCAGTATCCGTATCCACATCCGTATCAGCATCAGTATCTGTGTCCGTGTCGGAGTCCGCATCGGCGTCGGCATCGGCGTCCGCGTCCGCGTCCGTATCCCCCGAAGCGTCGGTGCCGGCCGAGCCATCGGCGAGAAACGGGTCGGCTGTCTCGAGCAGGGCCGAGCATCCCACAGCGCCTCCCAGCGAGAGCAGAACGGAAAAAAAGCTTCAAAAAAGACATGGTTAACAACCTCCCCCTGAAGCCCCAAGGCCGCAGTGCCCGAGCCCAGCGCGGGTGTCAAAAGCCAGGCCGACTCCCGCGGCCGCTTCTTGCTGCCCACAATCACCAACACGACGCCAACCGCGGCCAATACGCCCCCGGCCGGAAGCAAAACGTCCGTAGTCAAAGCCAGTCTTCCCTTGGCGTCGCTCAGCTTATCCCAATCTTCGCCCGCACATGCGCCCGAGGGGCAAAGCTCCTCGTACTCCGCTTTCTTTTTGATGCCCAAGCTCCCGGTCACAGCGCCACCAGCCAGCGCTGCAGCTCCTGCGCCGAGCCCGATCCAGCCAGCGGTCCACATCCAGTGCCGCTCGGTCTGCTCTTCTGGCGGAAGCGAGGGCTCATCGAGCGCCGCGGGCGGAGATGTCGCTGGCCCCTCCGTGGCCGGCTTCTCCGCCGCCTCGATTTTCGTAGTCATCCCCATGGCGATTCTCACTTGTTTTTGAGAGCTTGACGCCGTCTTTGGAAAGTACCACGACGTGCGCCCCGGCCTCGACGCGCAGCGGCCCCACCAGCGGTGTTTTGGCCCGCACCATGCCGTCCACGGAGATTTCGGCGCCGTCCGAGGCCTCGACCTCGATCGCACCGACCATCCCTTGTAGGCGCTTGACTTCCCCGTCGACGAAGACGCGCTTCTCCTCGGGCACATCGTCGCCGCCCTTGATTAGATAGCCCTCGAAGGCCTCCAAGGCCAAGCCATAGCGTTTGGCCGCGGCCTCGCACTGGCCAATGTTGAACAGCAACTTCCAGGTGGGCTTGAGCTCGTAGGCCTTGCGATGCTTCAGCGCGGCCTTGGTGTAGTTCCCCGCCTTGCTCGAAGTGCCACGGTCTTCGCCGTGAGCTCACCCTAGCTTTGTCATCCGTGGCCCAAGCCGCGAGGCTGACTGTCGAGAAAGCGCAAGACAAAAGGACAGCGGGCAATGTGCGAGGCAGGTCCGAAAACCCCATGGCAAACCTCCGAAAGCGTGCCCTGGCAAACAGGGTAGCACTCGGAAAAGAAGTCTATTGCGAAACTGAAGTAGTTTACTGGCCATGAGCCAAGGAATCAATGTTGGTGAAAAATCGAGTAAAAACCACTGGAGACGGCCGACGAGCGGCTCGCCCCGGTTTTCGCCGAACCCCAAATGGGCGCAACAAATGGCGTCTTAGGGCACCGGTCTCCCGCGCGATGAATTTTTGTCAGTTCAGACATCGATTAACCTGCTCTGTGGGCGCGAAGTAGCCGCTCGCCCGGTTCGCGGTAGAGTTGAGCCGGCGGCAAAGGAGACAAGGAAAAATGAGACCTCCCAAACAACGGGCCGCGAAGGTTGCTGGGCGCGGCTATTTCGTTTTGTGCCTTTTGTGTTGGCTTTCCGGCTTGCTTCGATGACGGCCTGGCCTCGCCCGCGGATACGGAGACGGACAGGGGTTCTGGCGGCGACGCGGATACGGACGCGGATGCCGAATCGACGCGGATGCCGATGCGGATGCCGATGCGGATGCCGACGCGGATGCCGACGCGGATGCCGACGCCGATGCCGACGCGGATGCCGATTCGGACAGCGCGAGCGAGACGGACTCCGACTCGCCCGCCGACCTCTGCTTGTCTACGCTCTGCGACGACCCCGATGCTCCTTGGTGCGACGGCGCGGACATCGTCTCACATCATCCGATTGGCTGGTGCGAGGCAGGAGAGTGCCGCTACACGGAGCTGCGCGAGACGTGCGTAGGCGAGGTCTGCGAGGACAAGCAGTGCGCGGAGTTCGGCTGTCAGGGGTTGCTCTGCGCCTGGCCGCCCGGCCCTGTCTGCGAGGGCGACTCGCTGCGCATCGCCAACTGGATTGGCTACTGCGACGTGGAGGAAGGCGTGGCCGAATGCCACTACCCCGACAAACTGCAATTCTGCGCGAACGGCTGCGCGTCGGACCGCTGCGTGGGCGAGCCGTGTCTGGGGATCACCTGCGCCGCACCTCCTGCCCGCCACTGCGAGGGCGACTTGTCCGTGCAGTACGAGGCGTTCGGCCGCTGCCAAGCCGGCGCGTGCGTCTACGAGCGCCAAGAAAAAGACTGCCCCCAGGGCTGCGAGCAGGGCGACTGCCTGCCGCGCGACGAGTGCGACATCGGGCCGTGCCTCTTTCCGCCCGCGAGCTACTGCGACGACGGCCACCACCTGATGACCTACGTGGCGCCGGGCTACTGCGAGGCCGGCGCGTGCAAGTACCAGCGCTCGCTCAAGCGCTGCAAGACGGCGTGCAAGGACGGCCAGTGCGTGGACGATCCGTGCGCGGGCGTGAGCTGCCTGTTGCCGCCCGCGAACTACTGCGAAGACAGCATGCACCTGATGACCTTCGTTTCGCCCGGACATGTCAGAGCGGGCGTCTGCCAGCTACCAGCGCTCCTTGAAGCTCTGCGCCAAAGGCTGCAAGACGGGTCAATGCCAGGGCGATCCGTGCGACGGGACAACCTGTCAGGTCGCCGCCAGCCGCCCGCTGCGAAGGCGATGTGCTCGTCTCGTCGCACGCCGCGCCGGGCAAGTGCAACGCGCAAGGCGGCTGCGACTACGAGCGAAGCGAACCAGCTTGCGTCTTGGGCTGCGCAGACGGGGCGTGCGGCAGAGCCTCTGGACACGGACACCGGCGGCGACACCGATACGGATTCGGATACGGACACAGATGCCGACTCGGATGCAGACACTGACACGGATACGGATGTCGACACGGACACTGATATAGACACTGACCCTGATCGACACTGACGCCGATACGGACACTGGCACCGATAGCGGACACTAGACACGAGTACGGACACAGCGACCGATACGGGCACGGATACGGACTCGGGCACCGACGCCGACACGGGTACCGCGGCTGATTCACGACGGCCGCCTGGGCCGGCCGGCGCAGCGCAAGACCTTCTACGACTCCACAACCGGGCAAGCACTGGGCGTTCCACTATGAAAACAGCCAAATCCGCTACGCGTACTCCGCGAGACGGCGCGGCCGGGACCGCGGCCGGCAGCCTCGCCTACGACACTTACGACTTCGCGGTGACCAGCCGCGCGGGCGCGGTGTACCTGGCGCGCGGCAAAGCCAGGCACGCCGCATATCGCGCTGCGCGCGAGGGAGCGCTCGGGCGCAGCAGGGATCGCCTTCGACGCCGAACAGACCGTGTTCAGCGCGGCCATGCTGGCCACGCCCTACGCCAAGCCCACGGCCGCTCGAACGCCGCGGGCAGCTGTGGGTGGCGGCGGTGCACGCCACACCAGGGCTACCAGCCCGAGGTCCGGCGCAGCACCAACTCGGCCACGGGCAACTCGTCGCAGTGGCAGCCGGCCACGGCCTTGGGCCACGAGCACATCATTCATCGAGAGCGCGGTGATCACTGCCGCGCACCGGCGCCAGATGTACCTGCGTGGCCAACGGCAACGCGGTGGTGGGCTACGCCTACGACGGCAGCGCCTGGTCGAGGCACATGACCGGCGGCACCATCGGCGTGGTTTTCGCTGGCGCGCGGCCGTGGCCGTTCAACGGAGAGTGTCGGCGCTGCCGTCTGGCACCCGAGGGCGAGCTATGGTATGGCGGCAGATTTCCGGGGCAAGCCGGCTGGTAACTGCCGAGACGCGTGACTACATCGCCAAGTGGGACGGCAGCGCCTGGAGCGCGCTGGGCTCGGGGATGGACAGCACCGTCAACGCCCTGGCGGTGGACGGCAGCGGCGACCTCGTACGCCGGGGGCAATTTCACCACCGCCGGGGGCGTGAGCGCCAACTACATTGCCAAGTGGGACGGCAGCACCTGGAGCGCCGCTGGGCTCGGGATGAACAATACTGTCTACGCCCTGGCTGTGACGGCCTCGGCAACCTGTACGCCGGGGGCGATTTCACCACCGCCGGGGGCGTGAGCGCCAACCACATCGCCAAGTGGGACGGCAGCGCCTGGAGCGCCCTGGGTCCGGGGATGAACGGCACTGTCAACGCCCTGGCGTTCGACGGCGGCGGGCAACCTCGTACGCCGGGGGCCGTTTCACCACCGCCGGGGGATGCAGCGCCAACTACATCGCCAAGTGGGACGGCAGCGCCTGGAGCGCCCTGGGCTCGGGGATGAACAGCGACGTCGACGCCCTGGCGCTCGACGCCACGGGCAACCTCGTACGCCGGGGGCTACTTCACCACCGCCGGCGGCGTCAGCGCCAACCGCATCGCCAAGTGGGACGGCAGCGCCTGGAGCGCCCTGGGCTCGGGGATGAACAATCGTGTCAACGCCCTGGCGGTTGACGCGGCGGCAACCTGTACGCCGGAGGCTAGTTCACCACCGCCGGGGGCGTGAGCGCCAACAACATCGCCAAGTGGGACGGCAGCGCCTGGAGCGCCCTGGGCTCGGGGATGAACGACGCTGTCCACGCCCTGGCCGTTGACGGCAGCGGCAACCTCGTGGCCGGGGGGAGCTTCACCACCGCTGGGGGCGTGAGCGCCAACCACATCGCCAAATGGGACGGCAGCGCCTGGAGCGCCTTGGGTTCGGGGATAAACAGACCAGGTCTACGCCCTGGCGTCTGACGGCAGCGGCAACCTGTACGCCGGGGGCAGCTTCACCACCGCCGGGGGCGTGAGCGCCAACTACATCGCCAAGTGGAACGGCAGCACCTGGAGCGCCTTGGGCTCGGGAATGAACAGCGATGTCTGGCCCTGGCGCTCGACGGCAGCGGCAACCTGTACGCCGGCGGCTAGTTCACGACCGCCGGGGGCGTCAGCGCCAACCACATCGCCAAGTGGAACGGCAGCGCCTGGAGCGCCCTGGGCTCGGGGATGAACAGTCACGTCTGCGCCCTCGCTCTCGACGGCAGCGGCAACCTGTGGCGGGGGCTCGTTCACCACCGCCGGGGGCGTGAGCGCCAACCGCATCGCCAAGTGGGACGGCAGCGTCTTGGAGCGCGTTGGGCTCGGGGATGAACGGCTGCGGTCTCCGCCCTCACCGTCGACGCGTCGGGCAACCTGTCGCCGGGGGCGATTTCACCACCGCCGGGGCGCAAGCGCCAACTACATCGCCAAGTGGGACGGCGAGCCTGGAGCGCCTTGGGCTCGGGGATGAACGACCGTTCATGCCCTTGCCCTCGACACCTCGGGCAATCTCGTCGCCGGGGGCAGTTTTACCACGGCCGGCGGCGTGAGCACGCGCGTGGCGGTGTGGAACGGCACGAGCTGGAGTGGCCTCGGCAGCGCAGAAGTTACGGCGACGGGCGAGGTTGGCGCGGTCTCCGTGTATGGCAACCCCGTCACCGCCGGTGGCAACGGGGTATGTGTCTGGGACACGGGCGCCATCGACGAGCCGGCCGCCCAACTGACGGCCACTTCGGACACGGCCACCGGCGATATTTGGCTCGCCACCAAGTCCCCCGGCAACCCGGTCGAGCTGCGCCGCTATACCACGTGCTGGGCCGCGCCGTCGGCGTTGGCGAGCGGTGTCACCAGTGGCGACGTCGGCGTTCTGTTCGATGCGCTCAACAATCGCGGCATGGCTCTGTGGGCAGCCGGCGCCGCGCTCTACAAAAAGGACTTCGACGCCACCCTCGATTGCCGCCACCGCCGATCTCCTGCAAAACCAAGCCCTCGGCCCCTTCGCCGTCGGCGACAGAGGCAACGGCCCGGCCTTCCCGCTACTCGATCCGGCGCCAACCACTTCCTCAACCGCCGCGCCATAGTTTCCGACTCGCCGTGATTTGTTTTCTCACAGATCGAGCTTCGTTTTCGCGCGCCTTGTAAATCGGGCTTTTGCAAAGGCCGAAACAAACTGAAACCGCATTGCTGCATACGAGCTCCCTAGCGAAGCGCCTTCCCCCCCCAAAAAAAGCGCGTGCAGTTCATCACCGACATTCGCGTTGACCACCGGGCTTACGAGCTGCTATTGAGCAACGTCTGTCCACGAAGGCGACACCATGGCCAAGCCCCTCGATCCACGAGTACATTCCGTCTATCACCTCTTTAGTGCTGCAGTGGACAAGCTCTATCGGAGTGGCCGATCTGTCGCTGCGCACGTGGAAAACAAGCGCTCGCGCTGTGACTATCTTTTCGATCACATACCCGCAAGAGAAGAAATTGAAGCTATCGAGAACGCTGTCAACACGGCAATCGAACGCGACCTCCCCGTGTCATCCGAACTGATGGACAAGACCGAGGCGGCGCGCTTGTTTTCACTGGCCAAGCTGCCGCGGGAGGCGCCGGACCAGATCCGCATCGTGCGCATCGGCGATTACGACGCTTGCCCTTGCGACGGCGAGCACGTGCCCTCGACGCGAGCGATTGGCCGCTTCTGCCTTCTATTGCACGACTGGAAAGACGGCGTGTTGCGGTTGCGTTTCAAAATCTATTCGTTGCCCTGAACAATCGCCAAGCGGCGTGGCGCAACCTTCGAAGAGAGGCGCGTTTTTGATTCGCGCCAGAGCCTTTGGGGTGTTAGGGTTTGGCGATTCTCGTCGGCGTTTTCCGGCCTCGGGCAATTGTAAAAAAAAAGGGGCCGCGCGCAAGGAGTGTTGTCATGCCAGTCGTCGCAGTTGTAGGAGTGCAGTGGGGAGACGAAGGAAAGGGGAGATTCGCCCGATGATCTCGCCGCGAGCGCCGACTTCGTCGTGCGTTTTCAAGGAGGAAACAACGCCGGGCACACTCTCGTAGTCGGCGGAGAGAAGCGCGTGTTTCACCTCGTGCCGTCGGGGAATCCTCCAGCCGGGCACTGTCTGTGTGCTCGGCCCAGGCATGGTCATAGACCCCAATGTGTTGCTTGAAGAGATTGACCGCGCCAAAGTCATCTGGATTCACTTGCCTGCTGGCTGAAAATCAGCGAGAGCGCTCACATTGTTATGCCTCACCACATTTTGCTCGACTGCCTTCGCGAGCAGAGCCGCTCTGGCGCGGTGCCAGTGGGCACAACTCTGAGGGGCTATCGGCCCGGCCTACGAAGACAAAGTCGGCAGGCGCGGCGTACGCGTCGCGGATTTATTGAGAGCCGACCGCCTAACCGGGCTCGTGCGCGGGCTGTTCGAGTACTATCAGCCGTTTGTCGCCTCGCGCGGCGAGACCCTTCCGGGATCCCGCAACAAGTCGTCGACGAGTACGCGGCAAAGGGCGAGTGTTTGAGGTGCTATGTTGCGGACACGGTCGAGCTGTTGCACCTCGCCATCGACGGCGGACGGCGGATCTCGCTCGAGGGCGCGCAAGGTGCCCTGCTCGACGTCGACCACGGTACGTATCCGTACGTGACTTCATCTAACACGATTGCCGGCGCGGCCTCTGCTGGCGCGGGGATTGGCCCCGACGGACTTCAGCGGTGTATTGGCCGTCGTCAAAGCCTATTGCACTCGCGTCGGCTCTGGACCCTTCCCCACCGAGGAACACGGCGAGCTCGGAGAGAGACTTCGAAAAGTGGGCGCCGAGTTCGGCTCGACAACGGGGCGGCCCCGGCGGTGTGGTTGGTTCGACGGCGTGCTGGCGCGGCGAATGGCTCGAATTTCGGGCGCGACAGCGCTGGCGGTGACCAAGCTCGACGTTCTTTCCGGGTTGGACGAAATCCGCGTCTGCCAAGAATACCTCAGCGGAACTTCCTTCGACGATTCCTCGGCGCCGTCCAGCCGGTTTATCGCTCGCTGCCTGGTTGGCGCGAGGATTTGAGCTCTGCGCGTTGTTTAGCAGATCTCCCGCGAGCGGCTCGTGAATATCTCGACGCGCTCGCCGAAGCCGTAGGCTGCCCGCTCGGGCTGGTTTCGGCGGGGGTCTGGGCGCGAGCAGACGTTCGTGCTTCAGGATCTTTTCGGTCAAACGCGCTAGCAGGGCGCCTTCGCCCCTTGTCTTGCACTGCAAGAGCAACACCGCGGCCTTAGCTGGACTTTCGCCGAGACTCGGCCGGTTTTTTGTCTTCTCGCCGTGCGGCAAAACCTCGTCGCAGACAGTCGAGGACGATCGAAACCAGGTCTGGTGCTTCGAGCTGAATCCGGCGGGCGCTGTAGAGTGGCAGCGGACCAGGCAACGCGAGCGGCAATCGAACGAGCGGAGGCAAGGAGCGCGCGCCCTCGAACAGTATGACGGGAAAAAGCCCGAGCAAATGCCCGGAGGTCACGGCCTCGATGGCGCAGTGTAGGTCGCCCGTCGACAATTTCATCGTGGAGCTACTGAGCAGCCGGGCGGGCGGATTCGGGCTCCGTTTCTTCTTTCCATCCCCCGGTCGCGGGCCGATAACGTCTTCATGCGCCCCGTCCTGGTGCTTGGCGCCGTCCTGGCGGCAACAGCCGCCGCATTTCTCTCCCTGACCGCGAGCCGCACGCCCCCCGGCGCGCTCACCGTGGTCTTCGGCGACGAACCGCGCTCGCTCGACCCCGCCCTCGCGAGCCTGACGATGGAGGACGGATCCTCGCCGCACTTCTCGAGGGCCTGACCGTCCCCGACCCCGCCACGCTCGAGCCCCGCCCGGGCGCCGCCGTCGCCTGGGAGCGGTCCGCCGACGGGCTGACCTGGACCTTCCGGCTCCGTGACGGCGCGCACTGGAGCGACGGACGTCCCGTGACCGCCGGCGATTTTCGCTGGAGCTGGATCCGCGTCCTGAAAACCCCCGACGCCGTAAACTGGGAGCTCCTGGCCTGCATCCGCGGCGCCCGGGAATTCCGTGCGGGGCGGGCCGGCGAGGACGCGCTCGGGATCAGGATGCAGTCGGCGTTGACGAGCTCGAAGCCGGCCGCCACGCACCCGGCGATACGCCTCCGCGAGCAGCAGCAGCGAGTCGGCGCCGCGGTATCGCTCGTCGTCGGACGGGAAGAGGGCGCCGATGTCCGCGAGCCCGGCTGCGCCGAGCAGCGCGTCGGTGAGGGCGTGCGCGATCACGTCGCCGTCGGAGTGGCCGACGAGCCCACGCGGGTGGTCGACGCGCACGCCGCCGAGGACGAGGGGACGCCGTCGCCGAACGCGTGGGCGTCGACGCCGAGGCCGATCCGCAGCTCGCTCATGGCGGGGACGTTACCGCGGCCGTGCCAGGCCTCGAGCCAGGAGGCGACGAGGGCGAGATCGTCGGCGCTCCGTGACCTTGAGCAGGCGCGGATCTCCCTCGACGATCCGGATCCGCCCGCCCCGGCGCTCGACGAGCGACGCGCAGTCGGTCGCAGCCCGTCGACGTCGCCCGCGTACGCAGCTCGCAGCGCCTCGGCGACGAAGGCCTGCGGCGTCTGCACCGCCACGATACCGCTCGCGATCGACCGTCTCGACCACCACGCCGCGGTCGACCAGCTTCACCGTGTCGGCGACCGGAAGGCCGGGCACGACGCCGTCGTAGCCCTCGGCGAGCGGCGCGAGGACGCGCTCCACGACCGCGTCGGAGACGAGCGGGCGCGCCGCGTCGTGCACGACGATCACGGCCAGGCGTCGTCGGGCACCTCGACGAGCCCGATCCGCACCGACTCGGCACGCGTCTCCCCTCCCGTGACGACGGCCGCGACCTTCGACGCGACGAGCTCCTCGGCGAGGACGATCGCCGGCTCCTCCCAGCCTGCCGGGACGGCGACGACGATCGCGTCGATCCAGTCGCACGCAGTCGAGCCGCTCGAGGCTCTCGGCGAGCAGCGGACGCGCTCGCCGAGGGCGACGAACGCCTTCGGCTGCTCGGTGCCGAGGCGATCGCCCGTGCCCGCGCGGCGACCACGATCGCCCAGGTCGTCGGTGCCGCCGCTCGCGGTGCCGTGACCCGCTCACGTCAGCGACGGACGGGCGGGGTGCCCGCCCACCGCAGCGCACGCGCATCAGGCGCTCGCGTCGCGACTTTCGCCTTCGGCCTTGACGCGCTTCTTCGTCACGCCGGGTTCGCGAGCACTCTCCTCGAGCCACTCGGCCGCCTGCTCCTCGGTCATGTCCTTCGCGTACATGAGCTCGGAGGCAAGGATCTTCTTGGCCTTGACGTACATCTGCTTCTCGCCCGTCGAGAGGCCCTTCTCGTGATCGCGCAGCGCGAGGTTTCGCACGACCTCCGCGAGCTCGAGGATGTCGCCGGTCTTCATCTTGTCGCGGTTGTGCTTGAAGCGGCGGTTCCAGTTCTTCGGCATCTCGGTCGACTCGCCCGAGAGCGCCTTCACGACGACCTGCACCATCTCGCTGGTCGATCACCCAGCGCAAGCCCGACCTTCTCGGCGTTCTCGCAGGGCACGTTGACCGTCATCTCGTTGTGCAGGATCTTGATCGTCAGGTACTCGCGCTGTCCCCCAGCACGACGCGTTCTCCTTCGCCACCACCGTTCCCGCACCGTGGTGGGGATACACCACCTTGTCGCCGACGTCGAACAAGCTCGACCCTCCCCGTCGTGTCCGATTCACCTGACTCACGAAAAATCGCCGGCGCGAAGCTGCTTGCCGGCGAGCGGTCATCCATTCTAGCGAGATCCGCAACACTCCCTTAACGGTCCCCACGATTGGCGGGCGCGACGACGAGCCGCGGGGCAGTAGGCGGCTGGCCGGCGGTTCCCGACCAGCAGCCGGTCCGACGTGTGCTACCCATAGGCGCCATGAGCGCGCAGCTCCGCCCGACGGCCGGAGCAGCCGATCTCGCGGACCGAGTCGCTCAGCTCGCCGACCGGCTCCCCGAGGCCTCCGGCCGCTGGCGCAGGTCGCCTACGACTACCGGTGGTCGTGGGCACGCGACGGCGCGCGCTCTTCCGGGACATCGACCCGCACCGCTGGGAGCTGACTCGGGCGAGAACCCGATCCGGTTCCTCGCCGATCTCTGGCCTCGTCGACGCAGGAGTGGACGGCCCACGACGAGATCGCTGCTGCGCAGGATCTCGGCGCTCGCCGCTGAGGTCGAGGCATGACCGCGCCCGTCCCGATCGACCACGCGCCGGAATCGACGGCCCCGTCGCCTTCCTCTGCGCCGAGTTCGGCGTCCACGCCTCGCTGCCCGTCTACTCGGGCGGCCTCGGCGTGCTGGCCGGCGACATCCTCAAGGAGGCGAGCGACCAGCGCCTTCCCGATGGCTGGCGGTCGGCCTCTTCTACCGTCGCGGCTACTTCCGCCAGCGACTCGACCTCAGCGGCCGGCAGCAGGAGTACTGGCTCGTGAGCGACCCGAAGAACCTGCCCATCGCGCGGGTGAGCCTGGCCCGGACGGGTCGCCGCTGAAGCTCTCGGTGCACGTCTTCGGCGGCGCCGACCTGGTTCCAGGTCTGGCGCGTCCAGGTCGGCCGGGTGCCGCTGCTTCCTGCTCGACACCGAGGTGCCCGAGAACGATCCCGTGCGCCGCTGGACGACAGCGCGCCTGTACGAGGGGAACCGGGCCATCCGCCTCGCGCAGTACGCGCTCCTCGGGTCGGCGGTGTGCGCACGCTGGCTGCCCTCGGCATCGAGCCGGCCGTCTACCACTTCAACGAGGGGCACCCGGCGCTCGGCGCGCTCGAGCTCGCGGCCGCGAGGTGGCTTCCGGCGCGTCGCTCGACGAGGCGCTCGACCCGGTGCGCGAGCGCATCGTCTTCACGACGCACACGCCCGTGCCGGCCGGAAACGAGACGTACGGCCTCGACGAGCTGCTGGCGGCCTTCGACGACCTCCCCGATCGCCTGGGGGTCGACTGGGAGACGGTTCGCGATCTCTGTCGGGTCGCCCCGGTGACGCCGGCGAGGCCGCCCGGGATGACACCGCTCGCGTTGCGCACGAGCCGGACGCGGAACGGGGTCAGCCGGCTCCACGGAGAGGTGTCGCCCGTCGCATGTGGCAGCCGATGTTCGCCCGAAGCACGTGGACCGACGTCCCGATCACGCACGTCACGAACGGCGCCCACCTCCCGACGCTTCGTCTGCCCGCCCGTTCGTCGAGCTGTTCGACCGACCACCTCGGCGACCTCTGGTGGCAGCGGACCGCGAGCGCGGCGACTGTGGGAGCGCGTGCTCGAGATTCCCGAACACCGAGCTCTGGGAAGCCCGGCGCTGCGCACGAGAGCTCGCTGATCGACTGGGCGCGGCTCAAGAGCCAGAACGATCGGCTGCTGCGCAACGAGCAGATCGACTACGTCAGCGCGGCGGCGCGCACGCTCGATCCCGACGTGCTCACGCTCGGGCTTCGCGCGTCGCCTCGCGACCTACAAGCGGCTCGACCTGCTCACTCTACGACGAGGACCTCGCACTGTCCGCTCCTCTCCGGAGAGCCGCCCGGTGCAGCTCCTGATCGCCGGCAAGGCGCACCCCCAGGACGAGGGCGGCAAGGACGTGCGTGCAGCGACCTGTTCCAGCTCAAGCGAGCGCAGCCACGGGGTCGCGGAGCGGATCGTGTTCCTCGAGGACTACGACCTCTCGATCGCCACGCACCTCGTCTCGGGCTGCGACGTCTGGGTCAACCTCCCCCGCCGACCGATGGAGGCGAGCGGCACGAGCGGCATGAAGGCGACGTTCAACGGCGTCCTGCAGCTGAGCGTCCTCGACGGCTGGTGGGCGGAGGGCTTCGACGGCTCGAACGGCTGGGGCATCCCGGGCGACGAGGATCCCGACCACGGCCTGATGGACGAACGCGACGCCACCGCGTTCTACGACCTGCTCGAGCAGCAGGTCATGCCGCTCTTCTACGAGCGCGGACGACGACGGCGTGCCTCACCGCTGGTGCGAGCTGGTGAAGCGCTCGATCGCGACGAACGCCTGGCGCTTCAGCTGCGTCGCGGATGATCGACGAGTACGTCGAGCGCATCTACCCCACCGAGTGACGACTCGGGTGATGACCCCCGCCGTTCCGTCCACGACGGCCCAGGCGGTTGGCCCACGCGCGGCGGGGTGGCGTCGGTCAGAATGGACGTCGTGAACCGCGAAACGGGTGCAGAAGCCGACCTCCCGGAGCCGGTCGTCGCCGCCCCCGGCGAAGGCTCGGTGATCCAGGGCCCCGCCGGCGGGCCGTTGACGTTCAAGGCGCGCGGGGAGCAGACCAACGGTGCGCTCACCGTCTTCGAGAACGTGATCGCACCGGATGACGGCCCCCCGCTGCATACCCACGCGAACGAGGACGAGTCCTGGTACGTGATCTCGGGCGAGTTGAGGTTCCGGCTCGACGACGCGATCCTGCCGGCGCCGGCAGGATCGTTCGTCTACGTCCCGCGCGGCACGGCACATTGCTTCCAGAACGTCGGTGAGCAAGCGGCGCGGATCCTCGTGATGTTCACGCCCTCGGGGATGGAAGGCTTCTTCGATCGGTTCGCCGAACTGCCCGCTGGACCGGTCGACCCGGACGTCTTTCGCATCCTCGGAAGCAGCGTCGGCATGGACGTCGTGGGCCCTCCGCTGGCCCGCTCACATCCTCGCTGACCACACTCGAGCAGGCAGCGCCCCCTAGCCCGTTTCGCGGCCCCACGCGTCACCGTGTCACGAGGCCGAGCGACATCGAACGGGACGATGCTCGCTCGAGCATGCGGCCGATAGCCTGACCCCGACCGATCGTGCACTCACGATGGGCTGACGTGCCCGCTCACCCGCGCTCGCCATGAGCCTCGCCTACGAGTCGATCCGCTTCCTCATCCGCCTCGCGGTCGGGCTCGCCATGGCACTCGCCGTCGCCGGGCTGTGGGCCCTCGCGCAGGGAGGCGAGTTCGTGGACGCACTTGCGATCGCCTGCCTCCTCGTCGGCGGTCTCACGCTCATGCTTGCCGCGGCAGGGTCTCCGTCCCGGCGCGACAGCGTGTCCTGGACTCAGAAGTGGGCGTTCGGTGACACGTTCGGCGAGAACCGCTCGAGCCGACCCGACACGAGCCTCAGCACCGGGGCGGTCTTCGTGGCCGTTGCCGCCTGCCTGATCGTGTTGGGGATCATCCTCAGCTGACCGCGGCGACCTCCTCGCTCTCGGCCGAGCGCGGGCCGAGGGCTGCGGCGATCGCATCTCGCACCGTTTCCGCTTCCACGACGCGAGGCCCGTTGCCCCGAGCACGACTCCCGGCAGGAGCGACCACGGTCTGGATGCCGAGCTTGGCGCACTCCCCAAGGCGCCGTTCTGCCTGAGAGGCGGGCCTGAGGCGACCCGTGAGCCCGATCTCCCCGAACGTCGCGGTCCCGTCGCGCACAGGAGCTCCGCGCTGGGCGGAAGCCACGGCGAGGGCAACCGCCAGGTCGGCACCGGGCTCGTCGATGCGGACTCCTCCGGCGACGTTGACGAAGACGTCGGCGCTCCCGAGAGGCACGCGCGCGTGTCGGCCCAGGACGGCGACGATCATCGCCAGTCGCTTCGGGTCGACGCCCGTACCGACGCGGCGCGGCATTGCGAGGTCGCTACGAGCGACGAGTGCCTGCACCTCGAGCATCAGCGGGCGTGTGCCCTCGAGCGTGCAGGCGACGGCGGAGCCGACCTCACCCGGATGGCTACGCCCGAAGAGCTGCGACGGATCGGGGACACCGACGAGCCCTTCGGCGGTCATCTCGAACACGCCGAGCTCGTTCGTCGACCCGAACCGATTCTTCACCGCACGCAACACACGGTGCTCGTGGTAGCGGTCGCCCTCGAACTGCAGGACGCAGTCGACGAGGTGCTCGAGCACGCGCGGCCCGGCGACAGCGCCGTCCTTCGTCACGTGCCCGACGAGGATCGTCGCGACCCCCGCCTCCTTCGCCACGCGGAGCAGCCGGCCGGCCGCCTCGCGCACCTGCGCGACCGAGCCCGGAGCAGATCCGAGATCAGCCGCGTGCAGGGTCTGCACCGAGTCGATCACGCAGACGTCGGGACGTTCGCGCTCGAGCGTCCCGCAGACGGCGTCGAGGCTCGTCTCCGCCAGGATGGAGACATCGTCGGCCCCGGTGAGCCGAGCGGCGCGCAGCCGCACCTGGGCAACGGACTCCTCCCCCGTGACGAGCAGGCCTCGGCGCCCCGCTCGCGCGATCGAGCCGAGAGCACTGAGGAGCAGGGTCGACTTGCCGACACCCGGCTCGCCGCCGACGAGGACGAGCGAGGCGGGGACGAGCCCTCCGCCGAGCACGCGGTCGAGCTCTGGGATCCCCGTGGGGATCCGGTCTGCCTCGTCGGCCCGGACGTCGCCGAGACGCTCGGGCGCCTTGAGAGCCGTTCCCGCGGAGCTCCCAGAGCCACCGTCGCGACCCGTCAGTTCCTCGACCAAGGTGCCGAACGCACTGCACCCGGGGCAGCGGCCGAGCCACCGGCCGGTGGTCGTCCCGCAGTCGGAACAGACGAACTGGACAACGACCTTGGCCATCTCACGAGATTAGCCACCGAGTCGGATGTCATGTCGTCCATTTCGACAACACCGTCGTGACCTGACAGCGGCGCTACGCTTCGCGCCGTGATCTCGCCGGCTTCCAGCGACGACGCCGGCGCCGCAAGCGCGCTGCTACTGGCCGCAGATCCCCACGACGTCCTGAGCGCCGCTGCCGTCCTCTACAGGATCGAGAGCTCCCCGCCCGAGGCACGAGCGTGCTGGTGGAGGACGTCCGAGGAGTCGCGACTCGTGGGTTGGGCATCTGCATCCCTCGACACGATGACGGCCGAGCCCGGACGGGCGTTCGCCTCGGTCGTGGTGCATCCCGACCGGCGCCACCGTGGCCACGGCTCCGCGTTGTGGCAGGCCGTGACCGAGCATCTCGACGGGATCGGCGCCACGCGCACGGCGATCGCGTCGCAGGGGGACGAAGCAGCGGCCGACTTCGCCCGTGCCCGCGGACTCCGGCTCGCGTCGACGGAGACCGTTCTCTCCGTCGAGCCACGGGAGATCGAGCCCGGGCCGGCGCCGGAGGGAGTCGAGATCCGGTCTTTGAACGCTTTCGCCGACGACCCGGAGCCGATCTATCGGTGCGACGTCGAGGCCGCCCAGGACGAGCCGGGCCCATTCCGCGTCGACGCCCTGACCCTCGAATCGTGGCGTCGGATCCTCTGGGACCAGCCCGATCTCGACCATGACCTCGGCGTCGCCGCCGTCGCCGCCGGGCAGGTGGTCGGAGCGACGTTCCTGCTGGCGGATCGCCCTTCGGGCCGCGGGATGAACAGCGGAACCGGCGTCGTCAGGTCTCACCGTGGCATCGGCCTCGGGCTGCTGATGAAGCGACACGCGCTCGCTCGTGCAGCGGCGGCGGGCATCACCCGTGTCGTCACGCACAACGACGAGACGAACGCCCCGATGCTGGCGATCAACCGCCGACTCGGATACGAGCCGCTCACCGTCTGCCGCTGGTGGGACTTCGGGCGCTGAGAGGCGCCTACGTCAGAACGATGCCAGCGCGTGCCGCGTGTGCGGCGCGACGCGCCCACTCGCCGATGAAGCGGTGAGAGCACGGTCGAGGTCGCGCCACAGGTCGTCGACGTCCTCCAACCCCACGGACAAGCGAAGCAGCCCGTCGCTGATCCCCGCAGCCGCCTTCGCCTCGGGGTCGACGAGGCGGTGCGTCAGACCCGCGGGGTGCTGGATCAGCGTGTCCACCGAGCCGAGGCTCACAGCCGGCGTGATCAGGCGCACGGCGCGCATCACGCCCGCAGCGGCGTCCAGCCCGCCGGCGAGCTCGAAGGACAGCACCGCGCCGGGGCCACGAAGCTGTACACCGTCTGCACGCGGATACAGGACCCGGATCACCGCTGGGTGATCCGCAAGGAGCCCGGCGAGAACACGGGCGCGTTCCTGAGCCTCGCGCACGCGCATCGGCAGCGTGGGCAGGCTGCGGTGGAGAAGGTAGGCGGCCAGCGGATGGAGCAGCGCTCCGGTGAGGATTCGAACCTGGCGGAGCGAGCCCGCCCACTCCGCGCTCGTCGCGACGATGCCGGCGACGACGTCGCCGTGACCTGCGAGGAACTTCGTGCCGCTGTGGAGGACGAGCTGTGCGCCGTGGCGGGCGGGGTTTTGGAGCACCGGCGTGGCGAACGTGTTGTCGACGAGCACGGGGACACCGTCCGCCGACGCGACCACCTCCGCGATGTCCATCTGACCGAGCGTCGGGTTCTGCGGCGTCTCCAAGATCACGAGCGCGGTGTCGGGTCGAACAGCGTCGCCGACCTCCGCTGCGTTCACGACCCAGGTCACGTCGAGACCGAGCAGCCTGCACGCGAGGAGGTGGTCGGAGCCGCCGTACAGCGGGCGGATGCCGACGACGTGGCGCCGATCGCGGCACGCAGCGAGCAGGACGGCCGTGAGCGCGGCCATCCCCGACGCGAAGGCAACGGAGTCCTCGGTGCCCTCGAGGTCGGCCAGCGCGAGCTCGACACGGCGAACGGTCGGGTTGTGCAGGCGTGCGTACAAGGGGCTGGCTGCTTCCGCGCCACCGGCCGCGAGCGCATCGAGTGCGTCGACCGCCTCCCCGAGGTCGGGGATCGGGTACGTGCTCGAGAGGTCGATCGGTGGTGCATGCACACCGAGCGCGACGAAGTCGTCACGGCCAGCGTGAACGGCCAGTGTATCCGTGTTCATGGCTAGATCATCACGTGTTGTTCGCACAAGTGCAATAGAAAGCGAATATAGTTCGGAATCGATGCCAGAACGCGGTCTCGATCGAACAGACCAGGCGCTTGTCGCGCTCCTGCAGAACAACGCGCGGATGTCGAACAAGGAGCTCGCTGCGCGAACAGGGATCGCCCCGTCCACCTGTCTCGAGCGCGTGCGGGCGCTCGGCGCGCGCGGGGTCGTCCGCGGCTACCACGCTGACGTCGACCCGGAGGCACTCGAACGCGGGCTCGAAGCGATCGTCGCCATTCGGGTGCGGCCACACTCACGACGACACGTCGACGCCTTCCGCGAGGCCGCTCTGGCAATGCCCGACGTCGTGGAGCTCTTCCACGTCACGGGCGCAGACGACTTCCTGCTCCACGTCGCCGTCGCCGACACCGACGCCCTGCGCGACTTCGTACTCGACCGCCTGACGATGCGGCCGGAGGTCGCCCACGTCGAGTCGCGCATCGTCTACGAGCACGCCCGACGCAGCACGAGCCTGCCGCCTCCGCCTAGCTCCTCGTTGTAGATCGCCCTTCGGAGACGGGACGGCCGCCGCCTGCCAAGCGCAGGAGGTGGACGAGCTCTCGCGTCGCCACCCTCCCTCCCGGCAGCCCTACCCACGTGACCGCATACACACTCGCGTACACCGCTGCGCCAGCGGCGAGGCCCACGAAATCGTCGTCGAGGCCGATCGCCGCATCGACGATGAGCAGGAGCGCAGCGCCCACCATCGCTGCGACGACGGCGCGCCACGACGCTGCGACGTAATCGACGAGCCGAACGGGCGACGACCGAAGGCAGTACACGATGGCGGGCAGCGCCAGCGCCCAGACGGCGACTGTGAACCCGATTGCCACGCCGATCGCGCCTCCCTCGACGACGCCGCCGACGACGACGGCTCCGACGGTGATCGGGAAGGACACGAGCCCCCAACGGAGCTGCCTGCGTGTGTCGCCTCGAGACAGGTACAGCCAGGTGGTCGTACGAGAGAAGAGATCCCCGATCGCGGCGACGCAGATGACGCGGAAGATCGGCACGGAATCGACCCATTTCTCACCGAGCAGCAGCGGAATCACGGTGTCCGCCTCGACCGCGAGAAACGCAAGCATCGGCAATGCGACCGCCAACACCGGGGTGATGCCGCGACGAGCCGCTGCCCGATACGCCTCCTCGTCCTCCTGCAACCTGCTCAGTCCCGCCACCGCAACGCTCTCGAGCGGGCGCTCGACCTGGAGGGTCGGGTACATCGCCCAGCGCGCGCCGTTGTCGTAGTACCCGAGCTGGGTCGCCCCGCCGGTCAACCCGACGATGATCCTGTCGACGTTCCTGGAGACGTGCCGGAGTGCGCGGACGATGGTGAAGTCGCGTCCGAAGCGGACCAGCTCCGACAGCCTGACAGCCGACTCCGCCGGTGCGCGAACCCGTCGTGCCGGGCGCCAGCCGCAGGCCCGCCATACGAGCAGGACCTGCGAGATGCTGAGCACGACCGCCTGCAGCACGAGCGCCCAGTAGCCGGCCCCGAAGATCGCCGCGAGCACACCCGCTGCAAGCGCCATGAACGTCGACCCGAGCTCGACAGCGCGCAGCGTACCGAAGCGCATCTGCCGGATCAGCAGCGACTCGTGCTGTGCGCCGAGGCTCGAGACGAAGCTCGCCGCGGCGATGACGACCGTGATCGCGATCAGCTGGTCCTCGCCGTAGACACGCGCCAGGAACGGTGCCGCCGCCGCCACGAGCAGCGTGAGCGCGACGTTCAGCCTCAGGCTGACCCAGAACAGCGCCGAGACGTCCTCGTGCCGAAGCCCTTGACGGTGCACGGCCGCCATCGGGAAGCCGAAGTCACGTATCACGACGACGATCGCGACGACCGACGCAGCCATGCCCATCAGCCCGAAGTCCTCTGGCGTGAGCAGCCGGGCGAGCACGACTCCGGAGACCGCGAACATCGCGATGCGCACCGCCTGAGCTCCTATCTGGACGGCGCCACCGCGAGCCGCCGCGAGCGCGACGTCGTCGTCGACGGCATCCGTCCGGACGAAGCGCTCCGGATCAGCGGCGGTGTTCATGGGCGCACGAGTGTGTCAGCGATGAGGTCGACGACGATCGGCGGCGTCAGTCCAAGCGGTGGACGAGGAGGGCGCGATCCTCGCCAGGCCCGTCGTAGTCCTCGGCGACGCGCTCGACCTCGAAGCCGAGGGCGCGGTGAAAGGCGAGTGACAGCTCGTTCGCCGGTGACGTCACGCAGCGGACGGTGCGACACCCGCGCTCGCGCACGGCGTCGAAGAACCGACCGTAGAGCAGACGCCCCAGCCCTTCTCCCCGGCGCTCGGGGTCGATCCCGACGAAGTGGACGTACGCCTCCTCCGGATCAGTCTGCGAAACGAAGCCGCAGACGAAGCCGGCGAGCTGCCCGACGTCGTCCTCGGCGACGAAGCTCGTGCCCTCGAAGTGGACGAAGAAGAGCTTCGGCAGCATGGGAGCCATGTCGCGCCCCGCCCACCAGACGTTGACGCGCCCGATCACCCGACCGTAGTCGGAGGGGTGCGCGTGGCGGATCGTCACGGGCACGATCCGGGAACCGTAGTCACAGACACGAGAGCGTGTCCATGAGAGGCTCTCCCGATGCTCCGCGCCCCACTCTTGGCACTGGTGATCGCCGCCTTCGGGGCCGCAGGTTGCAGCACGGGAGCAAGCGGCGAGGAGACCACGCGCGTCATCTTCTCCACGAGCCGAGATCACGAAGGGCCTCTGTCCGACATGGCCAGTGTCAACGCCGAGATCTACTCGATGACGGCGGAGGGAGGTGATCTCCGCCGGATCACGGACGAGCTCGGCCTCGATCTCTATCCCCGTGTCTCGCCGGACGGCGAGGAGATCGCCTTCCACTCCAACCGGGTCACCGGCGGCGACACGACCGATCTCTTCGTGATGCGATCGGACGGCAGCGATCCGCGCCAGCTCACCAGCGGCGGAGGCGTCGTGAGCCACGAGTGGTCACCGGACGGCGAGCTCCTCGCGTACACGATCGACGACGAAGGCCCGGCGACGATCCACATCGTTCGGCCCGACGGATCGGACGACCGGGAGCTGGTGGAGGGGTCGTGGCCGTCCTGGAGCCCGGACGGCCAACGGATCCTTTCACTGTGGGCGAGTTCCTCGAGGAGCCGCAGAGCCTCGCCATCGTCGCCGCCGGGGGCGGGGTACCGGAGCCCGTGCCGCTCGGGCTCGACAACGCGTCGGAGTCGGCCTGGTCCCCGGCCGGCGATCGCATCGCGTTCATGCACAACCCGGCAGGCTACGAAGGCGACTGGAGCGCGTGGGACGAAGAGATCGACGTTGCGAACATCGACGGCTCGGAGCTCGTTCGCGTCAGCAACCGCGCGGGCAACGACCACTGGCCGCCGTCCTGGTCATCGGACGGACGCTGCCTGACCTGGCAGGGCGACCACGCCGACCCGGGCACGCTCGGCACCGAGGTCTATGCGGCGGCCGTCGACGTCGCAGAGCCGAACGGTCTCGCGGTGACGGCGACCGACGCCGTCGAGCTGTTCCCGGCCTGGGCTCCTGGCTCCTGCTCGCTCTGACGGCTACCCGAGCTCCGCGATCGCACCCGAGAGCGCTCGCAGCACATCGAGACCGAGCGGGTCACGGTCGCCGCCGAGCGGCTGGATCGCCACCTGATCGGCTCCGGCGTCGAGGTGGGCACGCAGCCGCTCGACGACACGATGCTCGTCGCCCCAGGCGATGAGATCGTCGACGAGCCGATCCGAGGCGCCGCCCTCGAAGTCATCATCGCCGTACCCCAGAGCGCGGAGGCTGTCGACGTAGTTCGGCGTGTCCAGATACCAGCCGAGCGCGCGCCGACCCCGCTCACGGGCAGCGGCAGCATCGGCCTCGAGCAGGACCTTCTGCTCGGGGACGAGCACGCCTCCCGGACCGAGGATCTCCCGCGCCCGACGCGTGTGCTCGACCGGAACGAGGAACGTGTGCGCCCCGTGCGCCCGCTCTGCGGCCAGCCGCAGCATCGGGGTCGCGCAGGGCGGCCAGCACCCGCGGTACCGGAGGCCGCTGCGCCGACGTGCCGTCCGGGCTGACGAACGGGTCGTCGTCCATCGCATCCAGGTACGCGCGCATGCGGGCGACGGGCTTCGCGTAGGTGTGCCCCCGCGGGTCGACCTGTCGGGGATGGCTGACGCCGAGACCGAGCAGGAAGCGGCCGTCGAAAGCATCGTCGAGCACCCGCGCAGCATTGGCCGCGGCGACAGGGTCGCGACCCCAGATGTTGGTGATGCCGCTCGAGATGCGAATCCGCTCCGTCGCGGCGAGCAACACGGCACCGTTCGTGAACGACTCGCGGGTGCCGAGCCCCTCCGGGTACCAGATACACCCGTACCCGAGCTGCTCGATCTCGGCTGCCGCCGATCGTGCGACGTCCGACTGCGCGACGGCGAACGCCCCCATCCAAACCCCGACTCTTCCACCGAGCTCGATCCTCGTCATACCGGCGACGATAGCGCGGCGTGCCAACGACCCGTTCTACAGGCCGCCCAACACGCCGGTCAACCCGTCGACGAGCAGATCCACGTGCTCCTCGTCGAAGACGAGTGGCGGGCGGATCTTCAGCACGTTCTGATCCGGTCCGGTGCGTCCGATCAGGACGCGCCGCATGCGCATTCCCTCGACGATCCGGCTCGCGACGTCCGGCGCCGGCCGACCGTCTCCGCCGACGATCTCCACCCCGACGAAGAGACCGGCGCCACGGACGTCGCCGAGCGACAGGTGCTCGGCGGTGAGCGCACCGAGGCGGTCGCGCAGCAGGCGACCGACCCGCTCCGCGTGCTCGGGAAGCTGGTCGCGCTCGATCACGTCGAGCACCGCGCCCCCCGCGGCGGCGGCGACGGGAGAGCCGGCGAACGTCGAGAAGAAGTGCCATCCCCGCGCGAACTCGTCGGCGATCGCCTGCGTCGTGACCACGGCGCCGAGCGGGTGGCCATTTCCCATCGGCTTGCCGAGCGTGACGAGGTCGGGGACGACGTCGTCGCAGGCGAAGCCCCAGAACGGGAGCCCCACTCGGCCGAAGCCGGCCTGCACCTCATCGGCGACGCAGAGGCCACCCGCAGCGCGCACGCAACGGTAGGCGTCGGCGAGATAGCCGGGCGGAGGCGGCAGGATGCCGTCGCTCGAGAAGATCGTGTCGGTGATCAGCATCGCCGGCGCGTGCCCGGCAGCGCGAAGACGCTCGATCGCACGATCGACCTCGTCGCCCACGTCAGCAGCCTCGGCGGACCGACTGCGCGAAGGCGGCGCCGGGATCGTCGTCGCCCAGGGCTCTAGTCGCTCGAGACCGAACTCCTCGGGCGAGATCGCCGTCGTCACCATCGTGCACCCGTGGTACGCATGCTCGGTGAGCACGACCCCTCGCTGGCCCGTCACGACGGTCGCGATCTGGTACGCGAGGTCGTTCGCCTCGCTGCCGGAGTTGACGAACATCACGACCTCGAGCGGATCGGGCAGCAGCGCGGCCAGGCGGTCCGCGTACTCGGTCACTCCGTCGACGAGGTAGCGCGTGTTCGTGGACAGGATCGCGGCCTGCCGCGACAGCGCCTCAACCACCTCGGAGCGGGAGTGCCCGACGTGAGGAACGTTGTTGTACGCGTCCAGGTGGCGCTCGCCGTGGACGTCGACGAGCCAGACCCCCTCCCCTCGAACCGGCCGCAACGGCTCCTCGTAGCTGAGCGACAGGGCCGCTCCAAGGCGCGCGCGCCGGCGAGCAACGCTCGTCTCTACGTCGGTCGGGGGCCGGCCGGATGCACCGGATCGACACCGCTCCTCCAGCCGACCGGCAAGCGCTGCCGGTTCGAGCGCCGACACTCGGACCAGGGCTTGCCACGCGTCCTCCTCGTCGGAGAGGATGTACTCGGCGTTTGCGGGGTCGAGCGTCGCACGCCACGCGGCGACGACGACCGATTGCACGAGACGGCAGGCCGCGAGCCCCGGGAGGAGGCGCAACTCCTCGCCCTCGAGCGGAGTGACCGCGTGGTACGCGGCGGCGACGTCGCCGAGTGCAGCCTCGACGTCCTTCTGGCCGAAGCACTGATAGGCGGCGGACACGGCGAGGTCGACGACGAGGGGGGCGTGCACCATGTCCCCGAAGTCGACAATGCCGGTGACCCGATCAGGCGCTGCAGGTTCGACGAGCAGGTTCGCGTGGTGGAGGTCGTTGTGAATCGCCTGCGCGCGGAGACCGTCGAGCGTGGGCGCGAGCTCTGCGTCGAACCTGTCGAGCCATCGGTCGACGAGCGCGCGACGGTCTGCTGGCACGTGCCCGACATGTAGCCCTAGCTCCGCTAGGCGTGTCACGTCCCAGAGGAGAGCCCTCCCCGCCCGGGGATGGAAGAACCCACGGAGCGCCCGATCGAGTCGCGCGAGGACCGCGCCGACGGACGCTCGCGTCAGGGAGGTCGCGCTCTCGACGTCCGGCTGCTGCCCCGACAGGAAGCCGACGAGCTGCACCGCGTGCGCGATGCCGTCGAGCTCCACCACCGACGCCGGCTCGCCGCCGGTCGTGCGCACCACCCTCGGCACGGGAAGCGCCGGGTCGACCCGTTCGACATGCTCCATGGCGAGCGCCTGCATCTCGACCACCTCGAGCGGATCGAGCGGATTTGCGATCTTCAGGCAGAGCGGCGCGTCACCGGTGTCGATCCTGAAGTTGGCGTCACGCTCGCCCGGCAGCGGTACCGCCTCCCCGGTGATCCCGAAGACGCGCTCGGCAACCCCGACAGCGACGTCAGGCGTGACCTCGGGGCGTGGCGACTCGAGCAACTCTCCCATGGAGCAAGGATGCTACGCAGCGCGCGACGCAACACGTGCCGATGACGGCCCGCAGCGGTCACCGAGCGGCGCGGCAGCCGAGCGTCGTTCGTGGCCGGTTCGTGACCGGATTGCAGCCGCCACGTTCCGAGTCGGGCTGCGCGGACACGAGCCCTCCGAGCGGCAGGGTGCGGCGCTACGCCGTCGGAGACGCGTCGTCGGTGTCGGACTCGTCGACCGCTTCGGACCCGGTGTCCTCGGCCGCGCCGACTACGGCGGGCACAGGCGGGCCCTCGATGATCTTGATCTCGACCTTCGCCTCGTCGGGGCCCGGGTCGGAACGGCGGTCGATGACGATCGTCGCCCCTTCGGAGAGCTCCCGTCCCAGCACGAAGTCGGCGAGCGGATCCTCGATCAGACGCTGGATCGCGCGACGCAGCGGGCGGGCACCCATCGCAGGGTCGTAGCCCTCCTCTACGAGCAGCTCCTTCGCCTCGTGGGTGAGCTCGATCGCGGCGCCGTGCACGGTCATCTGGCTCCGCAGTCGCTTCATCATCAGGTCGACGATCTGCAGGATCTCCTCGCGCTCGAGCTTGTGGAAGACGATGATCTCGTCGATCCGGTTCAAGAGCTCCGGTCGGAAGACCTTCTTCAACTCGGCCATCACGCGGCCCTTCATGTCGTCGTACGAGAGGCCTTGCTCGTCACCGAGGTTGAACCCGAGCGACTGGTTCTTGGAGATCTGCGCTGCGCCGATGTTCGACGTCATGATCACGATCGCGTTGCGGAAGTCGACCTTGCGCCCCTGTGCGTCGGTGAGCTTCCCGTCCTCCAAGATCTGCAGGAGGATGTTGAACACGTCCGGGTGCGCCTTCTCGATCTCGTCGAGGAGCAACACCGAGTACGGCTTGCGGCGCACTGCCTCGGTGAGCTGACCGCCCTCGTCGTAGCCGACATAGCCGGGCGGTGAGCCGACGAGCCGGGACACGGAGTGCTTCTCCATGTACTCCGACATGTCCACCTGGATCATGGCGTCCTCGTCGCCGAAGAGGAACTCGGCGAGCGTCCGCGCCAGCTCCGTCTTCCCCACGCCGGATGGGCCGAGGAAGATGAACGAGCCGGTCGGCCGCTTCGGGTCCTTGATCCCCGCACGGGCGCGGCGGATCGCCTTGGAGACGGCGACGATCGCCTGCTCCTGGCCGATCACGCGCTTGTGGAGCTCCTCCTCCATGCGCATCAGCTTCTGCGACTCGGCCTCGGTCAGCTTGAAGACCGGGATCCCCGTCCACATCGAGACGACGTCGGCGATGTCGTCCTCGTCGACCTCGGGCTGCTCCTCGTCAGCCTCGTTGCGCCAGTTGTCCTCCAGCTCCTTGCGCTTCTGCGTGAGCTTGCGCTCCTTGTCGCGCAGGGCAGCCGCCTTCTCGAACTCCTGGTCTTCGATCGCGCCTTCCTTGTCGGCGCGCACCTTCTCGATCTCCTCCTCGAGCTCGCGCCACCGGGGCGGCGCGGACATCGTGCGGATGCGGAGGCGGGAGCCCGCCTCGTCGATCAGGTCGATCGCCTTGTCGGGAAGGTGCCGGTCCTGGATGTAGCGGTCGGCGAGCACCGCCGACGCGCGCAGCGCCTCGTCCGTGATCTTGACGCGGTGGTGTGCCTCGTACCGGTCGCGCAGACCGCGGAGGATCTGCACAGACTCGTCGATCGACGGCTCCTCGACGCGCACCTGCTGGAAGCGGCGTTCGAGCGCAGCGTCGCGCTCGAGGTACTTGCGGTACTCGTCGAGCGTCGTCGCGCCGATCGTCTGCAGCTCCCCGCGCGCGAGCGCCGGCTTCAGGATCGACGCAGCGTCGATCGCGCCTTCGGCGGCGCCGGCGCCGACGAGATTGTGGAGCTCGTCGATGAAGAGAATGATGTCGCCGCGCTGGATGATCTCCTTCATCACTTTCTTCAGCCGCTCCTCGAATTCGCCCCGGTACTTCGAGCCGGCGACGAGGGCTGCGAGGTCGAGCGTGTAGATCTGCTTGTGCTTGAGGAGCTCGGGCACCTGGTTCGAGGCGATGCGGGAGGCGAGGCCCTCGACGACGGCGGTCTTGCCGACACCGGGCTCCCCGATCAGCACGGGGTTGTTCTTCTGGCGGCGCGCGAGGATCTGCATGACGCGCTCGATCTCCGTCTGGCGGCCGACCACAGGGTCGAGCTTGCCCTCGGTCGCGGCCTTCGTGAGGTTGCGACCGAATTGGTCGAGCAGCTTCGAGCTCTTCGCCTTCTCTCCGGGAGGCGCGCCCCCGCCTTGCTGCCGACGACCGGGCCCTGAGAGCATCCGGATGATCTCGTTGCGAATCTTCTCGGCGTCCGCGTCGAAGTCGAGCAAGATACGCGCGGCGACGCCCTCGTTCTCGCGCACGAGACCGAGCAGGATGTGCTCCGTGCCGATGTAGTTGTGACCGAGCGACAGCGCCTCGCGCAACGCGAGCTCGAGCACCTTCTTCGCGCGCGGCGTAAACGGGATCTGACCGGTCGTGACCTCGTCGCCCTGACCGACGATGCGCGCGACCTGGGCGCGCACTTCCTCGACCGTGATGTCGAGCTGCTCGAGCACTCGCGCGGCGAGGCCTTCTTCCTCGCGCAGCAGGCCGAGCAGGATGTGCTCCGTGCCGATGTAGTTGTGCTTGAGCGCGCGAGCTTCGTCCTGTGCAAGGACGACGACCTGCCTGGCTCGTTCCGTGAATCGCTCGAACACGGCTCCTCCGATCCCTCCTTTCCTCGGTGCGCCCGCAGATTCCTGCGCGCGTGTCGAAGGTACGAGCCATCGTACCCCACGGGCCCACCGTTCCCGCGCACGCCCGCTCAGGCCGGTAGGCTCCCCCGTCGTGAGCGACAGCGGTACCACCAAGACCCTCGTCACCGGGGGTGCCGGGTTCATCGGCTCGTATCTGTGCGAGTTCCTGCTCGAGGACGGACAGGAGGTCTGGGCACTCGACGACCTCTCTACCGGCTCGCTCGACAACGTCGAGCACCTGAGGGACAACCCCCGCTTCCACCTCGTCGTCGACTCGGTGCTGTCGTGGCCCGTGGTCAACGAGCTCGTGTACAAGTGCGACGTCGTCTACCACCTGGCCGCGGCCGTCGGCGTGCGACTGATCGTGGAGAAGCCCGTGGAGACGCTCGTCACGAACGTGCGCGGCACCGAGATCGTGCTCGATCTCTGCCGGCGCTTCGGCAAGCGGGTGCTGATCGCGTCGACATCCGAGGTCTACGGCGACCACCGGGAGGAGCGACCGCTCGCGGAGGACGCCCGCCGCATCTACGGCCCGACGACCCAGCGACGCTGGGCGTACGCCGACTCGAAGGCGATGGACGAGTTCCTGGCACTCGCCCACGCGGCCGAGAACGACCTCGACTGCGTGATCGTGCGTCTCTTCAACACGGTCGGCCCGCGCCAGAGCGGCCAGTACGGGATGGTCGTGCCCACGTTCGTACGCCGCGCGCTGGCGGGTGACCCGATCGAGATCCACGGCGACGGGACGCAGACGCGCTGCTTCTGCCACGTGCGCGACACGATCCGCGCGCTGCACGCCTTGATGCATGCCCCCACCAGCGCCGAGATCTACAACGTGGGCTCGCAGGAGCGCATCTCGATCGGCGCACTCGCGCAGCGTGTGCTGGAGCTCACCGAGTCGTCGTCGGAGCTCGTCCCGGTCGCGTACGACGACGTGTACGGGCAGGGGATCGAGGACATGCTGCACCGCATCCCGTCGATCGACAAGATCGGCGCCGCGGTCGGCTGGGCCCCCACCCGAACGCTCGAGGAGATCCTCGCCGACGTGATCGCCTACGAACGCGACGCCGCCTCGTAGGGGCGGGACCTGTCCCGCCCACGTGCCAACGCCTACGTGGATGGCGCCGAGCGCAGCGCGGGGAACAGCACGACATCGCGGATCGTCTCGCGCCCCGTGAGCAGCATCGTCAGCCGGTCGATGCCGAGCCCCAGCCCACCCGTGGGCGGCATGCCGTACGAGAGGGCCTCCACGTAGTCCGGATCACCCGGCTCGCCCCCGACGTGCTCCGACTGCCCCTCGAACCGCGCTGCCTGGTCGGCCGCGTCGTTCACCTCGCTGAACGCGTTGCCGAGCTCCATCCCTCCGGCGAAGTACTCGAACCGTTCGGTCAGCGTCGGGTCGTCGTCGGTCGCACGGGCGAACGGCGAGATCTCGACGGGGTAGTCGTGCACGATCGTCGGCTGGATCAAGACCGGCTCGACGAAATGGCTGAAGGCATGGTCGATGAGCTGCGCCCAATCCTTGTCGGCCTCGGTGTCGACGCCCTTTGCCACGAGCGCAGCACGTAGGTCGGCCTCGTTGCGAAGCCACAGGCCGTGCTCTGCCAGCGAGTTCGCAAAGGCGAGGCGGCGCCAGGGAGCCTTCAGGTCGAGGTCGTGCCCGCGGAACGTGACGGCGGTCGTCCCCAGTACTTCCTGCGCGACGGTCTCGACCAGCGCCTCGATCCGCGCCATCGTGTCGGTGTAGTCCGCGTACGCCTCGTACCACTCGAGCATCGTGAACTCGGGTTGATGCTTGAACGAGACGCTCTCGTTGCGAAAGTCCTTGCCGATCTCGTACACGCGCTCGAGGCCACCGACGATGAGCCGCTTGAGATAGAGCTCGGTTGCGATGCGAAGGTAGAAGTCGGCACCCAGCTCGTTGTGGTGCGTGACGAACGGGCGCGCGAAGGCACCGCCGTAGCGCGGCTGCAGCACAGGCGTCTCGACCTCCACGAAGCCGTCCTCGTCGAGGCAGCGCCGGATCGCGGTCACGATGCGCGCCCGCGCGATGAAGACGTCGCGGGTCTCCTCGTTCATCAGCAGGTCGAGGTAGCGGCGGCGATATCGCTGCTCCACGTCGGTGAGCCCGTGAAAGGTGTCCGGCAGTGGCTGCGTGTTCCGTGAGAGAACCTGGACCGAGTCGGCCGTGAGCGACGGCTCCCCGCGTCGCGACTTGGAGGGGCGGCCACTGACGCCGACGACGTCGCCGAGATGGACGTCGAGCTCGCCGGTCATTCCGATGTCGCAGATCGCCTGGATGCGCCCAGACCGGTCGACGACGTCGAGGAAGACGAGCTTGCCCATCCCACGGCGCGCCATCGCGCGCCCCGCGATGCGACGCGTCTCGACAGCCTGGCCGCCGTCCTCGAGCGGCTCCGCCTCCGCGCGGACGGACGCGATCTCGTCGCGGTCGGGGAAGCGCTTGGCCGCTGACATGCGGGCAGCCTAGACGACAGGTCGGGGCGGTCACCTCGACCCGTCGCGTGTTCCGGCAGTCGAGTCGGGGCCGCGGCGGGTGTCGATCTCGACCCGCGCTGCGTCGAAACGTCGCCATACCCCGTAACGTCCCGGCGGGCACAACCGGAGGGGGTACGACGCCCGCCGGCCCCGGAAGCCGCGTCACGCGAGCCGCGGGCCGTGCGTCAGGCGGCCTTGATCTCCATGATCTTGAACCTCAGCTTGTCGCCGCGGGGCGTGACGACCTCGACGGTCTCGCCCTTCTTGTGACCCATGATCGCCTTGCCGACCGGCGACTCGTTGGACAGCTTCTGCTCCATCGGATTGGCCTCGGCGGAGCCGACGATGTGGTACTCGACAGTCTGCTTCGCAGCAACATCGCGCAGGCGCACGACGGAGCCGACGGAGACCACGCTCGTATCGACGCGCCGCTTGTCGATCACCTGGGCATTGGCGAGCCGCTCCTCGAGCAGGGCGATCTTGTGCTCGAGCATCGCCTGCTCGTTCTTCGCGTCGTCGTACTCGGCGTTCTCCGCGATCTCGCCGAACTCACGCGCAACCCTGATCCGATCGGCGATCTCGCGCCGACGGACCGTGGTCAGGAACTCGAGCTCCGCCTTCAGAGCCTTGTGCCCCTCCGGGGTGAGAATCACGTCCTTCACGAGCTGCTTCGCCTCCGTGGATCGAAGAGAAGACGCGGCGACACCCGCCACGCCGAGCGCGCATGGTAGCCAGGCCAGGCGACGACGGCAACAGGGGTTCTCACTACGATGGACGGATGGCGGTCGACCTCCGCTCGCCGTGGTGGATCGGCGACGTCGAGATCCCCACGAGACTCGTCCTGGCGCCGATGGCGGGCGTCAGCGTGCAGGCCTTCAGACGCCAGGGGAGACGGTTCGGGGCGGGGCTCGTGTGCTCCGAGATGGTCTCGTGCGCCGGGATCGAGCATCGCAACGAGCGCACGCTCGGCTACCTCCGCGTCGCCTCCGACGAGCATCCGCTGGCCATTCAGCTGTTCGGCTCGGACCCCGACACGATGGGCGACGCGGCGCGCATGGTCGCAGCTGCCGGCGCCGACATCGTGGACATCAACTTCGGGTGCCCCGTGAAGAAGGTGACGAAGACGGGAGCCGGGGCCACGCTGCTCGACGACCCGGCGCGCGCGTGCGCGATCGTCGGCGCGATCGCCGAGGCCGTGGAGCTCCCGGTGACAGTGAAGATGCGCCGCGGTCTCGCCAACAGCTCGCGCACGTGCCTGGACGTCGGCCCTCTGCTTGCCGACGCGGGGGCGTCGTCGCTGACGCTCCATCCCCGGTCGGCCCAGCAGATGTACACGGGAACCGCCGACCATTCGCTGACTGCCGAGCTCGTCTCCCTCGTCGACATCCCGGTGGTCGCCTCCGGCGACGTCACGTCTCGCGCACGTGCGCAGGCCGTCCTGGAGACGACCGGTGCGGCCGCGGTGATGGTCGGACGCGGCGCTCAGGGAAACCCGTGGACGCTCCGCGAGATCATGGAGGGCGACGAGGCGACGCCGACTCGCGAGGAGGTCGCGGCGGAGCTGATCCTCTTCGTCCGCGAGACCGTGCGCGAGCTCGGCGAGCGCAAGGCCGTGGGTTTCCTCAAGAAGTTCTACGGCTGGTATCTCGGGCACGGCCGCTTTCCCAAGCCGTTCAAGCAGGAGCTCGTGCTGCTCGACTCGACGGCCGAGGTCGAACGGCGTCTGCTGGTCGCCGCGCCGGGTGCGCTGCCGCTGCTCGAGGCGCTGGAGTCCGAGGTCCCGGCCGGCGAGGACGTGACGCTCGAGCTCCCCGTCTCGATCTACGGCGGCGGGTAGAGACTCGAAGAGGTCGCGCGTCAGGCCGCCTGATGCCGACCCGTGAGCACAGCGAGCACGCCGAGCGCGACGAAGATCCCGCCGGACACGTACCGCTGTACCTGGAGGAACAGGCGGCTCCGACGCAGGACGGCCCCGGCAGTTCCGGACACGAGCGCCCAGATCACGTCGGTGGTGAGGGCGATCGAGATGAAGACGGCGCCGAGAAACGCCAACTGTGCCCGGGCGTTGCCGTCGGGATCGACGAACTGCGGCAGGAAAGCGAGGAAGAACAGCGCGGTCTTCGGGTTGAGCACGTTGACGACGAGGCCCTGTCGATAGGTGCGGGCGAGCGTGGGCTCGGGGCGGCGGCCGCCGATGCGGTCGTCGCGGGCGAGCAGCGTCCTGATCCCCAACCAGACGAGGTAGACCGCCCCTGCGATCTTGATCGCGGTGAACGCCTCCGTCGAGGCGACGAGCAACGCCGAGAGACCGGCAACGGCGGCGGCGATGTGCACCATCCCGCCGCTCGCAACCCCGAGCGCGGAGACGACACCGGCGCGCCTTCCGCCGTGGACGCCCTGCGCGACGATGTACAGCACCGCCGGGCCAGGAACGACCGCGAGCGCGAACGCGGCTGCCGCGAAGACGGCGAGCGCCGCGGGATCGATCACGCGTTGCGCTCCCAGACGAGCCGCAGCCCTTCCAGCGTGAGGAACGGGTCGACGCTCTCGATTGCCGTCGAGTGTGGCGCCACCAACTCCGCCAGCCCACCCGTCGCGATCGCGCGCGCGTCAACGCCGAGCTCGCCTCGAATCGCCGTCACGATCCCGTCGACCTGGCCCGCGAAGCCGTAGACGAGCCCCGACTGGAGCCCACCGACCGTGGTCTTGCCGATCACCGACGCCGGCTCCACGTAGTCGACCTTCACGAGCCGCGCCGCGCGAGCGAACAGCGCCTCCATGGACGTCTCGATCCCCGGCGCAAGCACGCCTCCGACGTATTCGCCCTCCGGGGAGACCACGTCGAAGTTCGTGGACGTCCCGAAGTCGACGACGATCACCGGTGCGCCGTAGCGCTCCTTCGCGGCAACCGCGTTGACGATCCGGTCGGGCCCGACCTCCCGGGGGTCGTCGTAGCGGATCGGGACTCCCGTTCGCACGCCAGGTCCGACGACGAGGATCGGAGCGTGTGCCCAGCGCTCCGCGAGCCGCTCCCACTCCCGCACGAGGGCGGGCACCGTGCAGGCGAGGCAGATTGCGTCGACCACGTCGATGTCGAGCAACCCGCCGAGGAGGACGCCGAGCTCGTCGCCCGTGCTCGTCCGCTCCGTGGCCACACGCCAGTGGTCGGAGAGCGTGTCTTCGTCGTAGAGACCGAGCACGGTCTGTGTGTTGCCGACGTCGACGGCGAGCAGCATGCGCGGATTGTAGGGGCGAGCCTGGTGCCGTCAGGCGGCGCTACGGCGTGTCGTCGTCCACACCACGCAGCGGGTCGCCGATGCGCTCCGCGAGATCCTCGGCGGTGAGCAGTGGCTCGTCGCCCTCCCCGCGCAGCTCCTCGACCGTCACGTCGCCCGACGTGTAGACCTCGGCGCGCGGGATGATGCGGCTGGGCCTGTTCTTGTCCCAGACCCACACGTCCTCCAGCTGCGCGTGGAAGAACGGGTAATTCGCCTGCGGTACGACCTTGAGATCGAGCCGGTTGCAGAGGTACGTCGCGTCCTGGGTCAGCAGGCAGTACCGAAACATGCCGAAGACAGCCGTGTATTCCTTCTTCAGCTGCAGCTCGAGCTCGGCGTCGAACTCGTCCAACTCGTCGAGGTGACTCACGCCGAGAAGTCTAGCTCTGCCACCAGTGCTGCCACCCGGCCGCGCCCTGGCACGACCAGGTCGGGGTCGAGATCGAGCAGCGGCTCGAGGGCGAAGCGTCGCTCGTGCAGACGCGGATGCGGGACGGTGAGCCCGGGCTCGTCGATCGCCTCCGCACCGTAGAGGAGCAGGTCGAGGTCGATCGTGCGCGGCCCGTAGCGCTCGCCGTCGCGCGTCCGCCCGAGCGAGCGCTCGATCGCCAGCAGGGTGTCGAGGAGCTCCCGCGGCGCGAGCGGAGTGTCGACCGCACAGGCGGCGTTGAGGAAGCGCGGCTGGTCGAGGACACCGACGGGCTCGGTCTCGCGAACACTCGACACGGCGACCACCTCGATCCTCTCGTGCTCCGCGAGGAGGACGAGCGCACGCCGGATCGCATCCTGGCGGTCGCCGAGGTTCGTTCCCAGCCCGATGAACGCTCGTGGCACCCGAGCGACCTTAACGGTCGGTTCACGTGTTCCTTGCACCAAGCTCGCACGTCGGCGCGTACCGTGAGGTCGTGCTCGTCGCGCTCGCCTCCACCTTCGCCGCGTTCGTGGCAGCACTCTCCGCGCCGGCCGAGCGTGACTCGATGCTCGTCGTCCTCGAACCCGGTGCCGCCTGCACCGAGGCGGCGACGCTTTCCGCCGCCGGCGGGACGCTCGCGGTCTCGGAGCTGCGCCTCTGGCACCTCGGGCCCGACGTCGACCCCGACGTCCTCGAAGGCCTCGAGCGGCGTGGCGCAGTGCACCTCGCCTCACCGGTTCGATCTATGGTCGGCACGCTCACGACGTCGGTGGCGTCCGATCCGCTCTCCGCGGACGAGTGGTGGCGCGTGGCCGTCGGCGTCGACGGTCTCACCCCGCCCGGCCCCGGCGTCCCGGTGACGATCGTCGACTCCGGACTCAACGTCACGCATCCCGAGTTCGCCGGGCGCCCCGACACCGAGACCCTGAACCCGCAGGAGCCGGCACCGCTCGGTGGGGAACATGGGACGTCCGTCGCGTCCGTCGTCGCGGCGCCCGTGAACGGTCAGGGCGTCGTCGGCATCTACCCGCAGGCAGTGCTGCGCTCCTGGGACGCCGCGCGCGGCCGTGGCACGCAGCTGGACACGTTCGAGATCGTGCAGGGCATCGTCGAGGCCGCACGACGCGGGCCTGGCGTGATCAACCTCTCACTCGGCGGCAACGAGCGCGACCCGGTGATCGAGCAGGCGGTGATGCAGGCAGTGCGTCGCGGCTCCCTGGTCGTCGCCGCCTCGGGCAACGACGGTGAGGTGGGCAACCCGCTCGGCTACCCCGCAGTGTTGCCGCACGTGCTCACGGTCGCCGCCACGAACCGAGCCGACGCCGTGACGTCCTTCTCGAGCCAGTCTCCGTACGTCGACCTCTCCGCTCCGGGAACCAACATCGTCGTCGCATCCGCTCTGAGCGGCGGGTGGCAGCCTGCATCCGGCACGAGCTTTTCCGCCCCGCTCGTCTCGGGTGCGGCGGCGTGGGTGTGGACCGTCCGCCCCGACCTCGACTGGACCCAGCTGTTCGAGGTGATGCGCCGGTCGGCCCGTGACGTCGGCAAGCCAGGCAGGGACTGGAGAAGCGGGTTCGGCGTGCTCGACGTCCGCCGCGCGCTCTCCTATCCGACGCCGGTCAAGGACCCTCTGGAGCCGAACGACGATCTCAACCTCGTGGACTCGGCCAGCGGTGACGCGGTCGGTCTGCCGGCGCTGACGACGCGCGCCAAGCCGGGCACGACGATCCAGGCACGATTCGACCTGATCGAGGACCCGCGCGACGTATACCGCGTCTGGCTGCCGAAGGGCCGCACGCTCGTCGCCACGGCGTCCGGAATCGATGTCGACCTGGCGCTCTGGCGCGCCGGCACGCTCAGTGTCACGTCCTCCACCGGCAGACTCGCGTCGAGTGCGAAGCGCGGCCCGTCGGAGACGCTGCGCTACGCGAATCCAGGCCCCGCGCGCTTCGCGTACCTCGCCGTCGACCCACCGCGCGGCAACCTCTCGGGGACGTACACGCTCAAGGTCCAGGTTCGCTGAACCGCTCGACGACGACCGCGGAGTGCTCCACGGGCACGGCGAGCTGGACGGCAGGCTTGCGGACGCGGACGCGGACGCGCTGTACCGGCAACACCCGCACGAGCTCGTCTGCGATCGCGGTCGTCAGTGCTTCCAGCAGCTGGTAGGCGGTCGCAGCGAACACCTCCTGTACGACCGCGACCACGCGCCGGTAGTCGACCGCGTCCGCCAGCCGGTCGGTCTCACCGGCAGTCGCCTCCTCCGGCTCAACCTCGACGTCGACGAGAAAGCGCTGGCCGTCCCGGCGCTCTTCCTCGAGTACGCCGTGGTAGCCGTGCAGCTCGAGACCGACGAGCTCGATCACGAGCGTCACGCGAAGCCCTCTTGCTCGACCGCCGACGCCACGACAAGCGCCTCCACATGCGGGCGTACAGCGTGCACCCGAAAGATCGAGGCTCCCCGATCGAACGCAGCGACCGCGGCACCGACCGAGGCGTCGTCCGTGGCCACGCGTGCTCCGGGATCGCCGAGCACCTTCGCCAGCGTGCTCTTGCGCGACAGCCCCACGTGCACGGGTCGCCCGAGCGCCACCAGACGGTCGAGCTCGCGCACGAGCGTGAGGTTCTGAGCGGGCGTCTTGCCGAACCCGATCCCGGGGTCGAGACAGATCCGATCCTCGCCGACGCCCGCCGCCACGGCGAAGCCCAGCCTCTCCTCCAGGAAGGCGAGCACATCGGAGACGACGTCGTCGTATTCCGGGGCGTCCTGCATCGTCCGCGGTTCCCCTCGCATGTGCATGAGGCAGAGGTACGCGCCGCTCTCTGCGACCACGCCGGCAAGGTCGGGGTCGCCGCGCAACGCGGTGATGTCGTTCACCAGCTCCGCTCCGAGGCCTAGCGCGCGTCGGGCGACCTCGGCCTTCGCGGTGTCGATCGACACCGACACCCCGGCGAGTCGCTCGAGCACGGGCACGACACGGCGGAGCTCCTCGTCGAGCGAGACACCCTCTGATCCGGGCCTCGTCGACTCGCCGCCGACGTCGACCAGAGACGCGCCGTCGGCGACCATCGCGTGTGCCCGGGCAGCGGCGGCGCCCGGATCGACGTAGGCTCCACCGTCGGAGAAGCTGTCCGGGGTCACGTTGAGCACACCGATCACGGAGGGACGTGGCAAACGATCTGCGAGCGCTCGACGTCTCATCTGATGGTGGACGGTAGCGCCATCCGGGGGGCGGGACGCCGCCCCATGCTCGTCGTGCTCGTCGTGCTCGGGCTGATCGCGGCCGTCGCGGTCGCCTCGGGTGGCTCGACGCCGAGCGGGACCGGAGGAGCGCGGCGACCCGCGGACTGGATTCTCGATATCGGCGTCAGCCTCTTCATCGTGATGATGGCGTTCGGAGCCGTCTTCTGGATCGTGCTGATGGTCTTCACCCCGTCGGCGATCTCGAACCCTGCCAAGCTCCGAGCCGACAAACGGCGGCGAGGGATCTCCTCTCTCGCCGTGTTCGGGCTCCTCCTCGTGATGGCGCTCGGGATCAGCCGGATATCGGGTGACGACGGCCTCCGCGAGATCGGGCTCGAGCCGATCGGCGGCGCCGACGGCGATGGCCGACTCGACGACGAGAACGCGTATCGGCCGCGGTTCGCGACAGCCCCGGTGCTCGTGACGTTGGCGTTGCTGACGGTCGCCGCGACCGCCGCGGTCCTCGCGTATCGCGCACGGCGCCCGCCACGCCAGGCGAGCGACGCCGAGCTGGCGAGCGCGCTGGCCGACGTACTGGACGACACGCTCGACGACATCCGCGCCGAGCGAGACCCGCGACGTGCGGTGATCGTTTCGTACGCCCGCTTCGAGCGCGTGCTGGCGTGGTATGGCGCACCACGGCACCCGGCGGAGGCACCCGACGAGTACCTGGAGCGGATGCTGCTCGACCTCGAGGTGCCGAAGCGATCGGTCACTCGCTTGACGGCGCTGTTCGCAATGGCCAAGTTCTCGCAACACGATGTGGACGCGACGATGAAGGACGAGGCGATCGAGGCGCTGGAGACGACGAGGGATGTCCTCCGAGCAGCCGACGAGCGCGAGCAGGCGCAACGCGCCGCCGCGTTCGCAGCGACGCTCGGCGGAGAGCGCGCGTGAGACGCCCTGTCGTTCGCGCCATCGAACTGGGTCTCGTCCCCACGCTCGGGTTGGTTGCCGCGATCGTCCTCCTACCCGATCGGGCCGCGCTCGCCGTTCACGTGTGGCTGCTTCTCGTCGTCGCTATCGCCCTGGCTACCGCGATCGCTGCACTGAGGAACGCCTACCCGAGCGTCCCCTCGTCGTTCGACACCGGCAACGGCGGCGGCGACGCCGACCGTGCTCGGCTCGAAGGGCTCGAGCGTGCCGAGCGGGAGGTCGCCCTCTCCATGTCGTCGGAGTTCGACGCTCACCTCCGTCTTCGCCCCGCGTTGCAAGAGATCGCCGGCGGGCTGCTCGCGTCGCGTCGCGGCGTTGACATCGAACGCGGGGCTGCACGCGCGCACGAGCTGCTCGGTGACGAGACGTGGGCTCTCGTCCGCCCCGACAGCCCACCTCCCGAACGCCGCCACGGAGGCGGCATCGAGCCGGCTCGCCTCGATCGTGTCCTGACGTCCCTGGAGCAGCTGTGAGCTCGCTCGACGACGTCCGCACGAACTCCGAGCGGATCCTCGACGAGGTCGGACGCGCAGTGATCGGCAAGCGCGGGGAGCTTCGCCTCGTGCTCATGGGCCTGCTCGCCGACGGGCACGTGTTGCTGGAGGACGTGCCCGGGCTCGCGAAGACGCTCGCCGCACGCTCGTTCGCAGCTGTCACCGGCCTGCGCTTCACCCGCGTGCAGTTCACGCCGGACCTGCTGCCCTCCGACGTCACCGGCTCGTCGATCTGGAACCAGCGCGACAGTGACTTCGAGTTCCGGCCGGGACCGGCCTTCACCAACCTCCTGCTCGCCGACGAGATCAACCGCGCCCCACCGAAGACGCAGGCGGCACTGCTCGAGGCCATGCAGGAGCGACAGGTCACGGTCGACGGGGAGACCCACCGGCTCGAGCACCCGTTCCTCGTCCTCGCCACGCAGAACCCGATCGAGTACGAGGGGACGTACCCGCTGCCGGAAGCACAGGTCGATCGGTTTCTGCTGCGTACGGCGTTCGGCTATCCGAGTGCCGACGACGAGTGGGAGGTGCTCGCACGCCGAATCGAGCGGCGCACCGACGAGGTGGAGCTCGAGACCGTGATCGATCGCGAGACGCTCGGGGCTATGCAACGCGCGATCGAGGAGGTCTACGTCTCGCCGACGGTCGGGAAGTACGCCGTCGCGCTCGTGACCGCGACACGGGACAGTCCGAGCACGTCGGTGGGTGCCAGCCCGCGTGGCAGCCTCGCGCTGCTCAAGCTGTCACGGTGCCACGCCGTGCTCGAGGGTCGCGACTACGTGACGCCCGACGACGTCAAGGCCATCGCCGTACCGGCACTCGCACACCGCCTCGTCCTGCGCCCCGAGTTGTGGGTGCAACGCCGCTCGGGGACAGACGTCGTCGAAGAGGTGCTCGACACCGTTCCGACGCCACCCGCCGAGAGCCCCGAGGCGTGACTCCGCGGCCGACGCCGCGTCTCACTGCGTACGCGATCCTCGTCGCGCTCGGACTGCTCGGCGCTCTGGCCGCCCGGCGTGCGGAGCTCGCCATCGTGGCCGTCCCGTTCGCGCTCGTACTCGCGCTCGGCCTGACCCGCACGGCGCCCCGCGTCCGTGTCGGCTTCTCGGTCGCCGACGACCGCGCTCTCGAGGACGACGAGATCCCGGCCACTCTCGACATCGACGCCGACACCGCGCTCGCGCGGGTTGAAGTACGCCTTGCGCTGCCGGTCGGCGCGGAGGTCGTCGACGACGTCCTACCCCAGGCCCTCTCCCTCTCCGCGGGCGAGAGCCGCGAGCTGCCACTGGCGCTCCGCGCACGATGGGGATCGTGGGCTGTCGGCGACGTGCGCCTTCGCGCGCGCGACCGCCTCGGCGTCCTCGCCTGGGAACAACAGATCGCACGCCCGCACCGACTGCGCGTCTACCCCCGCCCCGAGCAGCTGCAGCGGCTGCTCGCCCCCGCGCACACACAGGCGACGACTGGAAACGAGACGGCCCGGGTACGCGCTGACGGCCTCGAGTTCGCCGACACACGGCCGTTCGTGCCGGGCGACAGGATGCGATCGGTGAACTGGAGGGCGACCGCGCGTCGAGGCACGCTCATCGTCAACGAGCGCCACCCCGACCGGAACGCCGACGTGGTGCTCCTGCTCGACAGCTTCGTGGACGCCGGGGACAGCCGCGACGGCATCCTCGGACGGACAGTGCGTGCCGCCGCGACGCTCGCGGATCTGTACCTGAAGCGTCGGGACCGGGTGGGGCTCGTCAGCTTCGGTGGCACGCTGCGCTGGCTCCAGCCGGGTAGCGGGTTGGTCCAGCGCTACCTCCTGGTCGATGCGCTCCTCGAGACCCAGGTTCGCTTCAGCTACGCGTGGAAGGACGTCAACGTGATCCCGGCGCGGACACTTCCCCCGCACGCGCTCGTGATCGCGATCTCGCCGCTGCTCGACGCGCGGGCGGTCGGCGCAATGCTCGACCTCCGCGCACGAGGCCACGATCTCGTCGTCGTGGAGCTCGACGCGGAGTCGTTCGCGAGCCCGGGCACGGACGACGTGGAGCAGCTCGCGTGGCGACTCTGGCAACTCCGGCGGGCCGAGGTGCGCGAGCGGCTCCGCACCATGGGCGTGGCTGTCGCCACGTGGAACGAGGAGACCGCGCTCGAGACCACGTTGGAGGAGGTGAGGACGTACAGACGCCACGCCACACTGTCGCGGCGCTGATCGCCGGCTCTGCCGCCACCGCTGCGGCGCTCGGTCTCACGACGTGGCTGGCGCTCGGCGCGGAGCCCGGCCCCACGGCGCGCGGGATCGGCGCGGTCGGGGCGCTCGCCGCTCTCACACTCGCCGCCGGCCTTGCCCTTCGGATGCCTTCGGCCGTGGGAGCCTGCGGGATCCTGCTGGGCTCGGCATACGCCCTGGCCATCACCGCGGACGGCGGCCCGCTCGACCGGAGCGCGCCGTTGGCGGGGGCGGTGCTGCTGCTCGTCTGCGAGCTCGGCTACTGGTCACACGAGCTGAGGACGACGTCACCGGACGAGCCCGGCGCGCTGGCACGCCACGTCGCCTGGCTGTGCATCCTCGTCCTCGGGACGTCCGCCGCCGGCGTCGCGCTCGTGGTCGTCTCCGAGCTCGCGAAGCTCGAAGGCGTCGCGATCGACGTGGCCGGAGGGGTGGCGGCGATCGCCGCCTTCGCCCTGCTAGCCCACCTCGCCGTTTCCGGGGGCTTCTCGGCGCGACGCCTGCGGGGAGCCCACACCGAGGCGGAGCGCCCGGATGAGGCACCCTGGCGCGGAGCCTGAACGAGCGGGCCCGGGCTCGGCCCACGCCGAGCTCTGGCCGCATGGCGCCCGCTGCCGATCCGCGCGACGCGACCGGATCCAGTCGATATTGACTAGACGAGCCCGTCGCTAACACTTTACCTTATGAAGTATTGCCCACCGGCTCCGAAGGAGGCCCCCACATGCCCGCACTGTCCGATGAGTTCACCACAGTCTTCCGGGCCGAGCACCGACTTGTTCGCGATGTGCTGCTCGGACTGATCGACGCCTTCGAGGCACGCGATCGGGAGCGGATAGCGGACCTCCTCGGCGAGACCGCAGCGCTCACCGGTCCCCACTTCCGCTATGAGGAGGAGACCCTCTACCCGGGTCTCAGCGCGATCTTCGGCCAGCCGTACATCGACCACCTCTTCCGAGAGCACGACGGTGCGATAGAGCGGGCGGTCAAGCTCGTCGAGCTAGCGCAGCAGGAGCGCCTCACGGACGACGACGTCTCCCGGGCCGTACAGCTCATCCGCGAGATCCTCCCCCACGTCAGCGACTGCGACGGCCTCTCCGTCATGGTCGAGGTGTTGCCCGAGACCGACGTGCAGATGATCCTCACAGCACGCGACCGATCACTCCGAGCCGGGCTCGACCTGCTCACCTGGGCCACCACGACCCGCGGCCGCCCGCTCGCCGTGAACACGTGAGCGAACGGATCCGACCAGGTCGGCCTCCGGAACGATCGAATTCGCTCACGGGAGCTACCCGGCAGCGGGATCGGGCGGCGGCTGCATCGCCGCACCCGGCAGCGGCCGCGGGGCCGGCTTGAGGATGGGCTTCTTGCCCGGCTCGGGCTTCGGCTCCTCGACCACGGGCGGCGGCGGCTCGGCGAAGACCGACTCCTCTGCCTCGCCGGCCAGCAGACGCTCGAACTGCTGCTTGTCGACGGTCTCGCGCTCGATGAGGATCGACGACAGCAGGTGCAACTCCTCCATGTGCTCCCGTAGGACGTTGGTGGCGGTGTCGTGCGACTCCTCGATCACGCGCCGGATCTCGTCGTCGATCTCCTTCGCCATCTCGTCGGAGTAGTCGGGCTCTGCCGACATCTCCCGCCCGAGGAACGGCATGTCGTGGCTGCGACCGAGAACGCGCGGCCCGAGCTTCTCGCTCATCCCGAAGCGCATGATCATCTGCTTCGCGGTGTGCGTCACCTTCTCCAGGTCATTCGCCGCACCGGTGGTCACCTCGTGGAACACGAGCTCCTCGGCGGCGCGCCCACCAAGGGTCATCGCCATCTGATCCAAGAGCGTGCCCTTGGTCGTCAGGTAGCGGTCCTCGCTCGGAAGCGAGATCGTGTACCCGAGCGCCTGGCCGCGGCTCACGATCGAGATCTTGTGGACCTCGTCCGTCTCGTCGAGGTAGAAGCCGACGAGCGCGTGCCCCATTTCGTGGTACGCGGTGATCTTCCGTTCCTTCTCGGAGTAGAGCCGTGACTTCTTCTCCGGGCCGGCGATCACGCGCATGATTCCCTCTTCGAACTCGTCCTGGGCGATCGTCTTGTTGCCGCGCCGAGCGGCCATCAGCGCCGCCTCGTTGATCACGTTCGCGAGGTCCGCGCCGGTGAAGCCAGGAGTTGCAGCAGCCAGCGTGTCGAGGTCGATCTCCTTGTCGAGAGGCTTCCCCTTCGAGTGCACCTCGAGGATCTCGCGCCGACCCTTGCGATCCGGTCGGTCGACGACGATCTGCCGATCGAAGCGGCCGGGCCTCAGCAGCGCCGGATCGAGGATGTCCGGCCGGTTCGTGGCCGCGATCAGGATGATGTTGTCCTTCAGCTCGAACCCGTCCATCTCGACGAGGAGCTGGTTGAGCGTCTGTTCGCGCTCGTCGTGCCCACCGCCCAGACCTGCGCCGCGGTGACGGCCGACCGCGTCGATCTCGTCGATGAAGATGATGCAGGGGCTCGCCTGCTTCGCCTGCTCGAAGAGGTCGCGCACACGCGAGGCGCCGACACCGACGAACATCTCCACGAAGTCCGAGCCGGAGATGGAGAAGAACGGGACACCGGCTTCGCCGGCGGTCGCGCGCGCGAGCAGCGTCTTGCCGGTACCCGGCGGTCCGTAGAGCAGGACACCCTTGGGGATGCGTGCACCGAGCGCCTGGAACTTCTTCGGGTTCTCGAGGAACTCCTTGATCTCGTGCAGCTCCTCCACGGCCTCGTCCGCACCCGCCACGTCCTTGTACGTGACCTTCGGTGAGTCGGGCGACATGCGCTTGGCCTTGCTCTTGCCGAAGCTCATCACCTTCGAGCCGCCGCCCTGCATCTGGTTCATGAGGAAGATCCAGAAGGCGATCAGCAGCAGGATCGGGAAGAGGCTCGTGAGGAGCGTCCACCAGGCGGACGAGCCGGTGCCCTTCGAGTCGAAGCGGACGTTCTGCTGCTGCAGGACCTCCTGGAAGGCGTACTGCGATTGCGGCGTCGGGTAATTGACCTTCACCTTCTGACCCGAATCGAGGGTCGCCGAGATCTCCTGGCGATTCGGGTTGAACAGGATGTCGGAGACGTTGCCCGACTGGGCCTGCTGGATCAGCTCCGAGTAGGTGATCTTCTGCGCCTCGTCGCCGCGGGAGATCAACGTCTGGCTCGCCAGGTAGACGAGCAGCACGATGACGACGAGGGGGAAGAGTGCGCTGCGGAAGAACCTGTTCACGTCGAGTCTTTTCGGAGCGTAGCAGCATGTTTTTCGCTGCCCACCCCTCGTCACCTGGGTTTAACGAACGCGCTACTACCCCGAATGCGTGGCTGCTGTGACGAGCTCTGGATCGAGCACACCGATGTACGGCAGGTTGCGGTAGCGCTCGGCGAAGTCGAGCCCGTAGCCGATCACGAAACGGTTCGGGATCTCGAAGCCGACGTAGCGGACGGGCACGTCGATCTCTCTGCGGTCGGGCTTCGTCAGGAGCGCGCAGATCTCGAGCGTGGCGGGCCGCCGGGCCCGGAGAGTGCGCAGCAGGTACGAGAGCGTCAGGCCGGAGTCGATGATGTCCTCGACGACGAGCACGTCGCGGCCGGCAATGTTCGCGTCGAGGTCCTTGAGGATGCGCACGACCCCCGAGGAGTCGGTGGCGGCGCCATACGACGAGATCGCCATGAAGTCGATCTCGCAGGGAATGGACAGGCGGCGCATCAGGTCGGCCATGAAGAAGACCGCTCCTTTGAGCACTCCGACGAGCAGTACCTCACGCCCCTCGTAGTCCGCGCTGATCTCGGCGCCGAGAGCTGCGACCCGCTCCTGCACGGTCGCCTCGTCGAGCAGCACGTCGGTGACACCGTGATGGATGCTCACGCGTCTCGCCTCGCTGTGACCACGCCTTCCCAGCCCGGGGCCACCGTGATCCCGGGCACCGACACGACGCCCTCGCCGGAGACGACGAGCGGCCACGTGTCGCGCTCCCCTCGCGGCACCTTGGCGTCCACGAGCACATCCTGCACTTTCCGTCGGCGGCCTGCGAGCCGATCCCCCGGTCGCCGTGCACGCACGACGAGCCCTGGACGCTCCGCCGAGAGCGACCATGGCCCCCAGCGCACCTCTCCCTCGAGCCGTAGCTCGTCGTACTCGCGCACCGCACGAACGCCACCGCCGAGGTCGGCGTACCGCGTCCCTTCCCGGGAGGTGAGCAGATCGACCAGCGACCGCTCGAGCGCGCGCGGGAGGCGCGGCCGCTCGTCGGCAAGTGCCAGCAGGTTGGCGTCGGCCCGCGGGTCGACTCGGCGCAGGAGCGGCAGTACCTCGCTGCGAATGAGCCCCCGTGTGGTCTGCTCGTTCGTCTCGTCCGCCCGGCAGGGAAGGTCGTGACCACGGCAGTAGGCTTCGGCCTCCTCCCGCTCGACGTCGAGGAGCGGCCGCACGACTCCGTCCGCGCGCCGCACCCTGATGCCGCGGGTCGATCCGCTCGCGAGCAGGCGGTAGAGGACGGTCTCGACCTGATCGCTGGCCGTGTGACCGGTCGCACGGAGCCCGAAGCGCTCGGTCGCGGCGTAGCGGGCGTCTCGCAGAACCGCTTCCGCGGCCGAGGGTGGCACGATGCTGACGACCTCCGCGCCGAGTTGCTCGACGCAGTGTCGGGCATCGGCGTCGGCCGCCGCTCCGCGCGTCCCGTGGTTGACGTGCACCGCGCGAACGTGGTAGCCGAGCGTACGCAGCACATGCCAGACGCACGTCGAGTCGGCACCGCCGGAGACGAGGCACGTGACCGCGCCACCCGGTGGGATCAGCTCGTGCTTCCGGATGCGAGCCTCGACACGGACGGGCACGTCGTCATGCATGCCGCCATTGTGACCGAGGCCGCAGCAGCGTGAGGGCCCCCGAGCCCTCGAGGGGCGGTCAGGAGCCCGGCTGCAGCGCGGACGCGTCAGCGACATCGGCCGGCGCGGGCAGTTCGATGAACAGCGGCTTGCCGTAGTCGTAGAGCTCGAAGGTCATCGACGCCTCCGCCTCGCCCTGCCCGGGCTGCGACATCGAGAGCCCGAGCTCCAGCCGTCGCAAGAGGTCGTCGTCGTCGACCCAGACGTCGATCGGGATCGCCGTCAGCCCGGACTGCTCGAGCATCTGGTCGAGACCGCCGAGTGCCGAGGCCACCTGCTTGCCGGCACTCATCTCGAGAAGCTCGGCGAGATCGAGCGTGGCGCGGTAGTGCGTGGTGTCGACGCCGCGCTGCGACTCGCGGCCGACGATCTCGAGATCACCCGAGACGGCCTCGAGGAACTGCAGAAGCTCGCGGGGGTCACCGCCGCCAAAGGAGCCGAGATCGAGGCTGCCGCCGCCCGCCTGGGACAGCGTGTCCAGATCGCCCTTGACCCAGCTCTTGCCACCGGGAACCTGATCCGCCGCGAACTTCGGCACCTTCACGTACACGACGTCACCGTCCATGATCGTCTCGAGCTTCCAGTCCTCGGGCGAGCCGAGCTCGCCGCTCACGTCGCCACCGAGTGAGCCACCGAGTGCTCCGATCATCGACATCACCGAAGAGAGGTCGATGGTCATCTGCGCACGCCCCAACGCCGTGTCGAACGCGCCGTCCATGCTGAAGGCGAAGGGCTCCGGTGCCCCCGGGAACGTCATCTCGAGCGCGAGATCGAAGCGGACGGTGTCCGCCGCGGCCGTGCGCTCGGCCACGCTCGCGAGGTTCGACAGCTGTCTCGCCGGCGTCGAGGTCGACGTCCCGCCGCAGCCGGCCGCGAGAGCGGCGACGAGCGACGCAACGAGGAGCACCGTGAGCAGGCGAAGGCGTGCCATCTCGACCGTCATCGTCGCATACGCGCGGGTGACCGATGCCCCGTTCGAGGGATCCCCGTCATCTCTCGAACGAGGCGTCGCGAAATCGAGGCGCCTTGGACCAGGCGCGAAGCGTGGCTGCGGCGGCCGCCGCTTCCGCAGCGTCGAGGCGGAACGGCTCGGCGTGCGGGACGGCCTCGATACGGCAGCGCGGCGCCAGCCCGGCGACCGCGTCGACCACGTAGCGAACAGGGAGGGCGTGCGAGACGGCGAGGATCGTGTGCTCCGGTCTGTCGAGCAGCTCGTCGAGTGCGGCGCCGAGACGCTCCGCGACATCCACACGGCTCTCGCCGCCTCCGGGACAGCGAGCATCGGGCCTGGTCGCCCAGGCCCAGTCGCGATAGCGGCCGAGCGACCCACCCTCGAACGCCCCGAACCCGATCTCGTTGAGACCCGCGAATACCTCGCTCGGCACGCCCGTCCCGGCGAGGGCGTGCTCCAGCGTCTCCTGTGTGCGCCGGAGCTCCGTGGCGAGACACAGGTCCGGTGTCACTCCCACGAGAGCATCACGGAGCGCACGCGCCTGCTCGATCCCCAGCGGGGAGAGCCCGCCACCGGGCGGCGCGCCGCTGACCACGTCGGCTGCGTTCGACGCACTGTGCGCATGACGGACGAGGATCAGCTCGCGCATCGAGCCATCTAGTGCGGCGTCTCATAACGTTTGACGGGAAACGAGGCGGGACCTCGGCGCTCGACGTCGAATCGGGACGCATACGACCCAGGGAGGTGTCGATGCGTCCCCCGGAGGTGTTCGTACGCGAGCTTGCTCCGCACGAGGGGCAGCGGCTGAAGCGGCTCTCGAAGCGGGCCAAGCATGCCTCGACGCGGCAGCGGGCCTCGATGCTGCTGGCTTCGAACACGCTGATGAGCGTTCCCCAGATCGCGCGCATGTGGATGACGGACGAGGAGCACGTGCGCAGGGTGATCCACGACTTCAACGAGCGTGGGTTCGACTCTCTGCGCCCTCGCTTCGGGGGCGGGCGACCCCGCCGGATTCAGAGTGACGACGAGCAGCGGATCGTCGCCTTGGCCGGCGCCCGTCCCGATTCGCTCGGGGTGCCCTTCACGCGCTGGAGCCTTTCGAAGCTCTCCCGCTACCTTCAAGGGCAGGGGATCTCGGTCTCGCCCGCCCATCTCGGCAGGATCCTTCACCGCAACGGGATCTCGCTGCAGCGCACCCGCTCCTGGAAGCAGAGCCCCGATCCCGACTACAAGCAGAAAGCGGCTCGCATCCTCGCCCTCTACCGCGAGCGACCCGCAAACGGTGTCGTGATCAGCTTCGACGAGAAGGGGCCGGAGAGCCTGCGCCCCCAGCACGGGCGTGGCTGGACGCGCCGCGGCCGTCCCGAGCGACACCGGGGCACCTTCAACCGCCGCCACGGAGTCCGCTACCTGCTGGGAGCCCTCGAGGTCCACGGCGACTATCTGCGCATCCGGCCCAGGCCGCGCCGTGACGGCGCCTCCACACTCGAGTGCATGCGCCAGATCCGGCTCGCCTACCCCAAGCGGCTGCGCATCTACTGGATCCAGGACGGCCTCTCCTGCCACTGGACGCCCGCCGTCCGCGCCTACGCCGAGCAAAACAACATCGAGCTCGTGCCCACCCCCACCTACGCCAGCTACCTCAACCGCATCGAGGCGACCTTCGGGGCGCTCGACGAGTTCGTGTGCAAGAACGCCGACTACCTCGACTGGGACGCCTTCGGCTACGCGCTCGCCGAGCACGTCCGCCACCGCAACAGCCCCACCGAGCGCGCGCGCCGCCAGCTCGAAGCCACCCGGCGACGCAAACACCGCACCGCGAAAGCCACGAACACGCTCAAGCTCGCCGCCTGAACGATGAGCCAATTTCCCGTGCAACGTTACGAGAGGCCGCACTAGAGGAGCACGCTGCGGTAGTCGATCGTGTGCCGCATGCCGATCGACTCGTAGAGCGAGATCGCAGCGGCGTTCTCGGCGCGGACGAAGAGGCAGACGGCAGGGACGCGCTCGAGCAGGTGTCGAACGAGGTCGCGCAGGCCGCTGCTCGCATGGCCGCGCCTACGCGCCGCGGGGTCGACCCACACCTGCTGCAGCTGCACGGCGGACGGGGTCCAGGCCGACGCCTCTGCCTTGAACAGGATCGTGCCGTCCTCGACCCAGACCCATGAGCGACCCTCCTCGATCTGCACGCGCGTCCGCCAGCGGAAGCCGTTCGGGTCGCGCCGCAAGGGATCGACGCCCAGCTCCTCCTCGTGCGACGCGGCGCAGGCCGGGACGAGCATCTCGAGATCCCCGAGCTCGGCGGGACGTAGACCGGACGCCCCCGGTGGTGGCGGCTCCTCGATCACGAAGACCGGCTGGCCGGGGCGGTCGGATCGGGCACGCGGGAGTCGCCTCTCGGCCGCCTCCCAGAGCTCCGTCACAGCCTTCTGCTCGCCGATCAGCATCCGTGCGCCCGAGCGCGAGACGCTTCCGGCGAATGCCTCGCACCCGCGACCCGAGGGAACGACGTTGGCACCGAGGTGACAGAGGGCATGCAGTTCGCCGCTGTCACCGGGCAGGGCTGCGAACCGCCCCTGCCCACGCCGCGCCACGTCCTCCAGGAAGACGCGCTCGATCGGCTCGAGCGCGCAGAACCCGAGAACCTGCCCCATCGTCGGTTCGACCACCTTCCTCCGCACGCCGTGAGACTCTACGAGGCCGAACCAGCGACTGTCACGGCACGCGCCGCGTAGGCTTCCGCCCATGCCTATCCACGTAAGAGCCAATCAGGGCGAGTACGCCGAGGCGTGCCTGCTGCCCGGCGACCCGCTTCGCGCCCAGTACATCGCCGAGACGTTCATGGAAGACGTCGTCCAGCGCAACGCTGAGCGCGGGATGCTCGGGTACACCGGAACCTTCAACGGCACGCCGGTCTCGGTCCAGGCGAGCGGCATGGGTTGCCCGTCGGCCGCGATCGTGATCGAGGAGCTCGTGCAGCTCGGGGTCAAGAAGATCATGCGCGTTGGCACGTGCGGCGGCCTGCAACCCGATCTCGCCATCGGTGACCTGCTGTGCGCCATCTCCTCTGCGCCGGCCGACTCCACAGCGTCCCATTACGTCGGCGGCGAGCCGCATGTGCCGACCGCCGACTTCGAGCTCGTGCACGGTGCCGTGCACCACGCGAAGAAGCTCGGGAAGTCGATGCGCGTGGGGCCGATCGTCTCCAGCGACATCTTCTACCAGCCCGACCCGGACCAGGCCCGTCGCTGGTCGGAGCGCGGCCTGCTCGCCGTCGAGATGGAGGCCGCGGTGCTGTTCACGCTCGGCGCGCTGCGCCGGATTCAGACAGGGTGCCTCCTGATCGTCAGCGACGTGATCGTGGAGGGCGAGTTCGTTCGGATCTCCGACGAGGACATGAAGGCAGCCGTCGACGAGATGACCGAGCTCGCGCTGCACACCGTCACGACATGACCGTGCGGGTTCTGACCCCACCCTCCTCTACTCCAGGCGCGGTCAGAGTCCGTGGGGTCTGACCCCGCCGTCTTCCTCGTCAACCCGGCGAGCGCGAACGGCAGCACGCGACGACGCTGGCCCGAGCTCGCGCACCGAGCGGCGGCGGTAGGCCTCGAGGGCGACACGCTGTTCAGCGAGCGGCCGGGGCATCTCGCAGAGCTCGCGCGCGAAGCATCGCTCGGCGGCGCGCGGCTGCTCGTGGTGGTCGGTGGTGACGGATCCGTGAACGAGGTCGCGAACGGGTTGGCGGGGCTCGACCACCCACCCGACGTGGCCGTGGTCCCGCGTGGCACCGGGTGGGACTTCGTCCGTACGTTCGGCATCCCCCGGAAGATCGAGGACGCCGTGGCCGTCGCCCTCGGTGGGTCGACGCGGGAGGTCGATCTCGGGCTGGTCACGTACCGCTCCTGGGACGGAACCGAGGCGCGGACCGTTTTCGCGAACGTGGGGAGCGCCGGCATGTCGGGGGCGACCGCGCAGCGCGCGAACGACACGTCGAAGGCCCTCGGCGGCAAGGCGAGCTACCTCTGGGCGACCCTGGCGGTCTTCGCCCGCTGGTCGGCGACCGAGGTGCGGCTCACCGTCGACGGCGAGCACCGCCATGGACGCATGTTCGACGTGGTCGTCGCCAACGGACGCTTCTTCGGCGGAGGGATGAAGATCTGCCCCGAGGCTGAGCCCGACGACGGCCTCTTCGACGTGCTCACGATCGGCGACGTGACGAAGCGCGACCTCGTGCTGACGATGCCGAAGATCTATCGGGGGACGCACCTGCCGCACCCGAAAGCCGAGCTGCTGCGCGGCCGCACGGTCGTCGTGGAGTCCGACGAGCCTCTCCCGATTCAGCTCGACGGCGAGCAGCCTGGGACGACGCCGGCGCGGTTCGAGGTGCTCCCGCGAGCGCTTCGGCTGCGCGTCTCGGCGTGACACGCGGGCGCCAGGCCGAGCCCGACGCCGACGCGCGAGCCTTCAGCTCGAGGACGCCGCGCTCTTGCGTGTCGTCTTGCGGGCGGTTGCGGGCTTCGGCTTCTGCGCGCGCTTTAGCGCGGCAAGCTCCTTCTCGAGCTTTGCCACGCGCGCCTCGAGCTTGTCGATGCCGCGCACCTTCCTGCCGAGGTCGTCGACCCGCAGCCGGAGGTCGTTGAACGCCTTCAGCGCCTTCGTCCCGCCGGGAAGGTCGACGAAACGGGCGAGCGTCGACTCCCCGCGCGAGGCGAGACGCGTGATCGTGTCGTCCTGTTCGGTGGTCTTCTTCACGGTGGCCATGGCCCATTCGTAGCAGGCCGCGGCCCACGGTGCATTCGCCGGCCGCCTGGATGAGGGCGCGACGCCAACGCCGGCCAACAGCTACGAGTGGCCGTGTCCGGGCGATCTCCTGCACATGGACGTGTCGGAGTACGTGCGCTTCCGGCGACCGGGCCATCGCGTGACCGGCGATCGCTCTTCACAGGATCACGCCCGAGACGGCATCGACTACGTGCACGCGGTCGTCGACGACCACTCACGGCTCGCCTACGCCGAGATCCACGCCGACGCGAGGGCGAAGACCTGTGCCGGTTTCTTCGAGCGGGCGCTCGCCTTCTACGCAGCACACGGGATCAGCGTGCGCAGTGTGATGACCGACAATGCCTGGACGTACGTCAAGAGCCGCGCTGTCCGCCAGCTCCTCGCCGAGCGTGGCATCCGGCATCTGCGCACCAAGCCCTACCGGCCGCGCACGAACGGCAAGGTCGAGCGCTTCCACCAACTAGAGGCTTGATGTGAAATGGGCGGGTTCCGGCAGGGACCCGCCCGTTCGTCGCGAAGAAGGGCTTCCAGACCTGTGTCCCCTCGAGATGGGAGCTCGAGATGACGGATCTGGAAGCCCTTGTCGTTGCGGGCTACGTCTTCGCTGACGAGTACCCGGTCCCTGCACGGCCGGGTCGCAAGCCATTGATCAGCGATGCGGAACTGGTCGCGCTGTCGGTCGCGCAGGCAGCGATCGGGATCAGCTCAGACCGGCAGTTCCTCGGCCTGATCGGCCGTGTGTTGCCGGGCTGGTTTCCGCATCTGCCTGACCAGTCGCAGTACAACCGCCGCCTGCGCGGGCTGGTCGAGCTGATCTCGATCGTGCAACAGCGACTCGCGCGTTGGCTCGACACAGGCGGGGTACGACTCTCAGACGGCACGTTGATCGGCGTCGCCAACTACCCCGGCTGCCAGCACCACAGCGAGTTCGCCGGCTTCGCGCGCTTCGGGTACGCAAAGTCGCAGCACCGGTTCGTCTACGGCGTTCGCCTCGTCCTGCTCACCGACACGCGCGGGCTGCCGCTCGGCTACACGATCGTGCCCGCCAACGAGAAGGAGTACGAGCCGCTCGCCGACCTGCTCACGGGCACCCCGGCCGAGGTCGTGATCGCCGACAAAGGCTTCTGGGGGCGCGACTACGCCACCCGGCTCGCCTCCACCGGCACCCGGCTGCTCACCCCCGACCGCACCCGCACCGCCGCCAACGAACGCCGCGAACACCAGCTCGCCTCGACCCGCCTGGTGATCGAGAGCGTCTACGCCAACCTGAAAGGACAGATGCGGCTCGAACAGCACCTCGCCCGCACACCAGCCGGACTCGTCGCCCGCATCGCACAACGGATCCTCGCGCTCACACTCGCGATGCTCCTCAACACCCTCAACGGCCGCCCCGCACGCGCACTCGCCGCCTACGACGGCCGCTGAATCACATCAAGCCTCTAGTCGCGGATCAGGACCGGTGTGCCTTCCGGCACGAGCTCGAACAGGCGCAACACGTGGTCGTTACGCACACGAACGCAGCCGAAGGAGACGGCCTCTCCCAGGAGATGAGGGACGCCTGTGCCGTGGATGGCGATGGGACCGCCCTGTGGCCAGTGCTCGAGCGTGGGAGAAAACGCGGAGATCCCGATCCCGCCCGGGCCGAAGGGCCCACTCGGGTCGGAGGCCAGCAGGCGCTGGTTGACGTAGTAGCTCCCGGTGGGAGTCGGTGTCTCCGGCTTGCCGATCGCGGCGACCGTCTCCAGAACCTGTGTACCTGCCCTGAAGAGCGTCACCCGCCGGTCGGAGAGGTCGACGACGATGCGCGTGTCGACGGGCGTCACACTCACATCCCGGGCGCGCACCCAACCGGTGCGCCCGTTGGGACGGATCGGCAGCTGAACGCGATACCAGGCGGGGGAGCACGACGCGTCGAGTCGGGCGGCGAGAACGCCGAACACGGTCGGGACACCGTTCACGTTGATTCGCTCGAAGCGGGCGAGCACGAGCCCACCCGGTGACGCGAAGGCCGCGAGACGGTGTCGCGCCTCGGCGGCGTGTGCCCGGTCCGCCTTCCGCATCGCAACGACGTCTCCGCCCCGGCACGCCGGCGCTGCTGCCGTCGGGGTCGGGGTCGGCCTCGGCGTCGGCACCACGCGGCCTTCGCCGGGCGCCACGATCGTCGAGCCCAGGGCAACCGGCTCGGCGCTCCGGCCGCCCTCGGAGGTGAACCCGACGAGCAGCGCGCCACCGAGAGCGGCAGCGAACACGAGAACGAGCCCGACCCGCATGCGTAGGTGATACCAGCTTTGCTGCGGTCTGCCTACCGGGGACGGGTCACACGTCTGTGGATGCCGCGGCAGCGGAGCCGCGAGGCGCGACAGGCTCGACACGTGCATACGCCGACCCGAGCGGCGGTCGCGGGTCGCGCTGTCCCTTCACGGGCCAGAGCGACAGCGCGCGCTCGGCCTTCGCCAGGATGGTCAGCGACGGGTTGGCGCCGAGGTTGGCGCTCACCGCTGCACCGTCGACGACGTGAAGCCCCGGGTGACCGAAGACACGGTGGTACGGGTCGACGACGCCGTGCTCGGACGACGCACCGATACACGCGCCTCCGATCATGTGCGCAGTGGTCGGGACGTCGAGCAACACCTCGTTGAGGGCGCTGCCCGGGTCGCCTCCGACGAGCTCGGCGACGATCCGGGCGGCCTGATTCGCGACCGGGATGTAGCTCGGCACGGGCTCGGCGCTCGGCTCGCTCACGAGTCGGCCGCCGCGCAGCCGCAGCCGCAGCGCGGAGCGCCGCGTCTGCATCACCAGCAGGATGATCGTGCGCTCCGACCAGTGCCGCACTGACAGGCTGCGAGCGAAGGCACGCGGATCGCGGAGCATCTGCGCGAGGAAAAGCACCCGGCGTGGGATGCGACCGCCGCCGTCGACGAGCACGGTTCCCAGCAGGCCCATCGCGTTCGACCGGGGCGGGTACCGGACCGGCTCGACATGTGTCTCCGGGTCGGGTTTGAGAGACGACGTGATCGCAACGCCGCGCGAGTAGTCGACGTCGGACGAGCGGGCCGACGCGCCGACGATCGCCTCGGAGTTCGTGCGGACGTTCTCACCGAGCCGTGGCGAAAGGCGCGGTAGCCGCCCGCGCTCCCGCGCATTCAGCAACAGCCGAAGCGTCCCCAACACGCCGGCGGCGAGCACGACCTGGCCGGCGCGGTAGCGCTCCAGCTGCCCCGTGCGCGTTCCCGACCCGCGTGCGAGCACGACGTAGCCGCCACCCGGGAGCGGTGCGAGGCCGATCGCCTCCTGCCCGGCGTGGATCTCGACGCCAAGCCGCTCGGCCAGCCAGAGGTAGTTGCGATCGAGCGTGTTCTTCGCCTCGTAGCGGCAGCCGACCATGCAGCCGCCGCAATGGGTGCAGCCGCTCACCGGGGGCCCGGACCCGCCGAAGTACGGATCGTCGACCTCGACTCCCGGCTCGCCGAACCACACGCCGACGTCGGTACGCCGAAACGTCTCGGCGACGCCGAGCCGCGCGCCGAGCCTGCGCATGACGGCGTCGGCGGGAGTGTCGTGCGGCACCTGTGCGGCGCCGAGCATCGCCCGGGCGGTCGCGTAGTGGGGAGCGAGCTCGTCGCGCCAGTCTGCGATTCCAGCCCACTGCGGATCGTCCCAAAATCCGTCGAGTGGGTCGGCCAGGGTGTTCGCGTAGACGAGAGAGCCGCCGCCGACGCCCGCACCCGACAGCACGAGCACGTCGCGCAGGAGCGTCACGCGCTGGATCCCGAAGCAGCGAAGGCGCGGCATCCAGAGGAAGCGGCGGGCATCCCAGCTCGAACGTGGGAAGTCGTCGGGGCCGAAACGTCGGCCTGCTTCGAGCACACCGACCGTGTATCCCTTCTCGGCGGCCCGGAGGGCTGCGACGCTCCCGCCGAAGCCCGAGCCGATCACGAGCACGTCGTAGCGCCGCGCGCCGCTCATGAGGACCTGAGAATCGCCGCGACGGCCGACAGCGTCTCACCGGCGGACCCACGCACGATCAACTCTGCCTGTTCGTCGAGGGGGGTCTCCTCGTGGTTGACGATCGCGAGTGCGCCGCCGTGGGCAACTGTGGTCTCCGGGACACCTGCCACGGGCCAGATCTGCAGGGACGAGCCGACGACGATGAGCAGCCCCGTGTTGCGGGCGAGCTCCTCGGCGCGCTCGAACGCCGCGACGGGAAGCAGCTCGCCGAAGAGCACGACGTCGGGCTTGGGGATCTCGCCGCACGCACGACAGCGCGGAACGGGCTCCAGCTCGAGCTGCGCCAGCACGCGGTCCAGCGGCTCGGGTGCCCCGCAACGCTGACAGACCGCTTGCCGGATGGAGCCGTGCACCTCGACGACGTCGATGCTTCCCGCTCGCGTGTGCAGCGTGTCGATGTTCTGCGTGACGATCGCCCGGACGTGACCCGAGCGCTCGAGCTCGGCGAGTGCGACGTGGCCGGGGTTCGGCTCCGCCGCGAGCAGGCTGCGGATGCGACCGCCGTACCAGCGCCAGACCCGCTCCGGATCGCGCCGGAAAGCGTCGATCGAAGCCACCTCGAACGGGTCAACCTCGGCCCAGATCCCGGTGGCGGAGCGGAAATCGGGAATCCCGCTCTCGGTGCTCATGCCGGCACCTGTGAGCACGACGCACGGGCCCCGCTCCCGGATCAGCCCGACGAGCGCCTCTGCAGACACGGGCCGAGTGTAGTGTCGGCGCGTGGAAGGCTATCGCTTCAAGCACGACGTCCGCGTCCGCTTCGCCGAGACGGACGCCCAGGGCATCGCTCACCACGCCTCGTTCGTCGTCTGGCTCGAGGAGGCGCGTGTCGCCTACCTCGATGCGTACGCGGGCGGCTATCGCCACATCCAGGAGACGGGCATCGAGGCTCTGACGACCGGCGTGAACCTCGAGTACCGGGCGTCGGCCGGTTTCCACGACGTGCTCACAGTGTGGACGCGATGTACCGAGATCCGTGGCGCGCGCTTCCGCTACGAGTACATCGTCACCCGCGACGGCATCACCGTGGCCGAGGGGTATACAAAGCATGCGACCGTGGACGCCGCCTCGCATCGCCCGACGCGCGTGCCCGACTGGCTGGTCGAGGCGCTCCGCACCGCCGAGTCGGCTGCGTGAGCTCGCTCAAGCGCCGAGGAGGCTGCGCACTCTCGCAGCGAGCTCCCCTGGCGTGAACGGCTTCGCGAGATAGCTCTCTTCCCCGATGGCAGCAAGCGACTCCGACCCCACGTAGCCACTCACGAGCAGCGCGCGCAGGGTCGGGTGGCGCGCGCGCAGGAGGCGCACGAGCTCCACGCCGGTGAGGCTCGGCATCTCGACGTCCGTGACGACGAGCGCGGGCACGCCCTCCGCGGCGACGAGGATCTGCGCGGCGAAGCCGTCGGCCGCCACAAGCACGCGGTAGCCGGCCGCCTCGAGCGTCGCCTGCATCAGGGCGCGCACGCGTGGGTCGTCCTCGACGACGAGGACGGTCTCGCCGTGGCCACGCGCCGCCCCCGCGTCGGCGGTCGCCGCACGGCCGGGCTCGCCGGCCACGGCGCTCGAGCGGGGCAGCTGGATCGTGAACGTCGTGCCGGCGCCGACGGTCGACTCGACGGTGATCGCGCCGCCGGCCCGCTCGACGATGCCGTGAGCGGTGGCCAGGCCGAGACCGGACCCGCGCTCCTTCGTCGAGAAGAACGGCTCGAAGATCCGATCGCGATCGTGCTGAGCGATGCCCGTGCCGGTGTCCGTGACCGTGACGCGCACGTGCGCGTCGTCCGCCCGCACGCGAATCGAGAGCAGGCCGCCGTCGGGCATTGCCTCGGCGGCGTTGAGGATCAGGTTCATCAGGGCATGCCCGAGGAGCGCCTCGTCCGCCTGGACGACCGAGGGGCTCGCATCGGTCTCGGTGGTGAGGCGCACGCCGTCGGGCAGCACTCGCTCGGACAGTCGGGCAATGTCGGCGGTGACGTCGCGGAGGTCGACCTCGCTCGGGGCCGCCGGCGTCGGACGGCTGAAGGCGAGCAGACGCCCGGTGAGCTCCGCGCCGCGCTTGCCCGCATCCGCGATCTCCTCTGCGTACGCGCGCATGGTGGCATCCGCGGTCTCGGCTTCCGCGATCATGCCGGCGTATCCGGTGACGACGGCGAGCAGGTTGTTGAAGTCGTGCGCGATGCCGCCAGCAAGTCGCCCCACCGCCTCCATCTTCTGGGCCCGGAGCAGCTGCGCCTCGAGCGCCAGCCGGTCCGTCAGGTCGACGGTCACAATGCCAACGCCTACCACCTCCTCGCCGACGCTGACCGGGTGGTAGCTGGCGAGAAAGCGTCGTGATCGCGGCGAGGCGAGGGCGACCTCGACGTCGAGCACGGGCTCGCCGGTCTCGACCACGCGCCGGTAGTGGTGGTCGAGGTCGAATCCGTGCGGCCCGATCACCTCCGACACGGTCCGGCCCACGTGCTCCTCGGCGGGCAACTCGTGGAAGGCGGCGAGCGCGTCGTTGACACGGATGTAGCGGAGGTCGCGGTCGACGAGCCCGACGCCCACCGGGGCGGCGGCCAGGACGGTATCGAGCCTGACTTCCGCCTCCACCCGCCGGCGCTCGTCGGCAAGCTGGTCGGTGATGTCGGAGAGGGTGCCGATGTAGCCGGCGAGGCTCCCGTCCGGCTCGAACCACGGCATCGAGACGTCGATCACGTGCCGGTACTCGCCGCGCGCGTTCCGCAGCCGGTAGCGCTGAGTCACGGGCTCGCGGCGCTCGTACGCCCCCATATACGTCGCCTGCGCGGCCTCGCGGTCGTCGGGATGGACGGCGTCCCAGGCCATCCGCACGGACTCCTCGTCGTGCCTGTCGCCCCGGAAGTCGAGCCACGCGCGGTTGTGGAAGATCAGGCGCCGCTGCGCATCCCAGATCGAGACGAGGATCGCGGGGGCATCGGCGAGCGCCCGGAAGCGCGCCTCGGCCGCTCGTGCCGCCGCCGCTGCCTCAACCTCCGCGGTGACATCCTCCATCGTGCCCTCGTATGCGACGACCTCGCCGCGATCGTCACGCACTGCCCGCGCGGCGATACGCCCCCAGAACTCCTCGCCGCCTCCCCGGAGCACATGCACCGTGAAGCCCTGCGCGCCCCCTGCGTCTGCCTGGGCGCGCCAGGTCTCTCGGTCGGCCGGGTCGATGTAGCGCTGCACCATGTCCGTCCCGCGCGCGTCCTCGATCGACGAGAAGCGATGCAGCGCGAGGAAGGCCGGGTTGGCAGCCTCCAGCCGGCCCTCCGGCGTCGCCCGCCACGCGCCGATCGGCAGCTCGTCAAAGAGCTCCGTGAGCCGGAGCTCCGTATCCACGAGGGCTCGCCGCGTCGACGCCGCCTCGAGTGCCGCACGGGCCGTCGGACCGAGTAGCCGCAGATGGCACTTCAAGACGTAGCCCGCGCAGCCCTCCTTCATCGCCTGCACGGCGACCTCCTCGCTACCCGAGTCGGTGAGCATCACCACGCAGCAGTCCGGCCAGGCGCCGAGCACGCGCCGGACGACGCCGAGACCGTCTGCATAGTGAAGCCGGTAGTCGGTGATCACGAGGTCGGGCGGGTCGCCGCCGAGGGCGGTCTCGAGCTCCGCGGCGTCTCGGACCTCGACGGGGTCGACCCCGCGCCACTCACGCTCGAGCTCGCGGCGGACGAGCGTCCGATCATCCGGGTTGTCGTCGATCAGGAGGATGCGCGGAGCGCTCCCGGACAGGCTCACGATCGGGGCAGCTCGATCCACAACGTGCTCCCCTCTCCGTTCGGTTCCAAGAGCGCGAGCGGCTCACGGCGCGGGGCTCCGATACGCAGTCGCCGGCACGGTGTCGATGCGGAGGACGAGTCCTTGCGCGAGCGCCGAGACGCCCAGGTCTCGATGGAGTGGAAGCCGCGCCTCCGAATCGCCCGCTGGATCTCGAGGCGCTCCTCCGCGAGCGCGAGCGCCGGAAAGCCTCGACGACCTGACGCGTCACCCTTCCGGTCGGTTCGTGCTTGCCGCCCGTAGCGCATCCGAGCCATGCATGGCCATGGTAGTCACCTCCGACGTCGAAGGTGATCGCGATGCGGCGCGTCTGTCAGCGGGGCCGCTCGTCCCAGCCCTGCGTGAGGTACGTGGCGACGATCTGGCGCTGGATCTCGCTCGTGCCCTCGACGATCTGCAGCACCTTCGCGTCGCGGAGCCACCGCTCCACCGGGTGGTCGCGCATCACGCCGGCACCGCCGAGCACCTGAACGGCGTCGGTCGTCACGCGCATCGCCGTGTCGGCGGCGAACGCCTTCGCATAGGAGCCGAGCAAGCCGGCGTCGCGGCCCTCGTCGAGCGCCGCCGCGGCCCGCCACGTCAGCAGACGCGCGGCTTCGACGTTCATCGCAGCGTCCGCGAGCTTGAACGACACGCCCTGCCGGTGGATGATCGGCCGCCCGAACGTGCTCCGCTCTCGCGCGTAGGCCGTTGCGTACTCGAGCGCGGCGCGCGCCACGCCCACGGCCGAGGCAGCGACCTGCGGCCGGGAGTGCTCGAAGAAGTCCATCGCCACGAGGAAGCCCCGCCCCTCCTCGCCGAGCAGCCGGTCGGCCGGGATGCGCGCGCCGTCGAGCAGCAGCGACCCGGTATGAGAAGCGCGCAGGCCCAGCTTGTCCTCGACGCGCCCCGCGAGCACGCCGGGGTCGTCGCACTCCACGACGAACGCCGTGACCGCGTCGTCGAGACGGGCGAACACGACCGTGATCTCGGCGATCCCGCCGTTCGTGATGTAGACCTTCTCGCCGTCGAGCACGTACGCGTCGCCGTCGCGGCGGGCGGTGGCGCGGATCGCTGCGACGTCCGACCCCGCTTCGGCCTCCGTGAACGCGATCGCCGCGAGGCATCCGTCGTCCGATGCCAGCCGGGGAAGCCAGCGCGTACGCTGCTCCGCTGTCCCGAACGCGAGCAGCGGGCGCACCGGGAACATCGTGGCGCCGATCGTCGCCGCGAGTGCCGCGTCTCCCCACGACAGCTCCTCGGAGACGAGCGCCGCGGTGACGGCGCCGACACCCCCGCCGCCATACTCCTCCGGGATCGCGAGCGAGGTCAGCCCGAGGGCCGCGGCCTTCGCCAGGAGCCGGTCCGGAAACACCCCGGTGCGATCTGCCTCCTGCGCGGCGGGCCGCAGCTCACGCTCGGCGAACGCGTGCGCGAGCTCGCGTAGCGCGCTCTGCTCCTCGGTTGGCGTGAAGGAGATGCCCGACACCGCGGCCCGATCGTACTTCTTCGAGGTTTCGCGTTCCGACCGGTTGGGTCGAACTTCAGTCCGACACCGCTTCTCGGCCTGCCGGTCGCGTCCGGGGCACGTTGGTGTCGGACTTCACTCCGACACCGCTTCTCGGCCTGAACGGGGACAGTCTCGGGTCTGACCGCGGCGACCGCGGGACGAACGCCGGGGTCAGGCTGAAGCCCCACCCCGGCATCACGGGACGAACAGCGGGGTCAGGCTGAAGCCCCACCCTGTTCTGACTCGAGAGCATCGAGCTCTCGAGTCAGAACACGAACAGCTCGACGCCGCCGGAGACGTTGAGCTCGATGCCCGTGACGTACGCGGCGAGGTCAGAGCAGAGGAACGCGATGGCGTTCGCGATGTCTTGAGGCTCACCGGGACGCTTGAACACGGTGCGGTTCGCGATGCGCTCGTTCATCGCGGCGTTGGCCATGTGGAACGCCTCCGTGCCGATGATCCCGGGCACGATCGCGTTGCACGTGATGCCGTGTCGCCCGCCCTCCATCGCCAGCGTCCGCGTGAGACCGAGCAGTCCTGCCTTCGTCGTCGAGTAGCTCGCCTGTCCGAACCCGCCGAGCGTTCCGGCGACCGAGGCCATGTTCACGATGCGACCCCAGCTCCGCTCCTTCATGTGCGGCCAGACGGCCTGTGCGCAGTTGAAGGCGCCGGTGAGGTTGACGCGGAGGTCACGCTCCCAGAGCTCCGGCCGCTGGTCGTGGAACTGACCCACGTGGTCGAGCGTGCCGGCGTTGTTGACGAGGATGTCCACCGCACCGAGCTCCTCGACCGTGCGTGCGACTGCAGCCGCAACGGCGTCGCGGTCGGTGACGTCGCAGCGGACGGCGAGCGACCGACGACCCAACGCGCGGATCTCTTCGACCGTGGACTCGGTGTGCACCATGCCCTGGGCCACGGCCGCCTGGGCCAACACGCCGTACTCCTCGGCAGCGCTCGTGTCCGACTCGACGAGGATGTCGGCGATCGCCACGTCGGCGCCGGCCCGAGCGAGCGTCAGGGCGTCGGCACGACCGAGCCCGCGCGACCCACCGGTGACGAGTGCCACACGTCCGGAAAGATCGATGGCGATGCTCATGACGGAAGCCTACGACAGACGTGAGCGTCCGAGGAGCGGGGTGAGGCCCGACGGGGCTGACCCCCGCGGCGATCTACTCCTTCGGCAGGAAGATCTCCTTGGCGATCACGAGACGCTGGATCTGGGACGTTCCCTCGTAGATCTGGAAGAGCTTCGCGTCGCGCATCAGCTTCTCGACCGGGTACTCCTTCATGTACCCGTAGCCGCCGAAGACCTGCACCGCGTCAGTGGTCACCTTCATCGCGGTGTCCGCGGCGAAGCGCTTGGCGAACGACGAGTACTTCGTCGCCTTGCGCCCGTGGCCCTGGTCGATCATCCAGGCGGCCTGCCAGCAGAGCAGGCGGGCAGCCTCGATCTCCGTCGCCATGTCGGCGACGAGGAAGCTGACGCCCTGGTTCATCGCGATCGGCATGCCGAACTGCACGCGCTCCTTCGCGTAGTCGATCGCGAGCTCGTACGCCGCCTGCGCCACTCCGACGGCGCCGACGGCGGTGCCGGGGCGCGTGAAGTCGAGCGTCTGCATAGCGATCTTGAACCCGTCGCCTTCTTCGCCGAGGCGGTTGACGACAGGGACGACCGCGTCCTGGAAGGCCACGGCCGACGTGTCGGTTGCGCGCTGCCCCATCTTGTCGAGGTGTTGCTCGATCGTCACGCCCGGGGTGTCCATCGGCACGACGAAGGCGGAGAGCCCCCGGTGTCCCTGTGCGCGGTCGGTGGATGCGAAGCAGACGATCCACGAGGACGGCCCCGCGTTCGTGATGAACATCTTCGACCCGTTGATCACGTACTCGTCACCGCGACGCACGGCCGTCGTCTGGATGCCGGAGACGTCGGAGCCCGCACCCGGCTCGGTCAGACCGAAGCACCCGAGGATCGGCTCGGTGACGAGCGGCCCGAGCCACTGCGCCTGCTGCTCTTCGGTGCCGGCGACCAGGATCGGCCCGGCGGCGAGACCGTTCGCGCAGATCGACGTACCGATGCCCGAGCAGCCCCAGTTGAGCTCTTCGCCGACGAGCATCCCGTCGAAGCACGACAGCTCGGGGCCTCCGAAGCGCTCGGGGACGTGCAGGTTCATCAGCCCCACGTCGTGCGCCTTCGCGACGATCTCCGCCGCGTGGGTCTGGTGCTCGTCGTACTCCGCCGCCTTGGGGCGGATCTCCTTCTCGGCGAACTCGCGCGCGAGCGAGCGCAACTCACGCTGCTCAGCGGTGAGGGCAAACGACACGCCCTCCGCCACACCCGTCTCCAACGTGGCCATGGTCAGACGCTCCCTGGGAGTCGATTGACTAGTCAGTCAATAGCGTAGAACGCGGCATGCGGATCGTCAAACGCCGGTCTCCTCCGCGATGGTCGCACGCTCGATCCACGTCCCGCCCTCCCGGCGAGATAGCGTCGAGGAGTTGTGGACGAGCTGCTCACCCTGCGCGATGTCTCCGTGTGGCGCTGGCACGCCGCGAGCGGGACGCGCGTGCCGATCCTCGACAGCGTCGACTGGATCGTGCGAGGCGGTGAGCGGTGGGCGCTGCTCGGGCCGAACGGGGCCGGCAAGACCACCTTGCTCACGGTTGCGGGCGCCGTCGAGTTCCCGAGCCGCGGCACGGTGGACATTCTCGGGCGCACGCTCGGGCGCACCGACGTCTTCCGGCTCCGCGAGGAGATCGGTTTCGTCGACGCCCGTGCAGGTCGACGCTTCGCCCCCGCACTCACCGTGGAGGAGGTCGTGAGCACCGGCGTGACGCAGACGATCGGCTACTTCGCCGATCGTCTCGGCCCAGGGAAACTCCATCGCGTGCGCGAGCTGACGGCGCTCTTCGGGCTGGAGACGCTCGCGGCACGGCGGTTCGGCGACTGCTCTCACGGCGAACGGACGCGCGCGCTGATCGCCCGTGCACTGTGCCCGCGCCCGCGACTCCTCCTCCTCGACGAGCCGGGCTCCGGCCTCGACCTCCCCGGGCGCGAGACGCTTCTCGCGGCGCTCGACCGACTGGTCGCCGATCAGCCGGGGTTGGCAGTCGTGACGACGACGCACCATCTCGAGGAGCTCCCCGCGGCGACGACCCACGCGCTCCTCCTCAGCCACGGACGCGTGACCGCGAGCGGCCCGGTAGCGACGACGCTCACCTCCGAGTCGCTGACGGCGTGCTTCGAGTTGCCGGTCACGGTGCGGAGGGAGAGCGACCGTTGGAGCGCCGTCGCGACGCCTTGAGGTCGGTCGCTTCGGTTACGCGCCGCGCCTGACCAGAGCGCCCGCCCAGGGTGTCGCGGCGACCCACACGCCGCTCGCCGCGGTGATCGCAGCGACAACGACGATCGCCGTCACTGCACCGGCTGCGTCGGCGGTGAGACCTGCCACGAGGGCGCCTGCAGCCAGCCCGATATCCCGCCAGAAGCGGTACGTGCCGACCGCGTGCGCCCGTCGTACCGGTGCGACCGCGTCGGACACGGCGGCGATCAAGGTCGGGTAGACGAGCGCAGTGCCGAGGCCGAGCCCGACTGCGGCCACGTACGAGGGTGGCAGGTCGCCGTCTCCGACAGCGAGCAGGGCGAGTGCCGCGGCCTGCAGGAACATGCCGGAGACGATCAGCGGTTTGCGGCCGGTGTGATCCGAGAGCCACCCGGTCGCGACCTGTGCGAGCCCCCAGACGGCGGGATACAGAGCCGCAACGACGGCGATCTCGCCGATGCTCGCACCCTGCGCTGCGAGGAAGACGGGCACGAGCCCCCACGCGAGCGCGTCGTTCAGGTTGTTCGCGAACCCCGCCTGGGAGCACGCGACGAGAACGGCCCGTGACTCGGCACGCGCTGTGTGCGCAGCCTGCTCGACGGCGACGTGGTGCCCCGTGTCGCGCACCACGATCACCGAGACCGCGAGACCGATGACGACGAGCACGAGCGCGCCGACCCAGACGACAGTACGCGGCGCGAACGTCGTCGCAGCGAACCCTGTCACGAGGGCAGCTGCCGCAACGCCGAGATAGCCGGCCGATTCGTTGAGGCCGAGCGCCAGCCCTCGACGACGCGGGCCGACGAGGTCGATCTTCATGACCACGGTCATCGACCACGCGAGCCCCTGACCGGCGCCGAGGAACAGGTTGGCGACCACGATCACCCACCAAGCCGGCGCCAGGCCGACGAGGAAGGGGACCGGCGCCATCACGAGCCAGCCGAGCACAAGCACGCGCTTGCGACCGAAGCGGTGGGCGAGCGGCCCCGTCGAGAGGTTCGCGAAGGCCTTCGCGAGGCCGAACGCGAGCACGAACAGCAGGATCGCCCCGCGGGAGTCGATGCCGAACTCCTGCTCGCCGACGAGCGGGAGCACACTGCGCTCGAGACCCGCCATCGCACCGACGACCGCGTTCAGCGCGACGAGCAACGCGAACTGGCGCCAGTTGGCGCGGAGACCGAGGGCGATGTCTGTCACGCGTGCGACGCCGGCCCGCGCATGCCCTGCATCTCACCATCCCCGAGCGGAGGGTCGTGAGCGGCGACGGTCGGCAGTCCTGCTTCACGCCACGCGATGAAGCCGCCGACGACATCCGCTGCATCGACTCCCATCTCCCGGAGCGTCGCAGCGGACAGCAGTGACGAGTACCCGTGGTCGCAGAAGAGCACGACGCGCGCTCCGGGCGGGACGTGCGGCGTCGGCCAGGCGCCCTGCGGATCGAGGCGCCATTCGAGGACGGTGCGGTTGACGTGGATCGAGCCCGGGATCACACCGTCCCGCGCTCGCGTCGCCACGGAGCGGATGTCGACGAGGACGGCTCCAGCCTCGACGGCGTCGGTCGCCTCACTCGGACCGAGGCGAGGCACTGTGCGCGCGGCCGCCTCCATCAACTCCTCGAGCGTTGCCATGAACCCGCGATCCTACTGTGGCCGCGCCGCCGCTCCCGCGTCGCCTTCGCTCTCCTCGACACGCACGAGCGACCAGACGAGCGGAACGGCGAGGAGAATCGGGATCCCGAGGATGGGCCACAGCGCCTGGTAGCCACCGGTCTCGCCGAGTACCGGCCTCAGGAGGTCGATCGCCACCCCTGCCGCCAGCGGGCCGATCACGAGCCCGATGCCCTTCGTGGTCGTCGCAAGACCCGCCACTGCGCCCCGGTCAGCCGGGGGCATGAGCTTGAAGAGCAGGCCCCAGGCGAGCGTCATCACCAACCCGCCGGCGATGCCGACGAAGAAGATGATCGGGAGATACCACGCGTGCCAGCGCGTGGCCAGCCCCCCGGAGAGCAGGCCGAACCCGTAGACGAGCGATGCGGCCACGATCACGCGTGCGAGACCGAAGCGATCACCGAGCGGCGCGGCGAGCAGCGAGGCGACGATGTATGCGCCGGCAACCGCGGCGAGGACCGTGCTCGAGGTCGCGAGCGACTCGCCGAGCCCGATCGTGACGTAGAGGACGACGAAGGTGCGGGCACCGGCGAACGTCCCCTCCCAGGCCGTGTTTGCAGCGAGGAACTTCGCCACATCTGCGTTGGCGCGCAACACGGCCCAGGAATGCCGGACGTAGACCCGGACGCCCTCGAACACCCGCCCGTGGCCCCCGTCCTCCGCGATGAACACGACAGGCACGAGGCAGGCAGCGGTCACGACCCCTGCGGCGAGCAAGAACGGTGCCGGCCCCCAGGCATGGAAGAGGAAGCCGCCTCCGACGAGCGCCCCGGCTATGGCGAGCCCGCGGAAGAGATGCTGGATGCCCTGCGCCCGAGCGTAGGAGTGCACCGGGAGCACGTCCGGGTAGAGTCCGCGGTAGGGCGGCTCGTAGACGTAGTAGGCGAAGAACAGGGCGAGCACGATCAGTGTCGTCGTCCACAGGCTCGGCATGAACGCCATCAGCGCGAGGCAGAAGCCGATCGGCCCGACGGCGACGAGCATGAACGGGCGGCGCCGTCCGAGGGGCGTGTGGAACGTGTCGCTCCATGGCCCGACGACCAGAGGCAGGGTCAGGGCGAACAGCCCCTCCGAGGCGAGCACGAGCGCGATCAACGTCGTCGACTGCGTGAACCGCTCGAGCAGCGGCGGGAGGTAGGCGGCGGTCGTCGTCAGCGCCCAGGCGAGCCCGAGCGCACCGACGCCGAGGACGGCGATGTCCCGACCGTGACCGCCCTCAGGCGGCGGCGACGCGGTCGGCAGCGAGACCGGCGCAGACGACCTCGACGACGGTGCGCTCTGCACGGGCGACCTCCTCGTCACCGTCGGGGAGCTGTCCCATCACCCACCCCGTGAGGATCTCCTCGAGAGCCCCGTACACGACCCAGCTTGCGAGTCGCGCGTCGAGATCGGCTCGGAACGTGCCCTCGGCCTGACCCTGCTCGATCACGCGCTGGATGGACGCGAACCCCTCGCGGACGTCGTCGACCTGCTCTTGCAGATGCGGGCTGCGCGCCACCTCCCGCACCATCACGGTCACCAGGGCCGGATCGTTGCGCCACGTGCGCAGCAGGATCTTGGCGATGCCGCTGAGCTTCTCGTCGGCCGGCTCGTCCGAGTCCTCTACCGCCCGGAAGCGGGTGAGCAGATCACCCCAGTTCTCGCGGAAGAGCGTCGCCAGCACCGCGTCCTTGGAGGGGAAGTAGTGGTAGAGCAGTCCGTGGGCGACACCAGCCTCCTCGGCGATGTCGCCCACGCGCGACGTGTGGTAGCCGTCGCGTGCGAAGACGCGCACTGCGGCGTCGAGGATCGAGCGCCGGCGATCCTCCCCCCGCCGCTCTCCGGGAGCAGATGCGATTGAACGGTCAGTCAACCCGGTCAGAATAGGGACCGTGACCGAGATGACGCAACCGCTCACCGGGATCCTCGTGATCGACCTCGCCCGCCAGCTGCCCGGCGCCTTTGCATCCCGGGAGCTCGCGCGGCTGGGCGCGAGAGTCGTCCGCGTGGAGCCCCCCGGCGGGGATCCGATGCGGGTCGCCGCCCCGGCGTGGGACCGTGCACTGCGTGTGGGCAAAGAGTCCGTCGTCTGCGATCCGCGCGCCGACCCGACGTTCGCACGGATGCTGTGCAGCAGCGCCGATGTCGTGCTCGAAGGCTTCCGGCCGGGAGTCCTCGACGCCTTCGGCGTCCGCTTCGAGGACGCGCCGCATTCGATCGTCTGGTGCTCGATCACCGGTTTCGGTGAGACGGGTCGCCACCGGGCGCGTGCCGGGCACGACCTCAACTACCTGGGCTGGGCCGGCGTGCTCGAGGACACGCCCGACCAAGTTCCTCCGCTGCCGATCGCGGATCTGGCCGCCGGTGGGCTCGGCGTCGTCACCGAGGTCCTCGCAGCGCTCGTCCGCCGGGCGACGACGGGCGTCGGGGCGCGACTCGTCGTGTCGATGACCCACGGCTCTCACGCGCTCGTCGCCCACCGCCTCGCTGGCGACCCGCTGCCGCGAATGCTCACGGGAGGTGTCGCCTGCTATCGGGCGTACGCGACAGCCGACGGCCGTCATCTGACCGTCGCCGCTCTCGAGCCGAAGTTCTTCAGCCGACTGTGCGAGCTCGTCGGCCGGCCCGACCTGGCCGGCCGGCAGTTCGACCACGACCAGGAGGGACTGGTGCGCGAGCTCGCCGCGGTGCTCGCGGGGAGGTCGTTGGCGACCTGGCTCGACGTGCTCGACGGCGAGGATGTCTGTGTCGGCCCGGTGGCGACGCGCGCGGAGGCGCATGCCGACCTCGGCCCCTGGCCTGCGGACGATGCCGACGCCCCGCTCGGTGCACACACCGCTGCCTGGCGGGGGACACTCGGGCTCGACGCGTCGACGTAGGCCGCGCCTGGTGCAGACCTAGATGGTTGATCGGTAATTGGGGTGCCCGTCGAGGACGGCTGTGACCAAGCAGCGTGGCGTGATCGGTCGTGGCGCGTACCTGCTGGTACGTGTCACGGGCGAGCGTGCCGCGATGCGCCGTGTCACAGCCGCCAGTCGCGGGTGCCGGAATTACCGATCAACCATCTACGGGAGGCCGAGGGCCGCCGGCAGCTCGTCGAGCGAGCGAATGGCCCCTTCCCACTCCGGATGGATGCCTTCACGGTCGAGCAGGACGGCGCGCATGCCCATGGCGCGGGCGCCCTCGATGTCGTCCTCGGTCGAGTCGCCGACCATCGCCGCCTGCTCGGGCTCGATGTCGAGCGCGGCGAGAGCCGCCTCGAAGATCGAACGGTGTGGCTTCACGTAGCCGTGGTGCGCGGAGCCGACGCACACGTCGACGTCGAGCTCGTGGTGCTCCGCGAACTCCTCCAGGTCGCGCTGACCGTTGGAGATGAGCCCGATCCGCAGTCCGTGCCGGCGGAGCGCCGCGATCGCCGACAGGGCGTCGTCGTAGAGGAAGAAGTTCTCGTGACGCTCCCACTCGCGGACGATGTCGGTCGCACACGCACGCGCCGCCGGGCCGTCACCGCCCATGCCGCGGACGATGTCCTCGGTGAAGGCGATCCAGATCTGCTCGTCGTGCTCGAGCTCCGGATGCCGCTGCAGGTCGTCGAGGGCCGCCAGCCGCGCCTCGTCGTGCCGGTCGGCGTCGAGCACGAGCCCGTGCCTGGCCCCTGCCCGCACGTAACCGTCGGGGCCGAGCTCGGGCCCGGGCCTGAAGAGCGTGAAGTCGACATCGAGGAGAACCGCCCGAAGCATGCGGCGAGGATAGCCACCTCTCCGTCATTTCCCCGCAGATCGACAATCCGCAGAAGCGGATTCCCGATCGCGACAACCCCTCTTTCCCCGCAGATCGACAATCCGCAGAAGCGGATTCCCGATCGCGACAACCCTTGAAGGCGGGAGGCTTCGCCTCCCGCGGCGCCGCTGCCTCTCGGCGGCGGTGGAAGTCGACCGCTCCGAAGGCTCTGCGGCCGCGAAGCGGACGCCTTCAGGGATTGTCGCGGTTCGGGATCCGCGCAAGCGGATCCCGAACCTGCGGAGAATATCGGGGTGCCCAGATTTGAACTGGGGACCTCTCCGACCCGAACGGAGCGCGCTACCAGGCTGCGCCACACCCCGAGCCGCGAAGGGTAGCGATCGTCGCTCGCGGTCGCGACCGCCTGCGAGTAGGCTCGCTGCGATGGCCTATCGGGACGAGATCGTCGTCTACGCGAACGGGGTGCTCGAGGTCGAGAAGTGGCCGGAGTTCGCGCCGGCCGGTCTCCAGGTGGCGGGCGCCGACGAGGTGACCAGGCTGGCGTGTGGTGTCTCGGCGTCGCGGGAGCTGTTCGAGCGCGCCGCGGTCCTGGAAGCCGAGATGGTGCTCGTTCACCATGGCCTGTTCTGGCGTAATGAGCCGCTCGTCGTCGACCCGCGACTGCGGGGCCGGTTGGAGACGCTGTTCGCCGCGGACATCTCGCTCGTCGCGTACCACCTCGCGCTGGACGCACACGCGGAGCTCGGCAACGCCGCGCAGCTGGCACGCAGGCTCGGAGCCGAGCCGCAGAGCCTCTTCGCAGGTGCGGGTGTTGCCGCCGTGTACGGGGCACCGCTGGCTCTCGACGAGCTGATCGCGCGTGTCGAGGCGGTCGCCGAGCGGCCCGCGCTCGTCTTCCCCCACGGGCCCGCCGAGATACGACGCATGGCCGTTGCCACCGGCGGCGCCGGTTTCGAGCTCATCCGGGCCGCCCACGAAGGCTTCGACGTCCTCGTCACGGGGGAGCCGGAGGAGCCGAGCGCGGCCACCGCGAGGGAGCTCGGGATCACGCTGATCGCTGCCGGCCATCACGCGACCGAGCGACTGGGCGTGCAGGCACTGGCGGCGCACCTCGCGGAACGCTTCGGGCTCGACCACACGTACATCGAGATCGCGAACCCCGTGTGAGACAGAACGTGACGGTCGCGCGTTGACCAGCGTCATGTCGCCCGGTTATCGTGGGATCACCATGAACGCTTTCGGGAGGCGGGCCCGTTGATCCCCGTCATGTCGGAGGAGCGTCGATCAGGTCCGGGAGCGCGCGTATGCGCGGCCGGGCCTTTTTCGTTGCTCGAAGGAGGCAGTAGATGGCGAACCACCTGACGCCCGAGGAGCTCTCGAAGGAGCTCGGCATCGACCGCGAGACGATCATCAAGCTCTGCATCGAAGAGGGCGTCCCGATCTATCACGGCAAGATCGACAAGCACCTGTTCCAGGCGCAGCTCCAGGCTGTGGCCACCACCTCCAGCTCGTCGTAGCCCCGCGCGCGCGTCGGCGCGCCCGCACACGTGAATGACCTCGGGCGGCGTATGCCGCTCGAGGTCAGTAGAGGCTCAAGGGCGGCGCGATGCTGCGCGCTTCGCTGCCGGCTTCTTCGCCGCGGGCTTCTTGGTGGAGCCGCGGTTTCCCGTCGTCTTCTCCGGCTTCGCCTTCGCAGCCTGGACGCTCGCCTTGAGCGCCTCCAGCAGGTCGGCTACGGGCGCGGGAGCGGCGACGGGCTCGGGCGTGACGAGCTCTTCGCCGCGGAGCTTCGCCTCGAGCAACGCCCGGAGATCGCGCCGGTAGTCGCTCGTCAGCGTCTCGGGGTCGAAGTCGCCGGCGAGACCCACAACGAGTTGACGGGCCAGCTCGAGCTCCTGCTCCTTGAGCTCGGTGGCGGCGACCGCTTCGTCGATCTCGGCCCGCGAGTACACGTCCTCCGCGAGGAACATGGTCTCGAGCGCGAGCCCGTCACCCAAGGGACGAACGAGACAGAGAGACTCGCGCCCCGAGCGGACGAAGCGCCCGAGTGCGCCGACCTGCGACTCGCGCATCGCCTCGAGCAGCAGTCGGTACGGGCGGCGCTGTGCCGGAGCACCGCCGGGTACGAGGAGGTACGTGCGGTCGAGCCAGACGGGATCGACCGCGTCGAGGGGAACGAACCGCGCGATCTCGATCGCGCGCGAGTCGTCGAGTTGCTCGAGCGCCTCGAGCTCGGCCTCTTCGACGACGACGAATTGCCCCTTCGCCACCTCCCACCCCTTGACGATCTCGTCCGAGCCGACTTCGCAGTCGTGTGTCGGGCACCAGCGCTTCTGCCGGATGGGGGTCATGCACTCGCGGTGGAGCATGCGGAACGAGACGTCCGACTGACGCGCAGCGGGCTTCGTCGCCGGTGCGAGCCCGACGGGGATCGAGACGAGCCCGAAGCTCAGGGATCCGTTCCAGGTGACGCGCATGATTGCCGCCTCAGTGTAGGCGGACCTCCTCGGTTCTTCCCCCCGAGCACGATCCCTGCAATTACAGTCAGAGGGATGGACGGGCAGCGCACGATCGCCCGACTGTGGCGGGATGCCGTGGCGCGGTGGCCTCTGGACGACACCGCATACCTGACACGGGCCGGGGACACCTGGCACCCCCTGACCTGGGGCCAGGCCGCCGCGACCGTCGAGGTGCGGGCCAACGGCCTCCTGGCGCGTGGGATCCGCAAGGGCGACTCGTTCGCGATCCTTGCGAGCACGAGCCTGGACTGGGCGCTCACCGACTTCGCGCTCGCGCACGTCGGCGCAGTCACAGCCCCGATCTACGCGACGAGCTCGGCCACCGACGTCGCCTACGTGCTCCGGCACTCAGGCGCCGTGGGCGTCCTCTGCGAGGACGACGCGCAACGGGCCAAGGTGGAGGAGGCACAGGCGTCTCTCCCCAACCTGCGCGAGGTGCTCACCTTCGCCGACCTGCCCGCGCTCGATGCCGAGGGAGCCGCCTACCGCGACACCCACCCGAACGCCGTCGACGACGCTGTCGCGGCGATCGGCGACGACGACCTGTTCACGTTCATCTACACGTCGGGCACGACCGGGCCGCCGAAGGGCTGCATGATCACGCACCGCAACTACTACGACATGGTCGCCGTCGTCGAGCAGATGCCGCAGTTCGTGCTCGCGGGCGACGTTGCGCTGCTCTACCTGCCGCTGGCGCACAACTTCGGACGGCTGATTCACCTCGCCGGCCCGTTCTCGGGCTTCGCGAACGCATTCGAGCCGGACCCGTACGCGGTGGCGGCGGCGATGGTCGCCGTGCGACCGACCGTGTTCCCGAGTGTGCCGCGGGCCTACGAGAAGATGCACACCGCGATCGCAGCCGCCTTCGCCGAGACGACGGGCGCCCGGCGCCGGCTCGTCGACTGGGCGCTCTCGGTCGGCCGGCGCGTCGGCGCGCTGCGCATGGACGGAAAGCCGGTGCCTCGCGCGCTGGCGGTACAGCATCGCGTCGCCGACAAGCTCGTCTACCGCAAGGTGAAGGCGCGTCTGGGTGGTCGGCTGCGTGTCCCGATCTCGGGTGGCGCGCCTCTCTCGAAAGAGATCGCCGAGTTCTTCGACTCGGTCGACGTCCGAATCTACGAGGCGTACGGGCTCACCGAGTGCACGAGTGGAGCAACCGCGAACCGGCCTGAGAGCTACCGCTACGGGACGGTCGGTCAGGCGCTCCCGGGATTCGAGTTGAAGCTGGCGCCCGACGGCGAGCTGCTGATCCGGTCGAGCACCGTCTTCGCGGGCTACTACGGGGACGCGGAGGCGACCGCGGCCGCGCTGGACGACGAGGGTTGGCTCCTGTCGGGTGACGTCGCCTCGATCGACGAGGACGGCTTCGTCACGATCACCGACCGCAAGAAGGACATCATCGTCACCGCCGGTGGCAAGAACATCGCACCGCAGAACATCGAGAACGACCTCAAGGCATCGCGGTTCATCTCGCAGGCGCTGTTGATCGGCGACCGCCGTCCCTACCCGACGGCGCTCCTCACGCTCGATGCCGATGAGATCGCGAAGTGGGCACGCGAGCGCGACCTCGACGGCGACGTCGCCGCCCTGTCGCAGGACGTGCAGGTCAGGACTCTCGTGCAGGGCATCGTTGACGATGTCAACGCGGAGCGGACACGCTTCGAGCAGATCAAGCGCTTTGCGGTCCTGCCACGTGACTTCGAAGCCGAACGCGGCGAGATCACACCGACCCTCAAGCTGAAGCGGCGCGCCTGCCTCGAGCACTTCGGCGATACGGTCGAGACGCTGTACGCGGACGCCGAGGCAGACCCCGCTACCGACTCCGGCTGAGCGAGCCCGTCAGAGCAGTCGGCGGCCGCCGACCCACTTCGACGAATACCAAGAGTCGTAGAGGCTCGAGATCTTGACGACGTCGCCGCTGTGGGGCGAGTGGATGAACTGACCGCCACCCATGTAGATGCCGGCGTGTCCGAGCCCGTCGAAGAAGACGAGGTCGCCGGCCTGCAGTTGGTCGCGCGAGACAGGCACGCCGTAGTTGAACTGCGACGCCGCATGGTGCGGCAGCTGCACTCCAACCTGGGCAAACACGTACATGATGAAGCCCGAGCAGTCGAACCCGGACGGGCTCGAGCCGCCCCAGACGTACGGGACACCGAGGTACTGCATGGCGATCCCGATCACACCGCCGTACTTGGACGGCGCCAGCGACAGATCGATCGCCGCCTCGGCGGGGATTGGGTCGTTGGCGGCCTCGACCGGAACGGGGTCGTTGGCGGACTCGCGGATGGCCCGAGCCGCGGCTTGCTGTGCGGCGAACCGAGCGCGTGCCTGCGCCTCGAGTTGGGCCTGTCGACGGCGCTCCGCCGCTTCGAGCCGTGCGACCTCCTCCCTGACCGATGCCAGGAGGCGCTGCCGCTCACCGAGCTGACCCTCGATCCAAGAGCGCTGCGACGAACGCTCCGCGACCACCTCTGCCTGCCGGATGCGGGCCGAGGAGAGACGCGAGCGGCGCTCCTTCACCTCCCTGCGGAACTTCCTGACCTTCTTCACGACGTCGGCGTCCTGCTCGCCGACCCGTTGCACCATGTCGATGCGGCTCAGCAGGTCGTCGAGGCTCTCGGCGCCGAGAATCACCTCGATGGCGTCCGAGCTGTCGCCCTCGATGTAGAGGGCGCGCAGCCGCGCCGCGATATGGCTCTGTGCCGCCGTCAGGCTCGAGGCGGCCACTTCGAGGTGGCGCGCGTTCGACTTGAGGTCGCTGTCGATCTCACCGAGTTGGACGTTGGCGTAGTTGAAAGCCTCGATGGCCTGGGAGAGACGGGAGTCGAGCTCGCGGACCTGCTCGAGCACGGCCTGGGCCTCGGCTCGCTTCGAGTCGATCGACGGGTCGGCCGGAGCGGACGACGCCGCAACCAGAAGCGTCGCGGCTGCTGCCGCGATGATTCCCAACATGACCGGCACCCGTCGTACGCTCGGCGTCGTCACTCCACGCTCGTTCGTCGGCAGGCCCGACTTGTGGCGGCGTTACCCGTCACGGACCGCAGGACCCTAGCAGCCCACTCCTGCCGTCTGCAACCGACAACCGTGGAAAAGACGAGCAAAGATGCCATTTTGGCTCGACTCGAAACGCCTCTTCTGTGGTACGGTCCCCGCCCTGTGCGCGGATGGTCGGGACGGCACGCGCTGCTTCGTGCGGCGCTCGCCTCCGCAACGCTGGCGGTGGTACTCGTGCCCGCAGCCGGCGACGTTGGAGCGGCGGAGAGCCTGCGAGGGCAGGCGCTGTCCCTGCGGGCGCAGCGCGCCGAGCTCGCGAGCTCCGAGCACGGAGCTCTGCTCGCGCTCTACGCGGCCGAGGCATCGCACTCCCGCGCGCAGGCGGAGGCGACGCAACTTCAGCGACGCCTGGCTTCGCTGAAGCGGGAGGAAGCGTCGGTCCGACAGAGGGCGGGCGTCCTGCGCCGCGCGGTCGACGTGTCACAGGCGCGCGTGGCCCGGACGCTGCGCGCCCTCTACATCGAGGGCGACCCGGACCCGATCGCGGTCGTGCTCGGCGCACAGTCCCTCGACGAGGTGATGGCGGGCATCGAGAGCCTGCAGCGGACGACTGCCCAGAACGCGCGGCTGGCCCGAGAGGCCCGCCGCCGAGCCGGGGAGCTCGCGGTCGTGCAGGCGCGACTGCGCGAGCGAAGCACTGCAGCGACCGCGGCCAGCGACGCGGCGGCCGCGGCGGCCGCCGGGCTGGCTCACGCCGTTGCCGATCGCCAAGCCACGCTCGTCGACGTCCGCGAGCGAGCGAACGTCGCCGACCGCCGTCTCGAGGCGCTCCTGCGGGAGGCCCGCGCCGCGTCCGACGTGTCGACCGAGATCACAGCGGCGCCGGAGTCTCCGTCCGCGAGCGAGCCCGCGCCAGGAGGGTCGACGGGGGAGGAGAGCCCCGCTGCCACGGGCGCGGCCGAGCCGGAGCTCGTGTCGGTCGTCCCGCCCCCCGGCGAGTCACGAACGCTCGTCGTCGACGCGGTCGCGTACCACCTCCCCGGCCGCACTGCGAGCGGCCTGCCCGTCGGCCCCGGTGTCGTGGCGGTGGACCCGCGACTGATTCCGCTCGGCACCCGGCTGTTCATCCCCGGTTACGGACCGGGCATAGCCGCCGACACGGGGTCGGCGATCAAGGGCCGGATCATCGACCTCTGGATGCCGACGTACGCGGACACGCAGACCTGGGGTCGGCGCACCGTCACGATCACAATCTACGGTTAGGAGATGGGCGCCTCGCGCCGGGCACTCGCCGCAGCTCTACTCACGCTCTCGCTGGTCGTCCCCGCCACTGCCCTCACCGGCACGCTCGGGCTACGCGAGGAGTTGAACGCGAGCCTGCGAAGCCCCGGGGCGCCGCTGGGCCACGCCGCTGCGATCGCCGTCGACCTCGACGGAGGAGCGCTGTTGTACGCACACAACGCGACGGCGTCGCTGGTGCCTGCATCTGCGGAGAAGCTCCCGGTCTCCTGGGCCGCGCTCGTGCGGCTCGGTCCGACCTTCCGGTTCCACACCGACGTTCTCGGCGTCGGCCACCGCGAGGGGACGACATGGGTCGGCGATCTCGTGCTCAAAGGATTCGGCGACCCGACGTTCGCGTCGTCGGACATCGACGAGCTCGCGCGTGACGTCTTCGCGGAGGGCATCCGCCATGTCACGGGTCGCGTCCGCGGCGACGAGTCGTTCTTCGACCGCCGCCGCGACGCGCCAGGGTGGAAGCCCGGCTTCCTCGGGATCGAGTCGCCACCGCTCTCGGCGCTCGTCCTCGACCGAGCGCACGGCTGGCCGAAGCTCTCACCCCCACTGCTCGCAGCACGTGCGCTGCGTGGAGCGCTGCTCCGGCGCGGGGTCACGGTCACCGGGCCCCACGGCCTCGGCCGCGCGCCCGCTCGCGCGTTGCTGATCGCCATGGACCGGTCCGCTCCACTCGCCAAGATCGCCCGCGCACTGAACGCCGACAGCGACAACTTCACCGCGGAGATGCTGCTCAAGGCGCTCGGCGCGAGCACCGGAGGCCTCGGCACGACAAGGGCGGGAGCAGCCGTCGTGCTGTGGGAGCTCCGCAATGCCGGCATCCCGACGGAGGGCGTCCGTATCGCGGACGGCTCGGGCCTGTCGGTGGACGATCGTCTCACCGCCGCCACGCTCGCCGGCGTCCTCCGCGCGGGCCTCTCCGACGAGCGCATCCGCGGGGCGTTCCGCTCCTCGCTCGCCGTCGCAGGACGCAGCGGGACGATGCGCGACCGGCTACGCGATCTCCGTGGCCGCGTGCGCGGCAAGACCGGGACGACGAACCAGGCGTCGACACTGGCTGGGCTCGTCGGCGGCGACGTCGTCTTCGCCGTGCTTCACAACGGCTCGCCCGTGAACTGGTGGGCTGCACGGTCGGCTCAGGATCGCTTCGTGACCGTGCTCGCCGGCCGGTAGCGATGGAGATCCCGGAGCCGCGGGTCACGGACATACGTGTTCGCCCGTTCGAGGACGACGACGTCGACCAGGTCGTCGACATCTTGCGGGCGGCTTTCGGGAAGTGGCCCGATGATCTCGTGACGGCGGATCCCGCCGAGTTCTTCCGTTGGAAGCACCTGCGCAACCCACGCGGCAGGTCGTTCATGCTCGTCGCATACGGAGTCGATGGTGTGATCGGTTTTCACGCCTGGCTTGCCGTCAGGCTCATCGTGGGCGACCGCCCGCTCCGGGCACTACGCGGCACCGATCTCGCCGTTCAACGGCGTCGTCGGGGACAGGGCGTCGCCGGGCGGATCGTGGAGACGGGCACCACGCTCATCTCCCCGGACGTCGCGCTGACGTTCAGCAACCCCAACGACGTGAGCCGCTCAGGGACGCTCAGGCTGGGGCGGCGGCAAGTGGGGAGGATCGCCCGCTACGTCCTCCTGCGCAAGCCGCTGCAGGCCCTACGTTCAGCAAGGGGCGACCCGGAGCACATCCCGCCGTTGCCCCCGCCACCGGTGTCGGCGCCGACGGCGCCGGCCGCGCTCGCCGACGGTGAGGCCGTGTCGGCGTTGCTCTCGCGGCTCGACCGCCCCCGAGACCGGATCATGGTGGCCAAGGACATCGACTACCTCCGTTGGCGATACGGGGCCTTCGGCGACTACCGGGCCCTGGCAGTCGAAGAGGGCCGCCGCCTCCGTGGGCTGTCGATCTTCAGGGTGGTCGTCGGACGCGGCGGTTGGAACGCTCGGATCTGCGAGCTGCTGGTCGAGGGACACGATCGACAAGTGGCCCGGACGCTGCTCCGCAAGACGATCGAGTCGGTCGCGGTGAGTCACGTCACCGGGTGCTTCCCGGCCGGGTCGGCGGAGCTGCACGCCGCCCACAGATGCGGGTTCGTGCGCCTGCCAGGCGGGGATCCTCTGCTCGTCTACCCGCGCCTCCCGGACGTCGGGCCCGATCCGATGGATCCGAGGTCGTGGGCGCTGACGCGCGGAGATCTCGAGTTGCTGTGAGAGCTACGACGCCGCGAGCAGACGCAAGAGCTCTGCTTCGTCGACGAGCGGGACGCCGGCAGCTTCGGCCTTCGTGAGCTTCGAGGCGCCCGGCTCCTCGCCGACGACGAGCCCGGTCGTCTTCTTGGAGACCGAGCCCGACACCTTCGCACCGAGAGCCTCCAGGCGCGCCGCGGCCTCCTCCCTCGTGAACGCGGCGAGTGTGCCCGTGATCACGTACCGCTGTCCGGTCAGAGGCCCCTCGGCAGGTCGCTCGGCATGGCGCACGGTCATCGTCAGGCCGAGCTCGCGCAGCTCCTCGACGAGCGCGCGATTCTCCTCATCGGCGAACCACTCCGCCACGAGCTCTGCCCGGTCGGGCCCGAAGCCCTCGACCTGCTCGAGCGCCTCCTGGCTCGCTGCGAGCAGGGTGTCGACCGAGCCCACGTGGCGGGCGAGGTTGCGAGCCATGATCCAGCCCACGTTCGGGATGTTGAGCCCGAAGAGCACGCGCGCGAACGGCTGCTGCTTGGAGCGCTCGATGGCCCCGATCGCACGCTCGGCCGAGAGCTCGCCGTAGCCTTCGATCTCGACGAGCTGGTCGACCGTCAACCGGTAGAGGTCGGGCATCGAGCGCAGCAGGCCCTCGTGCCACAGCTTGCGGACGAACTGCTCACCGACGCTCTCGATGTCCATGGCCGCCCCGACCCAGTGGATCAGCGTCTCCAGCCCCCGCGAGGGGCACGCGCGGTTCGGGCACCGGTGCATCACCTCGCCCTCCGGCTTGACGACCTGGGCGCCGCAGAGCGGGCACCGCTCGGGCATCCGAAACGGTTCGGTCCCGCTTCTGTGCTCGCCCGCAGGCCCGACGACCTGAGGGATCACGTCACCCGCACGTTGCACGACGACGAGGTCGCCCTCGCGGATGCCCTTGCGGTTGATGTCCTCCTCGTTGTGGAGCGTCGCCGTCGACACCGTGACACCGCCGACGTGGACTGGCTCGAGCTCGGCCCATGGGTTGAGTGCCCCCGTGCGCCCCACCCGGATGTGGATCCTGCGGAGCGTCGTCACAGCCGCCGTCGGCGCCCACTTGAAGGCGCGGGCCCAGCGCGGTCGCCCGTGCAGGGCGCCGAGGCGGCGCTGCTGATCGAGATCATCGACCTTGATCACGATCCCGTCGATCTCGTAGTCGAGCTCGGCCCTGCGCCCCTCCCACGCCGCGCACGCGACGGCGACCTCCTCGATCGTGTCGAGCCGCTCGGCGTGCGGGTTGGTGCGAAAGCCGTGTTCCCGGAGCCAGGCGAGCAGATCCCACTGCGTCGCGACGTCGACTCCATCGCGCACACCCGAGCCGTACACCCAGAGCGAGAGCGGCCGCTCCGCTGTGATCCTCGGGTCGAGCTGCCTGAGCGAGCCCGCTGCGGCGTTGCGCGGGTTCGGCGCCTGCTTCTTGCCAGCCGCCACCTGGGCGGCGTTGAAGCGCGCGAAACCCGACAGCGGGAAGTACACCTCGCCCCGCACCTCGAGCCGCGGCGGCGGCTGCTCCCCCTCGTCCAGGAGCACGCGCAGCGGCACCGCGTCGATCGTGCGCAGGTTCTGGGTCACGTCTTCCCCGCGCTGGCCGTCGCCGCGCGTCGCTCCACGCACGAGCACACCCTGCTCGTACACGAGCGAGACCGCCGAGCCGTCGATCTTGGGCTCGAGCACGTACGAGACCGGCTCGTCGGTGCCGAGGCGCTTGCGCACGTCGTCGGCCCACTTGCGGAGCGCCTCCGCCGTCGTCGCCTTCTCCAGCGACCCCATCGGCTGCAGGTGCGCGACCTTCTGAAACCCCGCAGCCGGGGCAGCTCCGACGCGCTGCGTCGGGGATTCGGGCGAGATCACGTCGGGGTGTGCGTCCTCCAGCCCCCGCAGCTCGTCGTAGAGCGCGTCGTAGGCGGCATCCGGAAGCTCAGGGTCGTCCAGGACGTAGTAACGGTGGTTGTGGCGCTCGATCAGGCGTCGCAGCTCCGCCGCGCGCGCGGCGACGCGCTCAGAGGACATCGAGCAGGTCCCGGGCTCGCTGTACGAGCACGTCGGGTCGCTCGGCGAGCAGCCGTTCCGGCGTGTGGATCCCTCCCCAGCCGACGGCCACCGCGAAGACACCGGCGGCCCTGGCGGCACCGACGTCGAACGGCGAGTCTCCGACGTACGCCGCCTCGGACGGGACTGCGCCCAGGCGCTCGAGCGCGACGAGCAGCGGCGCCGGGTCCGGCTTCGGACGGTCCGCGTCCTCTGCGCCGACGAGCACGTCGGTGACCTGCTCGAGCAGCGGGAAGCGGTCGAAGGCCAACGCGACCGTGGCCCGACGCTTCGCGGTGACGATGCCGAGTCGCCTGCCGCCGTCGCGCAAGACCGGGAGCACGGCGAGCACGTCGTCGAAGGCGGCCAGCGTCCCGTGAAGCCGCTCGTTCTCCTCCCGGTACGCGTCGACGAGCTCCTCGACCCGAGTTGGATCGATCGACTCCATCATCGCGGACAGCCCCGGGCCGCCGATGTTCCGGCGCACGAGCTCGTCGAGCTCCGAGTCGGGCTCGCGACCGAGGACCGTATGCGCGGCGTAGCGTGCCGACGCCATGATCATCGGCCCCGAGTCGATCAGCGTGCCGTCGAGGTCGAACAGGACGACCGGGAAGCGCATGGCCGCGATCGTAGCCGCCGCCTCCGTCAGTAGTGGACCCGTTCGAGGTAGAGCCCGCCCGGGGGCGCGGTCATCCCCGCCTCCGACCGGTCATGGCCTTCGAGCAACACCGGGAGCCGCGCCGGCGCGTCGCTGCCGAGCTCGAGCATGGTGCCGACGAGCGTGCGCACCATGTGCCGCAGGAACGAATCGGCGGTGATCGTGAAGTGGAGATGGTCCCCGCGCCGCTCCCACGACGCCTCCGACACGGTGCGGCCGAACACCTCGTGCCGGGTGACCGCGGGAGTGAACGCGCGGAAGTCGTGCGCGCCCGGCAGGGTGGACGCTGCGGCGGCGAGGGCGTCGTCGTCGACTGCTCGGGGCCACCAGAGGGTGCGCCGTGCGTCCAGCGCCGAGCGGATGCGTCTCTGCAGCACGACGTATCGGTACGACCGTGCCCGTGCGGAGAATCGCGCGTGGAAGTCCGGGGCAGCTTCGGCGGCCGCGATCACGGCCACGTCGTCCGGGAGCGCCGTGTTGAGCGCCTCGGCGGCGTGTTGTGGCGGCGGGCCACCGTCCACGCTGACGCTCGCGACCTGGCCGGTGGCGTGAACGCCGGCATCGGTGCGCCCGGCCACCGCGAGCGCGTGCCACACGGGATACACGCGATCGAGCGCGGTGCGCACGGCGCCCTCGACGGTTCTCTCGCCGGGCTGCCGCGCCCACCCCCGGAACCCGCTGCCGTCGTACTCGAGAATCAGCCTCAGGGTCATGGAAAAGCACTGAGCCGGCGAACCCGAAGGCCCACCGGCTCAGTACGCGGGACTCTACGGGCGACGCCTCGGCCGTGCAACTGCTGCAGGCGGGACACGCGGGAGAAACGGACGGAAATTGCGCTGTTTTTCCGGCGGTCAGCCCCCGCTTTCTGCAGCCGGTGTCACCTCGAGTCGAAGGCCGTCGACGGCGACGACGACCACCTCTCCGCCGCGGACGACCGGAGCGCTGCTGCGTGCCTCCCAGATCTCCCCGGCCACCCTGATCTGCCCGGTCGGATCGAGCGCACTCGCGGCGACACCGACGCGGCCGACGAGGTCCTCGGGCCCCACCGCCGGGCGCGTGCGGCGCCGCCGACGCCGTGACCACCAGACGAAGGCTCCCGTCTCCGCGAGATCGATGATCGCCGCCCCAACCACCAGGACGTAGCTCCAGGGCGCCGGGACGAAGAGGACGGCGATGATGAGCGCGATCAGCGTGATCACGCCGGAAGTGTAGGAGCGGCCACCCGCGCCCCGGAGATCAGTAGTTTCCCACATTGCTCGGTGGATAGGGCGCTCGTACGTTCGGCGTACGAGCGCGTCGTCCACCATCGGTCGTCACACAGAGGCCCAGGCCCTGGCGCCCGCGGTTGCCGCGGCATCGCGTGGTCCCGCGCGGCGGGCTCGGCTCGGACGACGAGCCGCACTCGCCGCTGCGTTCGGGTTGTCCGTCGGAACGCTGATCGCCGGGTCGGCGGGTGCCCGGCCGCTCCTGGTCAAGAAGGTCGTCTCGACGGACGGATGGATCGAGGCGATCGCGATGGACGGCGCGATCCTGGCGTACGACGTCCGCGCGCAGGGCACAGGCTGCAACCGGCTACGGGCGTGGAACGTGAAGAACGGGAAGACGTGGCTGGTGAGCGGGAAGGGGACGTGCATCGCCGATTCGACGAGTACGGGAGCGGGGGTGCGTGAGATCGCCGTCGCGGGCAGTCGGGTCGGGTGGATCGTCAACCTCGGCGGCAACACGGAATCGAACGACGTCCTCTTTGCCGCCGTGCTCCCGAAACCAAAGGAGACGAGGCTCGGCACCGCGACGCGGAAGGGCGAGGCCGGGTCGATGATGGGAACCGGCCGCTTCCTCGGAAATCTCGTTGGTGACGGCGGGCTGCTCGCGATCAACGACTTCGAGTTCCAGGACGATCTGTTCGTCTCCGGGAGCCTGCGGCGGGTCGCGCCCGGGCTCGCGATTCTCGCCACGGGCGAGGGGACGGCGGCGGCGGCGGACACCACCAGGATCGCCCTTCTCGGCCTCGGGAACGTCGCCTCGATCTGGAAGCAGGGCAGCGGCTTCGGCACACCGATCCAGCTCCCGGGCCCTGCGCGGGAGGCCGCGCTGCATGCGGACCTTCTCGCCGTCCTCCTCGCTTCCGGACAGATCCGCATCTACTCGGCATCGTCGGGCGCGCCGGTGCAGACCGTCTCGGCTTCGGCCGACGCGGCCAACCTCGACGTACACGGCGGGATCGTCGTGTGGTCGGTCGGGAGGCGGCTCTACGCAGCCCGGATCGGTGGGGCCGGCGGGGCGCCCATCGTCAGCGCCGGCCGAAAGATCGAGGCAGTCGAGCTCGAGGCGCCAGGCCTCGCCTACGCGTGGAACACGACAAGCGCGGGGAAGGAAGCCGGCAAGCTCGCGTTCGTGAAGGCGGCGACACTCCAGGCGGCCGTCCCGTGATCCACAAGCTCCTGATCGCGTCGGCGCAACGGCACCGATCGCTGGACCGGGAAGGCGAAGGGAAGCGGGCAGTTCGTCAGCTTGCCCGTCAAGCTCGTGCTCCCGGTCAAGAAGGCGCCGCTCGCGATCGTGGCCGTCAAGCCGAACCGCGTCACATTCCGCTACGGGAAGGCGCCGTTCGTCGCGACCCGCGTGAAGAAGCTCCCAACGCCCGTGGGGAAGCTCTGTGACTGATCAGTCGACCACAGGGGGGAGACCATGCGCAGCATCGTGATCCTGGCCGCAGCGGGGCTCGTCGCGGTCGCGGCATCCGCATCCGCCACCGCCGGCGGAGCGGCCTGCGGGCCGCAGCAACTCGGGGGTGCCACCGTGACCACGTGGTGCGGGAAGGCGAAGGCAACGGTCGCCTGGGGTGGAAAGAAGATGTCGTTGAAGGGCGGCCAGTGCAGCCTCGAGAAGGTGTCCGGGCTTGCCCTGTTCGCCGTCAACGTCGGCCGCTACACGGTGCCCAAGGCGAAGCCGAAGTTCAAGAGCTTCAGCGCCGCCGGCTCCGACCTCAAGCCGGGCACGTACAAGTACTGGCTGGTGAACTTCCAGACCCCGGGCAAGCAGTGGACGCTCCGCCCGTCGACGACGATCGTGAAGATCACGGCAGCGGGCGCGAAGAAGGGGACGTTCACCGGCAAGCTCTACGAGGGCGGGAAGATCGCCAAGGGATCGTGGTCCTGCTGACGTGCGCGACCTCGAACCGGTGATGACCCACCCGCCTGCGCGACGCCGGCGCAGCGCGCTCGTCGCGGCTGCTGCGCTCGTGATCGCAGCAGCCGTCACCGGGCTCAGCGGGGCCGGAGCCGCCGGGAGCGACCCGTTCGGCGGCACGTGGGCCTCGACCGATGCGAACGGCGTGAAGCAGGAGCTGCTCGTCACGCGCACGCTGACGGCCGGCGTGTACGGCGTCCAGGTCGAGATCGCGAAGTCCGGCCTGTGCGCCAACAATCGCGCGTACAGCTCGGGCGTCGGGCAGCTCTCTGCGGGGAAGCTGACCGGCGCGCTGTCCTTCTCCTGCCCGTCCGGGCAGCAGCACCCGGGCATTCCCTTCTCGTTCACGCAGCAGGCCGCGAACGTGCTCGTCGACGGGCTCGGCGTCGTCTGGTCGCGGCCCGCCCCCGCGCCGCCCGCCAAGGGCCTCGCGCTCAAGGGCAGAATCGTGTTCTCCTCGAACCGCAGCGGCGACTTCGAGATCTACGTGATCAACGCGAACGGCACCGGGCTGCGACGCCTCACGAAGGCACAGGGCGCCGACACGTCTCCACGCTGGTCGCCCGACGGGAAGCGCTTCGTCTTCGAGAGCGAGCGAGACCACCAGTCGGCCAACCCGCAGAGCGTGACGAGCGAGATCTACGTCATGAACGCCGACGGCACCGGGCAGAAGCGGCTGACCACGAACGACGTCGAGGACTGGGGGCCGGACTGGTCGCCGGACGGGAAGCGGATTGCCTTCGCGCGCCCCGGCTCGGCTCCGTTCAGCGACTTCGACGTCCACGTGATGAACGCCGACGGGAGCAACGCCACCGATCTCACGCCGGGGCCTGGCCGAGACTTCTCCCCCGCATGGTCACCGGACGGCACCCGGATCGCCTTCGCGAGCGACGACGACGGCGACTATGACCTCTACACCGTGGCCTCCGCCGGAGGGCCCGCGACCAAGCTCTTCGACGGGCCGGCGGACGTCGGCTCGCCCGCATGGCGACCTGACGGCCAGCGCATCTCCTTCACCGGCTTCGATCCGCTCAGCGACGCCTCGGACATCTACGTCTCGGCGCCGAACGGCTTCGCCGCGGCCCGGCTGACATTCGACCTCGCATTCGACTGCTGCACGACGTGGTCGCCGGACGGCGGCTGGCTGCTGACGTCGAGCGAGCGCGACTCGGGCGACCGTGATCTGTACGTGATGCGCCCGGACGGATCCGACCTCCGGCTGCTCGTCGGCGGAGCCGGCATCGACTTCGCCGCGGACTGGACAACGGCTGCCGCGACCTCGAGCCCGGGGAAGGCCTGCACGATCACCGGCACGCCGGGCAAGGACACGCTCGTCGGCACCGCGAAGGCCGACGTGATCTGCGGCCTCGGGGGCAACGACACGCTCAAGGGGTGGAAGGGCAACGACATCCTCCGCGGCGGCCCGGGCAACGATGCACTCGTCGGCGGCGGCGGGAACGATCGTCTCGAGGGCGGCCCCGGCAAGGACACCGGCAACGGCGGCCCCGGCAAGGACGTCTGCCTCACCGAGAAGCGATGGCAATGCGAGTCATGACGTGGCGACTGGTCGGCGGGCCGCTCGCGGTCGTCGCGATCATCGCGTCGGTGCTAGCCGGAACGGTTGCCGCGGGTTCGGCGGCGGACTCGGTGACGATCACGTCGGGTCCGCCGAGCGAGACCACGAGCACGAGCGCGACGTTCGGATTTACGGGCGCCGGCGCTGTGACGGCGTTTCGCTGTCTTTTGGATACCCAGCGCACCGCGACGCCCTGCACGTCGCCCACGACTGTGTCGGGCCTGACCGTCGGGGAGCACACGCTCACGGTCCTCGGTTACCGCGGTGACGTCCCGGTCGGCGTGTCGGACCGGTGGCATTGGAAGATCATCCCGCCGCCCCCACCACCGGCCGAAGAGCCCCCGCCATCTGCCGACCCCGAGTTCGTCCCGGCCGTTCCCGACTTCATGCTCTCGTACGATCCGGTCACCAAGAAGCTTCCGCTCGCTGCCGTCCCCGGGGGCACGTCGCCCGAACTGGGCGTGGTCGTGAGTCGCCTCTACGGATCGAGCGGGCCGCTCACGGTGGGGTGGTCGCAGCTTCCCACAGGGGTGACGTTGTCGGTCACGCCGGACGCACAGACAAGCCCCACTGCGTTTCGCCTGCGCCTCTCCGCGACCGGACCAGCGGTCAAGCCGGGTCTTGGGCTGATCAAGCTGACGGTCACGCCCGTGACGGCGGCGTCGGGCACGACGCCACGGTCACTGCTCATCCCGTACGCGATCGTCGAGCAATACGACCTTGCCGTCACGGGACTGGAGATCACGCACGGGATCCAGCGCGTGTGGTCGGAGCAGAGCGCCCTGCCGGCCCGCGACCCCGCCAACCCGGCCAAGCCGATCGCGTACCCGGACGGGATCACCCTCGGGCCGTGCGCAGGCAGCTCGAATGGGAGTTGCCTCACGCCGGCGGGAGGGGCCGCGACGATCGTGCGTGGCAAGCGCACGTTCGTGCGCGCGTTCGCGATCCTGGCGTCGCCGAATCTCGACGCCATCGCGAGCGGGAAGGCGAAGATGCTTCTCCGCGGACGGGCCGTCGGCGGAAACGAGTTACTCGGCAGCCCGCTGCTGGCCGCGAACCTCACGCCGATCGTGGGCGGCGACCCGATGGCCGTGCCGCTCTCGACGCTCCTCAGCTCCACTGGAGTGTTCCAGTTCACGCTGCCGCCCTGGTGGACCGACGTCAAGAGTTTGCAGCTCGAGGCCGAGCTCGTGCCACCTGTGCTCTACGGCTCCGCCGAGTGCACGAGCGCCGCGTGTGCCGCCAACAACCACCTCACGCTCACGTCGATCAAGCCGCGCAGCACCGGCTTCGTCAACGTGTGGAACATCGGGTTCATCGACAAGAGCGGGCCGCCTCTCCAGCAACCGAGCACCGTGTATGCCCCCCTCGCCGAGGTGCTCCCGCTGGCCGACGGGCAGCTGCGCACGGGTCCGTACCGCGCCTATCTCGATGCGACGAAGCTCTTCTCGGCCACGACTGTGGGGCAGCTCATCGAGAACTGCAACACGTCCATCTACGCGTTCGTTGGGCTCTGCGACGTGAAGGACGTGGACTACCTGACCAGGCTACGAGACAAGCTTCTCCTCGAACGCGTGGACGACTTCGCGCACCCGGGCGGGTGTGTTCTCGTCGGAGCTACCGACGATTTCAAGAACTGCCCGGACTTCGTCGCCGGCGTTGCCCCCGCGAACAGCTACGGGCTCAGCCGCGGCAAGATCTCCTACCGGATTCCGATCAGTGTCGCCAACCAGCAGCGCCCTCTCACCTCCGTGGGGCACGAGCTCGTGCACGGGCTCGGGGCAGAACATGCAGACAGCGCCTGCAACGGAGGCGGCGACGGTCAGAAGAACGAGGGGTGGTGGCCCGACGTCCGCGGACGGATCCAGGGGATCGGCCTCCGCAAGACCAAGGCGGTCCAGAGCCCGACGGGCGGCCTGTTCTCGATCCTCTATCCAGGCCCGCCTCCGAAGCAGACGGGGGGCCCGGACCTCGGTGTCTACGACCTGATGTCATACTGCGCGACCGACGGCGGCAGCGCAGTCGCCTGGATCTCGACGATCAACTGGGAGCGCTCGGCGGACTGGATCACCAGCCTCCACGGGCCGTCGACCAAAGCGCAGATCGGAGCAGGAAGGGCTCTCGGCGAAGAGCCCGTCCTCCTCGTCCGAGGATTCGTCCTCGATGGTCGCGTCGTCGTCACGACGGCGCGGCCGGCCCTCGGCACGTCGTTTCTCGGTCCTCCTGACTCGCTGTACCGGGTCGTGCTACGCGGTCGGCAGGGGAACGCGATCCTCGAGGCGCCTCTGCTCGTCGGCGTCGGCGACGCCCACGGAGGGTCGTCCGACATCCAGATGGAAGCCCGGATCCCGCTCGGGGTCGTAGACGCGTCGCGCTTGCCGGCCGGCCTCGACAGGCTCGACGTCTTCCGGGACGGATCGATCGTCGGCGGTATCGTCCGCGGCCGCTCCCGCCCCGTGGTCACGGTCGTCTCGCCCAGCCGAGGCGCACGCGTGGGCGGAGCGGGCAAGAGCGTCCGGATCTCCTGGACCGCCGCCGACGCCGACCTCCCGGCTCTTCGTGGCCGAGTCGAGTACTCGGCGGACGGTGGAGCTTCCTGGCGCCAGGTCTGGGCCGGGCCCGGCGACGGCTCGGCGACGCTGCCTGCCTTTGCGTTGTCGGCGTCGAACAACGCGCTGCTGAGAGTTGCGATCTCCGACGGGCTCGACGAGACGATCGCCGTGTCGGAGCCCTTCGTGTCGCTCGGGTCGCCGCCGACGGTCGAGATCCTGGCACCTCTGGCGCGCGAGACGGTGACGACAGGTGGTCCGGTCGCGCTCCAGGCGCAGGCGTGGACCGACGAAGGCACCCTTGTGCCGCCCTCGAGCATCTCGTGGTGGGAGGGACGACGGAAGCTCGCTGTCGGCGACGCGGCCCACGTGTCTCTGCCGACAGGCACGCATGTTCTCAGGGCAGTTGCCCGTGATCCTCGAGCGCGTGAGGCAAGCGCGACGGTGCGCGTCCGAGTCGTTGCGGCCGAGCCGCTCGTGCTCGTGCGGCGCGCGCCGGGACGCATATCGAAGGGCGCGCGCAGCGTCGTGCTCCAACTCGCTGCGACGGCGCAGGCCGCGGACAGGCTCGCGGCGGAGATGTCGTCGGTCTACCGCGGTTCGCACTCGCACCCAGGCCGCGAGTCGTGCGGATACCGATCCGGCCGGGCGCGCACCGGCTGACGCTGTGGCTCTCCGCCTCGGCCGGCGGGAAGGCCTCGACCGTCTCGGTGATCGTGGCGCGGAGTTGATCGGAATCGCGTTGGTCACGAGACGGCGCTTGCCCGCGGGATCGCAGCGCGGGACGTGTCGGTCACGTGGCATCGCGCCGACGTCGATCGCTGCTGCGGTCGCAGCGATCGTCGCCACGACGGCCGTCTCCACGGTCACAGCTGGCGAGACCGCAACGCCTGCAGCTCCGAAGCACGTGATCGGTGTGCGGGTCACCGGCGGTCAAGGCGAGCTCTTCGACCGCCGCAGCGGGAAGCGCTTCGTCGCCCGCGGCGCGAACTACGTCCGCCTCGGGCCGGAGGGTCACGGGACGTTCACGGTCGGCCGCTACAACGGCAGACGCGCAGGGGCTGCGCTCACGCGGATGAAGTCCCTCGGCTACAACACCGTGCGCGTCTTCCTCGGCGGAGACTGCGCGGGCTGCCCCGGCGCCCCGGGTGGGGGCATCTCGCGGGCGTACGCCAAGAATGTCGCCGACTTCCTGCGGCGGGCGAAGAAGACGGGCCAGTTCGTGATCTTCACCACGCAGTGGCTCCCGGCCTCGTACGGCGCGCTCATCCGCGACACGCCACTCGTGGACGACGTCAACCTCATCTATCTCACCGACGGCGGCATCCGGGCATACGCGACCTTCTGGCGCGATTTCGTGCTCGAGCTCCGGCGGCAGCGCGCGCCAGTCGACCGCGTGCTCGCCTACGACATCGTCAACGAAGCGGCGTTCGTCGTCGACAAGGCGCCGTTCACGCTGAAGGCCGGCACGCTCCGTGCCCCGAGCGGGCAACGCTACGACCTCTCCGACACCGCCGCCAAGGAGCGGCTGCTCGGAGATGGTCTGGTCACGTTCGCGAACCGCGTACGCGGGGCGATCAGGATGGCCGATCCGACGGCGCTCGTCTCTGCGAGCTATTTCGTGCCGACGGCGCCCAACCCGGCGCGCCAGGGCGATACTCGCGACCTGCGGACGCGGGCCGCCATCGAGCGCTCCAAGCTCGACCTCGTCGACGTCCACGCGTATCCCGGCTTCGAGCTCTCGCTCGCGAAGACTCTGCAGAACTTCGGCCTCGACGGGCCGACCCGCAAGCCCGTCCTGATCGGCGAGATCGGCGCGTTCCGGGAGCCGTTCGCGACCGCGGCGGAGGGAGCCGTGGCGATCCAGTCGTGGCAGGCAGCCTCGTGCGCGTACGGCATCGACGGCTGGCTCCTCTGGACGTGGGACACCGAAGAGCAGCCCGAGCTCTGGAGCGCGATCTCGGCCGGCGGTGCGATCGCCAGGGCGCTCGCGCCGAAGTCCCTACCCAACCCGTGCAAGGCGCCGCCGGGGTCGACGAACCTCGCGCTCGGCAAGCCCGTGACGGCGTCTGGACAGGCTGCGGTAGCGCCGGCCACGAACGCGGTGGACGGGAATGTCGGCACCCTGTGGAGCGCGGGGGCCGACGCCCCGCAGTGGATCGAGGTCGACCTGCAGCAGCCGTCGGCAGTTGGGGCGGTGCGACTCGTCACCGCCCAGTTCCCTGCGGAAGCACCGACGATTCACCGCGTGTGGACGAAGGGGCCGGGCATCGGCGACGCGTACGTCCTCCGGCAGACGCTAGCGGGAACGACCCGCGACGGACAGACGCTCGACGCCCGCTCGGGCGCGCCGTGGCAGAACGTCCGCGCCGTCCGTGTCGAGACGACACTGAGCCCGTCCTGGGTCGCCTGGACGGAGATCCAGGTGATCGCCGCCGACTGAGGCACCACCACCGAAGTCTCCGCGCTTTCGGGGTGCCCGGCGGGAGCTGGACGCGGCCGGTGGTGTCAGGCAGGCCGCCCGGCGTCCGGCGTGGCGCTGCGCGTGCCCGGCCGGAGGGGATAGTGCGTGAGCACAGACCCGGAGAGCCGGGTGCGCGCAGCGTCGCGAGGCGGGCGGAGCCGGGCTCCGCCCGGCGGGAGCCCGCCGTGCCGGACGTCAGGCGGGGTCGACGAGCTCTAGGAGAGCCATTGGCGCCGCGTCACCCTGACGGGGGCCGAGCCTGACGATCCGCGTGTAGCCGCCGGGGCGTTCCGCGAAACGGGGTGCGACCTCCGCGAAGAGCGTGTGGACGACATCGTTGGAGCGAAGCTCCGCCATCGCCAGCCGCCGCGCGTGTAGGTCGCCGCGCTTGCCGAGCGTGATCAGCTTCTCGGCGTACGGCCGCACCGCCTTCGCCTTGGCCTCGGTCGTCTCGATGCGGCCGTGCGTGATCAGCGCTCCCGTCAGGTTCGCGTACAGCGCGCGCCGGTGGCTGGCGTCGCGCCCGAGCTTCTTGCCGGACTTCGCGTGACGCATCGTTTGCTAGAGCTCCTCGCCCTTCAGCGTGAGACCGTGCGCTGCGAGCGTCTCGCGGACCTCTTCGATGGACTTGCGCCCGAAGTTCGGGATCGCGGCGAGCTCCGGCATCGCCCTTCGACGTGAGGTCACCGATGGTCTCGATGCCGACGCGCTTCAGGCAGTTGTACGAGCGGACGCCGAGCTCGAGCTCCTCGATGGGGAAGTTCTCCATCCCGTGCGAGGTCGTGACCTCGGCGGTCTCACCCGGTGTCGCCTCGCCGAAGCCCTCGATCTTCTCGAGGTCGGTGAAGATGGCGAGCTGCCGGATGAGGATCTCGGCGGCCTCGCCGATCGCATCCTTCGGTGTGATCGAGCCGTCGGTCGTGACGTCGAGGATGAGCTTGTCGTAGTCGGTGCGCTGACCGACGCGCGCGTGGTCGACCTCGTACGCGACACGGCGTACGGGGGAGAAGATCGAGTCGATCGGGATCACGCCGATCGTCGTCTCGGGCCCACGGTTGAGCTCGGCCGGGACGTAGCCGCGACCGCGCCCGATCGTGAGCGTGATCTCGAGCTTCGACTTGTCGGCGAGGTGCGCGAGCTCGAGGTCGGGAGTGAGGATCTCGAGATCTGCAGGCGCCTCGATGTCTGCGGCGGTGACGACGCCGGGGCCCTTGCGTGAGATGTGGACCTCGACCTCGGGGCTCTCGCCGTGCAGGACGCAGACGAGGTTCTTCAGGTTGAGGATGATGTCCGTGACGTCCTCGCGGACGCCCGGCAGCGTCGTGAACTCGTGTGCGACGCCCTCGATCTTCACGGCGGTGACAGCGGCGCCCTCGAGCGAGGACAGCAGCACGCGGCGCAGCGAGTTCCCGAACGTGTAGCCGAACCCACGGTCGAGAGGCTCGATCGCGAACGTGCCGCGATGCTCGTCGGACTCCTCCGAGACGATCCGCGGAATCTGAAACTCCATGAGGCTGTTGCGCGTGGCCAAAGCGATCCTTTCGGTCGTGCGTGAACGGTTCTCGGGTGGTTCTCGGGCGGGACGGGTCTCGCCCGCGATGGTTCGGTTACTTCGAATAGAGCTCGACGACGAGCGACTCCTGCACCGGCGTGTCGATCTCGTCGCGGGCGGGCCACTTGAGCATCTTGCCGGTGAGACCGTCGTGGTCTGCCTGCAGCCACGGCGTCACCGAGGCTGTGAGATCGGTCGCGTCGCGCACGAGCGCCTCTGCGCTCGAGCCGTTGCGGAGCGTGATCACGTCGTCGGGGCGGACGCCGAAGCTCGGGATGTTGACCCGGCGGCCGTTGACCTGGAAGTGCCCGTGGCGCACGAGCTGCCGGGACTGCGCCCGCGACCCCGCGAAGCCGAGCCGGTAGACGACGTTGTCCAGGCGCGTCTCGAGCATCCGGAGCAGGTTCTCGCCGGTCGGCCCGCTGCGACGCGACGCCTTGTCGTACGTGTTGCGGAACTGCTTCTCGAGCAGCCCGTAGTAGCGGCGAACCTTCTGCTTCTCGCGAAGCTGAAGGAGGTACTGGCTCTGCTTGATGCGTCCGCGCCCGTGCTCACCCGGCGGGTACGCCCGGCGCTCCAGCGCGCACTTCTCCGTCAGGCAGCGCTCGCCCTTGAGGAACAGCTTGATGCCCTCGCGGCGGCAGAGCCTGCACTTGGGCCCGAGATCGCGTGCCATCAGACCCTCCGCCGTTTCTTCTGGCGAACGCCGTTGTGCGCCTGCGGTGACACGTCGCGGACGCCGATGATCTCGAGACCGGCTGCCTGCAGCGACCGGATCGCCGTCTCGCGGCCCGAGCCGGGCCCCTTGACGAAGACCTCGACTTTCTGCAACCCGTGCTCCATCCCCTTGCGCGCGCAGTTGTCGGCCGTGACCTGCGCTGCGAACGGCGTGGACTTGCGGGAGCCCTTGAAGCCGGCGGAGCCCGCCGACTCCCACACGATCACGTTGCCCTCGGGATCGGTGAGCGTGACGATCGTGTTGTTGAACGACGTCTTGATGTGCGCCTGCCCCACGGCGATGTTCTTGCGGACGCGGCGGCGCGTGCGGCCGCGGGCCGCCGACTTGCGCGGAGGGGCCATCACTTCGCCTTCTTCCCTCTACCGACCGTCTTCTTCGGCCCCTTGCGCGTGCGCGCGTTGGTCTTCGTTCGCTGGGCGCGAACGGGAAGGCCGCGCCGGTGGCGGATCCCTCGATAGCAGCCGATCTCGCCGAGCCGCTTGATCGCCTGGGCCCGCTCCCGCCGGAGGTCGCCCTCGACCTCGACGTGCTGGTCGATATAGGTGCGCAGCTTGGTGACTTCCTCGTCCGTGAGGTCCTTCACCTTCGTGTCGGGGTCGAGCGCGAGCTCCTTGCAGATCGTGCGCGCGGTCGAGGCGCCGATGCCGAAGATGTAGGTGAGCCCGACCTCGAGACGCTTGGTGTTCGGGAGATTGACGCCGGCGATTCGTGCCATCGACTGGGCCTCCTAGCCCTGACGCTGCTTGTGACGAGGGTTGGTGCAGATGACCATGGTGCGCCCGTGCCGCTTGATCACGCGGCAGCGATCACACATGGCTTTGACGGATGGGCGTACTTTCACAGTGGAGTCCTTACTTGAGCCGGAAGGTGATGCGGCCACGGGTCAGGTCGTACGGAGAGAGCTCGACCTTGACCCGGTCGCCCGGGAGGATCCGGATGTAGTGCTTCCGCATCTTCCCCGAGATCTTGGCGAGGATCTCGTGTCCCTCGTCGAGCCGCACCCGAAACATCAAGCTGGGGAGCGCTTCGACGATCTCGCCCTCGACCTCGATCTTCTCTTCCTTGACTGACACCTTTCCTCGCACACGCCGTGTCATCGTGCACGGACGTCGTGAACAGAATTCCACAGCGCTGCAGACGGCCGCGCCGCGGGAGGATCACTGTAGCAAACCGGCTCTCTCGGTGGCGACGCCGACGCGAGGGGTGAGCACGCGGGGCCCGTCTGCGGTGACGGCGACCGTGTGCTCGAAATGCGCCGACAACGAGCCGTCAGCCGTCGAGATCGTCCAGCCGTCGTCGTCGAGCAGCACGTCGGCGGCACCGGCGGTGATCATCGGCTCGATGGCGATCGTCATGCCCTCGGACAGCCGCGGGCCCCGACCAGCCTGGCCGAAGTTGGGTACATGGGGGTCCTCGTGGTAGTGGCGGCCGACGCCGTGCCCGACCAGGCTGCGGATGACCGCGAAGCCCATGCCTTCGACGAGGTCCTGCACCGCGTGAGAGATGTCGCCGACGCGATTCCCGGGCGATGCTTGCGCAATCCCCGCCGAGAGCGCGTCCTGGCACGTGTCGAGCAGACGTTGCGCCCCGGGCTCGATCGCGCCGACTGCGTACGTGTAGGCGCTGTCGGCGATCGCGCCGTCGAGCGTGACGCCGACGTCGATCGTGACGACGTCTCCGAGCGAGAGCGCGTAGCCGCCTGGGATGCCGTGCACGACGACGTCGTTCGGCGAGATGCAGATCGCGCGCGGATAGCCCTTGTAGCCCTGAGACGTGGGCACGCCGCCGTGCTCGCGGATGAACGCGTCGGCGACGTCGTCGAGCTCGGCGGTCGTCACACCCGGTGCGAGCTGCTCACCGACGTGGGAGATCGTCGCGGCGACGAGGGCGCCCGCCCGTGCGATCCGATCGATCTCGTCGGGGGACTTGCGAATGATCACGCGTGCCGAGCCTCGAGCCCGACGAGGGCGTCGCCGATCTCCGCGTACACGCTCTCGATGCTCCGCTCCGCATGCAGCCGGACGAGGCTGCCGGTCGCACGGTAGTGCTCGATCACGGGCTCGGTCTGCTCGTGGTAGACGGCGAGGCGGCGGGCGATCACCTCCGGGGTGTCGTCGGACCGTCCCTCGGCCCGCGCGCGTCCGAGCATTCGCTGGGTGGCGACGTCGTCCGCGAGGTCGAAGAAGAGAACCGTGTCGAGCTCGCGGCCGATCTCGGCCAGCATCGCACCGAGCGCGCCTGCCTGGGAGAGGTTGCGCGGGAAGCCGTCGAGGACGAAACCGCGGGCGGCGTCGCGCTCGCCGAGCCGATCGCGGATGAGCTCGATCGTCAGCTCGTCGGGCACCAGGTCGCCGGCGGCGAGGATCGGCTCGACCTGTCGGCCCAAGTCGGACCCCGACGCGATCGCTGCGCGAAACATCTCGCCCGTCGAGACGTGCGGGATCCCGAACTCGCCGGAGATACGAGACGCCTGGGTTCCCTTGCCTGCCCCCTGGGGGCCGATGATGAGGATGTTCACGCGGCTCCAGCTGGGTGCGATCTGTACGGGACCGGTCCCACCCGGCCGCTGGCGCGCGTGACGGCGTCGCCGGTCACTTCAGGAAGCCCTCGTAATTGCGCATCATCATCTGCGACTCCATCTGGCGCATCGTGTCCAGCGCCACGCCGACGGCGATCAGCACCGACACGCCGCCGAGCGCACCGGCACTCGCCTGTGCGAAGCCGCCGTACCGGATGAAGAGGCTCGGGGCAACGGCCACGGTGGCCAGGAACAGCGAGCCGGGGAGCGTGAGCCGCGTCAACACACGGTCGAGGTACTGGGCCGTCGGTGGCCCTGGACGGATGCCGGGGATGTAGCCGCCGTGCTTGCGCAGATTGTCCGCCTGTTCGACCGGGTTGAACTGCACGGCTGTATAGAAGAACGTGAAGAGCACGATCATCACGCCCTCGAGCAGCAGGAACGAGAGATCACCTGGCTGGAAGTACTCGTTGACGAAGTCCTGGGTGCTGGGGAAGTACTGAGCGATTGTCGGCGGGAAGGCGAGCACCGCCGCCGCGAAGATCACGGGGATCACGCCGGCCATGTTCACGCGGAGCGGAAGGTACGTCGTCCCACCCGCCGTCATGCGGCGGCCCACCATCCGCTTCGCGTACTGGATCGGGATGCGGCGCTGTCCCTCCTGGACAAAGACGATCGCGGCGCACATCGAGACCGCGATCAGCGGGAAGAAGATGCGCTCCATCGGCCCACCGTTCCACCAGGCCCGAATACCGATCGGCAACCCCGTGAGGATCGACGCGAAGATGAGAATCGAGATGCCGTTGCCGATGCCGCGGCGCGTGATCTGCTCGCCGATCCACATCAGCAGCACGCAGCCCGTGGTCAGCGTGACGACGATGAGGACCATCCGCCCGCTGTTCGCCTGCAACGCCTCCTGGCTACGGAACAGGAACGCGTACCCGAGCGCCTGTGCCGCAGCGAGGGCGACCGTGAGGTACCGCGTGTACTGGTTGATCTTGGCGTACCCGGACTCGCCTTCCTTCTGCAGCTCTGCGAGCCTCGGTATGACGACGGTCATCAGCTGGACGATGATCGACGCCGTGACGAACGGCATGATCCCGAGCGCGAAGATCGAGAACTGGGAGAGCGCACCGCCCGAGAACAGGTTGAGCAGCCCGAGCACCGTCCCGCCCTGACCACCGAAGTAGTTGGAGATCGCCTCCGAGTCGACACCCGGTGCAGGGATCCACGATCCGAGGCGATAGACGGCGAGCGCGAACGCGGTGAAGAGAATGCGCTTGCGCAGCTCCGGGACGCGCCAGGCGTTCGCGAGCCAGCTGAACATCACGCTGCTGCCGCGGCTCGGGCCGCGGCTAGTTCTCCTCCGACGCCTCGTCGGCGGCGGGCTCGGTCTCCTCGACCTCGGGCTCCGCCTCCGACACGACCTCGGCGTCGGCCTCCGCTGTGTCGTCCTCAGCCGACGCGACCGGTCGGGCAGGCCGCGCCTTCTTGACCCTCGGAACCGGCTCGCCGCGCAACCACGTGACGCTTCCGCCGGCGGCCTCGATCTTCTCGCGCGCCGACTTCGAGAACCCGTGAGCCGTCACCGACAGCGCCTTCGTCAACTCGCCGACCCCCAGGATCTTCACGTCGACACGCGTGTTCTTGAGCAGACCGACGGCGACGAGCGCCTCGGGCGACACGGCCGCCCCCGCCTCGAACCGCGCCTCCAGGTCCCGGACGTTCACCGGTTGGCTGTACGTGCGGAACGGACCGATGGGCATCGCGTCGGCAGACGTGGCGCCGCGCAGCTTGGGCAGCCGCATGTCGATCGGCATCTGGCCGCCCTCGAAGCCGGCCGGCATCTTGTGCGAGCCGGAGCGGGACTTCTGCCCCTTGATGCCACGGCCGCTGTAGCGCCCTTTGCCGGAGCCCAGGCCTCGACCGACGCGCTTGCGGGCCTTCCGAGGCTGCGCCGGAGAGAGACTGTGCAAGTTCAGTTCGTCGTCCATCGTCACCGCTCGCTCTCCTCGACCTTGATCAGGTGTGCAACGTGCCGCAGCTTGCCCTCCAGCTCGGGGCCCATCGCGTGCTCGGCGGTGCGACCGATGCGGCCGAGCCCGAGCGACCGCAACGTGCCACGGTGCTTCTGCGTCTCACCGATCGGCGACCGTACCTGCGTGATGCGGACCGTGCTCATTCGCCGCCCTCCTCCTCCGCGGCGGGAGCGTCATCGACCACAGCGGGCGACGCACTCGGCTCCGCAGGTGCCTCGGCCGCTTTCCGAGGCACCGGCAGCACCTCGGAGATCGACTTGCCGCGACTACGAGCGACGTCCTCGGGACGCCGCAGGCGCTGCAGGCCGTTCACGGTCGCCTTCGCCATGTTGATCGGGTTCGTCGTGCCGAGGCTCTTGGAGAGGACGTCTCGGATCCCGGCCAGCTCGAGCACCGCGCGCACACCGCCGCCGGCGATCACACCGGTGCCCTCGCTGGCGGGGCGCAGGACGACGCGGGCTGCGTCGAAGCGACCGACGATCTCGTGTGTGATCGTGGCGCCGTGCTTCGGCACGGTGAACATGTTCTTCTTCGCGTCGTCGACGGCCTTCGAGATCGCCAGCGGCACCTCGCGGGCCTTGCCGTAGCCGACGCCGACCCGGTCGACCTCGTCGCCGATGACGACGAGCGCGGTGAACGAGAACCGCCGGCCGCCCTTGACCACCTTGGCGACGCGGTTGATCTCGATCACGCGCTCCTTCAACTCGCGGGTTTCGCTCGCTTGCGCTGCCGACATCAGAACTCCAGTCCTCCCTCGCGCGCGCCCTCGGCGAGCGCTTCGACGCGTCCGTGATAGAGGTAGCCGCCTCGGTCGAAGACGCAGCGTGCGACCCCGGCGGCACCCGCCGACGCGGCCAGCGCCTTGCCGACCGCGGCCGCCTGCTCGCGCTTGGTGCCGGAGAACGGACGCAGGGCGAGCCAGTCGGCGGACGCGATCGTGTGCCCGCGCTCGTCGTCGACGAGCTGGGCGAAGATGCCCCGGTTCGATCGGAAGACGACGAGCCGCGGCCGTTCCGCGGTGCCGGCGATCTTGCCGCGGACGCGTCGGTGACGGCGCCTGCGGGCCTCGTAGGTCGTCAGCCTGCTCACGCTCTCTTGCCAACCTTTCTGCGTACGTACTCGTCGCGATACCGGATGCCCTTGCCCTTGTACGGCTCGGGCGGGCGCACCTTGCGGATCTCGGCGGCGGTCTGACCGACCGCCTGCTTGTCGATGCCCTTGACGGTGATCTGGGTCGGAGCGGGCACGTCGAAGCTGATCCCGTCACGTGGCCGCACGGACACGACATGGGAGAAACCGACGCTCAACTCGAGATCCTGCCCCTTCAGCTGTGCCCGGTAGCCCACGCCCTGGATCTCCAGGTGCTTCTCGAAGCCCTTGGTCACGCCCTCGACCATGTTCGCCACGAGCGTTCGCGTGAGCCCGTGGAGCGCACGATCCTCGCCGCGGTTCGTGGGCCGCGTGACGGTGATCACACTGTCCTCGAGCGCGATGCTCATCCGTACGGGCACCTGCTGCACGAGCTCGCCGAGCGGGCCGTTCACCTGGACGCGGCCGGGCGCAATCGACACCGACACGGTGGCCGGCACGTCGATGGGTGCTTTCCCGATTCTGCTCACGGTCTTCTCCCTCGTCCGCCCGGGGTCACCAGACGAACGCGATCACTTCGCCGCCGACGCCGCGCTCGGCGGCCTGGCGGCCGGTGATCACACCGGTCGATGTGGACAGGATCGAGGTGCCGAGCCCCCCGAGCACGCGCGGAAGGCGATCCTTCTTCGCGTAGACGCGCCGGCCGGGCTTGGAGACGCGCTTGAGGTCGGTGATCACGCGCTCGCGGCTCTTCGAGTACTTGAGCTCGATCACGAGCTGCGCGACCGGCTCAGCCTCGACGACGCTGAAGCCCTTGATGTAACCCTCGTCTGCGAGCAGGCGAGCGATCTCCTCCTTCATGCGGGAGGTCGGCATCGCGGCCGTCTCGTGCAACGCACGATTGGCGTTGCGGATCCGGGTCAGCATGTCGGCGATCGGGTCGGTCAGCATGACGGATCCTCCTACCAGCTCGACTTCGTCATGCCCGGGATCGCGCCCTCGTGCGCGAGCTCGCGCAGGCAGATCCGACAGAGCCGGTACTTGCGGAAGACAGCCCGCGGCCGCCCGCAGCGGTTGCAGCGCGTGTAGGCCTGCACGGGATGCTTGGGCGTTCGCTTCTGCTTCGCGATCAGCGACTTCTTGGCCATTCGGTGCTCCTCACTCCGTTCTCTCGGTGGCGAACGGCAGGCCGAGTGCTCGCAGGAGCGCTCGCGCGTGCTCGTCCGTCGCCGCCGTGGTCGTGATCGCGACGTCCAGGCCCCGGATCACGGGGACGCTGTCGTAGTCGATCTCCGGAAAGATGATCTGCTCCTTGATGCCGATCGAGTAGTTGCCGCGCCCGTCGAACGAGTCGGGGTTGAGGCCGCGGAAGTCGCGGATGCGTGGTAGTGCGATGGACACGAAGCGGTCGAGAAACTCGTACATCCGCGTCCCGCGCAACGTCACGCGCGTACCGACGGGCATCCCCTCGCGCAACTTGAATGCCGCGATCGACTTGCGCGCCTTGCGCACCTGTGCCCGCTGCCCCGCGATCAGGGTGAGCTCCTCGATCGCTGCATCGAGCGCCTTGGCGTCGGTCTTGGCGTCACCGACACCCATGTTCAGAGTGATCTTCGAGACGCGGGGAACCTGCATCAGCGACGAGAGCTCCAGCTCGTTCTTGAGCGCCGGCCGGATCTCGTCCTCGTAGCGCCGCTTCAGCCGCGCCTCGATCGTCTCTGTGGCACTCACGCGTCGAGCACCTCCCCGCACCCGTCCCGCTTGCAGACGCGGCGGCGGATGGATCCGTCCTTGCCCTCGACGATCGTGATCCCGACGCGTGTTGCCTCGTTGCAGGTCGGGCAGACGATCATGACGTTGGAGACGTCGATCAGCATCGGCTTCTGGATGATCCCGCCGGGGATGATCGAGGCGCCGCCCATGCGTGACGTGTCGCGCATCGGGCGCGGCTTGGTGTGCCGCTTCGCGAGATTCAGGTTCTCGACGATCACGCGCCGCTCGGACGGGCGCGCGTCGACGACACGGCCACGCTTGCCGCGATCCTTGCCGGCGAGGACCTGCACGAGGTCACCCTTCTGCACTTTCATCTTGGCGGACATCGTCTAGGCGGGCGAGTGGTTGGTGGTCATGCTCAAAGCACCTCAGGGGCGAGGCTGACGATCTTCATGAAGTTCCTCTCGCGCAGCTCCCGCGCGACCGGTCCGAAGATGCGCGTACCGCGCGGGTTGAGTTGCGTGTCGATGATCACGGCCGCGTTCTCATCGAAGCCGATCAGCGTGCCGTCGTCGCGTCCGTAGGGCTTCTTCGTCCGAACGACGACGGCCCTCACGACCTCGCCCTTCTTGACCGAGCCCTGCGGTGTTGCGGCCTTCACGGTAGCAACGATCACGTCGCCGACGCGCGCGTAGCGGCGCCGCGATCCACCGACGACGCGGATGCAGAGCAACTCGCGCGCACCGGTGTTGTCCGCGACCTTGAGCCGGGATTCCTGCTGGATCACTTGGCCGCCTCGACGATCTCGACGAGGCGCCAGCGCTTCGTCGCCGACAGCGGACGCGTCTCGACGATCCTGACGACGTCGCCGACCTTCGCCTGGTTGCCCTCGTCGTGGGCATGGAACTTGACGCCGCGCCGGACGACCTTCTTGTAGCGCCGGTGCGCCTTCGTGACCTCGACCTTCACGACGATCGTCTTGTCCATCGCGGCGGAGACGACCGTCCCCTGGCGCTCCTGCCGTCGGCCCCGCTCGGCCTCCGGCTTCGGGAGCCGGACGATCGCCTGGCGCTCCGTGCTCGCGACGCGCTTCGGGCGCGTGCGCGCGGGACGGAGGGCGCGCGGCAGCCGCTTCTTCTTGCGCTTGGGGGCAGCTGCCTCCGGAGCCTCGAGGACCGGCTCGTCGCTCGCACCGGCGGCGACTTCCTCGTCCGGCTCCGCAGTGGCAGCGTCCTCGGCTGGAGCCTTCTCCTCGGCGGCGGGCTCTTCGACCACGCCCTCGCCGACAGGCTCCTCGGCAACGGCCTCCTCGACCGCGCCCTCGGCGACAGGCTCCTCGACCGCCTGCTCAATCTCGGCAGCGGCCTCGGGGGTCTCCGCAGCCACGGGCTCGTCCACGGTCTCCTCGACCGCTGCCTCCTCGATGTTCTGTGTTTCGTCTTCAGCCATTCCCTACGCCTTTCCCAGCCGTGCGCGCTCGTGCTTGACCGTCAGGATGCGGGCGATGTCCCGCTTCGTCGCCGCCAGGCGGCCTGTGTTCTCGAGCGATCCGGTGACGGACTGGAACCGGATGTTGACGAGATCTCGGCGCGTCTCGCCGAGCCGACGCTCGAGTTCCTCGTCGGAGAGATCACGAAGCTCTCGCGCCCTCACGGCAGATCAGCCTCCTGTCGCAGCCCCTGGCGGGGCATGCACGTCGTCGTCTCAGTTCTCAAAGAGATCCGCCTCCCGCCTCACGATCTTCGTCTTCAGCGGGAGCTTCTGACCCGCGAGGCGGAGCGCCTCCTTGGCCAGTGGCTCCGGAACGCCGGCGAGCTCGAACATGACGCGCCCGGGCTTGACCACTGCGACCCAGCCCTCGGGCGAGCCCTTGCCTGAGCCCATGCGAGTCTCTGCAGGCTTCTTCGTGAACGGCTTGTCCGGGAAAAGGTTGATCCACACCTTCCCACCGCGGCGGATCTTCCGCGTCATCGCGATGCGTGCCGCCTCGATCTGGCGGTTCGTGACCCAGCCGGCTTCGAGCGCCTTGATGCCGTAGTCGCCGAACTGCACCGTCGTCTGGCCTTTCGCCATTCCGCGCCGGCGGCCACGGAACTCCTTGCGGTGCTTGAACTTGCGCGGCATCAACATCAGTCGCTCGCCTCCTTGCCCTGCTCGGGCGCGTCAGCCTGCGGCTGCGTCGCCTCGGGAGGCGCCTCGGGGGCCGGCACGTCTACCTGCTTCGGCACATCGGTCACCTCGGGGGGCGCCTTCGGCGCGTCCTCGCGCGGGGCGGTGGCGCGGTCGCGACCCTGACCCCGCCCGCCGGGCCGGCCGGGTGCTCCGGGACGTCCGGGGCCGCCGGGACGCCCTGGGCGTCGACGCCGCTGGACGAGCCCGAGCCCTTCGCGGTCCTGTGCGCGGCCCCGGCCGCTCTCGCGCGATGCGCCGAGGCCCTCTGTCACGGCGCCGCGGCGGCGGCGTGACGCCTCGATGTCGGAGCCCCGCTCGCGACCGAGTCCGCCGTCGAAGCCCTCGGGCATGATCTCGCCCTTGTTGATCCACACCTTGACGCCGATGCGACCGTACGTCGTCTTCGCCTCGGCGAACCCGTAGTCGATGTCGGCGCGGATCGTGTGCAGCGGCACACGGCCCTCGGAGTAGGCCTCACGCCTGCTCATCTCGCCGCCACCGAGGCGTCCACCGCAGACGATCCGGATGCCCTGAGCGCCGGAGCGCATCGCAGAGGCAAGCGAGCGCTTCATGGCCCGCCGGAACGCGACCCGGTTCTGCAGCTGCTCGGCGATCGACTGCGCGACCAGCTGCGCGTCGAGCTCGGGCCGCTTGATCTCGTTGATGTTGATGTGCACCGACTTGCCCGTGATCGCGTGCAGTTCCTTGCGGAGCGCGTCGACCTCGACACCCGACTTGCCGATCACGATGCCCGGCCGGGCCGTGTAGATGTCGACGGTGATCCGCTGCTTGTCCTTGCGGATGAGGATGTCCGACAGCCCGGCGTGCGAGAGCTTGCCGTTGATGTGGTCGCGGATCTTGATGTCCTCGAGGATGTAGTCGGCGATCTGCTTCTTGCCGGTCCACCAGTTGGACTTCCAGTCGTGGATGACACCGACCCGCAAGCCGCCGGGATGCACCTTTTGGCCCATTAGACCGTCGCCTCCTCTTTCTTCTTCGCCGTTGCGCGGCGCTTGGGCTTCTCGTCGGCGACGGGAGCCTCGGTCGGCGCCTCCGGCGGGGACGCGGTCTCCTCGGCAGGCTTCTGTGCGCGCCTCGGGCGTCCGCTCGTGAGCGCAGGGTCGGGAGCCAGCACGACGGTGATGTGACACGTCCGCTTCATGATGCGCCCGGCGCGACCCCGCGCACGAGGCTTCCAACGCTTCAGCGTCGGCCCCTCGTCCGCATACGCCTCCACGACGATCAGTTCGTCCCCGTCGAGCGCGTGCGCCGACTCGGCGTTCGCGACGGCGGAGCGGAGGACACGGTCGATCTCGCGTGCCGCGGCGCGCTGCGTGAAGGCAAGGACGGTTCGCGCCTCCGGGACGGAGCGCCCACGGATGTGCTCGAGCACGACGCGTGCCTTGCGCGCGGACGTCCGCACCCACTTCGCCTGCGCGCGGACCTGCATCGGTGCGACGGTCTCCGTCACCGCTTCTTCACCTGTGCCTGACGATCGCCCGAGTGCCCGCGGAACGTGCGGGTGGGAGCGAACTCGCCGAGCTTGTGCCCGACCATCTGCTCGCTGATGAACACGGGTACGTGCTGACGGCCGTTGTACACGGCGATCGTGTGCCCGACCATCTCCGGGAACACCGTCGAAGCACGCGACCACGTCTTCACGGGTCGCCGCTGGCCGGCGGTGTTCATCTCCTCGATGCGGCGTAAGAGCCGCTCCTCGATGAAGGGCCCCTTCTTCGACGACCTACTCATGGATCAGCGCCTCTCCTTGCCGCGACGACGGCCGCGGACGATCAGCTTGTCGGATTCCTTGTGCTTGGCACGGGTGCGCTTGCCGAGGGTCGGCACGCCCCACGGTGTCACCGGATGGTGACCCTTGTTCTTGCCCTCGCCGCCACCGTGCGGGTGATCGACCGGGTTCATGGCGGTTCCGCGCACGGACGGGCGCTTGCCGAGCCACCTACTGCGCCCGGCCTTCCCGCTCTGCGTGTTCGCGTGATCCGTGTTGCCGACCTGCCCCACCGTGGCCCGGCACGTCAGCGGCACGCGCCGCATCTCTCCGGACGGCAGGCGCAGGACGGCATGGGCGCCGTCCTTGGCCACCAACTGCACGCCCGAACCGGCCGAGCGAGCCATCTTCGCGCCCTGCCCCGGCCGCAACTCGACCGCGTGCACGATGGTGCCGGTGGGAATCGCCTGGAGCGGCAGCGCGTTCCCGGGCTTGATGTCCGCCTCGGCCCCCGACTCGACCTGGTGGCCGACGCGGAGCCCTTGTGGCGCCAGGATGTACGCCTTGGCACCGTCGAGGTAGTGGAGGAGCGCGATGCGCGCCGAGCGGTTCGGGTCGTACTCGATCGCGGCGACCTTCGCCGGCACGCCGTCCTTGACGCGTTTGAAGTCGATCTTTCGGTAGCGGCGCTTGTGCCCGCCACCCTGATGGCGCGTGGTGATGCGCCCCTTGTTGTTGCGACCGCCCGTCTTCGCAAGGGGCTCGAGCAGCGACTTCTCCGGGGTCGACTTCGTGATCTCGTCGAACGCCGAGATCGCCATGAAGCGACGGCCCGGGCTCGTCGGCTTGAACTTGCGGACGGCCATCAGCGCTGCCCTCCCCGATCCTGCGCGCTCATACCTGGGCTCCTTCGAAGATCTCGATCGTGTCACCCTTGCGCAGCTGGACGACGGCCTTCTTCCAACCGGGCCGCGTGCCGCGATGGACGCCGCGCCGCTTCGGCTTCGACTGCACCTTGATGATGTTGACGCGCTCGACGTTGACGTCGAAGAGCTGCTCGACGGCCTGTCGCACGTGCGTCTTGTGCGCGTCGGCGTGCACCTTGAACGTGTAGCGCCCTTCGGTGATGCCCGCGTAGCTCTTCTCGGACACGACCGGTGCGACGAGCACGTCTTCGAGGTTGAGGCTCACGATGCCTCCTTCGGGGTGTTGCCGGCGCGGCTCTCGACGAGCGGCAGCGCAGCTTCGGTGACCAGGATGGCGTTGGCCCAGACGACGGTGGCTACCTCGAGATCGCCGGCGAGCGTGACGAGCACGCGTGGCAGGTTGCGGAACGACTTCACGACCGCGACCTCGTCCTCACGCGCGACGATCAGGACCGGCTCGGCGTGCTCCCACTTCGAGAGCAGCTCGACGGCCTGCTTGGTCGACGGCTCGGCGAACGACGCGCCGTCGAGCAGGGCGAGCGTGCCGTGTGCCGCATGATGGCTGAGCGCCCCCCGGAGGGCGGCGCGGCGCGCCTTGCGGTTGACCTTGACGTCGAAGCTGCGCATCGACGGCGGGAAGGCGACGCCGCCACCGGTGAACTGAGGTGCGCGGATCGTGCCCTGGCGGGCGCGCCCGGTTCCCTTCTGGCGCCACGGCTTCGAGCGGCCGCCTGCGACGAGCCCCCTGCTCTTCGCGGCGCGCGTGCCTGCGCGGTGCGCGTTCAGCTCGGCACGAACCGTCTCGTGCACGAGGTTCCGGTTGAGCTCTGCGGCGAAGACGACTTCGGCGAGCGACACGTCCTTCTTCGCTCCTCCGAGCACGGGCGCGGTCACGGCCATCAGCCCTGCACCCCCCGGATCTCGATCAGGCCGTTGCGCGGGCCAGGAACGGACCCACGAACGAGCAGGAGATTGCGCTCGGTGTCGATCTCATGCACGACGAGACCAACCTGGGTCACACGCCGCGAGCCCATCTGCCCAGCCATGCGCATGCCCTTGAAGACACGCGACGGCGTCGCCGAGGCGCCGATGGAGCCTGGCTTGCGGACGTTGTGGGAGCCGTGCGAGACCGGGCCACGGCTGAAGTTGTGTCGCTTGATCGTGCCCTGGAAGCCCTTGCCGACGGAGACGCCGGACACCTTGACCGCCTCGCCCGGCGCGAACGCCTCGACCGTCACCGTCTCGCCGACCTGCAGCTCGCTCGCGCCGCGGAACTCGACGAGATGCCGGTGCGCAGCCACGCCGGCCTTCGCCAGGTGGCCGACCTCCCCACGCGACAGCTTCCGCTCGGCGACCTCGCCGAAGGCGAGCTGCACGGCGTCGTAGCCATCGGTGTCGGTGGTCTTCACCTGCACGACCGGACACGGCCCGGCTTCGATCACGGTGACCGCGTCGACGCGCCCGGTGTCCGGGTCGAACAGCTGGGTCATGCCCAGCTTCTTGCCGACGATCCCCTTCACGCGCGCCTCCGCAGCGTCACAGCTTGATCTCGATGTCGACGCCGGCAGGCAGATCGAGACGCATGAGCGAGTCGACCGTCTTGGGCGTGGGGCTGTGGATGTCGATCAGACGCTTGTGCGTGCGCACTTCGAAGTGCTCGCGCGAGTCCTTGTCCTTGAACGGGCTGCGGATCACGCAGTAGACGTTCTTCTCGGTGGGCAGGGGCACGGGCCCCGTGATCGTGGCACCGGTGCGCCGTGCTGTCTCGACGATCTGGGACGCCGACCGGTCCACCTGCTGGTGGTCGTAGCCCTTGAGACGGATTCGGATCTTCTGCTGCGCCATGTGGTTTCTCGTCACCCTCGTGGGAGTGGGTCGGGGCGGGACGACGTCCCGCCCCACACTCCCGGTCGTTGCTACTTGATGATCTCCGTCACCACGCCGGCGCCGACCGTGCGGCCGCCCTCGCGGATCGCGAAGCGAAGACCCTGATCCATGGCGATCGGCTGGATCATCTCGATCTCCATGTTCGTGTTGTCACCCGGCATCACCATCTCCTGCCCCTCGGGCAGCTTGATCGAGCCGGTGACGTCGGTCGTGCGGAAGTAGAACTGAGGCCGGTATCCGTTGAAGAACGGCGTGTGCCGACCGCCCTCGTCCTTCGAGAGCACGTACACCTCCGCCTTGAAGTGGGTGTGCGGCGTGATCGAGCCCGGCTTCGCGAGCACCTGCCCGCGCTCGACATCCTCGCGCTTGATGCCGCGAAGCAGTGCACCTGCGTTGTCGCCGGCCTGCGCATAGTCGAGCGTCTTCTGGAACATCTCGAGCCCGGTCACCACGGTCTTCTCGACCTTCTCGTGGATCCCGACGATCTCGAGCTCGTTCCCGACCTCGATCTTGCCCTGCTCGATGCGGCCCGTGACGACGGTGCCACGGCCCGTGATCGTGAACACATCCTCGATCGGCATCAGGAACGGCTTGTCGACGTCGCGCGCCGGCTCCGGGATGTAGGAGTCGACGGCCTCCATCAACTCAACGATCTTGGCCGTCCACTCGGGATCGCCGTCGAGCCCCTTCAGCGCGGAGACCTGGATGATCGGGATGTCGTCGCCCGGGAAGTCGTACTTCGAGAGGAGCTCGCGCACCTCCATCTCCACGAGCTCGATCAGCTCGGGGTCGTCGACCATGTCGGCCTTGTTGAGCGCGACGACCATGGCGGGCACCTCGACCTGACGGGCGAGCAGGATGTGCTCACGCGTCTGCGGCATGGGGCCGTCGGCGGCCGAGACGACGAGGATCGCGCCGTCCATCTGTGCGGCCCCCGTGATCATGTTCTTGATGTAGTCGGCGTGCCCCGGGCAGTCGACGTGCGCGTAGTGCCGGTTGGGCGTCTCGTACTCGACGTGCGCGGTGTTGATGGTGATACCACGCTGACGCTCTTCCGGCGCGGCATCGATCGAGTCGAACGAGCGCGCCGACGTGCCGGTGCCCGTCTCCGCCAGCACCTTCGTGATGGCGGCGGTCAGCGTTGTCTTCCCGTGATCGATGTGGCCGATGGTGCCGACGTTGACATGCGGCTTCGTCCGCTCGAACTTCTGCTTGGCCATTGCCTCCTCCGGTTCCCTTCTCGTTCGATCCTTGAACCTACGACCCGCCCTGCGCGTCCATGATCTCCGCGGCGATCGACTGCGGGACGTCGTCGTAGCGGTTGAACTGCATCGTGAACGTCGCCCGACCCTGTGTCATCGAACGCAGGTCGGTTGCATATCCGAACATCTCTGCGAGCGGAACGCTCGCCTTGATCGTCTGTGAGTTGCCGAGCGGCTCCAAGTGCTCCACGCGGCCCCGCCGACCGTTGAGGTTACCCATAACATCGCCGAGGTAGTCCTCGGGTGTGACGACCTCGACGGCCATCACGGGCTCCAAGAGCTTTGGCTTCGCCCGGCGCAGCGCGTCCTTGAACGCCATCGAGCCGGCGATCTTGAAGGCGCGCTCGCTCGAATCGACGTCGTGGTACGAGCCGTCGATCAGCTCGACCTTGACGTCGACCACCGGGTAGCCGGCGAGCACGCCGGCGCCCATTGCCTCGACGATGCCGTGGTTGACCGCCGGGATGTACTCCCTCGGAATCTTGCCTCCTACGACCTTGTCTTCGAAGACGTAGCCTTCGCCGGGCGCCTGGGGGATGAGGTTGATGACGACGTCGCCGTACTGGCCGGAGCCTCCGGTCTGCCGGACGAACCTCCCCTGCACCTTGGTCACCGGCTGGGAGGCGGTCTCGCGATACGCGACCTGCGGTCGACCGACGTTCGCGTCGACCCTGAACTCGCGCAGCAGGCGGTCGACAATGATCTCGAGGTGGAGCTCGCCCATGCCGGCGATGATCGTCTGCCCGGTCTCCTCGTCGGACGACACCCGGAACGTGGGGTCTTCCTCCGCGAGGCGCTGCAGCGCCGTGGCGAGCTTGTCCTGATCACCCTTCGTCTTCGGCTCGATCGCGACGGAGATCACCGGATCGGGGAAGGTCATCGACTCGAGCAGGATCGGCGACGACGCCGTGGACAGCGTGTCACCCGTGGTCGACTGCTTCAGCCCGACGACTGCCGCGATCTCGCCGGCGCCGATCTCGTCGCGCTCCTCTCGATGGTTCGCGTGCATCTGCAGGATGCGACCGATCCGCTCGGTCTTCCCGTTGGCGGTGTTCAGCACACGGTCGCCCGCCTTGAGCTGGCCGGAGTAGACGCGGAAGTACGTCAACTTGCCGACGAAGGGGTCGGACATGACCTTGAAGACGAGCGCCGAGAACGGCGCCTCCATCGAGGCCGGGCGCGTCACCTCCTCTTCCGTCTTCGGATCGATGCCCTGCACCGCCGGCACGTCGAGCGGGCTCGGCAGGTACTCGACGACCGCATCGAGCAGCGGCTGCACGCCCTTGTTCTTGAAGGCCGAGCCGCAGAGCACCGGCGTGATCGCGTCGGCGAGTGTCCCCGCTCGGAGCGCACGCCGGATCTGATCCGGCGTGACGGCGCTCTCGTCCGAAAGATATGTCTCCGTGAGCTCGTCGTCGAACTCGGCGATCGCGTCGATCAACAGGTGGTGATACTCCTCGGCCTGCTCGCGGAGCTCCGCGGGGATGTCGCCCACGGTGAAGCTGATACCGAGGTCGTCCTCGTAGACGATCGCCTTCATCTCCACGAGGTCGACGACACCGACGTGATGCTCCTCCTGGCCGACCGGGATCTGCACCGGTACAGGGCGTGCGCCGAGCCGGTCCCGCATGGACTGCACGGCAGCGAAGAAGTTCGCGCCGGTGCGATCCATCTTGTTGATGAACGCGATCCGCGGCACGCCGTACCGGTCGGCCTGCCGCCAGACGGTCTCGGACTGGGGCTGGACACCGGCCACGGAGTCGAACACGGCGACGGCGCCGTCGAGGACACGAAGGCTGCGCTCGACCTCGACGGTAAAGTCCACGTGCCCGGGCGTATCGATAATGTTCACGCGGTGGTCGCGCCACGTCGCAGTCGTCGCCGCCGACGTGATCGTGATGCCGCGCTCCTGCTCCTGCGCCATCCAGTCCATCGTCGCCGCACCCTCGTGGACCTCGCCGAGCTTGTGCGTACGGCCGGTGTAGTAGAGGATCCGCTCCGTCGTCGTCGTCTTGCCGGCGTCGATGTGGGCCATGATGCCGATGTTGCGGACATGGTCCAGTGCGACTGTTGTCTCCGTTGCGCTCATCGTCTCGTCTACCAGCGGTAGTGCGCAAAGGCCTTGTTGGCCTGCGCCATCCGATACATGTCGTCCTTGCGCTTGAACGCGCCACCCTGCTGGTTGATCGCGTCGAGCAGCTCGCCGGCGAGCTTCGCGGGCATGCCCTTCTCGCGTCGATCGCGCGCGTACGTGACGAGCCAACGGATCGCCATCGTGCGCGCACGGCGGGGTTGCACCTCGATCGGCACCTGGTAGTTCGCGCCACCCACGCGGCGCGAGCGAACCTCGAGCACGGGCGTCACCTGCTTCACAGCCGCCTCGAGGGCCTCGAGCGCGGGCTTGCCGCTGCGCTCGCCGACCTGCGCCAGGGCGTCGTACACGATGCCTTCGGCAGTCGACTTCTTCCCGTCGAGCATCACCCGGTTGACGAGCTGCTGAACGAGCGTCGAGCCGTAGACGGGGTCCGGTCCGGGTTGACGCGGCTGGACCTCTGCGCGACGCGGCATCAGCTGCCCCTCTTCGCGCCGTACTTCGAGCGAGCCTGTCGACGGTCGGCGACACCGGACGTGTCGAGCCCACCACGGATCACCTTGTAGCGGAAGCCGGGCAGATCCTTGACGCGGCCGCCGCGGAGCAGCACGACCGAGTGCTCCTGCAGGTTGTGCCCCTCGCCCGGGATGTACGCGCCGACCTCCATCTGGTTCGTCAGCCGGACGCGCGCGACCTTGCGCAGCGCCGAGTTCGGCTTCTTGGGGGTCGTCGTGTAGACGCGCGTGCAGACGCCACGCTTCTGCGGGGCACCCCGCAGTGCCGGTGTCTTCGTCTTCGTCGGCTTGTCCTTCCGTCCCTTGCGGACGAGCTGATTGACGGTGGGCACGCTGCTCCTAGGGTCTGGTCGAGGGTGTTCTCACAGAGATAAGGCCGGCAGGGCCGCGGCCCCGCCAACCGGGACGGCAACGATAGCGGACCCGCCCGGCGCCCGCAAAGGCAAGGAGCCGGCCTCGCGCGCGGCCCCGAAGGCGCGTACAGTGCGCACGGGGGATGGGAACAACGTCTGCGGTGATCGCCGCCGCTTCGACGGCGGTCGTGGTACTCGGACTCGCGGTAATCGCCGTGATGCGAGTCCGCGCGCGGGCGGAACGCCGCCTCGAGTCGACGCTGCGGCGCATCGGCGACAGCATGGAGACCTTGTCGGGAGCGCTCGGCACGATCGTCGAGCGAGCCGCCGCGCCGACCGCCGCGCGCGAGACAGACCGCACGCTGTCCCTCGACCTCGACGACGTCGTCGCAGCGGTCGCCCAGGACGGGGCACAGTGCGTCGGGGCCGATGGCGCCGCCGTGGAGGTACGGCGTGTAGACGGCACCCACATCCTCGCGGCGCACGGCATGCCCGGGCCCGAGGGGACCCTCGAGAGCGCGTTCGAGACTCCCGACCGGCGGCCATGGCACGCGGTCCGACTCGAATGGTCACCGGACCCGCGGGGGGGCGCCGGGGCGGTGCGATCCGGGCTCGTCGTGCCTGTCGATCTCGATGGTGAGCGCCTGGGGACGATCGCCGTCTACGCGCGCTCGGCAGGCGCCTTCGCGCCTGAGCACGAAGACACGCTGCGCCGGCTGGCGACGGAAGTCGCACCCGCGATCGCGAACGCGCGACTCCACGCAGCGACGCTCGAGCTCGTCACGACCGACGCACTCACCGGGCTGAGAAACCGCAGGGGGTATGACGACGTGCTCGAGCTGGAGGTGGCCCGCGCTCAGCGGAGCGGTCGTCCACTGGCGCTGATCGAGATCGATCTCGACGACTTCAGGGCCGTGAATACGCGCTTCGGGCACCCCGCAGGCGACGACGTCCTCGCCGTGTTGGGCGGCGTCCTGCGCCGCACGGCGCGTTTGACCGACGCGGTCTGTCGCCGCGGCGGCGAGGAATTCGCGCTCGTGCTGCCGGAGACGCCGTGCGCGGAGGCCATCCGGCTGTACGCGCGCCTTCGCGCCGAGGTGGAGTTGACGGCATTCCCCCACGCAGGCGAGATGACCTTCAGCGCGGGCCTCACCGAGCTACGTCCCGGCGACACCGTCCGCTCGCTCGACGAGCGGGCGTCGCGACTTCTGTTCGACGCCAAGGAAGCAGGCAAGAACCGTCTCATCCACGACTGCAACGGCCCGGACATCCCACCCTCGGACAGCCAACCCGAGTGAGCATGGTGCTGGCGTCCCGCCGCAACGCTCGTAGAGTGCGTATGAGGAGGGGGTGTCGGTGACGACAGCGGTGATCGCACTGGTGGTCGCTCTTGCGGCCATCTTCATCGTCGTGGTGAGCGCGCTGCTGCAGCGGCGCTCGAGAGCGACCTCCGACGACAGGATCCGCGACGCGCTGGCCCGACTCGGCACACGCATGGACGACCTCTCGCACGACCTGCGGACCGCTTTCGAGCGCGTCCAGGTGGACGGCCTCCGCGGTCGCGCGCTGGACGATCTCGGCACGTCTCTCGATCTGGACGACGTGTTGGCCCGCACCGCTGAGGCGGCTGCCGCCTCGCCGGATGTCGACGCCGTCGTCGTCCACGCCGTCGACCTCGACGGGGCCGCGCTGGTGGCGGCGGTCGGCATCCCCTCCGATGAGGCGGAAAGACAGCTCGTGTCCTTCGCGCCGGACGGTCGGCGGGCCCGCGCGGTCGCAACGACATACGTCTACGGCGACGGCGTCGACCCACCCGGCGCGCTTCGGTCGGGCGTCGCGGTCCCGCTCGAGGCGGACGGCGAGCAGATCGGCTTCCTCGCCGTCTTCTCCCACGACCCTGCGCCGCCAGTGTCGCACGCGGCGATCGGCCGTCTCGAAGCGGTCGCCCACGCCGCCGGCCCGGCGATCGACACAGCACGCCGCTATCGCGAGGCACGCCAACTCGTGGACGAGGACTCACTGACGGGGCTCGCGAACCGCCGTGCCTTCCATGTCGCGCTGTCACGCGAGGTGGCGCGGGGCCATCGCTACACACGGCCGCTCACGCTCCTGCTGCTCGACTTCGACGACTTCAAGCGCGTGAACGAGACGGCCGGACAGCTGGCAGGGGACGAAGTGCTGGCCGCCGCAGCCGCGCGCCTCCGCGAGGCAGTTCGCGGAGCGGACGCGCCCTTCCGGATCGGGGGAGACGAGTTCGCGGTGATCCTGCCCGAGTCGGTGTGGGTCGACGCGGAGGGGCTGTACGCACGCGTAGCAGCAGCGCTCGGGCGCGAACAGCTGGGCGCCAGCGGGACAATCACGATCTCGGCCGGCATCGCCGAACTGCAACCCGATGACGACGTGATGTCGCTCCTCCAGCGCGCCGACACCGCGCTCGGCCAGGCGAAAGCGCGGAGGAAGGGCACCGCGGCGTAGGGCTCGCATCGGTGTCTGGCTTCAGTCAGACACCCGGGCGCACGGGCGAAGCCAACAGCGGTGTCCGACCGAAGTCGGACACCTGGCCACCCGTACACCCAACCGAGCGAGGTCGACGCGCGACCCCGCTCGGCCACGCGCTACTCCTCGTCGGCCTCCGGCTCGGGCGCCGCGTCTGCGTCGAGCGCGTCGTCGTCGAGCGACAGCCCGAGCGACGTGAGGTCGAGGTCGCCGTCGCCGATCTCCTCGAGCGCGGCCAGCAACTCGGCCTCCGCCTCGCCGCCGAACAACGAGACGGGCAGCGGGTCGGTCGGCTCGATCGAGATGTTGCGGTACCGCCTGAGACCCGTCGCCGCTGGGATCAGCTTGCCGATGATGACGTTCTCCTTGAGCCCGAGCAGCCGATCGATCTTCCCCTCGATCGATGCGTCGGTCAGCACCTTCGTCGTCTCCTGGAACGAGGCGGCCGAGAGGAACGACTCCGTCGCCAGCGACGCCTTGGTGATGCCGAGGATGAGAGGCTCGAACGTCGCCGTCTCGCCCTTGGCGGCCTTCGTCTTCTCGTTCCGCGCCTCGAGCACGACGCGATCGACGAGCTGGCCCGGGAGCAGGTCGGTGTCACCTGCACTCTCGACGCGGACCTTCTTGAGCATCTGGCGCACGATCAGCTCGATGTGCTTGTCGTGGATGTCGACGCCCTGCGACTTGTAGACCTTCTGCACCTCGCCGACGAGGTACAACTCGGTCGGGGTCGACCCCTTTCCGGCACGGGCATGGAACTCGAGGAGCTCGGCCGGGTTGAGCGACCCTTCGTTCAGCGGTTCCCCTGCCTCGACCGTGTCGCCGCGTCGCACGAGCAGACGCGTGCGGCGCGGGAACGTGTACTCCTTCGGCGGGATCAGCTCACCCTCGTCGTCGAGCTCACTCGGGACGACGGTGACCTTGACGTTGCGGTCCTGATCCTCGATCTCGATCTTCCCGGCCACGTCCGCAAGCGTCGCCTGTCCCTTCGGTGTCCGCGCTTCGAAGATCTCGACGACGCGGGGCAGGCCGTGCGTGATGTCCGAGCCGGCCACGCCGCCCGTGTGGAACGTCCGCATCGTCAGCTGCGTGCCCGGCTCGCCGATCGACTGCGCAGCGATGATGCCAACGGCGTCGCCGATCGAGGCCATGTCTCCAGTGGCGAGGAACGTCCCGTAGCAGGCGCGGCACACGCCGTGCTCGCTGCGGCACTTGAGGACCGTGCGTGCCGGCAGGGTGAACGTCTCGGCCGACTCCTCGAGCTGGTCGACGACCTCCTGGAGGCTGCGCATCGTCAGCTCTTCGCCCTTTGCCGCAAGCACGGTCTTGCCCGGCTTGCCGTCCTTGAGCGGCTTGCGCACGTCGCTGGCCATGACGCGGCCGGCTGCGCTGCGGTTGAGCTGCCCGTCGACCAGGACCGGCACCTCGGCGAACCCGTCGGTACCGCAGTCCTCGTCGCGGATGATCACGTCCTGCGACACGTCTACGAGCCGCCGCGTGAGGTAGCCCGAGTCGGCCGTGCGCAACGCGGTGTCCGCCAGGCCCTTGCGCGCGCCGTGCGTCGAGATGAAGTACTCGAGAACGGTCAGGCCCTCCATGAAGTTGGCCTTGATCGGGCGCTCGATGATCTCACCCTTCGGGTTGGCCATCAGACCGCGCATACCGGCGAGCTGACGGATCTGGTTGAAGGAGCCGCGCGCGCCTGAGTTGGCCATCATGAAGATCGGGTTCGTCTCGAAGAGCGTTGCCTTCATCTCCTCTGCAACCCGCTCGGTGGCCTCGGTCCAGATCGCCACGATCCGCTCGTGGCGCTCCTCCTCGGTCATGAGACCCCGCTCGTACTCGGTCTCGAGCTTCGCCACCATCCCCTCGTACTCGCCGAGCACCGCTTCCTTCGTGGTCGGCACCACGATGTCGTTCTTCGAGATCGTGACACCGGCCGCCGTGGCGTAGCGGAATGCGAGCGACTTGATCGTGTCGAGCGTCGACGCCACGGCGAAGGCACCGTGCTCACCGACGAAGCGGTCGATGAGGCTGTCGAGCTCACGCTTCGTCAACGCACGGTCGACGGTGAACGGGGTGGATGTGTCACGTCGACTCGCCTCGGCGAGCGACCGCCCGACCTCCTCCTCGAAGATCACGCGCCCCGGCGTGGTCAGCCGCGTCTCGCCGTCGCGGCGGAACTCGACCGGATCCTGCAGCTGCACCTGCTGGGCGCCGAGTGCGAACTCCACCTCGTCCTCGGACTGGAACCGGGGCAGCCCGTTGACCTTCAGCTCCTTGGCGAGCTTCGCCGCGGTCGTCGCGGCGAGGTCGTGAGAGCAGTAGGTGAGGACGTACGCCCCGAGCACCATGTCCTGCGTCGGTGTCGCCAGTGGGCGGCCGTGTGCCGGTGAGAGGATGTTGTTCGCGGACAACATGAGGATCCGCGCCTCCGCCTGAGCCTCCGCGGAGAGCGGGACGTGGACGGCCATCTGGTCACCGTCGAAGTCGGCGTTGAACGCGTGGCAGACGAGCGGATGCACCTGGATCGCCTTGCCCTCGATGAGCACCGGCTCGAAGGCCTGGATGCCGAGGCGATGCAGGGTTGGCGCACGGTTCAGCAGCACCGGATGCTCCGCGATGACCTCCTCGAGCACGTCCCACACCTCGGGGATCATCGAGTCGACCATCTTCTTGGCAGCCTTGATGTTCTGAACCGACTTGCGTTCGACGAGCCGGCTCATGATGAACGGCTTGAACAGCTCGAGCGCCATCAGCTTGGGCAGCCCGCACTGGTGCAGCTTGAGCTGCGGCCCGGCGACGATCACGGAGCGGCCCGAGTAGTCGACGCGCTTGCCGAGGAGGTTCTGCCGGAAGCGCCCCTGCTTGCCCTTCAGCATGTCGGACAGAGATTTCAGCGGCCGGTTGCCCGGGCCGGTGACGGCGCGACCACGGCGGCCGTTGTCGAACAGCGCGTCGACGGCCTCCTGGAGCATCCGCTTCTCGTTGTTCACGATGATCTCGGGCGCGCCGAGGTCGAGCAGTCGCTTCAGCCGGTTGTTGCGGTTGATCACGCGGCGGTAGAGATCGTTGAGATCGCTCGTCGCAAAGCGTCCACCGTCCAGCTGCACCATCGGGCGCAGCTCCGGCGGGATCACGGGCACGGCCTCCAGGACCATCCACTCCGGCTTGTTCTCCGAGGTGATGAACGCGCTGACGACCTTCAGGCGCTTGATCGCGCGCTGCTGCTTCTGGCCCTTCGACGTCTTGATCGTCTCGCGGAGCATCAGCGACTCTGCGGACAGGTCGAGGTCGCGCAGGAGGTCACGGATCGCCTCCGCCCCCATGCCGCCGCGGAAGTACGCGCCGAAGCCGTACGGCGAGCCGAAGCGGTCCTTCAGCTCACGGAAGATCTGCTCGTCGTTGACGACGAGCTTCGGCTCCAACTCACGAAACAGCTTCCAGGTCTCCTCGAGCCGGCGGACGCCTTCCACCGCGGCCTCACGCGCGTCGTCGCGGCGCGTCTCGATGTCTGCGGCCATCTCGCGCACCTTCGTCGCCCACTGCGTGACCATGTCGAGATCGTCCTTGCGGGCACCCTCGACGAGGCACAGGTCGTGAACGAGCTCGCGGAGGTCGTCCAGCGACGCGTCGCGCTCGGCTGCGGCCAGCACGTCGGCGAGAAGCCCGTTGCCGAGGTCTCGGGCGCGCTCCATGTTCTTGGCGTCGACCTGCGCGACGAGCTCGGCGTCCTCGCCCTCGAGCTCGGTGCCTTCGAGCATCGCCTCGACGATCTTGTTGGCGCGCTTGGTGAGCGCGCCCTTCTTCGAGCCCGACTCCCTGTCGATCTCTGCACGGATCGGATCGAGCGCCTCGTTCATCTGCTGCGCAGCGAGGGCGACGGTCTCGACTTCACGTGGCGCGAGACGGCGGTCGTCGCGCGTCGCGGTCTGACGCACCAGGTCCCGGATCTTCTTCGCGTCCTCGAGCGAGATCGACTTTGCGAGGTTCTTGAAGAGACCGCCGCCGAGGTCACGCGCCTCGTCGAGCGACGGCAGACCCTGATCCTCGGCCCAGTTCGAGAGACCGCGGGCCCAGAACTCGTCGTCCTCGTCGAAGCCGCGATCCTTGCCCGCGGCGAGGTACTGACGCCGCCGGTTGAGACGACCCTCGAGCGCGGTGAGCTGCTCGTCGCGGTCGAGATAGATCTGCTCGGACTCGCCGCGCACCTTCTCCTCGAGGTCTGCGAGGTCGGCAGCGCGCTTCTCGTCGTCGACCGCCGTCACGATCGAGGCGGCGAAGTAGAGAACCTTTTCGAGCTCGCGCGGAGCGATGTCCAGCAGGTAGCCGATGCGGCTCGGAACGCCCTTGAAGAACCAGATGTGCGACACGGGTGCCGCGAGATCGATGTGCCCCATCCGCTCGCGACGCACCTTCTGCCGGGTCACCTCGACGCCGCAGCGCTCGCAGATGATGCCCTTGTAGCGGACGCGCTTGTACTTGCCGCAGTAGCACTCCCAGTCCTTGGTGGGACCGAAGATGCGCTCGCAGAAGAGGCCGTCGCGCTCGGGCTTGAGCGTCCGGTAGTTGATGGTCTCGGGCTTCGTGACCTCGCCCATCGACCAGTCGCGGATCTGCTTCGGTGAAGCCAACCCGATCTTGATCGCGTCGAAGTCGTTGATGTCGATCTGTGCCAAGTCCCTGTCTCCTTCGGCGCCCGGCGCCTACTCGCGCCCGTCGCTCGTGCCGCGGTTGATCCTCTAGTGGCGTTGCCTCAGTCGATCGGGGCTGCCGGTCCTGCCGGCAGCCCGGTCAGTCCTCGCTCTCCACTTCCGCCGCGTCCGCCTCGAGCTCGTCGAGCTCGCCCTCGGCCACGGCGGCCTTCAGCTCCTCGTCGTTCGCAACCAGCAGGTCGCCATTTGCGCCTGCGCTCGCGCCTTCCTCGACCTCCTGCGCCGACGGGTCGGCCACGGCCGCCCTCATCGTCGCGGACGAGAGGTCGATGCCGAGCTCCTCCGCCGCGCGCAGCAGCTCGTCGTCCTCCTCTCGCACCTCGACCTCACGTCCCTCGTCGGACAGCACGTGGACGTCGAGCGCCAACGACTGCATCTCCTTGAGCAGCACCTTGAACGACTCCGGGATCGACGGCTCTGCGATGTTCTCGCCCTTGACGATCGCCTCGTACGCCTTGACCCGGCCGATCGTGTCGTCGGACTTGATCGTGAGCATCTCCTGAAGCGTGTACGCGGCCCCGTAGGCCTCGAGCGCCCAGACTTCCATCTCGCCGAAGCGCTGACCGCCGAACTGAGCCTTGCCGCCGAGCGGCTGCTGCGTGACGAGCGAGTACGGCCCCGTCGAGCGAGCGTGGATCTTGTCGTCCACGAGGTGCAGGAGCTTCAGGATGTACATGTAGCCGACCGTGACCTTCTGCTCCACGGGAGCGCCGGTCTTGCCGTCGTAGAGCTTCACCTTGCCGGAGCACCGCCGACCCTCGGGGCGCGACATGTCGACGTTCATCGAAACGCCATCCGTGGCCGAGGTGGCCCACGCAACGAGGGCGTCGTCGACGTCCTCTTCGGTGGCGCCGTCGAACACGGGGGTGGCAACGGCCCGCGGGTTCGGTGCGTTGATCGGAGCGCGTGTGTTCACGGGCTCGCCGTCCTCGAAGACGCCATGGGCCGCTGCCCAGCCGAGATGCGTCTCCAGGATCTGCCCGATGTTCATCCGGCTCGGCACGCCGAGCGGGTTGAGCACAACGTCCACCGCGCGCCCGTCCTCCAGGAACGGCATGTCCTCCTCGGGGACGATCTTCGAGATCACGCCCTTGTTCCCGTGGCGCCCCGCGAGCTTGTCACCCTCGGCGATCTTTCGCTTCTTGGCCACGTACACGCGGACGAGCTCGTTCACGCCGGGTGACAGGTCGTCACCCCCGTCGCGTGCGAATGTCTTGACACCGATCACCTTGCCGCCCTCGCCGTGGGGCACCTTGAGCGACGTGTCCCGCACCTCGCGGGCCTTCTCCTTGAAGATCGCGCGGATCAGCTTCTCCTCCGCGGTCAACTCGGTCTCGCCCTTCGGCGTCACCTTGCCCACGAGCAGGTCGCCGGAGCCGACCTCCGCGCCGAGCCGAACGACACCACGCTCGTCGAGGTTCGCGAGCGACTCCTCCGAGCGGTTCGGGATGTCGCGCGTGATCTCCTCGTCACCGAGCTTCGTCGACCGCGCGTCGATCTCGTACTCGTGAATGTGGATCGAGCTCAGGACGTCGTCCTTGACGATCCGCTCCGAGAGCACGATCGCGTCCTCGAAGTTGAAGCCCTCGAACGGCATGAACGCGACGAGCAGGTTCGCGCCGAGGGCGAGCTCGCCGCCGTCGGTGGACGAGCCGTCCGCGATCACCTCACCCGCCCGCACCTTGTCGCCGAGCTTCACGACCGGCTTCTGGTGGATCAGCGTTCCCTGGTTCGAGCGCATGAACTTGGTGAGCGGGTACTCGTCGCGCGAGCCCCTCCCCTCGACGACGATCCGCTCGGCGTCGACGTCGATCACCGTGCCGGCGCTCCGCGCGAGGACGACGTCCCCGGTGTCCACCGCTGCCCGAAACTCGAGCCCGGTGCCGACGAGCGGCGCCTGGGGGATCATCAGGGGCACGGCCTGGCGCTGCATGTTCGCGCCCATCAGCGCCCGGTTTGCGTCGTTGTGCTCCAGGAACGGGATCAGCGCAGTCGCCACGGAGACGATCTGCGCCGGCGACACGTCCATGTACTGCACTTCGGCCGGCGACGCCATGACAGCCTCACCCGCCTGCGAACGGCACAGCACCTGCTCGTTGAGGAACCGGCCGGTCTTGTCGTCCAGCGGCTCGGACGCCTGCGCGATCGTGTACTGGGCTTCCTCCGCGGCGTCGAGATAGATGATCTCGTCCGTCACCTTCCCCTTTGCGACGACGCGGTACGGGGTCTGGATGAACCCGAACTGGCTGACGGTCGCGAACGACGCGAGCGACCCGATGAGACCGATGTTCGGCCCTTCCGGCGTTTCGATCGGGCACATGCGGCCGTAGTGGGTCGGATGAACGTCGCGCACCTCGATCGGCGCCCGCTCCCGCGTCAGGCCGCCGGCGCCGAGCGCGCTCAGCCGACGACGGTGCGTGAGCCCCGCCAGGGAGTTGGTCTGGTCCATGAACTGCGACAGCTGCGAGGAGCCGAAGAATTCCTTGAGCGCCGCCACGACCGGCCTGATGTTGATGATCGTCTGCGGCGTGATCGTGTCGACGTCCTCCGTCGTCATGCGCTCACGCACGACGCGCTCCATGCGGTACAAGCCGACCCTGAAGGCGTCCTGGATCAGCTCGCCGGTGGTGCGGAGACGCCGGTTGCCGAAGTGCTCGTACTCGTCGAGGTCGCCACGGATCGGCTCCCGGCCGAGCATGGCGGCTTCCGCAGCGTAATCCTTGGCGTCCTCGGGCACGCCGAGCTTCCCGGGCATGCTCACGAGACGGCGGACGAGCGAGAGGATGTCCTCGGTCGTCAACACCCGCGTGCCCTCCGGCACCTGCACGCTGAGCCGCTGGTTCAGCTTGTAGCGACCGACCTTCGTCAGGTCGTAGCGCTTGGGGTCGAAGAAGAGGGAGCGGAGGAGGTTCCGCGCGTTGTCGAGCGTCGGGGGCTCACCCGGACGCTGCTTCTTGAAGACCTCGATCAGGGCCTCTTCCTCGCGGGTCGAGGGATCCTTGTCGAGCGTGTTCTGGATGTAGACGCGCGCCGACTCGTCGAACAGCGCGAGGATCGACTCGTTGGTCGAGGTGTCGAGCACGAAGCCCGTCGTCGGGTCCTCCTCGGGGAGCGCCCGGAGGAGCGTCGTGATCGGCAGCTTGCGCTTCCGGTCGATGCGGGCGTACACGACGCCCTTCTTGTCGATCTCGAGCTCGAGCCACGAGCCGCGCGACGGCATCAGGTTCGCGGTGAAGACCTGCTTCGTCGCGTCCTTCGGGTCCATCAGGTACGCACCCGGCGACCGGACGAGCTGCGTCACGATCACGCGCTCGGTGCCGTTGATGATGAAAGTGCCGTGCTCGGTCATCATGGGGAAGTCGCCCATGAAGACCCGCTGCTCGCGGATCTCGCCGGTCTCCGTGTTCACGAAGCGGACGACGATCGAGAGCGGCGCCTGATACGTGAGATCCTTCTCACGGCACTCCTGCAGCGTGAACTGCGGCTCCCCGAACTCGTAGTCGGCGAACTCCACGGCGAGGGTGCCCGTGTAGTCGGTGATCGGCGAGATGTCGTCGATCGTCTCGCGGAGCCCCTCTTCCAGGAACCACCGGAAGGAGGTCTTCTGGATGTCGATCAGGTTGGGGAGGTCGAGGATGTGCTTCAGGCGTGAAAACGTCTTGCGCGCGCGGGGCGCGACAGCGGTGCTGCTCAAGAACAGCCTCCCTTAGCGGCGTGCGGTGGGGACGACAGGCAGGGTCGTAGAACGGACGCTCGGCGGAACAGTGGATCCTACAGGACGCGCGCGGTTCACCGCAACCGCCGGCTGCGGTGAAAACGTCCTGCCGACCAGCATACACGTCAGGGCACAGCCCGCGTCGGTAGGTACGGGCTCGCCCCGCCCGGAACCGCTACCCGGCCCGGGCGAGGCAAGCCTCGCCCCTACGTGACGTGATCGGGACGTCGAGCCCGGATCACTTCAGCTCGACGGTGGCGCCTGCCTCCTCGAGCTCCGCCTTCAACTTCTCGGACTCCTCTTTGTTGAGTCCTTCCTTGACAGCGTTCGGTGCGCCGTCGACGACGTCCTTGGCCTCCTTGAGACCGAGACCCGTGGCAGCTCGGACGACCTTGATCACCTGGATCTTCTTGTCACCCGTAGCGACGAGCACCACGTCGAAGGAGTCCTTCTCCTCCTCCGCACCGGCAGCGTCCGCCGGAACACCGGCCGCAGCGACCGCCATCGGAGCGGCGGCGGTCACGCCCCACTCCTCCTCGATCGCGTTCTTCAACTCGACGAGCTCGAGCACGGTCATCCCGCCGAGCGTCTCGAGGACGTTCTTCACCTCGGTTGCCATCTCTCTATTCCTCCTCGCCTGCAGTGTCGGTTTGTTCGTCGTTCTGTTCGTCGGGCTCACCGTCGGTCGACTCGGCCTCTACCTCGGCCGACGCTGCGGGATCGTCCGCCTCCTCGGCGACGACCTCCTCGATCACGGCTTCTCCACCGTCGGCGTCCGCTTGCTCGTCGAGCTGCGCGATTCGCGCGTCGACGAGCCCGACGATGTCGCGCAACGGGGCTTGCAGAAGCCCGAGGAGCTGGGTCAGCGGCGCCAGGATCACGCCGAGCACCTGCCCCTTCAACACGTCGACGGGCGGCAGCTTCGCGAGCTGCTCGACGTCGGCGGGATCGAGCTGCTTCCCTTCCAGGACGCCGCCGCGTAGCGCAAGGATCTTCGTCTCCTTGGCCGTGTCCGCGAGCGCCTTGGCGACAGCGATCGGGTCACCGTCCGACTGGACGAACGCGATTGCGGTCGGGCCTTCGAGCAGTGCGAGCAGCTGCTCGGCGCCAGCCGCTTCCGCCGCGCGGCGTGTCAGCGAGTTCTTGACGACCGTGAACGTCGCGCCGTGCTCGCGGAGCCTCGTCCGTACCTCGGCCAGCTGCGCGTTCGTCAGCCCGCGATAGTCGGCCACGAGGAGCGACTCCGTCTCCCGCAGCCGCTCGGCCAACTCGCCGACGACACGCTCCTTCTCCGTCTTGTGCACTCTGCACCTCCTTTCGTGAGATCGAGCCCGCCAGGTGGCGGGCTCGAAAGAGGTGCAGGCTGCGCCTGCGCGATTCTCGAGGCCGCCTCGGCCGGTCCTCTGCCGCGCCTCGTGACGACGTGTCGCGAGGCGTGGCTGCCGGCTGTCTGTGGCGACGGGCTAGCGGGCAAAGACTTCAGGCCGGGACGGCCTCCATGTCGGTCTGGGGATCTTCGACGATGTCGCGGATGCGAGTCGGGTCGACGTGCAGCCCCGGGCCCATCGTCGTCGTGAGCGTGATGCCCATGATGTAGCGACCCTTCGCCACAGCAGGCTTCGCGCGCACGATCTCGTCGAGCAACGCTGCATAGTTCTCGAGCAGCGTGCGCTCGTCGAAGCTCTTCTTGCCGATCGGCAGGTGCACGTTCGCCCCACGATCCGTCCGGTACTCGAGCTTGCCGGCCTTCGCGTCGCCGACGGCTTTGCCGATGTCGAAGGTCACAGTGCCGGTCTTCGGGTTCGGCATCAGCCCGCGCGGGCCGAGCACACGGCCCAGCTTGCCGACGTTGCCCATCTGGTCGGGTGTCGCGATCGCGACGTCGAAGTCGAGGAAGCCGTCCTCGATCCGGGCGGCCAGGTCGGCCGAGCCGACGACGTCGGCTCCCGCCTCCTCCGCCTCACGCGCCTTCTCGCCCTCGGCGAAGACCGCCACTCGGACGTCCTTGCCGATCCCGTGGGGGAGCATGATCGTGCCGCGCAGCTGCTCGTCGGCGTGCCGGACGTTGAGCCCCAATCGGAAGTGCACCTCGACCGTCTCGTCGAACTTCGCGGACGGGAACCCCTTGAGCAGGTGAATCGCGTCGGCGGGCGCGTACAGCTTCTCGCGGTCGATCGCGTCGCGCGCTTCCCGGTATCTCTTGCCGTGCGCCGGCATCAGGCCTCCTTCCCGGTCTTCCCCGCAGAGCGCGAATCCGCAGAAGCAGATACACGCTCGCGACAATCGACCTTCCCCGCAGAGCGCGAATCCGCAGAAGCAGATACACGCTCGCGACAATCGACCTTCCCCGCAGAGCGCGAATCCGCAGAAGCAGATACACGCTCGCGACAATCCCTGAAGGGGCCGCTGGCACGGCCCGTCGCGTTTCGGGCCCACATCAGCTCTCGACCTCCACGCCCATGCTGCGGGCGGTGCCGGCGATCACGAGCATCGCCGCGTCGACGTCGTTCGCGTTCAGATCCGGCATCTTGGCCTCCGCGATCGAGCGCACCTGCGCCCGCGTGAGCTTGCCGACCTTCACGCGGTTCGGCTCACCCGAGCCGGACTCGATACCGAGCGCCTCCTTGATCAGCACGGCGGCCGGCGGCGTCTTGGTGATGAACGTGAAAGAGCGATCTTCGTAGACCGTGATCTCCACGGGGATGATGCGGCCGTTCTCGTGCGCTGTCTGCGCGTTGAACGCCTTCGTGAACTCCACGATGTTGACCCCGTGCTGGCCGAGTGCCGGCCCGACGGGCGGGGCAGGGTTCGCCTGTCCGCCCGGGATCTGGAGCTTGATCAGTGTGAGGACTTTTTTCGCCATGTGCGTGAGTGCAATCGGGGCTGCGCGCCCCTCCTCCCGTCTTGTCTCGTGTCAGGTCGTCTCGTCTCGCGCGTGCGTCGTCAATGGTGCCTACGGAACAGAGCCGGTGTCGCGTCTAGTCGATCTTCTTCACCTGGTCGAACCCGAGCTCGACCGGAACCTGGCGCTCGAAGATGTCCACCAGCACCTTGAGCTTCTGCTGGTCGGGGTTGACGTCGACGATCTCGCCGTCGAAGTCCGAGAGCGGGCCGGACGTGACCTTGACCGACTCGCCGAGCGTGAACTCCACCTGCGACTTCGGCGCGGGCCCCCCGGCCGCGGCGCCGTGGTGGAGAATCCGGTCGACCTCGCCCTGGACGAGTGGGACGGGCTTCGCACCGGCGCCGACGAACGCCGTCACCCCGGGCGTGCCCTTGACGACGGTCCACGCCTCGTCGCTCAGGTCCATGTTGACGAGGACGTACCCGGGCAGGACGCGCTTCTCGATCTGCACCTTCTGCCCGTCCTTCGTCTCGATCACCTGCTCGGTGGGGACGACGACCCGCCGGAAGCGGTGCTGCTGCCCCATCGACAGGATCCGGTGCTCGAGGTTCTGCTTCACCTTGTTCTCGTGACCCGAGTACGTGTTGACGACATACCACTGGAACATCTGGACTCCCCTACTGACCGAGTAGCACGTCGCGAACGAAGGGACGGAGAACCTGATCGAGCCCCCACAGGTAGGCCCCGACGATCGCGCACGCGATGATGACGACGATCGTGCCCTGGATCACCTGCGGCCGGGTGGGCCATTCGACCTTGCGGAGCTCCCCGACGGACTCTCGGATGAACCCGCCGCGCCGCGATGGGGGCGGTGCGGCCGCGGCACCGGCGCCCGCCACCTCGATCGCGCCGTCGCCGGCGTCGCCACCCTCGGCGCGTCGGGCGTCACGGCGCTGCCGTCTGGTCTCTCCAGCCATGGTCGCTCGGTCTCTCCGCGCTACCGCGTCTCGCGGTGCGCCGTGTGCCTGCCGCACCAGCGGCAGTACTTCTTGAACTCGACGCGGTCGGGCGAGTTGCGCTTCGACTTCTGCGTCTGGTAGTTCCGCCGCTTGCACTCCGTGCAGGCGAGCGTGATCGCGACTCTGACTCCGGTGGCCATCTCTCTGCTTCTCTCGTGGGAACGGGTGCGCGGCGGTTGATAGCGGCGGTAGGACTCGAACCTACGACACGCGGATTATGATTCCGCTGCTCTAACCAACTGAGCTACGCCGCCCCGTGCGGGGAGAGAGTGTAGCAGGGGTCTTCCGGCGCGACCCACCGACCCCCGCGGCCGACGAAGTGCCTGCTCAGAAATGCGTTCGACTCCGGCCGACGGCGCCCGTAGCATCGTCGCCGTGATCCGCGTACCCCCGCAGCGTGGCGGTTGGCTCGAGGTCGTGTGCGGACCCATGTTCAGCGGCAAGAGCGAGGAGATGATCCGACGCCTGCGCCGGGCAGAGATCGCAGGGCAGCGCGTGATCCTCTTCAAGCCGCGAATCGACGACCGCTTCGACCAAGCCGACGTCGTGAGCCACGCCGGCGTGCGCATGTCGGCAGTCCCGGTCGACGGCTACGCCGAAGTGGTGGCCCGCTCGCGCGGCCAGGAGGTCGTCGGTGTCGACGAGGTGCAGTTCTTCGAGCACGAGATCGTCCGTGCCGTGCTCGCGCTCGCCGATCGAGGTGTCCGCGTGGTCGTCGCCGGTCTCGACCAGGACTTCCGGCGTCTCCCGTTCGGGCCGATGCCCGAGCTGCTCGCGCGGGCGGAGTTCGTCGACAAGCTGCAAGCCGTCTGCCACCGTTGCGGCGGGCCTGCGACGACGACGCAGCGACTCGTCGACGGCAGTCCGGCGCCGTACTCGGGCGACACGATCGTCGTGGGCGCCGAGGAGCAGTACGAGGCACGATGCCGAGACTGCCACGAGGCCGGCGCGGACGCCGTCGCCGCGGCCGCCTGATCAGCGTCGCGTCGAGCCGATCACGGCACACACGACGTACGCGAAGGCCGCCGCGAGCACGATCGTTCCGCCCGGCGCCAGGTCGGCGTAGTACGCGGTCGTCAACCCCACGACGACGGAGCCGACGCCGATCGCCATCGCGAAGCCGAGGGTGGAGCGGAGACTCCAGGCGATCCTCCCCGCGGCCGTCACGGGGAGCACCATCAGCGCAGCGACGAGCAGGAGCCCGACGATGCGCATCGCGAGCGCCACGGTGAGCGCGGCCAGCACCGCGATCACGATGTTCAGCGCGTCCACGGGGACGCCCGCGACACGACTGCCCTCCTCGTCGCACGACGGAGCCGACGAGCCCACGGTAGAGGAGCCCGATCGTGCCGAGCGCCGCGATGCCGAGCGCGAGCACGATCCAGAGGTCGGACCAGGCGACGGTGAGAATCGACCCGAAGAGGTACTGGAAGAGATTGACGTCGAGTGCCCCGGCGCTCGAGATCAGCACGACACCGAGGGCGAGACCGACGTAGAAGACGAGAGCGAGCGCCTGATCGCCGGCTGTCCCGGCCCGGGTGCGCAGGAGCTCGATGGCGACGGCACCGACGATGGCGAAGCCGAGGGCCACGGCGACCGGCGACACGTCGAAGAGCACGCCCGCGGCAACCCCGGCGAACGCGACATGGCCGAGACCGTCGCCGATCAGCGCCTGCCGACGCTCGACGAGGAAGAAGCCGACGGCCGGCGCCAGCACGCCCACGACGGCGCCGACGGCAAAGGCGAGGCGCATGAACTCGAGGTGCAGCATCAGTGCCCGTGCGTGTGGTCGTGGGACGGGTCGTGCCAGATCGCCGGCAGCTCTCCGGGCGGGCCGTCGAACACGATCCCACCGCGCACGAGGACGAGGCGCTCGACCACGTGCTCGACCGCGCCGAACTCGTGCGAGACGTAGAGGATCGTCACGCCCATCTCGCGCCTGCAGCTCTTCGAGCAGCGTCCCCAGTGACTCCTGCGATTCCACGTCGACGCCGGTCGTGGGCTCGTCGAGAACGAGCAGCGACGGCTCGCAGGCGAGTGCCTTGGCGATGAACGCGCGCTGCCGCAGGCCACCCGAGAGCGTCAACAACGGGGCGGCCGCACGATCGCTCAGCCCGACGCGGGCGATCGCCGAGTCGACGGCCACCCGATCGACCCGCCTCAAGGGGCCGACGACTCCGCTCGGAGCAAGCCGACCGGCGGCGACGAGCTCGCGAACGGTGACAGGGGCTGCGCCGCCTGCGCTGGCCCGTTGCGGCAGGTAGCCGATGCGGTGCGCGCGGTCCCGCCGGCCCGCAGGCCGCCCGAAGACCCTGATCTCGCCGAGGGTCGGGCGCTCGAGCCCGAGCACGAGCCGGAGCAGCGTCGTCTTGCCCCCTCCGTTCGGTCCGGCGACAGCGACGAACTCGCCCGCAGCCACGGTCATCTCGACGTCCGCGAGGACGGGCACGCCTGGTCGATATGCGAAGGAGACCCGGCTCAGCTCGACGACCGGCTGCCCGCTCACCGACATCCGAGAACCTCTCGCAGCGTTCGTAGGTTCGCGCGCATCACCGAGAAGTAGTCGGCCCCCCGGGCGAGCTCGTCCTCACGGAGACCTTCGATCGGATCGAGCAGCTCGGTCGTCACACCCGCCTCACGGGCGACCGTCTCCGCCACGCCCGGGGACGCGAGTGGCTCGACGAAGACGGCGGTCGCGCCGCTGCGACGCACGTCGCCGACCAGGCGCTCGAGCTCACGAGCCGGCGGCTCTGCCTCGGGCGCGAGCCCCGCCAAGGCCACCTGTCGCAAGCCGTACCGCTCCGCGAGGTAGCCGAACGCCGCATGCGCTGGTGACGATCTCCCGGCGGTCGCAATCCGCAAGCCCGGAGCGAAGTTCGCCGTCGAGCTCGTGCAGACGCGATGTGAAGCGCTCCGCCTGCTCGGGCACGTCGAGCTCGAGGGCGATCCGTCGCGCCACCGCGGCGAAGCGCAGCGGGTCGAGCCAGACGTGTGGGTCGACACCGGCCGCCCCACCGATCGTCGCCACGTCGTCGAGCACGTCGACGCCATTGCCGCGACCTGCGACAGCTTCCTCGAGCTGCGGCATGAAACCGGCACCGACGAAGAAGACCCGATCGGCTGCCTGCACGCGCTCGACGTCGCGCGCCGACAACTCGACGTCATGGGGCTCGACACCGGCGGGGGTCAGGTTGGCGACGGTGATGCCGTGCCCACCGATTTGCTCGGCCGCGTACGCGAGCGGGTAGAAGGCCGCGACGACGTCGGGCTGTGGCTCCGTCTCGGAGCCCCCGCAACCGGCGCCAAGTGCGAGACAGGTTGCCGACACCGCAGACGAGAACCATTCTCGAAAGCACCGCAGTACGATAGCACTCTCTGAGAATCGATATCATCTGGCTCGTGGGTCGGACGTCGACGCCCTGGAGCGACCACGCGCTTGCCGGTCTCCGCGCTGCAGGTCTGCGCAGCGGCGGAGCACGACGTAGCGTCGTCCGGCACCTCGGGCGCCAGTCCTGCTGCCAGTCGGCGCAGGAGATCCACGAGGGCATCAGCGATGACGGTGGGCGCGTCGGGATCGCCAGTGTGTACCGCGCCCTCGACACGCTCGCCGAGCTCCAACTCGTACAGCGGATCGAGCTCGGGGACGGGGTGGCCCGGTTCGAGCCGGCACAGCCGGACGGGGAGCACCATCACCACCTGGTATGCGACGACTGCGGCAGGGTCGAGCCCTTCAGCGATGCCGGGCTCGAGCACGCGCTCGACGCCGTCGCCGGCAGGCTCGGTGTTTCGCTCGAGGCGCACGACGTCGTTCTCCGCGGCCCCTGCGACGACTGCAGGTCGCGTAGGCGAGGGAACGTGGGCCCGTCGTCGCCGCGCTGGCCGGACGGGACGCCGTCGCAGCCGTGAGCTCGATCCGCCGGCAACCGGCGCCGGACGACATCCGGTTCGCGACCGTTCATCCGGGGCGGCTGGAGCCGATCATCGGCCCGGAACGACTGGAGCGTCTGGAGGCCGCCGCCGCTCGGACGCGCACGCTGCTCGACGGCCGAACGGTGGTCAACGTCAACTCCACCGCGGCCGGGGGAGGAGTCGCCGAGATGCTGTACGCGATCCTCGGCTACGCACGGGCGCTCGGCATCGACACGCGCTGGCGCGTGATCAGCGGTGACCCGGGCTTCTTCGCCGCCACGAAGCGTGTCCACAACGGTCTCTACGGCGGCCCGGGCGACGGTGAAGGCCTCGGCGACGCCGAGCGCGCGGTCTACGAGCGCACGATCGAGCGCAACGCCGGGCCGCTCCTGGAGACCGTTCGCGCAGAGGACGTGATCGTCCTCCACGACCCGCAGACGGCCGGTCTCGCGCCTCTGCTTCAGGGTCGCGTGGGCGCGGTGATCTGGCGCTGCCACGTGGGCTACGAGGGATCGAGCGAATGGGCCGATCGGGCGTGGGAATTCATCCGACCGTACGTCGAGTCGGTCGATGCCTTCGTCTTCTCCCGCCGCACGTTCGCGCCGCCGTGGGTCGACGGGTCGCGTCTTGCCGTGATCCCACCGTCGATCGACCCGTTCACGCCGAAGAACGAGGAGCTCGCGCCCGATATCGTCGCCTCGGCCGTGGCGGCAGCCGGTCTCGTGGAGCCCACCGGTGCCACGCCCTGGGTCGGCATGCCGCTCGAGACGGTCGATCTCGTCACCGAGGGGCAGCTGCCGAGCCCGGAGACGCCGCTCGTCACCCAGGTGTCCCGCTGGGACCGGATGAAGGACATGCGCGGCGTTCTCGAAGCGTTCGCGGCCCACGTCGACCCGGCGCTCGCTGCACATCTCGTGCTCGCCGGGCCAAGCCTCGAGGGCGTCACCGACGACCCCGAGGGAACGGAGGTCTTTGCAGAGACCCGCGCGGTCTGGGAGTCGCTCGACGAGGCCACGCGCCGCCGCGTGCACCTTGCGACGATCGGCATGGCCGACCTCGCCGCCAACGCCCGCGTCGTCAACGCACTCCAGCGTCACGCCACGGTCGTGGTGCAGAAGAGCCTCGCCGAAGGCTTCGGCTTGACCGTGGCGGAGGCGATGTGGAAGCGCCGGCCCGTCGTCGCGGCCGCGGTCGGCGGCATCGTCGACCAGGTATCCGACGGGAAGGAAGGCCTTCTCGTGCGGCCCGACGACCTGGCCGCCACGGGTGCCGCGATCGAGCGGCTGCTTCGCAGCCGTGGGCTGCAGGAAACGCTCGGCGAGGCGGCTCACGCAAGGGTCGTCGACCGCTTCCTCGCCGACCGCCACCTCGAGCAGTACGCCGAGCTCCTCGAGCTGCTCGCCAGAGCTTGACGATTGCGCCGAACCCTGCGGAGCCCGTGGCTGGAGCCAGCTAAGCTGCCGGAATGCGTTCTCGGCTCCGCGCCACACTCGTCGTCGCCACCGCAGGCATCGCCCTGATCGTCGCGGGGTGCGGCGGCTCGGACGAGTCGAGCACGTCGGCGGCCGAGGAGTGGGCCGGCGGTCTGTGCACCGCGCTCACCGAGTGGACGGACACGATCACTGCGACCGGCGAGTCGCTCGGCGATCCGACGTCCCTGTCCATCGACTCGGTCAAGGAAGCGTTCGGCGAAGCCGTCGACGCCACAAACGCTCTTGTCGACGACGTGCGCGCGCTGGGCGCGCCCGACACCGAGTCCGGCGCCGAAGCGCAGGACGCGCTCGAGTCGACCGCCGATGCGCTCGCCGACGACGTGGCCGACCTCGAGGCCCAGCTCGACGAGGCGGACGACGGCGTGGCGGGGCTTCTGGCGACGGTCACCGCGATCAGCGGCACGCTGTCCGGCATGTCGACTGTGGTGTCCGACCTCTTTTCGACCCTCGGCGAGCTCGACGCCGAAGCCGAGCTGGAGCAGGCGTTCACGGACGCCGACGCCTGCCAGCCCATCATCAACCCGTCCTGATCTGGACGTGACGGAGGTCGCGCCACCGGCTGCCGGTGAGCTCGCGCCGACGCTCGAGCTTCCGTCATTCGACGGTGAGATCGTCCGCCTGACCGACCTGCGAGGCCGGCCGGTGCTCGTGAGCTTCCTCCGACACGCCGGGTGACTGATCTGTAGAGCGCACCTCGTGAAGGTGCAGAGCCGCCGTGATGAGCTAGAACGCGCTGGTGCCGCTGTCCTGTTCGTCGCCTTCGACGAGCCGAAGCGCCTCCGCGAGTCGCTGCTCGCCGACGTCGACCTCGTCTTCCCGCTGCTCGTCGACGAGACCCGCGCCGCGTACCGCGCGTGGGGGCTCCGCCGGTCGTCGATCGCCGGTGTCTGGCTCGATCCGCGAGTCTGGTGGCGGTACGTCTCTCTCGTTGCCCGGGGCGCGCGCCTGCGCGCGATCGGTGGGGACACGCTGCAGCTCGGGGGTGACTTCGTGATCGACCCGGAGGGCACCGTCCACTGGGCGCGACCGCAACGACGTGACGACAGGCCGCCAGTGGCGGCGCTCGTACGCGAGGTTCATGCCGCCGCGCGTGTGACAGACTCCGCGCGATGATCTCCCAGGGCCGTCAGCGCGCCGCGCGCAGGCTCGGCGCGCTTGCCGTCGCTGCCGCCGCTGCCGTCATCGTCGCTGCACCCGCGAGCGCCGGCCCCGAGGAGGATCTCGCCGAGCGCTACGCGCCGGTCGTTCGGCTCGTGGAGCAGACCGAGGACTGCGGGCATGGAGAGCCGTATCAGCCGACCGACATCGACGTGCTCCTGCCGGACGACGGCGTGGTGCTGCGGGGCCCGTGGGACAAGACCAACGTCGTGCAGGTGGCACCGGGCGCCGGTGATCTCGCACCCGGCAGGCTCGGCTATCACCTCGACTTCCCCGGCGACCCACTCGAGCCGGGTTGCACGTACGAGGAGTGGTCGGACTACATCACGGCGGGGAGCAAGCCGACGACGTATGCCCGCGTGCTCACGGAGCCCGGGAAGCCTGGGAAGCTGGCGCTCCAGTACTGGTTCTTCTACATCTTCAACGACTTCAACAACAAGCACGAAGGCGACTGGGAGATGGTCCAGCTCGTCTTCGACGCAGACGATGCCGCCGAGGCTCTTGGGGTGAACCCCACCGAGATCGGGTACAGCCAGCACGAGGGTGCCGAGCGTGCCGCCTGGGGCAGCGACAAGCTCGGGCTCGTCGACCGCACCCACCCCGTCGTCTACCCGGCCGACGGCTCCCACGCGAACTACTACAGCGAGGCGCTGTTCCTCGGCCGCAGCGCCGCGGAGGGCGTCGGCTGCGACGACACGCAGGGGCCGAGCACCGAACTCAGGCCAGACGTGCAGATCATGGCCTCGGACCAGGACGCCTACCTCGTCGCCTATCCGTGGCTCGGCTTCCAGGGCCACTGGGGTGAGCGGCAGCCGGCGTTCTACAACGGCCCGACCGGGCCCAACACGAAGACGCAGTGGACGATGCCGATCACATGGTCGGAGGAGCATTGGCGCGACGACGCGTTCGCCGTGCCCGCGGCCGGTGTCCTCAACACGAACGCGACCGACTTCTTCTGCACGGCGGTCGGCGCCGGCTCGGACGTGCTGACGAAGATCGTCCGGAATCCCGGCCCTGCTGTGATCGTGCTCGGCGTGCTCGCGCTCCTGGTGCTCTGGGCCGCGTCGCGCACCGAGTGGCGCGCGTCGCCGCCTCTGCGGATCGGGCACCAGCGCCAGTGGGGCGAGATCGTCACCGCCACGTGGGGCCTGTACCGGCGGCACTTCAGGCTCTTCGTCGGCATCGGCGTACTCTTCATCCTCCTCGGGCTCGCCGTCGCCGCACTCCAGTACCTCCTGTTCCGGGTTTCGACGCTCTCGGCGCTGACGGACTCCGCCGGCGAGTCGAACGCAGTGGTCGCGTTCCTCGCGTTCGGGCTCGGGCTCGTGTTCATCCTCGTCGGGCTGACGATCACGCAGGCGGCAGTGGCGCACGCGATGGTGGAGCTCGATGCCGGCAGGTCGACGTCTGCGCTCGACGTGTACCGGAGCGCCTTGGGGCGCGTCGGTGCACTGGCCGGGAGCCTCCTGCGAGCAGTCGTCGTCATCACCATCTTGAACCTGACCCTTGTGGGAATCCCGGTCGCGGCCTGGTTGACCGTGCGCTGGTCGCTCCTCGCACAGGTCGTGCAGATCGAAGGCCACCCGCCGCGTGGCGCCCTGCAGCGGAGCGGCCGGCTCGTCGCCGGACACTGGTGGAAGGTGGCGTCGATCGCCGTCTTCGTGACGGGTTTCGCGCTCGTGATCGGGCCGTTCCTGGGAGCTCTGCTCCTGCTCGTCTCGACCGCGTCGTTCGATGTCGTCAATATCGTCGCGGCCGTCGTCTACATGCTCACGTTGCCGCTGGCGTCGATCGCGACGACCTACGTGTACTGCGACGCGCGCGCGCGTGAGGCCGAGCGTGCCGAAACCCCGCACGCCTTGCGGGAGCTTCCGGCCGAGGTGACGTTCTCGTGAGCGCCTACAACTACGAGCGCTTCGACGCCTACGTCGAGTCGGGCGAGGACGAGCGCGAGTTCGGTGCGTTTCCCAACCAGCTCCACGCCGGCGAGCGTGCTCCCGACGCCGAGCTTCGCCCGCTCGACGGCGACGGCACCGTCAGGCTCTCGGAGCTCTGGGCCCCCCAGGGAATCGTGCTCGAGTTCGGCTCCTTCACCTGACCGTACTGCAGCGCAGAGGGTCCTCTGCTCGACGACGTGTCCCCGCGGTACCCGAGCTGGGAGTGGCGCTTCGTGTACACGCGCGAGGCCCATCCTGGCGAGCATCTGCCGGAGCACGAGACGCTCGACGACAAGCTCGCCGCGGCACGCCGGCTGCGGGACGAGATCGGGATCCGTAGACCGATCCTCGTCGACGACTTGGAGGGAACGGCGCACACGGCGTACGGCCTGCTGCCGAACATGACCTGGGTGCTCGGACGAGGCGGGCAGATCCTCTACAAGGCGATGTGGGCGTCCGCCGCACGGGTCGACGACTTCCTCCGGCGGTACGAGGAGCAGCCGCTCGACCTCCGGCACGGCCCCTTCCACACCGAGCAGATCGAAGTGCGGCGGCAGGACCAGGACGCGTTCACGCGCGGTCTCGAACGCAACGGGCCGCGCGCCGTGGACGAGTTCGCGCGTGCCCAGGAGATCTGGACGGAACGCATGCGCGCAGCCCGCACCGCTACCGCGTCTTCATGAAGCGCTGCACGGTCTCGAGCAGCTCGGTCGTCTTCTCCTCCGCGGCGGTCTCGTCACCGGATGCGATGGCATCGGAGACACAGTGCGTGACGTGCTCCTCGAGCAGTCGCGCGCCCACCTGGTCCAGTGCCGTCCGCACCGCCGCGATTTGCGTGATGATGTCGATGCAATAGCGGTCGTCGACGATCATTCGCTCGAGGCCCCGCACCTGCCCCTCGATGCGGCGCAGGCGCTTCACGAGCGCGTCCTTCTCGTGTGCATAGCCGTGCATCAGGCGACCTCGCGGACGCCGCGGAAGCGACGCAGCCGCAGGCTGTTCGAGACCACGAAGACGCTGGAGAACGCCATTGCGCCGGCTGCGACCATCGGGTTGAGCAACCCCGCCACGGCGAGCGGGATCGCTGCCACGTTGTAGGCGAACGCCCAGAAGAGGTTCCCCTTGATCGTGCGGAGCGTCCGCCGGGCGAGCCGGATCGCATCCGCGGCTGCGCGCAGGTCTCCCGAGACGAGGGTCAGGTCGCTCGCTTCGATGGCGACGTCGGTCCCGGTGCCGATCGCCAACCCGAGATCAGCCTGCGCGAGCGCCGGGGCGTCGTTGACGCCGTCGCCGACCATCGCCACGACGGCTCCGCCCTCCTGCAGCCGCGCGACGACGGCGCTCTTGCCGTCCGGCAGCACGCCGGCGATCACCTCGTCGATCCCCACGTCGTCGGCGACCGATCGGGCCGTGCGCTCGTTGTCCCCCGTCAGCAGGACCGGCGTGAGACCGAGGTCGCGAAACGCCGCCACAGCCGCCGGCGAAGAGGGCTTCACCCTGTCGGCGGTGACGAGGAGGCCGGCAACGACTCCGTCGAGAGCGACCGCGACCACGGTGCGACCCTGCGCCTCGGACGCTGCGAGCGAGGCGGCCAGCTCCGAAGGCAGCTCGAGCGCCCACTCGGCAAGCATCACGGGCCGACCGACGACGACTGCACGGCCGTCGACGACCGCCTCGACACCGAGACCGGCGCGGCTCGTGAAGCCGTCGACACCCGGCAGCGCTCCGAGCTCGGACTGCGCGTGGGCGGCAATCGCCCGCGCGATCGGGTGCTCGCTCGCGCTCTCGGCCGCTCCCGCGAGTCGGAGCAGCGACGCTGACTCTATGCCGTTGGCCGGAAGCACGTCGGCCACCCACATCCTGCCCTCGGTCACCGTCCCCGTCTTGTCGAGGACGATCGACGTCACGCGACGCGTGCGCTCGAGCACCTCGGGCCCCTTGATCAGGATCCCGAGCTGCGCTCCCCGGCCCGTCCCAACCTGCAGCGCCGTCGGCGTCGCGAGACCGAGCGCGCAGGGGCAGGCGATGATCAGGACTGCCACGGCGGCCGTGAACGCGTCCGACGCGCTGCCGCCGTGCAGCAGCCAGCCGGCGAGGGTCGCGAGCGAGACGGCGATCACGACCGGCACGAAGACTGCGGACACCCGATCGACGAGTCGCTGCACCGGCGCCTTGCCTGCCTGAGCCTCCGCCACGAGGCGCGCGATCTGCGCCAGCGCCGTGTCTGCGCCGACCTGCGTCGCGCGCACGAGGAGGCGCCCCGAGGTGTTGATCGTGGCTCCGGCGACCTCGTCACCGGCAACCACCTCGACCGGGACCGGCTCGCCCGTGAGCATCGACGCGTCGACGGCCGAGAAGCCGTCGACCACCACCCCGTCCGTAGCGATCTTCTCACCAGGGCGAACGACGAACACGTCGCCGACGACGAGCGCTTCGACCGGCACGAGCACCTCGACCCCGTCGCGAAGCACGCGCGCGTCCTTGGCGCCGAGCTCGAGGAGGGACCGGATCGCCTCGCCCGAGCGACTCTTTGCGCGCGCCTCCAGGTAGCGGCCGACGAGGATCAACGTGGTGATCACGGCACTCACCTCGAAGTAGCTGTGAGCGTCGACGCCACCGACGAGGACTACGGTCGACCACGTCCACGCGGCGAGCGTGCCCACCGAGACGAGCGTGTCCATGGTGGCGGCGCCGTGGCGCGCATTCGCCAGCGCGGCGCGATGGAATCCGACGCCCGCCCAGAAGACCACCGGCGTGGCGAGGGTGAGCGCCAGCCACTCCCATCCGGCGAACTGGAGTGGCGGCACCATCGCGAGCACGACGAGCGGCGCCGTCAGGGCGACGGCAACCGCGAGCCGTCGTCGCAGGGCGGGCAGCACGTCGCCCCGCTCGGCCGTGCCGTCGGGAAGGGCAGCGTGATACCCGGCCGCCTCGACGGTCTGCAGCAGATCGTCGAGCGCGACCGTATGCGGGTCGAAGTCGACCGTCGCAGCCTCGGTCGCGTAGTTGACGCTGGCGTCGACGCCCGTGAGCTTGTTCAGCTTCCGCTCGATGCGTGAGGCGCAGGCAGCACAGGTCATGCCGTCGATGTCGAGCGTCACGCGCTCGTGCGCGTGAGCGACCTGGCTCGTCATGCCGCCTCGTACCCCGCTTCCTCGATCGCAGCCCGGATCGCGGCGTCGTCGAGGGACGCGCCGGTGACCGAGACGCGCTTGCTCTCGAGGTCGACGACGACCGCATCGACCTCCGCGAGCGCCGAGACCTCCTCCTGCACGGCCCGCTCGCAGTGTCCACAGTGCATCCCGGGAACCGTGTACTCCAGTGTCTCCATGGCAGCCTCCCTCGGTCTCTCGACTATACCCCCATAGGGTATCACTCCCGACAGCTCCCAGGGGCCGCCCGTCGAGGAGGCAGCAAGAGACGCCGGCGAGACGTCGTGGGCGCTCGCGATGCTCCGCGGCGATTTGGCGCCCTCGCCTCCCGCGACGAATCGGGCCGGGGCCGCTCCCGCTCTCCGTATCATTTGCGAATCGCGATCGACGGCGACGTCATCGAACGGAGCATGTCGATGCTCATGCGCCCCTGGATGGGGCCCTGCGCCGAGACCCGGGATCGCCTCTCCGACCACCTCGACGGAGAGCTCGAGCTTGCGAAGCACCGTCGCGTGAGCCGCCAGCTGCGCCACTGCCGGCGCGGCGCTTGCGCAGCCGCGCACCGGTTCGGCTGCCTGGTGCGCGCCGGCCTCCTAGGCGGCGTCGCCTTCGCCGTTGGCAGACAATGACCGATCGCCGCGTCTGGGGCTGGCTGTCCGGGCTCGGCCTCGGCGCCGTGCCATGGCTCATCGCCGGCGTGATCAGCACGTTCTCCGGCGACCCCGAGGCGACCTTCCCCTGGGCACTTGCGGCCGGCTTCGCGCTCATGGTGGGCTGGATCACGTACGGCAGCGTCCGCATCCGCGGGTTCAGGAGAGGCGCGCTCGTAGGCTCCGCGCTCGTGCTCGGCTCATCCGCGCTGCTCTGGGCGATCCTCCGGTGGCTCCAGCCGTGACGGTTGACCGCACGTCGCCGCCACCGCTGCTGCTGTGCGTTACTGGATCAGCGTGAGCATGCGGAACATCGGCAGGTACATCGCGATGATGATCACACCCACCATGAGGCCCACACCGATCATCATGATCGGCTCGATGATCGCGGTCAGCGCCTGGATGGCCGCGTCGACCTCTTCCTCGTAGAAATCCGCGACCTTTCCGAGCATCTTCTCGAGCTCGCCGGTCTCCTCACCGATCTTCACCATCTGGGAGACCATCGGCGGGAAGATCGGCATGTCGATCAGGGGTTGGGCGATCGTGGCGCCCTCCTGCACACGGATGCGGATATCGGCTGTCGCTTCCTCGACGACCCAGTTACCCGTCGTCTGCGCGGTGATCTCGAGTGCCTTGATGATGTCTACGCCCGACGCGATCAGCGTCGACAGCGTCCGTGACCAGCGCGCCATCGCAACCTTGCGCACGACGGTGCCGATCTGCATCGGAATGCGCAGCTTGAAGCGATCCCACGACTGGCGGCCGGTATCCGTCCGCTTCCAGCGGAAGAAGCCGAAGATCGCGAGCCCGACCAGCGGGAAGATGATGTACCAGCGGTCACGGAGCAGATCGGATGCCTTCACAACCCACTGCGTGAGAACCGGCAGCTCGCCGCCGAGCGTCTGGAAGATCTTCACGAAGACGGGGACGAGGAACATCAGCATCCCGATCAGCACGAGCGTGGCAAAAGCCAGCACGACGGTCGGGTAGATCATCGCGCCCTTGACGCGACGCTTGATCTTCTGCTCCTTCTCGATCTGCGTGGCGACGCGGTCGAGGACGATGTCGAGCACGCCGGCGGCCTCGCCGGCCTCGACCATCGCGAGGTAGAGGCGGCTGAAGACTGTCGGATGCGACCCCATCGCCTCGGACAGGAGCGCGCCGGACTCGACCTTCTCGCGGACGTCGTCGACGACGACGGCAAGGGCCTTGTCGTCGGTCTGCTGCTCGAGGATGACAAGCGCGGTGACGACCGATAGCCCCGCTTCGATCATGGTGGCGAACTGCCGCGAGAAGACCTGCAGCGACTTCGCCTTGACCTTCTTCTTGCCGAAGGCGCTCCGACCGGCCGCCTGCGCCGGGCCCGACAGCTCCTTCACCCACTGCGCCAACAGGCCGCTGCCGCGCAGCTGATCGCGTGCCGCCGACTCGTCGGCAGCCTGCACCTCGCCGGTGAGGACCGAGCCCTGGGCGTTGATGGCGCTGTAGGCGAAGGCGGGCATCGGAATTCCTATCGGCCGCCGGACGTGGTGGCTTGAGCGCTCGGTCGGGTTGTGTCGAGGGGCACCGAGGAGGGCTCGAAGATCACGGTGTTGGACATCGATTCGGCGGGACCGGGACGGTCGATCACTTCTCTGGCTTCGCGCTGCTCGGCGAGAACTCCGCCACCTCTTCGGGCGCGCTCCCGGTGTAGAGCAGCTTCAGGACGTATCGCGCCCCGGTTGCCGTGTTCACGAGCGTCAGGCTCTTGCCCATCGTCAGCGTGACGGCGCTGCCCCCGGTGAAAGCTCCGCCGGCAACGGCGATCTTTGCGCTCTTCGCCTTGAGCGAGACGAGTACGAACACATCGTCCTCGGAGGGGAAGGTCTCCTTTACAGCGACCGGCTCAGGGGTGTTGTTGACGCTGATCGTCGCGTACTGCGGGGCTGCCTCCGCTGGGGCCGACGTACCGCCGGAGCCAGAGCCACTTGCAGTCTCTGCGCCGTCCCCACCGTGCGCACCGTTCGCACCGCTTTTGGCGGGCTTCGGGTCAGCCGGTGCGGGCGCCCCGGTCGAGCTCTCCACACCCGGCGTTTCAACCGGAAGGGACTGCACGAACGGATCCTTGGTCTGGAACAGCGTGAACGTACGGAGCTGGCCTGGCCCGGGCAACGGTCGCGTACCGGTGCTCACGCTGACGCCGACGAGCGCAGCCGAGGGCGCGCCGGCGGGCGTCACGGAGCCGGGAATCGCAGCGGCGGCAGCCGCGGCGGCAGCGTCCTGCTCTTCCTCGATGCTGTCGGCCACGGCCGACGGAGGCGTGCCGTTGATCTGCTTCCAGAGCTTCGGGCCCTGGAGGGCGATTGCGGCGAGCAGAAGCACGCCCAGCACGACGAGGATCTTCTTCTGCTTGCGCTGCTTCTCGGCGAGAGTGTCGACTGTGGTGGCCATCAGGGGGTTGCTCCTGCCGCGACCGAACCGGTCGTCGACGTGGTCGTGGTTTCAGGGGAGTTCCCCGGCGGGACAGCGTCGCCGGCGTAGCTGTATGCGTTGACGGTCAGCGAGGCCTTCACGACGGGGAACTTCTTGGCGCTCTCGGGCTCTTTCAGTTCGATCTGGTCGACGGCGTAGATGCGACCGCGGGCGTCGAGGCGGCCTTTCTTGACCCGTACGAGCGTCCGGAGGTCGCGGAGGAAGCGCGAGACATCACCGAACCGGCCTTCGAGCGCGACATCGTATGGCTGCTGGAGCACACCGGTGCCCGCGAGCGGTGCCCCAGGTGTCAGCGACCAGAACGTGAGGTCGTGCTGGCGGGCGAGACGGTCGACGTCGAGGATCACGCCAGCGGTGTCGCCGGCCGAGGGGAGCGCCTTGGACAGCCGGAACAGGTCGTTCGCCTTGATCCGCACGGCGGCGCTCGGTCGCGCCAGTTCTGCGCGCTTCAAGGCAAGCTCGGCTTGTGCGGCCGCGACCTGGCTCTCGAGAGCGTCGGCGCGGGAGCGCTTGGGAGCGACGACGAGGAACCAGCCGGCCACGAGCATGAGGGCGAGAGCGGCGGCACCCGCCGCGAGCATGCCCTGCTTCGTGCGGAGCGCGCTTGTCATGAGGGACCTCCGGCCATGTCTGCGAGCACGATGAAGCGGGTGATGACGTTCTTGCCGACCTCCTCCAGCGAGCTGGAGCGAAGCTGGACGTTGGTGAGGCTCGGCACCGAGCGGAGCCGTGCGAGTAGACGGGCGACGGACACCTGATTGTCCGTGTAGCCCTCGATCTGCACGCCCGTCGGCGCGACGGGAGGCGCAGGGGCGGTCGTCGCCGACGGCGGCACCGCACCTGCGGGAGGAAGCTGAGGCATCTGTGCCGAGAGCCGCGTCAGCGAGACGTTGCTCGGCAGCACGAGCGAGACGTCACGGAGGACGCCATCCCACGACACGCGCCCACCGAGCACTGCCGCGAGGGCCGACGCTCGCTGGATCTCCGAGACCGCGAGGCTCGGATCGATCTGCGGCCGCTTCGGCTCCGGCAGCGCCACGATCTGGGCACGTACGGACGAGAGCTCGTCCTCGCGCTCGGACACCGTCCCGTTCGCCTGCACGAAGGTGAACGCGAGGGCAGCAAGCGGTACGGCTGCGGCGACGGGCACGGCGATCCTGACAAGACCTGCCCCCCGCCGCTCCTTCGACTCCATCTCACGCGGGATGAGGTTCACGGAGCGAAGCGCGTCGTCCTCGATCGCGAGACCGATCGAGACCGCGAGTGACCCCATCGACGAATCGAGGCTCGGTGCGAGTGCGGCAGTCGAGATCACCCGCTGCAGCGGATCGCCCACACGAACGGAGACACCGATCATCTGGTGCAGTGCGTCCGCGAGACCGACCAGGCCTGATGTGCCGCCCGTGATCACGATCTCGCCGATCCCGAGAGACTCCGACTGGGTCTGGTAGAACTGGAGCGAGCTGACGAGCTCACGAGCGAACGGTGTCAGACGCCCGCGAACCGCATCCAGGGCGCGCGTGCGGGCCTCGTCGCTGAGCGACGGAAGAGCCTTCGGGGCGCCGCTGAGCGACAGGTGCCGGAGGATCGTCGCTGCTTCAGCCGGGTGCACGTCGAGCTCCTGCGCGATCGCAGCCTGGAGCGTTCCTCCGCCCCAGTCGAACACGCGGGTGAACTCGCAGGATCCACCGCCGGCCACGAGCAACGTGGTCACCTCGTGACCGATCGTCACGACCACGGTCGCCGTGTCGTCCGCAGCGCGGGAGGAGAACGGGCGCGGCTCGACGAACGCGCGGAGAAGACCGAGAGCCTCCAGGTCGATGCCGGCGAGTCGCAGGCCTGCGTCCTGGCACACGGCCACGTACGGCTCGACCTGATCGCGTGGCGCGACGACGAGCAGGACGCGGCGTACGGGCTCACCTGTCTCGCTCGCGCGCTCGTCGACGATGCGGTAGTCGAGGACGGATTCGTGTACGGCAACCGGCAGCACCTCGTGCGCCTTGAAACGCACCGCGTTGTCGAAGCGCTCGTCGTCCTCGATGCCGCTCATCTCGAACGTGCGCACGCCGATGCGGTTGCTGGCGAGACCGATGCGGACGTCACGCTTCGGCAGGTTGTTCTCGTCGAAGAACGACCGCAGCGCCTTCACCAGCGCCGGTGCGTCGCGCACCTCGCCGTCGACGACGATGCCCGGCTCGAGTGCCGTGCGGGCGAGCTCGAGCAACTCGTGACGTCCCTCGCTCTCGCTGACGACCGCGGCGGCGAGCTGGGATGCGCCGATCTTGAGCCCGACGATCTTCCGACCACTTCGTGCCGCACGTCCCCGGGACCGCTTGGGCGCCGGGCTACCGGGCCGCGAGCGGAGCGACCGCCGACCGTTCTTCGTGGGCTTGCTCGTCTGCTCGCCCTGATCGGCGACGACAGGCTGCTCGTCGGCGGGTGACTCGACGACGGGACCGTCCTCGTCGCGATCGTCTGCCGAGGGCGTGCCGACGATCGCCATCGGTCCGGCGAAGCTCACCGGCTCGACGTCGACGTCGGCCTCGTCCGTGACTAGATCGCTCTCGCGCTGTTGTTCGTGCTCCTCGACGGCAAACACTTCGAGCTCAGGCTCGGGCTCGACCTCGATCTCAACCTCCGGCTGCGACGGCTCCTGCTCTGGATCGAGCTCATCCGCTGCTTCCTCGAGATCGGCACCGAAGCCGAACGGCGCGCGGCTCTGTTCGACCTCGGCGATCTCCTGGACGGCCTCGGGCTCATCGGCGGCCGCGATCGCGCCGACATCGTCGACGTCCTCGCTCTTGCGCCGCCGGAACGAGATCTCGCGCTTGTAGAAGGGGACCTTGTCCTCGTCCGCGCTGGCGAGCGGCGTCCAGGCCGGAGACGGGCCAACCATCGGCGCGGCGATCGGTTGCCCCCAGGCCGGCACGGGTCGGCCGACGACGGGCAACGCGGTGGGTGCAGCGTCGAGATCGACGGCTGGAGGCAGAGGTGTCACACGCGGCTGCCGGCGGAACGAGATCTCCGTTTTGAAGCCGGCGCCGTGCTCGGGCGCGGGCGCGAAGCCGACCTGACGGCGGCCGTCGGCAGGCGAGGCCGGTGGCTCAGGCGCACGCACGTCGGTGAAGCCGAGCGGGCGGTGGACGGTCGCCGAAGACGGCGCGACGTCGGCCGCGGCGCTCGCGCGCACGCGGTTCGAGAGAGCGGTGATGGGGTTCCACGAAGTCATGGCGGCTCAGCTCCCGGCAACCCGCAGCGACGTCCCAAGAGTGGGCGTCGACGGTGCGCCTTCGGTCGAGATGGCAGGGATGGAGATTCCGGCCCGCTCGAGAGCGGACATGAGAGCTTCGGGGCGACTCGAGCGGGGAACTGCGTCGGCGACGGTGACGACGCGCTTGGCGACGAGCTCCGTCAGCGACTGCTCCATGGTCTGCATTCCCCGGCGAGTGCCGGTCTGCATGTACGAGTAGACCTGTTCGATCTTGCCTTGGCGGATGAGGTTACGGATCGCGTCGTCGAGGAACAGCACCTCGAGCGCGCACACGCGGCCTTGGCCATCCGCACGCGGCAGCAGCGTCTGCGTGACGATGCCCTGCAGCGAGTTGGCGAGCTGCATGCGGACCTGGTCCTGCTGCGCTGCCGGGAAGACGTCGATGATGCGGTCGATCGTGCTCGGGGCGCTCTGCGTGTGCAGTGTGGCGAAGACGAGATGGCCGGTCTCGGCTGCAGTCAGCGCCGTCGCGATCGTCTCCAGGTCGCGCATCTCGCCGAGCAAGATCACGTCGGGGTCCTGGCGCAGAGCGCCGCGCAGAGCCTCGGCGAAGCTGATCGCGTCCCAGCCGATCTCTCGCTGGTTGACGATGCAGCGCTTGTGCTCGTGCAGAAACTCGATCGGATCCTCGATCGTGATGATGTGGTCGGTGCGCTTCTGGTTGATCTCGTCGATCAGGGCAGCGAGCGAGGTCGACTTACCGGAGCCCGTGGGCCCGGTGAAGAGAACGATCCCCCGCGGCTTCGTTGTGAACTCGTGCAGCGACGGCGGGAGCCCGAGATCCTCGAGTGACTTGATCTCGGTCGGGATGAGGCGGAAGGCCGCGGCGAGCGCCTCGCGCTGGTAGTAGGCGTTGACACGGAACCGTGCGAGCCCTCGGATGCCGTGGGCGAAGTCGAGCTGGCGGTCGATCTCCAACTTCTTCTGCTGCTCGGTCGTCGTGATCCGGTAGACGAGTTGCCGGGTGGTGTCGGGATCGAGCTCCGGGAGCTCTGCGAGCAGCTTGATGTGCCCGTGGACGCGGACGGCCGGCGATGAGCCCGCCGTGATGTGCAGGTCTGATGCACCGAGCTCGACGGCGATCTCCAGGAGTCCGTCGACGGACAGCGGCGCGGCGGTTGCTTGCTCGGAGAGCTCCACGGGGCCAGCTATCGGCAGCGGCCGCCGACACCTTGAGCCTCATCCCGAAAGAGTGAGTCGATCGGCACGCCGTCACCCTCCGTGAGCGGCAGGCGACGAGGCTCGACGACATCCCTCACGCCGGGGGATAGCAGTGGAGGCTGGTCACTCTCGCGGGGGTACTGCGCGCCCATCGCCCTGCCGAGAGCAAGAGGGTGCTTCCTGCTGCTCCACGACAAGGCGCCGAGGCGCGTGCCCAACGAACGCGGCGAGCTCGGCGCTTCGCACTCCAGCGTGAGAACGGCTTCACGCTCGTGGAGCTCCTCGTCGTGCTCGTCATCATCGGCGTGCTGCTCGCAGTCGCCGTGCCCTCGTACCTCGGGCTCCGAGGCCGCGCGGGCGACAGCGCGGCGAAGGCCAACCTGCGGGCGGCGATGCCGGCCGCCGAGGCCTACTACTCGGACAACCTCACCTATGTCGGGATGGACACTGCGTCGCTCCAGGGGATCGACGGAGGGCTGTCACGGTCGCTCGGCGTGGTCTCGGCAGGAGCCAGGGCCTACTGCCTCACCGACACGGTGGGCGGCCGGACCTGGAGCGTCTACGGCCCGGGCGCTCCCACCGCAGCGTTCACCGCGAACGCCACCTGCACCTAGAAGACCGAGTACGAGCCGGGCCCGGGACCCGCAGTGCAGCTCGACAGCCGCTCGCCGCATCCCCCGAGGTGAGGGATGCGATCCCGTGCAGATCACCCTTTCGGGTAGTGGCAGAGGCCGGCCGGATCACCGATACCGCGTCTGTCGGTTCCACTCTCCCTCCGGAAGGAGCGTTCAATGCAGTTCATGAGCAAGGTGCAGAAGCGCCTTCGCAACGAGGAGTCGGGCTTTACGCTCATCGAGCTCCTCATCGTCCTCGTGATCATCGGCGTGCTGCTGGCGATCGCGGTCCCGTCGTACCTCGGCTTCAAGGATCGGGCGGAGCGCCGTGCAGCAGCGGCCAACGTCCGTGCTGCTGTGCCAGCCGCCGAGGCGATCTATGCAGACACCGGCTCGTACGCGACCGTGTCACCGACGACCCTGGCTGGGATCGATCAGGGCATCAAGATCACGACGGCGACCGGGACGACGACCGCGTATTGCATCTCCAACACGCAGGGCAACCACATTCAGCGCGTGGCCGGCCCTGGCGGCACCGTTACCTCCGGCGCGGCCTGCTCCTAGGGCCCCCCGAGGAACCCGCCGAACGACGAGGGGCGCCGGAAGGCGCCCCTCGTCGTTCGGCGGGACGCTCAAGGACTCCCCCCCACCCGTCGAATACGTCATCGATCGTGACTGTCGCACCCACCATCCTCCCCCACGCCCGGACCGTGACTCGCATCGCAGCGATCCCCGCGGCGATCTGGCTGACCGGTCTGATCGCGCTCTCCTTCGTGCTGCGCGTGGTCGCGAGCCTCGGTCATGTCGCGCCGCGGCTCTTCCCGGACGAGTACATCTACGCGACGCTCGGCCGCTCGCTCGGCCACGGCTCGCTCACGATCCGCGGCGAGTCGGCCGGCTTTCCCGCTCTCCTGGAGCCGCTCGCCGCGGCGCCGCTCTGGCTCGTGGCCGGCGACGACCTCGAGCTCGGGTACCGACTCGTCCAGGGCATGCACGCTCTGGTCGTCTCGCTGCCAGCGATCCCGGTCTACCTCCTGGCGCGACGCCTTGCCCTCTCCAACCGCATGGCGCTGGCGTGCGCGGCGCTGACACTCGCCCTGCCGGCGCTCGCGCTGGCGCCGTTCGTGATGGCGGACGCGTTTGCGCTGCCGTTCGCGATCGGCGCGGTGGCCGCAGGAACGGCTGCGCTCGATCGTCCCGGCTGGAAGCCGCAGATGCTCTTTCTCACGCTCGCGGGGCTCGCCACGCTCGCCCGCGTCCAGTACGTCGTTCTGCCGCTCGCCCTGCTTGCCGCCGGCCTGCTCGTCTCCCGCTGGAACGTCCGTCGCGCTGCACGCGATCTACGCCCGACACTGATCGCCCTGAGCGCCGTCGCGATGGCGGCAGTGCTCGCGGGCCCGGGTCGAGCTCTGGGCTACTACGAGGGCATCACCGGCCTTACCATCGACGTGTCGGGAATCGGACGCTGGCTGGCGAGCGACGCGCTGCTCCTGGCCTACGCCGCTGGCTGGGTCATCGTCCCCCTGGCACTCGTCGGGCTCGTGCTCGGCATCGCACGTCCGCGCACCCGTCCGGAGCATGCGTTCGCAGCGCTTGTGGGGGTGTTCTCGGTTCTCGTTCTGCTCGAGGCAGCGATCTACGCGGCGAATGGCGCCGAGCGCTTCCAGGAACGCTACCTGATCGCCCTGCTTCCGCTCGTGCCGTTGCTTGCCGTCCTTGGGGCCCGGCGGCTGGAGGACAGGGCAGGGCGCATCGCCGTCGCCACCGTCAGCGGGCTCCTGCTGCTGGCGGCAGCTCTCGTTCCCCTCACGGGCTTCGCGGCGCTGACGGGCAAGCAGGACTCGCCTACCCTCTGGGCGGTTGCCGAGCTCACCGACCACATCGGCGACGGCTCGGCTGCTCTCGTGCTGGCGTTGGCGGCCGGTGGTCTCGCTGTGCTCGCAGGCGCCGCGGCCGTCAAGCCACGGGCTGCGGCCCCCGTCACCCTTGCTCTCTCCGGCGCGGTGCTCGTCGCGCTCGGCTTCGCTGCCGTCCGCTACGACGTGACGCAGAGCGAGAGAACGAAGCTCAGCTTCGGCGACCCCGAACAGAGTTGGGTCGACGACGCCGGCGTCGGCGACGTGGCCGTGCTGCAGACCCCGTACTCGAGCCGTGTCCAGATCTCGTCGCAGCTGTTCTGGAACTCGTCGCTCGTCGAGATCCTGCAGATGAAGGATTCGAGCGGCGTCGACGCCTACGGCTCGACAGCGGTGGAGACTGACGCCAAGGGTCGGATCGTCGCCGACGGCGAGGTCGTCACCCGACCGCTGCTCGTCGAGGAGTACGCCGCGTGGGCGGAGCTCGAGGAGGCGCGACTCGTCCGCAGGACCGTCAACGCGGCGCTGTGGGTGCCGCGAGGCACGCCACGATTGTCGCTCTTGCTCGCCGGCCGCTACTTCGACGGCATGCTCAGCGCCGGATCGAGCATCACCGTCTGGCCGGGGCGTGAGGGACGGCGCGTGGCCACGCTCGAACTACCGCTGTCGCTCCCCGACGGCGTTCCGGCCACCGAGATCTCGGTCACCGGGCCAGGAGTCGACCGCGTGGTGACGGTTCCCAGCGGCGGCAGCATCGTCCTGCGACTGTCGATCGACACGACCGTCCCGTGGCAGGCCGAGCTGCTCGCGGTCCGGCCCCTCAATGCGTCCGGCGGAAGATTGATCGCGGCGTTGGCTGGTGTGCCCCGCTTGACCGATACGCCACAGACGGGTGAGAAGGGCGTAAAGGACTGACGGCATCCTGCCGATAACGAGACCGTGACCGCTACAGCCATCCCCACACGCATGCTCGTGCTGCTCGGCGTCGCACTCGCGGCAGGCGCGGCATTCCTCGTTGCGCGCCCGCTCCTGCTCAGCGACAGCGACTCGACACCTGCACCCGCAACGATCGCTGCTCCGACCAAGCCCGCGACGACAACGCCGGGCAAGTCCGTGTCGGCCAAGCCGAATCTCGTGCTCCTGCCCGGTCTGCCGAAGCCGATCGCGAAGCAGCTTCGCTACTCGAAGGTCGTAGTCGTGTCCGTCTACTCGGGAACGTCGAAGGGCGACCGCGCGTCCGTTGCTCAGGCACGCGCCGGCGCCAGAGAGGTCGCCGCAGGCTTCGTTCCCATGAACGTCCTGGACGAGAACACTGCACGCGAGCTCCAGCCGTTCGCCGGTACCGCGAGTTCGCCCGTCGTGCTCGTCGTGCGGCGCCCGGGCAAGATCGTCACGCGCTTCGATACGCGAGTCGACGGCGCCCTCGTGGCGCAGGCCGCCCGCAACGCAGGCGCCAGGCGTTGACCCCGCCCGCACTCCGCGGAGCCAAGCGCACGAAGGCAGCCGCTGCCAACGGCACCCTCTACGCCTACGAAGTACGACGCGAAGGACGGCCCGTGGTCAAGCTCACCGCGGTCGCCGAAGGCGACGCCACGGTGACCGTCGAGACAGAGGTCTTTCCCGTGACGCTGCCCGCCGGTGAGGGCGGCGTCCGCAGGCCGTTTCGGTTCGCGACGCAGGAGGCCGCCGAGCGCTTCGCCGAGGAGACCCTCGTCGCGCTCGAGTACTTGAGCTGCGACGTCGTCGTCTGACGCGCCGAGACAGGGCCTCCGAGACACTGGCGGACACGGCCCCTGGCCGGCACCTGGGAGAGAAGAGCGTCTGCGTCGTGGTGCCCGGTTAGGGTCTGCCGGTGACGTACTCGATCGTCGGTCGCGATGCCGAGACGGGTGATCTCGGCGTGGCTGTGCAATCTCAGGCGTTCAACTGTGGCGCCGGGGTGCCCTGGGCGTGGGCCGGTGTTGGTGCGATCGCGACACAGTCGTTCACCGATCGTCGCTACGGATGGCGTGGGCTGGAAATGATCGCTGGCGGCGCGGAGCCCCAGGACGCGCTCGCAGATCTACGCGCCGAGGATCCGCTGGCCGACTTCAGGCAGGTGGGAATGATGTCTGCCGATGGCCGCACCGCGCAGTGGACTGGCGCGAACTGCGTGCCGGAAGCCGGTGGCGACACGGGCGACGGCTGGATCGCGCAGGCCAACATGGTGGCCTCCCCGCGCGTCTGGAGCGCGATGGGTGAAGCGTTTGCTTCATCCGACTGCTCCCTGGCCGAGCGCCTGCTGTCCGCCCTGGAGGCGGCTGAGGCCGAGGGAGGCGACTGGCGGGGGCGAGGCGGCACGGCGATCGTCGTCGTTCCCGCCGCCGGGGAGCGCTGGGAGCGAATCATCGACCTGCGCGTCGAAGAGGGAGCCGACTCCCTGGTCGAGCTGCGTCGTCTGCTCGATCGTGCCCTCGCGTATCGCGAGACCAACCGCGCCACCCGGGACCGAGCCGGCATCGCGACGAAGCGAGGCCTGCCGGACAGTCACGTACGGCTGCTCGCGCTGGAGGACGCCGTCGAGGAAGGCCGGCTCGAAGACGCGGAGCTGATCCTCACAGAGCTCGAAAGCGAGAACCCGCGGTGGCTGGGCTACGTTCAGGCGCTTGCCAAGCACCCCGACCTGGAAGCGTTCGCCCGGCTGCTCGCCAGGCGTCCCTGACCGACCGCCGTCGGGTGACGTTCCCGAGCGTTGGCCCAGCTGCGCGGCGCCCCGCCGGCGACACACCCGCTCCGCCGCACGCTACTGCTGGGTGACGACGCGGGCGAGCTCTTCGATCGACGTGAGGCCGGCAGCCGCCTTGGCGATGCCGTCGTCCCACAACGATCGCATGCCGGACGAGGCGGCCACGCGCTCGATCTCCTCACGGGCGCCGTTGCGCGCGGCAAGCGCTTCGAGCTCGTCGTTCATCAGCATCAGCTGGAAGATCCCGATGCGGCCCTTGTAGCCCGAGCGGCCGCAGCGAGGGCACCCGACCTTCCGGTACAGCACCATGCCCTCGCGGGCCTGAGCCGACTCGGGCGAGATCTTGGCCGACACGAGCTCGTCGACCGTCGGTACGTACATCTCGCAGCAGTTCGTGCAGAGCTTCCGCGCAAGACGCTGCGCGAGCACCGCGGTGACGGCGGAACCGGTCAGGTACGGCTCGACGCCCATCTCGTTCAGGCGGGTGATCGCGCCGGGCGCGTCGTTCGTGTGCAACGTCGACAGCACGAAGTGGCCTGTCAGCGCCGACTCGATCGCGATCTTCGCGGTCTCGGCGTCGCGGATCTCGCCGACCATGATCACGTCGGGGTCGGAGCGGAGGATCGTCCGTAGGGCCCTCGCAAAGGTCAGCTCCGCCTTCGGGTTGATCTGAATCTGGTTGACACCACGGAGCCGGTACTCGACGGGGTCCTCCACCGTGATGATGTTGAGCTCAGGCTTGTTGATCTCGGCCATGGCTGCGGAGAGGGTGGTCGACTTGCCCGAGCCGGTGGGGCCGGTCACGAGCAGCGCGCCGGTCGGCTTGCGGATGATCGCGGAGATCTGCTCGCGCATCGACTCGGAGAGCCCGAGCGACTCGAGGGTCGGTACCTGCCGGGACTTGTCGATCAGGCGCAGGACGACCTGCTCGCCCTCGACCGTCGGCAGCACGGCGACACGGATGTCGAGTACCCGCCCGACGGTGCGAGCGTTCAGCGTGATACGCCCGTCCTGGGGACGCCGCCGCTCGGCGATGTCGAGCTTTGCGAGCACCTTCAGCCTGGTGGTCACGCTCGGCGCCATACGCCGCGGAATCCGCTGCGTTTCCTGCAGCACCCCGTCGACTCGCGTACGGACGACGAGAGCGTCCTCGTGCGGCTCGAAGTGGATGTCGCTGGCGCCGTCGGTTGCCGCTTGCATGATGATCGAGTTGACGAGCCGGACGAGTGGTGCGTCCGACACGCCGTCGTCGACCTCGAGATCGTCCTCCTCGTCGATCGTCTCGATCGAGTCGAGCGCGGACTGCGTCTCGATCACCTCGGACCGCCGCACCAGCTTGTCGATCTCGGTTCCGATGTCCTCGCGGTTCGCGATGCCGATGTCGACCGAATGCCGCGTGGCGAGCCTGAGCTCGTCCATGGCGAGGATGTTCGACGGGTCGGCGACCGCGATCAGGAGGCGATCGCCCTCGAGCACGACCGGGATCGCGACCACGCGCCGCAACGTGCGCAGCGGGATCAACTCGACCGCGTCGGGCGACACGCGCTGTTCTGCCAGGTCGATGAAGGGAAGCCCGTTGCGGCGCGCGAGCGAGCGGGCGACGCCCTCCGGCTGTGCGATGCCCTCGTCGGCGATCGCCTGCGCCAGCGAACCGGTCCCTGCCCTGCCGCGCGCCGCAGCGAGCCGGTCACGCGGCAGGAGGTCGCTTGCGAGAAGCACTTCCGCGACGAGATCAGCGAGCGTCTCGAAGCCTGCGTCGCGCTCGTTCTCGGGCGCGTCGGCGCCGTCGACCTCGGCCGACGGCGCACGCAGCTGAATGGGCTCAGAACTCATCATCGACTCCCTCGAACGAGGTATCGGCAGGAGACCGCGAGAAGCTGAGGGCTAACCGCTGCGCACCGGGCTTCGCTCTACTGCAGGAGCCCCAGGTAGGCGTCGAGGATGGTCGTTCCCGCGAACAGGGCCACGACACCACCGAAAGCGAGGAACGGCGCGAAGGGGATGCTCATACGCCGCGCTGCACGGCCGTGACGTGCGGCGAGGATCGCTGCCGGGAGGAGCGCGGCGACCATCCCCACCATCAGCGCGACACCGACCGTGCGCCCCAGCATCGCTCCGAGGAGGATTGCGAGCTTGACGTCACCCATGCCCATGCCACGTGGATGGACGAGCACCGCAGCGAACAGGAACCCGGCGGCACCCAGAGCGCCCAGAAGCCACTCGGGGGACGGGGCGAGGGCCGTCTGTGCCACGAGCACCGCGACCGCAGCCGGAACGACGATGCGGTTCGGGACGATCCGATGCTCGACGTCGATCGCCGACACCGCCACGAGCACGGCGCAGAAGAATGCGGCGACGGCCGCTTCCGGCGTCAACCCGGAATGGAGAACGCAAGCGACGAAGAGGAGCGCAGTGACTGCCTCGACGACGGGGTAACGCGCCGGGATCGCAGCCGCGCACGACCGGCAGCGTCCTCTCAGGACGACGTAGGAGACGAGAGGGATGTTGTCGTACGACGCGATCGGGGCGGCGCAGGTCATGCACTCGGACCGCGACGCGCCGATCGGCTGCCGCAGAGGCACACGGGACGCGACGACGTTGAGAAAGCTGCCGATGGCGAGACCGGGAGCCGCCACGATCGCTGCCAGAGCGACGTTCATGCCACAGCTATCGGCTCGTCCGGCCCTTCGGTTGAGCAGCATCCGAGCAGCGCCGGGGCCGCGGATCGCGTCGGTGCCGCAAACCGTGGCTTGCTACGGGGTTCCTAGCGTAGACCCGAAGAGACCGGCGCGAACGCCGGCGTGTCGCCGCCCGTGCGAAGGGTCTCGCCTGGTTTCTTGTCACGCTGCGCTGCCTCGCGCTCGTCCGCGACCCTTTCCTTCTCCGCATGCTGGAGGGCAACGATGAAATCGTGACGGTTCGTCGCGGCGTTGGCAGCCACTTCCCGGTCGACCTCACCGGCGAGCACGAGCTTGATCAGAGACTGCGAGAACGTCTGCATCTCGTAGAACTCGCCGGCCGCAATCGCGTCCTCGATCTCGTCGGAGCGGTTCTCGCGGATCAGGTCCTGGATCCGTGCGTTGGCGATCATCAGCTCAACTGCGGGGACGCGGCCACCCTCGCCACGCGGCAGGAGCCGCTGGCAGACGATGCCCTTCAGTGTCCCGGCGAGGATCGAGCGAATCTGTTGCTGCTTCTCGGGGGGGAAGAACTCGATCATGCGACCGAGCGTCTCGCTGGCGTCGAGCGTGTGCAGGGTGGAGAAGACGAGGTGGCCGGACTCGGCCGCCTGAAGCGCGGTGTGCGCGGTCTCGGCGTCGCGCAACTCGCCGATGAGGATGATGTCGGGGTCCTGTCGCAGCACCCGTCGCAGGGCTTGCTCGAAGCTCTCCGTGTCCAGCCCGACTTCGCGCTGATTCACGATGCACCCGCGGTCGGGGTGCAGGATCTCGATCGGGTCCTCGATGGTGACGATGTGATGCCGGCGCGTGCGGTTGATGTGATCGAGCATGGACGCGAGCGATGTCGTCTTCCCCGATCCGGTGGGCCCGGTGACGAGGATCAGGCCGCGGTGCTCTTCCGCAAGGCGCTGCACACCGGCGGGCAAGCCGAGTTGCTCGAACGTGGGGATCCGGCTGGGGATCACGCGGAACGCGAAGGAGATGGCTCCCCGCTGCCTGAATCCGTTGACACGGAACCGCGGCAGCGTCGGGTACGAGTAGGCGGTGTCCAGATCGCCTGACTCTTCGAACAGGTCGCGGCGACGCGGCGCGATCTCCGTGACGACGTCGAGCACGTCGGCCAGGTCCTGCTCGGTGAGCGCGGCCCAATCGCCGAGTGGCTCGAGATCGCCGTCGTAGCGGATCACGGGTGGCTGCCCGAGCTTCAGGTGCACGTCGCTGGCTCCTGCTTCGACCGCGCGGGTCAGCAAGGCGATGAGATCGAGCGCCACAGTGAAGCGTTCATCGGCAGAGGACACTGCGGGCTTGAGCGCCGCGCACGCCCTCCCCCGTTCGAGGGAGCCCCGTGACGCATCGTGAATACCGAGCCCGATCTACGCCGGCGAGGTCCACCCGGATGCGAGCCTCACGCAGACACGCAGCCGTCGACTCGGCTCAGGGCTTCACGCTGATCGAGCTGCTGATCGTGATCGCGGTGCCGGCCCATGTGGGAACTCGCGCGCGGGCTGTCGACACCGTGGCCGTCAAGGGCGGCTCACGTCTGTTTCGTCGACAACGAGACCTTCGTCGGCATGAACGTGTCGCGCCTCCGCCTCATCGATCGTGAGCTCCCAGGCTCGGAGATGGCGTTTCCCTATCGGCGCGCGACGAGCTACTGCCTCCGCTACACCTATGAGGGCCGCCGCTGGTACAAGGACCTTCCCGAGCGGCGACTACACGCAGACTCGCTGTCGCTGACGCTCAGGACGCGATGCGTGCGAGAAGCCGCAACGGCGGGCGCGCAAGGCCGCTCGCCTCGTCCGGGTGGGCGACGTCTCCGCAGAGCAGGCCCGCGACGACCCCGAACACGCCGGGCGAGCGCGCGGCCCAGAACGCTGCCGCCGGGCTGCGGTCGAGCGCCCGCTTGGCCGCCCATGATGCGGCGGCATGACGATCGAGAGCTGCCGCGAGAGAGGCCTGGTACCCGTCGAGGCTGTCGGTGAGGATCGCATGTGCCGCCAGCCGCGCCGACGTGAACGCCTCGTAGATGCCGTCGCCCGAGAGAGGGTCGACGAGACCTGCCGCATCCCCGACGAGCAGGATCCTGCCGGTGGCCGCCGCTGTTCCCAGCCTTCGCATCGGCAGACGATGCCCCTTGACCTCGCGTACCGCCGCCGGCTCGACGCCGTGCTTCCGCGCCAGCACGTTGAGGTGGTCACGAAGCTGCGGCCCGGCCGTCGCCCAGCCCCCGACGCCGAGGTTCGCATGATCGCCCTTCGGGAACACCCAGCCGTACCCACCGGGGACGACGCCGAACTCGATCACAGCCGTGCTCGCGTAGCGGGCCGCGTCGAGGTGGCTCCATGGCACGTTGCCCTCGAGTGCGACGCCGCGGACGATCCCGTCGCCGATCCCGGCAGCTCGCGCCGAGATCCCGTTGGCGCCGTCCGCGCCCACGAGCACGTCGGCCCGTACACGCTCGCCGGCGACGCGGAGCGTGACACCGAGCCCGTCCGCTTCGATCCCGTCGACCCGGCTGCCGTCGCGGACGATGGCGCCTGCCGCCGCCGCCTGCGCGACGAGATGGGCGTCGAGCCGGCTTCGTTGCGTCATGCTGATCAGCGGCTGGTCGTGCGAGCGGATGAACCGGCGGCCGTACCGGAGGCGGAGCTCGAAGCGATCGACGACGTGCTCGACGACCGAGGACAGGTCGCACGGCGCCTGCTTGATCGCCCGACCGGTGAGACCGCCCCCGCACGGCTTGTCCCGCGGGAAGCGCTCCTTGTCCGCGAGCAGCACGCTGGCGCCCTCGCTCGCGAGCCGGATCGCCGTTGCCGATCCGGCCGGGCCGGCGCCCGCGACGACGACGTCGAACCGCTGCACGCCGTGAGTGTAGAGCCGTGCTCCGGTGTCCTGGTGTCGGACTTCAGTCCGACACCGCTGTTGCGAAGCGAAAGGCGCCTGGCGCCGGGCCGAAGCCCGACACCCCTACGGGGAGCACTCGCCGCTGCTCTCGCAGCGACGCAGGACGTGCACGACCGGCGCCGCGGCCGGGCCGTTCGGCCAGGCGAGCCGCAGAAGCGCCGACGCGGCGTTGTTCGTGTAGCGAAGCTCGCGCATGCGCCGGTCCGGGTTGGCCCGATGTGCCAGGACGTAGCGACCGGCGGGAAGCCCGGTCAGATCGAGATCCTGCCCGTGGAAGAGCGCCGGGTAGCGGTCGATGTAACCGACCGAGGAGCCCTCGAGGACGGTTCGTGCATCCGGCTGCCCGGACCCGCAGTCGCCGACGAAGCGTGGTGGCCCCGTGCCGGGAATGTTGCGGGACGAGCGGCCGTAGCGATCGATCAGGCAGAAGCCGGTCTTGCGGTCGCGTGCCACGACGTCGCCGCTCGAGAGGGCGCTGAGCTCATAGCGGACGAAGTCCTGGAGGTGCCAGTGGAAGTGTGGCTCGTGGAGCTCGTAGTGCAGGAACCCGACGTTGCGCACGGCCCGCACCCCGCCGCCACCTCTCCGCTCGATCAGCTGATGAGCCTGCATTGCCCGCTGCCCCGACGCGCGAACGCCGTGGATCACGAGCGGGCCGCGACCGATGTTCTCGGTCGACGAGTCGAAGCCGAGCCGGTAGCGGCCCTGCGCCAGAATCACGGTGAGCCCGACCGGGGTGCGCTGGTCGAGATCGGGGAGGACCTCCCCGGGGGCGGGGGCGAGGGTGGGAGCGGCGAGGGCCCAGTCGGGCCCGCGGTCGCCTCTCGACTCGGCGAGCCGCGTGGCGCCTTGACCATCGGCCCTCACCGTCCAGACCGAGACCGCGCCACCAGCGGCACGCGTGAACGCGAGACGACGACCGTCGGGGGCCCAGTCCGGCGCGCCGTCGAAGCCGGGGCCCGCCGTCAACGGCCTGGCGTCCCCGCTGTCCATGTCGAGTCTCCACAGGTCCGCGTCGCCGCCCGACTCCCTGGAGAACACGATCCGCCTACCGTCCGGCGACCAGGTCGGCGAGCGCGCGGCGCCCGGTATGGTTGCGAGCAGCTCCGGCTCGCCTCCCGCGCCGGAGACTGCCCAGAGATCCCGATGCCCGCCGCGGTTCGACGAGAATGCCACCCGTCTGCCGTCGGGTGACCAGGCGGCGTCGACGTCGTCGCCCACACCACGGACGAGAGACCGCTTGCGGCGACCCTCGGCGTCCATCACGAAGAGGTCGAAGGTTGCTGCACTGTCGCTCTGCCAGGCGATCAGCCTGCCGTTCGGCGACCAGGCGGGTCGGCGGTCGGCGGCGCGCGGGTTGACGGTGAGTCGGCGTACGGTTCCCGTAGCGGAATCCGCCACGTAAATCTCGGGGTTCCCGTGACGGGAGCTCGTAAAGGCGATGCGGCGGCCGTCGGGTGCGACGGCCGGATCGGTGTCGCCTGGTAGGAGCCACGGCAACTCGGCGCGAAGCGACCCGGCGAGAGTCGCCGTGGTCGCCTGCGTACCGGCGGCGACGACGACGGGATGCAGCGCCGTCCCCGGTGTCGCTTCGGCACCGGACAGAGCGACGAGGGCGAGCGCAAGGAGGGCGAGGACGGGTGGCCGCACGGCGGAGAGACTGTCATGCCGGCCTGCTGCCGGTGATGCAGGGGAGAGGATTCGAACCTCTGAAGGCTGAGCCAGCGGGTTTACAGCCCGCCCCCTTTGGCCACTCGGGAACCCCTGCGAGACGCGGCATTGTAGCCGCGGGCCGAGCGGAGGAACCTCTTAAGCCACCCATAACGGGGACGGAACGCGGGCGCAACCGGTCGATACGAACTGTTCACACCTACCACGTATGAATGGACGGCATGGGATCCACGAGGCTCCACACCTGGATCGACTGGTACCGCTTCGCGCGTCGAACCCTCGGCCTCGGTCGCGACGAGGCGATGCAGTACGCGACCGCCCGCAACGTGGAGGACGAGAATCGCGCACGGCTCCACCGGTCGGACAGGAGGGCAGCATGATCGAAGCCGGGCCCGACCTGACGCTCGACACCGAGGACGGGCGCGTGCTGGAGTGGCGCGTCTGGTGCCTCCTCACTGCGGGGTACGAGGAGCAGGACGCCTACCGCATCGCCGGCGACACGCAGATCGACCTGCACGACGCGGTCGAGCTCGTCGAGTCCGGCTGCCGGCCCGATCTCGCCGCCGCGATCCTCCTCTGAGAGCCCGACCCGCCCGCGCGCCGCGTCTCCGAGTTGACATCATGATGGTACGAACAGCATCATGATGGCATGGTGCGGAGGCAGATCCAGCTCACCGAGGAGCAGGACGCCGCGGTGCGTCGGGAGGCGGCCGCTCGCGGGCTCTCGATCGCGGCCGTGATCCGGACGCTCGTCGAGGAGTCGCTGAGACAGGCGACCGCGCCGCGTCGCGTCGCCGCCGCCGCCGTGATCGGTGCACACGAGAGCGGGCTCCGCGACGTCGCGGCCGAGCACGATCGGCACCTGGCGGAGTCCCTCCCCGGGTGACCACGTTCGTCGACACATCCGCCCTCTACGCGGCGATCGACCGCAGCGACGCGATGCACCCGGTGGTCGCACCGGCCTTCAGGGAACTGCTCGACCGGGAGTGGCTCGTGACGTCGAGCTACGTCGTCGTCGAGACCGCGGCGATCGTGCAGAGCCGGCTCGGCATGCCGGCGGCGCGTGACCTGCACGAGCGGCTGCTGCCGGCGCTCGACGTCGCGTGGGTCGACGAGGACGTTCACCGCTCGGCGGTCGCGGCACTCCTCGCCGCTGAACGCCGCGACGTCTCGCTCGTCGACTACGTCTCGTTCGAGATCATGCGCCGCCGGTCGATCTGGAGGGCGCTTGCCGTCGATCCCCACTTCACCGAGGCGGGGTTCGACGTCGTACCCGTCGCACCCGCCGACCCCTGATCGCCGCGCCGGGGTTCGGGGCTACACTCCTCGCAACGCCCTCTTAGCTCAGTTGGTAGAGCACCTCCATGGTAAGGAGGGGGTCGACGGTTCGAGTCCGTCAGAGGGCTTCGGCAAACCGCCTGGAAACGGGCGGTTTTTCATTGCTCGCTCGCCTGAGTCGCAGCCACCTTCTCGTGCGATGTGGTCAAAATGTGACCACGGCGGGCTTCGAGGATCAGATCCTCAGCCGAGACCGGCCCCGCTCCCTCTAGGTCTGTCATGACGTGCGCGTAGGTGCTGAGGAGCACTTCGAGGCTGTGACCCATCTCCTTGGCTATCTCGACGGGGTTTGCTCTCTCCGCAAACCGAAGGCTGGCGTAGGCGTGTCTGAGGTCGTAGGGCCGACCTATGGACGGGCATCTCGTTGAGGTTCTTCGTGCGCTGGGTCGTGAAGTACACGGTCGTGACGACTTCTCACTCGGATTCGTGCAAGGAGTGCACGACGGATGGGCGCGACTGATGCCAACGAGGGGCCAGGGAGACCGTGACTCCCTCCGAGAGGAACGACCAACGACATGAATGGTTCCGTAGTCTCAACTCAAGGAGGTCGCCCGTATGCATTGATGCCCCTCAGCGAGCAGAATCTCTTCGGCGGTGTAGGTGGAGGTAGAGATGGCGATGCGTCACTAGGCTCAGCCAACGGGTTGCAGTCCGTTGCCCTTGGAGGTCTTAGCTATCCCAGCAACTGCTTCGGTGCTACGGAGCGCAACAGCGCACCACGGCACCTCATCGCCTGAGGCTTCCTCATCATCGCCGGGTCTCAACCCCGCGATACGGGTCGTAACACCGTTCGGGGACAGGCACGCCACAAACCGAGCTTGAGTCGCATCGCCCGCTTCGCCAGTGCCTCCAACCTGGCCGCGTACATCTCAACCTCACGGCAACGAGCCGCCCTCTTTCTCGATCACCCTGCCTTCCTCAATCAGTCGGCGGACGCGGGCCAACACGTTCTTGTTGTTGTTCAGCAGCGTGTCGATGCGACTCGCGCTCGCCATTATCGAGGACCATCCCGCGAGAGCGTCCACGCTTGCCGAGTCGCGAAGTGGCAGGTACTCGTCCGCGAGCGCCAGCACGTGTCGATTCCACTCGCTCACCCGTCCGAGTAACTCGTTGCCGAGCGTCGGGATCAGTATACCCGAGCGCCTGATAGCCCGCTGCCGCTCCCATAGCTGTGAGTCGAGGTCAACGGCTTGCTCCAAGAGTGCGTCGATTCGTTCGAGCGGGTCGGTTGGCAGCGCGGATTCAGGGTGGTCACGCGCAGGTTCTGGTTCGGCAGCTGCTTCGAGTGGTACCTCGTCGGGCATCTCGATTACCGGCGTGAGACCTTCAACCTCTGCACGTGTCCTGGCTGCGCTCAAACGCCCGCCGGGTCCGGGGTTTCGTATGAAGAACCTCAATCGCGCACGAAAGGCAAGACCTGGAAGTTGTTCCGAAAGCAGATCGAAGCTCGGCGACCGATCGTGGCCGCCTCCGTGCCATCGGGCCATGCCCACGCGCTTGCAGCAGTGGAACGCGAGTCATGATTGTCGGTCTAGACGTCGCTGGTGCCGACTCGCTGGGCTACGCCGCCACCAGCAGCGACCTGTGAGCAGGGATCAGACGCCGGCTTCCGCGTGGATTGTGCCGCCTTGGACGGCGTCGGTGAGCGTTTTGTAGTCGCTTTCGTTCTGGTCGGCGTAGGCTTCGGCGAAGCGGGCGAGCGAGCGGTCGAAGGTGTCGCCCGAGCCGAGGTAGCTGCCGATCGCGATGCTGTCGCCGGAGCGGGCGTGGGCGCGCGCCAGTTCGGTGCCGCACGCCCTCGCATAGAGCGTCATCAGGTTGGGCTCCATCAGCTCGACCAACGCGGATCCTTTCGCGTCCCACAGTTGGCGTACATAGAAGTCGCGCTCGACTTGGTCGAGGGGGTTCTCGGTGCGGATCCAGCCGAGCATGATGTCGCTTGCGGCTTGGGTCAGCCGCTGCCCCTCGACGACCCGTTGGCCGTGGTTTGCGAACTCGCTCTTGCCCAGAAACGGCTCCAGCACAGACGCCTCGGCCTCCTTGAACTGCAGGAAGAGCGGGTCGTCGCCGTCTCGGCCGAGCAACAGCATGATCCAGGCACGTGTGCCGACGCTGCCGACGCCGACTACCTTGCGCGCGGCGTGCATGTAGCGGTAGCGCTCGAGCAGTTTGCGCCGGTCGCCCGCCAGTGTGCGTCGGTACGAGCGGATCACACCCTTGAGGAAGTCCTCGAGCTGGTGGGCGTGGTCTGGTCCGGCGACGTCCTCGATCGGGACCACTACCGGCGGGTCGGCGGCGATGCGCGGCTCGCCGTCGACGACCTCGGTAAGCTTTGAGAACGCCTTCAGGCTGTCCTTCGAACGCGTCTTCGCGATATTCGCGTCGTACCGCTTGATCTGCTTGCCGGTCGCCTGCTTGCGCCACTCCCGCTCCAGCTCGTCAACATCGATTCGGGCATACCAGAGCGCCAGGTTGCCCATTGCTGCGAAGCGCCTGATCGATTCCCGGTAGGCCCGCCCCACCGTCTCGTTGATCGTCTTACGCGTCTTCGCGTCGAAGCCGCGGTCGCGGCCCGCGACGGCGAAGCTCGCCACCAGCCGCTTCACGTCCCACTCGAATGGTCCTGGCAGCGTTTCGTCGAAGTCGTTGATGCTGAACACAAGCCGCCTGTCCGGCGCCGCGAACCCGCCGAAGTTCGACAAGTGCGCATCGCCGCACAGTTGTGCGTGCAGCCCGGTTCTCGGCGTGCTCGCAAGGTCCGCTGCCATCAGGTACGCCGCACCACGGTAGAACGTGAACGGTGACGCCAGCATGCGGCCATAACGAATCGGCACCAACTCCGGCACCCTCGCCCCCGCCTGCTCCTCCAACAACTCGACCGGACTCACCCGATGCGGCGACCGCTCCCAGACTGCATGCGACGACCGGGGAACCTCTGCCCGCGCCGCCTTCCCCCGCGCCGCCCGCTCTGCCACGCTGAAATGCTCGACTTTGCCGCGCGGCTGTGCCGGCGACGCAACGGCTTGCTCATTCCCGATGGCTTGCTCATTCCCGATCGAGGTCATCAGCATCCCCTTCTGCGAGTGCTAGTGGTCCAATCTCTCTTGCTCAAGGCCTTCGAGGTCCTTGCTGGCCTCGGTGTGGGTCGCGGCGCCGGCCATCGCCGGCAGCCGGCACCACGACCACCGTACTCAGCGGATGCCCGCCATCTCGGCTTCGCTTTCGCTCCAGCGCGCCGTCAATGCGAAGAGCACGACGACGTTGAGCGCGAGCGCGGTCAGCGCCCACAACGGGTACTGGCTGTTGCCGAGGAACCCGAGCTGCACGAAGAAGTTCAGTGCCACGACCACGATCGTGAACCAGCGCGCCCAGCCCTGACCGGCCAGCAGGCCAAGGCCCGCGAGGACGAGGATGACGCCCCAGATCAGCATGATCCAGCCCCACGCCGTCAAATCGAAGATCAGCAAGCCCGCGGAGGTGACAACGAAGTATTCGTCCTCGAACAGAGCGATCAGGCCCTGGAAGAAGTTGATGCCACCGATGATCAGCATCACCATCCCTGCAAACGCGACCCAGCCTGCCATCGAACTCTTCGTGCTCATCGCACCACCTTCCAGTTAGGACGCCGCCCACTGCGCCGTCGTGACCGTCTCGCCTCGCCTTCCATCTTCGGTAAGGGTTACGCAGCCACAACCACGGCATCCAGCCCGTGCGACAGCTTCACCCGGGTGATTGCGAACCAGTGGGGGGCCACGGTTCGGCGCGAATGTGGTGCAAAGATCGCGAATGAACGTGGTGCGAAGGCCACGAATGTGGTGCAAGGATACGGTCTGGTGATGGACGACCGCTCGCGGCAAAGAGCAGATGGAAGAAGCACTCCGGATGGTGCGGACACGCCTCTCCAGCTCGTCGAGGCGAAGCTAGCCGTCCCGAGCGTTCGTAGCGAGGTCGTCGATCGACCACGCATCCGACAGACGCTTGACACCAGCGCGGCACTGACGCTCGTTGCGGCACCCGCTGGCTACGGCAAGACGACAGCGGTTCGTGCCTGGTGCGAAAACGTGGGCTCAGCGCTTGCCTGGGTCACGCTCGACGGCGGCGACAACGATCCTGTTTCGCTCTGGAGGTACGTGGCGACCGCGGTCGACCTGGTTCGGCCAGGGCTCGGGCGAGGCGCGCTGCAACGGCTCAGGGTGCCGGACACCCCGATAGAGGACGTCGTGGACGAGCTGATGAACGGTGTCGCCGCGTTCGGGAGCCCGCTCCTCTTGGCGCTGGACGATCTGCATGAGGTCACCAATGACGAATGCCTCGCTTCGATCGACCACGCCCTGGCGCATGTGCCGCCCAATGCGCGTGTGTTCCTCCTCACCCGGGCAGACCCAGCCCTAAGCCTCGGGAGGCTGCGTGCCGCTCGAGCGCTAGCCGAATTGCGCGCGGACGAGCTCGCGTTTTCTGCCGCGGAGGCGCATGAGTTGCTCGTCGTGCGTGGTCGCGTTGAGCTCGGCCGGGAGGAGATCCGACTGCTCGTCGAGCGCACGGAGGGATGGCCAGCGGCACTCGTACTGGCCAGCATCTGGCTCCAGGCTGTCGATGACCCGGGTTCGGCCGTACGATCGTTCGGCGGAGACCACCGCTTCGTGGCCGAGTATCTGAGCGACGAGGTGCTCGCGTCACTCGACGACGATCGCCGCTCGTTTCTCCTGGGCGCCGCCGCCCTGGGAGAGTTCACTGCGGATCTCTGTGACTCCGTGCTGGATCGCACCGACTCGGCTGCCATTCTCGAAGAGCTCGAGCATGTCAACTTCTTGGTCTCGCGGCTGGAGCGTGGGAGCTGGTTCCGCATGCACGCGCTGATGGCCGAGTACGCTCGGGCCCAACTCGCGTTACAGGATTCCGCCGCCGCGCAACGGATCCAGCGCCGTGCCGCCCAGTGGCTGCGGTCGCGACGGCTATTGATCGAGGCGGTCGCACATGCGGACGCAGCAGGAGAGGACGAGCTCGTTGCAGAGCTGCTTGTCGAGATCCACCTGCCATTGATACGGAGCGGCGACGGCCGGACGCTCCTCCGCTGGGTTCGTAGGCTGCCGGACGACATCGTCAGCGGGCAGCCAGCGCTCGCGATCGCGGCTGCCGTCGCCGTCCTGATCGACTCAGGCAGCACCGTGGAGCAACGCCGGTTCCTACGGCTCGCCGACCGAGGACGCGGCGCCACGCCCGCGCTCCTCGACCCGTATGTCGAGACCGTGGCCGTGCTCGCGCGCGCGCTCATGATCGACCAGGGCGTCGCCCAGGCTGTGCTGGACGGCCGCCGTGCGATCGAGCTTGCGGAGACAGGGCCGGAGGAGGTCATCTCGGCCGCGCTGACGGCCTCTGCTCGGGCCCTCTTCTTCGCGGGTGAGTCGGGGCAGGCATCGGCTGTGGCGTTGCGGGCCCTCGAGTATCCCTTCGCGCCGAGCCTGACACACGCGCGCACCACGCTCGCACTGATTGCCGTCGAGCAGGGACGGCTTGCGGTCGCGCGTCGTCATGCTGAAGCAGCAAGGGAGGCCGTCGGCCGGATCGGCGGCGGCCGCAGCTGGCTCGGCGCGAACGCCGCTGCCGCAATTGGCATGGTGCTCGCAGCCGAGGGGCACGACGTGGAGGCCGAACACGAGCTGGCCGGTGCCGAGCGCTTCTTCCGGGACGAGGTGCCCACCCTGCACGAAGCCTGGCTTCTCCTCGTCCTCGCGAGAGTGCGTGTCCACCGCGGCCGCCTCGACGAAGCTGAAGTAACTCTGCGCTCTGCTCGACAGATCCTCGCCGAGCTAGGAGACAGCGGCTGGGTTCCTGCGCTCGCCGACGAAGTGGCCGACGAGCTCCAGTCGGCACTGGCCTCCGCGCGCGACGGCGACGTGCTCGAGCCGCCGAGCGAAGCCGAGCTCGCGGTGCTCCGGCTCCTTGACTCCGATCTCTCGGCGCGCGAGATCGGCGAGCAGCTCTTCCTCTCGCACAACACGATCCGATCGCACAAACGAGCCCTTTACCGCAAGCTCGGCGTCCATTCCCGACCCGACGCGATCGCGCGCGCGACCGCCCTCGGCCTGCTCAAGCACACCGAATCACCCGGGTGAATCACTCCCGTTCCGCCTGATCCGCGGGCCGACACGTTCATCCTCGGAGGTGTGACGCGTCGGACGTATCGGTTGGTCGTCCAAGGAGAGCTCAGCGACCGCATGGAGCACGTCTTCGAGGGCATGACTGTCACTCGCGTTGACGGCGACACCGTTCTGTCGGGACTCCTTCGCGACCAGGCCGAGCTCCAGGGGCTCCTTCAACGCATCTCCAGCCTCGGGCTCACCTTGCTCAGCGTGTCCGCCGTAGGCCCGGTCGAACAGTCCGCTGCACGGTGAACGACGTTCGCGAAGCACGGAAGCGCCCGACCGCGCGCGCCTTCGCCCTGCGGTGGCGTTTCTGTTCACCAGGGTGAACCGGCTTGGCTTGGCAGGGTTGGGCGCCGGCACGGTCGTAGTCTCCGTGCTGGAGGCACACGTCGACACTCACGTTGCTTTGGACTCAAATCGGCGGCGTGGCAAGGAGGATGACCATGGCAAGCAGCATCGACACGAAAGAGGCGGAGCGGGTTTCCACCACGGTGCCGTTGAGCTGGAACGAGGTGTGGTTCACGAACTGTCCGATGGTGTCGGCGAACAACGTCGACCAGGAGCTGGGCTGGTGTCGTGAGGAGTTCAAGAAGATCGGTGTCGAGTACGCCTACTTTCGCCACGCACCCGAGAACAACTGGTACCCGCACTACATCCACAACCTCGACAACCTGATCCGCTTCGGCGGCCTGTACCCGCCGATCCACGTGCACGCGGACCTCCGGCGCACGGTGCTGCTGGGGGCGACGTGGGTGCACGAGGGCGGCTGCATGGCCGTGCGCGCACGCGACGGGATCCACCGGATGCAGCATCTGAAGGGCAAGAAGATCGGCATCTCCAAGAGCCTGAACACGATCAAGAACGACTGGTGGCGGATCCAGGAGCACATGGGCATCGAGAACATGCTGATGCTGAACGACATGAGCATGGACGACATCGAGCTGGTCGAGTTCCCGTACCCGGACGACTGGTACGACAAGCCCGAGATGCTGCAGGTGACGATGAACAACCCGTCGGAGTTGTGGATGCGCCGCGACCACAAGCACGACCTGGCGTTCCGCCCACTGGAGACCGCTCTGCTGGACGGCAAGGTGGACGCCATCTACACGCAGAGCAAGGTGTTCCAGCATCTCCAGGAGGCGACAGGCCAGATCACGATGATCGAGGATCTCTCCCGGTACGCGGACTGGACGATCCAGGTAGCGAACACTCCGGCCGTCATCACCTGTACCGACGTGATGGCCGACGAGCACCCCGAGCTGGTGATCGCCTACATGAAGGCCATGATCAAGGTCGGGCGCTGGGCAAACGACAACAAGCGCGCTGCGGGCGCGATCCTCAACCGGCAGACGTTCTACCTGGACGCTGAGGACACCTATCAGGGGATCAAGGACGTTGACATGGTGCCGAGCCTGAGCGCCCGGAACATGGAGTGCGTCAGGATCGGCAAGGACTTCATGGTCAGCCACGACTACATCAAGAACGACTTCGACGTGGACGAGTGGGCGCGCCCGGAGTTCCTGGAGCAGGCGGCAGTCGAGGTGCTCAAGGAGGAGTGGGAGCGAAGGAGCTGGAGCAAGCTGCCCGAGGGCGGCGGGCTCGAAGTCGAAGGCATCCGGCTCGGATAGCGAGGAGGACGCGATGACCACCGTCACACACGACGACCGGCCGGTCGCCGAAGGAGCGACAGACGAAGCTGGGGCTGTACGTCACCGCGAAGGAGGCGTACGACATGTGGCAGGCCGACCCCGAGGGCGTGAAGATCCTCGACGTCCGCACGCCCGAGGAGTACGTCTTCACCGGCCATCCGCCGATGGCGACGAACATCCCGTTCGCCTTCCTCGCCTACGTCTGGGACGACGAGAAGAAGGGGTTCCCGTGGGAGCTCAGCCCCGACTTCGTCGGCCTCGCGAAGGGGCGCTTCGCTCCTGACGACACGATCCTCGTCGCGTGCCGCTCCGGTGGCCGCGCCGCGCTGGCGATCAACATGCTCGCGGCGGCCGGGTTCACGAACGCGTACAACATCCTCGACGGGATGGAGGGCAGCAAGGTCGACGACCCCGACAGCGTCTTCAATGGGATGCGGCTAAAGAACGGCTGGAAGGCATCCGGCCTGCCCTGGACCTACGACCTCGACCCCGGAAAGATGGAGCTGCCCACGCGGGAAACAGGGACGCTCCACGCCGGCAACGAACATGACTGATCGACGGTGAACAGCCGTTTTGTCTATTCGTATGAGCCCAACCGAGCAGCGTGGGGTTCCCGCTCGTTGCCGCCCATGCCCGGAGGCTCCGGGTTCGGTGACGCCGTGGGAGCGAGCAGACGGAGGCCCTTCCCCTTGCGGCTCGGCGCGCCGTGAACGTGACCGCATTGGGGAGCGCGTCGTAGCGAACGTCTTCGGCACGCGGAGCAGGACACGGTGAGCGACGCTCCCGCAGGCGCCCCCTCAGACGGGGTCAGGCGGCTCTTGCCGATCTTCGTCTGGCTGCCCCGCTACGACAGGTCGTGGTTGAAGAACGATCTCGTCGCTGGCCTGTCGGTCTGGGCGCTGATGGTGCCGACCTCGTTGGGGTACGCGACGATCAGTGGCGTCCCCGTGCAGTACGGCCTCTACGCGGCAGCCGTTGGCCTGATCGCGTTTGCGGTGTTCACGACCTCGCGGCAGGTCACCCAGGGGCCGAGCTCGTCCACGGCGGCGGTTCTGGGTGCTGCCGTGCTCGCATATGCGCCGGCCGGGTCTGCCGAGGCGGTTTCGATGGGCGCGGCGATCGTGTTGATCGCCGGGCTGCTCTTCGTCGGCATGTGGGTGTTCAAGATGGGGTGGATCTCGGAGTTCCTGTCGGCCGCCGTGCTGACGGGCTTCATCTTCGGCGTCGCCATCAACGTCGCGGCCGGTGAGCTGTTCAAGATCACGGGGACGGAGAAGTCGGGTGCGAACACGTGGCAGAAGCTGTGGAACTGGGTGACCGGCCTCTCCGAGACCAACCGCACGACGTTGGTGGTCGGAGTGCTGGCGCTCATCCTCGTCTTCTCCCTGAAGCTCTTCGTGCCACGGGTTCCCGGCGCCCTGGTCGCTGTCGTGTTCGGCATCGCAGCCACACGAGTCTTCGGTCTCGGTGACGACGGCGTCGCGCTGATCGGCAAGGTGCCGAGCGGGCTCCCCAGCCCGGTGTGGCCTGACATCCAGTTGATCCGGGACAACCTGGCGACCGTCTTCGCGGCCGCGGTCGGCCTGGTGCTCGTCGGGTTCTCGGTCACAACAGCCGCGGTGCGGCGCTACGCGACCAAGCACAACTACCGGATCGACATCAATCAGGAGCTGCTCGCCCAGGGGATGTCGAACGTCTCATCCGGCCTCTTTCAGGGCATCTTCGACAACGGCAGCCTCTCCAAGAGCCCGGTGAACGACGATGCGGGCGCGAGGTCGCAGGTGTCGAACCTGGCGCAGGCGGCTCTCATCATCCTGACCCTGCTGTTCCTGGCTCCGATGTTCTCCGATCTGCCCGACGCGGTCCTCGGTGCGATCATCATCGAGGCGGTCGTGATGGGGATGATGGACGTCGGCGAGATGAGGCGGTTGTTCGTCGTCAAGCGATTCGAGTTCCTGGCGGCGCTCGCGGCGCTGCTCGGCGTGATGACGTTCGGGATCCTGCAGGGAGTGTTCATCGGTGTCGGGATCTCGCTGATCTGGCTCGTCGCCGTTTCGGCGCTGCCCTATATCCCGGAGCTCGGGAGGAAGCCGGGGACGGAGGCGTTCTTCGACCTCGAGCAGCACCCGGACTGCGAGACGTATCCCGGTTTGAGGATCCTCCGTTTCGACGGCGGCCTGTTCTTCGTCAACGCCGACGCGTTGGCCGATCGACTGCGTGATATCCGGGTGCGCTCGACCGCGGGGTTGGACGGCGTGATCCTCAGCATGGAGGGTGTCAACTTCATCGACACCGAGGGTGCCGACACGCTGAAGGCGATCGCGAAGGCCGGCGCGGACTTGAACATCGACCTCTATCTGGCCCGTGTCAAGCCTCAGGTGATGGCGGTGCTGGAGCGCGACGGCGTCGTCGAGTTGATCGGCCGCGATCACATCCACGACAGCATCGCCGCTGCCGTCGAGGTGCACACGACCCTGCAGGCGGCGCCGTGACCGGCGGCAATCCGGCCCGATCCGTCCCGGCGGTCGAAGCAGGGTCGTCCGGCGCTGACGCTCGAATCGGGGTCGCTGGCGTGAGCAGCGGCGACTCGGGTAGCCGGAGGAGCAGGCGCGGCGGCCTCGTACCGCCTGTGGGCCGCTCCGCCCATTCCGGGGGGCACGACCGGTTCGACGCGGTCGGGGGTGTGTGAGGGCCGTGTTGCCGTTCGACGAGCCGTGGTACCGGCGCCTTCTCGGGGTGGCTGTGGTGCTCGGGGTGACCGGAGGCGTCTCGAGCCTCGCGTATCTCGGTCTCACCGGTGCGGTCATCGACGTTTTCTTCGACCGCGGCGGCAGCACCCTGTGGTCTGGTGAATGGTGGTGGATCCCGCTCGTGGCGTTCGGCGGCCTCGTCGTCGCGGGCCTGCGGAAGGCGTGGGATGTGCCGGAGAAGACTCCCGGAGGGATCGAGCTGATCGAAGCGGGCGCGGTCGACCACAAGACCGTGCCGAAGTGGGTTGCGATCTCAGCGGTGTCGGCCGTCGTCGGGGCCAGCCTCGGTCCCTCCTTCGCTCTCGTTCTGATGGGCGGCGGGCTCGGCTCGTGGATCGCGAGCCGGCGTTGGGGGGGCGGGAGCGCCGACCACGACTACACGCTGACCGGTATCGCCGGCGGCCTGGGCGCCGCCTTCACCTCGCCCGTGCTGGGTGCGTTCATGGTGTCCGAGCTGGGGCCGACTCCCAAGAAGCGGTACGTCGCGTCGATCATCCCGCAGCTGATCGCGGCCGTGATCGGCTTCGTCATCTTCTACGTGGCGTTCGGGCGCACGTTTCTCGGTATCTACGAACTGCCTCCGTACGAGTTCAAGGCCTGGGACATGGCGGTCGCCGTGGCGCTCGGAGCCCTCGCTGCGATCGTGATGCTCGTCTTCGTCGCAATCATCCTCGTCGTCCGCCGAGTGACCCAGCTCGTGACCAATCGGTACGTCCTCGGCGCGGTCGGCGGCGGCGCGGTCGGCGGCCTCGCGTTCGCGCTTCCACTCACGCTCGGCGCCGGCCAATCCCAGCTCGGAACCGTCGTCGAGGACGCCTCGGCGCTCGGCATCGGCCTGCTCCTCGCGGTACTCGTCGCGAAGATGGTGGCAATGGCACTGAGCCTCGCCGTCGGCTTCATGGGCGGCAACGTCTTTCCCCTCATCTTCATCGGCGGCACGGCAGGCGTTATCACGCATCTCGTCTTTCCGAGCATCCCGTACGCGCTGGCCGTCTCATGCATGTTGGCGGCCGTCCCCGGCTCCTACCTGCGTGCGCCGATCAGCATGATCTTCATCGCAGCGATAGCCATCTCCCTCGATCCCCGCACAACGGGGCCGGTGGCGGTCGCCGTCGTCACCTCGTACCTCCTCGTTGCCACGATCCGATACGTGGCCTCGCAGCGCAAGCACGCTCCGGGCAGCGCGGCTCAGGAAGCTGTCCCACCGCCGGCGGAGGCATGATCTGCGAGTTCCAGGCAGCTGCTACGACATTCGACGCCGGCTCGGCTTCTCTCGCTCCAGCGCGCCGTCAGCGCGTAGAGCACGACGATGTTGAGCGCGAGGGCCGTTAGTGCCCAGAGGGAGTACTGGCTGTTGCCGAGGAAGCCCAGCTGGGCGAAGGCGCTCAGTTTCACCCGGGTGAAAGGTGTCTGACGTCACGCTTCCCTGTCGCACCGGGTAGAGACTGGAGGGCGTGGAACACGTACAGGCCCAAACAAGAGGAGGCGACTGATGGAAGACGCAAATCTCGTTCTCGTAGCCGGCACGTATTCGGTGACCGGGGCGGCAGCCGACGACTTCAAGGCGTTGAAAGCGGGGGAGGACGCCGGCGAGTACCAGGTCGTCGGCGCCGTCGTGATGAACCGTGACGCGAGTGGCAAGGTGGACGTGCAGGAGCACGACAGCGGCGCGCACGTCGCGGGTGGCGCCGTGCTCGGCGGGACCGCCGGGCTGGTGGTCGGGCTGTTCGCGCCACCGCTGCTGGCGGCAACAGCAGTCGGCGCCGGGATCGGTGCTGTCGTTGGCAAGCTCAGCAAGAAGCACCAGGAGAAGCAGCTGGGCGTCGAGCTCGAGGAGTACCTGCCCCCGGGATCGTCCGCGGTCGTCGCGGTCGTCGACGACCTCTATGCGGACAAGGTCGAGGCGGCGCTCGTCAACTCGGACAAACGGATCAACAAGGCGATCGACAAAGGCGACTACGACGAGCTGCAGAAGGCGATCTCGGAGTCTTCCGACGAGGTGTCAGACGCGATTACCTCGTAGGTCGGTGACCGGGGAGGGACTGCGCAACACGGTAGCCCTCCCCACGGTCGTCTCGCCCGGTTCGGCGGGCGCGCCTGGCACGGTTCCGCTACCTGGCCTCGCAGCGCTCGCAGGACGCGAGGAGATCGGCCCGGGAGCTGGCCGACAGGCGGCGGGTGAACGGGCGGAAGGAGCCTGATCGTCGCTCCAGCCTCGCCCTCAGGGGCTTCGGGGGAAGGGGGCAGGCGCCGTCGGCTGTGGTGGTTGGCGGTCGCCACGGGCTCGAAGGATGCCGAGGACGGCGATGGCGAGGAAGCCAAACACGGCGACCCGGGGCGCCACCAATGCGAGCACGATGACAGCGACGTAGAACCCGATGCTTGGTGTCAACGCCATGGTGATCGCCTGGATCTCCTTCGCGTCGACCTCTGGCTTCAACAGGTGGCGGTCGCGGGTAACCGATCCCCACAGGCCTTGGAGGAGGAGCGTGACGACGAGTAGCGATGCGCCGTAGAAGATCACTGCCGCCCGTTCGGCGTCGGCGCTCTCGATCGCCTCGGCCATGAGCTTGGTCGGGAACGGCAAGAACGCGACGGCCATCAGCAGCAGCAGATTGATCAGCATCAGCTGCCGGTTCGCGCACTGCAGGCGTCGGAAGATGCCGTGATGCGCGAGCCAGATGCCCCCGATGGTGATGAAGCTCGTCGCATAGGCCAAGTAGGAAGGCCATTGATCGGCGATGCCGCGCCAGAGATCGTCGAATGCCGCCTCGGGCACACTGACCTCGAGAATGAGCAGCGTGATCGCAATCGCGAAGACACCGTCACTGAACGCCTCGGTCCGGCTCGTACCCCAGTAGCTCTCCATGCCAGGAGCGGCTTCGCGATCGAACCCAACGCTCCTGCGGTCCGCCTCAACGGAAGTCCGTCAAGCGGTGTTGGACTCGAACCAGTCGGGAGAGTGACTGCCTCTCGGCGCCCAAGCTCTGCGTCGGGCACGGTGACCCGCCGAACGTGATCCGCGATGTCGAAGGCCCAGGGGTTGTTGCGATCTCGAGCGCAAGGCGGCGTCGACGGGCGAGTTCGAACGTGTTGCGCATCTGCTGCCCCTCGAGCTCGCTTCACCCCTGACGGCCGCGAACCCGCATGAAACCTAGTGGGCCGTGCTGGACGCGAACCAGCGACCTTGGGATCAAAAGATCCGGAAGGCCGAATGCGGTCGAGTGTTTAGCGAACTGGGTCAGATTCTGGGTCAGATCAGCCTGACCAAAGCAGCCCACTTCTGACCACCGGCAGCACCCGAAAGTGCCTGTTTGCAGGGTGTTGACCACCGCTGACTCCGCGTTCCCGAGCATGGTAAGGAGGGGGTCGACGGTTCGAGTCCGTCAGAGGGCTTGGCTTGCCCGGGCACGGCGGGGACGGGTGAGGCGTACGCTTCTCGCCTGTCCCTTGATCCCGCGATTTGCAGCGGCTCTACGGAGCGGCGCAGATCACCCACACCGTAAGCGTCGTGCCCGTTATCGGCGACCTGGCGACGGCCGACCACGCAGTCGGTGTAGTGCCCGCCGTGGATGGCTGCGGAAAGCTGGCCGATAGCGATGATACGGCGGCATTCGTTACAAACGCGCCACCGCCTGTGGCACGTTCTCCGGATGCGCAGCTCGCAGTCGCGGAGACCGGGAGGTTTGCTGCGGTTGTGTCGACCGGCGTTCCTCTGCGGACCGTCACGCTTGTGGCACCAGGATTGCCGTTGTCGCCCTTCTCCCCCTGGTCGCCCTTGTTGCCCTTCGGCCCAGCAGGGAGCTGGCCGAGCTTGAAGTCGATGGCTTTCAGCGATCGGTCTTGACCTTGCCGCTCGTGACGGCGTCACCGCGCAGCTTCACGTTCGTCACGGCACCTTTGCGGAGTTGCTGAGCGCCAACACTGTTCTTTGGGACGACCGCGTTGTAAGCGGCCTGTCCCAGCGGTGTGATCCCCAGCACCGCCACCAGCAGCGCGGTCGTGGAGAGGATGAGTGGCAGGCGGTCGCGCACGAGTCCCCCCAGTCGTCGAAAGGTAGAAGTGACACGACACTACGAGATCGCAGCTGCGAGGGATTCACGGCATCGCCAGCTGCATACCCCATCAACGTGCACCCGCCCCCGGGCCATATGACCGAAATGTGGACACAGCCCGTTGAGACGGGTTGCAGTCCGTTGCCCTCCGAGGTCTTAGCTATCCCAACAACGGCTTCGGCACTACGGAGCACAACTCCGCACGACGGCCACCTCGCCCTCGAATCTCCATGGTAAGGAGGGGGTCGACGGTTCGAGTCCGTCAGAGGGCTTCGCTGGATCCCGCATGAGCGCTTGGATTGTGGGATCGCGGGCGACGGGCAGAGGCGCTGGCTGCCCCGTTGTGGAAACGATTTGGAAACGGGGCGGGAGTTGCTCGCGGTCAGCGGGACGCTGTGTCTCGGATCTCGTCGAGCCTCACCCGAGCGCGCTGCGCCATCACGACGTTGCCTTTCCGTTCGTAGCGCTCGTGCGCCTGCCCGAGCTCGACAGCCGCTTCGCCGGTCTTGCCGGCGAGCAGGAGCACCTCGGCGAGGTCATCGTAGGCGTCCGCCTGCACGTTGAGCATGTCGGTGTCGTCGCCCACGGCCACGGCTCCCCGCGCAAGCTGCTCGGCCTCCGTGAGCTGGCCGCGACGAGCAAGCACCTTCGCTCTGACCTGGCGCGAGAGCATCTGCGTGAGCACGTCGTCCGTCGCGCCGAGCTCTGCTGCGCGGGCGGCCCAGGCGTCGGCCTCCTCGAGTCGGTCACAGCCATAGAGCGCCTGCGCCAGCTTCCCGGCGCCCGTCGACAGCACGGACCTCTCTCCGAGCTCCTCGAACAGCCCGCAGCCTTCGGTCCCGAATGCGGCGGCAGCGAGGGGATCGCCTGCGAGAAGCTCGACCTCTACTGCCGTGTGGGCATTGAGTCCCGCGAGCCACATCCAGCCGCCGCTCTCTTTGAGCTGCGCGCGCCTCTCGGCCAGGATCGCGCGCGCCTCCTCGAAGCGACCGAGCATTGCCAGCAGCTGAGCCCGCATCCAGTCGAGCTTGACCGTTCCTGACCCGTACTCGCCGAGCCACGACAGCAGGCTCGACACGGGTGTCGAGCCGTTCATGTGAGCAACGGCACGCTCGCCCAGAAGCTCATTCGAGAGGCCTGCGTGCCGGGCATGGGCAGCAGCTCGCTCGTATGCACCGAGGGCGTCGTCCATCTTGCCGCCGTGGGACGCCACAATGCCGAGCGCCCAATAGCCGAGGTGCAGAGCGACGTCGTCGGCGGCGGCCTGGAACACGGGCAGAGCCTGCTCGACGAGGGCGGCAAGCTCTTCATTCGCGCCGTCGGGCTCGACGAGGATGCGTCCCATCGCAGCGAAGAGCCTCCCGCACAGCTCACCGACGTCGTCCCCGCCCGCCGCGGCGCGCTCGACGAGTGCGTCGAGGCACCGGAACGCGTCGTCGACCCTGCCGTTGTCGTACAGAGCGCCCGCAAGACCGGTCTCGAGGGCGACGTCGACCTCACCCGGCGGCAGGAGCGCCGTGGCACGCCCCAGGAGGTTCACGGCGGCGCCCTCGTCCGTCCTCGCCTGGGCGCGGAGACCCGCCGAGGTCAGGTGACGTCTCGCCCTCCGGGCCAGCTCGTCGCCCGGCATTCCGAGCTCGCTGCGGTAGCGGCTGGCCCATTCGAGGTGATAGCCGAGGATCTCGTCCAGCTCGACCAACCCGACGGCGTGCTGCTCGAGCCAGGTGGCGTAGCGCTCGTGAAGCTCGGCGCGGACTGCCTTCGGCAGTGCCTCGTAGGCGGCGTCGCGGAGCAACAGATGATGGAAGCGGAAGCCGTCATCTCCGGCGAGCAACGGCCGGTGAGGGCGGATCAGCTGCTTGCGCACGAGCGCAGCAAGCCCCGGGATCACCTGGGCCTCGCCCGGCGCGAGCGCCTGCACGGCGCCGCGATGGAAGACCTCGCCCTCGATCGAACCGCGCTCGAGCACGGCGCGCTCGCCCTGCTCCAGCTGGTCGAGCCGTGCCGCGAGCAATGCCCGCAAGGTCGGCGGGACGACCACGTCGCCGTCGGCCTCGCCGACGATCGCCAGCATCTCGGAGACGAACAGCGGGTTGCCGCCCGCCGCCCGGGAGATCCGCTCGCGCAGATCGTCAGGAAGCGTCCCCGGGAGCAGCTCCTCTACGGCCTCGTCGCCAAGCGGCTCGAGCCGAAGCGACACCGACCACGTGGGGCGTTGTTCGGCCAGCTCCGGCCGAGCCATGCACACGAGCAGGATCGGCGCCCCCGAAGAGAGCAGCGCGACGTGGTCGACAAGGTCGAGAAACGTCTGCTCGCCCCACTGGATGTCGTCGAACACGACCATCAGCGGCCCCTCCACCGCGGCCTGCTCCAGCGCCTTGCGGAACGCCCAGGCGATCTCATCCGCCGACGTCACCGCGTCCGAATCGCCCAGCAACACCTGGATCGCCGACAACGCCACGGGGTCTGGTGGCAGCACGTCGAGCTGCTTCAGCACGTCCACCACCGGCCAGTAGGTGATGCCCTCCCCGTACGGAAGGCAGCGGCCACGCACGACCGTGGCCTCGACCGAGGCCAGCGCCTCCGCCACCAGACGCGACTTACCAACCCCCGCCTCACCGACCACCGTCACCAGCTCGCAGCGACGTTCGGCCTCCACCCTCTGCCACGCATCCTGCAGCAGCGTCACCTCGTGCTCCCGCCCGACGAACGGCGCATCGTGGCGGCGCTCGGGCGCGTCGAGCACGCCCAGCAACCTGTACGCGTCAACCGGCTGTGCCTTTCCCTTCAGCGCCAGCGGCTCGGCGGGCTCCGCTTCGACCGCCTCACGCACGAGCACGAGCGTCGGCGCACCGAGCAGCACCTCACCCGGGTCCGCCGCCTGCTCCAGCCGCGCCGCCACGTTCACCGCGTCCCCGGTCGCCAGCCGCTCCTCCGTCCCCGTCACCACCTCACCCGTCATCACGCCGAGCCGACCCTCGAGCCCGAGCTCGGGCAGGGCATCCCGCATCTCCGCCGCCGCACGGCACGCACGCAAGGCGTCGTCCTCGTGCAGCACGGGCACTCCGAACACCGCCATCACCGCGTCCCCGATGAACTTCTCCACCGTGCCGCCGTGCGTCTCGACGATCCCCTTCATCCGCTCGAAGTACTGCGCCAGAACCGTCCGTAGCCGCTCAGGGTCGGTCGCCTCGCCCATCGCCGTCGACCCCACGAGGTCGCAGAACACCACCGTCACCGTCTTGCGTTGCTCGACCGACCCGGCACCGAGCGCGGCACCACACGCCTCGCAAAACCTCGCGGCATCCCCGTTCTCATGCCCGCAGCCGCCACAGACCAGCACGGCAAGAGGCTAGACCTCAACCCCACCGACCACAACCAGCGCGCCGAAATGCCACCTCGCTGTCGGACGAGCGTAGGACGTCCTCCTCCTCGGTTGCCCGGCCGCCTCCTACGAGGGTGACGCGCCGTCGAGTGCGCGGCCATCTGATCCGCACGTTCGTGCAACTCGCCTAGGATGGGTAGCTTCCGGTCGAGGTTGCTACCGACGACGAGCGAGAAGGCGAAGGCGAAGGCGAAGGCGAAGCAGAAACCAGCCCGACCGCCACGCGCCAGCCCCCAGTTGTCTCACGACATTCCCGAGGATCGCTCCGGCGTTGGCGACCGCGATGACGCCGAGGAGTCGTCGCATGCGACTACTCTCGGCCACCCCGCAGCCCTCGACAGTGGAGCTCGGAGCGCAACAACCGCTCCGGCGCCGTGTCTCTCCGCCGGTGGCCCTGCATGACAGACCTCACGGCGCCGCTTGACGCCTCGGGCGCTGCTGGCGACGAGGGAAGGCAGCGTTGCTCTGGTCGGCCGCGGGATGCGTCACGGCCGACAACTTCACCGTCACGGTCGTGCCCTCGCCGTGCACGGAACGGACCCGGACGTCGCCGCCGTGGGAGTCGACGATCGACTTGACGATCGAAAGCCCGAGCCCACTCCCGCCGGTGGCGCGCGCGCGGGCGGCGTCGGCGCGGTAGAAGCGCTCGAATATGTGCGGCTGAGCGGAGGCGGCGATCCCGGGGCCCTCGTCGTGGACGTCGACCCTGACGAAGCCGTTCACGCACGCGACGTGCACGGAGGCGGGCGTCCCAGGTGGTGTGTGGGCTCGAACGTTGGCGACGAGGTTCGTCAGCACCTGTCGCAGTCGGTCCGGGTCGCCCTCGACGATCGCCGCGCCGTTGGTGGTCACCTCGAGCCGACGATCGGGGTCGAGCTCGCGGGCAGTCTCGACCACGTCTCGCGTCAGCCCTGCAAGGTCGACCTGCTCGCTCGCGTGACCGCGGCCCTGATCGAGGCGTGCGAGCAGGAGCAGGTCTTCGACGAGCGCGCTCATGCGCACCGCCTCCTCCTCGATGCGCGCGAGTGCCTGTCGCCGCGCGTCGTCCTCACTTGACCCGAGCCGCCGTGTGAGCTCCGCGTAACCGCGGATCGACGTGAGCGGAGTCCGCAGCTCGTGCGACACGTCGGCGACGAACCGCCGCAACAGCTCTTCCGACGCCCGCTGCTGCTGGAACGAGACCTCGAGTCGGTCGAGCATCTGATTGAACGCACTGCCGACGCGTGCGACCTCGGTGCCTCCGCTGCCTGCGTCGACGCGGTGGGAGAGATCGCCGGCCGCGATGTCGTCCGCAGTGCCGGCGATCTGAACCAGCGGTCTCAGCCCCGCGCCCAGGACGGCCCGCGTGAGTACCGCCAGTCCAAGCAGCACGAACGTTCCGACGAGCGCCTCGATCAGAACGAGACGCTGGAGCGTCGAATCGACGTCCGTCAATGGCAGCGCGACGACGAGCGTGCCCGGCGCATCAACTCGGGGTCGAGCCGTGATCCGGTAGTGGGTGGCGTTCGACCCGATCGACGCGCTCAGCGTGACAGCATCGGGCCTTTGCGCCGAGCCCGGCAGGTCGGCCGGGAGCTCGGGAAGCGTCTCGGTCGCCGGCCATCGGTCAACCGTGCGGCCGCGGTCGTCGAGCACGGTGATCACGAGCTCGCTGTACAGAAGCCCGTCCGTCGGCTGATCCAGCTTCTTCTCCGCGAAGCCTGGCGCTTCGAACACCTTCTCGGCGCCGGGTAGTGCCTTGCTGGCGAGCTGCTCGTCGACCCGGTCGACGAGGAACGCCCGGACCAGCACGAACGTCACCGCCGCCATCACGACGAGACCTACGGCGAACAGTGCGACGGTGACGAGAGTCAGGCGGGACCGGAGCGTCATCGACCGTTCGGGCTGCGCAGGACGTAACCCACTCCTCTCACGGTGTGGATCAACTGCGGCCCGAGCCGATCAAGCTTGCGTCGCAGGTAGCTGACGTACGTCTCGACGTTGCCGGTCTCGCCGCCGAAGTCGTATTGCCAGACGTGACCGAGGATCTGCTGCTTGGAGAGGACGCGGCCAGGGTTGAGCAGGAAGTAGCGCAGGAGCTTGTACTCGGTCCCAGTGAGCTCGACGACCGTGCCGGCACGGGTCACGAGGTGAGCGTCCTCGTCCAGCTCCACGTCGGAGTAGGTCAGCGACGCGGTCGTCGATTGGCTGCCGTCGGCTCGACGGAGAACCGCCCGGACGCGCGCCACGAGCTCCTCGAGACTGAATGGCTTGGTGACATAGTCGTCCGCCCCCGACGTCAGCCCTCGCACCTTGTCTTCAGTCGCGTCACGTGCCGTGAGAAAGATCGTCGGCAGCCGCCCGAGCAGCGCGGTGAGCCGCCGCTGCAGCTCGAAGCCGTCGACGTCGGGAATCATCACGTCGAGGATCGCGAGTTGCGGATCGAACGGCGCCGCGGTCGCCAGCGCGTCCAGGGCGTTGCCGGCGGTCGCGACTTCGAAGCCCTCGTAGCGCAGGGTGGTGGCGACGAGCTCGGTGATCGCCGGCTCGTCATCGACGACGAGGACCCGCGCTGCGTCGAGCTCTCTTGGCGAACTCTCCACACCGGAAGTGTCGCAGTCGATTCTGGGAGAACGCTGTGAAGGAGCTCGGATGCCTCCGCTCCACAGCGGATCGGCCTCTGCGCCGTCGTTGGCACGAGGGTCTGGGGGCATCGCGGTTGCCGGCGCGACCCCGAGATTCCAGCTGCCGGTGCACGCAGAGATTCCCAGGAAACCCACAGCGTTCTCAGACCACGCTCCCAGCTTCGGGTGGTCGACTGTGAGACGACACCCGAAGTGAGGAGCGGGTCTTGATGATCTTGCTGCTGAGAATTGCGCTGGCCGGAGGCGGCGGAGCGATCGCCGCCGCGGCGGCGATCAGCCTGACCGGGTCGAGCTCGGCGACCCCGTCGGTGAAGACGGTGCCGGCACAAAAGGGGGCGGTGCTGGCGACGGTGTCCGCGACCGGGAACATCGTGGCCGCCGCATCTTTCTCGCTCAGCCTCCCGTCGGGGCGTCGCATTACCTCGATCGCCGTCTCCACGGGCGACACCGTGAAGGCCGGCCAGGTACTCGCGACCGCCGACGACGCCGAGCCGGCGGCCCAAGTCGCGCTGGCCCTGGCGCAGCTTGCGCGCGCAAACACTCAACTCGCCGAGGATAGGTCGGGCCAGAGCAGCGCCGAGGCTCGACATAGTGCCGCGTCGGAGGCGCAAGCGCGGGTCGCTGTGACCAACGCGCGGAAGGCGCTCGCGCTGGCGAAGGCCGGTGCCACGGCGTCGAACCGGGGCGCTGCGGTGGCGACTCAGCAGGCGCAGTCGCAGCTGATCGGCTCAAAGAAGAGCGTTGCGGCCGATCGCACTGCGCTCGTGGCGGCGCGGAGAGACGCCACGACGCGCACGAGGGCGCTCCGGGACGCCGTCGCCTCCACCGCCGCGCGAGCGTCGGAACTGCGCGGGCCGCAGCAGCAGCAGGTCGACATGCAGAAGCAGCAGGCCGCCAACAGCTCAACCGTCGCGGATCTGCAGAGACAGGTCGGCGACGCGCAGTCGGCGGGAGACCAGGGCCTCTACAATCGCTCGCGGCGGCTGCTCGCCGCTGCCGAAGCGGCCGTGCTCGACATGGACAAGCGGCTGACCGATGTCGGCTTTGCGATAACGCTTGCGGGCGCCCGGCTCCAAGCTCAGCAGGACGCCGAGTCCGATGCCAGGACCGAGCTCTCGAGCGCCAGGGCTGAGGTCGACGCGTTGGTCACCTCTGTCGCCGCCGGACACGACCAGGTCGAGTCGACGAGCCAGGCTCTTCAGACGGCACTGTCGAGCGAGGCGCAGAACCGGGTCGGCAACACTCGGTCGGTCGAGCAGGCTGAGGCTGCTCTTGCCGCGAGCCGCGCCAGCCTGAACGCGACCGTCGCATCGAACCGTGCATCCTCCCAGCCGGTCAGCGGTGCCACGGTCGCGGCGAGCAGGCTCGCAGTCACCGAGGCGGCCTCGCAGGTCGCGGCGGCGAGGCGGGCGCTCGCCGAGTCCGTTCTACGCGCGCCCGCCGCGGGTGTTGTCACGACGGTCGGTGGGTCGGTCGGCGAATCGTCCGGCGCGATCTCGAGCAACGGAGCCATGAGTGGGCTGATCACGCTGACGCAGGTCCAGGGACTCGGGATCGTCGCCGGTGTCAACGAGACAGACGCCGCGCGGATCAAGCCCGGGCAACCCGCGACCGTCAGCGTCGACGCGCTCGGGGGCCAGAAGTTCGCGGCGCACGTCACCACGGTCGCGCCGACGTCGACCGTCGTCAACAACGTCGTGACCTTCGACGTCACTCTCGCCCTCGACAACCCGCAGGGCAAGCTCAAGCCGGGTATGACGGCGGCGATCGAGATCGTCGTCGACCAGCGGCTGAACGTCGTCAACGTGCCTACAGCCGCCGTGCAAGGGGCCGCGGGCGGCACGTACGTGATCGTGCTGAACGACGCCGGTGAACAGGTTCAGGTTCCGGTGACGACGGGATTGCAGGGCGATGCGACGACACAGATCACATCCGGGCTCAGCGCCGGTCAGCCCGTCGTGTTGCAGACCGTCGCGATCGACTCGAAGAAGGCGGCTGACGGCAAGAAGGCCGGGCTCGCTCCGGTGGTCGGGAAGTGACGAGCATGGGCGTGACGGAGACGCCCGTCGTCGAGCTACTCGGCGTCGAGAAGACATACGACCAGGGAGCGGTCGCCGTGCACGCTCTCCGTGGCGTCACGCTGACGGTCGCCAAGGGGGAGTTCCTCGCGATCGTCGGCTCGTCGGGAAGCGGGAAGTCGACCTTGATGCACATCGTCGGCTGCCTGGACGCCCCGACCGCCGGCCGCTATCTCCTCGACGGCGTCGAGGTCGAGGCCCTCGACGACTGGGATCTCGCCGAGATCCGCAACCGCAAGATCGGCTTCGTCTTCCAGACGTTCAACCTCGTGCCCCGCGCGAGCGCCCTCGAGAACGTCGAGTTGCCGCTGCTCTACGCGGGCGTCGATCGGCGGACGAGGCGCCGCGTGGCCACACGCGCCCTCGCGCGGGTCGGGCTGGCAGATCGGCTCGGCCACCACCCGCGCGAGTTGTCGGGCGGAGAACAGCAGCGTGTCGCGATCGCCCGATCGTTCGTCACCAACCCGGCACTGCTCCTCGCGGACGAGCCCACCGGCAACCTCGACTCACGGTCGACGACCGAGATCCTCGAGATCTTCGGCCAGATCAACGCGGAGGGGCGAACGATCGCGATCATCACCCACGAGAGCGACGTCGCTGCTCGGGCCCACCGCATCGTCCGCCTGCGAGACGGCGCGATCGAAGACGATGCGCCGACGGCGGTCGGAGCGTGAACTCGCTCGAGAGCATCCGCATCGCCTCCCGCGGCGTCCTGGCGAGTCCTCTTCGCTCGGCGTTGACGATGCTCGGCATCTCGATCGGCGTGGGCGCGGTGATCGTCCTGCTCGCGGTCGGAAACGGCTCCTCGGAGGCCGTACGCAGCGAGATCCAGCGGCTGGGCACGAACGTACTCCTGGTCAAGGGAGGCGCCGGCAAGGGCAAGATCGGGACCAAGAGCGCTTCGACCGAGCTGACGCTCGACGACGCCGCGGCACTCGGTGATCCGCAGGCAGCGCCCAATGTCATCCACGCGTCACCCGTGCTCAACACGGGCGCAACGCTCGTGCACGAGGACGCGTCGACGACCCCGCAGGTCATCGGGAGCGACTCCGAGTACTTCGTCTCACAGAACTACTCACTGGCGGGCGGCAGGCTCTTCACCGGGCCGGAGGTGGAGAGCGGAGCGCGCGTCCTCGTGCTCGGTCAGACGGCGGTCGAGAACCTCTTCGGCGAGGGCGAGCCGCTCGCCGCCCAGGTGAGCGTGAACGGCGTGCGCTTCGAGGTGGTCGGCGTGCTCGCGCAGAAGGGGGGCCTCAGCGGCGCCGAGGACGACGTTGCCGTTGCGCCGCTGCAGGCAGTGCGAAGCTCCCTTACCGGAAGCAGCCGGACCATCGGGACGATCGTCGTCCAAGCGGTCGAGGACAGGACCGACGAAGCGCAGGCGGAGGTCGCAGCCCTGCTCAACTCGCGGCACGGGATCATCGATGCCGCGAGCTCTCCGTTCTTCGTGTTCAACCAAGCTGCGCTGCTCACGGCGGCGCGCGAGAGCAACCGCGTCTTCACCGTGCTGCTCGGATCCGTCGCCGCGATCTCGCTGCTCGTCGGCGGCATCGGCGTCATGAACATCATGCTCGTCACCGTCACAGAGCGCACGCGCGAGATCGGCATCCGCAAGGCGATCGGTGCGAAACGGCGAGACATCGTCTCCCAGTTCCTCGTCGAGGCAGTGCTGCTGTGTGTCATCGGCGGGACGATCGGCATGATCGGCGGACTTGCGACGAGCCGCCTCGAGATCGTCGGTGTCGAGCCTGTGGTCGCCCCGTACACGGTTGTGCTGGCGTTCGGCGTCTCCGTCCTCGTGGGGCTGTTCTTCGGCATCTATCCCGCGAGCCGTGCGGCCTCGCTCCGCCCGATCGAGGCGCTCCGCTACGAGTGATTGGAGGAAGTCCCATGAGCCATGAGACCGACATCGCGACACCGGCGTCCGACGAAGAGACGTTCGTCTTGCCGCCGCCGCGCCCAAAGCCCCGACTCTCTCCCCTGACCGCCGCGCTCGCAGTCTCCGTGCTGCTCGCAGCGGCTTTCTACGGCGGCATCCGCGCTCACCAGGCCTGGGGCAGCGAGTCTCAGCCGCCCTCTGTCAGCAAGGCTGCGGCGGCAGACGCGGCCAAGGAGACGGCTGTGACGAAGGAGGGAGACACTGTTGGCAAGGCTGGCATGGGGAAGGTTGCTGAGAAGAAGGCAGCGGCCGGGTGGGCCTTCGGTGAGGTGACGACGGTGTCAGGCCGAACGCTGTTCCTCACGAGCAAGGACGGGTCGATCGTCGCCGTGCAGGTCCCGGCGCACACCAAGGTGACCAGGACAGTGAGCTCGGCGTTCGGGCAGATCCGGCCCGGTGACACCGTGACCGCGACGGGCGAGCCCGGCAAGGGCGGTGTCGTCGTCGCCGACAGCGTGAGTGTGGCCGCCGATGACGCCTCCGTGGCCGCAGGGAAGACGACGCTCGGTGGCAAGGTGGCCAAGTAGCGGGAGCCCGGGAACGCAGCACGTCCCACGCGGACGGATGTCGGGTGCGGCAAGTGCGGTGCCCGGTGCCGGACAGATCGAGATCCCGGGTGCTCCCTTCGAGCGGGGAAGGCCGATGCCGCTCAACGAATGGCAGGACACCGCCAAGGCCCTCAAGCTGCCGGCGCGGCCGAGGAGGAAACGCGGCTCGAGGAGCGCAAGGTCGTCACCGTCCTCTTCGCCGACCTCGTCGGCTTCACGTCGCGCGCGGAGCGCATGGACCCCGAGGAGGTGCGCTCGCTGCTGCGCCCCTACCATGCTCGCCTCCGCGACGAGCTCGAGCGCTTCGGCGGCACGGTGGAGAAGTTCATCGGCGACGCGGTGATGGCAGTCTTCGGCGCTCCTGGGGCGCACGAGGACGACGCCGAGCGCGCGGTTCGCGCCGCCCTTGCCATCCGCGACTGGATCCTCGACGAGCAGGTCGAGCTCCAGCTGCGCATCGGCGTCAACACGGACCGAGCCCTCGTCTCGCTCGGCGCACCGCCCGAGGAGGGCGAGGGGATGGTCGCGGGAGACGTCGTCAACACGGCTGCAGTCCAACGCTCCGATCAACGGCATTCTCGTGGGCGAGACCACGTGGCGCGCGACACGCGACACGATCGACTATCGGCCCACCGAGCCCGTCCAGGCGAAGGGCAAGGCCGAACCGGTCGAGGCCTGGGAGGCGGTCGAGGCGCGTGCGCGGGTCGGCGTCGACATCTCGGGCCGCGTGCGTGCGCCGCTCGTCGGCCGCCGCCGCGAGCTCGACTCGCTGCTCGACGCATTCGAGCGGGCTCGGAGCGCCCGTTCGGCCCAGCTCGTCACGCTGATCGGGGAGCCGGGCATCGGCAAGAGCCGCCTCGTCTACGAGCTGTTCCAGACGATCGAGCGCGACCCCGAGCTCGTCTACTGGCGCCAGGGTCGCTCGCTCCCCTACGGTGAGGGCATCAGCTTCTGGGCGCTCGGCGAGATCGTCAAGGCGCAGGCCGGCATCCTCGAGACCGACACGAAGGAAGAGGCCGAGCGCAAGCTCCGCCACACGGTGTCGGCGGTGACGCCCGCCGACGACCTCGAGTGGACGGCTGCGCACCTGCGCCGACTCGTGGGCATCGAGGACACGGCCGGGCGGAGCGACAACCAGGGAGAGGCGTTCGCCGCCTGGCGCGGCTTCCTCGAAGGCGTCGCAGACCAGGGCCCGCTCGTGCTCGTCTTCGAGGACCTCCACTGGGCTGACGACGGCTTGCTCGACTTCGTCGACCACCTCGTCGACTGGGCGACGCAGGTGCCGCTGCTCGTCGTGGGCACGGCCCGGCCGGAACTCCTCTCGCGCCGCCCCGGCTGGGGAGGCGGGAAGACGAATGCGCTAACCCTGTCGCCGGCGCCGTTGTCGCACGAGGAGACGGCCGAGCTCGTGCACGCGCTGCTCCACCGCGCGGCGATCCCCGCCGACGTGCAGGCGACGCTGCTCGAGCGCGCGGGCGGCAATCCGCTCTACGCCGAGGAGTTCGTTCGCCTGCTCGACGAGCGTGCCGACACCGCCGAGCTCCCGGAGACGGTGCAGGGGATCATCGCAGCCCGCCTCGACGTGCCCGAGCGGGGCGAAAAGGAGCTCCTCCAGGACGCCGCCGTTCTCGGACGCGTGTTCTGGGTTGGTGGGCTCGGCCGCGAGCGCGCGGCGGCCGAGGCCGCGCTGCACGGTCTCGAGCGACGAGAGTTCGTGCAGCGGGAACGACGAAGCTCGGTCGCGGGTGAGACCGAGTACGCCTTTCGACACGCGCTCGTTCGTGATGTGGCCTACGAGCAGATCCCGCGAGCGCAGCGGGGAGACAAGCACCGCCGGGTCGCCGACTGGCTCGAGACCCTCGGCCGCTCGGAGGACATCGCGGAGCTGCTTGCGCACCACTACGGAGCAGTGCTCGACTACTCGGAAGCGGATGCGGAGCTCTCCGCGCGGGCTGCGCGGGCGCTCGCCGAGGCCGGGCGTAGAGCGCTCTCGCTCAACGCCTATCCGGCCGCGGCTGGCTTCTATCGCCGCGCGCTCGATCTCACTCCGGGCCAGGGGCGCGGAAAGCTGCTCTTCGGCCTGGGTAGTGCGCTCTCGACTCTGGCCGACCCCGAGGGCAAGGATCGCCTCGAGGAGGCCTCCGAGGCGCTCGTAGCCGAGGTCGATCCGGAGACCGCAGCAGAAGCGGAATGCGAGCTCGCGCAGATTGCATTCGACACGGCTGACGCCGCCGGCGTGAACAGGCACGTCGGTCGCGCCGTCGAGCTCGTGCACGGACGCCCCCCGTCCGCCGCGCACGCCCGGGCGCTCTCGCAGGCCGCCCGGTTCCAACTGCTCGACGGCCGAAAGAGCGAGTCGCTCGAAACGGGACTGGAGGCGGAACGGATGGCCAGGGATCTCGGCCTCGACGCGATCCGCGCCGATGCGCTCGCGACGGTCGGCACGGCACGAGGCACCCTTGGGGATTCACGTGGCAACGTCGACCTCGAGACGGCAATCGAGCTGGCCGAGGCGGCCAACGCACCGTTGGCCCTCTCCCGTGCGCTCAACAACCTCTCGTGGAGGTGCACCGGCACCGACATGCGGCGGGCTCACGAGCTCATGGAGCGAAACTACGAGACCCAGCGCCGATTCGGCGACGTCCGCCAGACGTGGTGGGCGCTCACCCAGCTGGTGCGCACGGCATTCGAGACCGGGCAGTGGGACGAGGCGCTCGAGCACGCCGAGGCGGTGATCGCCCACGTCGAGGCCGGCAACCCGCAGTACGCCGAGCCCCAGTGCCGCCTCACGCGCGTCGAGATCACCTTCGCACGCGGGGACGCCGGCGCGTTCGACGCCGAGATCCACCGGTCTCTCGCTCTCGCGGCCGAGGTAGCCGACCCCCAGGCGAAGGGTCACGCCTCTACCCAGGCCTCCTATCTCCGCCTCTGGGCCGGCGACCGCGCGGGCGCGACACAGCTGCTCGAGTCGTCGCTCGAGACGGCGCGAACGAGCGAGGTCGGGGTGCACCTCATCCACTACGCGGCAGCGCTAGTGGCGGCCCTCCTCGAGCTGGATCCGGGACAGCTCGGAATACCGGCCGTGGAGGTCGCCGACACGCCGGGACAGCGTGCGACCGCCGCGCTGCTCGAAGGCGGTCTTCTGGGCGCAGCGGACGCGCTCGAAGAGCTCGGCAAGGTGAGCGACGAGGCCTACCTCCGCCTGCGAGCCGGGGAGCGGCTGCTGGCCGAAAGCCACGCGGAGGAAGGGCGAGCACAGGTGGAGCGAGCGCTTGCGTTCTACCGCGGCGTCCGTGCAGCTCGCTTCATCGCCGAGGCCGAGGCGCTCCTGACCGACACCCACCGGCAGTCGGCCTAGAAGAAGCCAACGTCGCCGTCCTCGGCGAGCCCCTCGTGAAGCGGAGAAGGGGGCCGACGGTTCGAGTCTGTCAGAGGCTTCGCCGCAACACCAGGAGACAAGCCGCATCAGCGATCGGAGAGGCCCCACGTCAGGGCCTCTCCGGCGTTTCTGGAACAGATCTGAGGCAGTGGCGTCGCTGTTGACGCTCCGGGCCGCCCCGGCGGCACCGCCTTACGTCGCTACCCGAGGGCATTGGCACGTTCGGCCGGGGTGCCGAGAGCATCGTCATCTCATCCGCGTCGAAAGCAGCCTTCCACCGCCACCTCCAGCATCGCCGTCGCCCTCCCCGCCGCCGGAGCCCCCGCCACGTGCGAGGATCGCGTAGATGTCCAGGCAATCGAAATCCGACCTCATCACGCGGCTCCAGATCGCGAACGACCGCATCACCGACCTGGAAACGCAAGGCCTGCGGGCCACGACGCTGTTCACGGTCATGCAGGTTCTCGGCAAGCCGTTGACCCTGCAAGACACGTTCGAAACGATCCTCGCGCAGCTTCAGCGCGTCGTACCCTACGACAGCGCCTCGGTGCAGGTGATCCAGGACGACCGCCTGGTCATCGTCGGCGGGCGGGGTTTCGACGACATGGAGGCCATCCTCGGGGTCGGCTTCGACCTGGACGATGAGAGCAATCCGAGCATCGAGGTGCTGCGGTCCCGGCGACAACATGTTTTCGGTGACGTCTCCCAGCACCCGCATTTTGCGAGTCAGGTCCACGGCGGTGGACGCATTCGTGGCTGGATCTGCGCGCCGCTCGTTTTCGGGGACCGCATCATCGGTGTGCTCACCCTCGACAAGTACGAGGCCGATTTCTACAACGAGGAACTGGCGGAGCTCGTAACAGCCTTCGCAGCGCCGGCGGCGACCGCGATCGAGAGCGCACGCCTGCTCGAAACCGAGCGCGGCGCTCGCGAGCAGTCGGACACTCTGAGGGCGGCGGCCGAGTCGCTCGGGAGCACCCTGAGCCTCCCCCAGGTATTCGATCTCATCCTGTCGGAACTGCGGAGGGTTGTTCCGTACGACAGCTGCAGCGTGCAGCAGATCGACGGCAACGAGATGGTCATCGTCGGCGGGCACGGGTTCCCGAACCTCGAAGAACTCCTCGGTCAGCGGTTCAACTGGGGTGATCCCGACGACCCCGCCACGGACGTGATCGAGAAGCGCGAGACCGTCGTCATCGCCAACGTGTCGGCCCGTTTCGAGCACTTCAACGAGGAGGCGCATGGCCAGGGGCGGATCAAGGGCTGGATGGGCGTGCCGCTCGCCCTGGGCGATCGCCTGATCGGGATGCTCACCCTCGACAAGCTGGAGGAAGGGTTCTACACCCGGGAGCACGCCCGGCTGGCAGAGGCTTTCGCCACCTTCGCCGCGGGGGCGATCGAGAATGCGCGACTGTTCGAAACCGAGCGCGCTGCCCGCGAGCAGGCCGAGTCACTGAGGGCGGCGGCCGAGTCGCTCGGGAGCACCCTGAGCCTCCCCCAGGTATTCGATCTCATCCTGTCGGAACTGCGGAGGGTTGTTCCGTACGACAGCTGCAGCGTGCAGCAGATCGACGGCAACGAGATGGTCATCGTCGGCGGGCACGGGTTCCCGAACCTCGAAGAACTCCTCGGTCAGCGGTTCAACTGGGGTGATCCCGACGACCCCGCCACGGACGTGATCGAGAAGCGCGAGACCGTCGTCATCGCCAACGTGTCGGCCCGTTTCGAGCACTTCAACGAGGAGGCGCATGGCCAGGGGCGGATCAAGGGCTGGATGGGCGTGCCGCTGCTCGTCGGCGATCGCCTGATCGGGATGCTCGCTCTCGACAAGTTCGAAGAGGACTTCTACACCGCCGAGCACGCCGAGACCGCGAGGGCGTTCGCCCCGTATGCCGCGACGGCGATCGACAAGGCGCGCCTCTTCAACGAGATCCAGCATCTCCTCGCCGAGGCGAAGGATGCACGCGGGAGACTCGTCGACGCGATCGAGAATTCATCCGAGGGCTTCGCGTTCTACGACGCCGATGACCGCCTCGTGCTCAGCAACACGCGGTACGAGGAGCTGCTCTATCCGGACCGGGACTTCCCCCTCGAGCCCGGAATGACGTTCGAGGCCATCGTCCGACTGGCAGCCGAGACCGGCCTCATCACCGACGCCGAGGGCGGTGTCGAGGATTGGGTTGCCCGACGCGTGGCCGTTCATCAGCATCCCGGCGAGCCATGGCTCCAGCGGCGGAACGACGGGCGCTGGCTCCTCATCACCGAGCGCCCGACCGGAAACGGCGGAACAGTCGCGGTCTTCTCCGACATCACCGATCTCAAGGAGCGCGAGGAACAACTCACCGAGAAGTCCAACGCTCTCCAGCAGCTCTCCACTCAACTCGCGAAGTACCTCTCCCCCCAGGTCTACGACTCGATCTTCTCCGGCAAGCAAGAGGTGAAGCTCGTCAGCCAGCGCAAGAGGCTGACCGTGTTCTTCTCGGACATAGCGAGGTTCACCGAGACGACCGAGCGACTCGAGTCCGAGGACCTGACCCACCTCCTCAATCACTACCTCACCGAGATGTCCCAGATCGCACTCGCTCACGGGGCAACCATTGACAAGTACGTGGGTGACGCGATCTTGATCTTCTTCGGCGATCCGGAGACGCGAGGGGTCAAGGAGGACGCGCTTGCCTGCGTGAAGATGGCCCTCGAGATGCGCACACGGATGGCGGAGCTTCAAGAGACCTGGAGAGCCGCGGGCATCGAAGAGCCGATGCGCTGCCGGATGGGGATCAACACAGGTGTTTGCACCGTGGGGAACTTCGGCAGCGAGGATCGAATGGACTACACGATCATCGGGGGCGACGTGAATCTCGCTTCGCGCCTCGAATCGGCTTGCCCACCGAGCGAGATCCTCATCTCCTACGAGACCCACGCCCACGTCAAGGACGTCGTTTGCTGCGAGGAGCACGGCAGCATCGACGTCAAGGGCATCGCCTATCCGGTGTCGACGTACCGCGTCGTCGATCTGTTCGAAAGACTCGGCGAGGGTCATCAGCCCATCCACGAGACGCTCCCGCATTTTCGGCTCGACGTCGATGTGACGCTGATGTCGCCCGACGAGCAGCAGGCGGCGGCGGCAGTGCTTCGCGACGCGGCTCAGCGTCTCTCCGGCGAGTCGGAGACGATCCGCCCCTGAAGCGGCATCCCGTCAGGTCATCAATCCCTCGCACAGCGCAGGCACACGGCGGGAACGCTCGCGAATCGCTTCCAGCTGGGTCCAGACCGACCCACGCGGCGCCGCTCGGCTGGTACGGGTTCCCCTCAGCCTCGCGCCAAATGAATGTCGGCGTCCATGCCCCCAACGCCGTGCCATCGCGGTAGAAACGGCGGGGGTTGCCCGTGCGCAGATGACCCGCGCGCCGTCTAGGGACAGGTCACCGACGCAGTTCCGGTGAGCTCCTGACCAGTGGTGGGATCGGCCTCGGACGTCTGGGTGAACGTCCCGCTGAAGGTCAGCGTCGTCCCGGCGATGTCGAGCCCTGTTCCATCGGCGGGAAATATCGCGTTGTAGCGGTCGCTGCCCGAGATCACGTAGACGTTGCCGAGCCATTCGCCCGATTGCTGCGTGCCCTGGATCTCGATCTGCGTGTCCTCGAGCGCCAGTCGATTGATCCGCACGTCGACGTTCGTCGCCGTGACGTCGCACTCGAAGCTCTGCGCGCCGCTCGCAGGGAACACAAACGTGCGACCCGCAATCTCAGCCGTCGCTTCCCCCGCGCCTCCGCCCCCGGTCGTGTCGCAGTTCACGGCGATGCTCGCCTCGACGTCTCGGGTGTTCGACGGATCGGAGTACGTCCGGTGCGTGAGGATGCCCCTGTACGTCACGGCCGTCTCCCCGACCGCCAGTCCCTCGCCGCTCCGAGGAAGCGTTCCGCCGTAGTTGTCGTCGTCCTGGGAGAACGTCACGTTCCCCAGCCACTCGCCGGACGAATGGCTCCCCTGAACAGAGAGATCGCCGTCGTCTGTCTCCTGGTAGTTGATCCTGATCTCGTCGGCGCCCGACTCACAGCTGTAGTTGATCGACCCACTCGCCGTGAGGATGAAGACTTTGCCGTCTACCTCGACCCGGGCCTCGCCAGGCGACGGAACCGCACTCGGATCGAGGCTCGCCGGCTCAGAGCTTCCCGTGTCGGTCGTCGTCTCGACCGTGTCGGCTGTCGCCTCGACCGTCTCTGTCCCGGAGGCGAACGCGTCCGGCGCTGGATCGTCGCCACCACAGCCGGCGAGTGCCGCCGCGCTGGCCGCCATGGCCCCGGCAAGCGCTGCCAAAGCAATCGAGCGACGTCTCATCGCACCTCCTTGGTCGTCGCGAGCGTCCCCGCCGGTTTCGGCCTTCCAGGCTCGGCCAGCCTGCCAAGCCCCACCCTAGACCCAGGAGCGCTCGCGCCGCAAAGCTCACGGGAACGGCCGGTCGGGTGCGAGCGGCCTCGATCGTCCGCCGGCACCGAATCCGACAGTACCTACCCCGTGATCGTGTTGTACACGTCGAGAATCTCCGGCGGGCCGGCAAGCTCGATGCCGATCTCGGTCAGGATCGGCATCAGCTGCTCACCGAACGCCTCGAACTTCTCCTTCGATTCCCAGATCTCGCTGACACGGAAGATGCCGTCAACCGTGAACGCGCAGTGGAATTCCATGCCGTCCGCGGGCCATCTGTCCAGTTCGGTCTCGAGGCGCCGGACGGATTCGTCGTACATGTCGCTCGTCATGCTCGGAGCGGCCGTGAATCGGACAAGGATGCTCATGCGTGCCTCCTGCTCGTGGGGGTCGCGCGCCACGCCGGACCGGCGAGGGCACAGCCTCGCATGTCGCACTGCCCGCTACAAGCTCTCCGCGCCGGGGGGACTCGCGATCGGTGCTCGCCGTCCCGAAGCGTGTGCGCAGGACACGCGGCTGGGCGCGCGAAGGGAGTCGGTCGATGGCCTGGAGGCGCGGCGAGGTCTGGCTCGACACGGATGTGCTCTGGTTCCGGGAGGGATCCGATGGGCCGGCCGCGTCGGTGGCGCTGTATGCGCCGGCGTTCTTCGGCCTCGCGCCGACCGTGCCAGCCGTCGCCGTCCCGAACGGGCTCACGGAGTCGCGCCAGCGCCGTGCCGAGCTCCGACGCAGGCGCAACGCCCGCAAGACGCGCGCCGCCGCGCTCGTGGTCGGCCCGGCCGTGATCTTGACACTCGCCGGGGGGCGGGTCGCCGGCGCCTCGCGGGGCGGCGGCCTCCAGGATGACCCTCCAAGCCAGACCTTCCGTCTCGGGCAAGCCGGGCCCGAGGTGGTCGAGGGGGCGGTACCCCGACCGGCGCGGAACCCTGCTGGCGACGCCGCGAGCGCTCCTCGGCTCGAGTCGCAGAGGCAGGACGCGACGCCCGCGGCCCCGGCATCGTTCCCGGAGATCCACTGGTACCAGGCAAGGTCGCACGGGCTCCCCTACTCCGGCTCGCTTGCTGCCGGGACGCAGCTCCCGGTGGAAGGGCCGGACTGGGTCACCTGGAACCCGGTCGAGGACACCGTTCCGAACCGGCCGGGCCGGCTGTACGGCAACGAGCGCACGATCCGCAGGATCGTCTCCGTGCTCGCCGACCACCGCGCGGCGCACCCCGACGCACCCCGCATCGTCGTCGGGGACATCAGCTTCCGGGGTGGCGGACCGATGGAGCAGCACCGCTCCCACCAGAACGGGCTCGACGTCGACGTCTACTACCCGCGGCTCGACCGCGTACTGCGAGCGCCCGTCAGACGCGACCAGGTCGACCGCAAGCTCGCACAGGATCTCCTCGACCGCTTCGTCGCCGCGGGCGCGAAGGTCGTCTTCGTCGGCTACTCCACCGGCCTCCACGGGCCAAAGGATGTCGTCGTCCCCTACCCGAATCACGAAGACCACATGCACGTGCGCTTCCAGCGCCCGGGCTGACCGGTCGGCGTCGGCAGACGCCTGGCACGAGTCGCTTCACACGGCCGCAGCGACGCGATCTTCGAGCGTACTCGTGGGGCTGCTCGCGATCCCGTGATCCGGCTGATCACGGCTACTATCGGCCGATGCGCGAGCGGGTCGTCATCCTCGGGGCGGGTTTCGGCGGGCTCGAGCTCGCGACCACGCTCTCGGAGGAATTCGGTGACGGCGTCGACGTGACGCTGATCGACCGCAGCGACGCGTTCGTCTTCGGGTACTCGAAGCTGGACGTGCTGTTCGGGCGGATGGAGCTCGAAGCGGTGCGGCTGCCGTACCGGGAGATCGCGAAGCCGGGCGTGCGGTTCCTCCAGCAGACGGTCACGTCGATCGACCCGGAGGCGCGGCGCGTCACGACCGACGGCGGACTGTACGAAGCGGATCATCTCGTGATCGCGCTCGGCGCCGACTACGACCTCGACGCGACCCCGGGGCTCGCGGAGGGAGGCAACGAATTCTACTCCGTCGCCGGCGCAGCGCAGCTCGCCGAAGTGCTGCCCACGTTCTCGCGGGGTCACGCGGTGATCGGCGTCTGCGCCGCGCCGTTCAAGTGCCCACCGGCGCCCAGCGAGGCCGCGCTGCTGCTGCACGACCATCTCGTCGCTCGTGGTGTCCGAGACCAGTGCGAGATCTCGTTCGTGATCCCCTTCGGAAAGCCGGTGCCTCCGTCGCCGGAGACGTCGGACGCGCTGCTCGCCGCGTTCGCCGAGCGCGACATCGCGTTCGTCCCGAACCGACGGGTGAGCGCTCTCGACCCGGCTCGCCACGCGGTCGTGCTCGACGACGGCAGTGAGCTGACCTACGACCTCTTCCTTGGCGTCCCGAAGCACCGCGCGCCCGAGGTGGTGATCGCGAGCGGCATGACCGTCGACGGGTACGTGCCCGTCGACACGGAAACGCTCGAGACCCTCTTCCCCGGTGTGTACGCGGTCGGTGACGTGGCGACGATCGGTGTGCCGAAGGCCGGGGTGTTCGCCGAGGGGGCAGCTCGCGTCGTCGCCCAATCGCTGATCGCCGCGGTGCGTGGCGATCCGCCGCCGGGCGCTTACGGCGGTCTCGGCTCCTGCTACATCGAGTTCGGCTCCGGTCGCGTCGCCCGCTTCGACGCCGACTTCCTGTCCGGGCCTGTCCCCACCGGGACGTTCAACGAGCCGTCCGACGCGCTCGTCGCCGAGAAGCAGCAGTTCGGCGCGAGCCGCCGCTCGCGCTGGTTCGGCCTCTGAATCTCGCTCCTCGAGCGCTCGTTCCGTCCGGGCGACCACCTTCCGGAGCGTCGACGGAGCAACGCTAGGGGCGTGGATCGGATCGGTCGGGCAGGGCCCAGACGACGACATCGCCGTACACGGGGTCGTTCGGGCGGCAGATGTCGGCGTCGAGGAACGTGCCGCAGCCGGGGCACGCGTAGTGGCGCAGAACGAGGTCGTCGTCGACCTGCGAGCGGGGATCCGGGAACAGCTGCGGGTCGATGTCGGGGAGCGCCGTCTCGACGAGCGCGCATCCCGACCGGTAGCCGCCTACGGCGTCGCCCAGGATCTCGTGGCAGTGCACGCAGGACAGCAGCAGCTCGCCGTCGGCGGGTGAGATGCGCACGCCCACGAGAGCCAGTAGTACGGTGCCTTCCGGGGCCGCGAGCTTGCCGCGCGACTCAGCGGGTCGCTCGCGGGCGCTCGCGAGACGCTCTTCCCTGATCGCCTGCCGCCGGTCTGCCGTCGCCGCCTCGTCCATGGCGCCTGCCCCGTCACCCAGGACGACACCGTAGAGCCGGCGTGCGTCGTCGGCGCCCACGCGGCCGGTCGCCACGTCCCGGGCCACGCGCTCGGGCTCCCGGAGCAACGGATCGCCCTGGCCGGCCCCCATCGCAGGCATCACCTCGAACAGGTCGCCGCTCGCCAGCGGGTTGTCGAACTTCTTCGGCGGCGGCGCCACACCGTGGGGCGCGAGCTCCCGCAGCTCAGCGGGCGTCGACGGCAGCTTGCCTGCAGCGAACCGGGCGGCGATCTCCGTCGCGGCGGCCGACCAGAACGTGCCGCCCGTTCCCGGATACCCGCCGGACAAGCCGTTGCCCTGGGTCACTGCCTGCAGGAGCCCGCCGGACGAGATGAAGGACTCGTCCGTCTTGTGCCCGGTCCAACCGGTGACGATGCCCGCGCCGCCACGCCACCGTCCGTGGCCACCCCCGGTAGGCACCTCACGCCGGTAGAGGTAGAGGAACGGGATCACGCGCTCCCATTCCTCCGCGTTCCCGATCCCGAGCTTCGGCGAGATGATGCTGCCGCCGTGGTCGATGCCGTCACGGAACGAGAACGCGCCTGAACCACCGCCGATGCCGTCGAACGGGAAGTTGCCGTACGCCTGCCCGTTCTGGTCTACCCCGAACATCTGCGTGTACACCTGCGTGTGGTGCGCGGACGCGGCGAGCATGCTGCCGCGCTCCGTCTCGGAGGCGCCGAGCATCTTGCTGATCAGGTACATCGCCTGGCTGATCGCGTTCGTGGTGCCGAGCGACGTGCTGACGGCGGCCGGGTGACGGGCCGACGTGATCGAGCCGAGGCGCGGCTCGAAGCGGAGGCAGCGCAGCACACCCGCGCCGCAGAGGTACTGGTCGTGCGCGAGCAGGGGCAATGCCGCGTTGAGGATGGCTCCGCGCCAGACGCCGACCGGGATGTTGAACGACCCGTAGGTGTCGTCGCTGCCCTCGTTCGAGAACGTCAGCGTGGAGTCGCGTTTCTCGATCGTCAACTCCAGCCGGTGCAGGCTGCGGTCGTCCGGCAGGCCGCCGGCGCAGTAGCGGACGTCGCGCCACCGGCCGTCCGGGATGTCACCGAGCCGGCGACGCACGACCCGCTCGGTGTTGTCGATCATGCGCCGCATCACGCCCTTGACCACGGTTGGCCCGTAGTCCTCGATCGCCTCCATGATGCGCGCGCGGGCGAACTCGACGCCGGCCACCTGCGACTTGAGCTCGAGCAGGCACAGCTCGGGGAGTCGCGAGCGGCGAATCCACGCGTCGACGAGATCCTCGCGCCAGACCCCGCCCTCGACGAGCTTCATCGGTGGAAAGCCCGTCGCCTCCCAGAACGTGTCGGGCGCCTGCTGCACGAAGCCGCCCGGCTCGACACCGCCCAGCTCCTGCTGGTGCACGCAGTTGTAGACCCAGCAGAAGAGCTTTCCGTCGACGAACACCGGCGCGTAGACGGCGACGTCCATCTGGTGGTTCGTCCCCACCCACGGGTCGTCCTGGACGAAGACGTCGCCCTCGCGGATGCCGACGTTGCCGGCGCGATGCTCGAGCGTCCACTTGACCACGAGGTCGGCGCAGCCGGCGAAGAAGAGAATCCCCGGGCCGAACACGACACCGTCGCCCTGCTCCGTCTGGATCGACGTGTTCAGGTCCCAGACGTACACGGTGACGCCTGACCCCGAGATGCGACGGACCGTGTTCAGATGGTCCTCGTTGATCGACCACAGACGCGACCGCAAGACCTCGTACGTGACCGGGTCGATCTCCTGGTCATGCTCGGCGTGCAGCTCCAGGCCCGCCGGGATCTCCAGCTCTTCCGGGGGCACATAGCCCTCCATCAGAGACGACCAGCGCCGTTGGTACTCGCTCGTGCTCACGACCGGCCTCCTGTGTCCGAGGCGCTCGCCGGCGAGGAGACGACGGCGTTGCCGAACGCATCGATCTCGAGCCGAGCGTCGGGGCGCACGACCACCGTCGTGTCGGGCAGCTCGACCACGGCAGGGCCTTCGACGACGTTGCCGGCGACGAGCTGCTCTCCGTGCCAGACGGGCGTCGCCACGCGCGATCGCAGCTCAGGCCAGTACACGGGTCGCACTCCCCCTCGCGCGTCGCCCGTCGGTTCGGCGTCGCCCAAGGATCCGGCCGCGGCGGCGGGCTTCCGCACGCGCCCGTGGACGCGCAGGCCGATGCCGGTGAGGATCACACCCGCCTGCCGGTAGCCGGCGTCCTTGCCGTACCGTCTGGCGTAGACGTCCTCGAAGGCCGCGCTCACGGCCTGCGCGGCGGCGCCATCGAGTGGCCCGTCGGAGACCCGGGCCTCCACCTCGTAGACCTGAAGGCCGTACTTGCAGCGGGCGAAGCGCTCGAGCCGGACCTCGTCGACCGAGCCGCCGTGGTCGCCCACCTCCTCGTGCGCCCGACGCTCCAGCGCTGCGAAGGCCTCGGAGAGCGCATCCGCGTCGAACGGATCCCGCATGAACAGCGGCTGCTCGTAGACGTCGAGCAGGTCGGCCGTGGCGAGACCGACCGCCGACCAGATCGAGGCGGCGTCCCGCAGGGGCACGACGAAGCGGCTGATCCCCAGGCCCTGGGTGTAGAGGCCGGCATGCGCTCCGGCGCCGCCGCCGAAGGCATAGACGGTGAACGCGCGGGGATCGAGGCCGCGCTGGACGGTCATGGAGCGGATGAGGTCGCTCATACGCGAGTCGACCACCCTGACGATCCCTGCAGCGCACTCGTCCAAGGAAAGGCCGAGCCTGTCGGCCAACGGCGCGATCGCGGCCTCGGCGGCGGCAGGGTCGAGCGTCAGGCGCCCGCCGAGAAAGCGCTCCGGGTCGAGCACGCCGAGCACGAGGTCGGCATCGGTCACGGTCGGCTCGGTGCCGCCACGCCCGTAGCAGGCAGGCCCCGGATCCGCGGCGGCGCTCTGCGGGCCAACGCGAAGCGTGCCCGTCACGTCGTCGACCCACGCGATGCTGCCGCCGCCGGCGCCCAGCGACTGCACGTCGACCATGTTCAGGAACAGGCGGTGCTGCTCGATCACCGTCTCGTCGCGGACGAGCGGCGTCCCGTTCTCGATCACGCTGACGTCGAACGTCGTCCCGCCCATGTCGGTGGTGATCACGTGCGGCGCACCGATCGCCAGCCCGAACTCACCGGTCGCGATCACTCCGGCCACGGGGCCGGACTGCAGCGTCAGGATCGGTGTCTCGCGGGCGCGCTCGCCGCGTGCGAGACCGCCGTTGCACTGCATGAAGAGGACGTCGTTCCGGTAGCCGAGCTCGCCCGCGCGCGCCTCGATCTCCTGCGTGTAGGCGCTCATGATCGGGCCGACGTAGGCGTTCAGGATCGTGGTCGCCGTCCTCGGATACTCGCCCACGCGGGGCGCAATGGCGTGCGACAGCGAGACGTGCAGCCCGGGATGCTCGGCGGCGACCAGCTCGGCGGCGCGAAGCTCGTGCGCAGGGTTCATGAACGACCAGAGGAAGCACACGGCCAACGCCTCTGCGCCGGCAGCCACGAGCTCGCCGACGGCCCCGAGCAGCTCGTCCTCGTCCAGCGAGACGACCACGTCGCCCGCGTAGTCGATCCGCTCTGTGATCTCGCGCTCGAGGCCCCGCTCGACGAACGGGGCAGGGAGAGCGGAGCTCGGCGGGTGCAACAACTGCTCGAGAGGGACACCCGTCGCGCGTCCCGTGTTGTCCATGATGCGGATCGCGTCCACGTGGCCCTTCGTGGCGAGGAGCCCGACGCGCGCGCCACCGCGAGTGACGACCGCATTCGTCCCGGCCGTCGTGCCGTGCGCCAGGCGGTCGGTCTGCTCGAGCAGTGCGGTGTCGGTGAGGCCCAACTCGTGCGCTGCGACGCCGATCGCGGCGAAGAAGCCCTGCGCCGGCTCGGAGGGGGTCGTCGGTGCCTTGCCGACCGTGATGCTGCCGTCGTCACCGACGACCGCGCAGTCGGTGAACGTGCCGCCGATGTCGACGCCGACGAGGAAGCCCACAGGGACTCAGCTCCTGCGTCTCTCGCCGCCGGCAGCGGGATCCTTGACCCCAAGCACCTTTCCAACCTACTCCACGAGGAGCCCGCGAGCCGAGGCAAGCCACCTACGGCGAGGGCCTGTGGCAGCGGCTGCGTGTCTACGTCTCGTCGTCGGTCTCGACGGTGATGGCGCCCGTCGGGCAGGCGTCCATCGCCGCGAGCACGTCGCCCAGCGGATCGCCGGCCGGGTCGACGACGACCGAGACGTCCAGTGACTCGTCGAGGCGGAACGTGCGCGTGGCGGCGGCGACGCACGCCCCCGACGCCATGCAGACGTCAGGGTCGACCGTGATGCGTGGCATTTCCGTCACGCCGGTGCCACGAGCCGCTCCATCGTATGATCGTAATCCGTGCTCGATCCACAGGCCCACTCGTTCCTCGAAACCCTGCGCGAGAGCGGGGTCCCCTCTTATCCGGAGCTCGGCGTCGCCGAGGCGCGCCGACTCATCGACGAAGGCACGCCGGTGCTGTTCGGGGAGCCGCCCGAGGTGCACCGAGTCGAGAACGGCGACGCGGACGGCGTTCCGGTGCGGGTGTACCGACACGAGGTCGAGACGCCGGCGCTCGTGTACTTCCACGGCGGCGGCTGGGTGATCGGCAGCCTCGACTCCCACCATCGGCTGTGCCAAGCGATCGCGGCCGAGTCCGGCTGCGCCGTCGTCAGCGTCGACTACCGGCTCGCCCCCGAGCACCCGTACCCCGCCGCCGTGGAGGACGCGTGGACGGCGACGGCGTGGGCCGCGAAGCGCTTCCCGCGAATCGCCGTCGGGGGAGACAGCGCCGGCGGCCACCTCGCGGCGCTGACCGCGCTGCGCGCGCGGGACCATGACGTCGAGCTCGCGTTGCAGGTGCTCGCGTACCCGGTCATCGACTTCGCGTTCGACACCCCCTCGTACCTCGAGCACGACGACGTCCGCAACCTTCCGGCCGCGACCATGAAGTGGTTCTGGGAGCTGTTCCTGGCCGGCGACACGACCGCTGCGCCCCCCGAGGTGTCGCCGCTGCGGGCTGCGAGCCTGGCCGGTGTCGCACCGGCGCTAGTAACGGTCGCCGAGTACGACCCGCTGTGCGACGAGGGCAAGGCGTACGCCGAGGCGCTCGCCGCGGCGGGCGTCCCGGTCACGTTCCACCACTACGACGGACTGATTCACGGGTTCCTGCGCATGCCCGCGGTGATCGATCGCGCGCGTGGCGCGATCGACGAAGTGGCCACGGCGCTGCGCGTTGCGCTGCTCGACGGGCGCTAGATGAGTAGTTCCACGGGTTTGTAGGGACCCGCAGCAGTCAGGTCGAAGTCGGCGGTGCCTATTCGCGCCGTCGACCCGAGGGGGCCACGATGCTCGCCGACCTCGACCTGTTGCTGATCTCGGTTTATTGCCGTGCCGACGATCTCCTCCCGAGACGCAAGGGAAACGCCCGTCGCAGGGTGACCGACGCGGAGGTCGTCACGCTCTGCGTGGCGCAGGTGATGATGGGGATCCCGTCTGATCAGCGGTTTATCGAGACGGCCGGCAAACGACTCGCGCACCTGTTCCCCAGGCTGCCGGGCCGGTCTGGCTACCTGAAGCGCAGACAGCGGCCGGCGGACACGATCGAGAGGCTGATCGCCGAGTTCGCGGCCGGTAGCCCCGGCTACAACGACAACCTCGTGCTGGTCGACTCGACCCCGGTGGAGTGCGCCCGCAGCGTCGAAACGACCCGACGAAGCGAGCTCGCCGACGCCGCCGACTACAGTTGGTGCCAAAGCCACAGCCGCTTCTTCTGGGGCTTCAGACTGCACGGCCTGTTCGCCCTGGACGGCACCCCCAGGGCGCTCGCGCTCACCTCCCCCAAGACGCCCGAGCGTGACGTATGCCTGCAGCTGCTCGGCCGCGTCCAGCGCAACGGCACCCTGACCGTGGTCGGCGACAAAGGCTACGCCGGCCGCGAGTTCGAACACCACGCCGCCACCCTCAACGCGCTCATCGCCAGGCCAGCCCGCAGAGACGAACCTCAACCCGGACTGCGGCTGGCTCCAATCCGACAGCGAATCGAACCGATCTTCTGGACCTGCAAAGACCCGCTCACCCTGGAACGCCACGGCGCCCGCACCCTCCACGGCCTCCAAACCCGCATCAGCAGCCGCCTCCTCGCCCCCGCCGCCGCCATCCGACTCAACCACCAACTCGGCCGACCCCCACGCGCCATCACCAACCACACAGCATGAAGCCGTGGAACAACTCATCTAGTCGAAGCGAACGACCGTCCGCACACCGGGATGCCGCTCCTCCGCGAACACCGCGGGTAGCTCCTCGAAGCCGATCACGCGGGTGACGAGGTCGTCGACCGGGACCGTCCCGTCCGCACACCAGCGGGTGAAGCGCGGCAGGTCCGCCTGCGGGTCGATCCAGCCGTAGATGCAGCCGGTCACCCGTGCCTGTTTGCGCAGCATCGACCTCGGGGTCACGAGCACGCGGCTGTCGACTGGAATGCCGCCGAGCACGACCAGCTCTCCTCCCACCGCGAGCGACTCGAGCGCGGCGAGGAAGGCATCCTCGCGCCCCACGGCCTCGATCGCGACGTCGACGCCGCCGATCGCGGTCAGGGCCTCGACCGCGTCGTCCGGCTGGAGCAGCATCGTCGCGCCGCGGGCGGCGGCGAGCTCGAGGTGCGACGGGTCGGGGTCGACCGCCGCGATCGTGCCGGCCTCTGCGATTCGGGCTCCGACGACGGCGTTGAGGCCCACACCACCGACGCCCCACACGGCGACGACGGCACCGGGCTGCGGGCGCGCGCACGTGAGGACAGAGCCCAGTCCCGTGGCGATGCCGCAACCGACGAGGGCCGCCTGCTCTACGGGAAGGTCGGCGTCGATCGCGACGGCGGCCGGGGCGGAGACGACGACGAGGTCGCTGAAGCAGCCGAGGGAGAGGAGGCCCGGTATCGGGGCACCGCGCCAGCGCGCGCGGCCCGGGTGCAGCTCGAGCCCGTGCGCGCAGAGGGCGCGGCGTCCCGAGAGGCACTGGCGGCACCGGCCGCAGGCAGTCTTGATCGAGAGCGCGACCCGGTCGCCCACGATGAGGCTCTCGACTCCGTCGCCGACGGACTCGACCTCACCGCAGCCCTCGTGGCCGAGGACGATCGGCGCGGCGTACGCGTCCCTCGGGGCGGCGAGATCCGTATGGCAGATGCCGGCAGCGAGCATCCGCACACGCACCTCGCCCGGTCCCGGCACGGGAACCTCGACGTCCTCCACGCGGGGGCCGTCTCCGAGGCGCTCGAGCACGAGCGCGCGGACCGTCTCGCCGCCCGACACGTCAGCCATCGAGGACGATCGGGAGCGAGAGCAAGCCCCGTACGTCGCCGCGTGCCCGCCAGACGTGCGGTTGCGCCGGGTCGAGGGAGAACGAGGGCATGCAGGCGCGCCAGCTCCGCGATCATCACCGCCATCTCGAGGCGGGCGACGTTGGCGCCGAGGCACAGGTGGTGGCCGTAGCCGAACGTCACGTGCTTGTTCGGCTTGCGGTCGAGCACGCACGCATCCGGGGCGGGGAACTCGCGCGGGTCGCGGTTGGCGGCCGCGTAGGCGAGGGCAACGACCTCGCCCTCGGCGATGGTCTCGCCGTGCACCTGGAGATCCTCGGCCGCGTTGCGGCAGAACACCTGGATCGAGGGAAAGAGACGCAGGAACTCGTTGACCGCGCTCGGTATCAGCGACGGCTCGGCGAACAGCGGCTCGCGGATCCCGGGCTCCTCGGCGAGGAACTTCGTCGTCATCGACATCGCGCCCGCCGTCGTCTCGTGCCCGGCCATCAGCATCACGACCCCGAAGCCGCGGATCTCGAGGTCGGTGAGCCTGTGACCGTCGACTTCGGTCTCGAGGAGGAGGCTGATGAAGTCGTCGCCGCGGTTGCTCCTTGCGCTCCTCGACGAGGTCGTCCAGGTACTCCTCGAACTCCTTGCCCGCGCGCTTCTGCCCCTCCGGGTCCTTGATCGAGCCCTCGAACATCCGTCGCACCCAGTCGGCCCATTTCGGCTGGTCCTCGACGGGGAGGCCCATGAACATGCCGAGCGTGCCGAGCGACATGGGGGTCGCGAACTCGCTCACGAAGTCGCCGCGCCCGCGCTCGACGATCGGGGCGAGCAGCGACGCCGCCAGCTCGTGCAGGTCGGGCCGAAGCGCGTCGACCCGGCTCTTGGCGAAGATCCCGTTGACGATGCTGCGGTAGAGCGTGTGCTTCGGCGGGTCGAGCTCGATCGGCAGCTGCGGGTAGTCGCGCGGCTGGCTCGGCGGGATCACGGTCGTGCCGACCACGCTCGACGTGAAACGGCGCCAGTCGATCGCGGCCTCGGTCACGTCCTCGTAGCGGGAGAGCAGCCAGAAGCCGCCGTAGCGATCGGAGCGGATGAGCGGATGACGCTCACGGATCTCGGCGAGGACCGGGTGCGGGTCGGCGACGAAGCCCGGGTCGTGGTGGTCGAAGCTCGTCGCCACGAGGCTCGTCTCGCCGTCGGCCATCAGCGCCCTTTCGCGTCGAAGGTCGGTTGGTGGGCTGCGATCGCTCGTTGTCGCGGGCGCTCCGGCTGCGCCGGCGGCCACGACAACGGTGATGACAATAGTACGGTGGGAGTCTCGTGAGTCTCTCCGCCGGCCCAGTGGGCACTCGCCCGACCCGCGCCGCCGGGGACGAGCCGGGAAACGGCATGCGCTCGGCGGTCGTCGAACCGGTACATCACGAGCACAGCCGACACGAGCTCGATCACGGCCGTGTCCGACGAGCTGATGAGACGGCCCTTCCCACGCGGACGAGGAGCGCGTTGGGGATCGACGCCGCAAGCATGTCCTGAACCTCACGCAGCGCACCGGGCGAGTCCTCCGCCGACACCACGAGGGCGGGGCAAGTCCCGTCCGCAAGTCGCTCTCCAGAGACCGTGGTCTCCCGTCTCGGCGTCGACTCAGGAGCGCGAGCGCGCTTCGAACGCCGCCACGGCGGCCCGGACGGTGGGGAAGAAGTGCTCGGCACCGACCTGCTCGGTGAGCCCCGTCGCCGCGAAGATCTCCCGCTGTCGCGCCTTGAGACGCGCAAAGCACAGCGTCACACCGTTCGGCTCGAGTTCGAGCTGGAGCTGGAGCTGTTTCAGCGTGTCGACCGCCGTCGAGTCGAGGTAGGTCCACGCCTCGGCGTTGAGCACGAGCCACTCGATCCCGTCGTGGTCGCAGAGCAGCGCGAGCACACGCTGTCGCAGGTAGTCGGCGTTGACGAAGTACGGCGGTGCGTCGAAGCGGTAGACGAGGAGACCCGGCACCGTCTGGGCCCCTTGCCACTGCCCGACGTCGTGATAGCCGTCGACGTCCTCGACCTTCCCGAGTAGGGCGTCGTGCGGGCGCGCCGAGCGGTAGAGGAAGACACCGATCGAGAGCGCGATCGCGAGCGCGATGCCTCTGACGACCCCGAAGACGAGCACGCCGCCGAAGGCCGCGACCGCGAGACCGACCTCGGCCGGCCGGATGCGACGAAGACGCCAGATCGACCGGACATTGATGAGCCCCATCGCGGCGACGACGATGATCACGCCGAGCACCGCCTTCGGCAGCGGCTCGACGAGTGGCATGGCGAAGAGCAGGAACAGGCCGACGACGCCGGCAGCGACGATCACCGACGCCTGGGTCTTGGCCCCCGTCGAGTCGTTGACGGCCGAGCGCGAGTTGGAGGACGAGACCGGGAACGCGCCGCTCACACCGCCTGCGAGGTTGACCATGCCGAGGGCGGTCAACTCCGTGTTCGCGTCGACCGGATACCCGTGCTTCCGGGCGAAGGTCCGGACCGTCGCGATCATGTCTGCGAAGGCAACGAGTGCAAACGCTGCAGCCGGGAGCATGAGGTCGATGAAGTCGAAGAGCCCGATGTCGGGCAGGCCGAGGCCAGGCAGGCCTCCCTCGACGCCACCGACCACGGCGACGTCGTGCGACTCGAGGTCGACCACCACCGCGAGCAGGAGCGCGGCTGCGAGCACGACGAGCGAGGCCGGGACGACCGGGAGAAACCGCTTGACGGCGAAGGCGAGGGCGAACATCGCCGCGCTCAGCAGTGCGGTCGGCCCGTTGATGTCGTCGAGCTCCGACAGCACTTCTTCCAGGACGCCGAAGAAGTCGGTCTGGTCCACGCTCACGCCGAGGAGCTTCCCGACCTGCGTGGCGATCACCGTGAGCGCGACTCCGTTGATGTACCCGAGGAGCACCGGCTTGCCGAAGAAGTCGGCGACGAAGCCGAGATGCAGCACCCCGGCGAGGAGGAGCAGGAGCCCCATGGCAAGGGCCAAGGCGGTCGCGAACGTCGCGTAGAGCACCGGGTCGACCTGCCCGTTCACCGTCGCCAGCGGTGCGACGGTGACGGCGGTCAATACGGCAAGCGTCGAGTCCGGTCCGATCACGTGCTGCCGCGACGACGCGAGCAGCCCGTACACGGCGAGCGGTAGAAACGTCCCGTACAACCCGTAGACGACGGGCAGACCGGCGAGCTCTGCCATCGCCAACGCCGACGGCACCGCAACCGCACCCACCGTCAGCCCCGCGATCAGATCCGAGCGTAGGTACTGCCTCGGGTAGTGCAGGAGCGTCGCCAGGCCCGGTGCGGCCTCACCGAGAGACGTGGGCAGAAGGCCCCGCACGGCCCGCGTCAGGCGGCGGGTGGGTGAATCGTCGTGGTCCATCCTGTCGGAGCCTGTCGACATGGGCCGACACCGGCCCGCCACCACCGGACGAGACACGCCCCGTGGTCGAGGTCGCAGGCTAACGCACGGGCTCCGGAGCCGCCCTCCCCGATTCTCCGACTGCGACCGACGGGTGCTCGCCCACGGACAGCATCGCAGCCAGCGGCTCGAACCGGGCCTGGAAGAAGCGGAGGTATGCCGGCTCGTAGACCATCCGCAGGCCCGGCACCTGCTCGCGCCGGCGGTGCACCGAGACGACGGTTTCGGCGACGAAGGCGAGATGCTCTTGCGTGTAGACCCGCCGCGGGATCGTCAGGCGCACCAGCTCCAGCCCGTCGTACGGCTCGTCACCGTGTTGGCCGGAGACGATCCCCCGCTCCATCGAGCGGACGCCGCCTTCGAGGTAGAACGCCGCTGCCAGCGCCTGCGCCGGGAAGTCCTCCTGCGCGACGTGAGGGAGGAACCGCTTCGCATCGACGAACACGGCGTGGGCTCCAATGGGCAGCACGATCGGCACACCGGCCGACTGGAGCAACCCACCGAGGTACGCGGCCTGCTCGATCTCGTGGCGCACCATAGCCTCGTCGGTCGACTCCACGATTCCCCGCGCGAGCGCCTCCATGTCGTGGCCGGCGATACCCCCGTAGTGCGGGAAGCCCTCGTACACGACCACCAGCTCGCGGAGTCGTTCCGCAACCTTGTCGTCGTTCACGGCCACGAAGCCGCCGATCGGGACGAAGTGATCCTTCTTCGACGAGAACACCGCGCCATCGACCTGGTCGGCGATCTCGCGGATGATCCGGGGCAGCGCCCAGTCCCGATATCCGGCCTCGCGATCCTTGATGAAGACTGCGTTCTCCGAGACGCGCGTCGCGTCGAGGATCAGTGGCACGCCATGCGCGCGGGTCAACGCTCGTACTGCGCGCAGGTTCTCGAGCGAGAACGGCTGCCCGCCGGCCATGTTCAGGCATGCCTCCTGCCGGACGAACGCGATCCGTTCCCGCCCGGCTTCCATCAGGACGCGCTCGAGCGCCGCCAGGTCGATGTTGCCCTTGAACGGCTCCAGCGAGTCGGTGACGGTCGCCTCGCGGACGGCGACGTCGACCCACGTGCCTCCGGCGAGAACGACGTGCTCACGTGACGTCGTGAAGTACAGATTCGACGGGACGAGCTGGCCCGGCTGAACCAGAACGCGGGAGAGCAGGTGCTCTGCCCCCCTGCCTTGGTGTGTCGGGATCACGTGCTTCCAGCCGTACGCGTCGTGGACAGCCTGCTCGAGGCGATAGAAGCTGCGTGAGCCCGCGTACGCCTCGTCGCCGAGCTCCATCGCGGCGCGCTGCTCCTGCGAGAGCGCGGACGTGCCGCTGTCGGTCAGCAGGTCGATGAAGACGTCGGCGGAGCGGAGAAGAAAGGTGTTGTACCCGGCCTCCGCCAGCACTTGCTGCCGATGCCGTCGATCACGCAGCATGATCGGCTCCACGACCTTGATCTTCCACGGTGGCGGACGCATCCACGCTCATGCTCGCGCGAGCGCCGCCACCCCGCATCCGGGGTGGCGCCGATTCTCGGCGGGGGGACTACGGACAGCGTGCTGTGGTCGCGCGCGTCGGGCACGCCGCAGCTCTAAGGCGTCGGCGCCCCCTGCTCCGAGGCCGCCTCGAGCAACGCCGGGACGAGCACCGCAGCGTCCGACGAGACGGTGACGTGGATCGCCTGCGGCTCGCGCACCCAGGCGATCAGGCCGTGTGCCGTGAGCCGGTCGAGCACGAACTGGAACGCGGCTGCCTGGGCCCCCGACTCGTAGCGACGCAGGATGTCGAACGCGTAGCCCGTCGTGTGCAGTGAATACCCGGCGGTCGCCTCGACGTTGGACTGCCGCAGGAGACGCTGGTAGCCCTCGTCGCGAACCGTGCTGGTCACCGTCAGCGGCTGGGCGATGCCGGAGAGCCTGCGCACCTCGTGACCGATGTAGAGCAGAGTGGCCAGCGCCTCGGCTCGGAGTCCCTGATACAAGGCCCGCGGCGCACCCAGCCGATCTGCCAGCTCGCCCATGCGCGGATCGACGCGGATCCCGTTCGCCGGGTCGGTCGGCAGTCGGTGCAGCGCCATCGCCTCCCAGGCTCGCTGGACCTCGGCCGTGTCAGAGAAGCGCTCCGTCTCACCCGGCGGATGCAGTACCTCCTCGGCGCTCGCCTTCGCCGCGTGCAGCAGGTCGAGGCGGGCCAACTCGTCCGGATCGTCGCGGTAGAGCCGCATGATCTCGGCCGCTGCCAGGACGCGCCAGTAGTACGTCGGCGAGTCGTCGCCGAGGCGTTGCAGCAGCTGCCGCACGGCGAGGTTGTGCGCCGGCGAGTTGTCGAAGAAGACACGGGCCCAGGTCAGCTCCTCGTCGGTGACGAGTTGGCCGACGGGGACACCGGTGCCTTTGGCGGCATACGCCCGGAGCACGTTCGTAAGGTTGCCGATGCCCATGTGGTACGAGACGACGGCGAGGTCGTCGCGTCCAAAGCGCTCGCGCGCGGTCGTGAGGTAGCGCACCGTGCCGGCGAGCGCCTGCGCCGGGTCGAAGCGGGCGTCGATCGCGCGACGCTCGTCGCGAAGTCGGGTGACGGCGGCAGTGTCTCCGCGCGCCTTCGCGGCCGTGATCCTGCGCGTGAGAGCACGGCTCTTGGCAAGGTCGACTTCCATGCCGAGGAAGTTCTGGGCCGTCTCGGCCAGGATCTGTGTGAGACCCGACGCGCGTGCGGGATCGTCACCCGCGATCACTTCCGGGCGTCCACTCGACTCGAGGAACACGATCGCCTCGATCAGGTCGGCGTCGAACGCGGACCCGTCGACGGCCTGTTCGACCAGGTCGCGAAACGCCTCGGTGCGCCGCGCAGCCGCGAGCACGCCGCCGGGGCTCTTCGTGTACAGGGGATGGCTGAGACCCAACGCGGCGGCGTGTTCGAGTGCTTCGTCGTCACCCGGCTGGTATGCGAGAGGGTCGCCGGCGGGTGGCTGTGCACGCGGCGCGAGCGCGACCGCGGGTTCCGGCGTGTCCGTCGAGAGCGCCCGAACGACGAGAAAGCCCGCGAGCACGGCGACCGCGACGAGCGCCGCGGCGGCCAGGAGCCGCCGGCGCAGGTACACGGCTTGAGAGGCAGGGACCGCGATGTCGCAGTCATTGTTGCGACCGCGGCGGCCTGTTGCCCGCACGCGATCGCTGGCAAGCTGACCGGATGAGGCTCGCGACCCTCGCCGCCGTACTGGCGGCCATCGTCGTGGTCGCTGCCGCCGGCTCCGCCGCTACCCGCCCGGCCTTCACGTCCACGGTGCGGCCGATTCCCACGTCACTCGCACGCACGATGACCGGCGTGTCGTGGCGCCCCGGCTGCCCGGTGCCGCTCCGCGACCTGCGGCTCGTGACCGTGTCGCACGTCGGGTTCGACGGGAGGGTGCGGCAAGGGCGCCTCGTCGTGCACCGCGTCGTCGCCGGGGACATCGTCGCGGTCCTTCGGCGCCTCTACCGCGCCGGGTTCCCGATCCGGCGCATGGTTCCCGTCGACGCGTACGGCGGAAGCGACTTCCGCTCGATCGAGGCCGACAACACGTCGGCCTTCAACTGCCGCTACGTCGACGGGACGCGACGCTGGTCGGAGCACGCCTACGGCCGCGCGATCGACGTCAATCCGATCGAGAACCCGTACGTCTCGGGCGGCCGGACATCGCACCCGGCGAGCGTGCCGTACCTCGACCGCGGCCGGCGCCGCCCCGGAATGGCATTCGCGGGCGGCCCGCTGGTGCGAGCGTTCGACGCGATCGGCTGGGGGTGGGGCGGCCGCTGGGCGTCGGTCAAGGACTACCAGCACTTCTCCACCAGCGGACGCTGAGCTCTGTGCGACGGCTCCCACGCAGTTCGGGCATAGACGGGGTGATGGAGGTGCGTGAGCTCCAACCGGTGGCCGGCGACGTCGTGTCCGACGCCGACGCGATCCGCCGCTCGGCGACGGAGCCTGATGCGTTCGTCGCGGTCTTCGACCGCCACTTCGACGCAGTCCACCGCTACCTGCACCGGCGTCTCGGCGGCGACCTCGCCGACGACCTCGCAGCCGAGACGTTCACACGGGCGTTCGCGTCGCGTCGCTCTTTCGTCCCGCACGATGCAGGGGCGCTGCCGTGGCTCTACGGCATCGCGACGAACCTCGTCCGGCGGCACCGCAGGACGGAGGAGCGGCGGCTGCGTGCGTACGCGCGGACGGGGCGTGACGACGCCGTCCTCGTCGACGAGGATGCCGTCGTCGATCGCGCAGACGCCGAGCGACTGGGGGCGGCGATCGCAGGGGCGCTCGCCGCCCTGCCGCGAGACGAGCGCGACACGCTGTGCCTCGTTGCCATCGCCGAGCTCACGCAGGAACAGGCTGCGGCCGCGCTCGGCGTACCGGTGGGCACCGTGAGCTCGCGGCTGAGCAGGGCACGCGCCCGACTTCACGAGCTCCACCCCGACCAACCGCACTCGACGACAGAGGAGACATCGTGAGCCAGTTCGACGCAGTCCGAGCCTTCCGCGTCCATGTCGCAGCGCCCTCGCCCGCCGCTCGAAGCTCGGCACGCAACCGGCTGGAGTCCGCTCTGAACACCGGCAGCGAGGGTCGCCCAGCGCCCTGGCTGATCCGCCGCGCCGCGCTGGTCGGCGCCGCGGCCGTGGCCGTCGCCGTGGTCGGCATCGGTGTCTCCACGATCGGGAACGACCCCGGCGTGCTCGAGCGGGCGCAGGCAGCCGTCACGCCGAACGGGCGGATACTGCACGTCGTCGTGCGGATCGTCGGCGGGTCGGGGACGGTGGAGGCCGAGAGCTGGATCCGGCCCGACGGCACGGGTCGCACGCTGACCACGGCAGGCGAGCCTCCCTCCGACTGCCTCGGGGGGCGGACGCAGATGCGCTGCTACGACCCGGCCCGCAACGAGATCCACGTCTACCGCTACCACCCCGAGGGGATCGCGTTCGGCGAGCGGGCCGCCGCCCTGCCCGTCTACCGGGTCGACGAGCCGACGAGTCTGGGCCTCACGCTCACCTCCGGCTACGCGCGTCTGCTCGGGCGCAAGGTGATCGCCGGTCGCAACACCTACGCGATCCTGCTCGCGATCCCGTCCATCGCGGCGGACGGCACGGCGACACCCAGGTTCACGGGCTCGAATCCTGTGCTCTACGTCGACCCCGACACGTACGAGCCGTTCGCGCAGCACTTCCCCGCCGCCCGATCGACGACCCACTACGACACGTACGAGTACCTCCCGGACGACGCCGCGGTGAGGCAAAGCCTCGAGCTGGGCGCGCCCGCAGGTACGCCGGTGGTCGTCCACCCGGTTGGCGAGAGCCCGGAGCCCAGCTGAACCGAAGGCACTGCCTCGCCCGACCTGGTGCAAGCTCCTGCCTCCGCGATCGCCGCCGTAGTGGAGAATCGGTCGATGGAGTTCCGCCGGGTCGGAGACCTACCGCCGTACGTGCTCGCCGTGATTCGCGAGCTGACGCTGGAGTTGCGGCGAGCCGGCCACGACGTCGTCGACCTTGGCTTCGGCAACCCAGACCTCCCGTCGCCCGAACTGACGGTCGAGAAGCTCGCCGAGGCTGCGCGCAACCCGCGCAACCACCGCTACTCGGCGTCGCGCGGGATCCCGAACCTGCGCCGCGCGTGTGCCGACCTGTACCGGCGGCGGTTCGACGTCGAGCTCGACCCCGAGACGCAGGTGCTCTCGACGATCGGTGCCAAGGAGGGCATCTCGCACCTGATGTGGGTGCTGCTGGAGCCCGGCGACTCGGCGCTCGTGCCGAGCCCGAGCTACCCGATCCACATCCACGCGCCAATCCTCGCCGGCGCCTCCGTGACCGCGGTGCCGATGGGACCGGACGAGGACCTGTTCGCGAACCTCGCAGAAGCGTGGGCTCGGTGCCAGCCGCGACCGCGTGTGCTCATCCTCTCCTTCCCCCACAACCCGACCACGACCGTCGTCGACCTCCCCTTCATGGAGCGGGTGGTCGAGTTCGCGCGCGAGCGAGAGCTGCTCGTGGTGCACGACTTCGCCTACGCCGACCTCGTCTTCGACGGCTACGAAGCACCGTCGATCCTCCAGGTGCCCGGTGCCGACGACTGCTGCGTCGAGCTGTACACCCTCACGAAGTCGTTCTCGATGGCCGGTTGGCGCGTCGGCTTCCTCGTCGGCAACGCGGCCGCAGTGGGCGCGCTCGCGCGCCTGAAGTCGTGGCTCGACTACGGCACGTTCCAGCCGATCCAGATCGCCGCCACCGTGACGATGAACGAGCTGCCCGACTACCCGCTGGAGGCGGCCGCCGCGTACCGCTCCCGCCGCGACGCGCTCTGCGACGGCCTCGACCGCATCGGGTGGTCGTTCCCGCGGCCCAAGGGCACGATGTTCGTGTGGGCGCCGCTACCCGAGCGCTTCCGCGACGGCGGCTCGCTCGCGTTCGCCGAACGCCTCGCCCGCGAGGCCGAGGTCGCCGTCTCTCCGGGCATCGGCTTCGGGCCGGGTGGAGACGGCCACGTCCGCTTCGCGCTCGTCGAGAACGAGCACCGCATCCGCCAGGCGACGCGAGGAATCGGCCGCTTCCTCGCGTCCAACTGACGCGCAGGCGCCCTCGCCTCACCTCGTCGCTAGATCAAGCCACCGGGGTAGCGCCACGGGCCCGGCTCGACCCGGATGCCGCGCTTGCGGCAGAACTCGCGGACGCTGTCGAGCAGCACGCCGCCCGAGCCGTGCAGCCGGCGGGCGAGCAGATCGATCACGGCCACGCCGTCACCCGGCGCGCCGTCTCCCGCAGCCAGCGTCAGCACCACGGTCTCGCCTTCCGTGGAGGCGACCGCCCCGAGATCGCCGACGCGCTCGCGGAACGCGACGAGCCCGCGCCCGTCGCTACCCGTGACCTCGAACGCGATCCCGTCGTCGGCTATCAGCCCGGATACTTCGTGCCCGCGAAGCGAGAGCAGCTCGTGGAGGTCCTCGATCATGCGACGGCCCAGGTCGACCTGGCGCGGCCGCGACGGCGTATGACGCGCGTCGCCGGCCACCTTCGCCGGGACGCCGATCGCGAGCTTGCCCGCCGGGATGTCGGAGACGACATACGAGGTCGAGGCCACGATCGCCTCGGCGCCGATACGGCAGCCGGCGTAGACGACGGTGCCGAGCCCGACCTGCGAGCGGTCTTCCAGCACGACCGGCGCAAACCGGTTCTCGAAGCCCTCGACGATCGAGTGTCCGACGTTGTGGGTGACCACGATCGAGCGCATCGTGAGGAACACCTCGCGCCCGATCAGCACGGGCCGGCAGACGTTGACGAAGGCCTCGTCGCCGACGAACCCGAGGTCGCCGACGGTGAGGATCGCCCACGGGTCGCGATGCCCACCGCCGCCGAAGCGAACATCCCGGCCGCCCCAGATCCCGGCGCCGAGGTACGCACGGCGGCACATGAGCTCGAAGTTCGCCCCGAACGTCGTCAGCGCACCGATCGCCACGACCTCGGCGCACCGGACGGTACCGCCCGGGCCGATCGCAACGCCGTCGCCGAGCACGATCCGGGGGGCGCTTACCAGTGTCCCTTCACCGAGCACGACTCCATCGCCGATCTCCGCTCCGGCAGCGCGCAGAGCGGCCACCTTCTCGTCGGACGAGAGCGCGCGAAATGCGTCTGGATCGGCACCGACCGACGCCACGAAGACCGGGTCGACGACGCCAACGGACTCGTCGGCGGTGAACGACGCGGGAAGCGTGACACCGTCGAGCGAGATCCCTGCGAGCAGCGACGGCCCCTCGCCCGGCTCCACCGCCTGGGCCACGAGCAGCGCCTCGACGTCGCCCTCGGTGATGAAGCCCTGCTTCTCGATCGCGTCGAGGTCGATCCCGTGCTGCTCGGCGAACTCGACGGCCTTGCGCGTCGCCTTGCGACTCGTCGGCGCCGTCACCTCGGCCGGCTTCGCCGTGCGCGTCCGCTCAGCACGCGCCTGCTCGACTTCTGCAGCGCTCTCGGCGATCAGCGCAATCCGCTCCCCCAGCTCGACTTCCGCACCCTGCTCGTACAGGTGCACGATCGTGCCGTCACCCGGAGCCTCGATCTCGAGGGACGCCTTCGTCGTCTCCACCACACACACCACATCGTGACGGCGTACCTCGGCGCCGTCGGCAGCCAGCCACTCCGTGAGCAGGGCGAACTCGGTGTTCGCGTCCTCGCGCGTGAGGATGATCTCGATCATCGGCGACCTAGATTCGCACGCCCGCGACCGCGGCGACGGCATCGATGACCTCGCGGACGCCGGGGAGCGTCTGCTCCTCGAGCGAGCGGGCAGCAGGAATCACGCCGTCGACGGCAGCCACGCGGCGCACGGGGCGCTTGAGGTCGCCCCACGCCTGCTCCTGTACCCGTGCGGCGATCTCCGCACCCACGCCACCGGTCAGACCGCCCTCCTCCACCGTGACGCACGCTCCCGTCCTCGCGACCGACTCGAGCACCGGCTCCAGGTCGATGGGCAGCAGCTGCGAGAGCGCGACGACCTCGCAGAACACCTCGTGCTCGAGGATCAGCTCCGTCGCCGCCTCGAGCACGATCGGCACCATTCCGCCGTACGTGACGATCGTCGCCGAGCCGCCCTCGAAGTCGCTGCCCGAGAACGTGAGCGCCGGGTACTGCGCCTCGGTCTCGACAACGCGGAGCTCGTCGAGGTAGCCGCCGACCGGGCGGCGGTAGGGCCGCCCGTACATGAGCTTGTTCTCGATCAGGAAGACGGGCCGGTCGTCGTCGACCGCGTTCACGAGCAGCGCGTGCAGATCGTGGCATTCGCTCGTTGCTACCACGCAGATCCCGGGTACGCCGAGCAGCAGCTTCTCGAGCGACTGGCTGTGCGTCGGCCCGTAGCCTCGTCGGCCGCCCATAGGCGTGCGCACCACGAGTGGTACGGCCACCTGGTCGTCGAACATCTCCCGGAACTTCGAGATGCCGTTGACGATCTGGTCGAAGCCCAGCGCGATGAAGTCACCGAACATGATCTCGAGGATCGGGCGCCGCCCGCGCAGCGCCATGCCGGCGGCGACACCGAACAGCGACGCTTCCGAGATCGGGGTCGTCAGCACGCGGTCGGGCCAGCGATCGGAGAGCCCCTGGCTCACCTTGAACGCGCCACCGTAGGGGTCGAGCAGGTCCTCGCCGAGCAGAATCACGTCGTCGCGGCGCTCGAAGATGTCGACGAGCGCGCCGTTCAACACCTGGACGCAGCGCTGCTGAGTGCTCATGCGCCGGCCACCGGTGCGGCTTCCGCAGCTTCCACGGTCTCGGCGACGAGCCGCTCGACGGCCTCCTCGATCCGAGCGCGCGTATCCTCGGTGAGCCGCGCACCCGCCACAACCAGCGGGTCACGCGCCCGTCGCGCCTCGATCTCCGCGGCTTCGCGGAAGTCGTCGCCTTTCGAGTGCGGGCTGAAGCGGTAGGTGTGGAGGACGAGGAAGAACGGCCGTCCCGTCTCGCGCACGTAGCCGACGGCCCGTTCAGCCGCCGCGTGGATCTCCTCCACATCGGTCGTGTCGAGCTCCGCCGTCTCGATGCCGAACGCTGCGGCGCGCGCCGGGATGTCACCCGCGACCGCAAGGTGCTTCGGCGTCGTCTGCGCGTACGCGTTGTCCTCGACCACGAACAGGAGCGGCAGGCTCCACAGCGACGCCATGTTCAGGCACTCGTAGAGCGCCCCCTGGCCCAGCGTCCCGTCACCGAGGAACACCGTCGTCACCGCGCCTGTCCCCTTCTCCTTCTCGGCCAGCGCGATGCCGGTCGACACCGGCACGATGCTGCCCTGCACACCGTTGGAGTAGAAGTTGCCGCGGTGCAAGTGCTGGCTACCACCCTTGCCGCCACACGTGCCGGTCGAGCGTCCCATCACCTCGCTCAGCAACCCGAACAGATCGCCCGTGAAGGCGATGTAGTGGCCGTGGCAGCGGTGGTTGGAGAAGACGACGTCTCGCTCCGGGTCGAGGTGTGCGATCACCCCGACGGCGTCCGCCTCCTGACCGATGTACGTGTGCGTCGTGCCCGTCAGCTTGCCCTCGGAGAACAGATCGAGCAGCGTCTCCTCGAAGCGGCGGATCAGCACCATCTGCTCGTACTGGCGCTCGAGCTTGGTCATGACCGAGCCTCACGATGGAACGAGGGCCGGACAGGTCCGGCCCCTACGAGGGAGGGGTCTGACGGTCGCGTGCCGTGCATCTAGAGGTACCCGAGGTCGGCGAGTCGGGCCTCGACCTTGGCCTCTTCCTCGGGGGAGATCTCGCGTTGCTCGGCGCCCTCCAGCTCGAGGTACAGGAGGTCGCGGAGCGCGAGAGGGACGTCGGCGGGTCGACTCACTCGCTCCCGGGGATCGACGTCGAGCCGGTAGGCCTCCTCACGCCCCGAGTCGACGTGGTGAACGAGCTTCCACGGCGGCATGCGCACCGCGAGCTGGGAGAGGGCGCCCATGTCGGTGCCCGCGATGAAGGCCAGCCGGTCGCCCTCCTCCGACCCGTCGACGAGCGGCAGCAACGAGGCGCCGTCGACGTCGGGCACGGGGATGTCGCCGAGCTCCAGCAGGGTCGGCATCAGGTCGACCGAGCGCACCTGCGACCACACCGTGCCCGGGTCGAGCCGTCCAGGCGCGGACAGGATCAGCGGCACCTGCACGACCTCGTCGTAGAGCGTCGCGCCGTGCATGTGGTAGATGCCCTTCACGTCCTCCTTGTCGGCGAAGCGCTCCCCCCACGACTCACCGTGGTCGGCGATGAACGCGAACGCCGTCGACTCACGCAGCCCGAGCGTCTCGAGCTCGTCGAGGAACGACGCGAGCAGCTTCTCGGACATCGTCTCCACCGCTCGCCGGTACGACTCGTAGACGTTCTCGAGCCCGGCGGCGGTGTTCGACTGGATCCCCTCCATCAGCTCCTCCTTCGCCGACAGCCAGTCCTTGCGCTCGGCGTGAAGGATGTCGTAGGGCATGTGCGTCGCCCAGCTGTGCACGAAGAGCAGGAACGGACGGTCGGCATGCTCCCGCAGCCACGCGATCGCACCGTCGAGCTTCTCGCTCGTGCCGACGACGTTCGCGTCGGGCAGCCCCTTGAAGAGGTAGGACTCGTCGAAGACGAATGTGCCCACCTCGTAGCCGGCGGCGGCCGCCGCGCCGAACAGCGTGGGCGCCTCGGGCAACGGAGCGTCCCAGTGGAGGTAGCCGTGGTGGTGCGGGTAGAGGCCCGTCACCATCGACGTCATCGACGGACAGGTCCACGGGGCAGCGCTGATCGCCATGTCGAAACGCACGCCGCCTGCTGCGAGCTCGTCCACCGTGCGCGTGTTGACGAAGCGAGCTGCCGTAACACCCGACGTGGTCGGTGCGCAGGGCGTCCGAGACGAAGACGACGAGGTTCATCCGGCGGCGAAGTGTACCCGGGGCCTCCGCCCTATCCCGTCGGTCAGGCGGTCGCCAGCGCAGGCAGCAGGCTCGCGCCGCGCATGCCCTCGGGCTGCCCGATCCCGAGCAACTCGACGACCGTGGGGGCGATGTCGAGCAGGTGCGCATCGTGCTCGCCGATCGCCGCGACGCCGGGGCCGGCGACGATGTAGAGGCCGTCCTGGGCGTGATTCGCGTCATCGGGGCCCGTGTCGTTCTCGAACGTGTGCACGCCCTCGTCGCCGCCGATCGTCCCCACCGACCGCCAGAGCAGGTCGCCGAAGATGACGATCAGGTCAGGGGCGACACCGTTGACCTCGGGGTAGAACTCCTCGGGCTTGTACACGGCCGTCGCGATCGGCGCACCGGTCTCGTCGGGGATGGCGGCGAGCCGGGCAGCAAGGTCGTCGCGCACCGACTCGTAGTCGGCCGCGGGGACGACACCGTCGGGCTCGCGTCCCTCGACGTTCATGAACACGCGCGCGTAGTACCCGCCCTCTCCCCAGGCCACCGTCTTCGCCCAGTCGATGCCGACGTCACGCGGCGAGCAGACGCGATCGGGCTCGGCGAGCGTCGTCAGCAGCCCTTCTCGCCGCAGCCACTCGTTGACGCGGATGCCACCTTCGAGGCGCTTGGCGCCGTGGTCGGAGAGCACGAAGACCACCGTGTCCTCGTCGGCGTACGCCAGCAGCCGCCCGATGAGGCCGTCCAGATGCCGGTGGTAGTCGAGGATCGCACCTTCGTACGGCCCGCCCGGTTCGTACTTCCGGTGCTCCGCGTCCATGTACTTCCAGAACCCGTGGTGCATCCGGTCCGGGCCCATCTCGACCATGGCGAACAGCTTCCACGGCCGCGTCGAGAGCAGGTGCTCGGCCAGCGCGAACCGCTTGTCGGTCATCTCGTAGACCTGTCGCAGCAGGTCCTCCTTGTCGTCGGTGCGGAAGTTCGTGCAGTCGAAGAGGTATTCGCCGACGACCTCCTCCACCTCGCGCTTGAGCCCTGGCGGGTACGTGTACTGGCTCTCGGTGCCGGGCGTCAGGAAGCAGCTGACCATCGCGCCGTTCAGCGGCCGCACGGGAAACGTGCCGGGCACGCCGAGCACGATCGACGCATTGCCGGAACGCGTGACCAGATCCCACAGCCGCGGCTCGGTGATCGCCGTCGAGTTGGCGATGAACGCGCCGTCGTAGGTGTGATCGGAGCGGTTGCGGAACCCGTAGACGCCGAGATCGCCGGGCGTGCGGCTGGCCATCATGCACGACCACGCAGGGACCGTGATCGGCGGGATCACCGAGGTGAGCCGGCCGTGCGCGCCGCGCTCCATCAGCCCTGAAAGCACGGGGAGCTCGTCGCGCCAGCGCCCGAGCACGAGCGACGGCTCGGCACAGTCGAGCCCGATCATCATCACCTTCGTCTCCGCCATCTCGCCCCGGCGAGTGTACTGACCGCGCCTCGCCGGGGATGGACCTGCCCGGCCTCGGGAACGCCTCCCGTTACTCTTGCTGTCGTGCCCGGCCGCCGCCACGCTGCCCCCTCGAGTCGCACGCGCATCAAGCGGGAGCCACACCGCGCCCGCTACGACCGAGAGACAGTCGACGCCATCCTCGACGCCGGGCTCGTCTGCCATCTCGGCTTCGTCGACGATGGCCAGCCGTTCGTGATCCCGACGCTCCACGCGCGGGTCGGCGACCACGTCTACGTCCACGGCTCGTCGGCCGCCCGGAGCCTGCGTGCAGCCGCGACGGGGATACCGGTCTGCGTCACCGTCACGCTGCTGGACGGGATCGTACTGGCACGTTCCGTGTTCGAGCACTCGATCAACTACCGCTCCGCCGTCGTGCTCGGTCGGGCGACCCTCGTCGACGACGAGGACGAGAAGCTCCGTGCGCTCGAGGTGTTCACCGAGCAGCTCCTCCCCGGCCGCTGGGCGGACTCCCGGCCACCGACCCGCAAGGAGCTGAAGGCGACGTCGATTCTTCGCGTTGCGCTCGACGAGGCGTCGGCCAAGGTGAGGACTGGACCGCCCGAGGACGGCGACACGGACGACGCCGACCTCGACGTCTGGGCGGGGGTGATCCCGCTCGTGACGCGGGCACTCGCGCCCGAACCGGATCCGACGCTCCGGCCAGGCATCACCATGCCCGCCTACGCCGAGCGCTACCACCGCCCCGGCCTCACGTCGTAGGTACAAAGGCCCCATGACGCAGGACGCCACGCGGGCCTTCGACACGGTCGTGATGAAGTTCGGCGGCTCGTCGGTCGCCGATCCCGAGAAGGTGCGTCATGTGGCGCAGCGGTTCGTGACCGCACGCCGGCGCGGCCTGAAGGTCGTGGGCACGGTGTCGGCGATGGGCAAGACCACCGACCAGCTGCTCGCGCTGGCGGGCGACGTGTCGCCCACGCCCCATCCGCGGGAGCTCGACATGCTGCTCTCCACCGGGGAGCGGATCGCCTGCGCTCTGGTCGCGATGGCGATCCACGACCTCGGCGAGGAGGCGATCTCCTTCACCGGGTCGCAGGCGGGGATCATCACCGACGCCTCCTACACGAGGGCGAAGATCCGCGAGATCCGCGCCGACCGCGTGCTGGCGGCCCTCGAGCAGGGGAAGATCGTCCTCGTCGCGGGCTTCCAGGGGTTCTCCCGCGACACCATGGACGTGACCACGCTCGGCCGTGGCGGCACGGACGCCACCGCCGTCGCACTCGCGGCCGCGCTCGGGGCCGCCTGCGAGATCTACTCCGACGTGCCCGGCGTCTTCACCGCCGACCCCCGCATCGTGCCGGAGGCGAGGAAGCTCCCGGCAGTGTCGTACGAAGAGATGCTCGAGATGTCGGCGTCGGGGGCCAAGGTGTTGATGTTGCGCTCGGTCGAGCTCGCCCGCAGCCACGGCGTGCGCGTGCACGCCCGTTCCACGTTCTCCGACGAGGAGGGCACCTGGATCCAGGAAGGAGATGACATGGAACAGCCGATCGTGTCCGCGGTCACCCACTCCCAGACCGACGTCGTGTTCACGCTCACCGGCATCCCCGATCGACCGGGCGTCGCCGCCCGCATCTTCGACGCGGTCGCCGACGCGCACGCCAACGTCGACACCATCATCCAGAACGTCGTGCACGGGAAGGCCGAGATGTCGTTCTCGGTACCGGACGAAGACGTCCCCGCGACCCGCGTGGCCCTCGAGCGCACGCAGCTGGAGCTGGGCGCCTTCGACGTCGAGGAGAACCACGGTCTCGGCAAGGTCTCGTTGATCGGCGCCGGCATGCGCTCCCACCCCGGGGTGGCGGCCAAGATGTTCCGCACGCTGGCGACGCTCGAGATCAACCTGCAGATGATCTCGACCTCCCCGATCAAGATCTCGTGCATGATCGCCCGCACCGAGATACCGGCCGCCGTGCGAGCGCTGCACTCCGCGTTCGAGCTCGAGAACGAGCCCGTCGCGGAATAGTCGGGCCGACGGACGAGGCAGGCGACCGCGCCGCGCCGCCGAAATCGTCACTCGTCGTGGACGAGCGGTGGCAGCGTGTGATCATCACGGCAGCTGCGTGGCTGGCGATCGTCGTGTTCGTCCGCTTCCTGCTCCACACGGCGTTCAACGCGTGGGAGCGCCGGCACAGGGACGCCGACGAAGCGACCCTCGCGAGCCGTCGGACGACGTTCAACATACTGACCCGCCTGATCGTCGCGCTCGTCACCGTGATCGGGGCCTGGAGCGTCCTCTCGATCTTTCCCCAGACCGAGGAGATCGCACGCGCGCTCCTGGCATCGAGCGCGGTCCTGGCCCTCTTCGCGGGGCTGGCGTTCAGCACTCCGCTCGGCAACCTCGGATCCGGCGTGCTCGTGAGCTTCACGCAGCCCTTGAGACTAGGCGACCGCGTGACCGTCGCGGGCCACACAGGGTTCGTCGAGGCCGTCGACCTCATCTATACGACGCTCCTCACCGACGAGAAGCGACGCGTCTTCGTCCCCAACACGCAGCTGACGACGGCGCCCGTCGTCAACCGGACACTCGGCGCGGCGCGGCGCACGGTCGAATCGACGCTGCCCGTCCCGATCGGCACTTCCGTCGCCGACGCGCGCGAGCTGCTGCTGGCGGCGGCGCTGGGCTCGTCGCGGGTCGACGAGGCGCGGGTCGACGTCGGCGAGATCACGGACAAGCTCGTCTGGCTGAACGTGACGGTCTATGCACCGCTCGACGCCGACGTGAACACGGTCGGCAGCGACGTGCGCGAGCGCGGCCTATCCGCACTCGCCGCGGCGGGCCTGCTCCCCGGCTCTTCCTGAACGCCGACGGGCCGCGGTCTCCCGCGGCCCGTCGTGTGACCTCGATCCCGGTGGAGGGCTACGCCGGCGGGATGAGAACCTTGTTGACGACGTGGATGACGCCGTTGGAGGCGATCACGTCGGGTGTCACGACGCGGGAGGTGTTGACGAACACCTTGCCGCCGCGCACGTCGATCGCGACCTTCTTGCCCGACACCGTCTTGACCATGGCACCGTCGAGCCCCACGACCTTGCCGGAGGGGACGCTGCCCTTGACGACGTGGTAGAGGAGCACCTTCTTCAGCTGGGCCTTGTTCTTGGCGAGCGCGTCGAGCGTCGCCTTCGGCACCTTGGCGAAAGCGGCGTCGGTCGGTGCGAACACCGTCCACGTCCCCTTCTGGAGCGTCTTCACCAGACCTGCCTTCTTGATCAGCGAGGTCAGCGTCTTGAACGACTTCGCGGCCGTCGCGGTGGCGACGATGTTCCCCGGTGGGAGCAGCACCTTGTTGATCACGTGGATCGTGCCGTTCGACGCGACGACGTCAGGCGTTACCACCTTGGTCGAGCCGTTGAGGAACACGTTCTTGCCGGCGATCTTGACGCCGACGGGAAGCCCGGACGCGGTCTTGACGATCTGGCCGTTCAGCTTCACGACCTCCGAGGCCGGGACGTTGCCCGCGACGACGTGGTACAGCAGGACCTTCTTGAGCAGCGCCGGGTTGGCGGCGAGGGCATCGAGCGTCTTCTTCGGCACCTTCGCGAACGCGGCGTCCGTCGGCGCGAACACGGTGAACGGGCCGTCTCCCTGCAGCGTCTCGACGAGCCCCGCCTGGGTCAGCAGCGCGGCAAGCGTCTTGAACTGGCCCGCTCCAACCGCCGTCTCGACGATGTCCGCATTCGACGCGGCGGTCGAGCGCGGCGCAGCGGTGCCGGCGGCGGCGACGCCCGCAACAGCGAGCATCGCCACGGCGAGAAAGGTAAGCAGCTTCTTCATGGTTGTTCTCCCTTCTGGATTGCTGTCCATGTTTTGTCCAGATAGGAGTAACACACACCCGGAGTGGTTGTCAAGTTTTTGTCCAAGTTAGTGAAGAGACGTCAACAGCAGAAGGGGAGCCTCTCGGCTCCCCTTCTCGTCACTCATCCTGAGCTCGGCGGGGGTCGCGTCGTCAGACGCAGTTGCGGAGCGCCTGCGCCTCGGGCAGGGACTCGAGCCGCTTCAGCGTGTTGTTCTCGATCTGGCGGATCCGCTCGCGCGTGACACCGAAGGCGCGCCCGACCTCCTCGAGCGTCCGCGGCGGCTCGCCGGAGAGCCCGTAGCGCAGCTCGATCACCTTCCGCTCCCGCTCCGGGAGGGAGGCCAGCGCCAGGTCGATGTCCTCGCGCCGCAGGGAGAGCGACGCGGTGTCGAACGGCGACTCGGCCTGGTCGTCGGAGACGAAGTCGCCAAGTGACGACTCCTCCTCCTCGCCGATCGGCTTCTCGAGCGAAACCGGGAGCTGCGCCATGCGCAGGATCTCGCGCACCTCGTCGGTCTCCAGGTCGAGCTCCTCTGCGATCTCCTCGGGACGCGGCTCGCGGCCGAGTCGCTGGACGAGCTGGCGCTCGATGTGCACGACCTTGTTCAGCTTCTCGACCATGTGCACCGGGATACGGATCGTGCGGGCCTTGTCGGCGATCGCGCGTGTCACGGCCTGCCTGATCCACCACGTCGCGTAGGTGGAGAACTTGTAGCCCCGGCGGTAGTCGAACTTCTCGACCGCTCGGATCAGCCCGAGCGAGCCCTCCTGAATCAGGTCGAGGAAAGACAGGCCACGCCCCAGGTAGCCCTTCGCGATCGAAACGACGAGCCGCAGGTTGGCCTCGATCATGTGCTGTTTCGCGCTCATGTCGCCCCGCTCGATCCGCTTCGCGAGCGTCACTTCCTGATCAGCGGTCAACAGAGGAACCTTGCCGATCTCGCGAAGGTAGAGACGCAGCGAGTCGAGCGACGGCTCGACCGTGAGGTCGAGCTTCGGCGGAGGCAGAACGGCGGCCTTCTTCTCGTCCTCGGGTGTCTGAGGCGGCTCGAGCGACGGCGGCAGCGCCTTGTGCAGCTCACCTTCGAGCAACTCGATCGAGTGGTCGCTCAGATACGTCGTGAAGTCCTCGGCCTGCTCCTTCGTCAGCTCGACGTCCTCGAGGACGCCGACGATCTCGTCATACGTGAGATATCCCTTTTCCTGCCCTTGCTCCACGAGCTTCTGGAGCTCTTCGACTTCCGGAAGTGCAGTCTCGACGGAGAGCATCGACCCCTCGTACTCCTTCCTCGACGGAGACAGAACCCCTCGACAACCATCGAGCCGGACGCCCCTTGCCCCCGGCTCTGACCCATCAGGCGCCGCATCGTATACGAGGAATCGTCTTTTTGGAACATGCCCGAACGACCGATTCTCGATTATCCCGGTCTGGGCGAAACCGCTCGGCTCACACCACGCGAAGCACACCGACCACGTCGCCGACGCTGTTCTCGAGCGGCGGAGTGGTCAGGCCGGCCAGATCGAGGCCCAGCCGCCGCAGCACTTCCCCGACCGCCGGCACGACCGCTCGGAAGGATCCGTCTTCGACCTTGACGGCGACACCGAGCCCGTCGGGCGACCCTGCACAGAAGAGCCCCTCCGCACCACCCTTCGCCACCCAGCCGTCGAGGGCGCGGATGAGCCGCGCGTCGGCGGCCACCGTGCCGCGCAGGAGCTCGGGGTGCCGGCGCATCGCTCCGACGACCCGCCCGGCGCCCGGCAGCGAGGGAAGACGAGCGAAGACGGCGGCGGCCCGTGTGAGCGAGAGCGCGAACGTGACGACGCCGCAGCCGTCGGGCATGGTCGGAACATCGGCGGGGTCGAGCCCGGCGGCAGCGGCGACCTCGGCCAGCATCAGACGCTGGCACGGGTGGTCGGGCAGGCGGTACCCGACCGACGGCCAACCCTTGCCGCGACAGAGAGCGAGGAAGCCTGCGTGCTTGCCCGAGCAGTTGTGCTCGATGCGGGTCGGGTCCGGGCCGCACTCGAGCTCGTTTTCCCCTGCCGGCGCGATCGCCAGCAGCCTGCGCACCGCAGCGATCTGCTCGGGTCTGGCGAGGTGCGACGAGCACGCGATCGCCACGAGCTCGTCGTCGAGCTCCGGCCTGGCGCGAACGAGCGGAAGCGCCTGTAGCGGCTTCGCGGACGAGCGGAGAAACGTGACGAGCTCGGGCGTCCCGGCCGACAACACGAGCCTCTCGTCCTGCACCACGGCGACGTGGACCCGATGGCGGGCCTCGACCACGTCGCCCCGTGTCGCCTCGACGATGATCGGCGACTCCACGACGCGATTGTAAGCCCGTGACCCGTGTCTGACTTCGGTCAGACACGGCTGTTCCGACCCACACACCCGAGTCGTGGGCGGGACGCGGGCCGGACGTGGGCCGGACGCGGGCGGGAGCCGGCCGGCACGCGAGCGGCCCGCGGGCGGGACAGGTCCCGCCCCTACACTCCGGCCCATGCCCGAGCTGCCCGAGGTCGAAGCGTGGGTGCGCGAGCTCGCCCCGCAGGTCTCGCAGGCATCGATCGCAAGCGCCGGCCCTGCCCACATCGCGACGCTGAAGACGATCGACCCGCCGCTCTCCGCCCTCGAGGGTGCCCGCTTCACAGGTGCCGGGCGGCGGGGCAAGAACCTCCTCTTCCCCGCCGTGGACGCCGACCTCGTGCTTCGCGTGCACCTGATGAGCGCGGGGCGGCTGCGCTACCACTCCCCCGGGGCGAAGACCCCGGCGAAGCCGGCGTTCCGGCTGCGTTTCGCGGACGGCGCCGAGCTCGTGCTGACGGAGGCAGGGAAGAAGAAGCGCGCAGGGGTGTGGCTGCTCGCGCCGGATGCCCTCGAGGCGGAGCTCGCCCACCTCGGCCCGGACGCGCTCGCAGTCGACGCCGACACGCTTGCACCCATCCTCTCGGCGGCACGACGCCAGCTCCACCCGCTGCTCCGCGACCAGCGTGTGCTCGCCGGCATCGGGCGGGCGCACGCGAACGAGATCCTGTGGGAGGCCCGGCTGTCGCCGTTCCGGCTCTCGACCGACCTCACCGACGACGAGACCGAACGGTTGGCGGAAGCGATCCGCGGCGACCTCACCCGCGCGCTCGAGCTTCGGGAGCGCGGGAAGGGGGACAAGGACGTCTACCGCGTGCACGCCCGCTTCGGGGAACCGTGCCCGCGGTGCGGCGACACACTGCGTCGCGTCGCCTTCGAGGAACACACGATCACGTACTGCGCCGCCTGCCAGACGGGCGGTCGGGCTCTCAAGGATCGCCGCCTCTCGCGCCTGCTGCGCTGATGTCGCGCCCCACCTTGTCCGAAGCGGGGCCCCGCAGCTTGGCGCCGCTGGTCGCGATCGAGATGGCAACGCTCCTGTCGGCTGCAGGGAATGGTGTCGCGCTCGTCACGTTCCCGTGGATCGTCCTCGAGCTGACCGGAAGCGCGGCCGACGTCGGCCTCATCGCCACCGCCGCCGCGCTCCCGCTCGCAGCCTCCGCGTTCGTCTCCGGGACGATCGTCGACCGCATCGGGCGTCGGCGCACGTCGATCGGTTCGGACGTGCTCAGCGGGATCAGTGTGTCGGCGGTCCCGATCGCCGCCGCATTCGACCTCCTCTCGCTCCCGACGCTCGCGCTCCTCGCCGCGACCGGTGCGGTCTTCGACCCGGCGGGCGTGACCGCACGCGAGGCGATGCTGCCCGAGGCCGCCGCCGCCGCGCGACAGCGCCTCGAACGAGTGAACGGCGTCCACGAGGCGATCTTCGGCGTCGCGTACCTCGTCGGACCCGGGCTCGGCGGTCTCCTGATCGCGGTCGTCGGAGCGAGGGCGACGCTGTGGGTCACTGCGGCCGGTTTCGCGATCTCGGCGGTCGTCATGCTTCTCGTCCGCGTCCCCGGCGCGGGGCGTCCCACCCGCCTCGAGCAGGGCGCCTCGTTCTGGGCGGACAGCGTCGAAGGGCTGCTCTTCGTCTGGCGCGACAAGACACTGCGCGCGCTCACGATCCTCTTCACAGCCATGGTCGGGGCGTGGGTCCCCATCGAGGGAGTCGTCTTTCCCGTGTTCTTCCAGGCGCAGGACGCACCCGAGCGGCTGGGGATCCTCCTGATGGCGCTGAGCGGCGGCGCAGCAGTCGGAGCGCTGGCCTACGGGGCCGTCGGCCACCGGCTCGAGCGACGAGCCGTCGTCGTCGTCGCTCTGATGGGAACTTCGGTCGCCGTGCTCGGCATGGCTGTTCTGCCTCCGTATCCCATCCTCCTCGTCTTCGGCGCCCTGGCCGGCCTGTGCTTCGGCCCCATCAACCCGATCGCGAGCGTCGCGCTCCAGGAGCGCTCGCCGGAGCACCTGCGCGGGAGGGCGATCGGGGTCCTGACGTCCCTCGCGTACGCGGCAGGCCCGATCGGGTTCCTCCTCATCGGGCCGCTGATCGACGCCATCGGGCTGCGAGCGGCCTTTGTCACCCTTGCGCTCGTCCTGGTCGGCGTGGCGCTCACGACGCCGTTCGTGCGATCGCTCCGCGACCTCGACAGGGCGCCGACGTCGCCGCAGGACAGTGGAACAGAGTGACGGTAGTTCGGCTTCCTGGCGGTGAGGGGCTCTGTGCCCGTGCCGAGCCTCCCGGTTGCCGAGCGGCGGCATTTCGCGTGTACTGCACGAATGGCGCTGACGGCCGGAGACATCGCGCGCCGCACCCGCACAGTGACCGCGCGCGACATCGAGCTGTTCACCGAGATCACGGGCGACCGCAACCCGCTCCACTACGACGAGGCCGCCGCCACTGCGAGTCGCTTCGGCGGGATCATCGTCCAGGGCGGCGTCACCACCGGGCTGCTCAACGCGGTCGTCGCCGAGGATTTGCCCGGGCCGGGCTCCGTGTTCCTCCACGTGGACTGGTCGTTCAAGGCGCCGGTGAAGCCGGGCGATGAGATCACGGCCGAGGTCGAAGTGCTCGAAGCACGTGACGACAAGCCGATCACGAAGTTGCGCACCACGATCACAAGCGCCGACAACACGGTCGTGCTCGACGGCACCGCGCTCGTCTGGACCGAACCACTCCGGTGACACAGCGGCGCGCGCTGGCGCTCCTCGCACTCTCGCTCACGCTCTCGATGTCGACCTGGTTCTCCGCCTCGGCGGTGATCCCGCAACTGCGCGCAGACTGGGGACTGTCGACAACCGCCGGTGCATGGCTGACGATCGCGGTTCAGGTCGGCTTCGTCGTCGGCGCGCTGCTGTCATCGGCACTGACACTCGTCGACGTACTGCCACCCCATCGCGTGATCTTGCTCGGCTCACTCGGAGCAGCCCTTGCCAACGCGCTGCTGCTCACGGCTGACAGCGCGGCGACGGCGATCCCTCTGCGTCTCGCGACCGGCTTCTTCCTCGCCGGTGTCTATCCGCCAGCGTTCAAGCTGATGGCGACCTGGTTCACACGCGGACGCGGAACCGCGCTCGGCATTCTCGCGGGTGCCATCGCCCTCGGCTCGGCCCTCCCACACCTGGTCAACGGTCTCGGCGGCGTGGATTGGGAGCCCGTGATCGCCATCACCTCGTTGCTGACGCTGATCGGCGGGCTCGTCGTCGTGTTCGGCGTGCCCGAGGGCCCGTACCCGTTCCCGCGTGCGGTCTTCGATCCACGCCAGGTGGCGCTCGTGTTCCGCAACCGTGGCGTCAGGCTCGCGTCGTTCGGGTACTTCGGGCACATGTGGGAGCTGTTCGCGATGTGGACGTGGTTTCTCGTGTTCGCCCGTCAGTCGCTCTTCGCGGATCCCACGACGGCCGCTCTAGTCACCTTCGGCGTGATCGGCGTCGGCGCGGCCGGGTGCGTCGTCGGCGGAATCGCCGGTGACCGCATGGGGCGTCCGCTCATCACCGCCGTGGCGATGGCGCTCTCGGGAGCCTGCGCGCTGGTGATCGGCTTCGTACCGACTCCCGCCGCGATCGTCGTCGGCTTCGTGTGGGGCTTCGCCGTGATCGCCGACTCCGCCCAGTTCTCGACGATGGTGACCGAGCACGCCGACCAGGCGTACGTCGGAACTGCGCTCGCACTGCAGCTCGCGATCGGATTCGCGCTGACGGTGTGCACGATCTGGGTCGTCCCGTTCTTGGTCGAGGGCGCAGGCTGGGGTTGGGCGTTCTCGCTGCTCGCCGCCGGACCGGCGCTCGGCGTCGTCGCCATGCTCCGGCTACGGGCGCTCGACCGTTCTGAAGCGCTCGCGGCGCGCTCGTGAGCGGCGGTGCGTGTACGCCGTGACCCTTCGACCGGCTGGTACGGTCAGCCGGTGACCACGCTGCGCAGCGCACACGACATGCAGGCATCGGCGCCGCCGGTGTCGCTCGCTCTCTCGCGCGTCGGCGTGACGTCGGTGCAGAAGGCGATCCGGATCCGTCGCGGCGACCAGGAGATGGTGATGGCCGCCGAGATCAACAGCACGGTCGACCTCGATCGCGCGCAGAAGGGCGTGCACATGTCCAGGTTCCCGGAGCTGTTCGACGAGGCGATCGACGCCGAGGTACTCGGCGACGGGATGCTGATCGAGGTGCTCGCCGAGCACATCGCACGACACATCGTCGACCGCCAGCAGGCGCTGCGCGCCGACGTCCACATCACCGCCCGCTGGCCGATGCGCCGGGAGACGCCCGTAACGGGGCTGCCGACCCAGGAGATGGTGTCGCTGATCGGTATCGCAGCGGCCGACGAGCACGGTGTGCGCCGCGTCGTCGGCGTCGAGGCGACCGGGATCAACGCGTGCCCGTGCGCGCAGGGCCTCGTGCGCGACCGGGCGACCGAGCGGCTGCTCGAGGCCGGCTTCGCCGACGGCGACGTGAGCCGCATCCTCGAACTCGTCCCGCTCGCGACGCACAACCAGAGAGGCCGAGGAACGCTGCTCGTCGGCAGCGACCGTGAGCTCGACGCGGAGAATCTCGTCGGCATCGTGGAGCGCTCGATGAGCGCGCCGGTGTTCGAGCTCCTCAAGCGCCCGGATGAGCTGTTCGTCGTCGAGCACGCACATCTGCAGCCACGGTTCGTCGAGGACTCGGTGCGGCTGTCGATCAAGGGCCTGCTCGACGAGCGTCTCGATCTCGCGGACGAGGACTTCGTCCTCGCCCGCCAGTTGAATCTCGAGACGATCCACGACCACGACGTGGTCGCCGAACGGTTCGGCACGGTCGGTGAGATTCGGGGCGAGTTGGCGAACGGCACGCCCGCGCGACGTCAGACGACGCTCGAGGAATGGCTCGGCGGCGGCTCCACGGCATCGTTGTCCTGAACGTCGCGGAGACCGCGTAGGTCAAGCGGGCGCGCGGGGCCGGCGTGCGAAGCGTGACTCCGTTCCCGCGAACAGCCGGCGGATGTTCTGGCGGTGCAGCGCGACCACGCCCGCAGCGGCGACCAGGCTGAACCCGATCACGGGCCACGAGGCGCCGAACGCGTAGCTGAGGACGGGAAGGGCGAGAGCGGTGACGATCGACGCCACCGACGCGTAGCGAAACAGGGCGAAGGTGGCAATCCAGATGACCAGACAGCAGGCGGCCGCAAGCGGGACGAGCGCGAAGCTGACGCCACCCGCGGTTGCGACCATCTTCCCGCCTGGCCGGAAGCGGAGATAGACCGGCCGCGCGTGGCCCACCATGGCGGCCACCCCGGCGAGCACGCCCGCCCAGTCGCCGCCAACCTTCAGCGCGACGAGTGCCGGCACGAAGCCCTTGGCCACGTCGAGTAGCGCGACGGGGATGCCGAGCGACCTCCCGTACACGCGCCAGACGTTGGAGGCGCCGATGTTGCCGCTGCCCTGTCGGCGAATGTCCTCCCTGCGCACGAGCCAGACGAGCACGAGCCCGAAGGGGATCGAGCCGATCAAGTAGGCGGCGAGAACGAGGGTCGCGTCCACGGCCACGGCGGCCAGGTTACGCGGAGCAGCGGCCGCCGCGGCGGCACCGGGACACGGCGGCTACGCCGGGATGGCGTACGCCGTCACCCAGCCGTTGACGACGTCCCAGTCGAGGTTTTCGAAGAACGCGTCGATGTAGGCGCCGCGGTCGGTCTGGTAGTCGATGAAGTAGGCGTGCTCGTAGACGTCGAGGGCAACCAGCGGCGTCGCGTTCCAGACCGGGAACGTGTTCTGCGCGTCGCCGATCAGGTTCAACAGGCGCCGCTCGTCCCGGTCGTAGGCAGTCCACGCCCAGCCCCGGGCGGCAAGACCGGTCGCCTTGAGGTCGGCGCGCCAGGCGTCGACCGACCCGAAGTCCCGTTCCACGAGCGCCCTGAACGCGCCGTTCGGGTCTCCGCCGGAGCCACCGAGGTGCTCGAAGTAGACCTCGTGGTTCTTGATCCCGCCGAGCGCGAAGCTGAGGTCCACCTTCAGCGCTCGCAGATCCGAGTAGATCTGGTTGGCTGAGCCACGATCGACGTCGGCCAGCTTCGCGACGATCTCGTTCCGCTTCGTCACGTAGCCCTGGTAGAGCCGGTAGTGGGCCTCGACCGAGACGCGCGAGATACCCGTCAACTCGAGCAGCGCCGGTGAGAGCGGTCGGGCAGCGAGCTCCTGGACGTTCGACATGCGTGGCCTCCTCGGGTGTTCGTGTCGACTCGGGCGACGACGGGGAGCATATCCTTGTGCCGACGCAACGAATCCAAGGAGGACGACCGCAATGGCCTATGACGTGCCCGACCTCGCGTATCCGTTCGACGCCCTCGAGCCGCACATCGACGCGCGCACGATGGAGATCCACCACGACAAGCACCACGCCGCGTACGTGACGAACCTGAACGCCGCGCTCGACGGCACCGAGTGGATGGGTCGCCCGATCGAGGCGATCATCGCCAACCTCGAGATCCTGCCCGAGGACAAGCAGGCAGCCGTGCGCAACAACGGCGGTGGGCACGCCAACCACACGCTGTTCTGGGAGATCATGAGTCCGAACGGCGGCGGCGAGCCAGGGGGCGAGCTGGGTGACGCCATCCAGTCGACATTCGGGGCGTTCGACGTCCTCCGGCAGCAGGTGATCGACGCCGGGATCAAGCGCTTCGGGTCGGGCTGGAGCTGGCTGGTCTGGGACGGCACCGGGCTCGCCGTCGTCTCGACCCCAAACCAGGACTCGCCGTTGATGGACGGCTCGACACCGCTCCTCGGCATCGACGTGTGGGAGCACGCCTACTACTTGAACTACCAGAACCGGCGCCCCGACTACCTCGAGGCATGGTGGAACGTGGTCGACTGGGACGCCGTCTCCGCGAAGTACGCGGCAGCGAAGGGCTCCTAGCTCGCGCGACCCGCGACGCGCGCCGGGGATCACTCCCCGGCGCGCGTCGCCCATCAGCGATGAACGCCGCTTCTCTCACGGACGCCGACCTGATCGAAGGCGTCGCCGCCCGCGACAGCGACGCGTTGGCTGAGCTCCACCGGCGAACCGTGCGGGCCTCCCTCGGCGTCGCCTTGTCGGTCCATCCCGACCGCGAGGACGCCGAGCGGTCGGCCGCCGACGTCTCGGCCGCCATCTGGCAGTCCGCCGCGCATTTCGACCGATCACGCGACGAACCGGGTGCCTGGCTCTACGACGTCGCGTGCCGCGCGATCGGAGCCACCGGGACCGACGCGCCGGCCTATCGGCCCGCGTGGGACGTCTACCGCGCACTCGCCCTGCTACCCGACCAGGAGCGGCTGGTCCTCGAGCTCTCCGCCTGGGGCGACATGGCGACGGACGAGACGGCCGCGTTCCTCAATCTCTCCCCGGAGGAGGTCGACACGCTCGCCCACACCGCGATCGAACGGGTCGGCGACCTGCTCGGCACTCCGGGCTCGGCCGACCCGATCGCAGGTGTGGCGCCGCCCCCGGAGCTACCACCCGCCCTCGTGCAGCCCCCATCGCCGCCGCGACCGACGGCGGTGCCGCTGCCGCGCCGCCGCCGATCGGCGGTGGTGATGGGGGCCGTGATCCTCGGGCTGGTGCTGCTCGGCGCGGGCTACCTCCTTGGTGGCGGCGGCTCCGCGGGCCAGGCCGTCGCCACCGTCGCTCTCACGGGCGACGGTGGCGCGCGCGGAGAGGTCGTCGTGCGCGGGGCCGACACCGCCGGCAACTGGCCTGTCGAGCTCGTGGTCGACGGGCTCGACGCTCCCCCCGGTTCGAGCACCTACGAGCTGCGCGTGACACCGGCGGGGAAGCCGGAGCAGATCGTCGGCGCGTTCCTCGCAAAGGGCGAGGAAGTAACGGTCACGTTCAACGTGCCGCGGGCTCCTGCGGTCGGTGACCGGTGGACCGTCGTCGTCGACGACGGCATGCCGCGACAGGTGCTCGCCGGAACCGCCGCCTGACGCCCTCCGCGTCGGCAGCTATCGTCGAGACACTGTGTCGTTGCTCGATCGACCCCGTCCCGTCACGACGCAGTACGAGAACTTCGTGCGCCACGTGCTGACCTCGGGCGAAGCGAAGGCGGACAGGACGGGAACCGGGACGGTCAGCGTCTTCGGCTACCAGATGCGCTTCGACCTGCACGACGGGTTCCCGCTCGTGACCACGAAGAAGGTGCATTTCCCCGCGGTCGCGTACGAGCTGCTCTGGTTCCTGCGCGGTGACGGCAACGCACGCTGGCTGCAGGAGCATGGCGTCACGATCTGGGACGAGTGGGCAGGCGAGGACGGTGACCTGGGCCCCGTCTACGGCGTGCAGTGGCGCACCTGGCCGACACCCGACGGTGGGCACGTGGATCAGATCGCGGAAGTCGTCCGCCTCCTGCGAGAGGACCCCGACTCGCGTCGGATCGTGGTGAGCGCGTGGAACGTCGCGGATCTGCCTCGCATGGCCCTGATGCCGTGCCATGCGCTGTTCCAGTTCAACGTGACGGCAGGCCGTCTCAGCTGCCAGCTCTACCAGCGCAGCGCAGACGTCTTCCTCGGCGTGCCGTTCAACATCGCGAGCTACGCCTTGCTCACCCACATGCTGGCGCAACAATGCGACCTCGACGTCGGTGAGCTGATCTGGACCGGCGGCGACTGCCACGTGTACGACAACCACCGCGAGCAGGTGGAGACGCAGTTGCAGCGTGCGCCGTACGCGTTCCCCGAGCTCCTACTACGCCGCCGACCGCCGTCGATCTTCGACTATGCGTTCGACGACTTCGACGTCGTCGGCTACGTGCATCACCCGGCGATCCGGGCCTCCGTCGCGGTGTGATGATCTCGCTCGTGGCGGCTGTGGCCCGCGACGGCGTGATCGGCAGCGCCGGTGGCATCCCGTGGCGGATCCCCGAGGACGCGAGACGTTTCCGGGCCGTCACGATCGGTCATCCCGTCGTGATGGGACGGCGCACGTGGGACTCCCTCCCCACGCGCTTCCGCCCGCTGCCGGGTCGGCGCAACGTCGTGGTCACGCGGAATCAGTCATGGGCCGCGACCGGCGCCGACCGAGCGGGCTCGCTCGCCGACGCGCTCGACCTGCTCACGGGCGCACCTCGGGTTTTCGTGATCGGCGGCGGCGAGCTCTACGCCGAGGCCCTGCCCCTGGCCGACGAGCTGCTGCTGACGGAGATCGACGTCGAGGTCGCTGGGGACACGTTCTTCCCCCGGTTCGACCGCGATGTGTTCGCGGAGACGTCGCGCGAGAGCCACGTGACGGAGGACGGGACTCCGTTCGCATTCGTCACGTACGCACGGTCGGCACCGGGACAGCCCGCTCTGTAACCGCTCGCGGCAGTCGCTCAGACGCGGGCCTTGCGGAGCAGTGCGCCGAGACGCTCCTGCTCGCGCGGTGCCCAGACCGCCGCCAGCGCGTCTGCGGCCGCCTCGCGACCTGTGACCAACGCCTCGCCCGCGACCCGCGAGCCGGTCTCGGTCAGCGTGACGAGCGCGACGCGCGCGTCCCGACCGGGCTCACGACCGACGAGGCCGATCCGCTCGAGCGGCGCCACCTGGCGAGCGACACCGGACGCCGTGATGCCGAGGCGGGACGCGAGGTCGGTGCGGCGCATGCGCCCGCCCGCGTCGCGAAGCTCGAGCAGGAGCGCGAGATCGCCGAGAGCGAGCCCGTGATGGACGCCGAGTGCCTCGTCGACCCTGACCGCCAACCGGCGGCGTGCGTAGACGAGGTCGAACAGCGTGGTGAGCGAGTCCATCGCACGATCATAGCATGAGTACTCAGTGAGTGATCAACGATTGATCATGCAGTCTGGAAGACGCCGACCGTCGCTCGTATCGTCACCGACTCACCCCCACGCCGTGGCGGAGACGTCGACGACAGAGGCTCCGCCGTCGACGGGGATGGCGGCGCCGCTGACGTACGACGCCGCGTCGGAGAGCAGGAACGCGATCACCGCGGCGACCTCGTCCGCCTCGGCAGGGCGGCGCAGGGGGACGTGCTCGTGGGTCAGGTCGTACGCCTCGTCGCGGGTCACGCCTCGCTGCTGCGCGAGCGAGTCCATGTCGTCCTCGGCCATCGGCGTCCGCACCCATCCGGGACACACCGCGTTCGCACGCACGCCGCGCGGCCCGTAGTCGTTCGCGATCGTCTGCGTGAGCATCACCAGACCCGCCTTCGACGTGCAGTACGCAGCCCAGCCCGGCCCGGCCCTCATGGCGTTGATCGAGGCGACCGCAACCAGCGAGCCGCGGCGCTCGACGAGCGCCGGCAGCGCGGCCCGCGCGACGAGGAACGCGCCGGTGAGGTTCGTGCGGAGCACCGACTCCCAGCCCTCGACCGTCTCCTCACCGACCGGCCGGGACTCGCCGATGCCTGCGTTGAGCACGACTGCGTCGACGCCGCCGAAGGCAGCTCCAGCCGCCGCAGTCAGCGCCTCGGCGTGCTCCGGATCTCCGACGTCACCCGAGACGACGACAGCCCGCTCACCGAGCTCGCCGGCCACGTCGTCCAACGGAGCCCGGCGGCGCCCCGAGAGCACGACGCCGAAGCCGTCGCCCACGAGTCGCCTCGCAGTCGCGGCGCCGATCCCGGTCCCTCCCCCGGTGACGATCGCGGCGCGCACGGGTCGATCCTACGACGGCACCGAACCGGACGCGGTGCTCAGCGGCGAATGCTGCGGATCGTCGCCCGCCACGAGCCGCGCGGTGCGTCGACCTCGACCGTGTCGCCGATCGCGGCGCCGATCAGCGCGCTCCCGAGCGGCGACGTCGGCGAGACCCCGCCGCCGACCACCGAGATCGTCACCTCCATCGTCTCGCCCTGCTCGTCCTCGATCTCGACGATCGACCCTGGTCCGACGTGGTCGTCGGTGTCGTGCTCGACCACGACCGTGTGGTGCAGCCGATGCCTGAGCTTGCGGATCCGCGCCTCGAGCAGTCCCTGCTCGTTCTTCGCCGCGTGGTACTCGAAGTTCTCGGAGAGATCGCCGAACGAGCGGGCGGTCTTGATCGCCTCGACGGCGGCGAGTCGCTTCGGGCCTTCGAGATCGGCAAGCTCGGCCTCCAGCTCGGCCTTCTGCTCCGCCGTCAGGTGCTCGATCTTGTCGTCGGCCACGGCGCAACCCTAGATGATCGGACGCTCTCTATCGGCGACCGCGCCCACCGCATAGCATGTGCCGGTGATTCTCCTCCTCCTGCTCGAGCAGGCGCCGGCGCTGATGCTCTTGACGCTGGCGATCGCGCTCTACCTGACAGTGATCGAGCTTCGCGAGCTCCGTCCCCACTTCCTGTGGTGGTCGTGGTGGCTGATGCTCGTCTTCCTCACCCACTTCCTCGGCTACCTCGCCCTCAGGGTCTATGTCCTCGTCCAACGCTGGCGCCAGGCGCGGGCTTAGGGACCACCCGCTCGGGCGGGTGCTGATCCTCGTCACGCTGCTCGTGGTGGCGGGGGTCGTCGCGCGGAGCTGCACCGGCTCCGAGAACAACGTGACGAAGGACGAGGCGATCGAGATCGCGCGGGAGGTGCTGATCTTCGACGCAGAGAACGTCCAGGTCCGATTCGTGCGTCAGGGCATCCCGACGCAGGGATTCTGGTACGTGTCCTTCTACAACGGCTCGGCCCAGGCGCCGACGCTCGTGCAGCTCGTCAAGATCGACGGCGTCTCGGGCGACATCATCGACGACGGCCTCAAGGACGACCCGGACGACCCTTGAGATCCACGCCGGACATGTGGAGGATGCACATATCCGAGTGGCGAACGAGAGCGGCTTTGGACATAGAACGCCCGTCCCGCAGTTCGTACGGTCTTCGCGTTGTTCCCCACGGGAGGCCGGGTGGAGGTCGCTTCTATGTCGATGTCCTTGATCAGCTCGCTGCTCGCTCAGTCCGCTGAGGATCTTCAACGAGTAGAAGACGCGCTCGCTCTGGACTCGGCGATCCTCGCCGAGCAGTTCTACTTCTGGACAGTCGTTGTCATGTGGCTCATCCACGTGGGCTTCATGGCCTACGAGGGCGGCGCCGTGCGCCGCAAGAACCTCATGTCGACGGCGATGAAGAACATCCTCACGATCGCTGTCGTCACGCCGACGTTCTACTACTTCGGCTGGTACATCTACGGCTGCTTCGAGGAAGGCTGGCCCAAGAGCGGCCACGCGAGCCCGGACGCACTCGAGGGCTTCTGCGGTCTCACCGCGCCCTGGAGCGTCGGTCTCGGCCCGAATCTCGCCGACCACATCAGCCTCATCTTCTTCCTTGCGTTCCTCCTCTTCTCGTGGACGACGGGCTCGATCATGTCCGGTGCCGTCGTCGAGCGGATCCGCCTCTCGGCGTACCTGATCCTGACGGCGATCCTCGGCTCGGCCGTGTGGATCATGGATGCGGCGTGGGGCTGGAGCTCCGGCGGCTGGCTCGTCACACGGTTCGGCTTCCACGACGCGATCGCGTCGGGTGTCGTGCACGGCGTCGCCGGCGCCTTCGCCTTCGGCGTCCTCCTCAACCTCGGGCCACGCATCGGCAAGTACGACCGGCTTGGCAAAGCCCGGAGCTTCCGAGGGCACAACACCCATCTCACGTTGATGGGGTTGATGCTGATCTTCACGGGCTTCTACGGCTTCTACGCCGCCTGCCTCGTGATCACGTCGACGTCGTTCCCCGGTTGGCTGAACATCTACCTCTCGCCCTCGACGCTCGGCACGATCGCGATGGTGATCACGATCGGCTTCGCGGGAGGCTTCACGGGAGGCTGGTTCGCCTCGAAGGGGGATCCGTTCTGGACGCTGTCCGGCGGCCTCGCGGGGGTGGTCTCCGTCTCGGCAGGAGCCGACGTCTACCACCCGTCGCTCGCGTACCTGCTCTCGGCCTCCGGCGCGCTCGTCGCCGTCTGGTCGGGGGCCTTCATCGAGAAGAAGCTCCGGATCGACGACGCGGTCGGCGCCGTCGCGGTTCACGGCGTTGCCGGCTTCTACGGCGTGCTGCTCGTCGGGATCTTCGCCGGCGGCTTCCCGACCGGCATCAACAACATCGAGTCGTCGATGGGCGGGCAGCTGATGGGGATCATGGCGTTCCTGCCGCTCGCGTTCCTACCGGGCTTCGGTGTCAGCTGGTTGCTGAAGAAGGCGAACCTGCTGCGTGTGCCGGCAGAGGTCGAGCTCGAAGGTCTCGACATGGCCGAGTTCGGGATGGACTTCTACCCCGAGTTCGAGCGCGTGCCGGAAGTCATCGTCGAGCCGGACGGACGCGAGGTGGAAGGCGCCCCGGTGCTCCTCGATGCGTATTGGCAAACACAGGGTAAGGTGCCCGCAGGCACCTCATCCGAGAGCTGAGGAAGGAGGACCCGATGTTCGACGCTTTCCCATTCGACGAGTGGAGCGAGTCGATCACGCAGTTCTGGACGTTCGCCGGTCAAGAGGGCACGTCGACCGGAACGTGGATTCTCACCGTCCTCGGTGTGGCGCTCATGCTCATCTCGTTCTTCGGGTTCGTGATCATGGAGGAGGGGAAGCTCGCCAAGCAGGCGGCAGCGCTTCGCTCCACCGGTGCTCTCGACCGTCCACCGACCGCTCAGGGATAAGGAGGAACGATGGCGGGTAAGCAGATCGACTTTCCTCCCGAGCAGAAGGAGGACGCGCGCGTTGCGCCGTTCATGCTCGGCCTGTGCCTGGTGTGTATCGTGATCGTCGTCGTGATCCTGCTCACCGATGCGACCGGCCCGTTCATCGGGCCCTGGGGGTAAGCCGAGGAGTGTCGCGGCTGTATCTCCGCTGCGCGATCTGTGATCGGCAGCAGGCTGACGGACTCATCTCCGGAGCCGCATGGGGGCGCCTCGAGCTGGCCAACGGGGTCGAGGCCGAGCATCCTGCGCTGAAAGGGATGGCGCTTCGCGCCTGCCCGAACTGCGTCGGTCGCCACCCCGATTGGAAGGAGAGGGCGCTGAACGCGCTCGGTCTCGACGCGACCGCGCTCGTGCCTTCTCCGTAGATCTCCCCGCCCGACCCGGGCGCTCCCCGATGCGGCGGGGATGCGCCCGGCATACGTTCGTCTCCACGTCCGACCGAAGGAGTAGCAATGAGCACGATCGTCGCCGGATACGACGGCTCGCCCTCGTCACAGCGAGCACTCGACCGCGCAGCCTGGCTCGCCAACCTTGCAGGCGCGAAGCTCGTGGTCACGAGCGTCGTCCCCGTGCTGATCGGCGGCGCGCCGCCCGAGGGCCCTGGTGAGGAGCTGCAGGAGGCCGCTGCAGCCGCACGCGAGCACGGCGTGGAGGTCGAGCTCGTCGAGGCGATCGGCGATCCGGCTCAGGCGATCGTCGCGGTGGCCGAGCTGCACGAGGCCGACCTGATCGTCGTCGGCACCCGCGAGCCGAGCCTCGTCGAGCGTGCACTCGGCTGGAGCGTGAGCGAGAAGGTCCAGCGGCGCGCGAGCTGCGACGTGCTCATCGTCCACGCCGGCCGCTCGACGTAGCGCGGGACGGGCCGAACAGCGGTGTCCGACTGAAGGCGGACACCGGGGACGCCTTCTTGGGTCGGTGTCGGACTTCAGTCCGACACCGCTGTCGGCACTTCACCGCCGCGGCCGCGAAGCGGCTTCCATCAGGCATCTTGCACAGGTCACCGCGGCCGCAAAGCGGACGCCTTCACGGGTTCTCGCGATGGGGGATCCGCTCCCGCGGATCCCCCATCTGCGGAAAGGCTAGAACAGCCCGACCGTCTCGCCTTCCGCGTCCACGTCGATCGCGTAGGCGGCAGGGGCCTTGCCGAGGCCGGGCATGGTCATCATGTCGCCGCAGAGCGCGACGATCCAGCCGGCACCCGTGTAGGGGCGGAGGTCACGCACTGTCACGGTGAAGCCGGTGGGCGCGTTGCGCAGCGCCGGGTCGTGTGACAGCGAGAGGTGCGTCTTCGCCATGCAGATCGGCAGGTTGCCGAGACCCGCCTGCTCGAACGCAGCGGCTTTCGCCCGTGCTGCGGGCAGGAGGTCGACGTCGTCGCCGCCGTACACCTTCTGCACGATCGCCCGGATCTTCTCCTCGATCGGCGCGTCGAGTGGGTACGCGAAGTCGAAGTCGTTGGGCTGGTCGGCTGCCGCCACGACCGCCTCCGCGAGCGCGGTGGCGCCGTCGCCGCCGCGCAGAAAGCCCTCGTTGAGCTCGGCGGCGTAGGCGCCGTTCTCGAGCGCGAGCCGGCGGACGAGGTCCACCTCCTCGTCGGTGTCGCTGGGGAAGCGGTTGACGCCGACGACGGCCTCGAGCCCGAAGCCGTTGACGATCCCGATGTGGCGGGCGAGGTTCGCGGCACCGGCCTCGATCTCGGTGAGTCCGCCGTCGATGTCTCCGCCGTGGTGCTTGAGCGCCTTCACGGAGGCGACGAGCACGACGGCGCTCGGGCGCAGGTCGCCGGCACGGCAGGTGATGTCGAAGAACTTCTCCATGCCCAGATCGGAGGCGAAGCCCGACTCGGTGATCATGTACTCGCCGAGCTTGAGCCCGACGCGGTCGGCGACGAGCGAGTTGTTGCCGTGGGCGATGTTCGCGAACGGCCCGCAGTGGACGAAGGCGGGCTGTCCCTCGAGCGTCTGGACGAGGTTCGGCTTGATCGCCTCCTTGAGCAGCACCGCCATCGAACCGGCCGCGCGGATCTGCTCGGCGGTCACCGGCTCCCCCTCATAGGTCTGGCCGATCGTGATCGCACCCAGGCGGTCGCGGAGGTCGGCGAGGTCGCGGGCGACCGCGACGAGCCCCATGATCTCGCTGGCCGCCGTGATGTCGAAGCCGGTCTGGCGCGGGTAGCCGTTCGTGCGGCCGCCGAGGCCGGTGACGACGTCTCGGAGCGACCGGTCGTTCATGTCCATGCAGCGCCGCCAGGAGATCGTGATCGGGTCGATGCCGAGCGCGTTGCCGTGCATCAGGTGCGCGTCGATCATCGCGGCGAGCAGGTTGTTGGCGGCGGTGATCGCGTGCAGGTCGCCGGTGAAGTGGAGGTTCAGGTCCTCCATCGGCACGACCTGCGCGTAGCCGCCTCCGGCGGCGCCGCCCTTGACGCCGAACACGGGCCCCAGCGACGCCTCGCGAAGGCAGAGCACCGGCGAGCGGCCGAGCTTGCCGAGCCCCTGGGTGAGCGCGACGGAGGTGGTCGTCTTCCCCTCGCCCGCAGGTGTCGGCGTGATCGCGGTGACGTTGATCAGCTTGGCGTCGGGGCGGTCCGACAACCGATCGATCAGGGACAGGTCGACCTTGGCCTTGTAGCGGCCGTACTGCTCCAGCTCGTCGACCGCGATGCCGGCGTCGGCTGCGACGTCGACGATCGGGCGCAGCGTCGCGGCCTGGGCGATCTCGAGGCTTGAGGGCATCTTCTGGGTCATGTGACTCCTTCGGGCGTTCTCTCACGCGGGCGGAACAGGTCCGGCCCGACGGTGATTCCAGTCAGTGACTCACCGCAGCGGCGGCGAGCTCGGAGACGAGCGTATCCGTGTAGAAGCGCTCGAGCTTGAAGGGCTCGATCAGCGTCGGTGTCTCGCCGGTCGCGATCAGCTCGGCAAGCGTGACACCGACGATCGGAGCGGCTTTGAATCCGTACGTCCCCCAGCCGCCGTCGACGAGGAAGCCGTCGAGCTCGGTCAGGCCCATGATCGGGCTGTAGTCGGGGCTCATGTCGCACAGGCCCGTCCAGTGGCGGAGGATCCGGGTCGCGTGCAGCTGCGGGAACAGCTCGAGCACGTGCCTGGCGGCGTACTCGACGAAGTGGAAGGTGCCCTTGTTCGAGTAGGTCGGATAGGGCTCCACCTCCGCTCCGATCAGGAACTCGCCCCGGTCGGTCTGCGACACGTAGATGTGCATCTGGGAGGACACGATGATCTTGTCGAGGAACGGCTTCACGGGCTCGGTGACGAACGCCTGCAGGATGCTCGTCGTGATCGGCATGGGCACGCCGGCCATCTCCGCGACGATGCTCGACCAGCCCGCGGTGGCGCTGAGCACCACACCGGCCGAGATGTCCCCGGCGGTGGTCTTCACCTTCGTCAGGCTCGAGCCCTTGCGCTCGAAGCCTGTCACCTCGACGCCCTGGTGGATCTCGATGCCCGCGTCGTCGACCTTGCGCGCGTAGCCCCAGACGACCGCGTCGTGGCGGATGATCCCGCCCGGCGGGTGGTACAGGGCGCCGAGGATGGGCCAGGTCACGTCACGGGAGACGCTGATCTGCGGGCAGAGATCCTTCACCTCCTCCGCGGTGATCACACGGCTGTCGATGCCGAGGAGCTTGTTCACCTCGGCCCGCTCCTGCTGCACGACGAGCGAGCGGTCGGAGTGAGCGAGCGTGAAGTGCCCGTGCTGCGAGAACATGAGGTTGAAGTTCAGGTCCTGCGAGAGCTTCTCGTACAGCTCGACGCTCGCCTGGTAGAAGGCGGCGCCCTCCGGGGTGCGGTAGTTGGAGCGGATGATCGTCGTGTTGCGTCCGGCGCCGCCGGCCCCGATGTAGCTCTTCTCCAGGATCGCGATGTTCGTGATGTCGTGGTTCTTCGCCAGGTAGTAGGCGGTGGCGAGACCGTGGGAACCGCCGCCGATGATCACCACGTCGTAGTGGCGCTTGAGCTCGGCCGGCTGACGGAACATCCGCTTCGGGAAGAAGATCTCTTTCACGCCGCGCCTCCGATCGCATCCACACCGACGGGCCCGCCGCCGAGCGGCTCGGCGCGGTCGACGACGACGTCCCACAGGTAGTGCCCGTACTCCTGGGGGAAGACGAGCAGCACGCCGCCGTCCGAACGGGCGAGCAGGTGCACGGTGTTCACGTGGGCGAGCTCTCCACTCGCCGGGATCTCGTGGAGGTGCGTCAGCCGTCGGATCAACGTCTGCGCCTCTGGCCCGACGAGCGCGAGCACACTGAGCGCGGCGCTCACGTCGAGCACCCTGCCCTCGTCGGCGAGGCTTTCGTGGAGCGCCGTCGTCTGCGCCGTCTCGCACAGGACGAGGGTGCGCCGAGGGGAGATGCGGTGCACGGCGACGACACCCGCGCTGGACACTGGCTGGTCGGTGCCCGACGCCGGCCTCGATATCTCGAGCTTGCCGAGATGGGAGAGGTCGGCGATGCCGACGGCGGCCAGGTGCTCCGCCTCGCCGGGCATCGCCGTGGGGACGAGCCAGCCGTCGCGCTCGACGAAGGTCGCGCCCGCATCGCGTTGGTGACGATCCATCGACGAGCGTGCGAGCGGCCTGACGTCGCCGAGGGCGACGGCCCGAGCCGGGGAGAGGAAGTCGAGCACGCTCATGCTTTCAGCCTCTCGCCGGCAGGATCGAAGAACGGCCCGAGGTGGACTGTCATCGGCTCGAGCTTGCCGTCGATCGCGACGTCGAAGCTCGCGCCGTCCACGGCCAGCTCGTTCCGCACCACGGCGAGGCCGATCACCTTGTCGAGCTCCTTCGAGTAGCGCACGCTCGTCACGCGGCCGGCCGAGACGCCGTCGACGACGACCTGGCCACCCTCGACCGGCATCGCCCGCCGCGGGCTCTCGAAGCCCACGAGCATCCATTGCAGACCGCGGTCGGCTACCTGCTCCGTGGCCCACTTGCCGACGAAGTCGGGCTTGTCCGCCTTGAAGATCCAGGGCATGGCGGCCTCGAGCACGTTCGACTCCGAGTCGGTGTCCTGGCTGACGATCACGTGCCCCTTCTCGAGGCGCAGGATCCGCTGCGGCTCCAGGCCGAAGGGCGCGACGCCGAGGTCGGCACCCTGCTCGAGCAGCGCGTCCCAGACGTGCTCGGCGTGCGAGCTCGGCACGTGCAGCTCGTACCCGAGCTCTCCCACGAAGCCGATGCGCAGCCCGAGCGTGGGGACACCTGCGACGGTGACGTGGCGGGCATCGAGGTAGGCGAACCCCTCGTTCGAGAAGTCGTCGCGCGAGACGCGCTGCATCAGCTCGCGTGCCTGCGGGCCCGCGACGTTGACGGCGGCCACGCCACCGGTGACGTTCTCGAACGCGACGTCCATGTGCCAGACGGCGTTCCACCACGTGAACCACTGGTAGACGACGTCCGCGCCCGTCGACGTCGTGGTCACGTAGAACGTCTCGTCGTCGAGACGCGCGGCAGTACCGTCGTCCATGATCCGGCCGGCGTCAGAGGTGAGCACCCCGTAGCGGATGCGCCCGATCTTGAGGTCACTGAAGCGGTTCGGGTAGACACGGTCGAGGAACGCTCCGGCCTCCGGCCCCGTGACGAGGAGCTTGCCGAGCGTCGAGACGTCGATCAGCCCCACGGCGCGGTGCACGTTCTGCGCCTCGCCGTCGATGTCGGCCCCGTACGAGTGCGGCCGTCGCCATGCCCCGGTCCACATGATCCGCGCGCCGAGGTCCTTGTGACGGTGATGGAGCGATGTCCGCTTCGCCGGCTCGTGTGGCCGTCCTGCGACGAGGCCGAGCGAGACCGGGGTCGACGGCGGACGCGCCGTCGTCGTGCCGATCGTGTTCTCGTCGAGCTCGCGCGCCTTGGCGAACACGCGAACCGAGTTGAGATGGCAGAGCCGGCCCTGACACGGGCCCATCGTCACCGTCGTGTAGCGCTTCGCGAGCTCGATCGAGTCGAAGCCCTCCCGGATCGCGTACTTCAGGTCCTTCGTGGTCTGGTCCTCGCAGAAGCAGACGAAGCACTTGTCGTGTCGGTCGCCGAGGGCGGTCGGTGGGACTGCCGGCTCGCCGATCTCACCGGCGACGGCGCCCGCGGCGTGGACGTGCGGAGGCAGGTCGGTCGGGACGAAGACGCCGCGTGCGCTGTCGTACTCGACGCGGGCGCCGGCCTGGGCGAGCAGCTTGTAGTTCGGCTGAGGGCTGCCCCCCATCACCACGAGGTCGCAGTCGATGCGCTTGCGGTCGATCGCGAGCTGCCGCACGCGCCCCTTCGAGCCGATCGCCTCGACCTCCTTCGGCACCCGCTCGCGGAAGTCGACGAGCTCCGCGACATCGACTCCGGCTGCGCGAAGATCCTCCGCCGCCCGAACCCCACCCTCGTCGACGGCGAGCACGACGGCCCGCTCTCCGGGGCGAATCGAAAAGCCGTTGACGAGACGGCGGGCTCCGTCGGGGAGAAAGACTCCGACCAGGTCGTTGCCCGGGAAGACGAGCGGCTGCTCCATGATGCCGCTCGCGACGACGACGTCGTGCGCGCGGATCTTGAGCAGGAGATTCCCGTACGCGACCGGCACAAGCCCGTGCTCGAAGACGCCGATGGCGACCGCCGGCGCGAGGATCTCGACTCCGGCGGCCCGAGCCCGTCCGGCGAGCTCCCTGGCGACGGCGAGCCCGTCGCGCTCGGCGAGCAGTCCACCTCCCGCTTCAGGTCCCTCGTCGACGACGATCACGCTCTTGCCCTTGGCGGCAGCGTCGAGCGCAGCCTCGAGACCGGCGCGCCCGCCGCCGACGACACACACCTCCACGTGGCGGTACTCGTTGTCGACGCGCTCGGCACGTTCGCCGGCCGGGTCGAGCTTTCCGAGGCCCGCCGCCCGTCGCAGCATCTTCTCGTAGACCGGCCACAGCTTGCGAGGCCGGATGAAGGTCTTGTAGTAGAAGCCGGGCGGCGTGAACGGCCCGCCGAGCTTGTCCGTCACCGACATCAGGTCGCGCTCGAGCGAGCCCATCACGTTCTGCTGGTCGACGGCGGCGCCTTCGTGGAGCGGCGCCGTGCAGACGCGCACGTTCGGGATGCCGTCGACGGTCATCTGGCAGTTGGCGCAGTGACCGGAGCAGCACTGCAGCCCGCGCGGCCGGTGGTACTTGAAGCTGCGCGAGAAGACCCGCTGCCCGTTCGCATAGAGCGCCGAGCCGATCGTGTCGCCGGCGAAGCCGGCCAGGTGCCGCCCGCGGAACGTGAACCCGATCGTGCGTGAGCGGTCTATGCGCTCGTTCGGCTGCGGGCTGAGGCGGCTCACGCGGCATCCTCCGCAGAGCACGTATCTGCAGGAGCAGATCCGCGCTCGCGACAACCCCTGAAGCGGCCGCTGTCGCGGCCGGAGCCACCAACAGGTGCAAGAGCCCCCGCCATCCGACGTCTCATGCGGGCTCTCCGGCCGCGGGAGGCGCCGGGTGCCAGGTGCGGTGCACGCGGTTGGTCACGGTGTCGCGCTCGGCGAGGAACCACTCCTCGCACGCGCGGCAGAACCACCACTCCCGCTGGACGCCCGACGTGTTGTTGCGGAAGTAGATGTACTCGTTGAGCTCGCGGACGGACGGGGTCGATGTCGGCCGTCGCGTCACTTCGCCAGCGCAGCGAAGCTCCGCCACCTCGCGCGGGCCGCAGTTGGGACAGGTGAGGAGCAGAGACACGGTGCTAGCTACAAGACATATTGCTATCTACGCAATTGCGTGCTACTAGTGGCGATACCCTAGCGCGATGCCACGCACCGGTCAACCATCCACACGCGACGTCGAGGCCACGGTGCGGGCGGTCTCCATCCTGGATGCGCTGGCCGAGGGCGGTGAGCTCGGCACGACCGATCTCGCGCGGCGCACAGGCATCAGCGCGAGCACCGTCTCGCGTCAGCTCGGCACCTTGAGCCGTCTGGGGCTCGTCGAGCACGTCCCTTCCAACGGCCGCTATCGCCTGGGTGTCCGAGTCCTCGCGCTGGCCAACGCCGTGCTCGGGAGGCTCGACCTGCGTGACCTCGCCCGACCCCAGCTCGAGGAGCTCGTGGAGGCGGTCGACGAGACCGCAACGTTGTCGATCCCCGGAGAGGGCGACGCGATCACCGTCGACTTCGTCCCCACCGACCGCTACGTGCAGGGAGTGACGCGCCTGGGACGACCGAGCGTCGGTCACGCCTCCTCGGCCGGCAAGGTCCTGCTCGCCTTCGGCGGCGTGCCGCTGCCGCGCGGGCGGTTGCAGGCGTTCACGTCGCGGACGATCGTCGACCCGGACGCGCTGGCCACCGAGATCGAGCGCGTCCGCGAGGCGGGCTACGCCGAGGCGCTGGAAGAGCGCGAGGAGGGCCTGAACGCCGTCGCCGCCCCCGTCTGGGGCTCCGATGGGCGGCTGGCAGCGATCGTCGCGCTGCAGGGGCCGTCGGCCCGCTTCGATCGACCGGCAATCGACGCGGCGCGGCCGCTGCTGCTCGCCTGTGCGCGCAGCATCTCCCGCGCGCTCGGCTGGAGTGCCGCGTCGGCGGCGCCCGGCAGCAAGCTCTGATTCCCTAACCGGTGGCCGCGCTGGTGTCGAGCTTCGCAAGGAGGTCGGCGACGAGGTCGTTCCCCGCCTGCGACGGGTGCGCACCGTCGACGGTGTTCGCCCCGGACGGCTGGTCGCCGGCGGGGCCGTTGAAGGCGTGGTACAGGTCGACGCAGGCGACCCCGTGGCTCTTCGCCTGAGCGCAGAGCATCGCGTTCCAGCGGTCGTATGCGTCGACGATCCAGTGCTCGAACCGGTCCTTCGCCTCTTGTGGCACATCGGCACGCGCGAAGTCGGCTCCGCCGAGGTTGCCGTCATGGACGTTGAGCGCCGCGACCAGGGTCGGCTTACCCTTCAGAAGGTCGGTGATGGTCGAGAAGATGGCGTCGTAGTCCCTCGCGAACCAGTCAACGCCGGCCTGCACGCACTCTGGTGTGCCCTCCGACAGCGCCCAGTCGATGTATCCGGCGGCGCCCGCACCACTGCTTCCCGAGCACGCGAGAATCCCGGAGCTCGGGAGCGCGTTGTTGAAGCCCACCGACACCAGCACCACGTCGGCCGCTGCGATCTCGTCACGGAGGGCCTCGTCCTCGGTGACCTGCTGCTTGATCTCGGTGAGCCCCGCCGAGTCGTCGCGTGACCGATTGGCGACGGTGACCGGACGTCCCGCCCTCGCCTCGAGCTCGGCAGCGTACTGGTCGACGAACCCCGTGCAGCCGCTGCAAAAAGCGGCGAACGGGATCGAGTCGCCGATCACGACGAGCTGAACGGCGTTCTCGCCACCGGCCGTGGTCTCGGCGTCAGTCGTGGTCTCGGCGCTCGTCGTGGTCTCCGAGGTGGTCGTGGGCTCAGCGGTCGTGGCCGTCGTGTCGCTGGACGACGAGCAACCGGCGACGACGAGGGCGGCGACGACGAGGGCGGCAGCGGAGCGCGTCGCGGTCAAGATGCTGCGGCGTCGCACGGTGCACGATCCTGCGCAGACAACCAATCCGAAGTCAAGCAGCGGCCGCTGCTTGCCCGGCGCTGTGCTCCCGCGTCCGAGTTCCGGTCGGGCAGAGCACGGCCGAGTGGAGCGGCGAGACCGACGGCCTCACCCAGGCACAGCAGTGTCGGACTGAAGTCCGACACCCGGCTCAGGCCCCGCCGGGGATCCAGTTCGTGCCCGCGAGCGGCACGCGTGCCATGGCAGCCGCCTCGATCGTGAGGGCGACGAGATCCTCGGGCTCGAGGTTGTGCACGTGGGACTTGCCGCACGCGCGGGCCAGCGTCTGCGTCTCGAGCGTGAGCACGCGCAGGTAGTTGGCGATCTTGCGACCTCCGACCACGGGATCGAAGTGCGACGCCAGCTCGTCGTCCTGGGTCGAGATGCCGACGGGGTCACGACCCGCCTGGTAGTCGTCGTAGAAGCCGGCGGAGCTGCCGATCTTGCGATACGCCTCCTCGTACTCCGGGCTGTTGTCCCCGAGCGCGATCAGCGCCGCCGTCCCGATTGCCACGGCGTCGGCACCGAGCGCCAGAGCCTTCGCCACGTCGGCACCGGAGCGGATGCCGCCGGAGACGATCAACTGCACCTCTCGGTGCAACCCGAGCTCCTGCAGCGCGTCGACCGCGAGCCGGATCGCGGGGAGCGTCGGGATGCCGACGTGCTCGATGAACACGTCCTGCGTCGCCGCGGTGCCTCCCTGCATGCCGTCGACCACGATCACGTCGGCGCCGGCCTTCACGGCGAGCTGCACATCGTAGTACGTCCGGGTGGCACCGACCTTGACGAAGATCGGCTTCTGCCAGTCGGTGATCTCCCGCAACTCGTGGATCTTGATCTCGAGGTCGTCCGGCCCCGTCCAGTCGGGGTGGCGGCAGGCGCTGCGCTGGTCGATCCCCTTCGGCAGGTCGCGCATCTGGGCTACGCGGTCCGAGATCTTGTGGCCGAGCAGCATGCCGCCGCCGCCGGGCTTTGCGCCCTGGCCGACGACGACCTCGATCGCATCGGCTCTGCGCAGGTCGTCGGGGTTCATCCCGTAGCGGGAGGGAAGCAGCTGGTAGACGAGGATCTCCGAGTGGCCGCGCTCCTCGGGTGTCATGCCGCCATCGCCGGTCGTCGTCGACGTGCCGACCTCGGTCGCGCCGCGCCCGAGCGCTTCCTTCGCGGGCGCCGACAGAGCGCCGAAGCTCATCCCCGCGATCGTGACCGGGATCTTCAGCTCGAGCGGGTGCTTCGCGAAGCGCGTGCCGAGCGTGACGCCCGTGTCACAACGCTCCCGGTAGCCCTCGAGGGGGTAGCGAGAGACGCTCGCGCCGAGGAAGAGCAGGTCGTCGAAGTGCGGGACGTGCCGCTTCGCACCGAAGCCGCGGATGTCGTAGATGCCCTCTCGCGCCGCACGCTGAATCTCGGCGATCACGTTGCGGTCGAACAGGTACGACTCCCGGAGGCCCGGTTGCCACCTGCTCGCGTCCGGCGTCGACCCGTCGACAGCGCTCATCAGTACGCCCCCACGTTGTCGATCTTGAAGGTGTAGAGCTCGCGTGCCGACCCGTAGCGTCGGAACTCCCGCGGGTCGACATCGTCGCAGCCGGCCCGTGCGAGGAGATCCCGTAGCTCCGACGCGTGCTCGTCGCGCAGCTCCTTCTCGATGCAGTCGGCACCGAGCGACTTGACCGAGCCGCGGACGTACAGGCGCGCCTCGTAGATCGAGTCGCCGAGCGCGTCACCCGCGTCGCCACAGACGACGAGCGAGCCCGTCTGCGCCATGAACGCGCTCATGTGGCCGACCGAGCCCCGCACGACGATGTCGATCCCTTTCATCGAGATGCCGCAGCGGGCGGCGGCATCTCCGTGCACCACGAGCAGCCCGCCACGCCCGGTCGCGCCGGCCGACTGGCTCGCGTTGCCCTCGACCACGACGAGACCCGACATCATGTTCTCGGCGAGCCCCGTGCCGGCGTTGCCGTGGACTCGCACCGTCGCCTGCTTGTTCATGCCCGCGCAGTAGTAGCCGGCGTGCCCCTCGATCTCGACCTCGACGTCGGCGTCGAGCCCGCAGGCGATGGCGTGGGCGCCGCTCGGGTTGAGCACGCGCCAGTGGCGGGAACCGGGCCCGTCGCCGGCCAGATCGTGGAGCCGCTGGTTCAGCTCGCGCAGCGGCGTCACCGCGAGGTCGACCACCTCCACCGCCGTGGCCTCCGGCGTCGTCGCTCTCATGCGACCACCATCGATACAGACTTGCCCGCAGATGCTGAACCTGCAGGAGCAGGTTCGGCATCGCGAAAACCCCTGAAGCGGCCGCTGACGCGGCCGATCGCACGACCACTCGACGCCGCCGGAGTCATGCAACCACCGCCGAGTTCATGCCACCGAAGTACGCCCAGCCGACCGGCACCGCCCGGAGTCACGCGACCACCGTCCGCTCCCAGGCGTAGACGACCTCCGGCTCCGGCTCCCACATCCGGGCGTCGGCCGCGCCGGGGAGGACCGCTATCGCGCGCCACTCGGAGCCCATCGCCACCCAGTCGTCCGTCTCGGCGAGCACGGCGGGCTTGCACGCGATCGGGTCGCGCAGCACGGCGAAACCGTCGGCGGTGCCGACGAGGAACGTGTAGAAGCCGTCGAGATCGTCGAGGCAGCCCTCGAGCGCCTGCTCGAGCGTCGCGCCCTCGCGCAGCCGCCAGGCGAGGTACCCCGCGGCGACCTCGGTGTCGTTCTCGGTCTGGAAGTCGATCCCCTCGCGGCGCAGCTCGCGGCGCAGCCGGTTGTGGTTCGAGAGAGACCCGTTGTGGACGAGGCAGAGATCGAGCCCGGTGGAGAACGGGTGCGAGCCCTCCGTGGTCACCTTGCTCTCGGTGGCCATCCGCGTGTGGCCGAGCCCGTGCGTTCCCGTGAGCTCCGACAGGCGAAACTGCTCTGCGAAGCGCTCCGGGCGCCCCGTCTCCTTGTAGATCTCGATCACGCGGCCCGCGCTCATCACCCGCAGACCGGGATGCGTGCGGCGCACCCAGCTCTCTGCTTCGCCCGGCTCTGCCGCAACGGTGAGCACGGCGTGGTTGGCGCGAACCTCGACCGCGGGCTCCTCGCCGAACGCCTCGCCCAGCCCGGCCGCGACCACGTCCCAGGCGACGGCGGGATCGGCCGACTGCAGCGTGAGCTTCGACGACCCGTCCGAGACCGGATCGCGGTAGATCGCGACACCGGCGCTGTCAGGTCCGCGATCGGACATCTGCACGAGCATCGCCTGCAAATGCTCACCGAGTCGCTCCTCGATCCCCGCCGACTTGGCGAAGAGCCCGACGATCCCGCACATGCCCCTGTTCCTCCTCGCGCCTGACGACGTGTGTACGGATTCTCCACCTGCGAGAGCCGCGTCGACGGCAGTTTACGTCGTGTTCATGCGGATCTGCGCCACACACTTGCCACGCGTCATATGTTGGGCTCCAACATAGAAACGGGCCGATGGCCAGGAACCCGGCCATCGGCCCATCTGCACTCTGGGCGCCTCAGAACCGTGTCAGGTACTCGCGGATCTCCCAGTCGGTGACCTGCTCGTGGTAACGGGCCCACTCGTCGCGCTTGACGCGGACGAAGTAGTCGACGTAGTCCTCTGTCGCTGCGCTGCCGAGCGCCGTCCGGAGCACGTCGTCGGCCTCCAGCTCGCGCGTGGCGTCGAGCAGGTTCGTCGGCAGCGCCTGCAACCCGCGAGCCGTCAGGTCCTCGTAGGACGCCTCGTAGAGGTTCTCGCTGTTCGGCTCCCCCGCATCCAGATCCTTCTCGACACCGTCGAGCCCGGAGGCGAGCACCGCAGCTGCCGCCAGGTACGGGTTGCAGGAGCCGTCGATCGTCCTGTCCTCGATCCTCCCCGGTCCCGGGATGCGAAGCATCTGCGTGCGGTTGTTGTAGCCGTACGAGATCCACACCGGTGACCACGTCGCGCCGCTCGCCGTCGAGCCCATCTTGAGGCGCTTGTACGAGTTGACCGTCGGCGCCGTGATCGCGCTGTACGCCCGCGCGTGGGCCTTGAGCCCGCCGACGAACCCGTACCCGGTCTTCGAGAGCCCGAGGCCACGAGGGTCTGCGTCGTCGAGGAGCACGTTCTCGCCGTCACGCCACAGCGACATGTGGAAATGGCAGCCGTTGCCTGTCAGGTGGCTGAACGGCTTCGGCATGAACGTCGCGATCATCCCGTGCTGCTCCGCGAGCGTATGAACCATGTAGCGGAAGAAGATCGCGCGATCACACGTGGCGAGCGCTTCGTCGTACGTGAAGTTCTGCTCGAACTGACCGTTCGCGTCCTCGTGGTCGTTTGCGTAGTTCCCCCAGCCGAGCTGGTTGCAGTAGCGAGAGACGGTGGTGAGGAAGTCGTACTGCCGGGTCAGGCCCGCCATGTCGTAGCAGGGCTTCTCGAGCGTGTCGTACCGGTCGGCGATCTCGATCGACCCGTCCTCGCGCAGCTGGACGAGGAAGTACTCGAGCTCGATCCCGATCTTGAACTCGTACCCCTGCTCCTTGGCCCCCGCGAGCACGTTGCGCAGGATGGTGCGTGGGCAGTACGGCCACGGCTCGCCCTCCACCGTGACGTCGCAGGCGAAACGGGCGAGATTCGGCTGCCACGGCACCGGGGTGAAGCTGTCGAGGTCGGGGATCGCCGCAATGTCGGGATCGCTCGGACGTTGGCCGATCTCACCGGCGGCGAACCCGGCGAACCCGGCACCCTCGGTGACGAGGTCGTCGAGGTTGGCGGCAGGAACGAGCTTGGCGCTCGGTCGTGAGTACATGTCGACGAACTGGGCGAAGAAGAACTCGATCCCACGCGTCGTCGTCTCCGTTCTGATCTGCTCGAGCTTGGCCGCATCGGGGGCCATCGGTCGTCCTCCTCGTCGGGTCCGGCTTTCCTACCACGCGTCGCAGCGATCGGCGACGGTGCAATCCTCCACGATCCGGCAGTGTCGTGTGGTCGGGAGGCGCTCCGATCAGGGCGTGAGCACGCTCCGAAGCCGTACGAGCTTGACCGCGATCTCCACCATCAGCCAGTCGTCCTCGGCGAGATCGAGCCCGGAGATCTCGGCGATCCGCCGCAAGCGCTGACGCAACGTATTGGGGTGCACGTAGAGCGCCTCGGAGGTGGCGCTCACGCTGCCGTGCCTGCCAAGGAACTCCTCCAGCGTCGCAAGCAGCTGTGCTCCTCGGTCGCGGTCGTACTCTGCGAGGCGCGCGACCGCCTCCACGGTCTCGTCACGTGGCACGCGCTCCTCGGCCAGGCGCAGCAGGTACTTGTACGCGCCGAGCTCCTCGTAGCAGACCACTGCGGGCTGACCCCGCAGCACGACCGTGCCGAGCAGCGCCTGCCGAGCCTGCGCGAAGGCGCTACCGAAGTTCTGCTCGCCGGAGCACGTGTTCGAGATGCCGATGCGCGAACGCGACGAGCGGCGCTCGTGTGCGGAGCGCACCGCCGCGACGAGACGCTCGACACCGCCTGGAGGAACCGGAAGCACGGCCAGCACCGCCTTCTCGCGCCTATCCCAGATCGCACCAGGCGCGAAGCCTGCGAACGCCCGACCGAGCGCCTCGCTCGCGCCTTCCGCGACGAGCACGACGTGATCGCGATCGAGATCCAGGCCGAGCCCGGAGGCGCGTCGTCCGAAGTCGGCCGGAGCGCCACCCCCGGCGAGGTCGGCGAAGAAGTCGCGGATCGCGTTCTCCTCCGTCAGGCGCTCGATGAGTTGCACCTTCTTGATCCCGACCGCAGCCTGGCTCGCCACACCGCGCGCGAGATCGAGCGCGCTGCTCTTCTCCGCCACGAGCAGACCGAGCAGCTCGTCGCCGGCGACAAGCGGCACGGAGAGGCGCGACGCACGACCACCGCGGGCGAGCTCGGGGCCGAGCTCTGCCAGCCCGATCCGGGGCCGCCCCTCGGCCCGCTTCGGCGCCGAAGCGTGGAGCACGAGCTCCTCCGTGCCACCCTCGAGCAGGTAGAGGTGGCACGCGTCGGCACTGAGCAGATCACGTGCACGCTTGGCCACGAGCGGCAACAACTCGTCGAGCGAGCGCGACTCGGCGATCGCCTCGGCCAGCCCGGTCAACTCCTCCAGCTCGCGTACCTGGCGACGGGTCTCCTCGTAGAGGCGGGCGTTCTCGATTGCACCGGCGACGAGCGATGCCGCAGCGACGAGGAAGTCGACCTCCTCCTGCGTGAACTCCCGCGGCGCCTCGGTATGCGCGGAGATCACACCCACGAGCTGATCGGCCTTGCCGACGATGGGGACGGTGAGGAGCGACTGGAAGCGGTCCTCCTCGAGCTCCGCGACGTACTTCACGCGCGGGTCGGCGAGCAGGTTGTCGCGGATGAAGGCAGGCTCGCGATGCTCGGCACTCCACCACGCCAGCCCTTCGCCACGGTCGAGCGCGACGACCCCGCAGAGGTGCTGGTAGGGATCGCTGGCGGCGGACAGCACGAGGCGCTCGCCCTCCTCGTCGACGAGGTAGACGAAGCATGCGTGCACGGCGCTTGCATCCGACAGAAGCGCAACCACCGCCGACAGCACATCGTCCAGTTCGAGCGACGACGCGACCGTCGAGATGATCCGGGACAGGAAAGCCCCCTCGCGAGCGCCGATCGTCATCGCGTCAGCGTAGGACTCCCCGGCGTCGGCGTCCAACCGGAGCGCGCTACCGTGCGGCCATGCAGGCGATGGTGCTGGACGCTCCCGGCCGGCCCCTCCGTCTCGCCGAGCACCCCGATCCGGCGCCCGGCCCCGGCGACCTCCTGCTCGCGGTACGTGCCTGCGGTGTCTGCCGTACCGACCTGCACGTCGTCGACGGTGAGCTCACGCGGCCGGCGCTGCCACTCGTCCCCGGTCACCAGATCGTCGGCGAGGTGATCGCGGCGGGTCGGGACGTGACGAACGCGCCCGCCGTCGGGTCGCGCGTCGGTGTGCCCTGGCTCGGCTGGACGTGTGGGAGCTGTCAGTTCTGCACGAGCGGTGCGGAGAACCTCTGCGACGAGGCACGCTTCACCGGCTACGACCGGGACGGCGGGTTCGCCGAGCTCGCCGCGGCCGACGCGCGGTACTGCTTCGCGCTTCCCTCCGAGCCGCCCGCAGCAGAGCTCGCACCGCTGCTCTGCGCCGGGCTGATCGGGTTTCGCTCGCTGCGAATGGCGGGCGATCCAGGGGTCGTCGGTCTCTACGGGTTCGGGGCGGCCGCGCACATCGTGTGCCAGGTCGCGGTGCACGAAGGAAGACGTGTCGTCGCTCTCACGCGACCGGGAGACGATGCGGCCCAGGAGCTCGCGCGTGAGCTCGGCGCCTCGTTTGCCGGCGCCGTCGGCGAGGAGCCGGAACCGCTCGACGGGGCCATCGTGTTCGCGCCGGCCGGCGAGCTCGTCCCGGCCGCCCTGCGTGCCGTCCGCAAGGGCGGGCGGGTCGTCTGCGCGGGCATTCACATGAGTGACATTCCCTCCTTCCCGTATGACCTGCTGTGGGGAGAGCGCTCCGTCTGCTCGGTGGCGAACCTCACGCGCCGGGACGGCGAGGAGTTCCTCTCGCTCGCGCCGCGTATACCGGTGCGGACGGCGGTGGAGGCGTTCTCACTGGACGCGGCGAACGAAGCGCTCGATCGGCTGCGGGCCGGCGAGATCGCGGGAGCCGCCGTGCTCGTCGTCTGACGACCTGCCCGTGTCATCGACTCTGGTCGATATCCTTGGACGATGCGTGAGCTTCCGCTCGTCAATTGCTGCGCTCCGCTCGCCGAAGCGTCGCTCACGGACGCCGAGGCCCTCGAGCTCGAGCGACTGTTCAAGGCGCTCGCCGACAAGCACCGGCTGCGCATCCTGAACATCCTCCTGCACGCCGACGGGGAGCCCGTGTGCGTCTGCGAGTTCCAACCAGCGCTCGCCATCTCGCAGCCGACCGTCAGCCACCACCTGAAGCAGCTCACCGACGCCGGATTGCTCGAGCGGGAGAAGCGCGGCTCCTTCGCGTACTACACGCTCACGCCCGGAGCGCTCGACCGGGTCGGCTCGCTGCTCGCAGAGCCGGCCGGCTCGACCGCCTGACGTCGTGGACACCAGGCTCGCCCGCTCGCTCGTAGCCGAAGGGATCGGCACGTTCGCGCTCGTCTTCGCCGGCTGCGGAGCGGTGATGGTCGACGCCGAGACGGAGGCGCTGGGCCAGCTCGGAGTCGCCCTCGCCTTCGGGCTCGTGATCATGGCGATGATCTACGCCGTCGGTCACGTGTCGGGCGCGCACCTGAACCCCGCGGTCACCTTCGCGTTCACCCTCACGCGCCACTTCCCGGCCGGCCGGGCCGTCTCGTATGTGACTGCTCAGGCGCTCGGGGCAATCGTCGCGGCCGTGCTCCTGCGCGCCTCGCTCGGGAATGTCGCGAGCCTCGGTGCGACGCAACCGTCCGGCTCGGACGGCCAGTCGTTCGTCTGGGAACTCGTGCTCACGTTCTTCCTGATGTTCGTGATCATGGCCGTCGCCACCGACACGCGCGCGGTCGGAGAAGCCGCGGCGATCGCGATCGGCGGCACGGTCGCGCTCGACGCGATTGTCGGCGGCACGATCTCCGGAGCGTCGATGAACCCTGCCCGCTCACTCGGCCCCGCGCTCGTCTCGGGTGAGCTCGGGGCGCTGTGGATCTACCTCACGGCGCCGCTCCTCGGAGCCGCGCTCGGGGCACTGGCGTACCAGTTCATCCGCGGCGAGGGTGCTGCCACTCCCCGCTCCGACGCCGATGGCTGAAACACACGAGCTCCCGACCGTGCTGTTCGTCTGCGTCCACAACGCCGGGCGAAGCCAGATGGCTGCGGCGCTGACACGGCTCCATGCGCAGGGCAGGATCCGTGTGCTGTCGGCGGGGAGCGCGCCTGCGGAATCGCTCAACCCGGCTGCCGTGGAGTCCATGCGCGAGCTCGGCCTGGACCTGGGCGACGCGATACCGGCACTGCTCACGGACGACACCGTGCGCCGCGCAGACGTGGTGGTCACGATGGGGTGCGGCGACGCCTGCCCGGTCTACCCCGGGAAGCGGTACGAGGACTGGCAGCTCGACGACCCGGCCGGCCTCGACGCAGACGAGGTGCGTCCGATCCGCGACGAGATCGACCGCCGCGTCCGGGCACTCGTGACGAGCGTGCTCGGCGGCGTCAGCTGAGGCGACGCACCAGCCCGAGCGCACGCTGGTCCCACGGGACGCGGTGGGTGGTTCCCGCGCCGCGCAGCTCGCTTCGATGCTCGAGATACCACTCGTAGGTGGCACAGAGCGTCTCGGCATTCGACCGAGACGGCTCCCAGTCGAGCAGCGTCCGCGCCAGCTCGATCGAGACGGTGGAATCGCGCGACGCCGTCCGGTAGTGCCACTCGGCGAGCGGCGACAGGCGTGCGAGCTCGAGCGCTCGTAGCACCGCCTCGGTCGGCCGAGGCGGCACCGGGCGCAGGCGAGACGCCGACCCGGCATGGGCGATGAGCTCCTCCAGATCCTCTCGCACGGTGCCGAAGCGGGCCGCACCCACGTTGAGTGCGAGACCAGCGACGGGAGCATCGAAGCAGCGGACGACGGCATCGACGAGATCCTCCACGGCGAGCAGCTGGTATCGGTTCGTGCCGTCGCCGAGGATCGGGATGCGCCTCCCTTCCCGGACCCAGTCGAACAGGATCTCGAACACACCCAGGCGCTCGGTCCCCACGAACGTCTTGGGACGGACGACGACGCACTCGAGGCCGCGCCGCCCGAACTCTGCAGCCAGCCACTCGGCGTCGATCTTCGACTGCCCGTAGTCGCCGACCCCGACGAGCGGATCGCCCTCCACGATCGGGTGGTGATCGGGCACGCCGTAGACGGCGGTCGAGGAGACGAGGACGACACGCCGCACGTCGGCCTCGAGAGCAGCGCCGAGCAACGTTGCCGTGCCGTCGACGTTGACCGACCGGATCAGCCCGCGCGAGGTCGCGATCGGCAGGGCGGCCGCCGCGTGAACGAGGACGTCGGCTCCGCGAACGAGAGCACGGGCGTCACGCTCGTCGCGAACGTCGCCTCGTATCTCGTCGACAACGTCGGCGAGCTCTGGATCGTCGAGCGGTGCCGGGTCGAGCGTGCGCACGTGACAGCCGTCCCGGCTCACGTGCCGCGCGAGGTGCAGACCGAGAAAGCCGGCCCCGCCGGAGACGGCGACGAGCACGGGCCTGCTACCTGGGCGCCACGGACGCCGTAACGGCGACGGTGTCCGCCGTCTCGACGGGCGGCGGCGAGCCGTTGACGAGCACGGCGGCGAACAGCAGCACCGCCATCGCGACGGCCGATTCGCCGATCAGGCTGCGCCCGACGCCCGAAGGCACCTCGCCGCGCTCGAGTCGCGGCCTGACGAAGAGGTGATGGATCCCGCCCCACGCGAGTGCGAGCAAGACGACCGCGATCTTGAGCAACAGCAGTTGCCCGTACGACGTGCTCCACAGATCTGAGACCTCGGGCAGACGCACGACGGAGAGATAGGTGCCGGCGAGCACGAGCACAGCGACGAGCCCGACGGCGATGCGTGAGAAGCCGAGGAAGGCGGTCCGGCGAAGACCGGGTGCGAGCGGCCACACGATCACCGCGAGCGCCAGCACCCCGCCCACCCACACCGAAGCGGCGACGAGATGGAGCCAGTCAGCGAATTGCGTCGCCCATGTCGAGTTCGGCTCGGTCGCCTGGTGGCCCGAGAGCGAGAAGCCGGAGGCGAGTAGCACCGAGCCGATCAGCACAGGCCAGAGCAACTCGCGGCGACCGACCGTCCACGCGAGAATCACGAGCGCGGCGACGGCGCCGAAGCCGACGAGCGAGACCATGAACGCGAGCCCGAACCGCGTCTTCTCCGAGAACGGCGTCAGGTCGGCGTAGAGCAGGTCGACGAACGAGAGCTGAAGGGCGTTCTCTGCCCGGAGCACGAAGGCGACGATCCCGACGTCGAGCGCCGCGAAAGCCCCCACGGCAGCCGCCAGGTAGAAGGCTCGCTGCGCCCGCGGCCCCGGCTCCTGACCGCGCAGGACGACCAGCAGGACGACGAGCGGGCCGAGCAGGAGCGACAGCGCGGCGAACGCGCCCCATTTCGCGACGTCGTCCCAGACGGTGAGCCCGCCCGCGCCGACAGCCTCGGTCGGTGGTGGCGCCGGGACGCCGACGCCGAAGGTGAAGACGCCGGAGACGAGATGCCCATCCGACGAGAGCGCACGCCAGCGGACCGTGTACGCGCCGCGCGGCAACTCCTCGACGGGCCCCCGGACCTCCCGGCCCCGATCGGCGCTGACGGCCCGCCTGGAGACGATCGTCCCGTCGAGAGCGAATACCTCGATCGCGTCGTCGACCGCCGTCACCGCCTGGTCGAAGCGCAGCACGATCTCCGAAGGCGACGTATCCACTGAGGACTGCTGCTCCGGCGTGGCGCCGGCGAGCGTGGCGTGGGCGGCGGCACCGGCGGGCAGGACGAGGCCCGCAAGGGCCACTGCGCACAGGACAGCTGTCCTCGCCATCACGGCCCTCCACCTCCCGCGAATTCGGAGAGGTGCCCGAAGATCGGGGCCACGTCACGGTCGGCGAAGAGGAGAACAGCGACGACGATGAATGTCGCCGCAAAGCCTGCGCTCCACACGATGCGCCGGGGGCGCAGCGCCTGCCCGATGGGGAAGATCGTGGCGACGACGAGGACCCAGCCGATCGCATGGTGGAGGAACGCCGAGCGCGAGAACAGCCACGGGTTCTGCTCGTGGACCAGGAACGACACGCCTGTGAGAAATAGCGCACCCGCTGTCACGAGCGACCAGCGAGGGCTCGTCAACGATCCACGGACGACGGCGATCTGCACGCCTCCCGCGATCATCGCCGCCTGGGCCCACAAGGAGTGCGCGATCAGGTGTAGCGTGGAGAACGTCGACAGCGCGGCGATCAACCACAGCAGCACGCCGCCGCCGACCGCCAGCACGGGCCACGCGTAGGCCCGCCACGGGCGGCGCCTGAACACGTCGGGCCCGACGATCGCCTCCGCCAGCAGCAGCAGACCGACGAAGAGGATGATCGCCGCCGTCGTCCAGTGCGCGATCTCAGGTCTTGGCGCGCTCATCTTCCTCGAGGTCGCGGGCGAGTGACGGCGCGACCACGAGAGCGAACAGCAGACCGACGACGACGACCAGGAGCGGAGGTTGCACGAGATAGTCGTAGAGCCCCTTGCCGTCGCGGTAGATGAACGCGACCCGGTACGGCTGCGCGATCGCCCAGACGACTCCGCCCATGATCGTCAGGGGACCGATCGCCTCGATCGCGAGCACACGCGGTGTCGGCGCTGTGCGACGGCGCTCGAGCGCGCGCGCAATCGGACGAGCAAGTTCGGAGCTCACGTGATCACCCCCAGGCGGTTACGCGTGTCCCGGGAGCAGTCTGCACTGTCGACCCCCTCCCGTGCAAACCGGTTCGGGCGACCAGATGTCACCGGGATTTAAGGATTGAGGTCTTCCAGTGGGAGGCGGGAACGGCAATGATCGTGGGGATGATGCGCTCCAAGATCGCGGTTCTCGTCGTTGCTCTCGGTGTCGCGGGCGCGGTGACCGTGCTCGCCGCGGCACAGCCCGCGGCGAACGGCCTGCCGAAGTACACGAATGGCTACGCGAAGTGGAAGAAGCTGAACCGGAAGCCGATCACGACACCCGGCGCCCACAACGGCATCAAGAACGTGTACGCGAGCAAGCCGAAGAAGGGCAAGAAGTACCCGAACGGAACCGTCGTGCTGAAGACGATCGCCCTGCGAGGCGAGAAGGGCCTCCCGTTCCAGGTGGCCGTGATGCGCAAGGTGAAGGGCGTCTGGCGGTGGGTCGAGTGGGAGCGCTCCGGCAGCCGCTACCGCGTTTTCGCCAAGGGCCAGCTCTGCGCCAGCTGCCACATGCAGGCCAAGGCCAACGACTGGGTCTTCACCAAGCGGTAGACGCCACCGCGGGGTTGGCGTGGTGTCGCCGCTCGGGTTTGGTGTCGGACTTCAATCCGACACGAGCGGCTCTCCCCCTCAGCGACGCCCGAGAACACCCGTGGACAAGACGGTCACAGCACACCGACCCTGGTGTCGGACTTCAGCCCGACACCGCTTCTCATCCCACAACGCAGGCCGCACACACACAACAGCCGTGTCGGACTGAAGTCCGACACGAGCGGCTCTCCCCCTCAGCGACGCCCGAGAACACCCGTGGACGAGACGGTGACGGCACGCTGACCGAAGTCGGCCTTGGACAGCGACCGGACTGTCGCGTGCGCCTGCTCCGACGGATCGAGCTGCGGCACACCGTTGCGATTCATGCGCGTCGGGACGAGGACACCCGCCTCGAATGCGCCATCGCCCCGGAGGGTGACCCGGAGGATGCCGCTGACCGAGAGTGGCCCTCCGAGCCTGAAGACCTTGTACCCGCCGAAGTTTCCGAGCGAGTAGGCGATCAGCCGCCCCTTGTACCACTCCATGCCACGCAGCACGTGTGGGCCGTGACCGACGACGAGATCGGCGCCGGCGTCGATCGCCGCGCGCGCGAAGCGCATGGGGTCGCCGCGATTCTCGCCAAGATACTTCTCGGTTCCACGGCGAACGTGCTGCCGGCCCGCGCCCTCCGCACCCATGTGGGCCGTCACCACGACGACATGCGCGCGGCGGTCAGCCTGCTTCACGAGTGCCCGGACCTGCGCGAGGTCGGTGAGCGAGTTGGCCCAGGGATAGCTGGCGAAGCCGAGGGTGGCCACGCGGATCTTCCCCACCTTCGCGATCGCTACCTCACGTGGCCGCCCCGTATGCGTGAGACCGTGCTTGTCGAGTGCCTTGACCGTGTCGGTGAGGCCTCTCGCGCCGAAGTCGAAGGCGTGGTTGTTGGCGAGGTTGAGCGTGGTGAATCCGGCCTGCGCAAGCCACCGCGCGTACGACGGTGGCGTGCGGAAGGAGAAGCAGTTCGTGCTCTCCGCGCGACACTTCGAGCGGTCGGCGGTCGTCAGCGTGCCTTCGAGGTTGCCGAGCACGACGTCCGCAGGGAGGTCGGCGGCGACACCCGAGAAGAAGCTCTGCCCCGCGTCGGGCGGCAGGGTCGGTGTCGACCCCATCACGATGTCGCCGACCGCGGAGATCGTGACCACGCCGGGAGGAAACGGCGGCTTCTTCGGTGCGGGCTTCGGCGGGTCGGTGAGCTTCTCCGAGGGCGCCGCGGGAGCACGTGACTGCGCCACGGCCGGAGTCGGCGCACTGTCGACGAGGAGCGACACGACAACCGCGGTCAACGCGACGACGAGCCCCGCGCGCACGGCGAGCAGCACGCCTCTCATCCGGAGTTAGTTCCGGTTGCCGAGGAAGATCATCGCGTAGTACGCGAGCTGTGACAGCGCAGCCAACGCCGCAGCAACGTACGTCATCGCAGCAGCGGTGAGCACTTTCTTGGCGCCCTGCCGCTCGCCTTCGCTGACGAGGCCGAGCTCGCGGATCTGCACGAGCGCCCGCTTCGACGCGTCGAACTCGACGGGAAGCGTGACGAGCTGGAAGAGAACGACGACCGCGAACAGCACGATCGCGAGCTGCAGGAGGCCGAGCACGTTCATGAACATCCCGATCAGCAGCAGGAAGAGCCAGGCGCTCGAGGCGATCGAGACGGCGGGCCACATCGCCGAGCGAATGCGGAAGAAGCCGTACGCCTTCGCGTGCTGTAGCGCATGCCCGACCTCGTGGGCAGCAATCGCAGTGGACGCGACGGCCGCACCGTCGTACACCGGTGGCGAGAGGTGCACGGAGCGCTTGCGCGGGTCGTAGTGGTCGGAGAGCGGGCCACCCTCGGCACGCTCGACCGGGACCTCGCCGAGACCGTTGCGATCGAGAATCTGGCGGGCCACCTGCGCCCCGGTGAGGCCGGTGAAGACCTGCACCTGCATCTGCTGGGCGACGGTCTTCCGCAGCCAGCCCTGGATCAGAAACCCGAGGACGAGCGGCGGGATGAGAAAGACGAGATAGAGACCGAAGCCTTCCATGGCGGAAATGTAGCAACGGGGTCGCGCGCGCCAGGGTTGCCCGCCACTCCATAATCGTTCCGCAATGAGCGACCACGACGAGGCCCTCCGGCTCGACGCCGACGACCCGCTCTCTGCGCTTCGCATCGAGTTCGCAATCCCGCCTTGGCCGGAGGGCCGGTACGGCGACTGGGCCTACTTCGCCGGGAACTCGCTCGGCCTCATGCCGCATGCCGCGCGGGCGGCAGTCGGGGCGGAGCTCGACGAATGGGCGCGCGTGGGTGTGGAAGGGTGGTTCGAAGGGCACCGGCCATGGCTCGAGCGTGCGGAGTCGCTGCGGCCGGCGGTCGCGCGGCTCGTCGGCGCGAGCCCAGCGGAGGTCGCCGTGATGGGAACGCTGACGGTGAACCTGCACGTCCTGCTCGCGTCCTTCTACCGGCCGGCCGGTGATCGGTGCCGCATCCTGATCGAGGACACGGCCTTCCCTTCCGACTCGTACGTCGTCGGCAGCCAGGCCTCCTGGCACGGGCTCGACCCGGGGGATGCCGTGATACGGGTGGCCCCCCGTGACGGTGAGCACGTGCTCCGAACCGAGGATCTCGTCGGGGCGATCGAAGAGGCTGGCGACACGCTCGCCCTCGTTCTGCTCGGGGCGATCAACTACCTCACGGGGGAGAAGCTGGCGATCCCGGAGATCACGGCGGCAGCACACCGCGCGGGCGCTGTCTGCGGCTGGGATCTCGCACACGCGATCGGCAACGTCCCCGTGGCGCTCCACGACGCAAACGCTGACTTCGCTGCTTGGTGCCACTACAAGTACGTCAACGGAGGGCCGGGAGCGCCCGCGGGGATCTTCGTGCACGAGCGGCACTGGCGAGACGTCGAACCGCCGACCCGGCTCGCCGGCTGGTGGGGGGTCGATCCCGACGCACGGTTCCGCATGGAGCCCGACTTCGTCCCACGCGCCGGTGCTGAGGGATGGGCCATCTCGACGCCGCCGATCGTCGCGTACGCGCCCCTCGAAGTGGCGCTCGAGGTGTTCGACCGGGTAGGGATCGACGCGCTGCGCGAGCGCTCGCGCCGCCTCACCGGGTGGCTCGAGGGGCTCCTGACCGGAGTCGAGGAGACACACCGGCTCCAGGTGATCACGCCGCGCGAGCCCGATCGGCGCGGCAGCCAGCTGTCGGTGACGGTCGACCACGCTGATGCGATCGCGCGGCGCCTGCGCCTGGAGCACGGCGTGGTCTGCGACGTGCGCGAGCCGGACGTACTGCGCTTCGCCCCCGTCCCCTTGTACTCGTCGTTCGCAGACTGCCACCGGGCGGCCGAAGGCCTTGTGGCCGTGTGCGAGTGGCGCTAGCGCGCATGCGCATCCTCTTCGCGACGGCAGAGCTCACGCCGGTGGCCTCGGTCGGTGGCCTGGCCCAGGCGACGGCCGGGCTCGTGCGGGAGCTCGAGGCGCAAGGGGTCGACGTCGACGTCGTGCTCCCCGACTACGGCGGCGTCGAGCTCGCGGACGAGCGCAGTCTCGTGCTCGACGTTCCCGGGTGGGCTGCGCCCGCAACAGCCCGCAGCGGTGAGCACGCGCGGTCCGGGCCGCTCACGCTCGTCTCGGTGTCGGGGATCGAGCGACCGCACCCGTACGTCGACGCGCGCGGCGACGGCTGGCCCGACAACGACGCGCGCTTTCTCGCGTTCTCGGCGGCCGTGGCGGCGCTTGCCCGGGAGCGCCGCCACGACCTCGTCCACCTGAACGACTGGCACACCGCCGCCGCGGCAGCCGGCCTCGACCCGGACGTGAGGGTCGTGCTGTCGGTGCACAACCTCGCCTACCAGGGGCAGACCGGCGCGGACTGGGTCGATCGGCTCGGGCCGCGTGGCGCCGCCTACCTGTGGGAGGGGACGTGCAACCCGCTGGCCGGGGGCATAGCGCTCGCCGACACGATCGTGGTCGTCAGTCCCACGTACCGCGAGGAAGTGCTGCGGCCGGAGACGGGGAACGGGCTCGACCGGCTGTTGCGCGAACGCGCCGACATGCTCGTCGGCATCCGCAACGGGATCGACGCCGACGTGTGGAACCCGACGCTCGACCCGTACCTCCCAGCGCCGTTCGGCCCGGACGATCTCGCGCCGAAGGGGATCGCACGCGAGGCGCTGCTCGCACGGCTCGGATTGCCGGAGCGACCGGGGCCGCTCGCCGTCGGCGTCACACGCCTCGTCGAGCAGAAGGGGATCGACCTGATTCTGCCGCTCGTCCCAGAGCTGGACGGGCTCCCGCTGCAGCTCGGGCTGCTCGGCGCCGGCGAGGCCTGGCTGGCCGAGGCCCTGCACCACGCAGCCGCCGACCACCCGACGACCCTCGCCTTCGTCGAGGGCTACGACGAGGGACTGGCCCACCTCCTGCTCGCCGGTGGCGACCTCCTGCTCCTGCCGAGCCGCTTCGAGCCGTGTGGATTGACGCAGATGCAGGCGATGCGGTACGGCACGCTGCCGGTCGTCACCGACGTCGGCGGATTGCACGACACCGTCGCCGACCTCGACGAGGATCCGCGTACCGGCACCGGCTGGCGGGCGCCGACCGCCGACACGCCTGCGTTGCGCGCCACGCTGCATCGGGCGACTCGCGCGTGGGCCGATCCGGCGCTCCGGCGCGCTGCCCAGCTGCGCGGGATGACTGCCGACTGGTCGTGGCGGGAACCGGCGGCGCGGCACGTCGACCTCTACCGGCAACTCACGAATCCGTAGAAACCGCCGAGGGGTGACGCGCGACCCCCGTTTCCCAGAAAGGGACCGCGACGATACGCTCGCTTCGATGGCGGTGGAGCCCAAGATCCTCGTGATCGTCCTCGCCGGCGGCGAAGGGAAGCGCCTGCTGCCGCTGACCGCCGATCGTGCGAAGCCCGCCGTGCCGTTCGGTGGCTCGTACCGGCTGATCGACTTCGTGCTCTCCAACTTCGCGAACGCCGGGTATCTGAAGATCGTCGTCCTCACCCAGTACAAGAGCCACTCGCTCGACCGGCACATCTCGCAGACGTGGCGCTTCTCGACACTGCTCGGGAACTACGTGACACCGGTCCCGGCACAGATGCGCCGCGGGCCGTACTGGTTCCTCGGCTCGGCGGACGCCATCTACCAGAACCTCAACCTGATCGGCGACGAGCGCCCCGACCACGTCTGCGTGTTCGGGGCCGACCACATCTACCGCATGGACCCGCGACAGATGGTGGAGGATCATGTCGAGTCGGGCGCAGGCGTCACCGTGGCCGCAATCCCCGTGCCGCGCGCGGAGGCGAGGGATTTCGGGGTGATCGAGTCCGACGTCTCCGGCCGTGTCCTCGAGTTCCACGAGAAGGTCGAGGCGCCGCCTCCGATGCCCGGCGACGACACGCGCTGCCTCGCCTCCATGGGCAACTACGTGTTCGAGACCCAGACGCTGATCGACGTCGTCACGCCGACGGGCCCCGACCAGCAGCGCACCGACATCGGAGGCGACGTGATCCCCGCGCTGACGAGAGCCGGGGACGCCCGTGTCTACGACTTCTCCACGAACGACGTCCCCGGGCAGGACGACCGCGAGCGCGGGTACTGGCGCGACGTGGGGACGCTCGACGCCTACTACGCCGCCAACATGGACCTGATCGCGCCCGTTCCCGTGTTCAACCTCTACAACGACGGCTGGCCGGTGCTCACCGACCAGCCGCAGCTGCCGCCGGCGAAGATCTCACGCGGCCTCGGTGGAGAGCCCGCGTCCGTGGGGGGCAGCCTGCTGTGCCCGGGCTCGATCGTGTCCGGAGCGCACGTCGAGCGATCGATCGTCGGCTCCGGCAGCTACGTCGACCACGATGCCCACGTCGTGGACTCGATCCTCTTCCCGGGCGTTCACGTCGGCTCGGGCGCCCGGCTCAGCCGTTGCGTGATCGACAAGAACGTCGACGTGCCGAGGGGCTACCGCATCGGCCTCGACGCCGAGCAGGACGCTGCCCGCTTCACGATCAGCGACGCCGGCATCGTGGTCGTCGAGAAGGGCCGCGACCTGTCGACGGAGAGCCCGTAGGATCACCAGATCGTGGACGTGCGCCGCTGGCAGCAGGAGGAGATCGAGGAGCTGACGCCCACGATCGGGCGGCAGGTCGTGCACACCGAGCGATTGACGGTCGCGCGCATCCTCCTGCGCGCGGGTGCCGTCGTTCCGGAGCATGCGCACGAGCACGAGCAGGTGGCGAACGTCCTCGAAGGCAGGTTGTCGTTCCGCATCGGGCCCGAGACGGAGGTCGTCGGCCCGGGCGAGAGCGTGATCGTGCCCTCGGGCGTCCCGCATGCGGTCGAGGCGGTCGAGGACACGGTCGTGCTCGACGTCTTCGCACCCGCACGGGACGACTGGATCCGCGGCGACGACGCGTACCTCCGCGAGCCGCGTGACGGCTGACCTCGTCCTCACGGGCGGCACCGTGCTCACGATCGACCGCAGGACCCCTCGGGCGGAAGCGGTCGCGGTGGCGGGCGGGCGGATCGTCTTCGTCGGCACCTCGCAGGGCGCCCGCGATTGGATCGGGCCCACGACGCGCGTCGTCGAGCTCGGCGGTCGCACCGTCCTACCGGGCTTCCAGGACGCGCACCTCCATTTCGCAACGAGCGGCATGACCGGGTTGCAGTGCGACCTGCGCACCGCGGCAGGCCCGGACGGGTACGGCGACGTGATCCGCGCGTACGCCGCGGCCCATCCAGACGCCGAGTGGATCGCCGGCGACGGCTGGTCGGCCGACGACTTCGGCAGCTCGTGGCCGACGCGGCAGCAGCTCGACGCGATCGTGAGCGATCGGCCCGTCTACCTGGAGACGCGTGACGGGCACACCGGCTGGGTGAACACGCGCGCACTGGAGCTCGCGGGGATCACCGGCGCGACGGTCGACCCGGTCGGTGGAGTGATCGAGCGCGACGCCGCCGGGGCACCGTCGGGGGCACTGCAGGAGAACGCGCGACGTGCCGTGCTCGCCCTCCTCCCGGACGCGACGGCCGCCGAGTGGGAACGGGCGATCGTCCGCGCGCAGGCCGAGCTCCACGCGCTCGGCATCACCGCCTGCCAGGAGGCGAACCTGACCGCCGAGCTGTTCGAGCCGTACAGGTCGGTCGCGGAGAGCGGCGAGCTGACGATGCGGCTCGAGGGCAATCTCTCCTGGAGCGACGCGCGTGACGCCGGCCAGCTCGAGGAGCTCCTCGAGCGCCGGGCACGCGGCACCGTCGGCCGGATGAGGATCCGCGGCGCCAAGCTGTTCCAGGACGGGGTGGCGGAGAGCTTCACCGCGGCCATGCTCGAGCCGTACCGCGACGCCGGCGGTCGCCTCACCGACAACGCGGGGCTAAGCCTCTTCGACCCGGAGCGCCTGCATCACGACGTGACTCTGCTCGACGCGCACGGCTTCCAGGTGCACATTCACGCGCTCGGCGATCGGGCCGTCCGCGAGTGCCTCGATGCGCTCGAGGCCGCAGCGGCGGCCAACGGGAGACGCGATGCCCGCCACCACCTCGCACACATCCAGTTCGCGCACAACGCCGACGTTCCACGTTTCGCAGCACTCGGGGTCGTGGCCAACGTGACACCGCTCTGGGCCGTGCGCTCCGGCTACGTCGAGGGACTGACGATCCCGTTCGTCAGCGAGCGCGCCGCAGCCACGATGTACCCGTTCGGCAGCCTCGTCCGCGCCGGTGCGCGGCTGGCGTTCGGCAGCGACTGGGCGGTGTCGTCGCCCGACCCGCTGCTCCAGGTGGCAGTCGCTATCGCGCGACGGCTGCCCGAGGAGCCCGACGCAGGGCCGTTCCTACCGGCGGAGTGCCTCGACCTGGAGACTGCGCTCGAGGCGGCGACGCTCGGCTCCGCCTACGTCAACCACCTCGACGCGGAGACGGGGACGATCGAGGTGGGCAAGCTCGCCGACCTCGTCGTGCTCGACCGCGACCTCCCCGATGCGGATGCGATCACCGAGGCCCGCGTCGTGCTCACGCTCGTCGAAGGAGAGACGGTCTACGTCTCTCGTGGCGAGATCGATTTCTAGCGGGCACGCCCGGGGCAGCACCGCATACCCCTCCCGCGCACATTTCACTTTCCGACGCGACCCGGGTAGCATCGCTCCGGTGCTCAGGAAGAATGCGAAGCTCGAGTTGCTCGCCCGCGTCCCGCTCTTCGGCGGCCTGTCGAAGAAGGAGCTGGGGCAGGTCGCGTCGATCGCCGACGAGATCGATCTGAAGGAGGGCTACACGCTCGTCGAGCAGGGGCGGCTCGGGCGCGAGTTCTTCATCATCGTCTCGGGCTCCGTGCGCGTGGCGAAGAACGGTCGCAAGGTGAACGAACTGAGCGACGGCGACTACTTCGGCGAGATTGCGCTCATCACGGATGCGCCGCGGAACGCGACGGTCACTGCGACGACACCGCTACGGGTGCTGGTGGTCACGGACACCGCGTTCCGCTCGCTGACACGGCGCATGCCGTCGATCTCGCAGAAGCTGCTGACCACGCTCGCCGCGCGCCTGGCCGACAGCGCCACGTAGCGCCGCCGTTCGCGGCTGCTCCCGAGGTGTCGTTGGCGTGACTTGTTCGGCTACGGGTTCCAGATGGGCGGGAAGCCCGGGGTGCCCGGCGTGTTCCCGCCGGACGGGCCGCCGTTCGCGTTGTAGGCGTTCGGGGTGGCGTGCTTCCCGGCCTGGTTCTTGCCGGGCAGGAGCGACATCCCGTCCGGCGGGTTGATCGCTCGCACGCCGTGGTCGCCGTTCCGGGAGTCGGCATTGTGCACACCGGCACCGACGATCGGGCACAGAAACGGCTCGGCCGACGCGACGCCCGCCGTCACGAGCCCGAGCGCAGACACGGCGAGCAGCGTTGCCATCAACTTCCTCATGGTTGGTTCTCCCCCCGCCGTGAGTGGACGAAGGCCATGCACGCCGACGCTTCGCGCGACGGGCTTACGTGCCGCCTACGGTCTTGCTGAATGCGTTGCGCCGCTCCTCAGCGCGCGGCCCGCGCAGCGGCAGCTCGCACCGCTCCTGAGAACATGACGCGCCGCCGGCCCACGATCTACTGAAGTCAGCGCACTGCCGTCGGCCCACGACCGCTGCTATCCGTCAGTAGCCGATACCGGAATGTCACGCATCCCGGGGACTCGTCGAGGCAGTAGTAGGAATCGAACCGGATCACTACCTCAGCGCCGTCGCTCGTCCGCACGAGATAGACGTTGTCGCGAGCGACGATCACGTGCCTGACGAAGTCGTAGTTGTACCAGCGGCTGATCGCCGCGTTCCGCCGTTCATCGCCATCGTCACCACCCAGCGCGTCGACCACGAACTCCGGCGAGTTCGCCGGAACCACTACCTCGAATTCGACCTCGCCGAGATCGATCGCGCCAACGGAGCCGTCGGGATTGGTAATGCCACCATTGGTCAGCAGCGTCGTTCGGCGGAACCCGAGATCCCAATCGGGGTCTTCGAACGTCGAGGGTACGACGCTGCCGCGGTCGATGTCGAAGAACGCCCATTCGACTTTGTCACGGGCGTCCAGCGTGTGTCGCGTCGTGGTTGTTGAGGGCTCCGCCTCAACTTCGACGGTCCCCTCAACGGTGTCAGCGGGCTTCGGCGCATCCGCCGCCACCGTCACCCCGTAGCCGGGCGGCCGCGGCTGCAACTGCCCCCACACGAACACCGCCACAAGGACAGCCACGAAGAGCAGCGGAGTACCGATGAAGAAGGTTCTGCGCCGTCGGAACATGAACTGCCTCCCATCTTCACACGGGCGCCGCGGACCGCGGCTGCCACGGGATCAGTGGCGTCCCGGATGCGACAAGCGCAGGCGAGGGGCGGCCTCGGCTGGTACTGGTCGACCGAGCGTCGGCCAAGCGCCTTCAGGGCGTGACGTTCTTGTGTCAGGCGAATGTTGTTTGAGGGTGCGCACGTGCGCATTGTGTCAACGAGTCAGTGTTTCTTGGCAACTACAACCCGTGGTTGGACCGATGCGGGCCCCGCAGCGCCGTTGAACCGTGTTGGGCATCGACACGGGAGGGTTCATGAGAAGGCTCTGGTTGGCAGCTGTGCCGCTGCTGCTCGTACTCGTTCTAGGTCTTGCCGCATGCGGTGGCGACGACGAGACAACAACAGCGGACGAGACGTCGGCGGTCCGCACGATCGAGGCACCGTCGGCAACGATCACCGTGGACGGGGACACGTCCGACTGGGGTGGGATCGACGCATTGGACGTGGCGCTCGAGCCGATTCAAGGCGAAGAGGACGTCGTCGAGTCGATGTCTTCGTCGGTGAAGGTCGCTCACGATGACGAGTACGTCTACGTGCTCTTCGAGGTCAAGGACGACTACAACTGGAACCCCGAGGACGCCCATCAGTCCGCTGCCAACGCGGTCATGTGGAACATCGACCCGGCTGCGGGCGCACACATGGGCGCAGAGGACCCGAGTGGCGAGCCCGGCCTCGGGATGGTCGACATCTGGCACTGGGAGCTCGAATGCGCATCCGGTGACGAGATGGGTGGCGCCGTCTCGGATCCAGGAGACGGTGACCCCGGAAACGACGGCGCGTGCAACTTCGACGACGAGTACGCGGGGAGCCCCACGGAGCGTGAGGACGACAACGGGACGGGTGCAGAGAACAGCCTGCTCGGAGTCTGGTCGCACACGGATGCGACCGAAGACACCGAAGGAACCTGGGTGTTCGAGGCCCGGAGACCTCTCCAGACCGGGGACGAAGGGGACGCACAGTTCGCGGTCGGGGAGACGGTGCAGCTAGCGCTCGCCTACTGGGATCCAGACACGAACCCGGAGGGCTGGGGTAACGACGAGCATGCACAAAGCTCCAACCAGGGCTGGATCGAGGTGACACTCGCCGAGTAGCACCTGCACCACGGCATACGCACCAGCGAGAAAGGGGCGGCACCCGGTCCGGGTGCCGCCCCTCCATGAGCCGTCTCGAGGAACACGTTGGTGACAGACACATGGATCGCATGCTGTCGCGCGTGACCATGACGGACGCGTACCGAGGCGACCCGCCTCGAACCGCGTTGGACACCGCCCGTCGTCGCGCCTCACCCATAGACCTCATGAACGACGAAAGGCCCGCGTCTGCAGGCCCTTCTCGAAGCCGACGGGGAGACTCGAACTCCCGACCCCATCATTACGAGTGATGTGCTCTACCAGCTGAGCTACGTCGGCGGGTCGGCCGCCCATTCTAGCCTCACGCGGGTCCCCGAACCCCGAGGCTGAGGCATCCCTCGATCGAGGGAGCCGCTCGACGGCCGCTACCGCCGATCCTGCATTCGTGCGGCGTGCGGCGCTTCTTTCCCTGATCCTGCTCCTCGGCCTCGTCGGCGGCGTGCTCACGGCCGGCGCGGTGGCCGGCGGCCCAGCCGGTCCGGCAGTCGGTGTGTCCGCGTCGCCGGGGCCGTTCTCGGCCGTCGTCGGCTGGAACATGGACTCGGCCGGATCCGTCGTTGTCGAGTACGGCCTCGACGACCGCTACGGGATCTGGGCCGAGCGCATCGACAACAGCCTGCCCGGGACAGGCACGGTCACGCTGACCGGGCTCGAGCCGGCAACGACGTACCGCTTCCGGCTCACCGCGAAGTCGCGCCCGGTCGTCGGCCGCACGGTGGTCGTCGGCTCGTTCGCCACAGGCCCCTACCCGAGTACCGCCACTGCATCGACCACAGGCACGCCGGCTACGACAGCGGCCGGACCATCGTCCGGACCGAGCAGGACCGGCGAACGGCAGATCAGCGGATCGTCCTCCGGGTCGAGGATTGGGGGCCGACCGCCCGTGCTCACCGTGAACGGCGCACCGGTCTTCCCGCGTGTTGTCTGGCGGCAGTGCCCATGGGCCTGGCAGGACAGCATCGCGGCAGGCGTGAACGTCTTTCTCGGCGCCGGCTGCAACCAGCCCGACACGGTGCTCGACGCGCTCGCCGGGAAAGCGCTCTCCACGCTCGACGTCGGCCTCGCGGGCACAGGTGGCGCCGGCGTGATCGGCTGGCACCAGCCGGACGAGCCGGACTGGTCCGCGACCACTCCCAACGCGCTGAACCCGGTCCGGATCCCGGGTCGAGTCACCTTCCTCACGCTCACCGACAAGTTCTCGTCGCACAAGGAGCCTCCGGTGGGCGGCCGCAGCATCTACCCCGGGCTGTTCGCCAGTGCCGACGTGATCGGGTTCGACTCGTACCCGCTCGAGACGCGCTGCCAGCCAGACACGGTCGGCGAGGTGTTCGACCTGCAGCGCGAGCTCGTCTCGCTCGTGCCCGACAAGCCCACGTTCCAGTGGATCGAGTCGGGCCCCATGGAGCACTGTGCCCTGTACGACCCGACACCCGACGTCGTCCGCGCCGAGGCCTGGCTCGCGATCGCCGGCGGCGCGGTCGGGATCGGCTACTTCCCGGGTCTCTGGGAACCGCAGATGCGCACAGCGGCTCGTCTCATCAACCGGGACATCGTCGCGCTCGCCCCGGCCCTCCTCGGCCAGATCGGCGCCGGCTCCGCGGACGCGAAGAGCGCGATCCGCGTCGGCGTCCGCAAGCACGGGGGCGCCACCTACGTGATCGCGGTGAACCCGCGGTTCCAGGCGCGCTCGGCCCGCATCACCGTGCCCGGCCTCGATGGACGCGCGCTCACCGTGTTCGGTGAGGGCCGCACCGTCCGCGCCACGGGTGACGTGATCGCCGAGGCGTTTCCGGCGCTCGCAGCCCGCGTGTACATCCTGCCTCCGACCGGTCTCTGAGCACCGGCTGGGGGCGGTGGGGGCGGGATCGACCCACCCCCACCGCTTCGGCTACTCCGCCTCTGCGTCGGCGTCGGCGTTCTCGCCCTCTTCCTGATCCGCGGTCAGCACGTCGACCACGATCACGGTCTCGCAGCCGACGAGCACGGTGCGCGGTCGCTCCTCGCGGAGCACCCAGGCCGTGTCGTGCCCCGGCCCGCAGTCGAGCAGGTCGGGCTGGCCGTCGGCAGCGAGCGCGTGCAGCACGTCGTTGCCCGGTCCGCCGTGGACTCGATCGGCACCGGCGCCCGCGAACAGCGAGTCGTTGCCGCGCCCACCGCTGACCGCGTCGTCACCGCGGTTCCCGGACACGCGATCGTTGCCGTCTCCGCCGTCGAGCCGGTCGTCGTGTGACCCGCCGCGGAGCCCGTCGTTGCCATCGCCACCCGCGATCGTGTCGCGACCGTGGCCGCCGTAGACGACGTCGTTGCCGCCTCCGGCGCGCGCACCGTCGTCACCGGCTCCGAGCCTGACCTGGTCCGAGCCGTCCCGTGCGTACACGAGATCGTCGCCTGCAAGCGCACGGATGTGATCCGCACCGCCGGTGCCCCGCAGCACGTCGTTGCCGGGGGTGCCGACGATCACCGCGGCAGCCGCGGCGGCCGCGAGCAGGAGCGCCGCTACGGCAACGGCGCCGAGCGACGCTCCTCTCACCTTCCTTCGTACTCCCTTCACCTTCATCTCCGCCTCCTTCGATCGGTCTGGACACACAAGTGATCGCCGCTCGGTGTGAGGCGCCCGTGATCGACCCGCAAGGGTTGGGCAAGGCTTCTGTTAGCCGCGCGTGTGGGGCGGGTCAGCAGGCGATGAGGGCGACGCGTGACACGCGTGGCGCGCGGGGGGTAGGCTCGTCCGCAACAGGACATGGCGACACCGAAGAACAAGGACAGCGGGGCCGACCGACCGAAGCCGAAGCGGCTGAAGCGCACGACCTACGAGAAGGAACTGCTTCGACTCCAGGTCGAGTTGGCGCTGATGCTCGAATGGGTGCGAGACACGGGCGCTCGCGTGGTCGTCCTCTTCGAGGGCCGAGACGCTGCCGGCAAGGGATCCGCCATCAAGCGCGTCCTCGAGCCGCTCAACCCGCGCTTCGCGCGCCTCGTCGCGCTTCCGGCACCCTCGGGCCGCGAGACGACGCAGTGGTACTTCCAGCGCTATGTCGAGCATCTCCCCGCCGCGGGCGAGATCGTCCTCTTCGACCGCTCGTGGTACAACCGCGCGGGTGTCGAGAAGGTGATGGGGTTCTGCACGCCGCAGGAGCACCAACGCTTCCTCCGCCAGTGCCCGGTGTTCGAGCAGATGCTCGTCGAGGACGGGGTCCTGCTCCGCAAGTACTGGTTCTCGGTCTCGGACGCCGAGCAACGACGCCGCTTCGAAGCCCGTCTCGACGATCCCCGCAAGCGCTGGAAGCTCTCGGCCATGGACCTCGAGTCGCAGCACCGTTTCGTCGACTACTCGCGGGCGAAGGACGAGATGTTCGTCCACACCGACACCGAGATCGCTCCCTGGTGGGTCGTCGAGGCCGACTCCAAGCCCGCGGCGCGCATCAACTGCATCGCGCACCTGCTCTCGACCATCCCCTACGAGGTGGTCGACAAGCCTCCCTTGGTGCTTCCGGAGCGCCAGAGCGAGGAGGGCTACATCCGGCCCGATCCGGGCCTCATGCGCAACGTGCCCGACTACGCCGACACGCTCGGCAACTGACTGCCCGGGCGGGATCTCTCCCGCCCCGCCCGACGCCGCCGCTCAGGCGAATACGCGGCGCAGCCGCACGAACAGGGCCTCCAGCCAGAGCTGCGGGTTGACGTTCAGCTCCTCGGCCACACGCCACGCATCGCGCACGGCCTCCGCCGCCTGCTCGGCTCCCGCTTCCGTCCGGGGTGCCACGTCCGCCCGAAGGTCGTCGAGACGATCGGCGTGTCGCACGGTCTGCTCGGCTCCTGCGGAGACGGCGACGAGATCGCGGTACCAGGCGGCGAGCTCCTCGAGGGAGGCGAGGAGCTCTTCCCGTTCGGCGCCACGCTGTGCGCGGCGTAGCCGCTGCTCCCGCTCGCGGTCGGGGAGGTCGAGCACCGCCACCGCCTCCTCCTCGCGCTCGCGCGCGGCTGCCCCGAGCACGGCGCCCGCATCGATGATGACCGTGGCCGCAGCGGTCGGATCGACAGGCTCCTCGGCGTACACACCGCGGGCGACGGCGAGCAACGCCTGGCGCCGCTCGCGAGCGGCCGGGTCGACCAGCCGGCGCGCCCGGTCGAGTCGTCCGCCAGCGACGCGGGCCGCCGCATTGACCTCGGCGGGCCCGAGCTCGCGCGCGTGCTCGCCGAGCCATCCCCTGACCGCGTCGTCGGAGAGACGCCTGAACGGCACGAGTTGACAGCGTGAGCGAATCGTCTCGGGGAGCGGGCCGAGCTCGTCCGCGACGAGCACGATCGAGGCGTACGCCGGCGGCTCCTCGAGGTCTTTGAGCAACGCGTCGGCTGCGTCGTCGCCCAGGAGGTGGGCGTCGAGCACCAGGTAGACACGGCGGTTGCACTCGAACGGGCGCATGTGCAGGTCGTGGTGGAGCGCCCTGACCCGATCGATGCGGATCATCTCGCCGAGCGCCTCGACGACGACGAGGTCCGGGTGCGTCCGTGCAAGCACCCTTCGCTGGTCGCCGAGCAGCTCCGCGGCGAGCGCGAACGCGGCCGTCCGCTTTCCCACACCCGCGGGGCCGTGCAGGAGGAAGGCATGTGCTCCCTCGCCTGTGAGCGCACCGGCCAGGAGCCGTTTGGCCTCCTGCTGCTCAGGCACTGCCGCGAACGCGTCCATACACCTCCTCTGCGATCGACGCCGGGTCGCTCCGGCCATCGAGCACGACGATCCGCTCCGGAAAGCGGCCGGCGAGCTCGCGGTAGGCGGCATCGACACGCTCGTGGAACCCGTCGTCCTCGCGCTCGATGCGATCGGGAGCTCCACCGACCCGCGCCGCCGCCGAGGCAGGATCGAGCAGAAGGAGGAACGTGAGCTCCGGCATGAGCCCGCCGACGGCTGAGAGGTTCAGCTCGAGCACGGCCTCCAGGCCGAGCCCCCGCGCGATGCCCTGATAGGCGAGCGACGAGTCGACGTAGCGATCGCAGACGACGACGGCACCGCGCTCGAGCGCCGGGCGGATCACCTCGTCCACATGCTGGGCCCGCGACGCTGCGAACAGCGTCGCCTCCGCCCACGGGCTGACCTCGCCGGCGTGGAGCAGCAACTCGCGGATGCGCTCTCCGAGCTCGGTACCGCCCGGCTCGCGGGTGATCACGACCTCGAATCCGTCCGCCGCGAGTCGCTCACCGAGCAACGCGGCCTGCGTCGTCTTGCCCGACCCATCGGCTCCTTCGAACGTCACGAACACGCGCCGAGGCTAGACGATTACGCTTGCAGCGTGCGCGCGATCGTCACAGGAGGTGCCGGATTCGTCGGCTCGCACGTCGCCGCCGCGCTGCTCGCGCGCGGTGACGAGGTGCACGTGCTCGACGACCTGTCGAGCGGGCGCCGGGAGAACCTCCCTGACGGCGCCGTGCTGCACGTTGCCGACGTGCGCGAGCCGCTCGACCGCCTGTGCGCCGAGATCGCCCCGGAGGCGGTGCTCCACCTCGCTGCGCAGATCGACGTGCGCATCTCGGTCGCGGACCCGATCCGGGACGCAACTGCGAACGTGCTCGGCACGGTGCGGGTGCTCGAGGCGGCGCGCGCCCATGACGCGCGGGTGGTGCTGGCATCGACCGGCGGCGCGATCTACGGCGAGTGCGAGGAGCCGGCGTCCGAGGACGCCCCACGCCGTCCGCTTGCCCCCTACGGAACGTCGAAGCTCGCGGCGGAGGAATACCTCGCGACGTGGAGCCGGCTCTACACGGTGGACCACGTGTCACTGCGCCTCGGCAACGTCTACGGGCCCCGCCAGGACCCGCACGGAGAGGCGGGCGTGGTCGCCATCTTCCTGAGCCGTCTCCGCGACGGGGAGCCCGCAACGATCTTCGGGGACGGCGCGCAGAGCCGCGACTACGTCTACGCCGGCGATGTGGCGGCCGCGTTCGTGGCGGCGGTCGACGGCCCAGGCGGTGTCTTCAACATCGGCACGGGCAGGGAGACATCCGTGCTGGAGCTGTACGACGCGTGCCGGCTCGTAGCAGGGAGCGACGCGAAGCCCGTATTTCGGAGGCGCGGCTTCGGCGAGCTGCAGCGGAGCTGCCTCGACCCCGGTCGAGCCGCTTCGCAGCTCGACTGGACTGCGACGACGACCCTCGCCGACGGCCTCCGAGCGACCTGGGAGTGGATCCGGGAGGAGTGAGCCGACCACGCGTCGAACGTTGTTCCCGCGGTGGTCGACTTTCCGGTCTCACACACGGCGACGGGTGATCCGTTTCCCTGGCGCGCCGCCGCCCTGGCCGCCGCAGCGATCGCGGCCGTGGAGCTCGTACTGCTCGTGCTCGTCGGCGGCACGCTGATCGTACGACCCGACTCAGGGCCTCGTCGGGCACAGGCCGAGGCCGTCGCGCAGCAGGCAGCACCGGTAGCGGCGGCGAAGCCGACGGCCAAGACGCCGGCCGCGAAGCTCCTCCGCGGCAAGGTGTCGGTGATGATCCTGAACGGCAACGGGCGCTCCGGCGCTGCAGCATCCGCCGCAGCGCAGGTGAAGCGGAACGGCTACCGGATCGGCACCGTCGGCAACGCCGCGCAGCAGGACTACCCACGGTCGATCGTGATGTACCGCACGGGGTTCGCCGGTGAAGGTGCTCGTCTCGCCCGCGACCTGGGGATCACGGTCGTCGGCCCGCTCGACGGCATGCGCCCACGCCAGCTCGCCGGAGCGCACGCCGTGGTCATCCTCGGCGGCTGACGTCGGAGCGGGTCAGCCGCGCCCGACGAGCCGCGCGACGGTCGCCCGCGCGACCATCGACGCCATGCGCGGGTTCTCCTGCAGCCGACGCAGCGAGTACTCGTACCAGCGCTGCCCGTACGGGACGTACACGCGCAGGCGATGACCCGCCGCGACCAGCTCGGCAGCCCGTGCCTGCCGGACACCCAGCAGCATCTGCAGCTCGTAGGCAGTGGCGGGCAGGCCGGCGATGCGCGCGAGGGCCACGCCGAGCAGCCACTCGTCGTGTGTCGCCACTGCCGCGTAGCACCGGGCGTCGAGGAGAGCCTCGAGCAGGTCGACGAAAGAGCGGCGGATCTCGTCAGGGTGCTCGTAGGCGAGATCGGGCGGCTCGACGTAGATGCCCTTGCACAGCCGGACGCTCGGGCGCAGGTCACGGAGAGCGGCGAGATCTGCCGGGCTGCGCCGCAAGACCGCCTGCAACACGATGCCGACGTTGTCGTGGCCCGTCTCGCGAAGCCTGCGGTAGAGCGTCAGTGTCTCGTCCGTACAGGACGAGTCCTCCATGTCGATGCGGACGAAGATCGACCGGGTCGCCGCCTCCCGCACGACACGCTCGAGCAGCGCGTGACACAGATCGACGTCCACTTTCAGGCCGAGCCCGGTCAACTTGACGGAGACGTTCGCGTCGAGCCGGTTCTCCGCGATCGAGTCGATCGCGCCAAGGTATGCGGTGGCGATCGCCCGGGCCTCGTCGGGACGCGTCACCTCCTCGCCGAGCACGTCGACCGTCGCCATCTGCCCCACCGCGTTCAGAGCCGAGACGGTTCGCTGCGCGTCCTCCCATCGCGGGCCCGCGATGTACGGGGCCGAGAGGCGCTGCACGACCGGGCGCGGCACGAGCGGAAGCATCCGGACGACGGCACGATCGAGAGCCCGCACGACGCGTGCGATCGTACAGCCTGTTGGCCTCAGTAGCTCTCCGCAGCCACGATCGGCGCACCCGCCGATGCCCGGGTCGACCGGCCGCGATGCAATGACGTCGAGGTAGGAATCCAGGCTCCGTGCCGGAGAGGAGGAGGCGTGCGACGCGTCGTGATCATGGGCGCCGGCGGGCGTGACTTCCACGACTTCAACGTCGTCTTCCGTCACGACCCGGACACTCGTGTGGTCGCGTTCACCGCGGCGCAGATCCCCGGGATCGACGACCGCACCTACCCTGCCTCGCTGGCGGGAGAGGCGTACCCGGGCGGTATTCCCATCCGGCCGGAGGCCGAGCTCGAGCAGCTCGTCGCCAACCATGCAGTCGACGAGGTCGTGCTCTCCTACTCCGACCTCGCCCACGAGGACGTGATGCACACGGCGTCGAGGGTGCTCGCCACGGGCGCCGACTTCCGGCTGCTCGGCCCGCGGGCGACGATGCTGAAGGCGGAGCGCCCGGTGATCGCCGTCACGGCGGTGCGCACCGGCTGCGGCAAGAGCCAGACGAGCCGTCACATCGGCACGCTGCTTCGCGACTCCGGGCTCAGAGTCGCCCTGGTTCGGCACCCGATGCCGTACGGCGACCTGGAGGCGATGCGCCTCCAGCGGTTCGCCTCGCCGGCCGACATCGACGCGTCGCACCCGACGGTGGAGGAGCGCGAGGAGTACGAGCTGCCCGTCGCCATGGGGCTCGTCGTGTACGCGGGCGTCGACTACGCCGCCATCCTCGACCGGGCGGCGGAGGACGCTGACGTGATCATCTGGGACGGCGGGAACAACGACCTCCCACTCGTCTCCCCCGACCTGTGGATCACGGTCACCGACCCGCTGCGGTCGGGGCACGAGCTCACGTTCCATCCCGGCGAGGTCAACCTGCGGCGGGCGCAGGCCATCGTCGTCAACAAGGTGGACAGCGCGACGCCAGAGGACGTCGAGGACGTCGTCGCCCACGCCCGCTCCGTCAATCCGCACGCGTCGATCGTGACGGCCGAGTCTCCGGTGACGCTCGAGCCAGGGCCTCCCCTCGAGGGGAAGCGCGTGCTCGTGATCGAGGACGGTCCCACGCTCACACACGGCGGGATGTCCTTCGGCGCCGGCACCGTGGCCGCCCGGGCGGCTCTGGCCGGCGAGCTCGTCGATCCCCGCCCCTACGCGGTCGGCTCGATCGCGGACGCGTTCGCGCGGTACCCCCATATCGGGCCCGTCCTGCCGGCGCTCGGGTACTCGGACGAGCAACTGGTCGAGCTGGCACAGACGATCGAGGCGACACCCGCCGACGTCGTCGTCACGGGAACGCCAATCGACCTCGGGCGCCTCATCGCCACGACGCATCCGCTGCGGCACGCCCGCTACGAGCTGCGCGTGACCGGGCGCCCGACTCTGCACGAGGTGATCGCGCCCATCGAGCGGCTCGCCCATGTCGAGACGACGGTGTCGTCCGGATGAGCGGCCCTGGTGGAGCGGAGACGGGTGTGACGCGCCTCGACGCGTCGGGGATACCGCGTCATTTCCTACGCGCGTCCGACCTCACGGCCGAAGGCCTGCTCTCGCTACTCGAGCTCGCGGCGCGCATGAAGGCGCGGCCGCACGGCTTCATCGAGGTGCTCCGAGGCGACACGCTCGTCTGTTTCTTCGAGAAGCCTTCGACGCGCACGCGTGTGTCGTTCGCGGCGGCCGCCGAGCGCCTCGGCATGCTCCCGCTCGTGCTGCGGCCCGACGAGCTCCAGCTCGGCCGCGGCGAGACGCTCGCGGACACCGCGCGCACGCTCTCCGGCTACGCCGCCGCGATCGTCGTGCGCACGTTCGCGCAGGGGACGGTCGACGGGCTCGCCGCGGCGGCGACCGTGCCGGTCGTCAACGCGCTCACCGACGAGCACCACCCGTGCCAGGCACTCGCCGACCTGCTCGCACTACGGGAGCGATTCGGCCACCTCGAAGGCCTGCGCGTCGCGTTCGTCGGCGACTTCAACAACGTCGCCACCTCGCTCGTCGAGGCCGGTGGCCTCGTGGGCATCGAGGTCATCGTCTCCTGCCCACCTGGCTTCGAGAGGGCGGTCGAGGGAGCGATCGTCGTCCACGACCCGGCCGAGGCGGTCGTCGGCGCGCACGCCGTGTACACCGACGTCTGGGTCTCCATGGGAGACGAGGCCGAGCGCGAAGCGCGGCTGGCAGCACTCGCTCCCTACCGCGTCGACGAGGCGCTCGTGACGCGCGCGCGGCCCGACGCCGTCTTCATGCACTGCCTCCCCGCGCACCGCGACCAGGAGGTCACAGCCACCGTGATCGACGGGCCGCGCTCGATCGTCTGGCAGCAGGCCGAGAATCGTCTCCCAACCGAGGAGGCGCTCCTGCTCGCGCTCATCGGGCGCCGCTGGGACCTCTGAGGATGCGTGTCGTCGCCGCGCTCGGCGGCAACGCGCTGCTACGCCGCGGTGAGGCCCCGGAGGCAGAGCGCCAGCGGCTCAACATCGGACGGGCGGTCGCCGCTCTCGCCGACGTCGCACGACGACACGAGCTCGTGGTCACGCACGGCAACGGGCCGCAGGTCGGGCTGCTCGCGATCCAGGCCGCGGCGTACACAGGAGCGGCGCCCTACCCCCTCGACGTACTCGGCGCCGAGACCGAGGGAATGATCGGCTACCTGCTCGAGCAGGAACTTCGGAACGCGCTGCCCGACCGCGACGTCGCGACGCTGCTCACGCAGGTCGTGATCGACCCGGGCGACCCGGCCTTCGCGCGCCCGACGAAACCGATCGGGCCGGTCTACCCGGAGCAGGAGGCTCTCGCGCTCGCCGAGTCGCTGGGCTGGACGCTGGCGCCCGACGAGGGCGGCTTCCGACGCGTCGTGCCCTCCCCGGAGCCCGGGGACATCGTCGAGCTGAGCACGATCCGCCTGCTGGTCGACGCCGGTGTGCTCGTGGTCTGCGCGGGCGGTGGCGGCATCCCCGTCGCCGCGGGTCCCGACGGGGCCCTCCACGGCGTCGAAGCCGTGATCGACAAGGACCTCGCTGGCGAGCGTCTCGCCTCCGCCCTCGACGCCGACCTCCTGCTACTGCTCACCGACGTGAGCGCCGTGGAGCGCGACCGCGACACGTCCGCGGCGTCACCGATCCTGGCCACGACGCCCTCCGAGCTGCGGTGCCTTCAGTTCCCTTCCGGCTCGATGGGCCCCAAGGTCGAGGCTGCCTGCAGGTTCGTGGAGCGTGGTGGAGCCCGGGCCGCGATCGGAGCGCTCGAAGATGCAGACGCGGTGGCAGCGGGCGACGCCGGGACGCAGGTGACCGGCGATCAGCCGGTGGACGGGGGCATCGACGCTACTCGCGCATGAAGCCCTGGCGGGCGGCCGATACGAGCGCCACCGCCTCAGGGAACAGCACACGCATCGCGTCGCGGAGCGCAAGCGCCTGCTCGTCGGGCCCGCCGCTGACCTCCACCTGGCCGAGCGCGGCAGCGGTCAGCTCGACGGCCGTGTTCAGCGTCAGGGTCGCGAACTGCTCGCGCTGCGCGTCCTTCACGCTCTCCGTCTGCTGCTCGGCGAACTCGCGCAGCCCGCGAAGGATCTCCTCGGGATCGCCGCCGAACGGAAAGAAGCCGCCTCCCTCCATCGGTACAGAGCCTACTCGAGCGCACCCTGGTAGCCGGAGTCGACCTGTTGCCAGAGCGCGTCCACGGTGCCCTGCGCCGTCCGCATCGCTGCGGTGAAGGGGGAGCCGTCGGAGTGCTCATAGAGCGCAGCCTCCAGCCGGCGCGTGGCCGCGCCGATCTCCTCGAGTCGTCCCGGCGTCGAGACGTGCGGCGGCGCGCCGAGCACCCGCTGTAGCTCGGACGCCGCGGCCTCTGCCTCCTCGATCCCGGCCGGGGCCTCGACGATCCGCAGCTGGACGAGCTGCGCTCGCAACTCGTCCAGGTCACCCGGAAACGCCGCCTCCTCGGCGATCTCGCAGAGAGCAGCGATCGCCACGGCGTCACGCACGCGGTCGCGGGACACGATGACCGTGCCGTTCTGGTCGAGAGCGACCCAGGCGTGCTCCTCCCCGTCGGCAGAGAGCGCGCAGAGGTAGACGCGATCGCCCGGCGACGCCTCGGCGGTGAGGACACCGGCAACGCTCCTCGCCTCGCCGCCGACGGCGGCGGCCAGCCCCGCGATTCGCTCGAGGTCGTCCGCCAGCGCCACCGTGCCAGGATAGAGCCCTGTGTCCGACCGTCGTCGCCACGCGCAGGAGCTGTTCGCGCCCCTCGGGCCGACGTACCACCGTGTCGGTGCGGTCCTCTCGCTCGGGCAGGACCCACGGTGGCGCCGGTTCCTCGTCTCGCGCGTGCCCGCGGACGGCGGCAGCGTGCTCGACGTGGCGACGGGAACAGGGCTCGTCGCCGAACGCCTGCTGCAGCAGGGGCATCCGGTCACAGGCCTCGACCAGAGCTCCGAGATGCTCGCGGTCGCCCGCAGTCGGCTCGCAGGGCGCGTGGAGCTCGTGGAGGCCTCGGCCGACTCTCTCCCCTTCGCCGATGCGTCGTTCGACCACCTCACGTTCACGTACCTGCTGCGCTACGTCGACGACCCTGTGGCCACGCTCGCGGAGCTCGCCCGTGTCGTTCGCCCGGGTGGGACGGTGGCGATGCTCGAGTTCGGCGTGCCCCGCGGGCTCTGGCGACCGCTCTGGGACGTCTACGTCGGCATGGTGCTTCCGCTGGCGGGTAGCGCTCTCTCGCCCGGCTGGAGGGAGGTCGGCAGCTTCCTCGGCCCCTCCATCCGGGACTTCTGGCGGCAGACCCCGGAGCCGCGACTGCTCGAGCTGTGGTCGGCTGCGGGCATCCGATCGCCGCGGTTGCGCCGCCTCTCGCTCGGTGGCGGCGTCGTCGTGTGGGGGACGAAGGCGTGACCGCGGACCGGCCCGCCTTCTACGCGCTCCCACCCGGGGGCTGGCGCGATTACGCGACGCTGCTGCACCTCCCCTACACCGCGTGGCACCTCTCGTACGTCGTCGTCGGCGGGTGCCTCGCATCGACCGTGTCGTGGTCTCGACTCGGGCTGACGGTGCTCGCGTTCGGTCTCGCGATGGGTGTCGGGGCGCACGCGCTCGACGAGTTGCACGGCCGGCCGCTGCGGACCGCGATCCCGGCACGTGTCTTGGTCGCGCTCGCCGTCGGCTCCGTCGCGATCGCGGCGGCGATCGGTGTCGCCGTGGCGCTCGACTTCAGCCTCTGGCTCCTGCCGCTCATCGCCATCGGCGCTTTCCTCGTACCCGCCTACAACCTGGAGTGGTTCGGCGGTCGTCTACACGGCGATCTGTGGTTCGCACTCGCCTGGGGGACGTTCCCGGTGATCACGGGCTACGTGGCGGTCGCCGGGACGATGGCGCTGGAAGCGCTGCTCGCGGCCGCGTGGGCGACCGCGCTCTCGCTCGCCCAACGTCGACTGTCGACGCCCGTGCGGCGAGCGAGGCGCGCGACGAAGAGCGTGACCGGAGAGCTCGTGCTGGCGGACGGTACGGTCGAGCCGGTGACACGCGACACGCTGATCGGTGCCCCGGAGACCGCCCTCCGGCTGCTCGCGTGGTCGTCGCTCCTCGTCGCCGCCGCCCTCGCCGCCACGCACCTGTAGGGGCGGGACCTGTCCCGCCCGCGATCTCGCCTCCGCGGATCTCGCCTCCTCCGATCTCGTCTAGCATCGGGCCGTGCCTCTCTGGGTGCTCGCCGTCGTCGTCGCGGGCGCGCTCGTCGTCATCGCAGTTCTCGTGATCGCACTCCGGCGAGCACGCGCGCTTGCGGCGGACGGCAGGCGGCTCGCCGAGTCCGCGCGCGCGGAACTGCGTCAGGTCGTGGCCGAGGAGACCGTCAGCCACCGAAACGAGATCCGCCACACGCTGGCGCGTGAGCGGGCCGAGTCGATATCGGCGCTGGCCGCCGAGGAACGCCTCCGCGCCGATCAGCACCGGGCGGAGTTCGCCGAGCGGGAGCGCCAGGCGGGTGACGCGCTGGCACATGCGCTCGCCGGCGAGGAGCGACGGTTGGAGGAGCGCTTGCGCGGCTTCACCGAGGACCTCGAGCGCGCGCAGATCCACATCGAGGAGCAGCTGCAGCGCTTCGCGCAGCGCAGCAACGAGGCCGTCGCCGCCCTGACGGCACGCATCGAGGCCGACGCCTCGGAGATCGGTAGCGCCGCGGACGAGCAGCGCCGCATGGTGCACCGGCTGCGCGAGGAGCTCGGCCGAGTCGCCAGCCAGTCCGTCACCGATGCGCTCGACGAGCTCGAGGCGCAGACGCTCGAGCGGCGGCGGGCGCTCGAGGAGATCACCGAGCGACTACGTACGCGCGAGGCGGCCGTCGCCGCCTCGATCGAGCGTGCCGAGACCGACGTGCGCGCCCGTCTGGACATCCTTCTCGTCGAGTGGGAGAAGCGTCAGACCGAGCGTCTCGAACGCGTCACGGAGCGCGAAATCGAGCGCCACGCGCAGATCGCGTCGCTCGCGTTCGACGAGCGGATGCGGGAGATCAAGGAGACCGCGACGACGCAGCTTCGCCGCGAGCTCGACCGCGCAGTCGAGGCGCTCAGTCGCCAGGAGCTAGCACAACGGCTCGACGCAGAACCGTAGGCACACGTCGTCGCGGTTGCACGCGCCGACCAACCAATGCGGGAAGGGATCGTCTCAGGTACCACGAATCACCGTGGGCACACGATGGCCGAGACGACAGAAACCGACACCGAGCTCGAGATCCCCTTCCAGACCGCGGGCGAGCGCGCGAAGGTCGAAGGCTGGCGTCTCCACGTGCTGATCGAGGCCGGCTACCCGCTCCCGCTCGCGGAGCGGCTCGCCGCGAGCGAGGCAGACCTCCACGGCTGCGTCGATCTCCTGCGCCAGGGCTGCACGCCCGTCACGGCCGCCGAGATCCTCCTGTAGCGGGTCCAGGCTTCGCACCCGATCTCGGACCGGCACAAGCGCTGGCGCGGGATAGGCTCCGCAGGACGTGACGAAGGTCGAGCCGACCGTGTACGGCGACCGCCGGGTCTACCCCGTGGCCGCGTTCAACCGCGGTCTCGCCGGGTACCTGGGGAGGCTGCCGACCGTTTGGGTGGAGGGCGAGGTGACGGAGCTCCGCCGCGCCGACACGTGGGCGAACGTCTTCCTCACGTTGAAGGACGCACAGACGGGTGCCTGCCTGCCGGTGACGATGCCCCGCGCCCGCTTCGACGCGCTCGGGCTGGGGCTCGCCGATGGCGAGCGCGTCCACGTCGAAGGGCGCGCCGAGCTGTACGAGGCGCGGGGCTCGCTCGGTTTCCGCGCGCGGGCGATCGAGCGGTTCGGCGAGGGCGAGCACGCTGCCGCGCTCGCGCGTCTCCGCCGCGCTCTCGAGCGGGAGGGGCTCTTCGCGCGGGAGCGGAAGCGTCCGCTCCCGCGATTCCCGCGGGCGGTCGGTCTGCTCACCGGCACCGATGCTGCCGCGCGCGGCGATCTCGTGACGGCGATCGCGACGCGCTACCCGCCGGCGTGGATCGTCGTCTGTGAGACACGCGTGCAGGGACGCGGCGCGCCGGCCCGCATCGTCGACGGCCTGGAGCGGCTCGCCGTCCACCCGGCTGTCGACGTGGTCGTGGTCACACGCGGCGGCGGCAGCTTCGAGGATCTTCTCCCCTTCAGCGACGAGGGCGTCGTCCGCGCTGTCGCCGCGTGCGCCGTGCCCGTCGTCTCGGCGGTCGGGCACGAGCAGGACGAGCCGCTCTGCGACTTCGCTGCCGACGTGCGGGCGTCGACGCCGACGGCGGCCGCACGGCTCGTCGTCCCGGATCTCGACGAGCTCGTCGGCGCCCTGACCGCGTCGCGCGGGCGGCTCGCGCGCGCCACGCGGCAGACAGTGGCTCGCGATCGCGCTCGCCTGGAGCGCACGGGTGAGCGTCTGCGCGCGGCCCCACGCCGGTCGCTCGAGCGGCATTCCTCGGCGCTGCAGGCGACGGCGGGACGGCTCCGTGCCCTGTCGCCGACGGCGACACTCGGCCGCGGCTACGCGATCGTCCGCTCGAGCGGAAGCATCGTCCGCGAGGCCGCGGCGGTCGCGGCAGGAGATCCGATCGCCGTCGAGCTCGCGTCCGGGGGCTTCGATGCCCGTGTGGAGGAGGTGCGGCCCTGAGCGACGAGATGACATTCGAGCAGGCCTACCGGCGTCTGGACGAGATCGTCAAGCGCCTGGAGTCGGGTGACGTGCCTCTCGACGAGGCCCTCGATCTCTGGCGCCAGGGCGAGGATCTCCATCGCGTCTGCCTCGACCGCCTCGCCGCAGCCCAGAGCCGAATCGACGAGCTCGAGACCGACACTGATGACAACCAGCCCGGAACCCTGTAAGAATCGCTGCATGGCACAGCCTTCGCCCGAGCTCATCCGCGGCATCGCACTCTTCTCGGATCTCGGCGACAAGGACGCGCAACAACTCGCCGCCGACTTCGTCGAACGCCGTTTCAAGGCCGGACAGGACATCGCCACGGCGGGCGAGGGTGGCCTCAACTTCTTCGTCGTCGAGGCGGGTGAGGCCGCGGTGCTCGTCGGGGGCACGAAGGTCCGGACGCTGACACCAGGGGACTCGTTCGGCGAGGTGGCACTCGTGGACAAGACTCCGCGCAGCGCCACGGTCACCGCCGAGACCGACATGCGGATCTGGGGCCTCCCTGTTTGGAGCTTCAGGCCGTTCGTCGAGACCCGGCCGCTCGTCCTGTGGAAGCTCTGCGAGATCCTCTCCGACCGGCTCCGGGAGGCCGAGGCTCGCTAGGGGCGCCCGCCGGCGACGCATCCTCGCATGGCGGCAACGTCCGATGCCGACCTCGTCGCCCTCTGCCGCGCGGGCGACTCGGACGCATGGCACGAGCTCGTCGAGCGCTTCTCCCGCTACGTCTTCGCCATCGCCACGCAGGCCTACGGACTTCGCGGGCAGGACGCCGAGGACGTCTTCCAGGACGTCTTCACGCGCGTCTTCGAGCGGCTCGACACGCTGCGCTCCGACGACGCCGTGCGCCCGTGGATCGCGCAGCTCACACGCCGCTGCGCCGTCGACCGGCTGCGATCGGCCCAGCGGGAGCAACCGGTGGACGAGCTGCCCGAGGAGTGGTCCGACGAGACCGTCGCCCACCTCGACGACGCCATGGTCGTGCGCGATGCGCTCGCCACGCTCACACCCGAATGTGCCGACATCCTCGACCGCTTCTTCGCCCGCGACGAGAGCTACCGCACGATCGGCGACGCGCTCGACCTGCCGGCCGGCACGATCGCGAGCCGGATCTCCCGCTGCCTGTCCAAGCTCCGCGAGCGCCTCGAGGGAAGAAACCAGCCCGCCAACCCGTCAAGTGCGCAGGTGACGCGATGACGAGATACGACGAGGAGAGAATCGCCGGGCTGCTACGAGCGCTGCCTGCCGTGCCCCAGGGATGGGTGCAGGCGGCGCAGGAGCTCCCGTTCGCCCGGCGCGAGCTCGACTCGATCGTGGAGCGTGCAGCACGCGACGCCGCCTACCGGGCTGCCGTGGTGGCAGACCTGGAGGCTGCGCTGCGCGCCGCCGGTGTCGAGCCCTCGACACCCGTCGTCGCCCACCTGCGCAGGCGCCTGGAGCAGTGACCCGCCCCCCGACCGTCGGGACCGACGTCCCGCTCGAGCAGCACCGACTCGCCGCACTGCTCGACGCGCTCGAGGCGCCTGCGCCCTCCCCCTGCGGAGGCTCCGCAGCAGCACTCGGCGCAGCAATGGGAGCCGCACTCACCGCGCTCGTCTGCAGGGCGTCGAGCGAATGGGACGACGCCCCCGGTGTCGCGGCGCAGGCGACGACGCTGCGGGCGCGCCTCGTCGAGCTCGCCGACGAGGACGTGCGCGCCTTCGGCGCAGTGCTCGAAGCCATGGACGCAGCGCAGGATTCCGGTGGCGGCCGCGACCGCCTGCTCGGCGTGGCGCTCGAGCGAGCCGCCGAGGTGCCGCTGGCGATCGCCGCGGCGGCGGCGGACGTCGCCGAGCTCGCGGCCCTGGCCGCCACCGAGGGGAAGGCGGCCCTGCAACCGGACGCGACCGCGGGGGCGCTGCTCGCCGAGGCGGCGGCGGTAGCAGCCGCTCGGCTCGTGGAGATCAACCTCGCCACGCTCCCCGGCGACGAGCGGCTCGAACAGGCGAACCGCCACGCCGCCGCGGCCGGCGACGCCCGACGGCGTGCGCTGGGCGGCACCGCATGAGCGAACGGCTGCTCCCCGCCTGGAGCCTGCCGGCCGCGGCGGCAGACACGATCGACGCGACCGCTCAGTGGCAGGATCGCGTCACCCGCGACTGGGCGCTCGGCGGCTCGACCGGCGACGGCGTGGACGTCTGCATCCTCGACAGCGGTGTCGACGGCGACCACCCGCTCGTCGGCGGGCTCGCGAGCGCGGTCGCGGTCGAGCCGCCGGACGAGGAGGGCGACGAGCCGCGCATCGTCCCGGACGAGATCGGCGACGTCGTCGGCCACGGCACCGCCTGCGCCGGGATCGTGCGTGCGCTGGCCCCTGCCTGCCGGCTGCACTCGGTGCGCGTGCTCGGTGCCGGCACGACCGGTTCGGGCGACCTGATCCTCACCGGCCTGCGACACGCGATCGAGCAGGGGCACCAGGTGGTCAACCTGAGCCTCTCGACGACCAAGCGCCGCTTCGCGGAAATGCTGCACGACCTCGCCGACGCCGCGTACTTCAAGCGCACGGTGCTCGTCGCCTCGGCGCACAACATGCCGGTGGAGAGCTACCCGTGGCGCTTCGCCTCGGTGATCTCGGTCGGCAGCCACGAGGGAGATGACTCGCTCGCCTGGTACGCAAACCCGGATCCGCCGGTCGAGTTCTTCGCGCGGGGCGTCGATCTCGACGTGGCGTGGACGGGCGGCGGAACGCTGCGCTGCACGGGCAACAGCTTCGCGGCGCCGCACATCGCCGGCATCGCAGCGCTCGTCCTCGCCCGACACCCCGAGCTGACACCGTTTCAACTCAAGAGCGTCCTCTATCTCACAGCGACGAACGCGGGAGGCACGACATGAGCGAAGGCGCGTATCGCGCGGTCGCGGCGGCCGGCATGCTGGCAACCGAGGAGTCGCACCGGCGCCTGCTGCAATCGGTGGTGGGCGTGGCTCGCGCGATCTTCGACGCGACGGCGGCGTCGGTGTTCCTGCTCGATGAAGACACCGACGAGCTCGTCTTCGAGGCGGTGTCGGGCGAGGGTGAGGGCGACCTGATCGGGATGCGGATCCCCTCGAGCACGGGCATCGCCGGTTGGGTGCTCGTCACACGCCAGCCGCTCGTCGTCGATGACCTCTCGCAGGACCCCCGTCACGCCCGCCAGGCCGCGGAGGCGACGGGCTACGTCCCCAGCGCCCTCGTGGCCGTGCCGCTGCTCACCGACGACCGAGCGATCGGCGTGCTCTCGATCCTCGACCGGGGGAACGCCGACGAGTCGTTCACGCTCGCCGAGATGAGCCTGCTCACGCTGTTCGCCGACCAGGCGGCGATCGGGCTCGACCTCCTACGCGCGGGGCGCAAGGCCCGTTCGGTGGCGGAGGGCGGCGACGACGAGCGAGCGGCTGTCGTGGCACGTATCGCGGAGCTGCTCGGCGCCGACGACGACGGTGAGGGGCTACGGCTGCTCGAGGCGCTCGAGCGCGTGCTCCGTCGCGGCACGCGCTGAGCGCTGCTCACCAGCGTCATCGCGGCGGGAACCGAAACGCCAAGTAACGATCAGTTACAAGGCTGATCAGTCACAGAACGTGCGACGGGCGCCCGAGGGCGCCCGTCGACAAACCTTCCCGCAGAAGCCGGCCTAGACCTCCGAAGCCCTCTCCTCGACCTTCTCCTCGACCTTCTCCTGCATGCGGTGACCTTCGAAGTCGTCGGAGTCGTCGCCGGTGTCGTCCTTCATGACGCGCTCGATCTTCTGCTCGTCGGCGTCCAGTTCGACCCTCTCGCGATCCTGTTCGGACATTCCTCGCTCCTTTTCCTCGCCGCCCCCTGATGGGGCCGTTCGCGTACATGACGCGTGAGAACAGTGAAATCTTCCCCCGAATGTGGTCTCCTTGGCAAGTCGTGTGCGGGGAAGCCCGATAGTGCCTGGCGTCGGCGGCCGCATAGCCGAGTCCGGGCACGCCCTCGCGCGGTCGTTCCGAAACCGCGATCTGCGACGACTGCAGCTCGCATGGCTCGGCTCGGTGATCGGACACTGGTCGTACTCCGTCGCGCTCTCCGTGTACGCCTACGGCCAGGGTGGCGCAGCCGCCGTGGGTCTCGTCTGGGTGATCCGCCTGATCCCCGCTGGCCTGCTCTCACCCGTGCTCGCCACGTTCGCGGACCGCTTCGCCCGCAAGCGCGTGATGATCGTGACGGATCTCGTCCGCGCCGGGTTGATGGCGGCTGCGACCGCCCTCATCGTCGCCGATGCCCCCGCGCCGACCGTGTACGCGGTGGCCGTGGCAGCGACGGTGATCGGTGTCGTCTTCCGCCCCGCGCAGGCGGCACTACTGCCCCAGCTCGCCCGTGACCCTTCCGAGCTGACGGCTGCGAACGTCGCCTCCAGCACGATCGAGAGCGTCGCCTCGTTCGCGGGGCCCGCGCTCGGCGGCCTGCTCCTGGCGGTGACGAGCACCGAGGTCGTGTTCGCCGTGAACGGCGTCTCGTTCCTGTGGTCGGCAGCGATGGTGCTGGGCATCACGGTCGCGGCGACCACGGGGGACGGGAAGAAGGAACGACCTGGCTTCGTTCGGGAGCTGACGGCGGGGGTCGGCGCGATCACGGGATCACGGCAGGTGGCCACGGTGTCGGGGCTGTACGCGGCCCAGACGCTCGTCGCGGGCGCCATGAACGTGCTCGTCGTCGTGCTCGCGCTCGACCTGCTGGACACGGGGGTCGCCGGCGTCGGCTACCTCAACTCGATGATCGGCGTGGGCGGCATCCTCGGCGGCTTCGTCGCTCTTGTTCTCGCCACCCGGCGACGGCTCGCTGCGGACCTCGGGATCGGGCTCGCGCTCTTCGGTCTACCGCTCCTCGTGATCGGCCTCGTCGTCGAGATCCCCGTCGCACTCGTCGCCTTCGCGGTGCTCGGGATCGGCAACGCCATGGTCGACGTGACGGCGCTCACCCTGCTCCAACGGATCGTGCCGAACGACGTGCTCGGCCGCGTGTTGGGAACCCTCGAGGGCGTGTTGCTCGCGGCGATCGGCCTCGGCGCTCTGCTCACGCCGCTCCTGATCGAGGTCGCCGGCGCCGAGGCGACACTTGTGATCGCGGGAGCCGTGCTCCCCGCGCTCGCCCTCGTCTCGGTCGGCGTTCTACGTGCGATCGACAGGACCCAACAGGCTCCGGAGCACACAGAGCTGCTCCGCGCCGTACCGATCTTCGGCCCGCTGCCCGAGCCGGTGCTGGAGCATCTGGCCGCCGCGCTCGAGGAGGTGCGTCACCCCACAGGAACCGCTGTGATCACGCTCGGCGAGCACGGCGACCGCTTCTACGTGATCTCCGACGGAGAGGTCGAGATCGAAGGCAGGACGTTCGGGCCGGGTGACTCCTTCGGCGAGATCGCGCTGCTCCGGGACGTCCCGCGGACGGCGACGGTGACCGTCCTCAGCGACGTCGTGCTGCAGGCGCTCGAGCGGGACGAGTTCCTCGCCGCAGTCACGGGTCACGAGTCGGCGAAGGCCGCAGCCGACGAGGTCGTGGCCGCGCGGCTGGGACGCCTCGAGAGCGGTCTGCCGCCGATCTGAGCCTCAGCGACCCGTCGCCACGCGCTCCCGGCGACGCTCTTCGGCGTCGGACTTCATCCCGGCGAGGATCTCCTCCTCTTCGTCCTCTTCCGACTCCTCCATTGCCTTCAACGACGCGAAGGAGATGCCCTCGCGGGTGAGCATCGCGAGCCCGACGCCGACGCCGACCGACATCTCGATCGCCTGCAGCACGAGGCCGTAGGCGAAGCCGGTGCTGTACGCGACGCCGTAGGAGACGAGCGGCAGGGCGACCGCGGCCTGCAAGAGGCCGATGTTGCCCGGCCAGAGCGGGAAGATCGTCGCCACGTTCATCAGCAGGAGCACGACCGCGGCCGCGTGCAACGGCACGTCCATGTCGAAGGCTGCGGTCACCGCCCAGACGGCGAGCAGCTGCAGGAGCCAGCCGACGATCTGGAAGAAGATCGCCGCGGCAGCCGCGAGTGGAGCCCGCAGCACGGCCAGACCCTGCCGCGCCATGCCGAACAGCCGACGCACGTTTCCGGTCGCCTGCGGGCGATGGCTCCTGGCCCGGCGCGCGGAGAGCATGGCGACGGCGAGCAACGCCACGCCGATGAGGAGCACGATCACGACGCTCGTCACCGCCCAGTGCGGGATCTTCGCCGTCAGCAGCACGAACACGACGAGCATGGAAACGGGGAACAGGTCGAACAATCGGTGCGCGAACACCGTGCCCAGGAGCGTCGCGCTCGAGCCGGTCTCCGACTCCACGTGACGCCGCAGCACGGCGACGCGGGCGAGCTCGCCGGCGCGCGCAGGCAACACCGCGTTGCCGAGCAGCCCGATGCCGAAGGCGGAGAAGACTCGTCCGAACGGCGGCCGCGGATCCGGAACCGCCTGCCCGATCGTGAGCTGCCAGGAGATCGCGCGCGCCAGCACCGAAAGGAGGTTGAGGGCGAGCCCGACGACGATCCAGCGCCAGGCGACGAAGTCGAACGCGTGGTAGACGTCGCTCCACTCGGGACCGCGCCACCAGAGAGCGAGCAGCGTCGAGGCGAGCGCGAGCAACACAAAGAGCCCGCGCGTCCATGGGTTCCGGGCCAGCGCCCGCAGCCGACTCACGCCGCCACAGGCTCCCGCGCGCCGGCGAGGGCGCTCTCGTAGACGACCTCGAGCCGCCGGGCGACGTCCGACCACGCATACCGTGCGACCGCGAGCTCGCGCGCGGCTGCGCCCATTGCGACACGACGCGGCTCGTCCGCGAGCAGCGCCTCGATCGCGTCGGCGAGAGCGGCAGGGTGGTCGGGGGGGACGGCGAGCGCAGTGTCCGGCGTGACCACGTCGCGGTAGCCCGGGATGTCCGACGCCACGACGGGCGTCGCGCAGGCGAAGGCGCGGGTCAGCACCATGCCGAAGCTCTCGCCGCCGAGCGACGGCGCCACCAGCGCCTTCGTCGTCTGCAGCGTCGTCGTCAGCTCGTCCTGACTGAGAAAACCGAGCACGTCGATGCCGTCGGACGGAACGCGCAGCCGGGTCAGCAGCAGCTGCACGGCAAGGGGGTCCGCGCCGACGACGCGAAGTCGCGCTCCGGTGCGCCGATGCACGTCGGGCCACGCACGCAGGAGCACCTGCAGGCCCTTGCGCGGCTCGTGACGGCCCGCGAACGTGATCGTGTGCTCGCGCCCGGCCGGGTCGGCGTGGTCGGGGACGAGGACGCCGTTCGGGATCACCTCGAAGTCGCCGCCGATCCAGCGGTGCGCCGACGACCTGGCCTGCTCGGACACGGCGATGCGGCGGTCGACACGGTCCATGAGGAAACCCCAGGCCGGCATGGCGAAGCGCATCCAGCCGAGGTCACCCGATGCGTGGTGCGTGGCGACGACGGGGCACGTCGCGACGGCGAGGACAGACACACAGATCGCCGGTGTCATCGGCTCGTGCAAGTGGACCAGGTCGAACCGCTCGCGCTCCAGCACACGCCGCACGCGGAAGTACGCGCGCGGGCTCAACGAGATGTTGGGCAGCGAGCCGTTCGCCGGGACGATCACCGAACGCCCGACAGGGATCACCGACGGCGGGGGATCGCCGTGCCGGCCGACGCGGGGGTGGAGCGCTCGCGTGAACTGTCCCGGAGGGTCGTTCGCCATCACGAGCCTGACGTCGTGGCCCCTCTCGCACAGGGCCTCGGCCTGTAGCTCTGCGTGCTCGACGACCGCTCCCCAGAACGACCACGAAAACGGCACGACGATGCCGATCTTCACGCCGGGAGCCTATTCGGTGGACGCGTTGCGATGCGTCGACCGGTCCACGTCAGGCGGCGCTGCCCGGCTCGATCGCGTCCCAACAACGCGCGAGAGCACTCAGGTCGCCGTCGCCGAGCGGCGCGACGAACAGCCTCCGCACCCCTGCCAGATGGGTCGGGCGCGCCTCGTGCAACGCGCCGAGGCCGGCGTCCGTGAGCGCGGCCCACTGGCCACGTCGATCCTCGGCACACGGGACGCGACCCACCAGGCCGTCCCGCTCGAGACGGTCGACGAGACGCGTGAGGCCGCTCTGGCTGAGCAGCACCGACGCGGCGAGGTCGGTCATCCGCAGGCGCCGCTCGGGCGCAGACTCGAGGTGCAGGAGGACCTCGTAGGCGCGCAGCGGCAGCCCGTGAGCGTCGTCGAGCTCCCGATCGAGCTCGTCCACGAGCTTCGCGTGCACGCGGAGGAAGCCACGCCAGGCTGCGAGCTCCTCAGCGGACAGCTGGCCTCCTTCGGCGCTCTGCATCCTTCGATTATACTTGTTTCCGCAAGTAGTCACCAGGACGAGAAACGAGGTACCGACGCTGCGCTTCGACGGCATCCACCACGTCACGTGCATCACCGGCGATGCGCCCGGCAACCTCGCCTTCTACACGGGCGTGCTCGGGCTGCGCCTCGTCAAGAAGACGGTCAACCAGGACGACCCGACCGTCTACCACCTCTTCTACGCGGACGAGGACGGCAGCGCCGGGAGCGACATCACGTTCTTCGAGTACCCCGGTGCACGGCGTGGACGCCCCGGGGACGGGATGGTGCACACGATCACATGGCGTGTCGCGTCGGCCGAGGCGCTGTCCTTCTGGGAGCGGCGGCTCGCAGCTGCAGGCGTCTTGACGCGCCGCAACGCCGGTCGCCTAGCCTTCGCCGACCCGGAAGGGCTCGGGCTCGAGTTGGTCGTGGCCGAGACCGCGGACCGCCCGCTCGAGGCGGTGCACCCCGAGATCCCACCGGGCGTGGCCCTGCAGGGCTTCGACGGCGTGTGGGCGTTCGCCTCCGACCCCGAGCGAAGCCGATCGTTGCTCGAGCAGACGATGGGCTTCGAGCCGACTGGAATGGCAGCGTGGGAAGCCCGCGGCGCGACGCGCGGCGGCCGCTACGCGCTCGACGCGCCGCCGGCGTCGGGGCCTGGTGTCCCGGGTGCCGGGACCGTGCACCACGTCGCCTGGTCGTCGACGATGGAGGACCACGACGCGTGGCGCTCGGCGGTGGCGGACGCCGGCGGCCGACCGTCACCCGTGATCGACCGCTTCTGGTTCCGCTCCGTCTACTTCCGCGAGCCCAGCGGCGTACTCTTCGAGCTGGCCACGCTCGGCCCCGGCTTTGCGATCGACGAGGACCCAGAGCACCTCGGCGAGCGCCTGATCCTCCCACCCGCCTTCGAGCACCTTCGCTCGCAGGTGGAGAACGCGCTGACGCCGCTCGAGGATCCGCGGGCCGCATGGACGGGCTGAGCGGGCAGGTCCCGCAGAGCCGGGCGGGACAGGTCCCGGAGAGCCCGGCGGGACAGGTCCCGCCCCTACGGGCACGCGTGCGGCCCTCCGCGGGGGAGCCCGAGGGCGCGCTCGTCCTGCTGCACGGGCGCGGCGCCGACGAGCACGACCTCTACCCGCTGCTCGACCTGCTCGACCCCGAGCGGCGCCTCCTCGGGGTGACTCCGGGGGCGCCGCTGTCACTCCCACCCGGCGGGAGTCACTGGTACCAGTTCGCCGGCATCCCCACCCCCCACGCCGAGACGTTCCACGCGTCGATCCCGCTGCTCGACACGCTGCTCGGCAACCTCCCGGTTCCGCTCGACCGCGTGATCCTCGGCGGCTTCTCCCAGGGGACGGTGATGTCCTGGGCGCTGACCCTCGGTCCCGGACGGACGAGGCCGGCAGCCGTGATCGCGCTCTCCGGCTTCCTACCGCGTGTCGACGACTGGCCGCTCGACCCGTCGCAGCTCGCCGGAGTCACCGTCGCGATAGGACACGGGACGCTCGACCCCGTGATTCCCGTCGAATACGGTCAGGAGGCGCGTGCTGCGCTCGAGGCGGGGGACGCGGCCGTGACGTGGATGGAGTCGCCCGTCGGGCACACCATCGACCCGGCCTGGCTCCCGACGCTCCGCGACGTGGTGAGCGACGCCGTCTGACGGGCGTCAGGGCCTGCTGCCGACGACGTCTGCGATCTCGCGCAGCAACGCGCGAGCGCTCTCCGGGTCGGGCAGTTGGTGCTGGTGGCGCACCGGCCCCATCGGGTTCCCCGTCCCCACGTGGAGGCTCGCAGCGCCGGGCGGCAGCGCCGCGTACATCTCCTGATCTGTGCGGTCGTCCCCGATCGCGAGCACCGCATGCGCGCGCTCCCGCCCGTGGGGAAAGAGGCGGGCCACGTAGACACCCTTGTTGACGCCCGTGGCCCGTACCTCGACCACCCGGTGGCCGAGCAGGATCTCGGCGGGAACGCCCGGCAGGAGTTGCTCCACGGTCAGCAGCAGCTCCTTGGCGCGCCACGCGCCGTACTCGGGCTCGGCCTGCCGGTAGTGCCACGCGACCGCGGATGCCTTGCGCTCGACGTGCGTTCCCGGCACCTCCGAGGCGACGCGGCGCAGCACCCGCTCGATCCGCGCCAGCCAGGAGAGGTCGACCTCGACGAGCTGGCGCCACGAGCCGCCAGGCGCGCGCTCGGCGAAGCCGTGCTCGGCGCACAGCCACACGGGCACCTTGCCGAACCAGCGCTCGAGCGACGCACGGTCGCGGCCGCTGACGAGGTGGACGTCGGTCTCCGGGAGGGAGGCGAGGTCGACGAGGAGCTCCAGGATCTCCGGCGTCGGGGCCGCCAGTTCCGGATGGGAGACGAGTTCGCGCAACGTGCCGTCGTAGTCGAGCAGGATCGTCCGCCGCCGCGCCCGGACGAAGCGCTTCACGAGACGCCGACGCGAGGTGTCGGTGAGCGGCGTCGCTACGCGGGCCCGACTGCGCCGACGCGCGTAGCGGTCGAGTCGCGAGAGGAAGGCCTCGGCCCAGCGACGGCAGTCGAGCTGCTCGATGCGCGTGGTCATCGTGTCCAGGCGCGTGCGACGGTCCTCCGGCCCCAGCTCCACCGCCTCCGCGAGGCGCTCTGCGATCCCGCCGACGTGCCACGGGTTGATCAGGATGGCGCCGGGAAGCACCTGGGCCGCCCCTGCGAGCTCGCTCAGCAGGAGCACTCCGTTCCATCGCCGCGGCAGACCGGGAGCGCTCTGGCAGAACGCGAACTCCTGCGCCACGAGGTTCATCCCGTCGCGGAGCGACGTGACGAGCATCACGTCTGCCCGGCGGTACGTCGCCACCAGTTCGGAGCGAGTGATGCTGCGGTGGATGTACTCGACCGGTGTGATCCCCGGCCGCCCGAAGCGACCGTTGATCGCCGCCACCTGGCGCTCGATCTCATCGCGCTGCGCCTGTACCTCGGGACTCTCCAGACGCGACGGAACGAGCACCTGGAGCAACGTCGTCGTCCGCGCGCGCTCCGGATCGAGCTCGAGGTAGCGCTCGAACGCCCGGAGCTTCTGGACGATCCCCTTCGTGTAGTCGAGCCGCTCCACCCCGAGCAGCAGCGTGCGGCCCCTCGTACCGCTTCTCGAGATCCGCGAGCACTGTGGCCGTCTCCGGCTCCTTCACGTCCTCGGCGAACTTCACGGTGTCGATGCCGATCGGGTCGATGCCGATGCCGACGGAGCGGCCGTCGACCTCGATCGCGTCCGGCTGACGAGTCGAGACCGAGCATGCGCAGGCAGGCGGAGCGGAAGTGGCGCGCGTCATCCGCCGTCTGGAAGCCGAGGTAGTCGGCTCCGAGCAGGCCCCTGAGCACTGTCTGCCGGGCGGGGAGCAGGCGGTACACCTCGCTCGACGGGAACGGGATGTGAAGGAAGAAGCCGACGGCGAGATCCGGTCGCTCGGCGCGGAGCATGGCCGGGACGAGCATGAGATGGAAGTCGTGCACCCACACCCGTGCGCCCGGCCCGGCAACGGCGAGCGTCGCCTCGGCGAAGCGGCGGTTGACCTGGACGTAGTGCTCCCAGGCCTCCTCGGTGATCCGCAGCCGGTCGACGAAGTAGTGGAAGAGCGGCCAGAGCGTGTCGTTGCAGATCCGCCCGTAGAACCCCTCCATCTCCGCTGCGTCCAGGAAGACCGGGTGAAAACCGTCCTTGCCGAGCTCCGCCGTCACCTTTCGCTCCTGCGACGCCGCCACCGGCGCCCCTGGCCAGCCGACCCACGCACTCAGGCCACCGACCCCCGAGAGCGCCGAGACGAGCCCGCCCGAGCTCGGTTCGAAGCGAGGGGTCTTCCCTCCCGGCACGAGCCGGACCGGAAGCCGATTGGAGACCACCACCACCTCGCTGCCGCTGTCCTTGCCGCGGTCTCGAGCCACCGCCATGCGGGATTGCACCTCCCCGTGTCGAACGGCGTCAGGTACGACTCTAGATGCGATGGCACACGGACTGGGGATCATCGGGAACTGCTCGTTCAACGCACTGCTCGACCGAGGGTCGGTCGAGTGGCTCTGTTGGCCCCGTCCCGACTCCAGTTTCGTGTTCGGACCGCTGCTCGACCGCGAGCGCGGCGGCTCCTTCGTCGTCGAGGGCGTCGGAACAGCACGACGGTCACACAGGAGTACCTCGAGAACACGAACGTCTCCGAAGACGACGTTCAGCGGGCCGAGCGGGAGCTTCGAGCTGCTCGACTTCGCACCGCGCTTCGCGCTCTACGACCGCCACTTCAAGCCGCTGATGCTCGTTCGCATCCTGCGCCGGCTCGACGGCGAGCCGCGCGTCCGCATCCGCTGCCGGCCCGTCTACGACTACGGCAGCGTCGAGACGCGGTCGTGGCGGGCGAGCAACCACATCCAGTTCACCGACCTCCCGGCGCCGGTGCGACTGACGACGAACGTCCCGCTCAGCTACGTGCGAGGACGAGCGGCCGTTCCTGCTGGAGCGCGACCACCATGTCGTCCTCACGTGGGGCGAGCCGCTCGAGAGTCGGGCTGGAGGAGACCGCCGAGCGCTTCCTCGAGCGGACCGTCGACTACTGGCGCCAGCTGGGTGAAGGGGACACGGACGCCCCGCGACTACCAGCGCGAGGTGATCCGCTCGGCGCTCGTGCTCAAGCTCCACCAGTACGAGGACACCGGCGCGCTGCTCGCGGCGACCACGACCAGCCTCCCCGAGCATCCCGGCTCCGGGCGCACCTGGGACTACCGCTACTGCTGGCTGCGCGACGCCTACTTCACGCTCAACGCGCTCGAGCGCCTCGGCTCACAACGACGAGATGGAGCGATTCCTCGTCTACCTCCGCAACCTCGCCGAGGAGCGCGAGGGCGACGCTTCAGCCCGTCTACACCATCTCCGGCGGCGATCGCGCGCCCGAGCGAGAGCTGCACGAGCTCGCCGGCTACCGCGGCGAGCGGCCCCGTGCGCGTCGGGAACCAGGCCTTCGAGCACGTGCAGAACGACGTCTACGGCGAGATGATCCTCGCCGTCAGCCGGCTCTTCCTCGACGCCCGCTTCGCCGCAGACGTGGCACCACCGACGGCGGTGGCGCTGATCGGGCGCCTACTGGCGCAGATCGAGCGCCGGCTCGAGGAGCCGGACGCCGGCCCGTGGGAGCTTCGCGGCACGCCAAGCTCCACGGGTTCAGCCTGCTCGCGCACTGGGCCGGCGCACAGCGGGCGGTCGAGGTCGCCGACGTGCTGGACGCGCCCGATCTCGGCGCGCGCGCGCGGGTGCTGCAGGAACGGGCTGCAGTGCTGCTCGAGTCGCTCTGCTGGAACGAGGAGATCGGCGCTCTCACGCAGGCCGCCGGCGAGCCGCAACTCGACGCGGTGCTGCTGCTCGCCGTCCAGCTCGGTTACTTGCCCACCGACGACCCACGCGCGGAGCGCCACGTCCGGGCGATCCAGGAGGCACTGCGCGTCGACGGCGGCCTGCTCAAGCGCTACGGGGCACCCGACGACTTCGGCGAGCCCGAGGCGGCGTTCACCGTGTGCTCCTTCTGGCTGGCCGAGGCGCTCGCGCTGCTCGGCCGCCACGACGAGGGCCGCGAGTTGTTCGACCACCTGCTCACGCTCCACAACGGGCTCGGGCTGTACAGCGAGGACGTCCTGCCCGACACGCTCGAGCAGAGCGGCAACTTCCCGCAGACGTACAGCCACGTCGGCCTGATCAACGCTGCGTTCCGGCTCTCCCGTCGCTGGGAATAGGGCGAGCAAGCGAGCTCCGGGCTACCGACGGGGCCGAGCCCGGGCGGGACAGGTCCCGCCCCTACTACTCTTGCGGCATGACGGACGCGTCGAGAGGGCTGGCCGAGCTCCACACCCACCTCGGCGGCTCGGTCGCCAGCGACATCCTGTGGAGCCTCGCGCACGAACAGGGCATCGCGCTCCCCGTGAAGGATTTCTGGGAGTTCGACGCGCTCGTCACGGTGAGCGACCCGCGGGGTGTCGCGAACCTCGATGCCCTCGACGCCATCTACCACTGGACGGAGCTCATCCAGTCGTCGCCGCTCGCCGTCGAGCGTTCGGTGCACGGCGCCATCGGCGGCGCGTACCGATCACAGCGGATCACGACCCTCGAGCTCCGCTTCAACCCGATGAAGCGGAACCGCGGCGGCGAGCGCGATCTCGACCACATCATCCTGGCAGCGGTGCGGGGCCTCGACCTCGCCCGCCTCGAGTACCCCCAGGTGCGCGCCGGGCTGATCCTGATGATGGATCGCACGTTCGATCGCCGGCAGAACGAAGTGATCGTCGAGAAGGCGATCCACTGGTCGGCGCGCGGCATTGTCGGCGTCGACATCGCCGGCCCGCGGCCGGGTGGGCTGCGCTACGACTACACGCAGGTGGAGCCGATGATCGAGACCGCACGCGACGCAGGTCTCGGCATCACCATCCATGTCGGCGAAGAGGGTGGCTCCCACGGGCGGGAGGAGATCGGCGAGGTCGTCGAGCGACTGCGCCCCGACCGCATCGGGCACGGCATCCTGGCAGCCGAGGATCCCGAGCTGATGCGCCTCCTCCACGACGCGGGGATCGTGCTCGAGATCTGCCCGACCTCGAACCTGCTCACGAAGGCGCTGCGGGACGAGGAGTCCGTCCGAAGTACGTTCCGACGCTTCCTGGAGCACGACGTCGCATTCACGATCGCCACCGACGGGCCGGAGATGATGCGGACACACCTCCGCGACGAGTTCGACCTGCTGCGCCGCATCGGCGCGCTCGACGAGACGGAGCTCCAGGCCGCCAACGAGCGCGGACACGCGGCGAGCTTCATCGGGCGCGAGCGGGCGCTCGTCTGATCCCGACGCGCGTCCTTCGCCACGCGGAAGCACCTCACCAGCCAGGACGTTGGAACGTTCTATGAGTGTGCTCTCCGCCCGCGCGAAGCTCTGGATCGCCCTCTGGACGGTGTACGTCGTCTGGGGCTCCACCTACCTGGCGATCAAGGTCGCCGTGCGCACGTTGCCCCCCGTGCTCACGGCCGGTACTCGCTTCCTCGTGGCCTCGGCGATCCTCGCCGGGCTGCTCGCGCTGCTCGGCAGGTCGATGCGCACGACGCGACGCGAGGCGCTCACCGCGGGCGCGCTCGGCGTCCTGCTGCTGGCCATGGGTGTGGGGATGGTGCACGTCGCCGAAACCCGCATCGACTCCAGCGTGGCGGCCATGATCGCCGGCTCGGTGCCGCTGCAGATCGTCCTCTGGCGCACGCTCGCCCGCGACCGCGTGGCACGACAGACCATCGTCGCCGCAGCCGTCGGACTCGCCGGCCTGGCCTTGATCGTCGTTCCCGGCGGCATCGACGGCGGCTCGGCCGCGATCGGGCTCGTGGTCATGCTCGCCGCCTCGTTGTGCTGGTCGCGCGGCTCGTTCATCTCCCGTCGCTTGCGGCTCCCCGCCGACCCGTTCGTGGCGACGACGTACGAGATGCTCGGCGGCGGGATCGTGCTCGTGGCGGCCGCCACGGTGCTCGGTGAGTGGGGCGATCTCGGCGGCGGCGCCCTCGAGCCGGGGCCGGTGGTTGCCTGGCTGTACCTGGCGATCGCCGGCTCCGTGATCGGCTTCAGCGCCTACGTGTGGCTGCTCGGGAGCGCCCCCATCTCGCAGGTCGTCACGCACCAGTACGTCAACCCGCTCGTCGCGGTCGCGCTCGGCGCGCTCCTGCTCGGCGAGCGCCCGACGCCGACCGTCCTCGTCGGCGCCGCGTTGATCATCGGCGCGGTCGTCGTGACCGTGCGTCACGAGAGCCGCCCTGCGGCGCCTCTCGACCAGGCCGCAGGAGCACCTGCCCGCGCCCGCTGATCTCCCATGTAATGATCAATTACAAGCGGATCCAGCCTTGTAACGATCAGTTACAAGGCAACCGGGCGCTCAGGCGTCGACGCGGGTGCGCTGGTGCGCGAGGAACTCGAGCAGGTCGGAGCGCGTGAGAATCGCCGTCGGCCGCCCGGCCACCCCGACGACGACGGCGGCGCTCGGGCCCGAAAGGTCTGCGAAGACGTCGTCGAGCGACGCTGTCACGTCCACGGCGGAGAGCGGTGGCTGCATCGCCACGGCCACGTCGTCGTTCAGCGCGTCCGGGTTCTTGAAGACCCGGTCGAGGAGAGCGCGCTCCTGAATCGAGCCGATCACGTCGGCGAGCGACTCGGCGGGGTCGCTGCGCACCACCGGCAGCTGCGAGATGCCGTACTGCTGCATCAGCGCGATCGCCGCCCCGACCTTGCTGTGAGCGTCGACCACGACGAACTCGGGGAGCTCGTGCCCCGGCCCCCGCTTGAAGCGCAGGACAGCCTCGACGGTGGGTGTCGGCGTGCGCCGCTCGAGGAAGCCGTACTGGATCATCCAGTTGTCGTCGAAGAACTTCGACAGGTACGAGCGGCCGCCGTCCGGGAACGTCATCAGGACGCGGCTGCCGGCGCCGAGGCGAGCGGCGACCTGGAGCGAGGCCCACGCCGTCGAGCCGCTCGAGCCGCCGACGAGGAGCCCCTCCTCCCGCGCCAGCCGGCGAGCTGCGACGAACGAGTCACGATCCGAGACGCGAATCCATTCATCGACCACGTCGCGGTCGAGCGTCGGGGGCCACGTGTCCTTGCCGATCCCCTCGACGAGGTAGGGGTGCATCGGATGATCGCGATCGGCGGTGAAGACGGACCCTTCCGGGTCGGCCCCGACGATCAGCGCTCGTGACCCCCGTTCCTTGAAGTAGCGGCCGATCCCGGTCACGGAGCCACCCGTGCCGACCGAGATCACGACGGCATCCACGTCGCCGCCCCCGGTCTGCTCCCAGAGCTCGGGCCCGGTGGTCGCGTAGTGCGCCTCGGGATTCGCGAGGTTCGAGTACTGGTCCGGCTTGAAGCCGCCGGGAATCTCCTCTGCCAACCGGTCGGACACGGAGTAGTAGCTCTCGGGCGAGTCGGGCTCGACGGCGGTCGGCGTGATCACGACCTCTGCGCCGTACGCTCGTAGCGTCGAGATCTTCTCCTGACTCATCTTGTCCGGCATTACGAAGATGCAGCGGTAGCCCTTGTGCGCCGCGGCGATCGCCAGCCCGACCCCCGTGTTGCCGGACGTCGGCTCGACGATCGTGCCGCCGGGGCGGAGACGCCCGTCGCGCTCGGCCGCCTCGATCATCGCGGGCCCGATGCGATCCTTGTTCGACCCACCCGGGTTCATGAACTCCAGCTTCGCGAGCAGCATCGCGCCGGTCTCGCGGCCGTACGACGTCAGGCGGACGACGGGCGTGCTGCCGATCAGGTCGAGGACGGTCGGGTACTCGTCGGGCATCTGGCGGGGAAGCCTACCCAGACCTCTCCGCCCGACCCTGCACCCCAGCCCCGCTCCGGATATCCCCGCACGGCGAATCAGCGACGCACCCGATGGCATCGACGCCCGTCCCGTGCCACGGTGGCGCCATGCACCGTGACGAGGAGCACCGTCGACTCTGCACGCTCGAGCTCGTCGCAGAAGGGCATGCGGGCCGATGTCCGGGCGAGGAGTGTGCGTTCTGGGAGCAAGGCTGCGCGCTCACACGTGTCGAGAGCGAGCTCGACGAGCGCCCCGATGTGGCGCAGGTGCTGCTCGACCTCCGCCGCGAGATCGAGGCCGGGAGACGCGTCTCGCTCGAGGAGGCGCGGATGCAGTTCTCGCACATCCTCAACGTCGAAGAGGGAATCGAGCCGGACGACGAGCATCGCGGCCCGGCGAGCGGCGCCACCTCGCCCGTCTGAGCAGCCCCAGCGTACGCGGGGTGTCCGACTTCAGTCGGACACCGCCGTTCCATCACCGCAGCCCGAGGTGTCCGACTTCAGTCGGACACCGCTGTTCGATCACCGGGGGCGTCAGTGGCGGAAGTGACGGCGGTGGGTGAGAACCATCGCCGCCCCGGCGTCTCGCACCGCGGCGACCACGTCGTCGTCCCGCTTCGAGCCACCGGGTTGCACGATCGCGGCGACACCCGCCTCGAGCGCGAGCGCGGGCCCATCGGCGAAGGGGAAGAACGCGTCCGAGGCGAGCACCGCCCCGGCCACGTCGTGCCCGTGCTCGCGTGCCTTGTCGAGCGCGAGTCGGACGGCGTCGACTCGGCTCATCTGCCCGGCACCGACTCCGACCGTCATCCCGCCGGCAGCGATCACGATCGCATTCGAGGTGACGTGCTTGCACGACGGTCCAGGCGAGCAGCAGGTCGCGCCACCCCTCCTCGCTGATCTCGCCGCAGACGACGTCCATCCCCCCCCGGCCGTCGGGGCCGGGATCACGATCCTGGACGAGCAGCCCGCCGTCGACGCTGCGCCGGTCGATGGACGAGTTGAGCTCACGCCGCTCGTGATCGCCGAGCACGCGTGTCGCCGGCTTGTGCGACAGCGACTCGACGGCCTCATCCTCGTAGCCGGGGGCGAAGAGCACCTCGACGAACTGTTCGGCGAGCGCCTCGCCGAGTGCCGCGGTCACAGCACGGTCGAGCACGACGACGCCGCCGTAGGCCGACACGGGATCGGCGGCAAGTGCCTTCCGGTACGCCTCCTCCACCGTGTCGCCGACGCCGACGCCGCAGGGGTTCGCGTGCTTCACGATCACGCAGGCAGGGCCGGTGAGCTCGTCGAGGAGCCCCCGAGCGGCGGAGAGGTCGTTCAGGTTGTTGTAGGAGAGCGGCTTCCCCTGCAGCTGCTCCACGCGGGAGAGGAGGTGCGTACGGGTGCCGCGCTCGGAGTAGTAGGCGGCTCGCTGGTGAGGGTTCTCGCCGTAGGGGAGCTCGGCGGCGCGCTCGTACGCCGTGACGAGGAGCTCGGGAAGCGCCTCGCCCTTCGTGAGCCACCCCGCGACGGCCGCGTCGTAGGCCGCCGTCGTCGCGAAGGCGTGCGCCGCGAGTGCCCGCCTGGTCTCCACTGAAACATCCCCGTCCGCACGGAGCTCCTCCAGGACGCGCTCGTAGTCGTCGCGCCGGCAGACGGGAACGACGTGCGCGTGGTTCTTCGCCGCCGCCCGCAGCATCGCGGGGCCGCCCACGTCGATCTGCTCCACGGCCTCCTGCCACGTGACATCGAGACGCGAGACCGTCTGCTCGAAGGGATAGAGGTTGACGCAGACGAGGTCGATAGCGACGATCCCGTGGGCCTCGAGGTCGGCGAGATCGTCGGGCACGTCGCGCCTGGCGAGGATGCCGCCGTGCACCGCCGGGTGCAGGGTGACCACCCGGTGCCCGAGCATCTCGGCGAAGCCCGTCACCTCCTCGAGCGGTGTCACGTCGAGTCCGCTCTCGCGTAGATGACGCGCGGTGCCGCCGCTCGCGAGCAACTCGACCCCGAGCGCGGTGAGCGCCTCGGCGAACGACGCCAGCTCGGTCTTGTCGTAGGTCGAGAGCAATGCGCGCAGGACGCTCACGCGATCAAGCCTCGCACGACCTCGGGCAGGATGCGGTGCTCGACCTCGCGGATGCGCGCGTGGAGCGTCTCCACCGTGTCCCCGGGGAGCACGGGCACCCCCTCCTGCCGCAGCACGCGCCCGGTATCGACGCCTTCGTCGACGAGGTGGACCGTCGCACCCGTCTCGGAGACACCGGCGGCGAGCGCGTCCTCGACAGGGTGCGCACCCGGAAACGCTGGCAGCAGAGCAGGATGGACGTTGACCACACGCTCCGGAAAGCAGGCGAGGAACCGCGGCGTGAGCAGGTGCATGTACCCGGCGCACACGACGAGTGACACCCCGTGGAGCTCGAGCCACCCGCCCATGTCGGCGTCGCGTGTCTCACGGTCGGGGTACGCGGTGAGCGGAAAGGCGGCGGTTGCGACACCCGCCTCCTCAGCACGCTCCAGGGCTGGAGAGCCTTTGACGTTTGCCGCCACCGCCGTCACCGGGAGCCCGGCGTCGAGCAGCGCCTGCAAGTTCGAGCCGGCGCCGGACACGAGCACGCCGATCATGCGTCCGCCCAGGCCACGCCTTCACCGACGTCGATCCGTCCGATCACGAGGTCCTGCGGCGTGGCGTCACCCGCCGGCACGATCGCGCAGTAGCCGATGCCGATGTTGAAGACACGCCGCAACTCCTCCTCGGCCACGCCGCGCTCGGCGAGCCAGTCGAACACGCGAGGACGCTGCCAGGCCGTCGTGTCGACGACTGCGCCCGCGCCGGAGGGGAGGACACGCGCGAGGTTGCCGGCGATCCCGCCACCCGTGACGTGCGCGAGGGCGCGTACGTCGGCGCGCGCCCGCAGCTCCTGCACGGGCCCCAGGTAGCAGACGGTTGGCGGCAGCAGTAAGTCGGCGTCGAACGGATCGTCGCCGACGATGCGCCGCACGAGGGAGAAGCCGTTCGCGTGGATGCCTCCGGAGGGCAGGCCGAGCACGACGTCGCCGGCCTCGACCCGCGAACCGTCGATCACGTCGTCGCGGTCGACGAGCCCGACGACGGTGCCGCAGAAGTCGAGCTCCTCGTCACGATAGATCCCGGGCAGCTCGGCGGTTTCTCCACCGAGGATGGCGCAGCCCGCGGCGCGACAGACCTCGGCCGCCCCCTCCACGAGCTCAGCCACCTGCTCCGCGTCGATCGTGTTGGCGGCGACGTAGTCGAGGAAGAACAGCGGCTCGGCGCCCGTCGTGAGCACGTCGTTGATGCCGTGGGCCGCCAGGTCCATGCCGCACCAGCGCAACCGTCCGGCCCGCCGACCGAGCACGAGCTTCGAGCCGACCGAGTCGGTCGACGCCGCGAGCAGCCGCCGCCCGTCGAGCGCGTAGAGACCCGCGAAGGCGCCGAACGACCCGACCACTCCCTGTGTCCGGGTCGACTCGACGGCGTCCCGCAGCCTGCCGACGACTGCCTCCGCGGTGACGAGCGAAACCCCCGCCGCGGCGTACGTCTGCTCCTCGCGACTCACGCCCCGAGTCTACGTCGGGCGGGAGGGCGCCAACGCGTCAGGCGCGGACCGGCTCGAAGCGGAGCTTGTCGGAGGAGCCGCTCGCCGGGACGTGCGTCGGGTAGTCGCGCGTGAAGCATGCGCGGCACACCGAGGACGACGGCAGGTGCGTCGCCCACTGCATCCCTTCCACGGAGAGATACGCGAGCGATGTGGCGCCGATGTGCTCGCGCATCTCCTCGACCGAGCGATGGGCGGCCGCGAGCTGGTCCTCGTCGGCCATGTCGATCCCGTAGAAGCACGGGGACACGACCGGCGGCGACGAGATGCGCACGTGAACGGCCTCGGCGCCGGCGTCGAAGAGCATCTGCACGAGCTGTTGCATCGTGTTCCCGCGCACGATCGAGTCGTCGACGACGACGATGCGCTGTCCCGCGATCTCGTCGAGCGGGTTGAACTTGAGCCGGATCCCCTGCCGCCGCAGCTCCTCGTCGGGCTGGATGAAGGTCCGGCCGACGTATCGGTTCTTGATCAGGCCCTCGTCGTAGGGAATCCCCGAGCGCTTGGCGAAGCCGATCGCCGCGGGCGTTCCCGAGTCGGGGATCGACATCACGACGTCGGCGACCGCGGGCGCCTCGTCGGCGAGCCGCTCGCCCATGCGCACGCGAGCCATGTGCACTTCCCGTCCACCAAGACGCGAGTCGGGCCGTGCGAAGTAGACGAGTTCGAAGATGCACGCCGCAGCGCGGCCGGCGGGGATCGCCTGCACGGCATGCAGGCCGTCGGCGTCGACCCACACGACCTCGCCGGGACGGACGTCGCGCTCGAAGCGCGCGCCCACGAGGTCGAGCGCGCACGTCTCCGACGCGATCACCCAGTCCGACCCGATCGCACCGATCGACAGCGGGCGTATGCCATGTGCATCGCGGAAGGCGACGAGCGTCCCCTCGACGATGCAGACGACGGAGTAGGCGCCCTCGAGCCGCTTCATCGCCGCCGCAACCGCCTCGGGCAGCGGAGCAGGGTCGTGGGCGATCAACGCAGCGATCACCTCGGTATCGGAGGTCGAAGCGAGCCGGACGCCCTCCGCTGCAAGCTCCTCGCGCAACTCCTCGGAGTTGGTGAGGTTGCCGTTGTGACCGAGAGCAACGGTGCGCACGGCGCCTCGGTGCATGACGGGCTGCGCGTTCGACCAGTGCGCTCCACCGGTCGTCGAGTAGCGGGTGTGACCGATCGCCACCTCACCGGGAAGCGCCTGCAGCTTCTCCTCGCTGGAGAAGACCTGCGGCACGAGCCCCATGTCGCGGACGATGGTGATGCGCCCGTCCTCGGAAACGGCGATCCCGGCTGACTCCTGGCCGCGGTGCTGCAGCGCGAAGAGCCCGAAGTAGGAGAGACGAGCGACGTCGCGCTCGTCGGACCGCACGCCGAACACGCCGCACATGCCTACGCCTCTCCCGTCCACGCGTGCTGCAGGTCGGCGACCGACACTCCGAAGAGGGTATCTCCACCGACCTCGCCGATGCGACGCAACTCGACGTCGCTCCCGAGCGGATCGACCTCGACCTGCGCCGCAGGCAGCGCGATCACCGCGCGCCCGCCGATCTCGCCGAACAGCTCGACCGGGCTTCGGCCGAGATCGAGAACCGCGCCGAGCCCCGAGTGGATCGCCATCTCCGCAAGGCAGGTCGCCAGACCGCCGCCGGAGACGTCGTGGACGAGCGACGCGCGCGGCGCTGTGCGCCAGAGCAGATCGACGAGCGCCGCCTCCGCGGCCAGGTCGAGCCCGGGCGGGGCGCCGGAGACCGTGCCGTAGCGCGCCTGGTACTCGGAGCCGGCGAGCGCCGGCGATCCGGCCGTTGCCAGCAGCAGTACGTCTCCCTCCCGCCACGCGCGTGGCACGCGACGCACGTCGCGGACGAGGCCGACGCAGCCGACGACCGGCGTCGGCGGGATCGAGACGCCGTCGGTGTCGTTGTAGAGCGAGACGTTGCCCGAGACGATCGGCACGCCGAGCGCCGTGCACGCTGAAGCGATCCCCTCGATCGCCTGCGCGAGCTCCCAGCCGATCTCCGGCTTCTCGGGGTTGCCGAAGTTGAGGCAGTCGGTGAGCCCGATCGGCTCGCCGCCGGTGCACGCCACGTTGCGCGCGGCCTCCAGGACGGCCAGCGCGCCGCCCGTGAAGGGGTCGAGGCTCCCGACCCGGCCGGTCCCGTCCAGCGTGAGGGCGAGACCACGCCATGAGGGACGGAGGCGGAGCACCGCCGCGTCGAGCCCCGGCCGCCGCACGGTCCGCGACTGCACGAGTTGGTCGTAGCGGCGATAGACGAAGGCCCGCGAGCGCAGCGCCGGCGACGCGAGCAGGTCGAGCAGCGCGGCGGCGACAGGCGGGGCATCGACCACGGGCAGCTCTTCCCGGGCGGGGCGCGGCTCCTGCTCGACCGCGTAGCGCGGACACTCGGCGGTGAGCAGCCGGGCCGGGATCGCTCCCACCTCGTCGCCGTCCCAGACGGCACGCAGGACGCCCGTGTCGGTGACCTCGCCGATCACGGCGTGGTGCAGCTCCCACCGCTCACAGACCTCCTCCACGGCCGCGAGACGCTCGGGGTCGACGATCGCCACCATGCGCTCCTGCGACTCGGAGATCATCACCTCCCACGGTGCCATGCCCTCCTCGCGTTGCGGCACGCGGTCGAGGTGGACGTCGATGCCGTAGTCCGCGGCCATCTCCGACAGCGACGAGGCGAGCCCCGCAGCGCCGCAGTCCTGCAGCGACTGCACGAGCCCGCGCTCGACGAGCTCGACGGACACCTCGATCAGCTTCTTCCCGGTGAACGGGTCGCCGACCTGGACCGACGGGCGCTTGTCGGCGTCGTCCTCGCCGAGCTCGGCGCTCGCGAGCACCGAGGCGCCGCCGATGCCGTCGCGCCCGGTGGTGGCGCCATAGAGGACGATCAGCGCGCCCGCACCCGTCGCCTTGGCGCGCATCAGCTGCTCGACCGGCAGCAGTCCGACGCACATCGCGTTGACGAGGCAATTCGAGGCGTACGCCTCCTCGAAGACCGCCTCTCCGCCCACCGTGGGCACGCCCGTGCAGTTCCCGTAATGGCCGATGCCACCGACGGCACGCGAGAAGTGGAAGTCGGGTGCACCGAAGCGGAGGCCGTCGAGCAGTGCGACGGGCCGGGCGCCCATGGCCGAGATGTCGCGGAGGATCCCGCCGACGCCGGTCGCTGCGCCCTGGAACGGCTCCACGGCCGAGGGGTGGTTGTGGCTCTCGACCTTGAACGCGACGGCGAGCCCGTCGCCGAGATCGAGCACCCCCGCGTTCTCGCCGGGGCCCTGTAGCACCCGCTCGCCGTCGCTCGGCAACCGCCGCAGGAGCAGCGCCGAGTGCTTGTAGCCGCAGTGCTCGGACCAGAGCAGCGAGAACACCGCGAGCTCGAAGTGGTTGGGCTCCCGTTCGAGCAGCGCGACGATTCGATCGAGCTCCCCGTCCGTGAGGCCGAGCTGGCGGTGGAGAGGCTGTTCCACGGTGGAGCTCAGGCGGTCAGTCTAACGGCCGCCCTGGCGCGCACGATCCACTTCGCGATCTCGGCGACCACCGTCGGTGTCTCTCCCGCGCGTCGGCAGTTGTGTCGCCGAGGAGCCAGGACGTCTACGGTCGCATGATGTCCCGGCGCGCCGCGTTGCTCCTGCTCCTGCTGTCAGCGATCTGGGGCTCGTCGTTTCTCTTCATCAAGCTCGGCGTCGACGAGCTCGAGCCGTCCGTGGTCGTGCTCGGGCGCCTGGTGGTGGGACTGCTCGTGCTGCTCCCGCTCACCGTCGGCCGCGGTGGGCTGCGCCCGATCGGCGCCTTCCTCTTTCCGCTCGCCGTGCTGGGGTTGCTCAACAACGCGGTCCCGTTCTGGCTGCTCGGGTTCGCTGAGACGCGGATCGACTCCGGTCTCACCGGAGTGATCCAGGGCGCGGCGCCGATCTTCACCGTCCTGCTGGCGACGCGGATCGACCCGAGCCAGCGTGTCGGTGGGCTCCGGCTCGTCGGCATCACGATCGGCTTCCTCGGTGTCGTGCTGCTCGTCGGCGTCCAGGAGGGCGGGCAGGTCGTCGGCGCCCTCGCCGTCGTCGGCACCGCCCTCTGCTACGCGGCGTCGGTTCTCTACGCGGGACGCACGCTCCGGGGAATTCGACCTCTGCAGGCGTCGGTCGGCCAGCTCGCTTTCGGCGCGGTCGTCGTCGCGCCGTTCGCCCTGGCCCAGCTGCCCGACACGGCACCCGGAGCCGGCGCGGTGGGCGCAGTCGTCGTGCTCGGTGCCCTGGGCACCGGTGTCGCCTACCTCCTCTACTTCACGATCATCGCCCTCGCCGGCGCGGCGCGGGCAATCCTCGTCACGTACCTGGTGCCGGCGTTCGCGCTCGTCTACGGGGCTGTCTTCCTCGACGAGCACGTCACCCTCACAGCCCTCGCCGGGCTGGCGCTGATCCTCGGCGGCACTGCGCTCGCAACGGGTGTCGCGCGCGCGACCGCACGCAGGGCTAGCGTGCGCCCGTGACGCGCTTCTGGCCGCTGCTCTTCACGCTCGCGGCAGCGTGGGGTGCCTCCTATCTGTTCATCAAGGTCGCGGTCGACGGCGGACTCGAGCCCGCACCGTTGATGGCTGCGCGGTCGCTGATCGCGGCCTGCCTCCTGTTCGCCTACCTCGGTCGGGTCTTCGGCGTGCGGCGCGCGACCGAGTTGCTCCGTTCGTCCTGGCGCCCTGCGCTCGCGCTCGGCGCGGTCGGCGCCGCGATCCCGTTCTGGCTCGTCGGCTGGGGCGAGCAGCACATCGACTCCGGCATCGCCGCGATCGCACAGTCGACCGTCCCCATCTTCACGCTCGCCCTCTCCTGGCGCTTCCTGGCGCACGAACGGGTGCGGCCGGCGCAGGTCGCGGGGATCGTGGTCGGCCTCGCCGGCGTCGCCGTGCTCACGGGCGTCGATCCCGCCGGCGGCTGGTGGGTGGTGGCCGGCACGCTGGCGGTCGTCCTCTCCTCGCTCGCGTACGCGTCCGGCAACGTGATCGGCAAGCTGCACGTGCACGATGTCCCAGGGCCCGTGCTGGCGACCGGCGCGATGATCGCCTCCACGGCGTATCTCCTGATCCCGGCCGTGTGGCAGTGGCCCACGGAGGCTCCGACGACCGGCGCGATCGCGTCGCTGCTCGCGCTCGCGATCATCGGCACGGCGGCGGCGCAGCTCGTCTTCTACCGGACGCTTCGTCTCTACGGGTCGAACCGGGTCAGCCTCGTCGCCTACCTGATGCCCGGTTTCGCCCTCGTCTACGGCGCTCTCCTGCTCGACGAGCCGATCACGTCGGCGGCACTGGGAGGGCTCGCGCTCATCCTGCTCGGCGTCGCACTCGGCTCCGGGACGATAGGGATGCGACGCCGCGGGCGCGGCAGGAACAGCATCCCGAGCCACGAAGCCACCTGAGGTCGGCGCGCCGACGCCGCGTGACACGTTCCAGAGGGAGGGTTCTGCATGTCCACATTCGCGCTCGACGACAGCGAGGTCCGCACCGACGCGGGTCGCTGGTGGTGGCTGTTTCTCGCCACCGGCATCTCCTGGCTCGTCGTCTCGCTCGTCGTCTTCCGCTTCTCGTACGAGAGCGTGGCAGCGGTCTCGTACCTGTTCGGGTTCGTCGCCATCTTCTTCGGCATCAACGAGTTCTTTGCGATCGGCACGTCGACGCGGGGCTGGCGGATCGTCCGCGCACTGCTCGGCGTGCTCTTCATCGTCGCCGGTGTGGTCGCGTTGACGACTCCGTTCAACACGTTCGCTGCGATCGCCAGCCTGATGAGCTTCTTCCTGGTGCTCAAGGGGACCTTCGACATCGTCCTCGCCTTCATCACCAAGGGCGACGTCCCGGCGTGGTGGCTAGGGCTGCTGGTGGGCATCGTCGAGCTGCTGCTCGGGTTCTGGGCGGCCGGATACTTCGGCCGGCAGGTGTTCCTGCTCGTGATCTGGGTGGCCGCGATGTGCATGGCTCGTGGCATCACCGAGATCGTCCTAGCGATCAAGCTGCACGGCCTGCAGAAGGCCCAGGCCTGACGGACGACGCGCTACCCGGCTCCGCTGCGGTGGGGCCGGGTGGCTGCGTCTACGATCGAGAGGTGCCCGGCGACGTCACGATCCGGCGAGCGACACCCGACGATCTCGACTACCTCGTCGCACTCGTCGCCGACGACGACGTCGCGCCCTTCCTCGCCGCTGTCCGCGCCGGATCGCCGGACGAGATCCTGGGCGAGATCGCGCGCGGCGCGGCCGAGCCGGATGGGTCGGGCGTCTTCGTAATCGAAGTCGACGGCGAACGCGCCGGCACGATCTCGTTCGAGCGCGTGAACCGCCGCTCGCGCATTGCCAGCCTCGCCGGCCTCGCGGTCGATCCTCGCTTCCGCGGACAGGGCGTCGCCGACACCGCTGCGCGCCTCTTCCAGCGGCACCTGTTCGACGAGCTCGGCTTCCACAGGCTCCAGCTCGAGGTCTACGCCTTCAACGAGCGCGCGATCCGCCACTCCGAGCGGGCGGGGTTCATTCGCGAGGGCGTCCGCCGCAAGGCGTACTGGCGACGCGACGCGTGGGTGGACGGCGTCCTCTTCGGCCTCGTCGCCGAGGATCTCGCCGGTGCGGCCGACGATGCCGCGGCAGGCTCAGTGCGCGAGTAACGCCTTGAGCGCGATCAGGAAGAGCCCGAGCGCCATGTTGACGCCGACGACGACGAGCGTGGCGGGTGAGGCGCTCGAGTCGCGCATACCGGAGGCCCTGCGCCGCAAGCATCCCGACACCGAGCCCCAGCGCGAGCCAGATCGACGCAACCGGTCGGATCACGCCGATCGCCCCGAGGAGGAGTGCCACGACGGGAGGGGTCGCGGCGAGGATGATCGAGGACTCGCGCGTTGCGACCGCCGTGACGTGCGCCCTTGTCACCGGAGCGCCCCGGATCACGCTCTCCCCCAGCGCGTGGGCGTACACGTGGGCGAGATAGAGGACTCCCGCCGTCACGCCGACGAAGAGCGCGAGGCGGCCGACGTGCGTCTCCGAGCCGCGGTCGGCACCCGCGATCACCGCCATCACGACGATCGTCCCGTACACGGAGCCGGCGATCCCGTGACCGACACCGAGGGCCCAGTGCACTGCGGTGCGAATCGGCGTCATCGCACCTCGACGACCGTCTCCTCACCGGGCTGCAGTACGCGCACCTCGACAGACGGTGCAAGCGCAGCTGCCGCGGCAACGAACTCCCCGGGAGGGCTCGTCAGGTACGACGGACGTCCGCGCAGCCCCTTGTGCACGGGGAAGTACGTCCCCCAGTGCACCGGGATGGCAACGCGCGGCCGCAGCACGTGGACGGCTTCCGCCGCGCGGGCCGGATCGAGATGCCCCGGCCCCAGCCCCGGCCCCCACCCCCAGATCGGGACGAGCGCCACGTCGATCCCGGCGAGCTCGGACATCCCGTCGAAGAGATCGGTGTCGCCTGCGTAGTAGGCGCTCTGCGACCCCTCGATCACGAAGCCGACCGGCTCCACCTTCGTGCCGAAGGGCAAACGGCTGCCGTCGTGCTCCGCAGGCGTGGCCCGAACCCGCAGCGCCCCGACCTGGAGATCCTCGCCTACACCGATCTCGGTCAGCGACGTGAAGCGCTTGCGACGAAGCAGCCGCGCCGCCCCGCGTGGGACGACGATCGGCAGGTCGCGCCCGAGCCGCTCGAGGGATGGGAGGTCGAGATGGTCGAAATGAAGGTGCGAGACGAGCACGGCATCGAGACCGCGCAGCGCGTCGTGATCCACGCGAACGGCGCGACGCAGATGCGCCACGACCGGCCGCAGCACGGGATCGGTGAGGAGGCGGACTCCGTCGAGGTCGACGAGCACGGTGCCGTGCCCCACGTAGACGAGGCGGAGTGCCACCGCGCCATCGTACTGACGGGCATCTGCGATACTCCGCAGCCGATGGCTGCCGACAGCGCTCCTGCTGCTCCCGAGCGAGGGCCCGCCGGGAAGACACGCCGCGTGCTCGCACGGGCGCTCGTCGTCGTGGGCATCCTCCTCGCCGTCGTCAGCGCGCTCGCCAACTTCGTGCGCTACGAGGCGCTCGACTCCGACCAGTTCCGCGCGACCTCGCGACTACTCGTCTCGAACGAGGAAATCCAGACTCAGGTCGCGGCCGTTCTCGTCGATGCGCTCTACGAGAACGTCGACGTCGCGGCGGAGCTGGAAGACGAGTTGCCCGAGAACCTGCAGCCTCTGGCGGGCCCGATCGCAGGCATCTCGCGCGAGCTCGCCGACCGTGCGGCGAAGGAGCTGCTCGAGCGACCGGCGGTGCAGAGCACATGGGTCGAGCTGACCGGGTTCGCGCACGAGCGCCTGATCAACGTCCTCGAAGGCGACACGCGCGTGATCAGCACAGCCGAGGGGGACGTCACCCTCGACCTGCAGCCGCTCGTCGTCAACCTCGCCGATCGCTTCTCGTTCGTGGGCGACGCCGCGACACGACTTCCCGAAGGCGCCGGCCGGATCACGATCCTCGAGTCCGACGACCTGGAGACGGCACAGAACGTGACACAGGCGCTCAAGTTCGTCGCCCAGTGGATCTGGGTGCTCGCGCTCGCCGCGTGGGCGACTGCGATCTGGCTCGTTCGCGGCCGACGGCGTGTGGAGGTGCGCGCGATCGCGATCGGGCTCATCGTCACCGGCTTCCTGGTCATCGCGGTGCGGGCGCTCGCGGGTGACTACGTCGTCGACACGCTCGTCGAGTCGGAGTCCGTGAAGCCCGCGGTCGCGGAGGCGTGGGACATCATCACGCGGCTGCTCGCAGGCTCGGGGTGGTCGCTCGTGATCGTCGGCGTGGTCGCTCTGGCCGGCGTCTGGCTCGCGGGCCCGGGCTCCCGGGCGACGGGCGCGCGCCGCGCGCTGGCACCGTCGCTGCGGCGCCCCGAGGTCGCGTTCGGCACAACGGCCGTGCTCTACCTGCTCCTGCTGCTCTGGCAGCCCACACCGCAGTTCGGCCGCTGGCTGTGGGTGGTCGTCTTCGCCGTCCTCGCCGGCATCGGTGTCGAGGTGCTGCGCAGGCAAGCGGTACGGGACTTCCCCGACGCCGTCGCCGTCGAGGGCTTCGGCGACGTCTGGGACAGCGCTGGCGACTGGCTCCGGGGGCGCCGAGGGAAAGACGCTGCGCCGGTGACCGCCTCGGCGGGCGAGCTCGAGCGACTCGCAGCCCTCCATGCAGGCGGAGCGCTCAGCGACGAGGAGTTCGCAGCCGCCAAAGCCGCTCTGCTCGCGCCACCCGATCGTCGCTAGACCCGGTTAGGATCGTGCGATGACCGAGTCGCCGACGGCAACGTACGCCGAGCCCGTCAGCTGGAAGCCGATGGCCCCGCGATTCCGGCCGATCCGGCTCGTCGTCTCCTGGCTCGTGGCCGCGCTTGCGCTGCTCGTCGCCGCGGCGATCGTTCCCGGCGTCTCGATCGACGGCTTCCTGGGCGCCCTCGTCGTCGCAGCCGTGATCGGCGTGCTCAACGCGATCCTGCCGCCGGTGATCGCGGCGCTGCGACTGCCCTTCGCCCTCGTTCTCAACTTCCTGCTCATCCTCGTCGCCGACGCCGCGATGCTGCTCATCGCGGACGAGCTCACGGACAACGCGATCTCCGTTCAGAACTTCGGGCGCGCGCTGCTCACCGCTCTGGTGGCTGCCGCGGCGACGATCGTGATCGAGATCGTGATCGGCTCGAACGACGACGACGAGTACACGCTTCGCGTTGTCCAACGCATCGCCCGGCGGCAGGGGGACGTCATCCGCACCGACACGCCCGGGATCGTGTTCCTGGAGATCGACGGCCTCGCACTCCCCGTCCTGCGCCGCGCGATGCGAGACGGTAACGCCCCTCACATGGCCCGGTGGCTCGCCGAGAACGACTACGAGCTGACCGGCTGGGAGACCGACCTCTCGTCCCAGACGGGCGCGAGCCAGGCCGGCATCCTGCTCGGGTCGAACGAGGACATTCCCGCCTTTCGCTGGGTCGAGAAGGAGACGGCGACGGTGATGACGTGCTCCGCGCCGAACGACTGCGCGGAGATCGAGCGCCGACGTACGAGCGGGATCGGGCTCCTGCGCGACGGTGGCGCGAGCCGCGGCAACCTCCTCTCCGGCGAGGCCGACGAGGTGATCCTCACGGTCAGCCGCATCGAGGCGGAGAAAGGCGCGAATCCTGGCTACCGCGCGTTCTTCGCCAACGGGTTCAACGTCACCCGCGTGCTCGTGCTCTTCGGCTGGGAGGTGATCCTGGAGTGGTTGGCGGCACTCCGGGCGGTCCGGCGCGACGTGCGACCGCGTGGTCATCGTGGCGGCATCTACCCGCTGATGCGTGCCGCGATGTGCGTGATCGTGCGCGACCTGATCGTCTACGGCGTGCTCACCGACATGATGCGCGGCCGCCCCGCGATGTATGCGACGTTCTCGAGCTACGACGAGGTTGCGCACCATTCCGGGCTCGAGCGTGCAGACACGCTGGAGGCGCTGCGCAAGCTCGATCAACAGTTCGGACGCATCGAGCAAGCACGTCGCTTCGCCCCCCGCCCCTACGAGATCGTCGTCCTCTCGGACCACGGCCAGACCCAGGGCGCGACGTTCAAGCAGCGCAACGGCTACGGGCTCGACGACCTCGTCGAGCGCTCACTCACCGGAGTCGCCGTCCCGGAGATGTCCGGCGGCGACGAGCAGAGCAGCATGGTCGGGCACGCGCTGGGCGAGGCCACCGGCCGCAAGCAGGCAAAGAAGCCGAAGAACGACGTGTCGGACCAGAAGGTTGTCGTGATGGGCTCCGGGAACCTCGGCCTCGTGTACCTGATGGACGAGCGCCGACGCCTGACGCTGGAGGAGATCGACGACCGCCATCCCGACCTGATCCCGGCGCTACGTCAGCATCCGCACGTCGGCTGGCTGCTCGTGCGCTCGTCGCAGCACGGGCCGGTCGCGCTCGGCGGAGGCGGCGTCCACTACCTCGCCGACGGACGCATCGAAGGCGACGACCCTCTCGCTCACTTCTCCCCCGGTGCTCCCGGGCATCTGCGTCGCACCGACGGCTTCGAGCACGTCGCGGACATCATGATCGGCAGCTTCTACGACCCGACACTCGAGGAGGGCTGCGCGTTCGAGGAGTTGATCTCGTTCCACGGCGGGCTCGGGGGGCCGCAGACCGAGGCCTTCATCCTCCATCCGAGGAAACTGGCACTGCCCGTCGACCCGATCGTGGGAGCGGGGCACGTGAACGAGGTACTGCGCGGCTGGCGCAAAGACCTCGAGAGCGCCGGCAACGGTGCCGTCCTGCCGCCGCAGTAGCCTCCCGCGCATGACAGCAATGGACGACGGTGCGGTCCCGTCTGGCCGCGCCCGCTCGCTGAACGTCACGATCACGACACGCACGCTGCTCGTTGGCGCGCTCGTCGTGTTCCTCGCCGCCGCCGCCGTGAGCGTTCGCCATGCGCTCCTGCTCGTTTTTCTCGGCATCTTCATCGGCCTCGTCTTCGAGGCCCCGACGCGTTTGCTGATGTCGAAGACCGGCCTCGGCCGTGGGCTCGCTGCGACGATCATGGTACTCGGCTCCGTCGTCCTGCTGTGCGTCCTCGCGTTCCTCCTCCTTCGGCCGATGCTCGAGTCGATGCAGTCGTTCCTGAAGGATCTGCCGGATACGGTCGCGAAGCTGCGGGAGTCTGGCGAGCTGAGCTGGCTTGGAGACACGTCAGCCGGCTCGGACACGCAGGACGCTGCCACGACGGTCTCGGAGTCGATCCCGGACGCCCTCTCCGGGCTCGTCGGGTTGGCAGGGGATCTGTTCAGCGCAGGCCTCGCGGCGTTCACGCTCATCTTCGTCGCGCTCTTCTTCATCACCGACGCGCCGAACCTGCAGCGCGCCATCGCTTCGATCCTTCCTCCAACCGAGGGTGACCGCACGACGCTGCTCTGGGAGCGGGCGTCGCACACAGTGTCCCGGTGGGCGATCGGGGCGCTCTCGATCGCGGTGATCGCCGGCACCGTCCAGGGCACGACGGCGTGGCTGCTCGGCTCGAGCTACGCCCTCGCGCTCGGGTTGATCGCCGGGTTCCTCGACCTGATCCCGAACATCGGCGCCACGATCGCCGGCTTCATCCTCACGATCGTGCTCTACGCCGAGCAGGGGCTCACGGCGGCGCTGATCATGCTGGCCGTCGTGCTCGTCTACCAGCAGGTCGAGAACAACCTGCTCACACCGACGATCCAGGGCAAGGCGACGAACATCTCCGGCTTCTTCGTGATCACGAGCGTGACGGTGTTCGGCGCGCTGCTCGGCGTCGTCGGCGCCTTGATCGCCGTCCCACTGACCGCCTCGCTCCAACTCATCATCGGTGAGTTCACGAAGGAGCGGCGAGAGCGGTACGCCGCCATGCGCGAGGCGGCCGCCGCGGGCGGCGACGACCCCTCGCTCCCCGCGACCTGACGCGGCGCGCCACTATGCTCGAGTCGTGCCTAGGACGACAGGGATGAGCTCGTGAGTCAGGCCGTCAGCGCGGTCACGCCGTTCGACGACCACTCGCGCAAGCGCCGGCTGGTGAAGATCGCCGCGTGGCTCGCGGGCACCGTGATCCTGCTCGTCGTCCTCGAGCTGCTCGGGATCGACGTGCGCGGCTGGCTCGACAGCTTCTGGGCCACGCTCAAGGACGTCCCGGTCGGGTACCTGATCGCAGGGTCGGTCCTGCAGATCGTGCAGACGACGTTCAACGGCGTCGCGTACTACTACATCCTCAGCTACGGCTACCCGAACGGCGGCGTCCAGTTCTGGCCGATCATCACCGCGTACGCGGTCGGCGTGGCCATGAACAACTTCCTGCCCGCGAACATCGGCACCTTCGTGACGCTGTTGATGTTCGTGGCGATCATCAAGGGCGCCACGTTCCCCGGGGTCTTCGCCGCCTACCTCGTGAACAAGATCTTCTTCACGATCGTGGGAGGCCTCGTCTACCTCTACCTCTTCCTCGAGGCGGGGGCGGCGTTCGACGTCGAGCTCGGCTGGTTCCGGGATCATCCCGTCCTCTTCCTCGGGATCGCCGCGGGCGCAGTATTCCTCGTCGTGCTGGTCGTCCGCATCTTCTGGCGCTGGCTCAAGGGCATGTGGGAGAAGGCAAAGGAGGGCGGCCGGATCCTCGAGTCGCCGAAGGCGTTCGCGGGCAAGGTCCTCCTCCCGCAGACGATCAGCTACGCAGCGAAGATCGGCGTGATTGCGATCTTCCTCGCCGCGTACTCGATCCCCGTCACGTTCCACTCGATCATGTCGGTGATCGGCTCGAGTTCGGCCGCGAACATGACCTCCGTCACGCCGGGAGCCGTCGGCATCACCCAGGCCGCCAACTCGGTCGCGCTCTCCGACTTCACGGACAGCACGACCGCAACCGCGTACTCCCTCGCACAGCAGCTCTGGACGACGGCGACGAATCAGGTCTACGCCCTCGTGCTCGTGCTCCTCGTGTTCGGCTGGACGGGCGGCAAGCTCCTCGTCCGCGACTCGTACACCGACGCGAAGGTGAAGGCGACCGAGATGAGGCCCAAGCACAAGAAGGACGGCGACGAGACCGATCCCGGAGCAGATCAAGCCGACGAAGCCTGACCGTCACGCCACCTCGCCACTGGCTCCGGCGACTACGATCACGTGATGGAGCTCATTCACACGTGCTATCGCATCACCGACCCCGAGCGGTCGATTGCGTTCTACGAGGCTTTGGGCCTGGAGATGCGCCGCGAGTTGCCGATCCGCGACGAGGCGATGAACTACTTCCTCGGCGTCCCCGGCAAGCCGATGCCAGAGCTGGAGCTGACGCACAACTTCGGCGTCGACTCGTACGAGTTGGGGACCGCCTACGGGCACATCGCGCTCACCGTCGAGAACATGGAGGAGACGCTCGCCGGCCTCGCCGAACAGGGCATCGAGCCGGAGCGCCCCCCCTACTCGGTGCGCGAGGGCGGCTCGCTGCTGTGCTTCGTGCGCGACCCTGATTCGTATCGAATCGAACTGATCGAGCGGTCGGATTACTGACGCCGCCCGACGGCACCGAGTTCGCCACATCGTTGTGTCTCCGGCCCCGGGCCGGGTACGGACTTCGTAGGCTCGGCAGTCCGCGGGTCGCGACTACGCCTTCAGGAGCACGTTGCGGTAGTAGGCGGCGATCCAGCGTTCGAACTCGTCGTCGCCCCAAACCGACTTGCTCGGTGAGCACCCGGCATGCGCCCCGGTCGAGCGCGATCCAGAACACGGTCTCTGCCTCCCTGACGTCGAGGTGGATGACGTCGGGCTTGGCGAGCAGCGTCCGCGTCGCCCAGTCGACACCGACCCGTCTGTTGTCGTTCATCTGCTTCCAGAGCTGAGCGACACGGCTTCGACCCGGGCGGCCTGTTCGACGACCCAGGCGATGTGTGCCGAACGAGCAATGACGCGACGGATATGGGCGGCGTGGAGCTCGAGCATCGTCGCCGCGTCGGGCGTCGCCTCCATCGCAGCGATCACGCCGCGCCTCAGCACCTCGACTGGCTGGCTGCACACCACCGCGGATCGCGTACTCCACCACGGCTTCCAGGAGACCCGCTTTGGTTCCGCAGATGGCCTCGACGGTCTCCGTTTGACACGTCGGCCTCGGCGCTGATCGCAGGCATCGTCGTACCGGCCCAACCACGTTCCTCGAAGAGGCGCTTAGCGGCGCTCACAATCAAGTCGCGCGTCCGCTCAGCCGCCGGCCCGGTCTGAGCGACCGACGCCACTGCTCTCGACGAGAAGGGGAGGAACGCATGAACACATTCAAACGCGCGGCCGACATCGGCGCGACCGCACTCGCGGCTGCGCTGTCGATCACCGCTGGTGCGGCGGCGGGAGCCAACCCCAAGGCAAGTTGCGTCGGCATCGGCGCATCGAGCGCGGCAGGCTCACCCGGCACGACGGCGGAGATCATCACCGCGTTCAAGACATTCGATGACTCGCTCGGCGCATTCCTCAACGCCAAGGCGCAGGCACATGCCGACGGCTTCGACGGGTGCTGGGGCTTCCTCTTTAGGTGAGCTCGATCCGCTGAAGGCCGATCCGGCTCGTAAGGCTGTTAGGTCGCCCGCAGTTGACAACACAGGAGGTCCCGTCCCTCTGTGACGGCGCTCTGACCCGTCGATGCGTTTCTCCCACTGTCTTCCTACTCTGCGGCTTCCCTAGACCACCGCTGTCGGGAGCAAAAACGCATCCGGCTGCGGCGAATTACCGATTGCTCGCAATCGACCACTTGCGATCATCGAATGGCGATGGCAGAGGCAAGAACCACGGCAGCAAACGCGACCGGATCTCGAGCAGGACACCCTCCGCGACACCGGACCCCACGAGCCCGACATTGATCGGTAAGGAGGTACCGACGCGAGTAGAGGGTGGCCGGGTTGTCGAGCAGGGGCCTGTGCCGGGCGTGCCCGCACGTGCGCTCGAGGTCGGCGGGGTCACGAAGCGCTACGGCGACACTACGGTCGTCGACGATCTGTCGTTCACGGTGCAGCCGGGCCGGGTCACGGGGTTTCTCGGCCTGAACGGGTCGGGGAAGTCGACGACGATGAAGATCCTGCTCGGGCTTGCCTCTGCTGATCAGGGCACGGCGACGATCGGCGGGCTCCCATACAGGGACCTGCCAGACCCCGCCCGCACGGTCGGTGTCGTGCTGGAGCCGAACGCGTTCCACCCGGGACGGAGCGGGCGGAATCACCTGCGGATCCTCGCCGACGCTGCTGGCATCGAGAAGGCTCGTGTCGAGGAGGTACTGGAGCTTGTCGACATTGACGATGCCGCTGACCGTCGTGTGGGCGCGTACTCGCTCGGGATGAAGCAACGGCTCGGATTGGCCGCGGCGCTGTTGGGCGATCCGCCCGTGCTCGTTCTCGACGAGCCTGGTAACGGTCTCGACCCGCAGGGCATCCGCACCTTGCGCGACCTCTTGCGGACCCGCGCCGCGAACGGCGGCACGATCTTCGTTTCCAGCCATCTTCTCGCCGAGGTCGAGCACCTCGCAGACGACGTGATCGTTCTCAACCGCGGCCGGCTCGTTACCAGCGGTCCCCTGCGCGACCTGCTGCAGGCGGCGTCGCTCGTGCGTGCATCCGACCCGCAGCGGCTGACCCCACTCCTCGAGGAGGCCGGCGCCACCGTACAACACGGGGACCCCGAGTCGATCGTCGTGCGCGGCCTGGCCATCGACGAGATCGGCGAGCTGGCGCTCCGCGCCGGTATTGCGCTGCACGAGCTGTCGCCCCACGCCGGATCGCTCGAGGAGCTCTTCCTCGGCTGGACAGGGGCCGACGGTTCACCAACTGAGACGGGCAGGAAGGCGGCGACGAGATGACCTGGAATCGACTGGTCAGAAGCGAGCTGCGCAAGCTCACGACCACGAAGATGCCGTCGGCGTTCCTCGTGGTACTCGTCGCGATCAGCTCCCTCACGGCGACCGCGGTCGTCTTCGGTACTGACTTCGATGGCAGCAAGACGTTCATCTCGACCGCAGCCGACCAGCAGTCGCTGATGGCGTTCGCCGCAAACGCCTTCGTGGTCGCCGGCTTGTTCGGCGCCATCGCCGTCGCCCGCGAATACGGCCACAACACCGTCGTACCGACGTTCCTGATCACGCCACGGCGACATCGGGCCGTCCTCGCCCAGTACACCGCGGTTCTGGTCATGGGCGGCCTGCTCGGCCTCGTCGGCGCGGCACTGACGGTGGTCGCGGTGATGGCATCGCTCCCGACGACCGACTACGGGTTCATGGTCTCAGCCGGCGGTGTCGCACGCGTCCTTGCCGCTTCGGCGTTCGCGGGTGCTGCAGGCGCCCTTCTCGGCGCCGGCATCGGCGCACTCGTCCGAAACGTCGGCGGTGCCGTCACCGGAACGGTACTCGCGCTCATCATCGCTCCACCACTCATCATCCAGCTCGCCAACGACGCGGCCTCCTGGGTACCGAACACCCTCAGCAACGTCGTCGCCGGAGTCGGCAACGACGTCGCAACACCCGCCGCGCTCGCCGCCACCGCCGCCTGGGCGCTCGTCCCCGCAGCGATCGGACTCCTCGCCGTCCTCCGCCGCGACGTCGTATGAGCACCAAGACCCCAATGGCACCCGGACACCCCGGCTGGCTCCGCTTGGAGCAAGCGCGGCGGGCCTGTCCCCGCCGACGGCCGATCGCGCCACCATCGAGAGAGATCCGCCATCACCGGCTGGCTGACAGGAGCCAAGGTCGGGGACAGTGCCGTAGGCTGTGATAGGTGCGGCCGGACCGACCGTTGACGGTACCAGGCGGGGACTGCAAGAGTCTCGTCGTCACAGCTCCCACGGATGACCGCCCGCGAGCCAACCCTCTCTGAGTTCAGCTCAATGTTCGCAACTAACTAGACGACCATCGAGTGGAGATCATCGAGCGCAACGACTACTGAGGCGCACAGGACGCCGACGGCGGCCCTGAATCAACCGCGGCACTCGACTCGAGGTACGTACGCCACTGGCAGCCGCCGGCAGCACATGGTCCTCCGGTGCCACACACGGCGTAGCATCTGGCCCATGGCCGTCTTCCACGAGGCGACAGCGACCCGGATCCATGTCGCACGCTGACACGGTGAAGAGGCTCGAGGGGCGCGACCCCGAGAGGCCCGGACTCGTCGAGCAGTACCGACGGATGTGGCTGATCCGCGTCTTCGAGGAGCGCGCAGCCGAGCTGTTCCTGGAGGGTGTGATCGTCGGCACCGCGCACAGTTGCGTGGGCCAGGAGGCGGTCGCCGTCGGCGCGGCGGGCGTGATGCGCGAGAAGGACTACATCATCGGGCATCACCGCTCGCACGGGCACCTGATCGCGGCCGGGGCGGATCTGCGACGAATGATGGCCGAGATGTTCGGCAAGCGGACCGGCTACTGCAAGGGGCTCGGAGGCTCGATGCACATCGCCGACCTGTCCCTCGACATCCTCGGCTGCAACGGGATCGTCGGCGCGGGCGTTCCCCACGCCTGCGGCGCCGGCCTGACGGCAAAGCTACGGGGCACCGGCCAGGCAGCCCTGGCCTTCTTCGGAGACGGTGCCGCAGACCAGGGCGCTGTCCACGAAGGGATGAACCTTGCCGCCACGTGGAAGCTGCCGGTCGTCTTCATCTGCGAGAACAACCAGTTCGCCCTCACCGCGCACTGGCGCACATTGCGGGCCGTCGAGGATCTTGCAGCCCGCGCCGCCGGGTACGGGATGCCCGGGGAGGTCGTCGACGGCAACGACCTGCTCGCCGTCGAGGACGCCGTGGCCCACGCACTCGAGACGGCCCGCGCCGGTGACGGGCCGACGTTCCTGGAGATGAAGACCTTCCGCCGGATGCAGCACTCGATGCGGGTGAACCTTCCCGACGTCCGGGATCCCGCCCTGATCGAGGAATGGGAGCCGAAGGATCCTCTGCCGCGACTGGAGGGCCTCCTGCGTGAGGCGGGCGAGCTCGACGACGACCGGGTTGCGGCGATCCGGCGTGACGTCGAAGCCGAGGTCGAGAAGGCTATCGAGACAGCCCTTGCCGACGAGGACGCGGACGCCGACGATCTCACGTCCGCTGTCTTCGGCACACATCGCCGGTATCCGCCGCCGCCCCATCCCTCCGACCGCAAGCTCGGGTTCATGGCGGCGATCCGCGAGGCTCTCGATCTCGAGCTCGCAGCCGACCCGAACGTGATCGTGATGGGAGAGGACGTCGGCCGCGTGGGCGGCATGTTCCGTGCCACGGAGGACTTCTACGAGCGCTACGGGAGCGAGCGCATCCGAGACACCCCTCTGTCCGAGAGCGGCTTCGTCGGGTGCGGGATCGGTGCAGCGCTGACCGGCTTGCGCCCCGTCGTCGAGCTCCAATTCTCCGACTTCGCAGGTGTCGCGTTCGACCAGATCGTCAACCAGGCGGCGAAGCTCAGGTTCATGATGGGGGGCACGCCGAACATGCCTCTCGTCCTGCGCCTCGCGTCGGGCGGCGGCCTGCGCCTCGGTGCACAGCATTCGCAGAGCCTCGAGGCGCTCTTCGCGCACATCCCCGGGCTCGTCGTCGCGATGCCGTCGAGCCCGTTCGACGCGAAAGGCCTGCTCGCCGCCGCGATTCAGGACGACAATCCCGTGATCTTCCTGGAGCAGAAGCTCCTCTACTTCGGCGAGCCCGACCCCGTGCCGGAGGAGCGCTACGCAATCGAGCTCGGCAAGGCGAGCGTCGTACGCCCCGGAAGTGACGTCACGCTGGTGGCCCTCGGGGCCATGATCCCTCACGCGCTCCGGGCTGCCAGGGAGCTCGAGCCCGAGGGCGTCAGCGTCGAGGTCCTCGATCCGAGGACACTCGTGCCGCTCGACACCGACACGATCGCCGTATCGGTCGCGAAGACGCATCGTGTCGTGATCGCGCACGAGGCCGTTCAGTTCGGTGGCATCGGTGGCGAGATCGCCGCGCACATCGCGCAACACTGCTTCTGGGAGCTCGACGCACCGATCGTCCGGGTCGGGGCACCTTCGCACCCGATGCCGTACGGGAAGGATCTCGAGCTCGCAACGTTGCCCGACCCGGCCAAGATCGTGGCAGCCATTCGCTCGCTGTCTACGGCGTAGCCCGTCACGGCAGCGCGGGCCCTGTCTCACCGTGCTCGACGTTCGTACGGCAGCCGGACCCCGCTCGCGTGTAGTCAGAGTCGAGGTGCCGGGACGAGAGCATCGACCACGTGGCCCCCCGGGCGCTTGCGCAGCAGCGCTCTGCCAGTGGGTAGCGTGGAGAAGAGATTCTCTCCGAGGAAGTCGTCCAGCAGGAGGCACCCATGTCCGTCGTCGAGTATCCGCACGGTTCCAAGTTCCCCGGCCGCATCGGCCTGACGACGGCTGACTCGTCGCCCGCGTGGCCCGAGCCGGTCCGCGCGCCCGAGGGGGCGCCCAACGTGCTCTTCTTCGTCCTCGACGACGTGGGCTACGGCCAGCTCTCGACGTTCGGCGGTCTCGTCGAGACGCCGAACATCGACCGCGTCGCCGCGATGGGGCTGCGCTACGCGAACATGCACACGACGGCGCTGTGCTCGCCGACGCGGGCCTGCATCCTGACCGGTCGCAACCACCACTCGAGCGGCGTCGCCTCGATCATGGAGACGGCGACGGGCTACCCGGGCTACGACGCGCGCATGCCGTTCGAGAACGGCATGCTCCCCGAGATCCTCCTCGAGCACGGCTACAACACGTTCTGCGTCGGCAAGTGGCATCTGAGCCCGTCCGAGGAGAACACCGCCGCCGGGCCGTTCCACCGCTGGCCGCTCGGTCGCGGCTTCGAGCGCTTCTACGGGTTCCTCGGCGGCGAGACGAACCAGTGGTACCCGGATCTCATCGAGGACAACCGCGCGATCGAGCCACCGAGGACGCCGGAGGAGGGCTACCACCTCTCCGAGGACCTCGCCGACCAGGCGATTCGCGATGATCCTCGACGCGCACGTGAACGCCCCGGAGAAGCCGTTCTTCCTCTACTACGCAACCGGCTGCGGCCATGCCCCGCATCACGTCTCGAAGGAATGGGCGGACAAGTACGCGGGCAGCTTCGACGACGGCTGGGACGCCTACCGCGAGAAGGTGTTCGCGCGCCAGAAGGAGCTCGGGATCGTACCGCCCCATGCTGAGCTCTCGCCGCACGATCCGGACGTCCCGAGGTGGGACTCGCTGTCGGCCGACGAGCAGCGTCTCTACGCACGCTTCATGGAGGTCTACGCCGGCTTCGTCTCGTTCACCGACCATCACTTCGGGCGCATCCTCGACACGCTCGAGGAGATCGGCGAGCTCGACAACACCTTGATCATGGTGATCTCGGACAACGGCGCCTCGGCCGAAGGCGGACCGCAGGGCTCGGTCAACGAGATGCTGTTCTTCAACAACGTTGCCGAGTCGCTCGAGGACAACCTCGCGCAGATCGACACGCTCGGCGACAGCGCGCTCGTACAACCACTACCCGTGGGGCTGGGCCTGGGCTGGCGACACCCCGTTCCGCCGCTGGAAGCGGGAGACCTACCGGGGCGGATCGACCGACCCCTTCGTCGTCGCCTGGCCGAAGGGAATGGGCACGCGCGGAGAGGTGCGCGAGCAGTACGCGCACGCGATCGACATGGTGCCCGACCGTCCTCGATGCGCTCGGCATCGAGCCGCCGGCCGCGATCCGAGGCGTCGCACAGACCCCGCTCGAGGGCGTGTCGTTCGGCCCCTCGTTCGCCGACCCGTCCGCGCCGACCGCGCACACCACGCAGTACTTCGAGATGTTCGGACATCGCGCGATCGACCACGACGGCTGGCGGGCGGTCTGCCCGTGGCCGGGCATCGACTTCACGACCGCCGCCACGAAGGGACGGCAGTTCGGCTCGCCGATCACACCGGAGGTGCTCGACGAGCTCGAGACGCGAGGGCTGGGAGCTGTACGAGATCACCGACGACCCGACCGAGTCGCGAAACGTCGCAGCCGAGCATCCCGAGAAGCTGCGCGAGCTCGTCGCGCTGTGGTGGGTCGAGGCCGGCAAGTACAAGGTGCTGCCGATCGACGGCGACGTACGTTCCCGGCTCGTCGTCGAGCGCCCGCAGACGTCACGCCCGAGGACGCGGTTCACGTACTACCCCGGGCCTGTCCGCGATCCCGCAGCCGGCGACGCCGAAGACGAACAACCGCCCACACAGTATCGAGGCCGACGTGACGATTCCCGAGGGCGGCGCCGAGGGCGTGCTGCTGGCGCAGGGCGGTGCTGCCGGAGGCTTCGCGTTCTACGTGAAGGACGACAAGCTCCACTACACGCTCAACTACGTGGCACGGGACTTCTTCGACGTGGAGTCCGCCGAGGCGATGCCGGAGGGTCGGCACGCGCTTCGGTTCGAGTTCGAGCCCACCGGCCCGCCCGACATCCCGTCGGGCAAGGGTGCGCCCGGGCGATTCCAGCTCTACGTCGACGGCACGCTCGTCGGCGATCGCGACGTGCCCCACACGACGCCGATCTTCTACGAGCTGGAAGGGCTCTCGTGCGGCTACGACTCCGGCGCACCCGTCCTCGCGGACGTCTACGACTCGCCGTTCGCGTTCACGGGCAGCGATCCACTCCGTGACCTTGGACGTCGGCGGCGACCTGATCGAGGACGACGAGGCCGCCCTGCGTCGCGTGCTGGCCCAGCAGTAAGCGACATTCGCGCTCGGGCGCCCTGCCGTGTCGGCGGGCGCCCGCGCGCTGTGTCCGCCGGGTCAGTCGGGAATGCCGGGCGGGCCAAGGATTTCGATCCCCCACTCGGCGGCGGTAGCCGTCATCTGCTCTGGACTCGGGGGCTCGACGGATGCCGGCGGCAGCGTGAGCGCCTCTGCCGGCACCGAGAGCGCGCGCACGAAGTCGGCAAAGGGCGCAGGCTCGGTGACCATGAGGAACCGCGCCTCTGTCGAGGTGACGAGGAAGGTGTGCGGGATGTCGCGCGGCCCGTACACGAACGAACCGGCCGGAGCCACGATCACGTCGCCACCGACCCACAACGTCAGCTCACCTTCGATGACGTAGAACCACTCGTCCTCGTTGCGGTGGACGTGCAGCGGCGATCCGCCGCCCTGCGGCCAGCGGAACTCCAGCACTGCGACGCGGCCGTCGGTCGTCTCGGACGCGGCCTTGATGGTGCCGAGGGCACCGATGAACCAGCGGGCGTCGCCCTCTCCGGGTTGCAACGCGATCGGGGCGACGGACTGTGTCGACGTGGTGCTCATGCGAGCTCCTCTCGCTCGGTGGTGTCGGTGCCAGGGGGACATTGGTTTCCACTGCACACCGCTGATCGATGAAATCGACAATACGCGACGTCGGAAGATCTGTCAATATTGGATGCACAGTCATGAGCTACGAAACTTCTCCCAAGCGCGAGTACCGCCTCAAGAAGCGCGCAGACCAGATGGCAGAGACGAGGACGCGGATCACAGAGGCAGCCGTCGAGCTCCACGGCACGATCGGGCCGGCTCGCACCACGGTGAGCGCGGTCGCGGAGAAGGCGGGTGTGCAACGCCACACCGTCTACCGCCACTTCCCGACCGAGGCCGATCTGTTTCGGGCCTGCTCGACGCACTACTTCACGGCGCACCCGTGGCCCGACCTCGAGCCGTGGCGCGCCATCGACGATCCCGAGCGACGGTTGGCGCAAGCACTGGACGAGCTCTACGCGTACTACGAGCGCACCGAGCCGATGTTCAGCAACGTCCTACGCGATGTCGAGCTCGTCGATGCCATCGGGCCGACGCTGATCCCACTGCAGAACTACCAGGCAGAGGCGGTCGAGATCCTCGCCGCCGGCCGAAGAGCACGCGGCCGCAAGCGGCGCATGCTGGTCGCCGCGCTGCACCATGCCCTCGACTTCGCCACCTGGCGCTCCCTCACCGGTGACGCTCGCATCACGAGAAGCGAGGCGGTCGCGCTCGCCAGCGGGCTCGTCGACGCCGCATCCGCCCCACGACGTGCCGTGGCCTGACGACCCGCGGGTCGCTGGTCGCTGGGCCGCAGCCAGACCGCGGCTAGGCTAAGGCCGCTCCGGACTCCCGCGGAGCCGCCGCCCGAGAAGGTCACCGACGCGCCGCAGCCGCTGTGGACGCCAAGGCGACACGTGCGTGTGCAGTGAGCGTAGAGCGACGAGGAGTTGGCCGTGATCGCAAGGACTGGCACGAAAGTGATGTGGGGGATGATCGTCCTTGCATTGCTCGTGATCCCGCTCGCGCTCCTCGCGAGCCCTTGGTGGTGGCTGCTCGAGATCGCCTTCGTGCCCCTGGCGGCCCTCGGCATCTACGACTACGCGCAGCCGCGGCACAGCATCCTGCGCAACTTCCCTGTGATCGGGCACCTGCGCTTCCTGCTCGAGGACATGGGGCCGGAACTGCACCAGTACTTCGTCGAGAGCAACACCGACGGCCGGCCGTTCGATCGGGATACGCGCTCGATCGTCTACGAGCGGTCCAAGGGGGCGCTGGACGCGAAGCCGTTCGGCACCGAGCAGGACGTGTACGCCGAGGGGTACACGTACTTCAAGCACTCGATCGCACCCCGCCCCATCGCCGTCGATCCGGTGGCGAGCCTGCGCGTCACGGTGGGCGGGCCCCAGTGCGCACAGCCGTACTCGCTCTCCGTGCTGAACATCTCGGCGATGAGCTTCGGTGCTCTGAGCGGGCCGGCCGTCCTCGCGATGAATCTCGGCGCCAGGAAAGGCGGCTTCGCACACGACACCGGCGAGGGCGGCCTCTCCCGCCATCATCGCGCGGGTGGCGGCGACCTGATCTGGCAGATCGGCACAGGGTATTTCGGTTGCCGCACGCCGACGGGCACGTTCGACCCCGACGCCTTCGCCAAGACCGCGCGCGAGCCACAGGTGAAGATGGTCGAGATCAAGGTCTCGCAGGGTGCGAAGCCCGGTCACGGCGGAGTCCTGCCGGGGGCAAAGGTCACCAAGGAGATCGCCGAGGCACGGCTCGTACCGGTCGGCGAGACCGTGTACTCGCCGACCTCCCACGGGTCGTTCTCGACGCCGCTCGAGATGATGGCGTTCATCACGCAACTCCGCGAGCTGTGCGGCGGCAAACCGGTCGGGTTCAAGATCTGCATCGGAGAGCCGCGAGAGTTCATGGGCATCGTCAAGGCGATGCTCGAGACCGGTGTGCAACCCGACTTCATCGTCGTCGACGGATCGGAGGGAGGAACCGTGCGGCGCCGCAGGAGCTGACGGACTCGATGGGGTTCCCGCTTCTCGAAGGGCTGGCGCTCGTCCACAACACGCTCGTCGGCGCGGGCATCCGCGACAGCATCAGGCTGGGAGCGAGCGGCAAGATGGTGACCGCGTCCGCGATGGCGACCTCGCTCGCTCTCGGTGCGGACTGGTGCAACACGGCTCGCGGCTTCATGTTCGCCATCGGCTGCATCCAGGCCCAGCGCTGCCACACGAACACCTGCCCGGTCGGCGTGACGACGCAGAACCCGAGGCTTCAACGCGCGCTCGTCGTGCCGAACAAAGCAGAGCGTGTCCACGCCTTCCACGAGCGCACGGTCCACGCGCTGGCCGAGTTCATCGCCGCGATGGGCCTCGATCACCCGCGCGAGCTCGAACCGCGCCACGTCGTCAGGCGGATCAACGCCACGCACGTCGCCACGTTCGACGAGATCTACGCATTCGTCTCGCCCGGTGCGCTGCTCGACGGCACGGCGGCGGAGCGGATGCAGCGCTACTGGGCCGAGGCCTCCGCGAGCTCGTTTCGGGTCTGACGACACCCGGCCACGCTCGCAACCGGCCGATTCGGCGCGTCGGGGTTGGTCAGAGACCTGTCTCGGCGACGACTCGCCCTTCGGCAACGGCGTTCTGCAGCGCCTCGTAGTCGCGCTCGTTCTGGTCGGCGTACGCCTCGGCGAACTCCGCCAGCGCGCGGTCGAACGGGTCACTCGAGCCGAGGTAGGCAGAGATCGCGACCGCGTCGCCCGACCGTGCGTGAGCACGGGCGAGCGTCGAGCCCACAGAGCTCCGCGTAGCGCGTGAGCCCCGCGGGCTCCATCGACTTCGACCTCGGCCGATCCCTTCGCGTCCCAGAGCTGGCGGATGTAGAAGTCGCGCTCGACGCCGTCGAAGCCCTCGACGCGGATCCACCCGAGCATGATGTCGCTCGCCGCCTGCATCAGGCGCTGTCCCTCGACGACGCGCTGGCCACCGCTCGCGTAGGCGCTCTTGCCGAGGAACGGCTCGAGCACCGACGGCTGCGCCTCCTTGAACTGCAGGAACAGCGGGTCGTCGACGTCGCGCCCGAGCAGCAGCATGATGTAGGCGCGCGTACCGACACTGCCCACGCCGACGACCTTCCGCGCCGCGTGCACGTACCGAAAGCGCTCGAGCAGCCTGCGCCGATCGCCAGAGAGCGTGCGCCGGTACGAGCGGAGTACTCCTCGGATGAGCTCGTGCTCGCGATGCAGCTCCGCCTCGGGGACGAGATCCTCGAACGGCATGATCAGCGGCGGGTCGCTCGACGATCCTCGGCTCGCCGTCGACGAAGTGGCTGAGCTTGCCGAACGCCCTGAGGCTGTCCTTCGCCCGGGTCTTCGCCATGTTCTTCTCGAATCGCTTGAGCTGCTTGGAGCTCACCTCGGACGCGAATCGGGCGACGAGGTCGTCGATGTCGACGCGCGCGTACCAGACATCGAGATTGCGCATCGCCGCGAACTGGGCGATCGCCGCCCTGTACGACCGCACGACCTCGGTGTTGATCGCGCGCCGCGTCTTCTCGTCGAAGCCTCTGTCGCGACCCGCCACGGCGAAGCTCGCGACGAGCCGCTTGACGTCCCACTCGAACGGGCCGGGAAGCGTCTCGTCGAAGTCGTTGAGGCTGAAGACGAGCCTCCGGTCGGGCGCGGCGAAGCCGCCGAAGTTGGAGAGGTGGGCATCGCCGCAGAGCTGGGTGTGCAAGCCGGTGCGCGAGCCGGTCGGCGAGGTCGGACGCCATCAGGTAGGCCGCACCGCGGTAGAACGTGAACGGCGAGACGAGCATGCGGCCGTAGCGGATCGGCACGAGCTCCGGCACGCGGCTCTGCGCCTGCTCCTCGAGCAGCTCGACCGGGTCGGGCCGGTGCGGCGCCGGCTCCCAGTGGCGTGCGACGAGCGCGGCACCTCGGCCCGGGCCGCCTTCCCCCGCGCCACACGCTCGGCGACCGTGAAGTGCTCGACTCGCGGCGGAGACGCCATCCTCAAATCCTCCTCGTTCGAGGGCATCCGTCAACTCCCCATCGACGGCCTCGCAACGCTACACGCCGAGCGGATCGGCTTGCGCCCCGCCGTCACGCGTCCGGAGCCCCGCGGCCGACGAGGATCACGAGACTCACGGTGGCCACCCAGGCGGGAAACAGAAACACGACCGGCTTGAAGAACGACACGCTGAGGAGCAGCACGAGGGCGATCGCATACCCCGCGACGACGAGCCAGGGCGGAATCGTCCGCGTCCGTCGGCCGACGGTCGACACGACGACCATGAAGACGGCGGCAACCCGGGCGGCGTACACGTACAGCAGCGTGTAGGCGAGCGCTCGGGACAGCACGGCGACATCGGGGCTCGGCGCGGGAGCGTCCTGGAACCGCACTGCCGCGAGCGGCGCCCCGGCCGCGGCTGCGGCGGCGAACAGCATGGCGACGAAGAGCAGGCCGCTGCCGGTGAAGACCGTCGAGAAGAATCGATCCTCCTGGTCGCCGACCCGGTGTCGGATCACGGCGATGAACCAGAGGAACGCAATACCGGAGAACGGCGCGAGGTACAGGCCGACGAGCGCGAGGTGACGGGCGCTGTCGCCGAGATACCACGCCTCGACCTCCTCGGCCGTGCTGCCGAGAGCAGGGGCGCGTTGCAGGAGCAGGAGCGAGGCCGTGAAGAGCAACGCGAAGGCGATGCCCGCGACCCCGGCTGCTCGCGGAGCACGAAGATCGCGGCCGACGGCGTCCAGCGTCGACCGGTGGCTCGGGTTGCCGGCCACGCTCAGGCCGGAGCGGGTGCGATGAGCAACAACGCCACATGTGCGAGGACCGCCGGCACGGGAGCACCCTACGGCCCGCGAGACCCCGTCGCAAGACGACCGGAGCGACCGCGCTGGCTGCGCTCAGCCCGCCGCGCACCACTCTCGCCCAGGAAGACGCGGCGAGCTAGAGTGCGCGTCGGTCGGTGGATCGCGCCTTCAGGCGTGGCCGCCGGAACACGCATCCGACGAAGGAGACGGCAGATGGAGGTTGGCCCGGTCGACTACATGATCGTGGCGTTCCCCGGGAACGACTTCAAGGGCGACATCGTCCCCGCACTGGAGGAGTTGGTCGATTCCGGAACGATCCGCATCATCGATCTCGCGTTCGTCGCGAAGAGCGCAGACGAAGACGTCGTTGCGCTCGAGCTGACGGAGCTCGCACCCGACGTACAAGCCGCGTTCGACAAGCTGGGCATCGAGGTCGGCGGCCTCTTCAACGAAGACGATCTGATGGGGGCAGCCGACAGCCTCGAGCCCAACTCTTCGGCAGCGCTCCTCGTGTGGGAAAACGTGTGGGCACGAAAGACCGCCCAGGCGATCCGCGATGCAGGCGGTCAGTTGCTCGCGTTCGAGCGGATCCCACACGACATCGTCCAAGCCGCCCGCGAGTGGGCGCTCGAAGAGGCTCAGGCCTAGGAAGTAGAGGGTCGACCGATGATGAGAAGACGAGGTCCAGGGCTGGTTCGCGTCGCCGCCACCACGGCGGTCGTCGCAGGGACCGCAGGGGCGGTCAGCAACCGGCAGCAGAAGAAGTACGCCAATGAGGCAGCCGAGCAACAGGAGGCGGCCTACGCCGCGCCACCGCCCGCACCAGCGGCGCCTGCCGAGCCCGCCGAGCCCGAGTACATGGCGGAGCTCGAGCAGCTCGCTCAGTTGAAGGCGCAGGGGATCCTGACCGACGAGGAGTTCGACGCGAAGAAGAAGCAGATTCTCGGACTCTGATTCACCAGCGGCGCCGGGGCAGATCGTCGCGAGCGATCCCCCCGGCGCCGCAGTCTTCCTGGGCGCCGGCACCGGCTTCGCGGGTCGGATCAGTCGCGGGCGCGCGGATTCCTTTCGTCGATCGCAGAGCGACACTGCACCGCGCTACGGGCCAAGTTGGCGGCGCTCGAGTCGACGCTCTGACATGCGTCGGCTCGGTGCCCGTCGAGTAGCCTCGACGGGGTGAGCGACGTGACGACCGCACCCGAAACGGCACCGGCTCGCCGCATGCCCGCCTCGTTCCACCTCCTCGCGAAGCCGACGGGGGCGATCTGCAACCTCGACTGCGCGTACTGCTTCTTCCTCTCCAAGGAGGAGCTGTACCCCGGCTCGAGCTTCCGCATGTCGGACGAGATGCTGGAGAGATATCTCGGCCAGCTGATCGAGGCGCACGCAGGCGCGCCGGAGGTGACGATCGCCTGGCAGGGAGGCGAGCCGACGCTGATGGGCCTCGACTTCTTCCGGCGCTCGATCGAGATCGTGAGGAGCCGGCTCCGCCCCGGTCAACGGGCGGCGCACACGATCCAGACGAACGCCACGCGAATCGACGAGGAGTGGGCGGCATTCTTCAGCGAGCACGACTTCCTCGTCGGCGTGTCGCTCGACGGCCCGCGCGAGATCCACGACGGCTACCGCGTGGACAAGGGTGGCAAGGGCAGCTTCGACGGCGTCGTACGCGGTTGGCGCACGCTGGCCGACGGCGGCGTCGAGCTCAACGTCCTGTGCACCGTGCACGACCTGAGCGGCGACCGCGGTCGCGACACGTACCGGTTCTTCCGCGACGAGCTCGGTGCCAGGTACCTCCAGTTCATCCCCATCATCGAACGGGTCTCGGACCCGGCACTCGACCGCGCAGCCCCCTGGTCGTCGTGGCGCGATCGGCCCCTCTATACGCAGGAGGGCGAGTACGTGACCGACCGCTCTGTCGGCGGGGAGCAGTACGGCCGCTTCCTCGTCGACGTGTTCGAGGAATGGGTGCGCCACGATGTCGGCGAGGTGTTCGTGCAGATGTTCGACGTGGCGCTCGCCAACTGGGTGGGCGAGCCGCCCGGTCTGTGCGTGCACTCCGAGACGTGCGGTCTCGCGCTGGCGCTGGAGCACACCGGCGATCTCTACTCCTGCGACCACTTCGTCGAGCCGCGCTACCGCCTCGGCAACATCGCCGAGCAGCACATGCTGGATCTCGTCGCGTCACCCGAGCAGGAGCGGTTCGGACGCGACAAGCGCGACACTCTGCCGCAGTTCTGCCTCGACTGCGACGTCCGCTTCGCCTGCCACGGCGGGTGCCCGAAGGATCGCTTCGTCCGCACGCCCGAGGGCGATCCCGGCTTGAACTACCTCTGCCCCGGTTTCAAGGTGTTCTTCCACCATGTGCGCCCGGCGATGGAGACGATGTCCGACCTCCTCCGACAGGGCAGAGCGCCCTCCGAGATCGTCGGCCTCGTCGCAGCCGCCGATCGAGACCGCGGCCGGAACTCCGCGTGCACGTGCGGGAGCGGACGCAAGTTCAAGCAGTGCCACGGCGACTGACCTCGAGCCGCCGAAAGACGTGAACGCGCAGCAAGGGGCGGGCCTCTCCACGCCAATGCCGTAGGATTCGACGTCGCCCGGCACGTGTCGGGCGTGACAAGACGAAATACAACGAAGGGAGATGTGTGTTCGTCGGAGCCGACTATCCGTTCCTCGACGTCCTCTGGACCATGCTGGTGATCTTCGCCTGGGTCATCTGGTTCTGGCTCCTGATCACGATCTTCGCGGACGTGTTCCGCCGCAAGGACACGTCGGGATTCTCGAAGGTGCTCTGGCTGATCTTCGTGATCGCCCTGCCGTTCCTCGGCGTCTTCATCTACCTGATCGTCAACCATGACGGGATGGCGGATCGGAACATCGAGCAGATGCAGGCGCAGAAGAGCGCGACGGATGAGTACATCCGCTCGGTGTCCGGTGGCGCTGCCGCCGAGATCGAGAAGGCGAAGCAGCTGCTCGACTCGGGTGCGATCACGCAGACCGAGTTCGACCAGATGAAGGCCAAGGCACTCGCCGCGTAGCGAGGGCGACAGCCTCGGAGACGGACGGGGCCCCGTCCCCAAACACGCGTCAGTGTGGGTGGGGACGGAGCCTCGTTCGCGTCATGAGGGGCCAGAGGGCACAACCGTGACGCCCTCCGCTGCCATCTGCTCGATCTCGTCGGGCGTGTAGCCGGCCCCGCCCAGCACCTCGGCGCTGTGCTCACCGAGCAGCGGTGCGTGCCGGCGGAGCGACGGCTGTGTGGCCGACCATCGGCTCGGCACCTCCATCATCCGGATCTCGCCCTCCGTGGGATGGTCGACGAGCCGGAAGAACCCGGTCTCGTCGAGGTGCGGGTCGTGGAGCAGCGACTCGAGCGAGTGGATCGGCATCGCGGGCACGTCGGCTACATCGAGCAGCTCGAGCCACTCGGCCGTCGTCCGCGTTGCGACCTCCTCGGCCAGCCAGTGATAGACGTCCGCCACATGACGCGACCGGCTTTCGAGCGTCGTGAAGCGCTGATCGTCGGCAAGCAACTCCGGGCGGCCGATCGCCGCGAGAAAGCTCCGCCACTGCCGATCGTTGTAGACGATCATGGCCAGGTAGCCGTCCTTCGTCCGCATCGGGTTCCGGTCCGGCGCGAGCAGCCGCGGATAGCCCATCGGCCCCACCGCCGGCGACCAGGTCTCGCCACCCATGTGGTCGCCGAGCACGAACTCCGTGAGCGCCTCGAACATCGTCACCTCGACTGCCTGCCCCTTGCCGGTCCGCTCGCGATGCAGCAGGGCAGCGAGCACGGCGTTCACCGCGTTCAGACCGGTGACACGGTCGCAGATCGTGGACGGGACGTAGCGCGGCCGACCACCGGTTGCCTCGCCGAGGATCCACGGCAAGGCGATCAGGCCCTGGATGACGTCGTCGTAGGCTGCCTTGGCCCCGTAGGGCCCGTCGGCGCGGAAGCCGTACGCCCCCACGTAGACGATCTGCGGGTTGACCGTGCGGACATCCTCGTAGCCGAGCCCCAGCCGCCCCATCGCCTGCGGCCGCAGGTTGTGCACGAGCACGTCTGCGCGCTCGACGAGCCGGAGCAGCGCTTCGTGACCGCGCGGGTGCTTGAGGTCGAGCACGATGCTCCGCTTGTTGCGGTTCAGCTGGATGAAGATATGACCCATCCCGGGCTGGCGGAACGGGCCTGCGGAGCGCATGTTGTCGCCCGCCGGCGGCTCGACCTTGATCACGTCGGCTCCGTAGTCGCCGAGGATCTGCGTCGCGTAGGGCCCGAGGATGACCGAGGTCAGGTCGAGCACGCGGATCCCGGTCAGCGGGCCGGTCGGCGGAGTCGTCGGATCGAGCGCGGTCACTTCCGTCATTCTCTCGGCTCCGAGCAAGGCGGGCGTGGGGTGCTGACGTCGCTGGCACGCGAGCACCGACCTCACGAAGCGTGACGCCACGTCCCGATCAACCCGTTCGACCTTGACGGAGACGCGGTCCCACACGGAGAATCGGCCCGTGTGTTGCTTCCTCTTGCTCGCGTCGGGTCTCGGCGCACGGCTCGTGCTCGCGCTCGTGTGGGTTTTCGGCAACCGCGTCGAGCTCGCCTTCGACTCGTGGGTCGCGCCGCTGCTCGGCCTCCTGATCCTGCCGTGGACGACGCTCTTCTACGTCCTCGTCTGGTCGAGCACCGGTGTCACCGGAGCCGAGTGGCTCGTCGTCGCCGTCGGGGTGGCGCTCGACCTCGGCACGTACGGCTCCCGCTGGGCCAAGACCTCGTCCGTTCGCTACTGATCGCCGCCGCGTGAGCCACTCCAGACGGTCGTCGCCGTGAGCAGCTGGGCGCTTGCGGTCGGCGCCGCGGTGATCCTCGTCTACGCCGCGGCGAGCGCCCGCCTGACCAGGTGGAACGTCTCTGCAGCGATGTTCTTCGTCGCCGCGGGCTTCGTGCTGGGAGCAGACGCCATCGGCTGGTTGAAGCTCAGCAACACCGGCGCAGATGTTCGCCTGCTCGCCGAGGCGACGCTCGCACTCGTGCTGTTCTCCGACGCCTCGCGCATCGACTTGAAGGCGCTGCGACGCGAGTACGCGATGCCCTTGCGTCTGCTGGCGATCGGTCTACCGCTCACGATCCTGCTCGGGACCGTCGCTGCCGTCGGCATCGTCCCCGGGCTCACGGCCGCCGAGGCACTCGTGCTCGCCGTCGTGCTCGCACCGACCGACGCTGCGCTCGGGCAGGCCGTCGTCACCGACGAGCGCCTCCCGTCGCGCGTGCGCCAGGGGTTGAACATCGAGAGCGGGCTCAACGACGGGCTCTGCGTGCCGCTGATCTCGATCGCGATCGCGATCGCCGCGACCGAGGAAGGGTCGCTCTCCGCGGGAGGCGCCGCCCACCTGCTGACCGAGGAGATCGGGTTCGGCGTGCTCGCGGGTATCGTCGCGGGATTCGTCGGCGCGCTGCTCGTCCGCGCCGGTCGCGCGCATGCCACGATCGCCCCGGCCTGGCTGCAGGCGATCTCGCTCGGCTCCGCCGCGTTCGCGTACGGGCTCGCCCTGCCACTGAACGGCAGCGGTTTCATCGCAGCGTTCGTGGGCGGGCTCGTCTTCGGCACCGTGTGCCCGCGGGAGCACGAGGTGACGCTCTTCCTCGAGGAGGCCGGCGGCCTGCTCAACGGGATCACGCTGCTCGTCTTCGGTGCGGTGTTGATCGGCCCGCAGCTCGACAACGTCACATGGATGATCGTCGTCTACGCCGTGCTCAGCCTCACGGTGCTCCGCATGCTGCCGGTCGCCGTCTCGCTGATCGCGTCCGGCGCGCAGCGCCAGAGCATCGGCTTCGTCGGCTGGTTCGGCCCGCGCGGGCTCGCCTCACTGGTCTTCGCTTTCCTGCTCGCGGAGGAGGCCAACCTCGACGGCACCGACACGATCGTCGCGACCGCGTCGGTGACGATCCTGCTCTCGATCTTCGCGCACGGCATCTCGGCGGGGCCGCTCACGAAGGCCTACGTGCGCTGGTGGCGCGGTCACCCCGAATACGCGCGCCCGCCGATGGAGAGCGCTGACGTCCCGGCTCAGCGCTGGCGCGCCCGCAGCCTGCTCGGCGGCCGCGATCACGGGGTCTCGTAGGCACGGGGCAGTCCGGGCACCTGTTGCGACTGGGCCGCCGCGCTAGCGACCTGCGAGCTGCGATCGCCCGGCGAACACGGAGTCGCGGTGCTCGGCCTCGACGCGAAGCAGTCGGTTCCACTTCGCCGTTCGCTCCGAGCGGGCGGTCGAGCCGACCTTGATCTGGCCGGTTCGCCAGCCGACCGCCAGGTCGGCGAGCCATGCGTCCTCCGTGTCGCCCGACCTCGCAGACACGACGGTTGCGTAGCCCGCCGCGCGCGCCGACTCGACGACCTCACGAGCTCGGCTGAGCGTGCCGCACTGGTTCGGCTTCACGAGCACGGCGTTTGCGATGCCCGTCGCGCACCCGACGGCAAAGCGCTCCGGCGACGTGACGAAGAGATCGTCTCCCAGCACCTGCCGCCCGGCGAGCGCCTTCGTCGCCTCGGGCCAGAGCGGATCGTCCTCCGCAAGCGGATCCTCCACCGACACGATCGGGTACGCGTCGCACCAGTCCACGAGCTCGCCCACGACCTCGGTCGCCGTCACCACGCGCGCTTCAGAGCGCAGGTGGTACCGGCCGTCGGCGGCGAGCAGCTGCGTGGCGGCGATGTCGAGCGCAAGCGCCGCCTCGTCGCCGGGCACAAGACCGGCCCGCTCGATCCCACGCAGCACGACCTCGATCGCCTCGCGGTTCGTCGCGAGCGGCGCCGCCAGCCCACCCTCGTCGGCGACGAGCACCGTGTCCTGTCCCCGCGCGCGCAGCTCCTCGGCGGTCCCAGCGCGCACCCGCCACGCCCACTCGATCGCCTCGGCGAACGTCGCCGCGCCGACCGGGACCACGAGCACGTCCTGGATGTCCACGAGACCTCCGGCATGCGCACCACCGGAAAGCACGTTGACCATGGGCAGCGGGAGCAGCGGGGGGTCGTCCGGCGCGAGCATGCGCCAGAGTGGAGCGCCGCGACCGGCAGCAGTTGCGAGCGCACACCCGAGTGAGGCCGCGAGCACGGCGTTGCCGCCGAGCCGCGAGAGGTCGGCCGTGCCGTCGAGCCCGACGAGCAACTCGTCGAGCGCTGCCTGGTCGTCAGCGTCCTCCCCGCGCAGCGCCGCTGCGATCTCGCCGTTGAGACCCGCCACCGCCTCGCGCACGCCGCGCCCCCCGTAGCGCGTCCCCCCGTCGCGGCGCTCGTGCGCCTCGTGCGTGCCCGTGGAGGCGCCCGCCGGAACATGGGCGACGGCCTCGGCGCCGCCCTCCAGCCGCACGACACACGCGACGGTCGGTGTCCCTCGCGAGTCGAGCGCCTCGAAGCCGAGGACGGAAGCGATCCTCAGAGCCATGACCACAACCCGAGCTCGGGCCCGGCGAGCAAATGCTCGCCGACGCCGCGTGCCGTCGCGTGCGAGCGATCGTCGAAGAACAACGCCGGGCTCTTGCCGTCGGTGCGCGACAGCACGAGGCAGGCGGTGTGACCGGTGACCGAGGCCCGATCCCCCGCGAAGCCCTCACCAGCCACGTCCGCGTAGGCAGCGAGGAACCCGTCGCTGAGCTCGTGCAGCGAGAGAGCGAGCGACGGCCAGCGCACGGCCGAGAGCACGGCGAACGAGAGAAAGAAAGCGATGTCGAAGACGGGGTTGCCGGTGTGGGCGACCTCGAAGTCGAGCACGGTCCTGCGGTCCGGCCCGACGAGGATGTTCTTCATCGCGAAGTCCCCGTGGACGAGGCAACGCCGTGTCCCACGGAGCTCGCGAACGTAGGGTGCGATGCGCTCCGCCAGCTCGGGACGTCGCTCCATCACCGTCTCGTGGAACGGGCGCAGGCGGAGCTGCTCGAACGCCTCGAAATCGGGAAAACGGGCGGCGATGCTCGGATCGGCGGCCGTCGCTGAGTGCCAGCGGCCAAGAACGTCGCCCGCCCACCCGCCGACCTCGGCGTGAACACGGCTTTCCCCCACCTCGGACTGCCAGTTCGCGCCGCTCTCGACGAGCTCCATGGCGAGCACGTGGTCGTCGGCGTCGGCGGCGAGCACACGGGGGACGGCGCCGGGCGTGAGTGCCGAGCAGAGGCGCATCGCCTCGACCTCGGTCGCGGCACGTTCCGGCTTCGCCAGCCATTCGTCGGCAACCCGCAGCCGTGGCAGGGCCTGTTTCACGACGATCGCGACCCCCGGCCCGGTGACCGCGACCACCGTGGCCGAGACACCGCCCGCCAGCTCCTCCGCGTACACATCCTCCCCGTCCGGCAGCAGCCCGTGCCGTGACAGCCACGCGGCAGCCGTGTCGGTCGTCAGCTCGAACGCCACGGGTCGGAGACTACGTCGTCGCGACCTCGACGCTCTCGAGCACGACACCAGTGGCCCGTGGGTCGGCGAGATCGGCGTCGAGGGTTGCCTCGACGACCGCGCCTTCGGCGGGTGTCCCGCGCGCAACGTCGACGAAGTGCTCGCGGAAGTGCTCGGGTGTGAAGTGCGAAAGAGCACCCAACCAGACACGGATGCGAACGACGCGGCCCCCCTCCGCCACGGCGAGGATCTTCTCCATCAGGTCGCGAAGCAGCGCCTGCTCGTGCATCAACCCTGCCCGAGGTCGGTCACGACCCGCTCGACCAGCGGATCGAGCGCGGCGACCACCGCGGGTGTGGGCGCGTCGCCCATGCCGAACCGCTCCCCGGCCACTCCGTGCACCACAACGCGCGCGGGGGCGCGACCGAGCGCTCGTGCCAGCTCGAGCGTCTCCGCGATTCCGAAGGCGTGCGTCGAGGCGAGACCCAGGTCGGCTGGCAGTGGCTCATGCCGCGCCTCGATCCGTAGGAGCGTCCCGGGAGAGGCACCCGAACGCACGGCGTCGACGACGACGAGCAGGTCGAGCCCGCCCATCGCATCCAGCAGCCTCGTCGGCTCCTCGTGGCAGTCGAGCACCGCAACCCCGCGGTCCCTGAGGCGGTCGGCGACGAGCGGGCCGACAGCGTCGTCACCGCGGTCGCGATGCCCGAGGCAGGTGACTGCGGAGCTCACACGCGCTCGATCTCGAGCTTCAGGAAGTGCGTGGCGCAGGAGATGCACGGGTCGTAGTTGCGGATCGTCTGCTCACAGCGGTGCGCCAGCTCGTCGTCGGGAAGATGGAGCGACTGCCGGACGACGTCGACGAGGTCCTCCTCGATCGTCTTCTGGTTCTGCGACGTGGGCGGCACGATCTTCGCGTCGAGGATCGCACCCTCGTCGTCGATCTCGTAGCGATGCCAGCAGATGCCGCGCGGCGCCTCGGTGCAGCCGTGCCCCGTGCCCGCGCGCGGCAGCACCTCCACCGCGGGCGGATCGGGAGGCTCGTACGCCGCGATCAGGCGCAGTGCCTCGTCTGCGGCGTACACCGTCTCCACCGCGCGGACGATGATCGACCGGAATGGGTTGCGGCAGACAGGGCCGAGACCGACCTCTGCCGCGACGTCCTGCGCCAGAGGCGACAGGAGCTCGCTGTTCAAAGCATAGCGCGCTAGTGGTCCCACGAGGTACGGGCCCACTCCGGCAAGCGTGGAGTGCAGGGCGTTCGAGCGCTCGACGTGCGTCTCGGTGAAGTGCTCCTCGTACTCGGAGACGTCGATGTCGAGCCCCGTGCTGGAGTGGATGCGCCCACGTTCGATCGCATACTCGCCGGGCTGCCGCAGGGCGACGAAGGCGTAGTCCTGCTCGAAGTCGGGGAAGTCGAAGCTCGCCACCCAGCGCGTCAACTCGATGGCCGCATCGCGGGCCCACTCGAGCTCGGGCACGAGCGCGCGAAGCTCTGTCACGGTCGGCGACCGGTACATCCCCCCGACGCGCAGGTTGATGGGGTGCACCTCGCGCCCGCCCACGACCCGCATCAGCTCGTTGCCGGCCTTCTTCAGGCGCAGAGCGAGCTCGACGAGATCGCGCCGGTCGCGGGCCAGCTCGACCGCGCCGTCGTAGCCGAGGAAGTCGGGCGCGTGGAGCATTGCCGTGTGCAACACGTGGCTCTCGATCCACTCGCCGCAGTACACGAGCCGGCGCAGCGAGCGCAGCCCGTCCGGCAGCTCGACGCCGCACACCGCCTCCATCGCGTTGCACGAGCTCGCGATGTACGCGATCGGGCAGATGCCGCAGATCCGCGCCGTGATGTCGGGCGCCTCCGTGAACTGCCGCCCGCGAAGGAGGGCCTCGAAGAAGCGCGGTGGCTCGAAGATCTTGAACTGAACCTCCTCGAGCTCGTCGCCGCGCAGGCGGATCAGCATCGCTCCCTCGCCCTCGACGCGCGCGAGGTAGTCGGTGCGGATCTCACGTGTCTCAGGCTCGCTCATGTCCGAGGCTCGCCTCCCTGAATGCGTCTGCGTTGGCGTTGAAGGTTCGCAGTGCGTGAACGAGCCCGACGTCGTTGACACCGAGAGCGCGCCACTGGGCTGCGAGGGCCGTCATGTTCGGCGACTCCATCGGACCGAAGCACCCGTAGCACCCTCTGTTGTACGCGGGACAGATGGCGCCGCAGCCGGACTGTGTGACCGGGCCGAGGCACGGTGTCCCGTGGGCGACCATCACGCATGTCGTGCCGCGTGCCTTGCACTCGATGCACACGCTCGTCGACGGGAGCCGGGGCTTCCGACCGTGGATCAGAGCGGCCACCGTCTCCACGAGCTGCATCTTCGAGATCGGGCAGCCTCGTAGCTCGAGGTCGACGGGTACGTGGTCGGCGATCGGCGTCGACGTCGCGAGCGTGGAGATGTACTCCGGACTCGCATAGACGAGGGGGATCCACTCGCGGACGTCGGCGAAGTTGCGCAGCGCCTGGATGCCCCCCGAGGTGGCGCACGCCCCGATCGTGACGAGCAGCCCCGACTGCTCGCGGATCTCGACGATCCGCTCCGCATCGTGTGCCGTCGTCACCGAGCCCTCCACGAGCGAGATGTCGTACGGGCCGGCAAGCTCGGCGCTCGTGGCCTCGGGGAAGTACGCGATCTGGATCCCCTCCGCAATCGCCAGCAGCTCGTCTTCGCAGTCGAGCAGCGAGAGCTGGCAGCCGTCGCACGACGAGAACTTCCAGACTGCGAGTGTGGGCTTCGCCGCTGCGCTCACAGCTCACGCACCGCCATCAGCTGCTCGACGTCGTCGTAGCGGAAGACCGCGCCGTCGCGGCAGATCAGGTTCGGCCCGAGCTGGCAGTGCCCGCAGTGACCGACGGCGCAGCGCATGTTTCGCTCCAGCGAGACGTGGATGCGGTCGCGTCCGAGACCGCGCTCGAGAAGTGCCCGCGCCACGAAGCTCATCATCACCTCGGGCCCGCAGACGAGCGCGAGCGCGCGATCAGGGTCGAAGGGCGCGCCTGGAACGAGCTTCGTGACGAGACCGACACGTCCGCGCCAGTTGCCGGGAGCACCGTCCACGGTCACGTCTACGTCGAGGTCAAGACGCCCGCGCCACTCCTCGAGCTCGGCCGTGAAGAGCAGCTCGCCGGGGGCGCGCGCCCCGACGAGCAGACAAACCGCGCCGAAGCGCTCGCGGTGCGCGAGCGCGTGGTAGATCGCGGGACGCAGCGGCGCGAGCCCGATGCCGCCGGCGACGAGGACGAGGTCGCCGCCTTCGGCCTCGTCGACCGGCCACACGGTGCCGAAGGGGCCACGGACGCCGATCACGTCGCCGGGAGCGCTCCCGGCGAGCGCGCGGGAAACCGCTCCGACACCGCGGATCGTGTGGATCAGCGGACCGTCACGTGCCGTGTCTCCGCTCGTCGACACGGGGATCTCCCCCACGCCGAAGGCGTAGAGCATCGCGAACTGCCCGGGGCGCGGCACGACGTGGTCGGCGAGCGGCTCGAGCTCGAGCGTCACGGTGTCGCGGGTCTCCTCCCGGCGTGAGACGACCCGGTACGGAACCGGGGTCATCGCGCCGCGAGCGGGCGCTTCAGCTGTGCTCGGTGCTGCCATAGACGTCGAGGAGTCGCAAGCGCGTGTGCTGAAGGCGGTCGATCATCACCTGGGCGAAGCGGTTGAGCAGCGCGTAGCCGAGCTCGTGGTCGTCGTCGCACTTGCCACGCAGGCACACACCGTCGAAGACGACGGCGCCGCAGTCCTCGCTGGCAACTGCATCGAAGTGCCAGCGGTGCGGCGCGTGCAGCCACGACCAGCCGAGCACGTCGCCGGGCTCGATCGTCTCGATCGCGATGTCACCCCGCGCCGGAACGTGGGTGGAGAGCATCACCCGCCCGCGCCTGAGCAGGTAGAACGTCTCGGCCGGGTCGCCTTCCCTGAAGAGCACGTCGCCGGCCTCGTACACCCTGTTCCGTCCGCAGCCCGCGATCAGCGCGAGGTGTGCGGGCCGGAGGCCCGCGAACACCGGGCTCTCGGCGAGCAAGTCGTCAAGCGTCTGCATGCTGCACCTCCCCGTCGGTCGCCCGGATCGCAGCGAGCTCTTCCGTGACGTCGATGCCGACGGGGCACCACGTGATGCACCGCCCGCAGCCGACGCAGCCGGACGTGCCGAACTGCTCGACCCACGTGCCGAACTTGTGCGTGAGCCACTGGCGATACCGCGCGCGTGGGGTGCGCCGAACGCTGCCGCCGTGGATGTGGGAATAGTCGATCGAGAAGCACGAGTCCCAGCTGCGCCAGCGCTCCGCCGAGCCGTCGACGAGGTCGTTGACGTCCTCGACGGACGTGCAGAAGCACGTCGGGCACGCGAGCGTGCAGTTCGCGCAGGTGAGGCAGCGCTCGGCGACGTCGTCGAAGCGCGGGTGCTCGAGGTTCCGGGCGAGCAGGAGCGGTAGGTCGGCCGCCTCGAGGCGCCGGCCCATCTGCTCCTCTGCGGCCACCGTCACTGCCGCGGCCGCTTCGAGATCGGTCTCGGCCGCCGCCGTCGAGCCCAGCGCGGCCGCCACGTCAGCGCCCGCCGGGCTGCCGACCTCGACGAGGAACCGGTGTCCCCCGTCGCTGATCTCCGTCAGGGCCAGGTCGTACCCGCCGCCGGCGCGCGGCCCCGTCCCCATCGAGGAGCAGAAGCACGTCCCCCCGGGCACGCCACAGTTGACGGCGATCACGAGAGCGCCGTCGCGGCGGGCCTCGTAGTCGCGATCGATGTACGCGCCGCCGAGCAGGACACGGTCCTGGATCGCGATCGCCTGGAGGTCGCACGGACGAACGCCGAGCAGCGCGAGCGGGCGCTCGGGTGTCGGCTCCTCCTCGACGATGGGCAGGCCGTCGCCGTCTCGTCGTGCGCGCCACAGCCGGACCCGCGACGGAAGCAGCTCGCCCTTCCACGAGTGCGGGCCGACCGCCCAGCCGAAGGCGGCACCGTCGTCACGCGGAGCGAGCCGGTACGTCGCCGCCTCCTGCTCGGCGCCCATGCCCCACGGCAGAGCCTTCGCCGACTCGATCTCGTCGAGCACGATCGCGCCGTCGCGGACCGTCGGGCCAACGACGCGGTAGCCCAGTTCGCGCAGCACGTCGACGAGCCGGCCGAGCCCGTCCGGCTCGATCACGAGCGGTGTGGCGTCGCTGGTGAAGGCGTGTGTCAACGGTGGTCTCCCGTAGCTTCCCTGATCGTCTGTTGCCCGGCATCGGCATCCCCGCGAGCGTGGACTACGGGTTTCCCGTAGGAATGCCACGCAGCTCACCGTTGCGTGAGACGGCGTCGCGCGGCACGCTCTCGGCATGACCGACACGGCGCAGCGCGCACGGCGCCGCGTCCGGGTGCGCGGCATCGTGCAGGGGGTCGGGTTTCGCCCCTTCGTCCACCGCCTTGCGACCGGGCGCTCGCTCGGCGGCTTCGTGCTCAACGACGGCGCCGGTGTCGTGGTCGAGATCGAGGGTGACGACTCTGAGCTGGAGGCGTTCCTCACCTCATTGCTCTCGGAGGCCCCGCCGCTCGCACGCATCGACTCGGTGACGTGGGAGCCCGCTCCTCCCTCTGGCGAGGGAAGCTTCACGATCCGCGAGAGCGCGGCGACGAGCGGCACCGCACTCGTCCCCCCCGACATCGCCACGTGCGCCGACTGCCTCCGCGAGCTCTTCGACCCGACCGATCGCCGGTATCGCTACCCGTTCGTCAACTGCACGAATTGCGGCCCACGCTTCACGATCGTCGTCTCGGTGCCCTACGACCGGCCGCGGACGACGATGGCGTCGTTCCCGCTCTGCGGAGACTGCCGCCGCGAGTACGACGACCCGTCGGACCGGCGCTTCCACGCCGAGCCGATCGCCTGTCCCGCCTGCGGACCGCAGCTCTCGATCCCGCTCGAGGAGGCAGTGTCGGCGCTCACCGAGGGCCTCGTCGTCGCCGTCAAGGGGCTCGGCGGCTATCACCTAGCATGCCGCGCCGACGACGAGGCAGCCGTGGCCAGGTTGCGAGCACGCAAGCACCGCGAGGAGAAGCCGCTCGCCGTGATGACGACGCGCCCCGCCGAGCTCGCGGATGTGCTCCCGGACGAGCACGCTCTGCTCCACTCACCCGAGCGGCCGATTGTCCTCGTCCGGCGGCGCGCAGACGCGGCGGTGGCCGAGGCGGTCGCACCCGGCTCGCCGTGGCTCGGGCTCGTGCTCCCGTACACGCCGCTCCATCACCTCCTGTGCCACGACGCGGGCGTGCCGCTCGTGATGACGAGCGGCAATCTCAGCGACGAGCCGATCGCAACCGACGACGACGACGCCCGGACGCGCCTCGCGGGCGTCGCCGATCTCGTGCTGGCGCACGACCGCGTGATCCATCGCCGCTGTGAGGACTCCGTCGTTCGTGCGCGCTTCCCGCTGCGGCGCTCGCGTGGCTCCACCCCGGGGGCAACGCGGTTGCCTGTCACTTCTCCACGCCCGCTCGTCGCCGTCGGCGCGGAGCTGAAGAGCACGTTCTGCGTCGTGCGCGGCGCGGACGCCCACCTCTCCCCGCATCTCGGCGATCTCGTCACTGCGGCCGCCTACACCGCGTTCCGGACCGACCTCCGGCTCTACCTCGACATGCTGGGGATCGAGCCTGCTGCGGTCGCGTGCGACCTGCATCCCGACTACCTCTCGACTCGCTGGGCGCACGAGCAGGGCCTGCCGCTCGTCTCGGTGCAACACCATCACGCTCACGCGGCGGCCTGTCTCGCGGAGCACGGGGAGACAGCCGCGGCGCTCGCGATCGTGCTCGACGGCACCGGGCTGGGAAGCGACGGGACGCTCTGGGGCGGCGAGCTCCTGCACTGCGACCTCGAGTCGTTCGAACGGCTGGCCCATCTCGAGCCGGTGCCGCTACCGGGAGGCGACGCGGCGATCCGCGAGCCGTGGCGCGCAGCAGCCGCCTACCTCGAACGCACCGGCCGGAAGCCGCCCTGGGAGGAGTGGGCAGGGGTGCGCGAGAGCCTCAAGGTGAACGCGCCGCTCTCGTCGGGCGCAGGTCGGCTCTTCGATGCAGTGGCGGCCGTACTCGGCTTGCGCGAGCGCGTGAGCTACGAGGGTCAGGCTGCGATCGAGCTCGAGCAGCTCGCAGGCGACGTCGCAGCAACCGGCTACGCCTGCGCGACCCGCGACGGCGTGATCGCCGGCCCGGAGCTCGTGGCCGCCGTTCACGACGACCTGGCCGCGGGTCGCGCGCCAGCCGAGATCGCTGCTGCCTTCCACGAAGGCCTGGCCGACGTCTTCACGCGCGCGTGCGTGGAGGCATCGGAGCCGCGCACAGTCGTGCTCAGCGGCGGCTGCCTGCAGAACCTGCGCCTGCTCGCCGCGCTCTCGAGGCGCCTCGAGGAGGAGGGCTTCCGCGTGCTCTCCCATCGGCGTGTCCCGCCGAACGATGGAGGCGTCAGCATTGGACAGGCTGCGGTCGCGGCGGCGAGGATGTCGGCATGTGCCTAGGGATCCCCGCTCTGGTGATCGAGGTCGTCGATCGGGAAGGCGGTCTGGCCCGGGTCGACGTCTCCGGCGTGCGTCGGGAGATCAGCGTTGCCCTGATCGACGAGCCCGCCACTCCCGTCGAGCCCGGCGAGTGGGTTCTCGTCCACGTCGGCTTCGCGCTCGCGCGTATCGACGAGTCCGATGCACGGCAGACCCTCGCCCTTCTCCAGGAGGCGGCGGAGCTCGACGAGGAGCTGCGGCAGATCCGCGAGGGAACGGTCGCGTGATCCCCGGGCGGGAGACCTGCGTCACCTGCGCGGACGAGGCCGTGACGGCGGTCGTGGTGGCCCTCGCCGACGGTGACGCTGTGGTCGAAGCCGGGGGACGACAGGAGCGCGTGGCGCTCGATCTCGTACCCGATGCCGAGCCCGGAGACACGCTCCTCTGCCACGCGGGCATCGCGCTCGCGCGCGTCGAGAGGGAGACACAATGAGGTACGTCGACGAGTACCGCGACCCGGCGCTCGCCCGAGCGTTGTCGTCAGAGATCCACTCACTCGCCGCGGGGCGCGGGACCGTTCGCATCATGGAGGTCTGCGGCGGGCACACCCACGCCATCTACCGACACGGGCTCGAGGACTTGCTGCCGCCGGAGATCGAGCTCGTCCACGGCCCCGGGTGCCCCGTCTGCGTGATCCCCATGGGTCGCGTCGACGACGCGATCGCCATCGCAGAGACGGACGGGGTGACGCTCGCCACGTTCGGCGACATGCTGCGCGTTCCCGGCGGGCAGGGCACGCTGCTCGAGGCGAAGGCGCGCGGCGCAGACGTGCGCATGGTCTACTCGCCGCTCGACGCGCTCGCGCTGACCCGGCGCGAGCCCGACCGGCACGTCTGCTTCTTCGCGATCGGCTTCGAGACGACGACGCCTGCGACGGCGGTGACGCTGCTGCGCGCACGCGCCGACGACGTTGCGAACTTCTCCGTCTTCTGCAACCACGTCCTGATCGAGCCGCCGCTGCGCGCGATCCTGGAGACGCCTGGCCTGACGGTCGACGCGTTCGTCGGTCCGGGCCACGTCTCGAGCGTGATCGGCAGCGACCGCTACCGGTTCATCCCCGAGGACTACGGCCGCCCCGTCGTCGTCTCTGCGTTCGAGCCGGTCGATCTCCTGCAGGCGATCGCCATGCTCATGCGTCAACGGGCCGACGGCCGCTGCGAGGTCGAGAACCAGTACACGCGCGTCGTGCGTGCGGAGGGCAACCCCCGCGCCCTGGCGGCGATCGACGAGACGATGGAGGAGCGCGACGACTTCGAGTGGCGCGGTCTCGGCGCGCTGCCGCGCAGCGCGCTACGCCTCCGGGCCGCGTTCGCTGCCTGGGACGCGGAGCGGCTGTTCACGCTCCCTGGCGCCCGCATCGAGGACCCGAAGGCCTGTCGCTGCGGCGAGGTGCTGACGGGGCAGATCAAGCCGTGGGAGTGCGGTGTGTTCGGCACGGCGTGCACTCCCGAGCGACCGCTGGGGACGTGCATGGTGTCCAGCGAGGGCGCATGCGCCGCCTACTTCTCGTACGGACGGGCACGTCGCCCGCGCGCCGAGGCACCGGTCGGTGCCTGAGTCGCGACGCCGCGCGGTGATCCGCGACGAGCGCATCACCCTCTCCCACGGAGCGGGCGGCAAGGCGACCCGCGACCTGGTCGAGGGGCTGTTCGCGGCAGAGCTGACCAACCCCGCACTCGAGCCGCTCGGCGACAGCGCAGTGCTCGCCTCGGTGAGCGGACGCCTCGCCCTCACCACAGACGCGTACGTCGTGAAGCCGCTCGTCTTCCCCGGGGGCGACATCGGCGAGCTGGCGGTGAACGGGACGGTCAACGACCTCGCCGCCGCCGGGGCGACGCCGCTCTGGCTGGCCGCGGGCTTCGTGCTCGAGGAGGGCTTCCCGATCGCCGATCTCCACTCCCTCGTGCGCTCGATGGCGGCGGCTGCGACCGCCGCGGGCGTGGCCGTGGTGGCGGGCGACACGAAGGTCGTCGAGCGCGGCAAGGCCGATGGCGTCTACGTGACGACCGCCGGTGTCGGCGTCCTCGAGCACGATCTGACTCTGGCACCGGCAGCGGTGCGACCGGGCGACCGCGTCCTCCTCTCCGGGACGCTCGCCGACCACGGCATGGCGGTGATGATCGCGCGCGGTGAGCTGGCGCTGGAGGGCGATGTCTCGAGCGACACGGCCCCCGTGCACGAGCTCGCGGCTTCCTTGCTCCGGCTCGGGCCGGCGCTGCGGTGGATGCGCGACCCCACTCGGGGCGGTCTGGCGACGGCGCTCAACGAGTTGGTCGCGACCAGCGGCCTCACCGTCCGGATCGCCGAGTCGACGCTTCCCGTCCGGGCCACCGTCGCAGCGGCGTGCGAGATCCTCGGCATCGACCCGCTGTACGTGGCGAACGAGGGGAAGCTGATCGCCGTCGTCGCGCCCGAGGCGGCGGACGCGGCGCTCGCGGCACTGCGATCGCACCGACTCGGCTCAGAGGCCGTGACGATCGGAACGGTGGAGGAGACCGAGGACCCGTTCGTGCTCCTCGACACGGCGCTCGGCGGAGCTCGGATCGTCGACGTGATGGTCGGCGACCCTCTCCCCAGGATCTGCTGAGGTGGAGCCCCGCACAGATCTGCCGCTCGCCGAGTTCGCATTCCCCGGGCCGCTGCGGGACTCACTCGTCGCCGCGATCCTCAGCGGCGTGAAGACGTCGACGACCGGGTTGCTCGAGGAGCACCGGCGAGCAGACGACCCGCTGCCAACGGTCGGCGAGCGCGCACTCGTGATCGACTCCGACGGCAACGGCGCCGCCGTGATCGAGACGACGGAGGTGGAGATCAAGCGGATCGCCGACGTCGATCTTGCCTTCGCGATCGACGAGGGCGAGGGCTTCGAGTCCGTTGCCGACTGGCGCGCCGCGCACGTGCGCTTCTTCACGTCCCCCGCGATGGTGGCGGCGCTCGGCGACCCGCCCGTCGAGATCGACGACGGCACGCTCGTCGTCTGCGAGCGGTTCCGACTGATCGAGAGCGGCTGATCAACGATCTCGACCCTGGTCTGGGTCACGATCTCGGCACGAAGCCGACACGTTCTCGTGACGGCTCCGGGGCTACGGTGGCTCCATGGCGACCGTGGCCACACCGTGGGGGAACGCACAGGCGATCGAGGAGGTGTCGCTGCCGCAGCGCTCCGGCGAGCGTCGCTTCTCCTCGCTCGTGCAGCTCCTCGAGACGGAAAAGGGGGAGGTGCTCGTTCGCTTCGCGTACACGACGAGCGGCGTCGTGCGCCGCGGCCCGGTCACGCTCCGCGCGCGTGATCTGGAGCGACTTCGCACCGCTCTCGACCGCGCACCGGCGCTGCGGTCGGCACTCCTCGGCGGTGATCCACCCTGATCGGCTCGGTGTCTCCGCGGCAGCGGCTCAGACGCCGACGGCGAGGTACGCGCGCGCCGCCGCGAGGAGCCCCTCGAGAATCGGCACTCCGCCCGTGGGGCCGAGCAGGGGATCGACCGCGTGCTCGGGATGCGGCATCAGCCCCATCACGTTGCCCTCTTCGTTGGTCACCCCGGCGACGTCACCGCGCGAGCCGTTCACGTCCTCGGCGTAGCGGAGCGCGATCTGCCCACGATCCGTGAGCTCAGCGAGGAGCGCGTCGTCGGCGAACCAGTTGCCTTCGCCGTGCTTGACGGGGATCACAAGGCGATCGCCGATCTCGAGATCCGCCAGGAACGGCGTCTCGACCCTGTCGACCGTCACGGTGACGTCGCGGCAGACGAACTCGAGCTGGCGGTTCAGACGGAGAACGCCGGGGAGCAGCCCCGCCTCGCACAGGATCTGGAAGCCGTTGCAGATGCCGAGCACCGGCCCCCCCGCGGCGGCGAACTCGCGCACCGCACCCATCACCGTCGCAACGCGCGCAATCGCTCCGCAGCGGAGGTAGTCGCCGTACGAGAAGCCGCCGGGAAGCACAACTCCCCCGATGTCGGCCGGGAGGGCTTCGTCCGCGTGCCAAACGGCGAGAGCCTCCGCCCCCAAGGACTCGAGCGCCAGGACCGCGTCACCGTCGTCGTTCGAGCCGGGAAACGTGATCACCGCGATGCGGGGAAGACCACTCACGGTGCCGCGCCACCTTCGTCCGGGATTTCGATCTCGACGCTCTCGATCAGGGGATTGGCGAGCAACTCGCTGCACATGCGCTCGACGAGCGCCCGTGCTTCTACAACGTCGGTCGTATCGAGCTCGAGATCGACGAGGCGCCCGACACGGGCCCCGGAGACCGGAAAGCCGAGCTTGCGCAGCGAGCCCTCGACCGCCTCGCCCTGTGGGTCCAGGATTCCCGCCTTGGGGCGTACGAGCACGGTCGCTCTCACAGCACACTCCTCGGATCGACGATGTAGTCGTCGAAGCCTACGCCGGTGAGACGCTCGAACGCTTCGACGTACCGGGAGCGCGTTCCCGCGACCACATCGTCGGGAAGGGCCGGCCCGGGCGGCGTCTTGTCCCAACCCGAGCGCTCGCACCAATCGCGCACGAACTGCTTGTCGAACGACGGCTGCGGCCCACCCGCGGCGTAGTCGTCCGCGGGCCAGAACCGGGAGGAGTCGGGGGTCAGCGCCTCGTCGCCGAGCGTGACGACGCCATCCGCGTCGACACCGAACTCGAACTTCGTGTCGGCGACGACGATCCCGCGCGATTCGGCGTGCGCCGACGCGAAGTCGTACAGCGCGAGCGCGGCGGCGCGGGCTGTCGCGTACGCCTCCCGGCCGCAGAGCTCCGCTGCGTCGGCCTCCGAGATGTTGAGGTCGTGGCCCGACGTCGCCTTCGTCGCCGGCGTGACGATGGGCTGCGGCAGGCGCGCGGACTCCACGAGCCCGTCGGGTAGACGGTGTCCACAGACGGATCCGTCGGCGGCGTAGTCGCTCCAACCCGAGCCTGCGAGGTACCCCCGTACGACGAGCTCCACGGGGAGCATCTCCAGGCGCCGGCACACGACGCTGCGGCCGTCTGGCTCGAGCGAGAGGAGGTGGTTGGGCGTGATGTGGCGCGTACGCGCGAACCAGAAGCCCGAGAGACCGGTGAGCACCCGGCCCTTGTCCGGGATCGGCGTCCCGAGCACGACGTCGAAGGTGGAGATGCGGTCGGAGGCGACGAGCAGCAGGCGCTCCTCGTCGAGGGCGTAGATCTCCCGTACCTTGCCCGAGGCGACGTGGACTGCCTCAGACACCGGCCCTCACCTCCAAACGAACTTCGAGCGAGCGGAGTCGCTCGAACACCGTGTCCACGTGCCGCGTGTACGAGCCGATGTCGAACACGGCGTCGAGGTCGACGCGGGTCGCGACGGTGGGGTCGGCGCGGACGAGCTCCCGGAAGTCGAGAGCCTCGTCCCAGGCGCGCATGGCCGGCTGCTGCACGAGGCTGTACGCCTCGTCGCGCGCGAGGCCCGACTCGACGAGCGCGAGCAGGAGCCGCTGGCTGAAGTAGACGGAATGGCTCGCATCGACGTTCTCGCGCATCCGCTCCGCCCTGACGACGAGCCCCTCCATCAGCCAGGCGAAGCGGTCGAGCATCGTGTCGACAGCGAGGAACGAATCCGGGAAGACGACACGCTCGGCCGAGGAGTGCGAGATGTCCCGCTCGTGCCACAGAGCGACGTTCTCGAGGCCGACGAGCGCGTTGGCCCGCACGACGCGGGCGAGTCCGCAGATCCGCTCAGCGGTGATCGGGTTGCGCTTGTGTGGCATCGCCGACGAGCCCTTTTGCCCCTTGCCGAATGGCTCTTCGACTTCGCGCACCTCGCTCCGCGCGAGATGCCGGATCTCGGTCGCGAAACGGTCGAGCGACGACGCGACGATGGCGAGGGTGGTCAACACCTCCGCGTGCCGGTCACGTTGCACGATCTGCGTGGAGACGGGCGCGGGCTGCAGGCCGAGCCGCTCGCAGGCGATTCGCTCCACCTCGGGGTCGATCGCTGCGTACTGCCCGACCGCACCAGAGAGCTTGCCGACGCGGATGCCGTCCAACGCGTGTCCCACACGACGCCGATCGCGGTCGAGAGCGAACGCCCAGGTGGCGAGCTTGAGCCCGAAGGTCGTCGGCTCCGCGTGCACGCCGTGCGTCCGGCCCATGCAGAGCGTCTGACGATGCTCCTCCGCGCGGGCGATCACCGCGGCGAGTGCCCGTTCGATCCCGACGAGGATCAACGCGCCCGCCTCCTGAATCGTCAGGGAGAGCGCCGTGTCGATGACATCCGACGACGTCAGCCCGTAGTGGAGCCAGCGCCCTTCGGGCCCGAGCGACTCCTGCGCAGCGTCGACGAAGGCTGCGAGATCGTGATTGGTCTCGCGTTCGATCTCGGCTACGCGCTCCACCTTTGGGGTGCGCGCGGCGGCGCGAATGGTCGCGACGGCAGCTGGCGGCACGACGCCGAACTCCGCCCAGGCGTCGAGCGCTGCGAGCTCCACACGGAGCCAGCGTTCCAGCTTCGCCTCGTCCGACCAGATCCTGGCCATCTCCGGTCGGCTGTAGCGGGCGATCACCGTGATCGATTGTAGTTGGCGGTTCGAACGCGGCGGCCGGTGCAGCTCATGGCATCGTGTAGTGCCGGCTCGATCTCCGCCGCGCCCCTCCACGCATGACGCTCCCTCCCCGCCAGCCCAACTCAGGGCCATTCATCTCGTCGTCTCGCCGCACCCGGAGGCGGAAGCCTGCGCTGAAGGCGCTCGTCATCCTCGTGCTGGTAACGGCGCTCTGCGGGCTCGCGCTCGGGGGACTGTGGCTCGCAGAGCGGGACGCGCTGCCTGCACGCACGGTGATCATCGGCGTCGAGGTCGGTGGGCGCACCGAGGTCGAGGCACGGCTGATCGTCGCCGAGACCGCACAGGAAGAGGTGAAGGCACCGGTGGAGCTCACCTCGGACGACTACTCCGTCGAGATCACCGGCGCCCAACTCGGCGCCAAACCGCTCGTGAAGGACGCCGTCGCCGAGGCCGGCGGAGTCGGCCTGTTCGAGCGCCTCGCCCGGCGCGTCGGCTTCGGCGAGACACGGGTTGTGCCGCTGCACTACGCGCTCCAGCCCCAGCAGGTCCGTTTACTCGAACGCGCGCTCGACCGTCGACTCGCCGTGGAGCCGCACGACGCGGAGCTCGTGGTGAAGGGGACGACCACGTCCGTGACCCCTTCCGGCGAAGGCCGTACGGTGGCGGCAGGAAGGCTGACAGCCCTCCTCAGCACCTTGCCGTCGCGTGTCGAAGTCCCACTCGCGACCGTTCGACCGCAGGTGACCACGGAGAGCGCGACGAAGGCGCAACGGGTGGCCGACAGGCTCCTCGAGCATCCCCGCAGGATCGCCGTAGGTACCGTTTCGACCACGTTGCCGCCGGCATTGCTCGCCCGCGCGATCACCCTGACCCCGACGGGAAACAGACTCCAGCTGACGCTCGATCCGGCCGTGCTCCGCACCAAGCTGAGACCGGTCTTCCGCAAGCTCGAACGCCCCCCGGCGGACGCGACATTTCGCATCAACGGCTCGCGCGTCAGCGTCGTTCCGGCACAACCGGGGCGCGACCTCGACGTCGAGCGGATCGGTCGGTCGCTGGTCGCCAACCTCGGCTCTGTGTCGCATCGTGCCCGGTTCGTCCAGACACCACCGACCGTCACCACAGAGGAGATCGAGAAGCTCCGGATCACCGAGCTCGTCTCCGAGTTCACGACGTACTACACGTGCTGTGCGCCCCGCGTGACCAACATCCAGCGCGCTGCCACGCTGCTCGACGGGACGATCCTGAAGCCGGGCGAGACGTTCTCGCTCAACGACGCGCTCGGACAGCGGACCGTGGAGAAGGGCTTCGTGGCGGCACCCCAGATCCTGGCCGGCAGGCTCGAAGACGCGGTCGGTGGAGGGATCAGCCAGGTGGCGACGACGCTCTACAACGCTGCGTTCTTCGCCGGCTTGCGCCTCGACGCCCACCAGCCCCACGAGTTCTACATCTCCAGGTATCCGATGGGTCGGGAGGCGACGGTGTCGTGGCGCAGCCCCGAGCTGGTCTTCACGAACGACTGGGGGGCAAGCCTGCTGATGAAGCTCACGGCGAGTGACTCGGGAATCGCCGTACGCTTCTACTCGTCGAAGCTCGGCCGACGGGTGGCCACGACGACCGGTGAGCCGTACGCGCACACTGCTCCACGGACGATCACGTCCAAGAACTCCGCGCTGAATCCGGGCGAGCGCAAGGTCGTGCAGGACGCGGGCGCCTCCGGGTTCACCGTGCAATACACCCGCAAGGTCTGGCGTGGCTCGACGATCAAGCGCGACGAGGTGTTCACAGTGCGCTACAGGGCGCAGAACTCCTACGTGGAGCTCGGCCCGCCGAAGAAGCCCGCGAAGCCGCCCAAGAAGCCCGCCAAGCCGGGTGACCCACCCGGAGCAGAGCCGGACGCGGGGACGAAGCCGGGCGCGGCCCCCGACCCGGGCGACGAGGGCACGCAGCAGGGCTAGGAGTCGAGCTCGGCCGCGGCCAGCGCGATGTCCTCGCGCCTGCGCACCCCATCGAAGCGAACGATGTCCGCTGCCCGATAGGCGTTGCCGCGTGCCTCGGCGAGCGTCGCACCGGTCGAGGTCACATTGAGCACGCGCCCGCCGTTCGTCACGAGCCGACCGTCGTGGAGCGCCGTGCCCGCGTGAAAGACGAGCGCACCGGTCGCCTCTGCCGAGACGATGCCCTCGATCGGCGATCCGCGATCTCCAGAGAACGGATAGTCCTCGGCCGCCAGGACGACCGTCACCGCAGCCCCCGCCGCCTCGACGGGCGCGGCGCCCACCAGTTCCCCGCCTGCCGCCGCCGCGACCAACTCGAGCAGGTCGCTCCCGAGCAACGGCAGCAGTGACTGCGTCTCCGGGTCGCCGAACCTGCAGTTGAACTCGAGGACACGGGGTCCCGCGTCGGTGAGCATCAGCCCGGCGAACAGCGTGCCGACGAACGGTGTGCCCCTGGCGGCCAACTCCCGGAGCACCGGTCGATGCACGCGCTCGACGATCTCCTCGACCGCGGCCCCGTCGAACCCGGGTACGGGCGCGAACGATCCCATGCCGCCGGTGTTCGGGCCGTCATCGCCGTCGTAGGCGCGCTTGAAGTCCTGGGCGGCCGGGAGGGCGACCGCGTTGGCCCCGTCACAGATCGCGAACACGGAGACCTCCGGGCCCTCCAGCAACTCCTCGATCACCACCGCGTCGCCGTAAGCGCTGACGACGTCGAGGCCGGCGGCGAGCTCGGCCTCGGTGCGGCAGACGACGACGCCCTTCCCTGCGGCGAGACCATCTGCCTTCACAACGCACGGCGCCCGCGGCTCGTCGAGCCGCCGTGCGGTGGGCACGCCCGCTGCGTCCATGACGTCTTTCGCGAACGCCTTCGAGCCCTCGATGCGCGCTGCCGCTGCTCCGGGCCCGAACACGCGAATACCGCTGTGGCGAAGCAGGTCGGCGAGTCCCTCGACGAGTGGCGTCTCGGGCCCCACGACGACGAGGTCGGCACCGAGGCTTCCCGCGAGCCCGAGCAGACCTTCCGCATCGTCGCTCGAGATCGGGTGACATGTCGCGAGCTCGGCGATCCCCGGGTTGCCAGGAGCGGCGTGCAGCTCGTGGAGGGACGACGAGCGGGCGATGCTCCAGGCGAGTGCGTGCTCGCGACCTCCGGATCCGACGAGGAGCACCCGCACGAGATCGAGTCTAGATGGTTGGCCGGTACGGTCTCTCAGTGGGCGGCGAAGCCATGTTCACGTCTGCGGGCGCCTACGAGCGATTCGTCGGGCGCTACGGAGCGACGCTCGCGCGGGCGCAGATCGAGGCGGCCGGCGTCGGCTCGACCGACACCGTGCTGGACGTCGGCGCCGGCACCGGAGCCCTCACGGCGAAACTCGCTGACCTGGTCGGAGCGCACCGAGTCGCGGCGGTCGAGCCGTCGGAGTCGTTCGCAGCAGCGTGCGCCGAGCGCGTACCGGGAGCCGATGTTCGCGTCGGCAGTGCCGAGGCTCTCCCCGACTTCGGCCGTCCTTTCGACGTCGTGCTGTCCCAGCTCGTCGTGAACTTCATGACCGATGCCGTTGCCGGTGTTCGGGCGATGCGCGCCGTAGCGAGACCTGGTGGCACGGTGGCGTCGTGCGTCTGGGACTACGCCGGCGAGATGACGCTGCTGCGGGCGTTCTGGGACGCGGCACTCGAGCTCGAGCCGCAGGCGCCTGACGAGGCTCGGACGATGAGCTACTGCACACCCACCGAGTTGAGCGGCCTGTGGCGGACTGCCGGCTGCAGTGACGTGAGGACGGACGCGCTGTACGCCACCGCCGACTACGTCGACTTCGACGACCTCTGGGCTCCGATTCCCTTTGGCATCGGGCCGGCCGGCGCGTTCTGTGCGACCCTGACACCCGACCAGCGGGAGACGCTGCAGGCGGCGGTGTGGCGACGGCTCGGCTCCCCGCGAGGGCCCTTCACGCTTCGCGCAAGAGCCTGGTTCGTGCGCGGCACGGCGTGAGCCGCGCTCTCAGTCGAGCGTGAGCACCGCCTCGCGGCCGGCACCCGTGCCGACGAGCTCGACGGGCACGCCGAGTGCGTCACCGACGAAGTCGACGTACGAACGAGCGGCAGCGGGGAGCGCATCGCCGTCGAGCGCGGTGTCCCAACCGGGGAGCGTCTCGAACACGGGCGCGCAATGGTGGAAGTCGGACTGGTGCGCGGGGAACTCCTCCGTCTCGGTGCCGTCCGGCAGCCGATAGCGGACGCACACGGGGATCTCGGCGAACGTGGACAGCACGTCGAGCTTGGTGAGCGCCAGCGACGTGATCCCGTTGACCCGGACGGCGAACCGCAGTGCGACGAGATCGAGCCAGCCGCAGCGCCGATCACGTCCGGTCACCGTGCCGAACTCCGCACCGAGCTCGCGGACGCGGTCTTGGGCTGGACCTTCGATCTCGCTCGGGAACGGCCCTTCTCCGACGCGCGTGACGTATGCCTTCGTGACGCCGAGTACGCCGTCGATCCGGTTCGGACCGATGCCGAAGCTGACAGCCGCCCCGGCCGCGATCGGGCTGGACGACGTGACGAACGGGTACGTCCCGTGGTCGAGGTCGAGCAGCGTCCCCTGCGCCCCTTCGAAGAGGACGCGCTGGCCCTCCTCCAGAGCGCGGTGGACGAGCAGCGACGTGTCGGTCACGTAGGGCGCGAGCCGCTCGGCATGACCGAGGCTTGCGCGTACGACGTCTTCGGCACCGAACGGCTCGAGCCCGTACACGCGCTCCAGCCAGACGTTCTTCTCGGCGACCGCCAGCTCGATCTTCTGCTGCAGGATCTTCGGGTCGAGAAGATCCTGAACGCGGATGCCGATGCGGGTCGCCTTGTCTGCGTAGGCCGGGCCGATGCCACGGCGAGTGGTGCCGATCTGGAGGCGGCCCAGCTTCCGCTCGCGTGCACCGTCCAGCGCGACGTGCCACGGCATGATCAGGTGTGCGTTGCCGGACACGAAGACGAGGCCGGTGGTGTCATGGCCGCGCGATTCGAGCTCGTCGAGCTCCCCGATCACCACCGCGGGATCGACGACGCAGCCGGCACCGATGGCGCTCGCCTTTCCCTGCACGATCCCCGACGGGATCTGGCGGATCTTGTAGACCTCGTCACCGACGACGATCGTGTGCCCGGCATTCGGGCCGCCTTGGTAGCGGCACACGAGGTCCGACTCGGCGGCGAGCAGGTCGACGATCTTGCCCTTCCCCTCGTCTCCCCACTGCGCCCCGACGATCACGGTCGCGGGCACGTGCCGCAGTGTCGCACACACCCCGGGGGTCCCGGCTCAGCGTGCCTCGCTCAGCTCGAACAGGTGACCGTCCGGGTCGCGAAAGAAACAGCGGACCTCCCCGCCCCGGTCGACAGGCGGGGTGAGGAAGCCGGCGCCTCGCGCGGACAGCTCGTGGTACGCGACCATGCAGTCCTCGACGCGAATCGTGATCGCATGGCCGACGAGGGCCGGATCGCGCGGCTCGAGGAAGGAGACACCGGGCTTGTCCGGCGTCGGCCCACCGGCTTCCACGAGCAGCAGCCAGGTGCCGAGCAATTCGAGTACGGCCGACGACCCGTACTCCCGGTACACGTCTGCGCCGAGCACGCGCTGATACCAGTCGCGTGAGGTGGCGGCATCCGAGACGACGAGAATGTGTGTGAGCGCTTGCGCCCCGGGGATGCCGGGGGACGGACCCGCCACCGAGTTGCCGGTCATGCCTAGGCGCCGGCGAGGTCGGTGAACTTCGCGTAGCGCTTGAGGAAGCTGAGCTTCAACGAATCGGTTGGCCCGTTGCGGTGTTTGGCGAGGATCACTTCGGCGAGCCCTTGCTGGTCGGACTCCTCGCCGTTGTAGTACTCGTCGCGGTAGACGAAGAAGACGAGGTCGGCGTCCTGCTCGATGCTGCCACTCTCTCTCAGGTCGGACAGGATGGGCCGCTTGTCGTGACGCTGTTCGACGGCGCGCGAAAGCTGAGAGAGCGCCAGGATCGGCACGTCGAGGTCGCGTGCGAGCACCTTCAAGGAGCGCGAGATCTGTGACACCTCCTGCACCCGGTTCTCGGGGTTGGAGCCCGAGGTCATCAACTGCAGGTAGTCGACGATGATCAGCCCCAGCTTCGGCTCGCGGGACTTCAGCCGCCGGGCCTTCGACCGCAGCTCCATCATCGTGATCGATCCCGTGTCGTCGACGTAGATCGGCGCCTTCATCAGCTTGTCGCACGCCGCGGTCAGCCGTGGCCAGTCGTCCTGCGCGAGCTTCCCCGAGCGGAGTCGGTTCGACTCCACCTTCGCCTCGCTGCACATGAACCGCTGCGTCACCTCTGCCTTCGACATCTCGAGCGTGAAGAGGGCAACCGGGGTCTCGTGGCGCACGCCGAGGTTGGCGGCGGCACATAGCGCCAGTGCCGACTTCCCCATCGACGGGCGGGCGGCCAGGATGATCAGGTTGCCCGGCTGGAAGCCGGAGGTGAGACGATCGAGGTCGCGGAAGCCGGAAGGAATGCCGGTCAGCTCGGCCCCCGCCTCGTACAAGTGCATGATCCGCTCGAAGCTCTCCCGCAACAATGCGTCGATGTGAGCGAAGTCTCCCGTGACGCGCTCCTGCGCGAGGTCGAACACGAGCTTCTCAGCCCGGTCGACGAGGTCGCTCGTCTCGCCTGGGCGATCCTCCCCCAGTCGGACGATCTCGCCGCCCACGCGCACGAGCCCGCGCAACGTGGCCATCTCCTTGACGATGCGGGCGTAGTGCTCGACGTTCGACGTCGACGGAACGAGCGCCGCGAGCTCGGCCACACGCGATGGCCCGCCGACCGCTTCGAGCTCCCCCCGCTCGTCGAGCTCGTCGACGAGCGTGATCGCGTCGACCGGCTCGCCCTTGGCCCAGAGCGCCAGCGAAGCCCGGTACGCCTTCGCGTGAGACTCCCGATAGAAGTCGGATGCGTCGAGGATCTCCGTGACCGCACCGATCGCGGTCGACGAGAGCAACATCGCGCCGAGCACCGACTCCTCGGCCTCGAGGTTCTGCGGCGGTACACGCGGAGCGATCGTCCTCTCGGTCGGCGTGACGGTCATCGCGCGGGATCAAACCGTCTTTTCGAGACACGCCGGAATCGAGCCGAAGTCGCACAATACGCAGGGGGAACAGAACGCACGTTCGTAGTCTATCCCCAGCGCCGGAGGGATTGTCCCCATTTGCGGCACGGTTCTCAGACCCACAACAAGCGCTCAGAGCGGGAAGTTCGCTCCACCGTCCACAGGGCTGTGCGGAACCCGTCGGGGAACAGCCCGGCACGGACAAAGCCGCGCCGGGCCATCTGTTCAGTCCTGTGCCACGACCTCGGAGTCGTCCGGCTCGGCGCTCGGAGCCGCTTCGGCGGCCGGCTCGACCTCGGCACCGTCGTTGTCTGCCTCGGCCTCCTCGAGCTCCTCGAGCTCCTCGAATTCCTCGATCTCCGCAGCGGCGGCCGCAGCCGCAGCTTCGGCGGCAGCAACTTCGGCGGCAGCCTCGGCGGCCTCTGCCTCCTCGAGCGCAACCAGCTCCTCCTCGGGCGGCAGCTCCCCGCCCTCGGGCACGACGAGCGTCTTCACCTCGGCGACGACGTCCTCGTACACCTGGATCGGAACGGTGAACCGACCGATGCGCTTGATCGTCGGGATGTCGATCTTCCGGCGGTCGACGCGGATCTTCCGCGTGCGCCAGATCTCGTCCGCCACATCGGTCGGCGTGACAGAGCCGAACAGGGAGCCGGTCGGGCCCGCCTTGACCTCGAAGCGCAGCACGGTCTTCGTGAGCGTGTCGGCGATCGCCTCTGCCTGCTCAGCGTTTCGGGCTTCGTGTCGAGCACGGTCGTCCTCGATACGACGGATCTCGGCGACCCGTCCCGGCGTGGCGACCTCGGCGAGGCGGCGCGGCAACAGGAAGTTGCGCGCGTAACCGCGCTTGACGTCGACGACGTCGCCCTTCAGGCCCAGCTTCTCGACGTCCTTGAGCAGGATCACGTTCATGCGATCACCCGGACACGTACGGCAGGAGCGCGATCTCGCGGGCACGTTTCACGGCCACGGCGACCTGTCGCTGGTGCTTGCGGCAGGCCCCGGTGATACGGCGGTTCCGGATCTTGCCCTTCTCGGAGATGTAGCGACGCAGCTGGTTGATGTTCTTGTAGTCGACCTCGGCCACCTTGTCCTTGCAGAAGTGGCAGCTCTTGCGGCGCCCGCCGGGAGCCCCGGGGCCGGTGCGCTTTCTCGGTGTCGGCTTGGGAGGCATGGGCAGTCTCCTAGAAGGGGATGTCGTCGTCGGTGGCGGGGGACGGGAAGTCGGCGTCAGAGGCCGTACCGCCGGCACCGGCGGGGACGTAGCTTCCGCCGCCCTCGGCGTCGCCGCGGCTGCCGAGGAACTGCACGGTCTCAGCGACCACTTCGACGGCCTCGCGCTTGGCGCCGTCCTGGGTCTCCCACTCACGCCAGTCGAGACGGCCGTCGACCGCGACGGGACGGCCCTTCGACAGGTACTGGGCGCAGTTCTCGCCCTGCTGGCCCCAGACCGTGATCGAGAAGTAGTTCGGCTTGTCGACCCACTGACCCGTCTCGTCCTTGCGGCGCGAGTTGACCGCGAGGCGGAGCGAGCAAACGGGCGTGCCCGACGGGGTGTGGCGGAGCTCGGGATCCCTGGTCAGGTTCCCGACGAGGACGACGCGGTTGATGTTGGCGGCCATGGTTACTCCTCCTCGGACGCGGACGCAGGCTGGGCCACGACATCGTCGCTGACCGGGCTCGCCACCGCTACGGTCACTTCGGGTCCTGTCTGCAGGCGACGGGTCGACAGGTTGCGCATCACACCGTCGTCGATCTTCAGCACACGAGTCACCTCGTCGAGCGTCTCGGCCGTACAGTCGACGTGCAGCAGGTGGTAGTGGCCCTCGCCCTTGTGGTCGATCTCGTACGCCAGCTTTCGTCGACCCCAGGGCTCGTGCTGAACCCACGTGCCGCCGCTCTTCTCGACGAGGCCGCGTACGCGGCCGACGACGTCAGCCTGACCCTCGTCGGAGAGCTCAGGGTCCAGCAGCAGCAGAATCTCGTATTCGGTCACGGGTTCCCTTCACATCCTTCCCTCGGTCTGAATCGGCTCCGACTGCAGGTGACGCCGGGAACAGGGCGACACGAGGCGGAGCAGGAAGCCGAGGAAGGGTAGCAGGCGCCGCAGCGAGGTACGATCGTCTGCGTGCGCAGACTCGTGAAATGGACGGCGGGGATCGTCGGCATCGCAGCGTTGACTCGACTGGTGCGCCGCCACCGTGCCGCGGGTCGCGATTCGGAGGACTCCGCTTTTTCGCTCGACCCTGCTGCCGATCTGCGCGAGAAGCTCGCCGAGACCCGGGACACGGGCTCGGAAGCTTCGCCCGAGGGCGTCCCCGGGGAGAGCGACGAGCCGACGTCCGGGTCACTCGACGAGCGGCGCGCACGGGTCCACGAGAAGGCACAGCAGGCGATCGACGCGATGGGCGACGAGGACGCATGAGCGAGCCCGCGCGCGCCGACGACGGCGTGGGGCCGGACGCTCTCGCCGTCGAGCTCCGCCGGCTGTCGGATCGCATCGACACGCTGCAGGCCGACGTGCGGAGACTATCGGCACCCACTCTCCCGGCTGGACCGGGGTGGGACGAGGACGACGCGGACACGGGAGCAGCGGCGCGCGACGTCTCGCACGACTGGCTCGGGTCGCTTGGGCCCGCGATCCGTCAACGCCCCCAGGTCCCGCGCCTCCTGCTCGAAGGGCTCTTTCTCGCCGCCTGTGCCGCAGGTGCCGCACTCGCGGAGCTCGACGGCGTGGCGATCTTCGGTGTCATGGTCGGTGCCTGGCTGCTGGTGGCGTTGATCGAGTGGGCGGCGTCGCGGGCGGAGCGGACACGGGACGAGCTGCTGTCGGCTCCTCCACCAGCGCCGACGATTCCTGCGGCCGAGCCTGACCCGTCGTGGTTCGTACCCCCCGTCGAGCGCACGATGCTCGACGACGGGCATGCCGCCGGAGAGGTGACAGCCGCGACCCGGCTGCCGGCCGCGCCACCGGAGGAGTCGGAGGCGACCGTCGAGCGGCCGCGGGCGGCCGACTGAGACAGAGTCAGTCCGCGCGGCCGTAGCCAGGCCGGACGCCTCCTGCCGCGAGCGCCGCTGACTCGAGCCGCCGTCCGCTGCCGGGCAGGAGAGCGGCAAAGATCAGACCCGGCACGAGCGGCAGCCAGAACGCGAACAGACGGTGGGCGACGACCCCGAGCAGCGCCTGCTCGAGCGGGACGCCGACTGCCGCCAGCGCGAACGTCGTCGCTGCATCCACGCCGCCGGTGGCGACGAAGGGCAGCGGCACCGCCTGGGCGACGTATCCCGTGGTGTAGGCAAGGACGAGCGCGGCGAGCCCGAGCTCGACGCCGAACGCGCGGAGACCGCCCCACAGGCTCGCGATGTCGCCGACCCAGTAGCAGACCGCCCACGGCGCGAGCAGCCGCCCGTCCGGCGACCCCGCAGCGCGCCGCACCCACCAGGCGGACTCCACACCGACGGCGAGAGAGCGTCGGAACCAGCCGCCCCCGTCGTGCACCCAGCCCGCGACACGCGCCGGCGCCGTGAACCACCGCGCCGCGACGAGGAGCACGGGGACGACGGCGATCCACGTCAGCGTCATCGGCAGGGGCGCGTCCTCGAGGACGAGAGCAACGATCGCTGCCCCGAGGCCGACCAGCCCGAAGACGAAGTACACGAACGTGTTGAGGCCGATCAGACGGACGAGCGCGTCGCGTGGGCCGAACCGCAGCCGCCTCAGCGCCCAGTACGTGACGGCGAGCGCCGCCGCGCCGCCCGCGGCCACGAGCTGCGTGAGCCCGAAGCTCGCGAGCATGACGCGCAGTGACAGCCGCATCCCGATCCGCGGCCCACCCTCGAACCCGACGGCGGCGCGGTACACGCCGGCGTACCCGGCAAAGACGAGAAGCTGCCCGGCAGCGCAGACAGCGAGCCACTCCGGGTCGGCGCCGCGCAACGTCGCCGACAACTTGGAGAAGCCGGCGGCTCGACCGATCAGGTACACGACGCCCAGGCCGACGAGGAGGGCGATCGCACCACCCACCGCGACCCGGCGCCACTCGAGCCTCGGCGCGCGCTCGGGACGTGTCATCGGGTGACCGCCCGCGCGGCCGCCCCCAGCGCGACACCCGCGATCGCATCGAGCAGGTAGTGGTTGCCGGTGGCGACGACGACGAGGCCGACGACCGGGGGATACGCCCGCCAGGCGGTGCGACCGCGCCACGACCGTGACCGCGCGGCGAGCCCTGCTCCCGTGACGACGGCGAACGCGAGATGGTGGCTCGGCATTGCTGCGATCGGGTTGTAGAAGCGCACGAGGAACGGATGCTCGATGTCGATACCTCGCACTGCGAGCGTGTCCACGAAGCCGTCCAGTGTCCGCGGCGGCGCCACCGGGAGCACGAGGAACACCGGGAGGGCTCCGAGAAACGCTGCGAGCGCCGCCCGTCGCTCACGCGCGAAGCCGGGGTCGCGCCGACGCCGGAGCAGGACGAGCCAGCCGATGCTGAGCGCGACGTTCGCGCCCGCGTACCCCACGTTCAGCGCGTGTACGAGCCTCGGCATGCGTATCGCCGCCCGCTGCACCGACCCCTCGACGTCGATGCCGAGGCGCCGCTCGAGAGCGACAACGCGGCCGGCGTTGCGGCGCGCGCGGAGCCTTCCCTCGGGTGTGAGAACTGCGCGACGGACGCTGAGGTACGCGGCATACGCGCCGAGACCCAGCGCGACCTCACGCAGGGATGACCGTGACGTGGTCAGACCGCGGGCCCTCCGCCCTCGACCCAGCGAATCCGGTACGAGGCCGCCCAGTGCTCGGGGTGTGTGCGGATCACGTCGCTCCACCGGTCCGCGAGCGCCTGCAGGACGCGCTGCTCCCCGCTCTCGCCGTCCCGCCGCCCGGGCGCGTCGACCGCCGGATCGACCAGGACGCGCCAACGGCGCTGTCCGACGGGAAGGACGTAGAACGAGACGATCGGCGCACCCGTCAGTCGCGCCAGCGAGACGATTCCAGCCGGGAGCTCGGCGTAGCCGTCGAGGAAGCGGACGACGAGGCCGCGCGGATCGGTGCCCCAGCCGTCGTCGCCAAGCACGAGGAGCGCCTCACCGGCACGGAGCAGCCGGGCTGCACGGATGGCCGGCTCGGTGCGGTACAGGATGCGGAGCCCTGCGGTGACGCGCATGTGCTCGATCGCCCAGGCCAGCCAGTCGTCGGCGACGATCACGGTCGTGGGCACGGGCAGCACGGCCCGCGGCACGGCCGTCGCCACCTCCCAACCGCCGACGTGGATACCGGCGAGGATCACGCCCCGTCCCGCCGCCGCTGCGCGTTGCGCGTGCTCGACGCCGTCGAGCACGGTGGTCTCGAGGAGCTCCTTGGGCCGGCCGAGCGCCCACAGGAGGTCGGCGGAGCGGTGGGCCTCGTTGACGATCTGTCGGCGAACGAGCGCCGCGACGCGGGGATCGTCCGCGGGGCACCCGATGGCGTGCGCGAGGTTGACGGCGAGCACGCGTCTCTTTAGCGGCCGAAGAGCCCACTCGGCAGTCCCGCCGACGACCGCGACGCGGTGGGAGACACCCGATGGCACGCGGCTTCCGCCCCACGCTGCCGTGTCGATCACCTGAGCGAGGACCCGCGCGGCGAGTGGCCCCCGGCCGAGTGGCGCCTCAGGCCTGGGTCGGCCGTCCGGGGCGACGGCGAGCGACCGCCACCGCCGTCGTACGGCAGCCAGCGACATCACGTGCGCGGCTCGAGCGACTCTAGTCGGAGGTCGTAGCGCTCCTCGAAGACGACGTCGCCGATCAGGGAGTCGTTCTCTGTCCGCACCTCGTAGGTGATCCGAACGGGGAGCCCGGTCTGCGTCTCCAGCCACCGTTCCTCGACGAGCGGCCCCCGGGCGGCTCCGTCCTCCTCGCCTTCGAGCCGGACCCTGATCGTCTCGACCGACACACCGCCGACGTCGACGACCTCCTCGTCGATGACCCGCACGACGCCGGTCAGCTTCGCGTCACCGCCGTCGCAGGTCGGGCTCGTGGTGCTCTCCGCGCCCGACCCGACGAGCCACGGCACGCCGGTGCACGTCCACTCGGTGCTGTCGTCCTGGCCGAAGAAGACGTGCTTCTCGACCCAGCCGTCGAGCTGCTGCAGGACTCCGCCGTCACCTCCGACGCAGATGTCCCAGGTCGTGGAGCGCGTCTCGAGGACGTCCCAGCGAAGTGTCATCCCACATGACGACGTCGTCACGGTGATCGTCGACGACGGCGGGTACTCGTGGGTCGTGCCGCCGAGCGCACTGATCGACTCGGAGCCGGTCGTCACGTACACATAAACGCCAGGTGGTATCGGCGTCTCGCCCTGCGCAGCGGTCGCTCGGTACCGGGCGAGCGCGTCGTCGATCGACGCGGGCGTCGCCGTGTCGCGCAACACGGTCCGCCAGACGACGGTGGCAGTGACCGCGACGAGCGCCGTCACGCCGAGCACCACGAGAATGAAGCGCAGTCTCCCGCTCACGATGCCTCCGGTGTCGTCGAGCCTACAACGGGCCTCGGCTCAGTGTCCGGCAGCTCGCGGGAACCGCTCGGTGACGTAGGCGATCGCCTCGTCGGTGAGCAGTCGCCGGGTCGTGTTTCCGGCCCGGACGTAGAGATCCGCCGTTCGCCGGCCACCGGGCTCGGCGAGGAACACCGGGCGGGACGACGCCGCGACGTCGACCCGGCAGACATCCGCGCCTTCGACGTCCTCGAAGGCCACGTCGACGTCGAGCAGGGTCTCCGTGCCGAGGCGTTGAGCGAGGTAGTCGCGCAGCCAGAGCTCGAGCCCGTCGCGGTTGCCCTTCGCGGTGACGGCGTAGTCGCCGTCCAGACCGACGATCGCGCCGTCGTCTGCGACGCCGACGAGCAGCGTGCCGCCGCCCGCGTTGAGGAACCCCGCGACCGTCTTGGCGATCGTCAGCTCGAGCCTGTCGTCACGCTCTCCGGTGTGCTGGTTCCGGCGCGCAGAGCCCTTGAACTCGACCGTGGCCGACTCGCCGCCCGCGATCAAGGCGAGGAGGCCAGTCGGCTTCGGCTCGACGCGGCGGCGAGCCGCTACCGCCTCGACAGCGAGCAGGACTCCGACCGCACCGCCGATCGCGAGCGCGAACCGCGCCACGACGTTCCCGCCACCCGCTAGCTCTGCGATCGTGAGCCCGATTCCGGCGCCCGTGATCCCCACGACGGCGGTGGCCGCGAGCGAGAGCCGGCGCGGCCCGGGAACCAGCAGGTTTGCGACGAGTCCAGCCGCGAATCCTGCGCCGAGGACGACGAAGAAGATCACGACTGCATCGTAGGGACGCCGTGCCGCTCGACCCGCGCTGCCGCAGCCCGGAGCGCCGCGTTGCAGGTTCGCCGAGGTCAGGGGGCCGGCGCCAGCTCGGCGGCACCGAAGCTGACGCTGAACGCTCGGCACCAGATGACGACCGTGGCGCCGTCCGCGACGTCGAGACCTGGTGGCAGCGTGTACTGCTGGTTGCCGACGTTGCCCTTGAGGCGCCCGAGGCGCTCGCCGCCGTCGACGCGCTCCCCCGACGTCTGGCCTGGCACGACGTACACGTAGAGGTCCGGCCCAGGGTCCGTACGGAAGCCGGTCAGGGTCAGGGTCCGGGTGTCGCCTTCCTCGACGATCGCCGCGATGCCCTCGGTTGGGTGCGCCAGCCCGCCGAATGCGCCCGCGAGCGCGACCGGGCCCGAGACGAGGGCCTCGTCCACGGTCGTGTCGGCCGTCGAGGTGTAGCCGAGGTACGCGCCGACGACGACGAACGCGAGCACGGCAGCGACGGCCGCGGGGCGGAGCCAGGGGAGCCGGCGCCATGCGATCACAGACCCGCCGACGACGACGGCGAACCAGGCTGCCGTGAGTGCCATCGAGACGCCGAAGTCGTCCGCGAGCACGCCGCCCGCGATCCAGATGCCCACGAGCACGGACACGACCGCCGCTGGAACGCAGGCGGCCCGTAGCCACCACGCATGCGTGTGCGGCAGATCCGTCGTGGTCATCGAACGATCCATGCCCGATGTGTAACGCCACGTCTCTTGCGGTGGGGTTACAGCCCCTTACGGGCGTCTGAAATCGCCGTGCTACGCGGTCGCTTGCGCTGCCCGGAGCCTCCGCGCGAGCTCCTCGACCATCGCCACCGCGATCGCGGGCTCGCTGCGCAGCAGCTTCGTGAAGCGCGCACGCGTGATCGTGAGGCAGGCCAGCGATTCCTTCGCCGTCACCGTGGCCGTACGTGGTCCGCCGTCGAGCAGGGACAGCTCGCCGAAGAAGCTGCCCGCTTCGAGCGTCAGGGCCGGCAACCGTGGGCGCGAGACCTTCACCTGGCCGTCGAGCAGGACGTAGAACGCGTTGCCGGGCTCGCCCGCCCTCATGATCGGTGTTGCGGCGTGGAATCGCGCGATGCGGGCCGCGCCCGCCACCTTGCGCAGGTGACGGCGGCTGAGCCCGGCGAACAGCGGGACCTCCGCGAGTACCTCGATCCACGCGGATGCGTCGTGCTCCGCGCCGGGCCGCGTGAGCGCCCGGCCCAGATGTGCTGCGGCTGCGGAATGCGACATTGAGACCTCCCTTAGCTCGGTGGCGCGCCGACCCTATCGCGTGATCTACGCCTCGCGCCATCGACCGCTGCGGGCCGCGCCGGCCGGTTCGCCGTTGACAGACTGGAAGCCGAAGCTCACGCTGGTTCCCACGTGCCCGACGCCGACAACAGCCCCGACTGGCTCACGCACCTCCCCGACGCGCTACCCACGGCGCTCGTCGTCGTGCGCGCGGGCGACGGCTCTCACCCACCAGGCGCAGCACCGGGTCATCGGCTTCGGCGCGGACATCGACCGGTGACGCGTCCGGTACCTGCGCGCGAAGCTGCGAGTCGTACGCGCGTAGGAGCTGGTCGGCCGTCGTCACGACGTCGTCCACGCGAGTGACGGGCACGCCGGGTCGTCCGCTCTTGTCGTGACGGTCGCCACGCAGCAGACTGGTCGTGTGGACGCCCCCGAGACCCGCTACGCGCAGAGCGGCGACGTCGCCATCGCCTACGCAGTCACAGGCGACGGTCCGGTCGACCTCGTGGTGACGCCGGGCTCGGTCTCCAACGTCGAGCTCATGTGGCAGCAGCCGCTGTTCGCGGGTTTCCATCACCGCCTGGCCTCCTTCAGCCGAGTGATTGTCTTCGACAAGCGCGGTACGGGGCTCTCCGACCGGGTCAAGAAGATCGCCACGCTGGAGGAGCGCGCCGACGACATTCGGGCCGTGATGGACGGCGCCGGCTCCGAGCGCGCGGTCATCATGGGCGTGTCGGAGGGCGGCCCCATGGCCATCGTCTTCGCTGCGACGCACCCGCAGCGCGCGGCTGGACTCGTGCTCTACGGATCTCACGCGCGCATCACCTGGGCGCCCGACTATCCGTGGCGGCCCACCGAGGAGGAGTACCGCCGGTGGATCCACGACGAGGAACGGTCGCCGTCACCCGTCACCGAGGAGAGCACACGCAAGATCGTCCAGCGGCTGGCGCCGAGCTTCTCGGGCGACGAGGAGTTCACCCGCTGGTTCGCGATGTTGAGGCGCTTGAGCATCAGCCCCGGGGGCGCGCTCGACCTCACCCGCATGAACGTCGAGATCGACGTCCGCGACGTGCTGCCCGTCATTCGGCAGCCGACGCTCGTCCTGCAGCGAGCCGGCGACCTCGTGATCGACGTCAACGAGGGCCGCTACCTCGCCGAGCACATCCAGGGTGCTCGCTACCGGGAGCTCCCGGGCGACGACCATCTGCCGATGGCGGGCGATGCCGAGTCCGTGATCCGCGAGATCGAGGCGTTCGTCGCCGATCTGCCCGAGGCCACCGCGGAGTCCGACACCGTCCTCGCGACCGTGCTCTTCACCGATCTCGTCGGCTCGACGGCAACCGCAGCCGAGCTGGGCGACCGCCGCTGGCGCGAGTTGCTCGAGCGCCACCACGAGGCCGTCCGCCGCCAGCTCGGTCGCTTCCGCGGGCACGAGGTCGACACCGCTGGCGACGGCTTCTTCGCCACCTTCGACGGCCCGGCCCGGGCGATTCGCTGCGCCTGCGCAGTGACGCAGGCGGTCGGCGAGCTCGGCCTCGAGGTGCGCGCCGGACTGCACACGGGCGAGTGCGAGTTGCTCGCGGACAAGGTGGCCGGCATTGCCGTGTCGATCGGCGCACGGGTTGCTGCCCGGGCAGCGCCGGGAGAGGTGCTCGTCTCGAGCACGGTCAAGGACCTCGTCGCGGGCTCGGGGATCCAGTTCGCCGATCGCGGAGTCGCCGAACTGAAGGGCGTACCGGGCGAGTGGCGGCTGTTCGCGGTCGAGCGTGGCGGCGAGACCTCGTAGGGCGCGCTCCTCGGCAGCTCACAGCCGGTCGGGCCGCGCGGAGCCCGAGGCACGAGGGCGTAGACTTCGGCTTGTGAAAGGCGCCTTCGTCGTTGTGTGCGCCGTCGTCGCGTCGATGGCGCTCTCTGGTCCCGCGTTCGCCGTGGTGAAGAAGACGGCGATCACGTCTACCGTGCGCGCAGGCAACGTCGCCTCTCTCACCGTCAAGGTCTCCCCGAAAGCACGGTGCACGATCAAGGTGACCTACGGCAAGGTGGTCGCGAAGGGGTGGGGGCTTCGCCCGAAGACCGGCAAGGTGCTGACGTGGCGATGGCGTGTGGGCAGGCTGACGGACCCGGGGCGTTGGCCGATCGTTGTCAAGTGCGGCAAGAGCGGCACCCTGAAGACGAAGTTCCGCGTGTTCGACTACTTCGCCATGTGAGCCGCGGTCGGCCCGGCGCCGCTAGCGCGTGGCGCATCCGAGCCGGGCAACCGAGCGGCGCCGGAGTCGAAGGCCTAGCTGCGGCTTGCGTTGATCTACCTGACGGCTCGGTCGGTGTCGGCGCCGCGCCGGCCCTCTACTCTCCAAGCGTCCTGGCCTGACTCAGCACGGAGGGATCTCGCTGGGCCATTGCGAGGCCGACGTTCGCCTCGCCGCTCGACTTCGCCTGTCCAATGATCGCGGCCAGCCCTCAGCTCTTGTTCGGAGTGCTGGCAGCGCCAGTTCGGTAGTTCCAGGCATGCGGGTCGGTATCCGCACCGATGCCGGCGGGGAAGTGACGTAGCACCGTTGACCCGGTGGATTGATTGCGCGTTACCAACAGATCCGGGCAGACCGCCGTGGCTGCGGGAGGAGCTGTGAGCCAACGCGAAAGCTCGAGCGCCGCCGCTGCGATGATCTCGTGTTCCGACTTATGCCGCCGCTTCGGCGAGGGTGGGGCAGCCGTTGACGCGCTTGCCGGCGTCTCGCTCGAGTTTCCGAAGGGAGAGTTGACTGCGATCGTCGGGCCGTCAGGCTCGGGGAAGTCGACCCTGTTGCACATCCTTGCCGGGCTCGACCAGCCGACGGACGGGTCGGTCTGGATCGACGGGATCGAGATCACCGCGCTCGATGATCGAGAGCTGACCGACCTGCGGCGTGACAAGCTCGGTTTCGTCTTTCAGTTCTTCAACCTCGTCCCCGTGCTGGACGCGGAGGACAACCTCGTCTTGCCGGTGAAGATCGCGGGCAAGCGTCCCGACCGGGACTGGGTCGAGAGCCTGCTCGAGACCGTGGGCATGACCGACCGGCGTACCCACCGGCCTTCGGAGCTCTCGGGCGGCCAGCAGCAGCGCGTGTCGATCGCCCGCGCGCTTGTGACGCGACCGGCCGTGGTGTTCGCCGACGAGCCGACGGGGAACCTCGACTCGAAGTCGGGCGCAGACGTGCTCGGGTTGCTGCGACAGGCTGTGGACGAGTTCGAGCAGACGGTGGTCATGGTCACCCACGACCCGCGTATTGCCTCCTACGCCGACCGGGTGATCGTCCTCGCGGACGGCGTGGTCACTCACGACGGGCGGGTGCAGTCCGCCGACGAGGTGCTCGCCCTGATGCAGATCGAGTAGGCGATGTTCGCGCTGACCGTACGCGGCCTCGTCGCTCGCAAGCTGCGTGGATTCCTGACGGCGTTGGCGGTCTTCCTCGGCGTCGCCATGATCGCGGGCACGCTGATGCTGACCGACTCGGTCAACAGCTCCTTCGACGACATCTTCGCCGAGTCGACCAGCGCAGTCGACGTCAGCATCAAGACGCAGGAGACGATCGAGGACTCTCGCGGCGCTCTCCCGCCGGCCTTCGACGCCGGGGTACTCGAGAGCGTGCGGGCGGTCGACGGCGTCGCGGAAGCGGCCGGGAGCATCTTCGACCCGACCGTCTCCGTCCTCGACGAGCAGGGGCAGCGGGTCGGCGTTGTCGGCCCTCCCCATTTCGCCGTCGGGGCTGTGCCCGATCGCTTCAGCCCCTTCAACTACTCGGACGGTCACCCACCCGAGAGCGCCAACGAGATGGCGATCGACAACTTCACCGCCGAGCGGGAGGGCTGGGCAGTCGGCGACACGGCGCGAGTCGCGGGGACGGGAACCGCGAAGACATACGAGATCACAGGGATTGCCCGCTGGGGCTCCGGCGTGGAGCTCCTCGGCGCCAGCCTCGCGATCTTGACGCTGCCCGAAGCCCAACGGCTCACCGACAAGCAGGCGAAGTTCGACGAGATCGTCGTCGCAGCCGAAGAGGGTGTCTCGCCGGAGGAGCTGAAGCTCGCCGCCAACGAGCGATCCCCGCGTCGCTCGAGGCTCTGACCGGCGACGAGACCGCGGCCGAGGAGTCCCAGGACTTCAAGGAGGGCTTCGGCATCATCTCGAACGCGCTGCTCGCCTTCGGCGTCATCGCCCTGTTCGTCGGCGGCTTCATCATCTTCAACACGTTCTCGATCACCGTCGCCCAACGCACGCGGGAGTTCGGGATGCTGCGGACGCTCGGCGCTCATCGCCGCCAGGTACTCGGCGCGGTGCTGCTCGAGGCGGCGATCATAGGGCTCGTCGCGTCGGCGCTCGGAATCCTCGGCGGGATCGGGTTCGTCGCCGGCATCATCGCGATGTTCAAGAGCTTCGGGTTGGAAATCCCCTCGAGCGGGCTCGTCGTCTCTCCGAGCACCGTCTGGATTGCGCTCCTCGTCGGTGTGCTGGTGACGATCGTCGCCTCGCTGGCGCCGGCGCGTCGCGCCACCCGCGTGACGCCGCTCGAGGCGCTGCGTGAGGCCGGAGGGAGCCGCCGACCCTCGCGGCGACGCACCACGGTGGGACTGGTGCTCACCGGCCTCGCCCTGCTCTCGATCGCCTGGGGGATGTTCGCAACCGACAGCCTCGGCTCGGCCATCGTCTTCCTTGGACCCGGCATCCTGCTGCTCTTCCTCGGCGTTGCGCTGCTCAGTGGTCGCCTGATCGGCCCGCTGTCAGCGCTGATCGGCTGGCCGCTCGAGCGCCTCGGTGGCGTCCCCGGACAGCTCGCGCGCGAGAACACGCAGCGCAACAAGAGCAGGACCGCAACGACTGCTGCCGCCCTGATGATCGGCCTTGCGCTCGTCGTTTTCGTCGCCACTTTCGCGTCGGCCCTGAACAAGTCCCTGACCGAGGCGCTCGACCGGCAATTCGCCAGCGACCTCATGCTCAGCAACAGCGACCAGTTCACGAGAATCCCCACCCAAGCGGCGGAAGCAGTTCGCGGCATCGAGGGCGTCGCCGTCGTCTCCCCGGTCGCGCACGGTGACGCGCGAGTTGAGGGCGTCACGGGCGCCCTGCCCGTGAGCGGCCTCGACCCGGAGAGCGTCGCTCCCGTCTACAACCTCGACTGGCGCGAGGGCTCCGACGCCACGCTCGCAGAGCTCGGGGGCAACGACGCCATCATCGAGGCCGACTGGGGCAAGGACAACAACATCGCAGTCGGCGATGTGATCCGTCTCACAACGCCGACCGGAACAGAGGCGAGCTACACGGTGCGCGGTAGCGTCCGCGACAAGGCCGGGCTCTTGGTCAGCACCTTCGCCGTCCCGCGTGACAACCTCCTGCGCAATTTCGGCATCGACGGCGACAGCTACACCTTCGTCGGCTACGTGGACGCGGCGAGCCCCGACGCGGTGCGCGCCCGCATCGACCAGGAGCTGGCCGCAACATTCCCGACCGTCGAGTCGCGCTCGCAAGCGGAAGTCGTGGCTGACAACCGCCAGCAGGTCAACCAGATCCTCGTCCTCATCTATGCCCTGCTCGCTCTCTCGATCCTGATCGCCATCTTCGGCGTCGTGAACACGCTGATCCTCACGATCCACGAACGCACGCGAGAAATCGGGATGTTGCGCGCAATCGGAACCTCCAAGCGCCAGGTGCGACGCATGATCCGCTACGAATCGGTGATCACCGCCATGATTGGCGCGATCATCGGCGCCGGCATCGGGCTCTTCCTCGCCATCGTCTCCGTGCGGGCACTCTCGGATGACGGCCTCGTCCTCTCGATCCCTTACCCGCTGATCGTGACTCTGCTGCTCCTCGCAGCAGTAGCCGGCATCGCCGCAGCCATCGCCCCCGCCCGCCGCGCCTCGAAGACCAACATCATCGAGGCGCTCCTGTACGAGTAAGTCGTCGCTCCCGCGAAGCTTCAGAAGCGTCCCGGATGTGTGCCCACCGCGGGGCTGGAAGCAGATAGCGGTCATCGCGAGTGCCCGAGTCCGACCCAATCTCGATTCGACGATGCCCGACGGTCGATGAGGGGAACGTGCGTCGGCCTTGCGGGGAATCCCGGTCGTGCTCGATGCGTCGCCGTGCGAGGCTGGACAGGTGAGTCCGGGACGCATCCTGCTCATCGTTTTCGGCAGCATCGGCGCGCTGGTCTCGGCGGCGCTGCTCGCGGGCGGCTGCGCCACACTGGCGGTCAACGAGTGGTCGCGAGACACGGACGGGTTCTTCACAGCGGGGCCGGAACGGCTCGATACGTCGACGTACGCGCTCACCTCGGAGGGGCTGTCGATCGCCGAGGACGTGCCCGACTGGCTGTTCGGGGAAGGCGGGATCGCCGACCTGCGCATCCGCGTCAGCCCCAGCGAGGCCGGTCGAGCCGTGTTTGTCGGCGTCGGGCCGCAGGATGCCGTTGACGTCTACCTGGCGGGGGTCGCCCGCGACGAGGTAAGCGATCTCGAGTTCGGCCCGTTCGATGTCCGTTACACGCGCCGCGGCGGGACGCGTGCGCCGGCGCCTCCGGAGACGCAGTCGTTCTGGGTCTCGCAGGCGTCCGGCGCAGGCACGCAGACGTTCGTCTGGGACGTCGCCTCCGGCTCGTGGACCGTCGTCGTGATGAACGCCGACGGCGCAGCAGGCGTCGGCGTCGATCTCTCGGTGGGGGTCAAAGTAGGGTTCCTCGAGGAGGTGGCGACAGGCCTGCTGATCGTCGGCGGCCTCGGTCTCGTCCTCGCAGCCCTCCTGATCTGGCTCGGCGTCCACAGCCGCCCCGAACCGCCGCCGGGTGGGCCGCAGCCGCCCGAGGACACAGTCGCAGGCGCCGCCGCCTCGGAAGGTGCGCCGCCAGGCGACTACCCGGTCTCACTCGAGGGCGAACTCGACGAGGAGCACCTCTCCCGCGCCCTCTGGCTCGTGAAATGGCTGCTCGCGATCCCGCACTACCTGGTGCTGGTCTTCCTGTGGATCGCGTTCTGGGTGCTCACCGTGATCGCGTTCTTCGCGATCCTCTTCACCGGACGGTACCCACGATCGATCTTCGAGTTCAACGTCGGTGTCGTTCGGTGGACGTGGCGGGTCGCCTTCTACGCCTACAGCGCCCTCGGCACCGACCGCTACCCACCGTTCACGTTGGGCGAGGCTGACTATCCGGCGCGCGTCGAGATCCCCTACCCGGAGCGACTGTCGCGCGGTCTCGTGCTCGTCAAGTGGTGGCTGCTGGCGATCCCCCACTACCTCATCGTCGGCATCTTCGTCGGCGGCGGCTGGTACGCATTGGGCTGGTGGGGAAGCTGGGACGATGGCTGGGGCACCCCCTCGTTGATCGTGATCGGGCTGCCGCAGCCCGGGCTGATCGGGCTGATCGTCTTCTTCGCCGCCCTGGCACTCCTCTTCGCCGGACGCTATCCGCGCGACATGTTCGAGCTCGCGATCGGGCTCAACCGATGGGTGTTCAGGGTGCTCGCCTACGTGACCCTGCTGCGCGACGAATACCCGCCCTTCCGTCTGCGACCCTGAAGCTCGCGGCCCGAGCTCATCGACCTCGCCACCACTCGACGAGAGTCTCGGGAAGGGAGCACAGCCCGCGCCACGACGACGTTGGGTTCCCGGGTCGCTCGACGATCATTCCCGTTTGTCGCACACGCTGACCCGGGGGTACACCTAGATGTGCACCAGCCAAGAACGTTGAGGACAACCCTGGCATGCCTGACCGACTGAACCATGCCCGTTAGCGCTTGGTTCCTAGGGTTCAAATGGGCGGTGCAGGGCTTGGACACTTGCCTCGCGATTGAGCCAACCCGCAACGAGCCCTACAAGTCCGTTGTGTACGGCAACCCCTCGGACAATCGCAAGGCGACGAGGACCGCGAAGTTCAGCTCGCGCGGCGTCGCTAACGGCGAACGTTCCATGGCGTCACGCTGTGGACGGATTCCAGCGGACAGGAGCGGACGAACACGAGCGAGCGTCCGTGTGCAGCGCGAGAGCCCAAGCGGGCATGAATCCTCGCAATCCCAGCAACGGAGCGGCGCCGGAGTCGAACCGACCTAGCCGTGGGTTACACGACCGCACAGGTTTTGAAGACCTGCTGGGCCACCAGGCCCATGCCGCTCCGCCCAGAGCGTAACCGGCCACCCGCGCCAGCCCAGGGCCGAAGCGCGAGTCACCCGCCCGAGAGGCCATCCCCGTGTGCGACGATCGAGGCAGTGGCACACCTGCGTCTGATCGGCCCGGACGAGGCGACCGGCCTGCTGGCCGAAGAGTACGACGCGGCCGTCGAGCGGGCGGGCAAGGTCTACAACATCGTCCGCTCGATGAGCCTCCGCCCCGGGGTGCTCAAGCGCTCGATGGAGCTGTACAAGGCGCTCATGTTCGGCCCGTCCGCGCTGATGCGGCAGGAGCGCGAGCTGCTCGCGACCGTCGTATCGGCGGTGAACGAGTGCCACTACTGACGGCGGGCGCACGCCGACGACCTCCGTGACGAGGGCGCACCGCAGGAGCTGGCACACCACGCCGAGCACGACTACCGCCTGGCGGATCTCGACCCGCGGACGCGGGCGCTCTGCGACTACGCGGTGAAGCTGACGCTCCATCCCGCGCAGGTGGGAGCCGCCGACGCGGCGGTGCTCCGCGGGCACGGCTTCGACGACACTGCGATCCACGACGCGATCCAGGTGATCGCCTACTTCAACTACATCAACCGGGTCGCCGAGGGCGTCGGCACCGACCCCGAGCCGGAGTGGGACGAGCAGGAGCATCCTCCCCACCCCGCAGCGGACCCCTTGTAACTGATCGTCACAAGGCGGGTCAGCCGTCGCGGGCAGCGCGCCGGAGGACCCGGCGGTCGCCGAGACGGCGCGTGAGCCCGTCCTGGTCGAAGCGCTCGAGCAGCAGCTGCGCATCGCGGCGCCCCGTGCCGAGCAGGTCGCGATACCGCGACAGCGTGAGCTCTCCGGCTGCACGGCACTCGGTGAGCAGCACGTCCCGCGCTACCTCGTAGCCGCCGGCGCCGATCACATAGCCGTCACCGAGTCGGACGAGCCGCTGCTCGGCCTCGAGAAACCGGGCGAGGTCGGCGTCGTCGACCTTCGTCACGGAGACGCCGGCGGCGACGAGCTCGCGCTCCAGCCCATCCGCCTCGGCCTGTCGCGCCCCGAGCGAGGCGATCGCGCCGGGGAGGTAGAGCAGCGAGCCGCGGCGCTCGAACGGCAGCAGCGCGACGATCTCCGGCGCCCACGGCTCCGCGGGCAGCGGGACACCCGGATCGAGCGGGTCGGCGCTCTCGATGCGCGCGCACAAATCGTCCTGCAGAGCGGCGAGCCACACGGCAGAGAACAGCCAGGGCCCCACGCGCTCGACACCCTCGGGGTCGCCGGCGAGAACATGCCGGAGCGCGTCGACATGAACGGGCCCGTGGATCACGCCGGCCACGTCTCCGCGCTCGAGCCGCTCCAGGCGCTCCGCATCGCGGTGACGAGGCGGTGCCGGGTCGAGCACGGTGCCGCCCCCCAACGTCGACTCGCTGCGCAACACGACCCGGTCGCCCCGGGCCGCGACGACGGCCGCTTCGATCCGGAGCTGTGCGAAGCGATCACCGATCCTCACAAGGCGCGCCGGTACGCGACGCGTGCCGTGGTGGACCGAGAGTCGCGCCCCGTCGGCGATCGGCTCGATCTCCTCGAGCACGACGTCCAGCCGGTAGGAGACGGGGTAGGACCCGGCGGCGACGAGCGCATCGCCGCGCCGCAGGTCGTGTCGGCCGACGCCCGGCAGGCTGACAGCGACCCGCTGCCCCGGCTCCGCCCGCCCGACCTCGCGCTCGTGCACCTGGACGCTGCGAACCCGCACCTCGCGCCCGCCCGGCTCGACGCCGAGCACGTCGCCCTCACCGAGGGAGCCCGACCACAGCGTGCCCGTCACGACCGTGCCGATGCCCTTCAACGTGAACACGCGGTCGACGAAGAGCCGCGCGGGTCGCTCCTCCGACCTCGACTCGACGCCATCCGCGACCGCGAGGATGGCGGCGCGGAGGTCGTCGAGCCCCTTGCCGGTCTTGGCGGACACCGGGATCGCCTCTGCTTCGGGAACGAGCTCGCGCGCCTCGAGCAGCGCAAGCTCCAGTGTCTCCTCGTCCACCGCGTCGGACTTCGTCACTGCGACGACGCCGTGTTCGACCCCGAGCAGCCGCAGAATGGCAAGGTGCTCGAGCGTCTGTGGGCGGGCACCCTCGCCTGCGTCGATCACGAGCAGGAAGAGGTCGATTCCGGTCGCCCCCGCGACCATCGTGCGCACGAACCGCTCGTGACCGGGCACGTCGACGACGGAGAGCCGCCGGCCGCCGGTGAGGTCGAGCGGCGCATAGCCGAGGTCGATCGAGATGCCTCGCCGCCTCTCCTCGGGCAGCCGGTCGGTGTCCTTCCCAGTGAGGGCACGGACGAGCCACGTCTTGCCGTGATCGATGTGCCCGGCAGTGCCGATCGTCAGCGACATCGGTGCCTATGCCGAGCGAGCCGCTTGCACAGCCTCGGCGACCTCGTCCACCTCTGCGTCCGCGAGCGCACGCACATCCAGCAGCGTTCGGCCATCGCGGACGAGCGCGATCACCGGCGGATCGCCCGCGCGGAGCCGGTCGGCGAGTGCCTCCTCGACGGCGCACGCGAAACTGGGCAGCTCGGCGAGCGGAAGGGCTCCTCCGCCGACCCGCGCCACGGTCTCCTCCACTTCGCCGCCGACGAGCCCGGCCAGCCGCTCCGCACGCGCTCGTACCGACTCCAGGGGCTCGCCGAGCATGCGCAGCACCGGGACCTCCTCACGCGCGCGTTCCGGGTCCAGGTACAGAGCCAGCGTTCCCTCGAGTGCAGCGAGGGTGAGCTTGTCCGCGCGGAGCGCCCGTTGCAGCGGGTGGCGGCGGCAACGCTCGACGAGGTCGGCGCGGCCGACGACGATTCCCGCTTGCGGCCCGCCGAGCAGCTTGTCGCCGGAGAAGCAGACGAGATCCGCACCTGCCGCGAGGCTCGACTGCGGCGTCGGCTCCCCGGCGAGGTCGGCCAGCGCTCCCGAGCCGAGATCGTCGACGAGCGGCAAGCCGTGCCGCGCGGCGACGGCGGCCAATTCGTCCACGCGAGGCTGCTCCGCGAAGCCGACGACGCGGAAGTTGGACTGGTGGACGCGCAACAGCGCCGCGGTTTCGGGTGTGATTGCCTGCTCGTAGTCGGCGGCGCGCGTGCGGTTCGTCGTGCCGACCTCGACGAGGCGCGCCCCGGAGCGAACGAGCACGTCCGGTATCCGGAAGCCATCGCCGATCTCGATCAGCTCGCCGCGTGACACGAGCACCTCCCGGCCCTCCGCCAGCGCTGCGAGGACGAGCATCACCGCCGCCGCGTTGTTGTTGACGACGAGGGAGGCGTCGGCGCCCGTCAGCCTGCCCAGCCGATCCGCCAGATGATCCTGGCGCGAGCCGCGCTTCCCCGAGGCGAGATCGAACTCGAGCGTCGAGTAGGACGCGCCCACCTCGGCGACGCGCTCGAGGGCCGCGGCAGCGAGCGGAGCCCGTCCGAGGTTCGTGTGCACGAGCACGCCGGTCGCGTTCAGCACGCGTCGCAACCGGGGCCGCTGCGCGGCGCCGAGCTCGTCGCGGGCGAGCTCGATCGGATCCCCGGGATCTCGACCCTCCCTGATCGCTTCGCGGGCTCGATCGAGCGCAGCCCGAGCTGCTGCGAGCGCGAGGGGCCGCGGCTCGGCGACGAGGCGCGGGTCGGCGAGCATCCGGTCGACCGAGGGAAGGTCGCGCAGGTTCCTGGTCACGGTCTGAGTGTAGGACGCCGGCCCTACGCGAGCACCGGCACGAGCTCACGGAGAAGCGCGGTCAGCGTGCCCGCAGCCGCCGCGCCGATCTCGAGCACACGTTCGTGGTCGATCGGCTCCGGCAGCACCCCGGCTGCCATGTTCGTGACGCAGGAGAGGGCGAGGCATCGCATCCCCATGTGCCGCGCCGCCAGCACCTCGGGCACGGTGGACATGCCGACGAGGTCGGCGCCGAGCGTCCGCAGCATGCGGATCTCCGCGGGAGTCTCGAACGCCGGCCCCAGCCACGCCGCGTACACCCCTTCGGACAGGTCGAGGCCAAGCCGGGCGGCCGCCTCGCGTGCGGCCGTGCGCAGCGCGGGGTCGTACGCGTCGGACATGTCGGGGAAGCGCGGCCCGAGCCCGTCGTCGTTCGGTCCGACCAGTGGTGACGATCCCTGCAAGTTGAGGTGGTCGGAGACGAGCACGAGCTGCCCCGGCACGAGGCTCGTGTCGACGGCACCGCAGGCGTTGGTGAGCACGAGGGTGCGCACGCCGAGTGCGCCGAGCACCCGCACGCCGAAGACGACCTTGGCCGGCTCGTGCCCTTCGTAGAGATGGGCACGGCCGCGCATGACGGCGACGGGAACACCGCCGAACGTTCCGATCGCAAGCGTTCCGGCATGCCCGACGGCGGTGGCGACGGGCCAACCCGGTATCTCCGCATACGGGATCGCGACGGCATCCTCGACCGCGTCGGCGAAGCCTCCGAGGCCGCTGCCGAGGACGACGCCCACGGTCGGCGTGACGCGCGAGTGAGCGGTGATCGCCTCCGCTGCCTCGCGGAGCCCCTCGGTCACGCCGCCCCCTCGTCGACTCTTCGCTCGTAACCGGAGACGATCGCGGCCACGGCTTCCTGCGGATCGTCCGTGATCGTCAGCAGTTCGAGATCGTGGGAGGAGACGAGGCCGTCGGCCAGCATCTCGTTCCGGATCCAGTCGAGCATCTCGCCCCAGTAGTCGGAGTCGAAGAGCACCACGGGGAAATTCGCGATCTTGCCGGTCTGGATCAGGGTCAGCGACTCGTACAGCTCGTCCATCGTCCCGAAGCCGCCGGGAAAGATGATGAAGCCGTCGGCAGCCTTCACGAACATCGTCTTGCGTGCATAGAAGTGCTTGAACGTGAGCGAGATGTCGCAGTAGGGGTTCAACCCCTGCTCGTGCGGGAGCAGGATGTTGAAGCCGACCGAGAGCCCGCCGGCCTCCTGGCAACCGCGGTTGGCCGCCTCCATCACTCCCGGCCCGCCGCCGGTGACCACAGCAAACCCGTCCCGCGCCAGGAGGGCTCCCGTCTCGCGGGCGCGCGCGTAGGTCGCCGACTCCTCACCCACCCTCGCCGAGCCGAACACGGACGCAGCCGGACGATCGATCTCCTGCACTCGCTGAAAGCCCGCGAGGAACTCGGCGGCGATCAGCGAGACATCGCTGGCGAGCGTCTCGTGTCTGCGGCGGAGCAGCCTGCGGTCGAGATCGGAGTTCTCGCTCACAGCCGGTCCTGCGGGATGTGCGCAGCGAACATGCCGGCGGCGAGCGCGACCGCCGTGCCGAAGGCCATGAGGGCGACAAGGCGCCCACGCCGGTGGGCGTCCTCCGCGCTCGCTCGCCCGGCGCCGCGACGAAGCACGCGCCAGGCGCGCAGCAGGTGCCCGCCGTCGAGCGGCCCCGCCGGGATCAGGTTGATCAGGTTGAGGAAGAAGCCCGTGTAGGCGAGCGCGAGCAGGAAGCGGTCGTCGCGCAGCTCGCCAACGACGAGCACTGCGGCCGCGCCGAGCCCGCCGAGAACCGGGCCCGCGAGCGAGACGAGGGCGTTGCGCCACGGGTCGAACGGGGCGTTTCTCAGTGCCACGTACGCACCCAGGAAGGGGACGAAGACGGGAAGCGACGGATCGAGCCCTTGCCGCCGGGCCTCGAGGTAGTGACCGAGCTCGTGCACCGCGATCAACAGCACGAAGCCCACGCCGAACGCCCAGCCCCAGATCAGCGCATACCCGCCGACCGCGAGGAAGATCCCGAAGAACTTGATCGAGAAGCCACCGAACTTGACGAGCAGGCCGATGAGAACGACCACAGGTGCGAACAAGCGCGCCAGCCACGACAGGCGCTGTCGGTCGACGTGGGAAGGCAGCGTCTCCGGCTCGGGAGCGGTGACGGGCTCCGGGGCGGTAACGCCGCCCTCTAGCTCCCCTGGCCGATCCACTCCTCGCCTCCCACGTAGACCTCTTTCTTCCAGAGCGGCACCGATACCTTCAGCGTGTCGATCGCTTCGCGGCACGCGTCCAGCGCGGCCGCGCGGTGGGGCGCGGAGACGGCGATGACCACGCTCTGCTCACCGATCTCGACCACACCGACCCGGTGGTGGATGGCGATCGCGGTCAACTCGTAGCGCGTCGCAAGGCCGTTCGCAATCCGCTCCATCTCGGCCTCCGCCATCCCCTCGTAGGCCTCGTACTCGAGCCGCACGACGCCACGCCCACGCGAACGGGCGCGGGTGGTGCCGACGAACGTGGCGATGGCGCCGGCATCGTCGCTCGCCACCTCCCGTACGGCCGCGTCGACGTCGAGCGGAGCCTCGGAGAGCCGGAAGGCCCCGCCCGAGACGGGCGGGATGAGCGCCACCTCGTCGCCGTCGGCGAGCGGCTCGTCGCGGGTGGCATAGACGCGATTCCGGGCGAACAGCAGACCTGATGGCTCGTCACCGAGGTCGAAGGCGGCCCAGACATCGGCCACGACCGCCCCTTCGGGAAGCTCGATCTCGCCGCCGCGCGAGCCCGCGCGCTCGCGGAGCCCGGCGAAGAGCCTGACGACCACCTTCACGTCGCCAGCGTAGCCATGGGCTCGGGAGGGGGTTGATTCCGAACCGCCGTGTCATGTTACATCCGGGGTATGGCGACGATGCTCCCGCGGGCGAACCTCAACGAGCAGGTCTACGACACGCTTCGACGACGGATCCTGAGCCGGTCTGTCGGGCCCGGGACCAAGTTGAGCCTGCACGAGCTGGCCACCGAGCTCGGCGTGTCGCGCAGCCCCGTCCACCACGCCCTCACCCGCCTCGTGTCCGAGGATCTGTTGACCGTGAAGGCGCGGCGCGGCTACTACGTCGCACCGGTGACGGAGAAGGCGCTCGAGGACGGCTACGACGTGCGCCTCGCGCTGGAGCTGCATGCCGCACGATCGACGGTGGGTGACCTCGACCGGAAACAGCTTGCTGGTCTGCGCGAGCGGCTCGACGCCACGGCGGCCGCGCTCTCGCACGAGGAGTGGGACGCCGCGAACGCCGCGTTCCACGAGTACCAGGTCGACCTCGCGGGCAACGACCTTCTCTCCGACGTGTACCGCGACCTCTCGGTCAACCAGATGATGCAGGTGATCCGCGCAGGCCGGGTGGAGGGCGGCGAGTACCTCGTGACCGAGCACGCTGCGATCGTCGAGGCGTTTGCAGCCGGGAGCCTCGAGGCGGCCGAGGAGGCGATTCGCGCCCACGTCACGTCGGGGCTGCAGATCGCCATCGACGCGGTCGAGCGGTCCGGCGGAGTCCTATAGATTCCCTGCGATGAACGACGAGACCCCCGAGCACGTCGGCGTCGCCGACGACGCGAGTGCGTTGCAGCGGATCCGTCGCGGCTCCCGCGAGCAGCGAGTCGAGCTCGCGACGACGGTGATCCTCGCCGCGGCCGCGCTGGCGTCGGCCTGGTGCGCGTACCAGTCCTCGCGCTGGAGCGGCGTGCAGGCGATCGACTTCGCACGTGCCAGTGCACTCCGGGTCGAGTCGTCGAAGGCGGAGGGCCGGGCCAACACCGAGTTGTCGATCGACATCTCCCTCTTTGCGAACTGGCTCAACGCGTTCGCCACCGAGGAGGAGGAGCTCGCGACCTTCTACGAGCAGCGTTTTGGGCCCCGCTTGACTCCCGCTTTCGAGGCGTGGATCGCGACGACGCCGCGGACGAACAAGGATGCCCCGAGGAGCCCGTTCGCGATGCCCGAGTACAAGGAGCCCGAGCGGGAGAAGGCCGACGCGCTCGTGGTCGCGGCGGAAGCGGCGACGGAGGAGGCGAAGCAGTCGAACCAACGCTCGGACAACTACGTGCTCGCAGTCGTGCTGTTCGCGTCCGCGCTGTTCATCGCCGGCATCTCGAGCCGCCTCGAGAGCGTCGACAATCGCATGGCACTCGTCATCCTGGCGTTCGCGCTCTTCGCCGGCGCGACCATCTGGGTGGCGTCGATGCCGGTCACCGTCAGCCTCTGACGGGCGCGCGTACGATGCGCCGGTGGCGAGGAACCCGGGGCGACGCGTGCTCGAATCCGGCATCGACGTGAAGGCGGTGTATGCGGCCGCGGACGCAGGGGCCGAGCGCGAGCCGCCCGGCGCGTACCCGTTCACCCGCGGCCCCTACCCGGACATGTACCGCGGACGGCCATGGACGATCCGCCAGTACGCCGGCTTCGGCTCCGCAGAAGAGACGAACGCGCGCTTCCGCTACCTGCTCGAGCAGGGGCAGACGGGGCTCTCGGTCGCCTTCGACCTCCCCACCCAGCTCGGCTACGACTCGGACGACCCGCGGGCCGAGGGAGAGGTCGGCCGGACCGGCGTGGCGATCGACTCGCTGGCTGACATGGAGGCGCTGTTCGCGGGCATCCCGCTCGACGAGGTCTCGACCTCGATGACGATCAACGCTCCAGCCGCGCTGCTGCTGCTCCTGTACGAGCTTGTCGCAGAAGGCCAGGGCGTGCCGGCCGATCGCCTGCGTGGCACGGTGCAGAACGACATCCTCAAGGAGTACGTCGCACGCGGGAACTACATCTTCCCGCCGCGACCCTCGATGCGCCTCACGACCGACCTCTTCGCGTACTGCGCCGAGCGCATCCCGCAGTGGAACACGATCTCCATCTCCGGCTACCACATCCGTGAGGCCGGCTCGACGGCGGTCCAGGAGATCGCCTTCACGCTCGCCAACGGCATCGCCTACTGCGAAGCAGCCGTCGCCGCCGGCCTGGCCCCAGACGACTTCGGCACGAGGCTGTCCTTCTTCTTCAACGCGCACAACGACGTCTTCCAGGAGATCGCGAAGTTCCGTGCCGCTCGCCGGTTGTGGGCAACGATCATGCGCGATCGCTTCGGCGTCACCGAGCCGAAGGCGCAGATGCTGCGCTTCCATGCGCAGACGGGCGGCTCGACGCTGACGGCGCAGCAGCCCGAGGTGAACATCGTGCGCGTGGCGCTGCAGGCGCTGGCCGCGGTGTACGGCGGCGCGCAGTCGCTGCACACGAACGCCTTCGACGAAGCGCTGGCGCTGCCGACCGAGCACGCAGCGACGATCGCCCTGCGCACCCAGCAGGTGCTCATGCACGAGGCGGGTGCGACCGACACGGCGGATCCGCTCGGCGGCTCCTACTACGTCGAGGCGCTCACCGACGAGCTCGAGTCCCGGGCGCGAGTGGAGATTGCACGGATCGACGAGCTCGGTGGCGCCGTCGCGGCGATCGAGCAGGGAGTCGTGCAGGCGGGGATCGAGGAGTCCGCCTTCCGCTGGCAGCAGGAGGTGGAGCGCTGCGACCGCGTGATCGTCGGCGTCAACCGCTTCCAGGAGACTGACGGCGAGCCCGTGGAGCTGCACCGGCTCGATCCCGACCTCGAGCAGGCCCAGCGGGATCGCACCGCCCGGGTGCGCCGCGAGCGGAACGACGGCGCCGCAGCCGCTGCCCTCGATGAGGTGCGACGCGTTGCACCGACCGACGCCAACCTCTTGCCCCCGCTCCGAGAGGCGCTGCGCGCCGGCTGCACCGTCGGTGAGATCTGCGGTGCGCTGCGCGACCTCTGGGGTACGTACGACGGATGACGGACGTTGTGTGCACGAGGCGCTTCCGCCGAACCGACTGGCTCAAACATCCTCTTCAAGTTTTCCCAACATGATTTCCCGACGGGATGTGCGCTTTGTCGGGAATCTTGAGCTTGGGGGCTCGTGCTTACTCCAGCGGCTCCTTTCGCTGGCGCAACCAATCCGTATGAAACACTCCGTCGCGGTCAGTTCGCTCGTAGGTGTGGGCGCCGAAATAATCGCGTTGCGCTTGTAGCAGGTTCGCCGGTAGTTTCTTGCTCCGCAGTGCGTCGAAATACGCCAGCGCCGCGCTGAAGGCCGGCACCGGGTGCCCCAAGCGAACCGCGGTCTCGACAACATGTCGCCAAGAGTCCTGTGCGCCGTGAATCGCGTCGCGAAAATAACGATGAAGTAGCAGGTTCTCGAGTCGCGAATCTTCGTCGAAGGCCGCCTTGATCCTCTCCAGGAACTGCGCACGAATAATACAACCGCCCCGCCATAGCATGGCGATGTTGCCGTAGTCGAGCGTCCATTCGTGCTCTTTGGCCGCGGCCTGCAATTGCACATAGCCCTGCGCATAGCTGCAGATCTTCGACGCATACAGTGCCTGGCGAACATGCTCAATGAACGCGTCGCGGTCGCCGTCGTAGCGCGCGCCGACTGGGCCGCGCAATGCCATGCTGGCACGGACGCGGGTCTCCTTCATGGATGACAGACTGCGGGCGTACACCGCCTCGGTGACCAGTGTGCTCGGCACACCGAGGTCGAGCGCGAGTTGGCTCATCCACTTGCCGGTCCCCTTGGCGCCGGCTGTATCGAGGATCTTGTCGACCAGGAAATCGTCCGACTCGGTGTCACGTACGCTGAAGACATCGCGTGTGATTTCGATCAAGTAGCTCTGCAGTTCGCCGCGATTCCAGTCGTCAAACACGTCGTACAACTCGTCGTTCGAGAGGCCTAGAACCTCCTTCAGCAACAAGTACGCTTCGCAGATGAGCTGCATGTCTCCGTATTCGATGCCGTTATGCACCATTTTGACGTAGTGCCCCGCGCCGCGCGGGCCGACCCATTCGCAACATGGGATGTCGTTGTTCGGCCCTACTTTTGCCGCGATCGCCTGGAAGATCTCTTTGACCAGCGGCCACGCCTTTTCGCTGCCGCCGGGCATCATGCTGGGACCCTTGAGCGCTCCCTCTTCGCCGCCGGAAACGCCCGTACCAAGGTAGAGAAGACCGCGCTGTTCCACTTCGCGAGTCCGCCGCTCGGTATCCGAGAAGTGCGTGTTGCCGCCGTCGATGATCACGTCGCCGGCCGAGAGCAGCGGGACGAGCTGCTCGATGAGCTCGTCGACCGCGGCGCCCGCCTTGATCATCATCACCACCTTGCGCGGCGGCTTCAGCGTGGCGACCAGATCCTCGACCGAGTGGCAACCGACGAACCGCTTCCCCGCTGCGCGGCCGTCGATGAAATCGTCGACCTTGCTCGCGGTACGGTTGTTGACGGCCACCGAGTAGCCGCGGCTCTCGACGTTCAGCGCCAGATTCTCGCCCATCACAGCGAGCCCGATCAGTCCAAGATCACAGAGTTCGGTCATGTCATGGGGCATGGAGCATGGGGGCGGAACACGGATCTACTCCGTGCGCTGTGGTCATGCTTCTTCACCGCTGAATCCGCGCCGATCCCCCTTCTGCGAGGGCCTGTACCTGCTCCAGGGTCGCCATCGTCGTGTCGCCGGGGAACGTGGTCAGCAGCGCGCCATGCGCCCAGCCCAGGCTGGTCGATTCTTCCGCCGACAGCCCGTTCAACATCCCGAAGAAGAGTCCCGCAGCAAAGCCGTCGCCACCGCCCACGCGGTCGTGGACGTCCAGTTCGCACGTCGGCGACGTATGCGCTTGGCCGTTGATCCAAGCCACCGCGCCCCACCTGTGGCGGTTGGTCGAATGCACTTCGCGAAGCGTCGTGGCCACGATCTTGACATTGGGAAACTTCTCGACGACCTGATCGATCATGCCGACGAACGCGTTGGTGTCGAGCTTCGAGCTTGTCTCCACCTCAGGCCCTTTGACGCCGAGTCCCTTTTGCAGGTCCTCTTCGTTGCCGACCAGCACGTCCACGTGCTCGACGATTCGCCGCAGCGTCTCCTGCGCGGTGTCCAGCCCGCCGGCCACTTGCCACAACTTGGTGCGGAAATTCAGATCGAACGACACGACCGCCCCAGCCGCCTTGGCCGCCTGCATGCCTTCGATGATCAGCTCCGGCGTCGTTTCCGACAGCGCCGCAAAGATGCCGCCGCTGTGAAACCAACGCAGGCCGCCCGCCGTGATGGCGCTCCAGTCGAAATCGCCCGGCTTCAACAGCGCCGCGGCCTCGTTCGCGCGATTGTAGAACACGACAGGCGCCCGCACGCCGTGACCGCGGTCGCTGTAGACCGTGGCCATGTTCGGCCCGGTCACGCCGTTGTGCTCAAAGTGCTTGAAGAACGGCTGCACGCCCATCGCACGCACCCGCTCGGCAATCAGGTCGCCGATCGGGTAGTCGACCATGGCGGCGGCGACGCCGGCCCGTAGCCGAAAGCAGTCCGCCAGGTTCGCTGCCACGTTGAACTCGCCGCCGCTGACGTGAATACGGCACTCGGTGGCCTTACGAAAGGGGATGATGCCCGGATCGAGCCGGTGGACGAGCGCGCCGAGCGCCAAGAAGTCGAGCGCCCCGCGCTGGGGGATGTCGAGACCGCCGTTAGAAATCGTCATGATGATCGCCGTGAAACGCCAGGGCCCGGATCAAACCCGTGATGCCGACCATGGCTGGCACGGACTCTACATTTCAGAACAAGAGGCCAATCGGCTTGCCAGCGTGCGCCGCGCCAAGGGACCTTTGCACCGGGACGAGACTCGCAGCCGGCTACAACGCATGTCGACGTGAGCTCGCGCTCCGCCTCGTCCTCACCAACCCGGACGTGTCGACCGTGATCCGCGGCATGCGGCGGGTGCGCAACGTTCGCGCCAACGCTGCGGCTGCGGCAGCAGGCGCGCCTCCCTCCCTCCTCGACGCGCTGCGCCGGCCCCGGGGCACGTGCGACGGATGACGGATGCCGTACGCACCAGGCGCTTCGGCCGAACCGGCTGGCAGGTCGGCGAGCTCGGTGTCGGCATGTGGGGCGTCGCCGGCTGGACGGGGACCGACGCGGACGAAGCCGGTCGAGCGCTGCAACTCGCGGTCGACCTGGGCTGCACGTTCTTCGACACCGCGTGGGCGTACGGCGACGGTGCGAGCGAGCGGATCCTCGGCGACCTCGTACGCACGAACCCCGACCGGCGCCTCCGTGTCGCGACGAAGCTGCCGCCTAAGAACCGCCGCTGGCCGCCTCGGAAGAGCCGCCGCTGGCCCCCTCGCCGGGGCGACGCACTCGCCGACGTGTTCCCAGCCGACCACATCCGGGAGTACACGGAGCGAAGCCTCGCCAACCTCGGTCTCGACACGATCGACCTGCTTCAGTTCCACGTCTGGGAGGACGACTGGGCCGACGACCCCGCATGGCAGCACGCCATCGGAGCGCTTCGTGACGAGGGCCTGATCGGCGCGGTCGGTGTGAGCATCAACCGGTGGGAGCCGTGGAACGCATTGCGGACGATCGAGATCGGGCTCGTCGATGCGGTGCAGGTGATCTACAACGTGTTCGACCAGGCGCCCGAGGACGTCCTCTTCCCCGCCTGCCGCGAGCGCGACGTGGCGGTGATCGCGCGGGTGCCGTTCGACGAGGGCTCGCTGACCGACGTGCTCACCCGCGACACGCGCTGGCCGGACGGCGACTGGCGGAACTCGTACTTCGTGCCCGAGAACCTCCACGCCACCGTCGATCGAGTCGACGCCCTCCGTCCACTCGTACCGTCCGGGTCGACGATGGCGGAGCTCGCACTCCGCTTCGTCCTCACGAGCCGGGACGTGTCGACCGTGATCCCCGGCATGCGGCGGGTGCGCAACGTTCGCGCCAACGCTGCGGCTGCGGCAGCAGGCGCCCTGCCTCCCTCCCTCGTGGACGCGCTGCGCGATCACCGTTGGGATCGCGAGCCGACCGAGTGGTCGCAATGAGCGTGCCCCTACCATTCGCTCGTGGGGCGACCTGAGACAGAGAGGCCGTCGGTGAACGGGCGCCGAGCGATCGTCCTCGCCGTGGTCGTGGGTGCGCTCGTGCTGCCGCTGCTCGGGGCGCTTCTGCTCCGCGGGAGCCCAGCCGAGGCCGGAACGAGCGCCGCACCGAGCTTCGCGCGTGACGTCGCGCCGATCATCCGCGACAAGTGCGCCGGGTGTCACCGGCTCGGCGGCATCGCTCCGTTTCCCTTCCGCACCGCGAAGGATGTCGCCTCGCGCGCGCCCCTGATCGCCAGCGCGATCCGCGAGCGACGAATGCCGCCCTGGCCGCCCGGGTCACGCTCGCCGGCTCTGGTCGGCCAGGCGCAGCGGACGCTGACCTCCCGGCAGCGCGACACGATCCTCCGCTGGATCAGCTCCGGTGCGCGCGTCGACGCGCGCACCGTGGGGTCACCGAGTGCGGCCGTCTCGAAGCCGCGGCTCGGCGAGACGGTGCGCAAGCTCACCCTCCCGGTGGCGTACACACCTCACGCAGCGCCGGGTGTCACCGACGACTACCGCTGCTTCCTCGTCGACCCGAAGCTCGACCAGGACAGCTTCGTCACCGCCGCCCGGATCGAGCCCGACCAGGCGGCGGTGGTGCACCACGTGATCCTGTTCAGCGTCCCGGCCGCAAGCCTCGCCGGCGCGAAGCGACTCGACGCGGCGGCCGCAGGAGCTGGTTGGAGCTGCTTCGGCGGCACCGGCATCCCGGCCCCGCCCGGATCAGGGCCGGGCGCCGGGCTCGACGACGCACCGTGGATCACGGCGTGGGCCCCGGGCTGGGGCACCGACCGCTTCCGCGACGGCACCGGTGTCCGCCTCGAGGCTGGCAGCCAGGTCGTGATGCAGGTGCACTACAACCTGCTCAACGGTCGCAAGCCCGACCGGTCGAGCGCGGTGCTGACGACAGTCCCGGCCAGCGCCGGTCTCCGTGCGGTGGAGACCATGCTGCTGCCCGCCCCGATCGAGCTGCCGTGCACGAAGAGTGAGTCCGGCCCGCTCTGCGATCGCACCGCGGCGCTTTTCGACCTCGTCGAGAAGTATGGGCAGGACGCGGGCTTCGCGCCTGCGGGCCTGCTCCTCCTGTGCGGGAAGAGCGCGACCAAGCCCCCCACCGGCGCCGTGTCGTTCTGCGACCGGCGGATCACGGCGCCGACGACGGTGCAGGCCGTGGCGGGGCACATGCATCTGCTCGGCCGGTCGATCCGCGTCGACCTGAACCCCGGGACGCCGCGCGCTCGCGTCCTCCTCGACATCCCCGCCTGGGACTTCCACTGGCAGGCCGTGTACCAGCTCGCGAAGCCCGTGCGGGTCGGCCCCGGTGACGTCGTGCGTGTGACCTGCCGGCACGACGCGGCCCTGCGCCGCCTGGCCCAGCCGGCATCTGCCCGGACGCCGCGGTACACGATGTGGGGTGAGGGCACGACCGACGAGATGTGTCTCGGCATCCTTCAGGTCACCCGCCCCTGACGGCGCTCCAGCGGCGCTGACCGTCCGCCGCTGCGTCAGGATGGAGCGAAGCGATGCGCATTCTCCTCGTCTCGCAGATGTACCCCGGCCCGGACGCGCCCGACCTCGGCGTCTTCGTCGCCGGCCTGGAACGAGAGCTCGAGGCACGCGGGCATACCGTCGCCCGCGCCGTGGTCGACGGCCGCGGCGGACGCCACCGCCATCTGCTCCTCGCTCGAGATGTCATCGTCACTGCACGCCGCTTTCGACCCGACGTCGTCTATGCCCACTTCCTGGTCCCGGCCGGCTTGTGGGCGACACTCGCAGGCCGAGCACCGGTGGTGCTCACGGCACACGGTCAGGACGTCGAGAACGCCCGCACCCGTCCGCTCGTGAGAAGGGCGACGCGAGTGGCCGTACGCCGCGCGAGCGCGGTGATCGCGGTCTCGACCTGGCTCCGAGACCGTCTCGTGGAGGTCGTGCCGGAGGCCCGGCCGCTGACGGCGGTGATCGACTGCGGTGTCGACGTCGAGCGCTTCGCGCCGGCTGACGCAACGGCGGCCAGGCGACGCGTCGGCTGGGACGTCACGGGAACGGCGTTCCTCTGCCTCGGCACCCTCAGCGAGCGTAAGAACGTCCTCCGGCTCGCCCACGCCTTCGAGCGCCGCGGCGAGGGCAGCCTCGCGTTCGTGGGTGATGGGCCGCTCCGAGGGGCACTCGAGGGGCGACCCGGCGTGAGACTGGTCGGCCGCGTTCCACACGAGGAGGTGCCGGACTGGATCGCAGCAAGCGATGTCGTCTGCCAGCCGAGCCTCTCCGAGCCCTTCGGTCTCGCGACCCTCGAGGCAATGGCGTCCGCCCGCAGCGTCGTCGCCACGTCGGTCGGCGGCCCGCCCGAGTTCGTCCCTCCACAGGCCGGCGCACTCGTCGACCCCCTCGACGACGACGCTCTCCTCGCAGGGCTCGACGCTGCGGCGACCCTCGCGCGACCGAACGACGCGGCACGGGCCGCCGCGCTGGCCCACGACGTCAGGCTGCAGGCGGCTCGGGTGGAGGAGATCCTGGAGCGAGCCGCTCGAGATCGGCGAGCCTGATCTCCACGAGGGGCCGCACGGCATCCTCGACTCCCGCCTCCCGCGCGGCAGCGAGCGCCTGCTCGTAGCTCTCCCGCACCTTCTCCGGTGCGACACCCTGCTTGAGCCGGTTGTCGCCGGTGACCAGTAGGCGCTGGATCCGAGCCCGTGCCTCGTCGCCCGCTGCCATGGCAGGAGGATAGTGGCGGTCGCTCCGTTGCTACCATCGGCTCGCGATGGTCCAGTTCTTCGCGGTCACCCAGGTGCTGCTCTCTGCCGGTCTGATGACCCTCGTGCTCATGCACTCCGGTCGCGATACGGGGTTCGGCGGTCTCGGCTTCACACCGTCGTCGCAGGGCGGCACCCACATCGTCGAGCGCAACCTGACGCGGCTGACCGTCGTCGTCGCGATCCTGTTCGGCACCAACACGGTCGTTCTCTACCGCCTGCTCGCCTAGGAACTGGCGCTACAATGCCCCGGCTCTCGCGCTGGTGGCGGAATTGGTAGACGCGCTAGGTTGAGGGCCTAGTGGCCTTATAGGCCGTGGAGGTTCAAGTCCTCTCCAGCGCATGCGACAGGCGGCCCAGTGGCCGCCTTTCGTCTTGAATTGGCCCGATGCGGATCGTACTCCGAGCTCGCTCCGTGGTTCCACCTGCTCACGCATCCTTCCGAGTACGAAGGTGAGGCGGCGTACGTTCGCCCGCATGATCGAGGCTGCCGGCGATGGGAGCATGCGAACGCTCCTCGAGCTCGGGTCCGGCGGGGGCAACAACGCAAGCCATCTCAAGGCGCGGTTCGACTGCACGCTGACCGACGTCTCCCCGGAGATGCTCGCTCTCAGCCGCACGATCAACCCGGAGTGCGAGCACGTCGTCGGTGACATGCGGACACTCCGTCTCGGGCGGCTGTTCGACGCAGTGCTCGCTCCACGACGCGGTGATGTACATGACGTCGGAGCACGATCTGGGTGCAGCGATCGGAACGGCGGCGACCCATGTGCGCCCCGGAGGCGTCGTGTTGCTCGTGCCGGATGCGGTGCGCGAGACATTCACGCCGGGCGTGCATCACGGCGGCCACGACGGCCCCGACGGACGCAGTCTGCGCTACCTCGAATGGGTCTACGACCCCGACCCGGACGACACGATGTTCGAGGTCGACTACGCGCTCGTGCTCCATGAGCCGGGTCGCCGGCCGCGGGTCGAGCTCGATCACCAAACGCTCGGCCTCTTCGCGCTCGCGACCTGGGACGGGCGACTCCAGGAGGCAGGGCTGGAGCCGGTGGCGGTGGACATCGACGACCCGTTCGCGGGCGAGCACACGCTGCTCGTTCGCCGCAGGACGACGGCTTGACGCTGTCCGGGAGGATCTCTAGTCTTCATGACGAACATATGTTCGGACGACCATCCGAAGACGACTGGAGAACCGATGCTCACCGCGCGCCAACAGGAGATCTGGCAGTTCCTCGTCGAGTACGTGGACGGTCACGGCTACCCGCCGACCGTGCGCGAGATCGGAGAGCACGTGGGTCTCGCCTCCCCGTCCACGGTGCACGCGCATCTGGCGAATCTCGAGCGCGGCGGGCTGATCCGCCGCGACCCGACCAAGCCCCGGGCCATCGAGCTCGTCGGCCACCGCCGTGTCCAGGCGCAGGGAGCGGCCGTTCGCGACACCGACGTCCACCGCCTCCCGCTCGTGGGACGCGTTGCCGCCGGTTCACCGATGCTCGCCGAGGACAACGTTGAGGACGTGGTCGCCGTCCCCGAGTCGCTCGGGAGAGGCGCCGACTTCCTGCTCATCGCTCACGGCGACTCGATGGTGGAGGCGGGCATTCTCGACGGCGACACGCTCGTCGTGCAGCGAACCGACGACGCCAACAACGGCGACGTCGTGGTCGCGCTCGCCGGCGACGACGAGACGGCGGACGAGGCGACGGTGAAGACGTTCTACCGCGAGGACGGTCGGGTACGTCTGCAGCCCGAGAACAGCTCGCTCGAGCCGATCTACGCCGACCACGTACAGATCCTCGGACGTGTCGTGGGGGTGTTTCGGAGCCTGCGATGACCGTCACAGCCCTCGCGCGCACGCTCGATCAGGAGCTCGTTGCCCTCCTCCGGGGTGCGAGCTTCGAATGCCTCGTCTGCGGCGAGTTCGTGATGCGCTTCGAGCAGGCGCTGGCGTGCCCGGAGTGCAGGACGATCCTCGCGGACGGCGTCGAGATCCCGGAGCTCGCCCTTCCGGTCGTCGCGCACGCCCCGTAGGGGCGGGACCTGTCCCGCCCGCCTGTGCGCACTGTCCCGCCCCACCCTGTCCGGCCCTCGCCAGTCGGTCGGCTACGCGCTACCGTGGAACACGCAGGCCGGGTGACCGCGGGCGCCGAGGCGTCCGAGGAAAGTCCGGACACCGCAGGGCAGGACGCTGGGGAAACCCCAGGCGGCGAAAGCCGACGGAAAGTGGAACAGAGAGGAGACCGCCGGCGGGCGACCGTCGGTAAGGGTGAAAGGGTGGGGTAAGAGCCCACCAGCGGCCGTGGTGACACGACCGGCTCGCCAAACCCCGTTCGGTGCAAGGCGAAACAGGTCCCGACGACGCGGCCCGCAGAGGGACCGGGTACGCCGCTCGAGCCGGCGGGCAACCGCCGGCCTAGAGAGATGGTCACCCTCGACAGAATCCGGCTTACAGGCCTGCTACCGAGAGCCCCGCGAGAGCGGGGCTCTCTACATCCGGTTCCACGACTCACTCACGTCGCACCTCACACCTCCGGCGGCTACGACAGCGAGCACGGGCCGCGCTACCGGGCCGGACGAACCGAGAACCCTCGACCGCACCGATCACACGTCGTCGGGTGCGCCGGAGGGGCCCGATGCTCCTCGCCGCAGAACGGGCAGAACGACGTCTCGATCGCGCCGCCGTCCGCCTCGCGCCCGCCGATGCGATGAAGCACCGGGATCGAGACGGCCAGCGCCGCCAGGAGCACCGCGACGACGCCGAAGCTTCGCATGTACCACGACGAGTCTGGTTCGACCCAGATCGCGACGACCAGCATCGTGGCCGCAACGGCGAGGAGGGACAGCGTGACGACGAGCACCGGCCGAAAGCGCGGCACGAGCGTCGGGTAGGCCAGCAGGCTGGCCATGGCGCACGCAAGGGCGGGCGCCATGAACGTCCCCATGAGCCTTCCGAGCGTGTCGCCTCCGTCCGTCCAGATGCCGACGACGACGAGCGAGAAGGCGACGACACCTAATGCGACGCCGAGCACGGGCACCGGAGCGAGCCTTCCCCGCTCCCATGCCGGCAGGCACGCAAGCGCGAGGAGCAGCGCTCCCGTGACGGCCAGCGACGTGCCGAGGACGCGTCCGTGCGTCTCGGAGAAGTCACCGATGACGAGCGCGGCGATGCCGAGTGCCGCGTTGACACCGATCGAAGCGAAGAAGGCGGCCACGCCCAGACGACGCGCTCGCGGCCCGAGACGAGACGAGCCACCGGTTTCCGGCGCAGCGACCATGTCGGTCTCCTTCCCCATCCACCATGCCGGATCGACCATGTGCCGTCAACGTGGAAAACACCGATCGAGCGCCAACGAGCCGAGACGGCCCTACGCAGCGCGCAGGACGACCTCGATCGACGTGCCCTCGCCCGGCGCGGTGCGGAGCGTCAGGTCACCGTGCATCGATTCGGCCCTCTGGCGGATGTTGCGGAGGCCTTGTCCTTCCGGGGCCGAAGCACCGTCGAACCCGACTCCGTCGTCTTGGACAGTGACCACGCGCCGCGACCCGTGCTCGCGGATCGTGACCCAGGCCCGGCGGGAGTCTGCGTGACGTCGCGCGTTCGCCAAGCCCTCCTGCACGATCCTGAATACCTCGATCTGCTCGTCAGGGGCCAGCGGCACGGCGGGGTCGACGTCGAGATCGACCTCCAGACGCCCGTCCGCGGTGAGCACGTCGACGTACCGGCGGAGCGCCGAGTCGAACGTGGCCCGCCCGCTGGCGGACGACAGGGTGAGGACAGCGAAGCGTGCCTCCTGCTGAGCCGCGGTCGCAGCGGACTTGAGGCGCGGCAGGACCTCGTCGAGGGACGCGCCGTGTTCGAGCATGTTGACGTGCGTCGACACGGCGAAGAGGTACTGCGCCAGACCGTCGTGGATCTCGCGGGCGACGCGTGCCCGCTCCTCTGCGACCGCGTGTCCAAACTCGGCTCTGGAGATCGCGCGCCAGACACCGACGAGGAGCACGCCGTAGGAGAGCAAGCGGAGGAAGTCGCCCTGCAGCAGGTTCTCGGTGGAGAGCACCGGCGTGAGCACGTAGTGGAGGTCGGCGAAGACGACGAGCGTGAGCGCGAGCGCGAGCCAGCTGTCGAGGTCGCGCCTGTAGCGCCGAAAGCGCAGGCCGAAACCGATGGCCGCGACGAGCGCCAACACCGCGAGAGCCGCATAGCCCATCACAGCGGAAGAGACCCGATCTCCGTCGACAGCCACGAGCGGCCCCACGCGAGTGACGGACAGCGCGACCCACACGATGAGCAGCACTCCGACGATCGTGGCGATCGTCAGGGCGAGCGCCCGCAACCTGCCCTGGACACGCCTGCTGACAAACGGAGCGGCTGCGATCAGCGCGGCGCCAACGACCTGGGCTGCAATCGCCGCCCACGCCTCGCGAGCGGGAAGTGGATCCCCGCTCAACTTCGGTGCGACGCCGAAGAAGAACGTGCCGAGGGCTGACGTGAAGAAGCCCGCCGAGAGCATGAGGTCGAGCAGCCTGCCCTCGACGAGGAACCGGATGGCTGCGAGAACGGCCACCATCACCGCCACGACCGCGACAGCCGTGTCGAGCGCGATGCGCGCCTGAGGCAGCTCGTACCCCTCCAGACGGTCGATCAGCGCGAGCAGGAGCGTGGCGAGCCCGAGCACGCACGTGAGTGCCAGAAGCCCGAGCAGCCATGAGCGGTAAGAGTCGTGTCGCGCGGTCTCCACTTCCCCCTCATCGGCAGGCCGACCGCTGCCGATAAGAGTTCGGATGGCGGTCACGATCCTCGTCGTCGACGACCACCCGCTCACGCGGGAGGCTCTGTCGTCTCTGCTCGATCAACACGGCTTCGACGTCGTCGGACAGGCGAGCGACGGTGACGAGGCAGTTGCGCTCGCCAAGAGCCTGCAACCGCAACTCGTCCTGCTCGACCTCACGATGCCGGGGATGGACGGCCTCACTGCTCTCCCCGCGATCCGCGCGACCGCCCCCGACACCGAGGTCGTCGTGCTCACCGCGTCGGGTACCGAGGAGAACCTGCTGGCGGCGATCCGTGCCGGGGCCGCGGGCTACCTCCTGAAGAGCGAGCCTCCGGAGCGCATCGCGGAGTTCCTGCTCGGCGTCGCCGAGGGCGAGGCCGCGTTGTCCGGCTCGGTGGCCCGACGCCTCGTCGATCGCCTACGCTCCGGCGGCCGCCTCGACGGCGGCGTTCCCGACGCGATCGCCACGAGACTGTCGGCTCGCGAGGTAGAGGTGCTCCTGCTCCTGGACGATCACCTGACCACCGACGAGATCGCAGGCCGTCTCTTCATCTCCGAGCACACGGTCCGCTCGCACGTGAAGAGCCTGCTGCGCAAGCTCGGCGTCTCATCGCGACGCGAGGCGCTCGACCGGCTCGCCGTCGCCCGAGGCTGACGGCTCGGGACCCTACGCGTTCGCGGACAGACCCTCGCGCGCCGCCCGCACGAGCGTGGGGAGCGTGTCGAGGTTGTAGCCGCCCTCGAGCACGGCAGCGATCCGCGGCGCCATCCGGGCACACCGCCGTCCGAGCTCGTAGTAGCCATCCTCGGTGACGCGCATATCCGCCAGCGGATCGTCGATGTGCGCGTCGAACCCGGCCGACACGAGCAAGATGTCCGGTCGGAAGTCGCTCACAGCCGGCTCGACGAGCCCGTCGAACGCCTCGAAGTACTCCGCGTCGCCTCCTCCTGCCGCCAGCGGGATGTTGAGCGTGGTCGCGTCGTTCGAGTCAAGGCCGCCGGTTCCCGGGTAGAAGGGCCACTGATGGAGGGAGACGAACAGCACGGTGTCGTCGTCGCGGAACATGGCCTCTGTGCCGTTGCCGTGGTGGACGTCCCAATCGACGATCGCGACGCGCGCGAGCCCTAGCTCCTGCTGCGCGAAACGGGCCGCGACGGCGACGTTGCAGAAGACACAGAATCCCATCGCGCGGTCCGGGAGCGCATGGTGCCCGGGGGGACGTACGAGCGCGAAGGCTTCACGTTCCACGGCCTCGATCGCGCATCCCGCGGCTCGAGACGCAGCCTCCCAGGTCGATGGCCCGCCCAGCGTGTCGCCGTCGAGCAGGCACTCATCACCGAGCGCTGCAATCGCGGAGACATATGCGCCGGTGTGAACGCTCTCGATCTGCTCGCGCGTCGCAAGCCGCCCCTCGATCACCGGGCCGACCGAGTCGACGAGAACCGCCAGGCGCTCCTCGCGCTCCGGGTGCCCGCGGTGTGCGGTGGGGTGCAGGCGGGCCAGCGAGGGATGGGTGACGACGTCGATCAGCTCGTGGTGGCGAGGATCGCTCAAGCGGCTTCCAGTAGTCGCGACGCGAGCCGCTCGAGCCCGAGCGCAGCGGCAGCTGACGCACCTGCAGCCCAGTCGGGTCGACGGTCCGAGATCGACGGAAGCGGGGCCGAGGGGTCGAGCTGGGCGATCGCTCGATAGCGTCGGAGTGCTGCGGCTTCCTTCCCGAAACGACCGAGAGTGAGCAACGCGTCGAGCGAGCCGTGGTCTGCCAGTAGGGCGGCGGCGGTCTTCTCCCCGACCCCGCGAGCGCCCGGGATGCGATCCGACGGGTCGCCGCGAAGAGCGATGAAGTCCGTGACCTGGGCCGGGTCGACTCCGTACCGCCCTCTCACCTCGGCGGGGCCGATCCGGACGAGCTCCGTCACGCCGCGCACTGGTTGCAGGATCGTCGCACTGTCGCTCACGAGCTGGAACGCATCGCGGTCTGACGTCGCCACCAGCGCGGTGCCCCCGCGGCGTTCCTCCTGAGCGACTGCTGCAGCAAGGAAATCGTCAGCCTCGAAGCCGCTCTCCTTGGCGCAGACGATGCCTGTCGCCGAGACCAGCCCGGGAAGGAGCTCGAGCTGCTCGACGAGGTCGGGATCGAACTCGCGACCGGACTGGTACGTGTCGAGTAGCTCGTTTCGGTACGTGGGAGCCCCGAGCGTGTCCCAGCCGACGACGACAGCTCGTGGCTGCTCGGACTGCCACAGACGGAGCAGCATCGACAGGAAGCCGTTGAGCGCGTTTCCCGGCCCACCGTCCTCACGCCGGAAGGCAGTCCGCGGAACACCATGGAACGCGCGATGGGCGAACGAGTCCCCGTCGACGACGAGCAGTGGCCGGCGCTCGGCAGCGCCGCTCACGCCTCGTCGGAGCTTCCGCCGAGTGAGCGCTCGAGGGTCGTGATCGCCTCGCGCAGCCGCTCGGTCGCCACCGAGCCCGCCTCGTGTTGGTCCATGCCCGCGAGATCGGCCAGGTCGAGAGGTGCGCCGTAGGCAACCTTGAGCTGCGCAAGCCGGCTGAGACGCTCGGTGCCCGCCACCGCGGCCGGCACGAGCGGCACCCCTGCCTCGAGCGCGATCCGGGCCGCACCCGAATGCCACGCGGCCTCGTACTTCTTCCGCAGACCCTTCCGGCGACGCGTGCCCTCCGGAAACATGACGACCACGTGGCCTTCCCGACAGAGCCGTACGGCCGTGTCGATCGCCTCCTGATCGCGCGTACCACGACGCACCTTGAAGCCGCCCCCGCCACGGATGACGAGGCTCAGCGGGAACCAGAACAGCTCTGCCTTGGCCATGAAGCGGAGAAACCGGCGCGGGAAGAGCGGGATACCGAGAGGCCACGGATCGAAGTTCGACCAGTGGTTCGCCGCGAGCACGTAGCCGCCGTCGCGCGGGAGATTGCCGACACCGGACGAGCGCAAGCGGAAGACGCCGCGCACGACAGGCCACGAAATTCCAGCTACGAGCACGTAGAGCCAACTCGGGCGAGGGTTGCTCACGATGGCCCCAGGATATGCGCCGCCGCCTGGCGCCGTTATCGTGTCGCGGTCATGACCCGTCTCGTCATCGTTGAATCGCCCGCCAAGGCGAAGACCATCGCGGGGTACCTCGGCCCCGGGTACGTCGTGGAGTCGAGCGTCGGTCACATTCGTGATCTGCCGAGCCGTGCCTCTGAGGTTCCGAAGGAGAAACGCGCCGAGTACGGGTCGCTCGGCGTCGCGGTCGACAAGGACTTCGAGCCCTTCTACGTCGTCGATGTCGACAAGAAGCACGTCGTCGCCGACCTCAAGAAGAAGCTCGCCGATGCAGAGGAGCTCCTGCTCGCAACGGACGAAGACCGCGAGGGCGAGGCGATCGCCTGGCACCTCTTGCAGGTCCTCCGCCCGAAGATCCCGGTGCGTCGCATGGTCTTCCACGAGATCACCAAGGACGCGATCGCGCGCGCCCTCGAACAGACACGTGAGATCGACGAGCAGCTCGTCGACGCGCAGGAGACGCGGCGCATCCTCGACCGGCTGTACGGCTTCGAGGTGTCGCCGGTGCTCTGGAAGAAGGTGACGCGCGGGCTGTCGGCAGGACGCGTCCAATCCGTGGCGACGCGGCTCGTCGTCGAGCGCGAGCGTGACCGGATGCGATTCGTCGCTGCGTCGTACTGGGACCTCGTCGGCACGTTCGACCCTGGCGCCTTCGAGGCCCGACTCACGATGGTCGACGGTGTGCGGGTCGCCCAGGGTCGCGACTTCGGTGAGGACGGCCAGCCGCGCGAGGGAGTCGTCGTGCTCGACGAGGAGCAGGCCACGGGTCTCCGCGACCGGCTCCAGGGGCGCCCGTTCGCGGTGCGATCCGTCGAGGAGAAGCCCTACACGCGCCGGCCCGCGGCTCCCTTCCGGACGTCGACTCTGCAACAGGAGGCGAGCCGGAAGCTCCGTTTCTCCTCGCAGACGACCATGCGCGTCGCGCAGCGCCTGTACGACAGCGGATTCATCACGTACATGCGTACGGACTCGGTGACGCTGTCGGACGCAGCACTCACCGCGGCAAGAGCTCAGGCCGCCGAGCGGTACGGGGCCGAAACCGTTCCGTCCGCCCCGCGGAAGTACGAACGCGCAGTCGCCAACGCACAGGAGGCGCACGAGGCGATCCGCCCCGCGGGCGACACGTTCCGCACGCCCGACGACGTTCGCGGCGATCTCTCACGCGACGAGCATGCGCTCTACGACCTGGTGTGGAGACGCACGATCGCCTCCCAGATGAAGGACGCGGCCGGACAGACGGTGTCGATTCGGCTCGGCGCGGTGACGGCGGACGGCGAGGATGCGACGTTCGGCGCGTCCGGCACGGTGATCACGTTTCCCGGCTTCCTGCTCGCGTACGAGTCCGGGCGGGACGAGCCGTCTGACGAGGACGACGAGCGCCGGCTGCCGAAGCTCCAGGTTGGGGAGGCGCTCGAGCCGACCGGCGTCGAGCCGGTGGGGCACGAGACGAGCCCTCCGTCCCGGTACACGGAGGCATCGCTGGTCAAGGCCCTCGAAGATCGCGGCATCGGCAGACCGTCGACGTACGCGTCGATCATGGGCACGATCGTCGACCGGGGGTACGTCTTCAAGAAGGGCACGGCGATGGTGCCGACCTTCCTTGCGTTCGCCGTCACGCGGCTGCTCGAGGAGCACTTCGCACGCCTCGTCGACTACGACTTCACGGCGAGGCTGGAGGACGACCTCGACCGGATCGCCGCGGGGGACGAGCAGCGTGTCGAGTGGCTGAGGCGATTCTACTTCGGAGACGGCGGGCCTGGTCTGCGCTCGCTCGTCACGGAGCACCTGGACGAGATCGACGCGCGAGACGTGAACCGCATCATCGACTTCGGTGACGGCACGGAGTTGCGGGTCGGGCGCTACGGGCCGTTTCTCGAGCGCGGCGAACAGCGCGTGAGTGTTCCCGACGACATGCCACCGGACGAGCTCACCGCGGCGGTGGCGAACGAGCTTCTCTCACGACCGAGCGGGGACCGCGAGCTCGGAGCCGATCCCGATACCGGGCGTTCCATCGTCGCTCGTGATGGTCGCTACGGGCCGTACGTCTCCGAGGTGCTTCCCGAAGACGACAAGAGCAAGCCACGAACGGGGTCGCTTCTCTCGTCGATGTCGCTCGAGACACTGACCCTCGCCGACGCCTTGCAGCTGCTGTCGCTGCCACGCACGCTGGAGGCCCCGGACGGCGAGGAGATCATGGTCGCCAACGGCCGCTTCGGCCCCTATGTGAAGAAGGGGGCCGAGACGCGCTCGCTCGGGAGCGAAGAGGAGCTGTTCACGATCACGGTCGAGCAGGCTCTCGAGCTGCTCGCGAAGCCGAAGGAGCGCCGGGGTCGCGGAGCGGCACGACCGCCGCTACGCGAACTGGGCCCGGATCCCGATTCAGGCCGTCCGCTCGTCGTCAAGGACGGGCGCTTCGGCCCGTACGTCACCGACGGGGAGACGAACGCGAGCCTTCGCAAGGGAGACGACACCGAGTCGCTCACGATCGACCGCGCCGTCGAGTTGCTTGCCGACCGACGCGCTCGCGGCCCGGCGAAGCGGACGACCAAGCGCCGCAGGCAGTAGCACGCGGCCACCGAAGACACTTGCGTGCGATGTGTGAAGTGCGCTAACTTGTCATGTCCGCCCGGCGTCCTAGGATGTCGAGCCACCACCTGCCTCACGAGCATCGTCTGTGCGAGCCGCCTTTTCCGCTTGGCCATGGCCGCGGAATACACCGACCGGGCCGCACGTTCGAGTTAGTGACAGCGTTAAGGATCGCATTACCCCTGGAAACACCTGACATAACCGCATACAGTCAGAGGAGATTGTGCTCCTGCGACTCGTTTGAAAGGGAAGGCAGACCCGTTTGACCCAGAACCAGCTCATCGAAATGTTCGAAACCGATCAACTCAAGGCGCTCATCGAGCGCTCCGAGGAGCGCGGCTGGGTGGATCCTGCCGAGCTGGAGGCGTTCGCCCTCGAGCAGGAGCTCGCGGACGACGAGTCTGAGGCGATCACCCGCGAGCTCGAGGCCATGGGTCTCGAGATCGGCGAGCCGCAGGCCGACGCAGAGAAGGAGAAGGAGGCCGCACAGAAGGAAGTGTGGGCCGCCGAGCAGGTCTCCGCCGCTGCCGACTCGCTTCAGCTGTTCCTCGCCGACGTCGGGAAGCACAAGCTGCTGACCGCGGCGGAAGAGGTTCAGCTCGCCAAGCAGATCGAGCGCGGCGACCTCATCGCCAAGCGGCGCATGATCGAGTCGAATCTCCGGCTCGTGGTGTCGATCGCGAAGGGCTACCGCGGGCTCGGGGTGCCGTTCCTCGACCTCATCCAGGAGGGGACGCTCGGTCTCAACCGTGCGGTCGAGAAGTTCGACTGGCGGCGCGGCTTCAAGTTCTCGACGTATGCGACCTGGTGGATCCGTCAGTCGGTGCAGCGCGCCGTGGCGAATCACGCCCGGACGATCCGCGTGCCGGTGCACGTTGTCGAGCGGCAGCAGAAGCTGTCGCGGGCGGCCCGCCGGCTCGAGGTCGAGCTCGGTCGCGAGGCGACGAAAGAAGAGCTGGCCGAGGCGACCGGGCTTCCGCTCCAGCACGTCGACGAGGCGTTGGGCGCAGCCCATGCGTCGGTCTCCCTCAACCAGACGGTTGGGGCGGACGACGAGGGCGAGCTCGGCGATCTGTTCGCCGACCGTGAGGCAGCCGACCCGTTCGAGGAGGCCGAGGAGTCACTGCGCCGCCAGAGCGTGCGCCGTGCTCTCGACGCCCTGCCAGAGCGCGAGCGCCGTATCCTAGAGCTCCGCTTCGGGTTCGAGGGCGAGCCGTGGACGCTCGAGGCGATCGGCCACGAGCTCGACCTGACCCGCGAGCGCGTCAGGCAGCTCGAGGGCCAAGCGCTATCGCGGCTTGCCGCGCTGCGCGACCTCGCTAGCCTCGCGGCCTAGCACTCGTCTCTCACGTAGCTATGAGGGGCCCGCTCATCGCGGGTCCCTCGTGGTTTCAAGGGCGCGTCTCGCTTGCGCCGCGCGGCGTCACCCGAACGAGCGACGAGTCCCTCTAAAGCGCGATCCCTTTGGCGCCGATACCCAGGGCGATGGACGCTGCAGAGCGCAAGGAGATCCTGAGCAGATACAAGGATCACAGCCGCCGATTCGAGGCGGCTGCGGCACGTCGAAGCACTGGTCGCTCGGGCTCGGTGATTCCGTTTTCACCGCCGGCCCTACGCGAGCTGGAGCAGGAACCGACCGCGCGGGAGCTCGAAGTTCTGCAACTCGTCTCCGACGGCCTCGTCAACCGAGAGATCGGACAGCGTCTCTATCTGTCCGAGGAAACGGTGAAGTCGCATGTCCGTCATCTCCTCGCCAAGCTGCAAGCACGCAGCAGAGCCCACGCCGTTGCTGTTGGCTTCCGGCGTGGGCTCATTGCCTAGCTGCGTATACGTCTGCCGTCGGCTCCTCGAATTCCGCGTCCTTTCAATACCCCGAAAGAGGGATGCCCCTCAGGGACGCAGAATCCAGGATTCGACGGCTACCAGTCCTTCACGCCGGCGTGCATGGCAAGAAGGAGGTGACGAACGAAGGCCTTCCGCATCGCTTTCTCCTAGGTTGGGAACTGACGGCAATCGGGATCGTATACCCCAATCGAGGGACGTACAAGCGACCCTGTGGGAGAGCGAGAACCAGGATGACTAAGGCAAGGTGACTACGGATACACAGCGCGTACGCGAGCCTACTGGCGCTTGACGGCAGCCCTGATCGTGGGCGTGGTCCTCTGCTCCTCGGCGAATCGGCATCGGTGATCCGTGGACAGTTGCTGGCTCTGGGGCAGTCAACGCTATAGCGGAGCGCGGCGGCGTCCGCGTCACGCGACGACGGTGATATCGATTTCGCCTGCTCACGACGTTGTTCGCGGCGGTGCTCTTCGGCCCCTTGGCGGGTGGTCTGGTCGAGCGGCGTCGAGACTCGGCGATCCGGAACTGACTGGCGAATCGCGCGACGAGAGTCGCGTCGCCCGGCATGAAGTGGGCCGACCTACACGAGCACTCGGTTCCTCACCGGCGTTGCCGCTGGGGCCGTGGCTCAAGTAGCGAGCGCGGTGGCCAGTCCTCGGGCTTCGGTGCGCTGCTCGCCGCGACACTACTCGCGGCTGTTGTGGCAGAAACCCTTGACGTCCTCTCTGCTGGTGTCACGTCGCGTATACGCGGCAGGAGCATCGGGACGTTACACGCACGCTGGCCCCGTCCTGCTGACGTCCATCCTCGCCTATGCGCCCGTCGTTGCAATATTGGCCATCGCCTACGAAGAGGTCTCGCCGTGGACCGCTCCGCTGTTCTTCATTCCAGCGCTTGCAGCGCAGAGGCTCTTTGCGATGTATCAGCGGGAGCGCGGTCTTGCAGAGTCGCGCTAAGCCGCGCGAACCTTTCGTTCGCAGCTGCGCTGGTCACAGACATTGGAGGAAAGCGATGCGTACACGGCAGGTCATTCCCGGCCGTGGCCATCTATACGCGTGATATAGCTGACGAGAATGGGTTAGCGCAGAGATCCAGGAGAAAGCCTTCCTTTGCGGACTTGTTCATGACATTGGAAAGGTCGGGCTGCCTCCGCATCCCTACTGAACAAGGACGGGCGACTGACACTCGAGGAGCGGACGCAGATGCAGACTCACTCAGAAATCGGAGAACGGATCCTCAGGAAGGTCGACGCCTATGCAGATATCGCGAGATCGTCCGCCATCATCACGAGCGCATCGATGGAGAGGGTTACCGCGGTCGCCTCGGCGTGAGGTATTCCTCGTGCTCTCACGTCCTGATCGCCGTCGCCGATGCGTACAACGCAATGACGTCGAACCGCCCGTATCGCAAGGCGATGAGAGCAGTCGTCGCTCGTGACCGCCTCCCCAGGCAGTGGACAGCCAGTTCGAGACGGGGCCGTGGTAGCGCCTTCGTGTCGCTCCTGGCAGGTGCGGACGACAACTACGGTCAGCCCGAGGCCCCGAGTTCCAGCCGATCGTCGACTTCGGTCGATCGTCTCGACGACTTCACGAAGCGGACAATCGCTCGGACGCCGCCTGAGACGAGTGGGCTGCGGCGTTGATCGCAAGCGCGGTTCGAGACCGGACTCCGAACTTGTCGAAGACGTGACGCACATGAATCTTGACGGTGGCTTCGCTGATGAAGAACCGTCGCGCAATCTCACGGTTCGAGAGCCCATCACACAAGAGCTCGTAGACTTCGCGACTCGCGCGGGAGAATAGGGACCGAACCGGATCAAGCCGATCGCCAGTGATGCCCGACGGAGCGTTCGCGCAAGATCCTGATCTCCGGCTCGCGCGAGAAGAAAGACCACTCGTTCGGCTCGTGACCGGCAGTCAACAGCGCGACAGCAGGTCCGGTCGATCGATAGGCAGTGACCAAGGGTCTACGGCTCCACTGTGAAAAGCCACGTCGAGTAGCGAAGTCGACAGGTCCGGTGTTCTGGCGTCACGACTCTTGACAGCAGCTACGGCCTCGACGGCGGCAGCAAATACGCGCGACCTCGATTCCGCTGAGGACGAAGCTGGCTCTGACCGCTACCACGTGCGCGTCACCGCAGTCGCCCGACAGTCAAGCGAAGGCCAGCGCTCGAGTAGCAAGGACTTCACCGCGCATCCAGCGAAGGGCATCCGCTGAGATCAGGTGGCTCGACTGTGACGGTCCAGTCGCACGCCCCTCTGGCATCACGACGAACCGCGCCGACTGAGTACACAGTCTGCTCTCCGTTGTATCGTTGCACCGATGGGCGTAGCCTCTCGAACAGATCCAGCCGCCGTGCTCAGGCACGGTCGAAGTGCCGCATTCCAGCGAGCGCTGCGGCACGACATCAGTGACCATAGGTCAGAGCGACGTCGATCCGGAAGTCGGTCGCATCGTGATTAGTCTGCCCGCCTCGCGACCCGCTGCTTGCGTAGTACGCGGCGAGCATCAGAGCACAGGCAAGCGTGCAGCGGAAACGAACAACGAGCGATGGATCATCGATCTCGTCTGCCAGTTCAGCAACGCGTCGTGCGTGGTCGAGTTGTCGGATCGCGCCGAATCGGAATCCCAAGGCCAGCCGCTTGTCCGACGAGGCGGACAAGCTCGACCGGATCAATCGCGGAGGTGCTCGCCTCCAAGCTCGAGCCATCAGGTCGTGTGCGTCGGAAGCTCCAGGGCGGCGGCCACAGTCAGCTGTCCCCACAGCGCCGCTCGCTCCCAGCGCCCGCACCGGACTCGGACCTCAGCACGCCTAAACAGCGCGAGCGCCTCCTCTTCGCGAGACCCGACGTGCGCCGCGCGTGCAGCGAGGATTCAAAGCCCTGTGACGAAAGTGCGCCGAGGTCATCCGTAGGTCTTCCGCGCCTGCAGGCAACGGTTTGCGCGTCGTAGCCGCAGTCCTGCCGGTCCTGAGCGCGACCTCCGCCCGCACTACCGCGAGTACGGGTGTCAGAACTCCCGGCACAGCCCCTCGCCGGTCGATCCTACTTCTCGAGCGTGGCGAGTCGGCCCGCGTTCAGGAGCTCGTCGAGGGACTCCGTGAGCAGCGGTTCGAGTTGATCGCTGAAGCCGAATCGGTCGATCACGTCGAAGGCCGCATCCCACTCACGCGCACCGCGGTAGATCGCGAGCGCCCGACGAGCCACGTCCTCCAGCTCCTGAAGATGGTGCGCTCTCGCGCGCTGTTCGAAGAACGACGCTGCGAGCGGGTGCAGCTCCAGCCGGCCGTCCCGCTCGTCGACGACGCCGAGCCCCAAAGTCTGCTCACAGACGGCTTCGCCGACGTCGTCGCCGACGAGCGCCGCGACGAGCGCCCGGTCGAGCAGCGGTAACCCAGCCAGGATCGCGAACGCCTTCCGCACGGGCTCCTCCAGCGAGCGGTACACCTCGTCGGCGAAGAACTCGTACAACTCCTCGGGAACCTCGACGTCGCCCGACGGCTGTGCGTCGGCGACGCTGGCAAGCCCGATCACTGCTGGCCAGCCGTCCGCGATCGCGATGAGACCTGCACTCAGCCCGGGATGTCGGCCGGCAAGCATCTCCTCCGCCTCGTCGGCGCTCATCGCGAGCGCTGTCTGGGTGATCTCGAGGGCGCCGCCGTACAGGATCGTCCGTCCCGACACCCACGCGGGCCTCTCGCGGGTCGCGATCAGGAGCTGTATCGGCGTACGGTTGACGAGCGTCTCGACGAACTCCTCACCCGCCGGTGCCGCGCAGACGTGGTGGTAGTCGTCGATCACGATCCACCCGTCGGAGGGCCACTCCGCCAGATCGGACGTCAGGATCTCGGCGAGAACGACCGCCTCACGTTCGGGATCCTGCGTCACTGCGAGACGCTCCTCCAGACGCCGCCCCGCATCCGGGACGATCTCACGGGCCGCGGCAGACAGCCCGCGCGCGAGTACGGCGACATCGATCGCCGAGCGCCGCGCACGGAACCACGAGCTGCGGCGCCCCGGCACCTCCGCCCACTGCTCCGCCAGGATCGTCTTGCCGTACCCGGCAGGCGCCACGAGCATCCGGACGCGCGCCTGGGACCGATCGAGCGCGCGAATCAGCCGGGGGCGCTCGATCGTACGGCGCCGACGCAGAGGCCGCGGGGCGGGCAGCTCGCCCATAGGAGACGAGGCTACTCCACGCTGGGGCATCGGGGAAGACGGCGCCCGCCGCGGCGGGGGCGGCCGCAGGCGCCGTCCGTCAGGCTCCCCGGGGGAGCAAGCTCAAACCCTCCGCGATCGGATCCCGTCCAGTCTTGATCCGATAGGCGGCGGGAATGTGCCGACGCCGTGAGACGCCGAGCTTCCGCCGCAACGCATCGCAGTGCGCCTTCGCCGTTCGGGGCGAGATCCCCAGCTCCCGCCCGAGCTCGACGTTGGAGCAACCCGCGGCGATCAGGGCGACTACCTGACGCTGCCGCGCCGTCAGCTCAGAACCTGTCTCGTTGCTCAGATGCGTCATCCCGCGGCATTCTGTCGTCCCTCGATCGAGGGAACCATTCCTCGCCGGGTGTATTCCCGGGTGTAATCACAAAACAGGAAGCAGAGTTCCGGTAATCTGGCGGGCGACGTGTCCGGATGGACGTTCCTCACGCACCACGCGCACGTGCTCCTGTGCATCGCGCGAGACCCGGACGTCCGCCTCCGTGAAGTTGCGGCGGCCGTCGGGATCACCGAGCGCGCCGTGCAGACGATCGTCAACGACCTCGCCGACGACGGCTACGTCGTCCGCCGCCGGGTCGGACGGCGCAACCACTACGAGATCGTTCCCGACGTCATGCTCCGCCACCCACTCCAACGCGACGTCGGCGTGGGACGTCTCGTGGAATTGATGCAGCCGCCGCCAGCCCGACCGAACGCGAGCCTCGCAGCCTCACAGCAACCAGAGCTGGAACGCCAGCATTCCCGCGAACGCCGCGGTGCCGGCGATCACGACGACAGATCGTGATGCAACCTCGAGCGCCTCTGGCAGCAACTCCCGAATCACCATCCAGATCATCGCGCCGGCCGCAAAGCCGAGCCCCACCGCGAGCAGCCGGTCGAACTCCTCCACGAAGAGGAACGCCGGCACCGCGAGCAGCGGCTGCGGCAGGCTCGAGAACACGCTCCACCCAGCAGCCTTCGAGACAGAGACCCCGCGAGGAACGAGGACGAGACTGATGGCCAGTCCCTCCGGGATGTTGTGCACTGCGATCGCCACGGCGATCAGGATTCCCAACGTCTCGCCCTTCCCGAACGCGGCGCCCACACCGATGCCCTCGGCGGCAGAGTGCACGGTCATCACGGAGACGATCAGCAGCGCCTTCCGGGCGTCACTTCCGCGCAACGCGCCGATCGTCAGCTCACGGTCGTGTCGCAACAGGCGCCCCGCGACGACGATGAATGCGCCGCCGAGCAGGATTCCTACTGCAGTTCTCCCTGCACTCTGCCGGGCGCCCTCCCACGCCAGGCTCCAACTCGCTGCCAACATGACACCGGCAGCCGCCGCGCTCGCCGCGCCGAGCACCACGCGGCCCGCCGACCGAACGACCAGAAGCGGCAACGCGCCGAGGCCCGTCGCCAGCGCTGTCCCCAGCGCCGCTAGGAAGACGAGGACGACGTCACCGCCGCTCACGCCTCACACCGTATCGCGGGAACCTCTCCCATTCCTGGTGGACAACCCGCACGACGATCCGCGCCGGGTACCGATGCGTGGGTGCGCTGGGCACGGGACGATTCGGAGTGATACGAGCGATGTGATACGAGCGATGGAGGTTCCGGCATGCACGTTCGCGATGTGATGTCAAAGACGGTTCTCACGACAACTGCCGCGGCACCACTCAAGGAGGCTGCGCTTCAACTCGCGCGCGAGGGCGTCTCGGGGCTCCCCGTGGTCGACGGCGACGGCGCCGTGATCGGTGTGATCTCCGAAGCCGACGTCATCGCCAAGGAAGGAAACGAGCACAAGGCGGGTGGGTTCCTCGCGTGGTTCCTCGACCCCGGCGACCCCTGGCTCGACGAGCGCATGGCGGCGAGGACCGTCGGCGACGCGATGAGCTCCCCCGCCATCGTGATCACTCCCGAGCGCCCGGTCGCCGACGCGGCGACGCGGATGATCGAGGACGGCGTCAACCGCCTACCGGTCGTGGAGGACGGGCGGCTCGTCGGTCTCGTCACGCGCGCAGACCTCGTCCGAGCGTTCGTTCGCACCGACGACGAGGTACGCCGCGAGATCGAGGAGGATGTGATCCACAGGATCCTCTGGCTCGACCGCGACACCCTGCGCGTATCGGTCGACGCCGGCATCGTCAGCCTCGAAGGAAAGGTGCCGACAAAGGCAGACCTCGAGCTCGTCCCGTCGTTCGTGCGGCGCGTGCCCGGCGTCGTCGCGGTCGAATCGAAGCTGACCTCTGTCGAAGTCTGAAAGCCCGTCTCACAGACCGGCTGCATAGCCGTCGCCGCGGCCGTCGGAGCCGCCCACGAGCGCGTCGCCCACGCGGAGGATTGCCTGACCAACACCGAATACATGGCGCGTCGCGGGGCGTTCCACCTCGTGCCCGAGGCTGCGCAACGCATCCTCGTGATGGGCGAGTCCGGGTTCCAGGACGACCGTGCGCCCATGCCCCACGCGCCAGCGCGGCGCGTCGAGAGCCGCCTGGGGATCGTCGCCGTGATCGACGAGGCGCTCGACGAGCTGGAAGTGACCCTGCGCCTGCATGCGGCCGCCCATCACGCCGAACGGCCCGAGGAGCGCGCCGCGCTCGACGAGCATTCCCGGGATGATCGTGTGGAAGGGCCTCCGTCCCGGCGCGAGGTGATTCGGATGCGCCGGATCTGCACTGAAGCCCGCCGCGCGGCTCTGTAGGACGACGCCCGTGCCGGGCGCGACCACACCCGAGCCGAAGCTCTCGAACAGGCTCTGGATCAGCGACACTGCCATGCCGTCACCATCGACGACGGCCAGATACGTCGTGCCACCGCGGGGAGCGACATACGGCGGGGGATCGAGCGCGGCAGCCGGATCGACGAGCGCCCGCCGAGCGGCCAGCCTCGACGGCGAGAAGAAGTCGTCGGGAAGCACTCCGTCGTGAACGACGGCCTCCGTGTCGGCGAGCGCGAGCTTCATTGCCTCGATGTGTGAGTGAAGGCCGGGCTCGAGGCCGTCGTACAGCGCGAGCGCCAGCAGCGCGGCGGCGCCCTGCCCGTTCGGCGGTAACTCGCAGACCTCGACGCCACGGTACTCGTAGCGGAGCGGCTCCACCCACTCGGATCGGTGACCCGCCAGGTCGGCCTCGCCGAGCCAGGTCGACGCGGCGATCGCCGCCGCGACGTCACCGCCGTAGAGCGCATCGGGGCCCTCCTCCGCGATCCGGCGTAGCGTCGCTGCGAGCTCCGGCAACGTGTACCGCTGAGCAGGAGCGGGCGGCGGCCACGGCGCACGCTCCGCGCGCGCCCACTTGGCGGCGATGCGCGCAGTGCAGGCGAGCCCTCGCTCGGCGAGCTCTGCAGCGGGAGCAACAGCTGCGTCGAGGCCGAACCGGCCGAACCCGTCGGCGAGATCTGCCCACGCGCGCACCGCCCCCGGCACCGTGACGCTGCGCGGTCCGACGTCGGCGACCGTAGCCTCGCCGAGGTCGCCGGGCGACCGGCCCGAGCCGTTGAGCCCGAGCAGGCGTCCGTCGTGCCAGAGCAGCGCGAAGGCGTCGCCACCGACGCCGTTGTCGGTCGGCTCGGCGACGGTCAGGACGGCAGCCGCCGCGAGAGCCGCATCGACGGCGTTCCCGCCACGCTCGAGCGCACGTAGGCCGGCGCGAGTCGCGAGCGGGTGGCTCGTGGCCACCATCGCGTCCGCAGCGACGGCGGGCATGCGCCGCCAACCGCTGGTAGCCGCACCCGGGCGCTGTAAGGCGTCGAAATCGATCCGCATTTCGACGATCCTTGCACGCCGGTGCCGAAAGGGGCGGTATGTTCGCTCCTGTGTCGACGGTCGACGCCGAAGTCGTGGTGATCGGTGCCGGTATGGCGGGGATCGCCACCTCCTACGAGCTGTCCGGTGCCGGCCGTGACGTCCTGATCGTGGAACAGTTCGAACTCGGGCACGATCGGGGCTCCAGTCACGGCGCCTCCCGTGTCTTTCGCCTCTCCTACCCGCAGGCGCAGTGGGTACGACTCGCACAGGACGCCCTTTCCGGATGGCGTGCCTACGAGACCGTGTTCGCGGAGCCGCTGCTGCGCACGACCGGATCCATCGACGTCGGCCCGCACGCGAACGGCAACGCACGCGCACTCGCCGACTGCGGCGCACCCTCCTCGACGATCACGCCGAGCGAGGCTGCCCAGCGCTTCGGGCTTTCGCTCGTCGAAGGCGAAACGGGGCTCTTCCAGCCCGACGCAGGCGTCGTGGCGGCAGCGCGCACGCTGCAACTCCTGCACGAGGCGGCCGTCCGCGACGGAGCGCGGGTGATCTGCGGCACTCGAGTCGAGCTGATCGAGCCACGAGATCACGGGGTGCTTCTGCACACCTCGACCGGATTGGTACGGGCACGCGTCGTCGTCGTCGCCGCCGGAGCCTGGGCCGGCGAGCTCGTCCGGCCCATCGGTGTCGAACTGCCCGCCACGGTGACGAGAGAGACCGTTGCGTACCTCGACGTCGATCGCACGGACGAGCTCCCTGTTCTCGTCTTCGCAGACCATCCCGAGACGCAACGAGAGCACGGTATCGCCACGTACGCGCTGGCCGACGGGCCAGGGACGCTCAAGGTCGGTCTCCACCACACCGGCCCCGCCGTCGTGCCACGCACCACGCCGACGGTCGACACCACGGTGGAGGAGTGGGCCGTGCGCTGGGCGGTAGAGCGGCTGCCGTCGCGTTCCGTGACGCTTGCGGGCTCGCAGACCTGCCTCTACACGACGACGGCGGACGAGAGCTTCATCCTCGAGCGGCACGGGCGGGTCGTCATCGGCTCAGCCTGCTCCGGGCACGGCTTCAAGTTCGCGCCCGTGATCGGCTCGGCGCTCGCGCGCCTGTCGAGCCAAGCGCTGACGGATATCTAGCTGTCGGGGAGTCGCAGCAGGTCCGACGCTACGGAGACGCGCCGGCCGACACGATGTAGGCGGTGACGTCTGCGATCTCCTGCTCGGTGAGCCGGTCAGCGTAGGCCGGCATTGCGCCCTTGCCATTGGCGACGCGGTCGCTCACGAGCTCCTCGGTCAGCGCCGCATTGGCGTCGAGTGACGGGCCGACGGCGCCCGTCGCCCCGGCATCGGCGAGCACGTGACAGCCACCGCAGCCGGCACTGGCAAACGCCGCCTTGCCGGCCGCCGGGTCACCGGCCGCCTCACCCGGCCCCGTGGTCTCGACCGGAGTCGTGACGGCCGGCGGGGACTCCTCCTCCGCGGTGGCCCGACCAACGAGGTAGCCGCCCACGGCGAACGCCAGAGCGAGACCGAGCACTGCGAGCATGAGCCCACCCTCCACGTGCGCAACGGCCGATTCCCGCGGAGCGGCGGGAACCGGGATGCCGCGGTCGTCGAACGCCGCCGCGCCCGACTTCCCGCGGATCGTCTGCAGCACGTTCCAGAAGAACAGCACCTGCACGAGGCCGAGCACGACAGCAAACGGCAGCGATACGCGCGTCAGCGTGTCGTAGTCGCCCGGGAGCACCGACCAACGCCGCGGCGCGCCGTCGAGCCCCTGCACGAGCCAGATGCCGAAGAACGTCATGCCCGAGACAAACGTCGTCCAGACGTGCACCCAGGCCATGCGCTCGCTGTAGAGCGCCTTGCCGGTCAGCTCGGGCAGCACCGCATACACGGCTCCGAAGATCAGGAGACCGATGTTCAGCATCGCCATGTGGTGGAAATGGCCGACGATCCAGAGCGTGTTGTGAATCACCACGTCGAACGCGATCGTGGCGTTGACGATCCCGGACAATCCTGCGAGCAACCAACCGACGAGACCCAGGAAGAGTGCAGTCGACGCCGGCGTCCAGCGGAAGCTCGACCGGTAGATCGTGAACGCCAGGCTGTAGAGCGATAGCGCGGAAGGTAGAACCAGCGCGAACGTCATCGGTTGCATCGCCGTATTGAGCTGCGCCTGGATGGTCCCGTCCGGGTAGTCGAGGTAAACGTGATGCGCCCAGACGAGCACGTTCGCGATCACGGCCACCGTCCACGCGATCGCGATCACGTTGCCCGCGACGAGCTGACGTCCGGCGTAGCGAGGGATCAGCCAGTAGTAGACGGCGACGGCCGGGAACAGGAGGAGATAGACGACCGGGTGCCCGAACCACCAGAGGATGTTCTTCGCCAGCAGTGCGTCGGTGCCGCCCACCCAGTCGAGCGACTGGAGGATCTGCCAGACGAGAAGACCTGCGAGCGGCAGCGTCGCGATGATCATGTCGAGGGCGATCACGGCCAGCGGGATCACTGCGTACGGCACCTGCCTCGTGCTCGTCGCGAACGTCTTGGGCCACAGGTAGCCCCAACCGAGCGAGATCCCGTACCTCCGGAAGATGCCGCCCGAGACGGCGTGCAGCGACTCTCGGTTGCAGACCGTGTGCAGGATCCCGAGGCACCACGTGACGATGGACAAGCCGACCAGCAGCACGGAGAACGAGAACAGCCCGGCGGCCCAGTTGCCCCACTCGCCCTGACCCGCGAACGAGAGCGGATACAGAAAGACCCATGAGCCCGCGAACTGCATGATCAGCGTCGTCACCACGACGCCGACGACGCCGAGCGCCATCAGCCAATACGTGAGCCGCGCCATCGCCAGCCCGAACCCACGCACGGGGAAGCCGGCCGCGAACAGGACCCACCACGCGAGCCCCATCACCGCGAACGCCGCCCAGCCAACGAACGTCCCGAGCCCGTGCGCGGTCATCATCGCGTACCAGAAGTTGTCGCCGACGCGCGCGTCCGGTATCGCCTGGCTCCAGCGCAGCACCATGCCGAGCAGACCTGAGGCCGCCAGAATCACGGTCGACGCGACCGTGTACCGGAGCGCGAGGCTACGAGCTGCCCGCCGATCGATCTCGCCGGTCACCGCTCACGCACCTCGAGGGTAGCCACCATCTCGTGGTGCTTCGCGCCGCAGTACTCGAGACAGAGGATCTCGTACGTCCCCGGCTTCGTGAACGTGAACACCAGCTTCTGCACGCGCTCGGGGATCACCTGCACCTGCGTGAGCAGCGTGCCATCCGGGTCGTAGATGCCGGCGCCGTGGTTGACGGCCGGCTGTCCGTTCGTATCCCTCGACTCGAGCCAGAACTCCACGGGCCGGTCGACGACCACGTCGGCAGGCTCGACCGCCCAGGCGTACTGGACACCGATGACCCGGACGATCTGCTTGTCCGACCCGCCGCTCTCCCCGTACGGGACGTAGAAGATCGTCGCCAGCAGCAGGGCAAACAGTGCCACCACCACGACCACGAGCCACGCCGTCTCACGACGCGCGTGATCCGCTGAGTCGGTCGTGCCGGCCGACCGGCCACGCGTCGACGCATAGACGGCGAACGAGATCACCGAGCCGATCAGAACGGCAATCGCATACGCCACGGTGATGACGATCGCCGTGTCGCTCACGGGCACCATCCTAAACCGAGGCGGCGGACGGAGATCGGACGATCCCCCTCATCATGTTGCGGAAAATCCGCAGTCCGGTGGTCAGCCCCCCCGATGTCCGGCCGCCGCCACAGGCGGCACGATCTGCCGGATGGGCGCGATCGTCGTTGCTACCGACGGTTCCACCGCGGCCTCCTCCGCGCTGGACTCGGCAATCGAACTGGCGCTCGAGAGCGGCCATCGGGTGTGCGTGATCACCGTGTGGCGGGCGCTGCAGGGTGACTTCGGTCTCGCCTATCCGCCGAGCGCGCTGCTCGACGACATCCTCGCGACCGAACGAGAGCACGCTGACGAAACGCTCCGAGAGGCGAGAGCACGCGCGGAAGCCGCTGGGGTCGCCGCCGAGACGAGACTCGCAACAGGAGACCCACCCGAGCAGATCTGCGCGTACGCCGAGGAGGTCGGCGCGCGCATGATCGCGATGGGGTCGCACGGGCACGGAGCGCTCATGTCGCTGCTCGTCGGCAGCGTGTCGAGTGCGGTGATCTCGCGCGCGGGCATGCCCGTGCTCGTCGTGCGCGACTCGAGCAGCGTGCAGTCGACCGCCGAGGCCGGACCGCATCCCGCCACGACCGCCGAGGGCTGAGCCGGAGGGAAGCGCCCGCTCAGGAAGCGAGGTCAGCGAGCGAGGCGACGCAGCCGCTCGCTCCTGTGGACGGCCGGAGCTCGCGAAGTTCGACGCCGGCACCGATCCGGTCGAGCGCACCCGAGATCAGACCCGCATGGAAGGCGCAGACGACACGCGGGCTCTCCTCCACGAGGTGCTCGTAGGGGCACCGGTGCATCGTGATCGCGTCCCCGACCCGCTCGGGGCCGAACCCACCCGCAGCGAGAATCTCGACCAGCAACCCGACCTGATCGTCCACCGGCGGCCCGCCGGACACGTCGTCGGCGAGACGGCGCCCCCACCCCGAGCCCGCAGCCTCGGCCAGGTCCGGTCCTTCGGCAATCGGCTCGAGAGCGCCGGCGAACGCCGCGGCTAGCATCCCGTGCTCGTCTTCGCCGAGATCGCGTGTCGGCCGGTACAACCGGCGCGGACGCCCAGGTCGGTTGCGGTGCTCCGATTCCGAGCGAACGATCCCGGCGTCCTCGAGAACCTCGAGATGGGCGCGCACGGTATTTGCGTGAAGGCCGAGCTCGGTCCCGAGCTCCGACGCGTCGAGCCCACGATCCGCCTCGCGAAGCACCTCTACCAGGCGGGCGCGTGACGGGTCACCGAGCGCACGGTGAACACGCAGGCGGTCATCCACGACTCCATTGTGCCCTTCCCAGCCCGAGCGTGGCATCGTGGACTTCCCGGATCGTGGACTTCCCGGATCGGGCCCGCGCCCGACACCAAGGGCTGACCGACGCTCAGGCTTCGTCGAGCATGCCGTTCGCCAGTGCGTAGCGCACGAGCTCGGCCCGTGTACCGAGCCCGAGCTTCTGCATGATGTGGGCCCGGTGCGTCTCGGCAGTGCGCACGGAGATGTACAGCTGCTTCGCGATCTCCTGGTTGGTGTGACCGAGGGCGAGCAGTCGCAGCACCTCCCGCTCGCGGTCGGACAGTGGATCGTCCGCGGCCCGACGCGCTTCCTCGACCTCCGCCTGCGCCAGCCGCGCGCCGAGCGTCGGATGGACGTAACGCCCCCCGCGCGCCACCTCGCGTACCGCCTGGACGAGCTCGGCGTCGGCGGCCTCCTTCAACATGTACCCGCTGGCCCCACCGGCGAACGCCTCGCGTACGTAGGTCGGGTCGTCCTGCATGGAGAGCACGAGGATGCGCGCACCCTTGGCGGCTTTGAGAAGCTCCTCCGTGACCTCGAGGCCGCTCCGCTCCGGCATCACGACGTCGAGGAGCACGACGTCCGGCTTCTCGAGCCGGGCCGCCCGAACGCCTTCGTCCGCCGTGCCCGCCTCGGCGACGACCTCGAGGTCCGGTTCGCGGTCGAGCAGCAGCCGAAGGCCGGCCCGAACGACCGCGTGATCGTCGACGATGAGGATCCTGATGCTCACGGCAGCGGCAACTCGAGGACAAGCGTAGTCCCACCACCGGGTGTCGAATCGACGGCGAGGCTTCCGTCCAGGAGCTCGACGCGCTCGCGCATCCCGATCAGACCGACGCCGTCACGCCGTCCGCTCACGTCGAAGCCCTTCCCGTCGTCCTCGATCAGACCGACGACGACGTCGCCTCTCCGTGTCAGCACGACGCTCACGTCACGTGCCTCCGCATGCTTGAGGATGTTCGTCAACGCCTCCTGGACGATGCGGTAGACGGCGGTCTCGATCTCGGGCGGCAGACGGATTTCTCCGAGACGGGCCTCGACCTGGACGTTCAGCCCCGTTCGCTCGCGGGCCGACTGAGCGAGCCGTTTCAGAGCCGGCACGAGACCGAAGTCGTCGAGCGCCTTCGGCCGCAACTCCACGGCGAGGCGTCTCACTTCCTGGAGCGTGTCGACGACGAGCGCACGCAGCTCTGCGGTGGCTGTCCTCGCCTGCTCCCGCGTGGCTGCGTTCTCGACGGTGGCGAGCCCGAGCAGCACGGATGTCAGCGCCTGGCCTGTCTCGTCGTGCAACTCGCGGGCGAACCGGCGCCGCTCCAGCTCCTGTGCCGAAACGGCGCGCCGCAGCGCATCCCGCGCGACCCGCTGCGAGAGGTCGACGGCGACCGCTGCGCGCCGAGCGAAGGTCTCCACCAGACGCAGGTCGTCGTCGTCGAAGCGTGGATCGTCTCGCTCACGGTCGACGACGATCAGGACACCGAGCGCACGGTGGCCGACAACGAGTGGGACGATCAGCTCGGAGCGGATTCCGAAGCGACCGACGATCGCCTGGTCGACCTCCGGATCGTCGAGCGCCGAGTCGATGCGCTCGCTGCGCCGCCGCGCCAGCACGGCAGCGCTCTTGGTCGACTCGTCGAGCAGCGTTCCCACCGCGACCTCGTCGGTCGCCGCCTCGATCCGGAGGACGCCGTCGGAGCGGACGAGTGCGACGGCGACGAGTCGTGCGCTCAACAACCCGCGCAGGCGCGTCGTGAGCAGCTCCAGTTGGCGGGGAAGCTCCATCTCGCCTGCGAGCGCGACTGCGATCTCGTCCAGCGACTCGAGCTGCCGAGACCAGCTGGTGGACTGCTCGTAGAGACGCGCGTTCTCGATCGCAACGGCCGCCTGCGCCGCCAACAGCCCGACGAGCTCCTCGTCCTCCTCGGTGAAGTCCGCGGCTCCTTCTTTGTCGGTCAGGTACAGGCGGCCGAACGAGACCCCGCGCAGCGTGATGGGCACGCCGAGGAAGCTGCGCATCGGCGGGTGGTTCGGTGGGAAGCCGATCGACCGCGGATCGCTGGTCAGGTCGTGCAACCGCAGTGGTCGGGGGTCGCGGATCATCACGCCGAGGATTCCGCCACCTGTGGGCAGGTCGCCGATCTCGCGTATCTCCTCGTCGGTGAGGCCGTGCGTGACGAACCGCTCGAGCCGGTCACCGGTCTCGTCGACGACGCCGAGCGCCGCGTACTGCGCGCCGGCCAACTCGGCCGCGGAGTGCACGAGCGTGCAGAGCACACCGTCCAGGCTCAGCTCGGACGTGAGCGCGATACCGGCCCGTACGAGCGACGCGTGCTTGCCCTCAGCCTCCACACACGGATTATCCGGTTCTCGACACCCACCGCGTCGCGAGCAGGCAGACTTTCCAGATGCCGCCGGCACCGAAGCCGAAGAAGCCGACACGCAAGGGCCCTGCCCCGGCAGGCTCGGGTGACTCGAACCGCGCCCGGCTGATCGGGGTCGTCGTCGCGGTCGGCGTCCTCGCCGCCCTCGTGGTCGGCGCCATCCTGCTCAGCAGCGGAGACGACGACGCGTCGTCGAACGGCCCTGCCACGGGAACGACCGCTCTCGTGGACGGGATCCCGCAGGACGGGACGTTGCTCGGCAACCCCGACGCCACGGTCGTGCTGCTGCAGTACGAGGACATCCAGTGCCCCGTCTGCAAGCGGTACACGGACGCCGGCTTCAGGACGATCGTCGAGGAATACGTCCGGCCGGGGTCGGTGCGGGTCGACTTCCGCGGGCTCGACTTCCTCGGCGACGACTCGACGAAGGCGCTCCGTGTCGTCCTCGCGGCGGCGCGGCAGGACCGCGCCTGGCAGCTCGTCGAGCTGCTCTACGCCAACCAGGGCGAGGAGAACTCCGGGTGGGTCACGGACGACCTCTTGCGCGAGCTCGCAGCCCAGATCGAAGGGCTCGACGCCGACATGATGTTCGCGGACGCGGACTCGGCCGAGATCACAGCGGAGATAGAGAAGGTCGCCGAGGAGGCGGTTGAGCGACAGGTGCAGGGCACGCCGTGGTTCTTCGTCAAGATCGGCGACGACGAGCCCTATGAGGTGCAGCCGACGTCACTCGACGGTGAGGCGTTCCGACCCATCCTCGACGACGCGCTGAGCGGGTGACGGCCGCGCGGCTCCACCGCCGCGTCCGTCGTCGTCGAACGCGATGACGGAGACCGTCCAGAACTTCTTCGCGCTCGCGTCCGTCGTCGTGGCGGCAGGCGTGTTGGTGCTGGTCGTGGCGGCGATCGTCGAGCTCGCCGGCGGACGAGCGCTCTCGGCGATCGCAGGACACCTCGACGGGCGTGAGCTCGGCCTCGGGTTCGCGATCGCGACGGCGGCGACTGCCGGCAGCCTGTACTTCTCAGAGGTCGCCGACTACATCCCATGCCCACTCTGCTGGTACCAACGCATCGCGATGTACCCGCTCGTGGTCGTCCTGGGGCTGGCGGCATTCCGCCGTGACCGAAGGGCGGCTCTCTACGGCCTCGTGCTGTCCCTTGCCGGCGCCGCGATCGCCATCTATCACTACCAGCTCGAGTGGTTCCCGAACCAGGCAGCACTCTGCAAGCAGGGTGCGCTGTGCGAGGTGATCTGGTTCAAGGTGTGGGGCTTCGTCACCATCCCGTACCTCTCGCTCATCGCCTTCCTCGGCATCGCCGCGCTCTGTGCCGTCGCGATGCTCAAGAGGCGACCGCCGCGAGGCCGTGGACGACTGACACCGGTGTCTGGCCGAAGCCAGACACCGGGGCGCGCGGAGCCCTGGACGATCACCGACGATGCCTGGTCGCAACCGGGCACGAGCGGTACCCGATCAGGTCATCGGGACCTGGCGCTGCAGGCGCGAGGTGATGCGGTCGAGGATCTCGGTGAGGCTGTCCCCGGTCGCGGTGATGCCGTGGTTGCGGAGGCCGATGATCGCGTGCGCGGGATCGGGCTCTCTGTCGATCAACTCGGCCACCGACTCCGCGAGCTCCTGGGTTCCGCACGGGTAGTTGATATCCGTCGCGGGGATCCCTTCGACCCACGCATGGACATGGAGGATCGCCCCCGCGTCGGGGTGGGCCTGGTAGATCATCCAGTGCTCGATCGCGTCGACCGAGACGCGGCGCGGCTCGATGCCGGGCGGGACGCTGAGCACGATCTTCGCGTTCGCCTCGTCGTACCCGGTGACGAGGAGGAAGTCCGTCCCCACACGTTCCAGCTTCGACTTGTCCACGCCGCTTGCGCTCATCCAGAAGCGGTCGGCGTCGAGGCGTTGCGAGAGGTTCCCGTAGGAGAGCCCGCCGACCTGGTAGAGCCGCATCACGTGACGGAGGTCGCGCTCGGACAGGTACTCGTGGACGGGGAACGGGGCCGGGAGCAGGTCGAGCTCGTCCATGCGCTTGCCGGCGAGCGCGAGCTCGGCCGTGTGCTCGTCGCCGTCCCAGAGCTCCGGCTCGAGGTCGGGAACGAACTCGTTGTCGATCACGAGTTTCGACTTCGCCAGCGGCGCGAGCCGGTCGAAGACGTCCGCCGGGTCGTCGGTGATTCGATAGGTGCCGCGCTCCATGGTCGTGAACCACACGCCGACGCCTGGCACATGGAGCACGACGACGTTGGCGAGGGTACGCACGAGCATGGGGTAGCTGGTCTTGAGAACGTCTTCGGGCGCTTCCGCGAGCTCGTAGAAGGAAGCCGAGTACGTGCCGCGAGACGCGCGTCGGAACGCCTTCGGGTCATCGACGTCGAACATGTTGAGCACGAAGTCGGCGTCGGCGACGTCATCGACGTGCTGGAAGCCGTCACGCTCGAACTCCTGCCCGATGCGCCGCACCCACTCCTCGTGGCTCGGCGCCGTCGACGTCCCCCAGATCGCGTAGGTGCGCATGACGACAGCGTATCGCGCCCGCGAGGACGGAGAGGCCTCTTGGCCGGAGTGCTCAGGCGCCGCAGAAGCGCAGCGCCGCAACCACGATGCCCTGAGCACAGCGGACGAGATCGTCGACGGCGACGTGCTCGTCCACGGCGTGGGCGACCTGCACGTCTCCGCGGCCGAGCCCACCCGGGCCGAACCCGACGGCCGGGGTCCCCGCGAGAAGCGTCAGCGTCGCGCCGTCGTACCACGAGTCGAGCCCGGTCAGCGCTCCACGCCCGCCGATGTCGATGGCAGCGCCGGCGACGGCCGTGACGATCGGATCGCTCGCGTCGAGCTCGAGCGGCATGACGGCGTTCGGCCACCACGTCACGCGCGGCGGGTGCGACGCCAACCAGTCGTCGTCGGCGCAGACGGCGGCGGCCGCGTCCTCGACCTCGCGCTCGACGAATGATGCGAAGCCGTCGGCGTCCGCCTGGCCCGGGAGGTAGGTGACGGCGAGTGTGATACGCGCTTCGCCGGGAATCGTCACGGGCCAGTCGCCGGCCTCGATCACCGTGGGTACGACTGTCGGCACCGACAGGCGCGGGTGCTTGTTCGCCGGATCAGCAGCCCATGCCTCGGTCAGTCGGCGGAGTGCGGCGAGCACGACCTGCGCCTTGTCGATGGCGTTCACGGCACCCCCGTCCCGCCAATGCTGGTGCGCCACCTCGGCGTGGCCCGATCGCCCGGGAACGGTGACCGCGCAGTACGTCGACCCGCGGCAGGAGATCCAGACGTCGAGGCCCGTCGGCTCCGTGACGATCGCGCCGTCGGCCCGCACGCCGTGCTCGACGAGCGCCGCTCCTCCGGCCCCGGACGACTCCTCATCGGTGTTCGTGGCCACGACGAGGTCGCCGCGGAGCACCCCGAGCTCCGCGAGCACCTCCGCGGCGACGACCATGGCCGCGATACCGCCCTTCATGTCGCACGAGCCCCGACCGTAGAGGGAGCCGTCGCGTAGTCGAGGCTCGAGCGGTGGGCTCGTCCACCCGTCCGCTTCGTCCGCGGGGACGACGTCGATGTGCCCATTGAGCAACAAGGTGCGCCCGTGGCCCTTCCCGGCCAGCCGCGCGACGAGTTGAGGTCTCCCCACGAAGTCGAGGCCCGGCGGGACCAGCGGCTTGCCTGCCATCGTGGCGGCATCGGGCTCGAACACCTCGACCTGCGCGCCGACCGCGGCGAGGCGCGCAGCGAGCATCGCCTGGAGAGCGACCTCGTCGCGCGGCGGGTCTCCGACGTTCCGTGCCGCCGTGTCGAGGCGAATCAGGTCGGAGGCCAGTCCGACGATCGATTCCTCCCTCTCGGACACCGCGCCGACGACCTGCTTCTCGAGCGGTGACAACGCCATCAGCGAAAGAGATCGCGGTCGCGGGGCATCACGAGGTCGGCCGCACCATCTCCACCGGCTGGCGGATCGACACCGCGGACGATGGCTGCCGGAATACCGCGCGTCTTCCCCATCACGAGCTCGGCAGCTCCCGCGACCTCGTCGGCCACGGCGATCTGCGTCGAGTGCAGCTCGCGCCCTGCGGTGTCGAGCTCACCGCGAAGGTCGAGGATCGCCGCCATGCCGGCGACGCCTAGGGCGACGTCGGTCGTGCCCTGCCGCCAGGCCCGCCCGAACGAGTCACTCACGACGACGGCCGTGGCGACGCCCGTCGCCGCCGACAGCTCGTCCCGCAACCGACGCGCGCTCGCGTCGGGATCGAGCGGCAGGAGCACGACCGACTCGTGCCCCTTGGCGTTCGAGGCGTCGACACCCGCGGAGGCGCAGACGAACCCGTGACGGGTCTCGGCGATCACCAGCGGCGGGCGCGAGCGGACGACCTCTCGCGCCTCGTCGAGGATCACCTGGACGTGGCGCGGGTCGCCGTCCGGTCCGGCGAGCTCGAAGGCGCGCGCGGTTGGTACGACGTCGGCGAGCTCGACGACCCGACCCTCTACCTTGGACACAGCTTTCTGCGCCACGACGACGACGTCTCCCGGTTCGAGCCCTCCGGCACGCACGATCGCGGCGGCGAGCTCGGCGGCGAGATCATCACCCTCCTCGAGCTCCGGGATACCCGGGAGTGGAATCACGCGGACCTCGCCGGGCAACGGTCAGTGGACGCCGGTGAGGCGGACACCGGCATGGGCCTTGTACCGCTTGTTGACGTTCACGATCACCGCGGTCAGGCCCTCGAGCGCCCGCGCGCTCGCCAGTGGGCCGCAGTCGATCGCCCGACCGGACGTCAGTCGCGCGGCGAGCTCGAGCACCGCCGCCTTCGCTTCGGGGTCGTCGCCACAAACAAGCGCGTCCTCATCGGGCGGATCCTCCGCCCCGAGGTTCGAGGCGGCCAGAGAGTGCAGGCCTGCGACAACCGGCCCGTCGACCTCGTCCTGGATGCGCCTCGCGATCGACGTCGCTTCGCCCGTCGGGAGCACTCCCTCCTTCGTGAAGGCGAGCTCGGCTGCGACCGACAGGACCGGTGTCGTCCCGATCGCGTCGCGCAACGAGCGCGCGGTCTCGACCGCTCCGTCGGCCTTCGTCGTGAGGATCACGAGATCGGCTCCGCGTGCCGCATCGGCGTTCGTGGCACCGGAGACCCCGAGCTCTGCGGCAGTCGCGGCAGCGCGCTCGGCGTCGCGCGAGCCGATCACGACGTCGTAGCCGGCTTCACGAAGCCGGACGGCGAGCGCCTTCCCGAAGCTTCCGGTCCCTCCGATCAGGGCGACGTTCACGATGCCGCCGCCAACGTCTTGGTGGCGAGGCGCCGGGCAGCGTCCCGGTCTGCCATCAGCGTCGACGTGGTCACGAGCGGTACGGCCGCCTGCGCTGGAGCGTCGGCCTCGTCGATCACGAGCACGTCGAGCAACCCCTCGTAGCAGTCAGCCACGTGGGAAGGGGTGGTTCCGCCCGCCATGCGCGAGAGCATACGGTCGAGTGGGCCTCTGACGGCGCGGCCACTGATCAGCGGGCTCACCGCGACGCAACGAGCGCGACGGGACGCGAGCGCGTCGCGTACCTCTGCAACGGCGAGGATCGGGTGAATCGAGACGTACGGGTTGCTGGGCGCGATCACGATCACGTCGGCTTCGTCGATCGCGTCGACGACGCCGGGCGCGGGGGTCGCCTGCTCCGCCCCGTCGTACACGAGGCCATCGACCTCGTCGGAATGGCCTCGCGCGACGAACCACTCCTGGAAGGCAAGCGTCCCGGACGGGGTGACGACGTGCGTGCGTAGCGGGTCGTCTGTGACCGGGATCAGCTGCGCGCCGACGCCGGCTGCGCCGACGAGCCGGCCCGTCACGGCGGACAACGACTCGCCGTCCCGGAGCCGCTGCGTTCGCACGAGGTGGAGCCCGAGGTCGAGATCGCCGAGCAGAAACCAGCCCTCACCACCCCATGCGCGTGCCGACTCGAGCGTGCGCCAGGTCTCGCCGGACCGGCCCCAGCCGCGCTCCTCGTCGTTCAGACCGGCGAGCGCGTAGAGGACCGAGTCGAGATCGGGGCTGACGTGCAGGCCGAGCACCTCGACGTCGTCGCCGACATTGCCGATCACGGTCAATTCGCCCGGGGCCAGAACGTCGTGCAGGCCGCGCGCGAGCTTCGCGCCGCCGACACCGCCGCAGAGACACACGACCCTCATCGCGCGGCGCGGCTCATGACCTTGTGACGATCAGTTACAAGGCTGGTGTGGTGGCCGGCTCGGCCCGGCAGTCGCTGGAGGTCGTTGAGCGTGTCGACGTCCGCCGCGAGCTCCGGAACCACGACGGGGGCGAGACCGACTGCAGCGAAGCGCGCAGCGCTCCCCGGGCCGTAGAGCGGCTGGAAGACGGAGGCGGCGGCAAGGGCAAGCGCATTCGTCGTCCCGTCGCCGGCCGCGACGTACGCCCCACCCGCAGCTTCGAGCCGCCGCAGCGCGTCTGGAGTCGTACAGGGCAGGTCGGCGTTGACGACGAGGACAGGGCCTTCGACGAGGGTCAGCGCGGCTGCGACGGCCGCACCCTGGCCGCCACCCGGATCCTCCACCGTCTCCGCAGGCTCGGGCACCGCCGCCGGGTCGTCGGTGACGACGAGGACGCGCCCGATCTCGCACGCTGCGGCGACGACGTCGCCGAGCATTGCGCGGGCGAGCTCTGCCCGGATCGCGCTCGGCAGACGGCTCTTGCCACCGGCGCGGAACGGGATCACGATCGTCGGCACGCCGAGAGACTACGCGCGGCGTTCGCGCGCGAGCACGTCCTGGGCGAGCGCTAGATGGTCGATCGGCGATTCAGGCACCCGCGACTGGCCGCCGTGACGCGGCGCTTGCGCCACGCACGCCCGTGCACGTACCACCGGTACGCCCCACGGCCGGTCCCACCGCGCTGCTTGGTCACACCCGTCCTCGACGGGCACCCCGATTACCGATCGACCAGCTAGGCGGCGTGCGAGGACGGAGCGCCCGAGCCGGGGCCCGACGTCGCCCACTCGTGCACTTCGAACCAGTGTGTTCCCTCGAGCGCGGCCACGACCGCCGGATCGGTGTGCTCGGCGTTGAACACGTGCCGGTCGACGTCGCAACAGATCTCCGTCGAGTCGAGCGAGAGCCCGGAAAGGCGCCCCCCGACCTCGAACGGGAGGCGCGCCTCCGCGAGGGACATGTGCTTGAACTGGCACTCCGAGGCGAGCTCCATCAGTGCGGGCCACTCAGGGCACATCTTGTAGCTCATAGGGCACTCTCGTTCGACCCCGCCGCCCAGGTTCCTCCGAGGCGCACGAGGCCGCGGCCGTCGCCGTCCGGGTAGACGACGAAGACGACGGCGTCGTCAAGGGCGTGTAGGAGCCTGCGCTCGTCTCCGGTCTCGAGGCTCACGCGCAGGTGGAAGCGGCCGAACTCGAGCGGCGGAGCCGGCACGTCCAGCCGGGCGAGCACCGAGCCGCCGCCGTCGATCCAACCCAGGCGCGCCGTCTCCGTCTCGTCCTCGGCGACGAGCACACCGGCGTCGTCCCGCAGCTCGAGGTGCAGCCGCGGCGGCGCGATCGCGGCGCGCGCAGAAAGCTCGATCTCCAGCGTCAGAGGCTCCCCCGCGAGGATCTGCTCACGCGCGGTGCCGTCGGCCCCGAGAAGCCGCGCCGCGTCGACCGTCGCCTCCCCGCTTCCCCACTCCCCGAGCGCGGCGCTCGACCCACCGGGAACGACGTCCTCGGCGAGCTGGCGCCGGTAGCGCGCGATCGCCTCGTGGGTCCCGCCGTCGAACGCGACCTCGCCCTCACGCAACAAGACCGCCCGCGCGCACAGACGCTCGACCGCGGACGCATCGTGGGAGACGAACACGATCGTGCCTCCGGCCTGCTTGAACTGGGAAATGCGGCCGAAGCACTTGCGCTGGAACGCCTCGTCGCCGACCGCGAAGACCTCGTCCAGCAACAGGATGTCAGCCTCCAGGAACGCCGCGATCGCAAAGCCGAGCCGCATGTACATCCCCGAGGAGTACGTGCGCACGGGGCGGTCGATCGCGTCCTCGATCTCCGCGAAAGAGACGATCTCGTCGAAGCGCTCGCGGATGTCGCTCCTGCGCAGCCCCTGGATCGACCCGTTGAGGAAGACGTTCTCGCGCCCCGTGAAGTCCTGGTGGAAACCGGCACCGAGCTCCAGCAGGCTCCCCACGCGGCCGGCCGCGGCGACACGGCCGCGGGTCGGCTTGATGATCCCCGCCACAAGCCGCAGCAGCGTGGACTTACCCGATCCGTTGCGGCCGATCAGACCGACGGACTCCCCGGGCTCGATGTCGAGCGACACGCCTCGCAGGGCCCATACCTCCTGGGCGCCCGTCCGCCCGTGTGCGAGCACGAGATCCTTCAGCGTGCGCGTCTCGCGCGCGTGGACGACGAAGCGACGCGCGACGTCGGCAACCTCGATCGCCCCCGGCCTCACGGCAGCTCCTTCTCCATGAAGACAACCCGCTCCTCGTATCCGAGCGATCGGTAGAGGCCCCGCGCGACGTCGTTGCCGCCGAACACGTTGAGCTCGATGCGCGGCAGGCCGCGCGCAGTCACCTCAGCCTCGAGCAGGTTCATCGCCCGGCGCCCCAGGCCACGACCGCGACAGTCGGCGTCGATCCAGACCTCGTACATGAACGCGCCGCGACGACCGTGCCGCTCCCGCTCGGCATAGAGAACGTGGCCCACCCGCGCGCCGTCGTGCTCGACTATGCGGAAGAACAGGCCCTCTGTCGCGAACCCGTCGGCAAACAGCGCGCCGAAGTCGCTCTCGGACTTCAGCTCGGCCTCCTCAGGGGCGAAGCCGGCGTTCTCGACCATGTCCGCCGCGTACTGCTCCTTCGTCGCCTCGAGGTAGGCGGGGAACTCGTCCTCACGCATCGGCCGGAGCTCGGTGCTCACGCCGGTACCAGCTCGAGCTCACGCCGGACGATTCCGGCGAGCGTGCCCACGAACGAGGGATCGGCGTTCGGCATCTCGATCCGTGACAGTGTCAGACCGAGCTCGGCCGCGCGCTCGACCGCCTCGACGTCGATGTCCCAGCGGATCTCGAGGTGGTCCGAGACGAAACCGACAGGACAGACGAGGACGTCCGACACGCCCTCGGTGCGCAGGTCGGCGAGGTGGTCGAGGATGTCGGGGCCGAGCCACGGCTCGCCCGTCGCCGACTCGCTCTGGAACGAGAACGACCACGCCTCGCCGATGCCGGACTCGGCCGCGACGAGCCGTGCTGTCTCGAGGAGCGCGTCGCGGTACGTGTCACCCGCCGCCAGGATGCTCTCCGGCAGCGAATGCGCCGTGAACACGACATGGGCGGACGTCCCGCGGACGCGCTCGGCAAGCAGTGCCACGAAGCCCGGCTCCGAGCCCCACTCCCGGACGAAGCGCGACTCGGCGCGCCCTGCGACCGCCTCTGCGAACAGCTGCTCGTACTTCGCGATCGACATCGTCGACCAGTGCGGCGCGAGCACGAGACCGACCAGCGTCGTCGCCCCCGCCTCGAGAGCCGACTCGACGGCGGTCGCGATCCGCGGCTGCCAGTGGCGCATGCCGGTGTGCACGGGCAGCCCGAGCGCCCCCTCGAGCGCAGCCCGTGTCGCCTCCGTCACCTCGTTGAGCGGGGACGGCCCCTCGCCGTCGCCAAGCCCGAGCCGCCGGTAGCGCTCGACGAGCTCTTCGAGCAGCTCCGGCCGGATCGGCCGTCCGCCGCGGATGTCGGCGTAGTAGGCAGGGACGTCGGCGAGCCGGTCGGGCGAGCCATACGCCATCAGGATCACGGCCCGGTCGCTCATGCTGGCGCTGTTGACGCACTGCGCTCACGAACGTGTGCCGCGAGACGCGTCAGGACGTCGGGATCGGTGAACGGAAGCACGCCGTGCCCCAGGTTGAAGATGTGCCCTGGACGGCCCGCCGCGCGCGCGAGCACGTCGTCGGCCTCGCGCTCGACGACGGCCCACGACGCCAGGCAGACGGTGGGATCGACGTTCCCCTGCACCGCACGCTCGCCCACGAGCGCCCATCCCTCGTCGAGCGGGGTGCGCCAGTCGAGCCCGATCACGTCGCCTCCGGCGGCGGTCAGCTCCGCCAGCAGGTGCGAGGCGCCGGTGCCGAAGTGAATCGTCGGGACATCGACCGCGGCGAGCACGCGGGCGCTGTGCGGCGCCACATGAGCCCTGTAGTGATGGGGTGCGAGCGCGCCCACCCAGGAGTCGAAGAGCTGGATCACGTCGGCGCCCGCTCGGACCTTGGCCGCCACGTACGACGCGAACGTTCCCGCGAGCTTCTCCAGCAGGGCGTGCCAGAGCTCGGGCTCCTCGAGCATCATCCGCTTGGTCAGCGCGAACTCCCGACTCGGACGGCCCTCCACGAGGTAACCGGCAACCGTGAACGGGCCGCCACAGAAGCCGATCACCGCCTTCTCGGGCGCGAGCTCGCGGCGGACGAGGCGAACGGCTTCGAGGACTGCGCCGAAAGCCTCCTCGGGATCCGGCACCCTGAGCGCGTCGACGTCGGCGCGGGTGCGCACCGGTCGCTCGATCACGGGACCGACACCCTCGACGAGGTCGACCTCGACACCCATGCCGAGCACCGGGGTCATGATGTCGGCGAAGAGCACGGCGGCATCGACGTCGTGGCGCCGCACCGGCTGGAGCGTCACCTCGGCGCAGAGCTCGGGCGTGCCCGAGACCTCGAAGAACGCGTGACGCTCGCGGATCGCGCGGTACTCCGGGAGCGAGCGACCCGCCTGGCGCATGAACCAGACCGGTGTGCGCTCCACCCGCTCGCGCCGGGCGGCGCGGACGAGAAGCGGCTCGATCGACACGAGGTGAGAGTAGCCTGACCGCGATGAGCACTGGTGCGCACGACGTTCCGCTCGCTCCGCGCTGGCTCGGTGCCGATGTCGCTACACCGCGAGCCGGGGCGACCGAACGTGCGCGTGTCTCGCTGGAGAACGAAGGCAGTGCCACGTGGCGCTCGCTCGGAACCGACGGGTTGCAGCTCGCGTACCACTGGCTCGACCCTCTCGGCAACCCCGTCGTGTGGGACGGGGCGAGGACTCCGCTGCCGCACGCCGTCGGTCCGGGCGAGACGATCACGATCGACCTGGACCTCGAGGCCCCGCGACCGCCCGGGCGCTATCTCCTGCGCTTCGATCTCGTCGAGGAGCACCGATTCTGGCTCGAGGAGCTCGGCTGCTCCACCCTCGACGTCGGTCTCGACGTGCTCCCTCGAATCGCCGAGCGGCGACTCCGCGTGATCGTGCACGGCGGCTCGGAACCTCAGACGGACGCTGCACTCGCGGCGCAGGACGAGGCGGTCGTCGCCGACGAGGAGACAGCCGTCGCGCATCTCGTCGCGGGCGCCGTCCCGCCACCCGACTGGTCACGACGACTCCTCGACGCACACGAGGAAGGATGGGGCGCAGTCGGGCCGGCCGTCGTCCCCACAGGCGGGGCGATCGCCCGCCGGCGCGTGCGCTCACAGTTCGCCCCCTGGGCGCCTGGAGGGCGAAACCCGAAGCCCGGAGCACCGCTCCTCCTCCCCAGCCTGCTGACGGGGATCGAGCCCGGCGAGCATCTCGGGCTTCCTGCCTACCTGGGTGACGACGGGCTCTTCGAGGGAAGGATCGCCGTCAGGCTTCCGCTGCGATCCGATCGTCGACGGACCTGAAGACGAGCGCACCGAGCGTCAGCGCGACGGCCGTCTCGACGAGCAGGTAGACGAGCACACCGGCGGACGGGGCCTCGCCCGCGAAGAGAGGAGCGCGGAACGCCTCGACCACCGGTGTCATCGGGTTGCCCCACTGCAGGAGGTCGGCGAGCCACGGGTACGTCTCGACGCCCGGAAGGTCGGACACCCGGTAGAGGATCGGCGTCAGGAAGAACCACGGCAGCAGCAGCGCGGTGACAATGAACTCCACGTCACGGAAGATCGCGTTGAGCGAAGCGAGGGCGAGGGAGAGCCCGCCCACGAAGAGCACGACCACCACGGCGATCGGGATCGAGAGCCACGCCGTGCCGCGTGTGTCGTCGAGGACGGCCAGCGAGAGAACGAGCGCCACCGCGAGCATCGCCGCGAACGCCACGACCTGCGTCGCGACCACCGACAGCGGCACGATCTGCCGCGGAAAGCGCACCTTGCGGATCAGGTTGGCGTTCTCCAGCAAGCTGCGGGCCGACGACTGCAGCGACGTCGCGAAGAACACCCACGGCGGCAGTCCGCAGAGCAGGAAGAGCCAGTAGTCGTCCACGGCCTCGGTCGGCTGTGCCTTCCAGAGCACCGAGAACACGACGAGGTACACGAGCATGAGCAGCACGGGCAGAGCCAGCGTCCACACCAGCCCGAGCACCGACCCCTTGTACTTCGCGCGGAGATCGCGGCGAAAGAGGCTCCCGAAGAGCTCCCGGTAGCGCAGGAGGTCCGCGTAGACGCTCATGGGGCGTCAGTGTAGGCGTCGGGCCTCTGGACTCTGGGCTCCCGTGAGCCCCGGTCGATCCAGGGTCGGCGCCGGTTCTCCGCAGCAGCCTCTACCCTTCCCGTGTGAGCGCGGCCGTCACGATCGCTGCTGCGCCCGTTGCGGCGCTCGTCATCTGGACGCTGCTTCGCTCGTCCTCACTCGGCAACCGACTCGTGGCCCACCCAACGGGAGAGCGCTGGCACGCGCGCCCGACACCGACGTTCGGCGGGGTCGGCATCACGATTGGATTGCTCGCGGGCGTCGCCGTAGCGGCTGCCGCCGGCGTGATCGACCCGGGGCGAGAGCTCCTCGGCGTCCTCGCCGGCGCACTGATTCTGTTCGGAGCCGGGCTACTCGACGACATCAGGAGCCTGAGCCCGGTCACCAAGCTCACTGCTCAATTCGCTGCGGCAGGGGTCGCCGTGGCCGCCGGTCTCCGCGTCGAGCTGATCGGGAACGATCTGATCGCGACGATCGTCGCGCTCGTCTGGCTCGTCGGGATCACGAACGCGTTCAACCTGCTCGACAACATGGACGGGCTCGCCGCGACACTGGCCGCGGTCGCCTGCGGCTACTTCGCCGTGGACGCCGCCACCGTGCACGAGAACGACACCGTGCTCGTGCTCTCTCTCGCCATCGGCTTCGCCTGCCTCGGCTTCCTCCCCTTCAACCTCAGGCCTCGTGAGGGCGCGGTCGTGTTCATGGGCGACTCGGGCAGCCAGGCGCTCGGCTTCTTGCTCGCCGCGCTCGGGCTTGCGGCGAGCTGGACGACCGCGGGGACGACGGTCGCGACGATGCTCCTGCCGCTGCTCGTGCTCGCCGTGCCGATCCTCGACACGACTCTCGTCACCGTTGCCCGCGTGCGGGAGAACCGTCCGGTGACGCAGGGCGGCAAGGACCACACATCGCACCGGCTCGTCTATTTCGGGCTCTCCGAGGCGAAGGCGGTTGGCCTGCTCGCCGTGATCGGGGTCACGTTGGGCGCAACGGCAGTGGCGTACAACGTGCTCGACAGCGGTCGCGTAACCGCCGTGGGTGTGTTGCTCACCTTCGTGCTGCTCGTCCAGTTCGGTGGCTTCCTCAGCGACCTCAGCGAGCGCACGCGCCGCGGTCAGGCTGGTGACACGTCGCTACGCGCTGCGCTCACGTTCGAGCCGCGCAGGCTCGTCGAGGTTCTCGTCGACTTCGTGCTCGTCTGCGGCTCGTTCCTCGCGGCGTACCTCCTCGTCGTCGGCGGCGAGGGCACCGAGCTGCAGCGCGGCACGTTCCTCGCCGCACTCCCGGTCGTGCTGGGGCTGCGCTACGTCGCGTTCGTCGCCTTCCGCATCTACCGTCGCGTCTGGCGATACGGGACCGCACGCGACGCCCTCGCGATCGTCGTCGCGTGCGTCGTCTCGGAAGCGGCAGCGCTCGGCGTCGTCGTCGCCACCCGCCCGCTCGGCCCGTTCCCCGCACGGATCTTCCTCGTCGACGCCGTGCTGTGTGCCGCGCTGGTCACCGCCTCACGTCTTGCGCTCAAGCTGATCCCCGAACTGCGGCACCAGCGGGGCGGCGAGCGCCGGCGCGTGCTCGTCGTCGGTGCAGGCAGGCATGGCCGCAGCGTCGCGCGAGAGCTGCGCGAAAGTGGAACGCGCGTCGTCGGCTACCTCGACGACAACGTCGCGCTGCGTCGACGCCGGATCGGCGGTGCGACCGTGCTCGGCGCCCTCGACGAAGCCGCGCGTGTTCTCCTCGTGGCGCCGTCCGACGAGGTGCTCGTGACGATTCCGGACGCACCGGCAGAGCGTCTTGCGCAGGTCGTGCAGGCGTGCGACGAGTCCGGGATACCGTGTCGTTTCGTGCATCGGCGGACGGAGACTCAGACGTCGCTCGTCGAGGCGACCGCGGAGTGACCGCCACGGTGGAGACGTCCCGCGCCCGCAAGCGGTGGGGCGAGCGGTTTCGCGTGGAGACGCATGTGCCGCTGCTCGTCGCCTTCCTCCTCCTCGCGGCGCTCTATGTGTGGCAGGCGTCGCGGCGCGAGGTGCCCACGATCTTCACCGACGAGCTCGAGATCACGCAGCTCTCGCGGTCGATCGCAGACACGGGCCTGCCCGGACGCCGCGGCGAGCCGCACGGCTTCACGTCGCTCGTTCCCTGGCTCACGGCGCCCGCTTGGTGGATCGACGACGTGTCGAACGCCTACGCGACGATCAAGTACTTCCAGGCGCTGGTGATGGCTGCGGCGATCTTCCCTGCGTACATGCTCGCGCGCACCGTCGTCTCCCGACCGTGGGCGCTGTTTGCGGCGACCGCGACGATCGTTGCCCCGGCGCTCTCGTACGCGCCGATCCTCGTCGAGGAGCCGTTCGCGTACCCGGCGGCGACATTGGCGCTCTGGCTGAGCGTGCGTGCCGTGGCCCGACCCAGCGTCCGGGCGATCGTCGTGGCCGTGGCCGCGTGCCTCGTAGCCGTCGGTGTCCGCTCGCAGCTCCTCGCCCTCCTCCCCGCCCTCGTTCTACCCCTGCTCGTGCTCGCCTGGAAGCGAGCCTCGCGTGCGCCGCTTCCGTGCCACCTGGGATCGCTGGGACTGGGCCGGCGCGGTGGCGCTAGGCGTCGGCGCGATGCTGTTCGGCATGGCCGTCGCGGGTCACATGTCCGCCGAATGGCAGACGACGATGGCGCTGTGGAAGGGCAGGATCGTGGAGTACGGCCTCTTCGCGTTCGGAGCGTTCGCGATCGGTGTCGGCGTCCTCCCCGCGATCGCGCTGCTCGCGGCCCCCTTCCGCCCACGGGACGAAATGCGAGATCGCGGAACCTGGGCGTTCGCTCTGGTGAGCGGCTCGGCAGTCGCCTCGTTCGCGTTCTACGGCGGGCTCAAGGGCGCCTACATCTCCACGGTCTTCGCGAGCCTCACGGTCGAGCGCAACCTCGTCTACCTGACGCCGCTCGCCATGGTCGCGACTGCTCTCGTGCTCGCCCGACGCACGATCTCGATCTGGGCCGTTGCAGGTGCGACGGCGGTCGTGCTGTACCTCGTCGTCGACACGCCGATGCGGCTCGACCAGTACCCCTACTACGAGGCGCACGGTCTCTCCATCCTCGCCTTCGCCAACCGGGTGCTCGTCTGGCCGGAAGGCACCATCCAGGCGTGGCTCGTGGGGATCGCGCTCTGCTCGGGTGGGTTGCTCGTCGGCGTCGGGCTGCTCCGCTCACGCCCGAGGTGGGGCCTCGGCGCGTCGGTCGCGATTGCTGCGGCCGTGCTCGGCTGGAACCTCACGAACGAGATCTACGCCGCAAACGGCGAACGCCGCCTCTCGGCTCAGCTCGCCGCGAACTTCACTCCCGACCGGGAGTGGGTGGACGAGACGGTCGGCGACGGCAGCGTGACGATCGTCGGGCAACAGCACGTCGATCCCACGGGGATCTGGCTGACCGAGTTCTTCAACCGCTCAGTGACGCAGGTCTGGAGCGTCGACCCGACCCCGCCGTTCGGCGCCGCCCCGCCGCCAGGCCCGACGCTGACCGCCGACCTCGCGCAACCGGACGGCACGATGGCCCCCGAGCCCGGCACCGACTACGCGCTCGCCGTCAACGGTGTGCTGCTCCAGAGCCCTGTCGTGACTGCGCTCCCCGACGGTCGCACCCGCCTGTACCGTCTCGACGGCCCGCTGCGCCTCACCGAGAACCAGACGGGCGTCTTCGGCGACGGCTGGATGGGCGCGGCGGCGGCGTACAACCGGTACGCGGTCGAGGAGGACGGGCCAGGCTTCGCCCGCGTGACGCTCTCACGGGAGGCGTTCTGCACCGAGGCTCCGCTGCCGAGCCGCATGACCATTCGCATCGGGCCCGTGGGCGTCGGCGCCGACAAGCAGCCGGCGCTCGCATCGGTGACGAGCACGCGGGTCGTGCGGGTCGCGCCGTGTCGAGCGCAGACCGTGCTGTTACGCCCCCCGGACGCGTCGTGGCGGATCGAGATCGAAGCAGACACGTTCGTACCGGCGGACGTCGACAGCAACCTCAGCGACCGCCGGCGACTCGGAGCCCGCGTCGAGTTCGGGTTCGTCCCGTTGTAGCGCTCGCGAGCCCGCGCGGGGCGCGCGACTCTCTACGGACCGGCCGGGCCCGGCTCGCTCCGCCAAGCGGCGACGAGGTACGTGAAGCGGACGCGCAAGAGCAGCCGGGCAAGCGGCCCGCTCCGCTCGAGCCCGCGAAACACGGTCGCGACCGAGCGGGGCAGCGCGACGCGTTGCGGCACGAAGAACGGGCGAACGCGTACGGAGTCGAAGCCGGCAGCGCGAAGGTCGTCGAGAACCTCGCCGAGCGCGTACTGACGCGGATTGAGGTCGAAGACGAGCTTCTGCGTGGTGAAGGCCGCGACACGCTCGAAGAACGCTCTGCGATCGCTCGCGTAGTAGATCGCCCGAAAAACCGTCGTCGCCGCCACCGGCGCCGGTGGTGCGTAGTCGTCCAGCCCGCCGACGTCGACTGTCGCGGCGTCCCCAAGTCGGCGCCCGGCCTCAGCCACCATCTCCGGCGTGATGTCGACTCCGCGATACCGGAGACCGCGGTCCACGAGAAACAGCCCGAGACCGCCGTCGCCGCAGGCGAAGTCGAGCACCTCGTCGCCGGGCTGCAGCCTTGGGCCCAGCCCAACGACGACATCGGCTCGATGGTCGAGGTACGCCCGCCCATCGGCGTACTCGCGGTCGGACCAGCCCGCTGCCTTGCGACGAAACCGGTCGTGATCGGTCGTCACAGCGCGAGCAGGCGCTCGGGGTGCTTGCGCAGGAAACGGGCCATCCCGCGGGCGTGCCAGAGCGTGTGCCGTGAGCGGAACGTCTTGTCGATCACGGCCGCGTACGCGTGGGTCACGACCGCCTGTGGCACATACCACCGCTCCCAGCCGGCCTTCATGGCCCGGTAGCAGATGTCGATGTCCTCCACGTAGTGGCGATACCCCGGGTCCCAGCCCCCGAGCTCGTCGAGCATCGTCCGACGCATGAGCAGGAACGCGCCGAGCATCCAGTCGGCAGCGATCGGTGTCTCGGGCCGCTCGTCGGTCAGGTAGTGCTCCGGCTGCTGGTAGGCCGGTCGCAGCCTGCGTAGCGGCGTGCGCCGAACGATCGTCCCGCCCACGGTCGGGAACCGCCGACGCGAAGGCTGCCAGCTACCGTCCGGCCAGAGAAGCTGCGGGCCCGCGATGCCGCAGCGCGTGTGGGCGCGCGCCAGCTGGACGAGGGCGGCCACGGCATCCGGCTCCGGCAGCGTGTCCGGTGTCGCGTTGAGCACGAACTCGCCGCTCGTGGCAGCCGCTCCGAGGTTGACGTTCGCGGCTAGCGGCAACGGCCTCGGGTTCTCGAGCACGCGGACGCCCGCGGGCACCGAGTGCACCGAGCCCGCGATGTTGGACACGACGACGACCTCGTCGACCTGCGGCACGAGCCCCGGCAGAAGACGATCGACCTCGACGGCGTGACCGTGGGACACCACGACCGCCGACACGGTCATCCGTCGATCACCTCGCGGTAGAGCCGGACGGTGCGCTCGGCGACCGCGGCCCATGAGAAGGCACGCGCGCGCTCGAGCCCGGCCCAGACGAGCCGGTCGCGCTCGGCGACTGCGACCGCTATGCCATCAGCGAGCCGGGCCTCCTCGACGATCACGGCGGCCTCGCCCGCGACCTCGATGATCGCGGCATCGGGAACGGCGACGACGGGTGTCCCGCACGCCATCGCCTCCAGCACCGGGAGCCCGAAGCCCTCGTATCGCGACGCCTGCACGAGGCACACCGCTCCGCGATAGAGCTCGGCCAGTCGCTCGATCGAGACATACCCCTCGAGCAGTGCCCCGCCACTCTCGAGCTCAGCCGCGACCGCAACGTCCCTGACGGGCCCCACGACCCGAAGCTCGAACCCGGCCAGCCGCGCAGCGCCGAGCGCCGCCTGCTGATTCTTGCGGGGCTGGATCGCACCCACGGAGAGCACGTATCCGCGCTCCGTCGTCTCTCCTGGATGGAACGCCGGGTCGACGCCGTTCGGCGTCACGACGACCCGCGCCGGATCGATTCCATACACCTCGACGAGATCCCGCTTCGACCGCTCCGAGACCGTGAGCACTCGAGCCGCCCGCCGCGCCGCCCGCGGGACGACCCGCCGGAAGACGGCGCGGTCACGCCGGCGCATCAGCGAGGCGTCGCGCTCGAAGGAGAGATCGTGGATCGTGACGATCGCCGGACAGGGAGCGCGAAGCGGCAGTGCGTACTGCGTGTGCACCATGTCGGCGCCGAGGCGCCGCAACAGGCGGGGGAGGCTCCAGGCCATGCGCAGCTCCTGCAGCGTGACCTGGAGCTCGAGCGGCTCGACCCCGTCAGGCACAGCCTCCGGGTGCCTGGTCACCGCTGCAATCCGCAGCCCCGCTTCGGCCGCCTGCGCTGGCAGCTCGCGCAACAGGTTGCGGACGTACGTCTCGTCGCCCGTCCGCTCGCGGCCGAGCACGTCCGCGTCGACGACGACGAGCTTCACGCCAGCTCCCGCCACAGCTCCTCGACGAGATCCGCGGCATGTTCCCAGGTGAAGCCACGCGCCCGCTCGTGGCCGGCGAGAGCCAGCTCGTCGCGACGTCGTGAGGCTTCCTCGATGCCGGCTGCGACCGCAGCGGGGTCGCGAGCGTCGACGAGCACCGCGGCTCCCCCGGCAACCTCCTCGGTCGCGCCACCACGAGCGGTCACGACCGGCGTGCCGCACGCCATTGCCTCGAGCACCGGCAGGCCGAAGCCCTCGTACAGCGACGGGAAGACGAGGCAGCGAGCGCCCCGCATCAGCGCGGCCAGCTCCTCGTCGTCGATCCTCCCGACCCAACCCGGGACATCGACGCCGCCCCAGCCGCGCGCGCCCACGACCCGCAACTCGACACCGGCGAGACGTGCCGCCTCGACGGCGCCTGCAAGGTTCTTGCGCGGTTCGAGCGTGCCCACAGCCAGGACGTAGTCTCCCTCGGCCACCGGCCCTTCCGGTCGGAACACGGGGTCGACGCCGTTGGGAACGACCCGGATGCGCTCCGTCGGCACGCCGAGCACGTCCGTGAGCTCCGAACGCGTGAATGCGGAGACGGCCACGACAGCGTCGGCCGCACGCACGCCGATGCGCAAAGCCGCCCGGCCCGACCACCGGTGCCACACGGGGAACACTTCGGGATAACGGAAGAGGGCGACGTCGTGCACCGTGATCACCAGGGGCCTCCGCGAGCGCAGCGGGGAACGGTACGTCGGGCAGTGGAGGACGTCTGCGCCCTGAGCCGCCCGACCCAGGCCGAACGGGTACCACACCGCGTCGCGCGCAACGGACGAGGCGCGACTCGAGCCACCATACGTGAGCTGCTCGAGCTCGAGCTCTGCGCGCCCGGCGAGCGCACCGAGTAGGCCCTCCAGGTGGCGCGCAGTGCCCGCGGCCGTCTGCTGCAGCGGCGATGTATCGACCGCGACCCTCACGCCAGACCCCCCAGAAGGCGGTGGGTCACGCGCACCGCCTCGCGGGGCTCGGGCCACCGCAGCAACTCGATGGCGCCCTCGACGTCGCACCAGCGGTGATCGACATGCTCATCGTCGAGCTCTGGGGCCCAGGTCGGAGCCGCCTCCGCGTGGAACAACGTCAACTCGACGCGCTCCGTGCCGGGTGGGAAACGGACGCGGAGCTCTTCCGGCTCGTCCGCGAGGTCGTAGGACAGGGCGAGAGGCAACACCTCGACCGGAGCCACGAGCCGCGTCTCCTCTCGCAGCTCGCGCGCGGCCGCGTCGGCCGGCTCCTCTCCGTGCTCGACACCGCCTGCCACGAGGTGCCAGTAGCCCCGCCGGTCGGGCGAGCGGAGCAGCACGAGGTACTCGGGGCCGTGCGGCGCCGGCCGATGCACGACGACCGCCACCTCGCAAGGTCGCCGGTGGCCCGAGGTCACGACCGCGCCTCCAATGCAGCCAGCATCGCCGCCGCCGCGGCATCCCACGTGAACGCGCGGGCGTGGGCGAGCCCGGCTACGACCAGTTCCTCGCGCCGGCCGAGGGCTTCCCGGATCCCCTCCGCGATCTCCTCCGGGTCGCGCGGGTCGACGCGGACGGCGGCGTCCCCGCACGCCTCGTCGAGCGATGGATGCGACGAGGCGACGACCGGCGTCCCGCACGCCATCGCCTCGACGATCGGGATGCCGAAGCCCTCGAACAGCGAGGGGAACGCGAACACCGAGGCTCCGCGGAGCAGACGCGGAACGTCGTCATCGTCGACGTACCCGAGCTTGAGCAGGCCCTTCTCGGCCTGGGGATCGGAGCTGCCCCAACCCTCTCCTCCAGCGAGCGCCAGCGCCAGGTCGCCGTCGAGCAGGCGCCACGCGTCGACGAGCGCGCCGAGGTTCTTGCGAGGCTCCTGCGTCGCAAGCCCGAACAGGTACGGGCCACCGAGATCGGCGTGCGGGCCGTCGGGCGCAAAGCCGGGTCGAACACCCGGGTGGGCGACCACCAGCCGGTCCGGGGCGACGTCCAGCGTGACCGCGACATCGTCGGCCGTGAAGCGGGAGTTCGTGAAGATCACGTCGCAGGTGCGGGCCGCGTCCTCGTACTTGCGTGTGTGCATCGAGATCGTGCGCGGCGTGCACCACTCGGGGTTATGGAGAGGCACCAGGTCGTGCACGATCGTCGTGCGCAGACCGCTGCGCTGCGGCGGGTACATCCAGTCGGTGTACAGCAGCGCGTCGAAGCGACCGAGGAGCCGCTCCGCGGCCGGGTGCCCGAGGCGACTCCAGGCCGTGCGCGCCGCGTGGGAGGCCGGTAGCGGCCACAGCCGAGGCCGCACGTCGATCCCCTCCAGCGCCTCCCGGATGCGCCCCGGGCCACGCAGGCTCGTGGGCGCGAAGGGCACGAGCTCGTGACGCCCGTCGCCGACGCGCGCGAGACCTCCGACCGCCCCAGTCAGGTAGTTGCCGATCCCCGTGCGTGGGTGCGACAGCGGAGACACATCGATCGCGACTCTCATGGCTCCACCGTGAAGCCGTTGAAGTGTGCGCCGAGCTCGCGTCGGTCGACGTTCCCGGGGATGACGTCGGCGGGAACGGCCGTCGGCGCCACGGTGAAGCGGACAACGCACGTATCCCCGTCCGGGACGAGCCCGACGCGCAGCGTCGGCGTCTCGTCGCTCGAGAACTCGACGCCCGTCTGTCTCTCCACCGCCTTCCCGTCGACGACCCCCTTCGAGACGGCCGTCACCGTCTGGCTGCCGTCCGGGAAGAGCGACGGGTCGCTCGACAGGGGCACGGCGAGTGTCCCTAACGTGCAGCTCCGCTTCGTGTACGTGACATCCGGCCCGGACCAGGTGTCGCCCGGGTAGAGCCCCTCCACTTTCGTCGTCGAGGCGAGCGGCCCGTCGAGCAGCCACAGGGTCGTCCCGAGCCCATAGTCGCGCGCGATCGCCACACCGTTCGGCGTCACGGAGCCGTCGAGCAGGGCCCAGCGAGCGGTCACCGGTGAGCCGTCGCCCCTCCGCACGATGCCGTCGTCAGGGTCGACCGAGACCCGCACTTCGCCGATCCCGCCCGGGGTCGGCTGGTCGAGGTAGTAGATATCGCCGACGGCACGGTTGAAGAACTCGTTCTGGTTGACGGTGAAGCGGTCGGCTCTCCCGGTCCACAGCACGGCGACGGAGCCGTCGGGGGCATCCTGGACGGCCGCGTCGACCCAGTCGCGAGGAATGCCGCGGATTCCCTGAAAGAGCGCTCCGGCCGACGCGCGCTCCAGCCCATGCTTGCCGAACCAGATCGGGTAGAACGAGACCGCGAAGTAGACCAGGACGACGAGCGGCACGGCGATCGCTACCCGCCGGGGGACCAGCAGGAAGACGAGCGCGAGGACGACCGCGAGCAGGAGCGCCAGCTCGGCCGCCCACTCCAGCCCCAGGCGGTCCTGCACCGACCACCACGGCAGCAGCAGCAACGTGTCCGACTGCGCCGACGTCCCGATGAACCGCTCGAACGGGATCACGAGGGTCACGGCGGCCGAGGCGGCGGCCGCAAGCGTCGCGAGCGGCTGAGGCCTCGGGGCTCCCCGGGCCACCCAGGCGAGGAGCACGACGAGGAGAAGCGGTGCGAGCGCGAACATGTTGCGCTCCTGGATGCGTGAGGCGAACCGCGAGGCGAAGACGGCGACGACGATCAGCACCCAGAACGAGACTGCAAGCGTCACCGCCAGGTGACGCCGGAGCGCGCTGTCGAGGGTACGCGAGCGCGCGACGAGCACGATCAACGCCGCGACCGGCACGACACCGACGTAGAGGGTGAGCAGAGCCGAGTGGTATGCCAGGTAGCGCAAGGCCTCGCCGACGTCGTAGCTGCCGTCCCCCACGACGGCGTAGGCGCCGAGCAGGTCGGTGAGCGACCCGCCCCGCGCAGCCTGGGCGACGGTGAGCAGCACGAAGCCTCCGGCGACGACGGCGTAGGTCGGTGCGAACGATCGCACCGCACTTCGGAGCGATCCCGCCCCTAGCAGTGCGGCGAGCAGCGGCGCCGTCAGGGCTGCGGCAACGAGAGCGACCGCCTGTGAGCGCGTCGCGTACGCGAGCGCGAGCGCGGCCAGCAGCAGCGCCTGGCGGAGCAGGGTGGGGCGCTCGAGCGTCCAGACGAGCGCCCCCACCGCGAGCAGGAAGACCGGGTAGAAGACGTTCTCGGTCATCACCGAGCCGGTGTACGCGAGCGACGGCACGGCAACCGCGAGCACGGCACCGAGCAACGCCAGACCACGGCCGACGACGAACCGCCCGATCCAGTAGGCGGGAACGGCAGCGAGCGACATGACGAGCGCATTCGTTGTCTTCACCGCCGCGTACGCCTCGGGCAGGGACTCGTACAGCGCGTACGCGGGGGCGATCAGCAACGGGTAGACGACGCCGTACCCGCTCGCCGGGACGCCTCTGATCGTGAAACCGGCTCCGTCGGCAATGCTCCGCGCGAGCTCGGCATACACGAGCTCGTCGACCATGATGAACGGCGCGATCATCCCGCGCGCGAGCACCGCCCGCAGGACGAACGAGAGACCGACGATGCCGACGAGCCACGCCCACGCCGGGACGCGGCGCATCGCGTCACGCACCGAGGTCGACCTCGGCAAGCCTGCGGGCGATCTCCTTCGCTTCTGCCGAGTCGGGACCGATGCCGACTGCAGCGCCTGCCTCGCTCACCTCCTGCAGAACCGCAACCGAGACGGCGGCGCCGCCGGCGGTGCGCTCGAACGCGGCCACGTAGAGGTCGGCGACCCGCTCCAGGCCGTGCTCGCGCCGCGCGAGCGCCAGGGCCGCCTCGCCCATCGCCGACCGGACGTCGGCGCGCTCGGCGAGCAACGTCAGCGCAGCGGTCAACGTCTCGACCTCACCCGGGCCCGGTGCGACCGCGAGCGCGACGTCGGCTGGAAGCTCACGGAACCACCCGGCGTCGCTGACCACGAGCGGCTTGCCGAGCGAGAGGGCGCGGACGGCCGTCCCCGACGTCTCGCCCATCGTCGGCGAGCGGAGGCTGACGTGCACGTCGCACGCCTTCATCAGCGCCCACAGCCGCGCCTCTTCCACGTAGCCCTCGCGCACGATCCCCTCGTCGTCGATGCCGAGGCGCTGCAGGCGCCGGTCCAGGTCGAACCCGGGCGACACGGCGCCGACGAGCAGCAGCCGGGCGGCGGGCCGTTCTCTCCGGAGCTCGGCGAACGCCTCGAGCAGCTGCGGGATGCGCTTGCTCTGGTTGACGTTCCCGAAGCTACCGAGCAGCGGGTCGCCGGCGAGGTCGGCGGCCGGGGCATCGGGGACGGGCCACGCCGGATGAGGCACGATCGAGACGGGGCCTGTGTAGCCTGCTGCGCGCGCGCGATCGCGCACGTACGCAGAGTGGACGACGAGACCGGTCGCGAGTCGCAGCACCTCGCCCGCGAGGTGGAAGTCCTCGGGTCTGTTCTCCCAGAGCGGCGGGATGCGCTTGTCGAGAACGGCGTGGCCGAGCAGTCGACCGACGACGCCGCCCTCGCGCTCCATCGCGTCGAGGTAGCCGTGCCCGTCGCGACGTCCGATGGTGACGCCGGCGACGAGGTGGTGGAGCACGAAGTCGTGCAGCACGACCAACCCCGGAGCGCGGCGCAGGGCGTCGAGGATCCAGCCGTGGGCATCCGGGTTGTTACCGATGTGGTAGACGGCGAGGTCCGTTCCGCGCGGCGGACGCTTCGCCCCCCGCTTGACGACGGTCAGATCGGCGCGCGCGCGAAGCGCCGGGAGCAGCAGCGCGGAGTAGTCCGCGATCCCGGACCGCTCGGGCGGGACCGGTGAGAAGTACGCGACCTTCACGAGAGCAGCCGCCCGATGGCCCGATCCCACGTCACCTCTGCGGCTAGGACGTTGCCGGCGCTGCCGTACGCCTCCGCGTCCTCGCGATGGTCGCGCAGCCACACCGCCGCCCGCGCAACGGCCTCGGGCTCGGGCGCGACGACGAGACCGGTGACACCGTCATGGACGACGTCGAGCGGGCCACCCGCGTCGGTGGCGGTGATCACGGGCTTCCCTGCGAGGAACGACTCGTACGGCCCGAGGCCGAAGTCCTCGTCGACGGGCGCGTAGAACGTTGCGAAGCACGTTGCGTAGAGGTCGGTGAGCTCGCCGGCCGGTACGCGCCCCGCGAAGGTGACGCGACCGTCGAGGCGCAGGCTGCGGGCGAGCTGTTCGAGCCGCTCACGATCGGGCCCGTCGCCGACGACGACGACCTCGAGCGACGGCTCGGCGGCTGCCGCCTCGATGAGCAGGTCGATCCGCTTCGCCCGGTCGAGCCGGTTCACGGAGAGCACGAAGGCGCCGTGGCCGTCGTTTCGGTACGCGAGCTCCTGCGCCGGGTGCGGGAGCACTTCGGCGACGAGCCCCGTCGAGCGCTCGAGCCGCCCGGCGACGTTGTTGGACGTCGCGAAGAGGCGCGTGGCCTCCGCGAGGGCGACGCGATCGAGCTCCTGCACCTGTCGGCGCAGAGCGCGATCCTCCGCCGACTCGCCGAACTGCCCGAGGTCGGTCCGGTCGAGCTCATACGCCTGTCGGAACTGATGCACGAGCCACACCCGTTTCTCCGGGTGACGTACGGCGTACGAGGGGAACTTCGTTGCCACGACCATGTCGATGGGCGCGCCGTCGGCCTCCTCGAGGTCGAGCAGACGCCACAGGAACGCCTGGGTGAGGACCCGGGCTCCCGGATACCACTTGAACGGCACGGAGACGAGGTCGGCGTCGTGGCCGCGGGCGCGAAGCTGGATGACGAGCTCGTCGGTGAAGATCTCGGCGCCGCCGTGTGCGAACGGCACTTGAGGCCGGCAGACCGCGATCCGCATGGCCGTGCTAGCGCGTCTCCGGGCCGCCGAGGCGCCGGAGCTCCGTCTCGAGCTGTGCCACGCGCTCCTCGAGATCGTCGATGAGCCGCAGAGCGGCCGCGTTGAACGAGCGCTGGTCGTACGCGAGTGGCTCGACGTACCAGCGCATCATCTTCTTGAGCACGCCCTTCGCCGGCGTGCCGACGCCGCCACGTACGCCCGGCCGCAGACGAAGAGGGCGATCAGCCGAGACGGGCCACAGGCGCTCGGCCTCCTCGCGGGCCGCTCGGCGCCCGTCGGGGTCGGCGGGCCCGCCGGGATCGGCTCCCGAACGCCGCACTTCCTCGCGTAGCGCCGCGAACAGCGCAGCGACGTCGATCTCGCCTGCGGCGGCAGCCTCGCTGGAGACGCCGCTGTCCGTCGTCTCGTCCGGCACCCATGCATTCTAGCTTCGCGCTGCGGCGGATCCGAGGCGCCCCGTCTACGATCGCCAGCGTGCGAGTGGCTCTGAGCATGCTCACCCTCGTGCCCGGTGTCTCGGGCGGCAGCGAGACGTACGCCCGGGGGCTGGCGCGGGCGCTGGCCGCGCGGGGGCTCGTGGACGTGACGGCCTACGTACCGCCGGTCGCTCCGGATGCCGGTGAGGGGCTGCCCACGGAGGTCGTCGACGAGTGGGGCGCTGCAGCGTCGTCGGCCGGGCGGCTCTGGTCGGTGGCACGTGCCACGATCCTACCGCGTGCCCTGAGACGGCGCTTCGCGGGCGTGGAAGTCGTCCACTACCCGCTGACCGTCCCCGTACCGCGTGTCGACGCACGGTCGATCGTGACGCTCCACGACGTGCAGCACCTCGACCTCCCCGACCTCTTCACACGGGCCACACGGGCCTACCGGCGCGTCACGTACGACCGGGCCGCTCTCGCGGCCGACCTCGTCGTCGTGCCCAGCGACTTCGTCCGCGAGCGCGCCCTCGACCGGCTCGGGCTCGACCCCGCACGGGTGCGCTCCATTCCGCTCGGCGTCGACCACGAGCGCTTCACGCCGGGCGACGCGCCGCGCGAGCCCTTCCTCCTCTATCCGGCCCGCCCGTGGCCACACAAGAACCACCAGCGCCTGCTGGAAGCGCACGCGCTCCTGCGCCGCAGGCGACCGGACCTGCGGCTCGTGCTCACCGGTGTCGGCTCCGAGCGGCTGGCAGGTCCGCCGGGTGTCGAAGGGCGAGGCAGCGTGTCGCCCGACGAGCTGGTGGGCCTGTACCGGCGCTGCGCATGCCTCGTCTTCCCCAGCCGCTACGAGGGCTTCGGCTCACCACCCCTCGAGGCCATGGCGTGCGGCGCGCCGGTCGCTGCTGCCCGGGCCGGCTCGATCCCGGAGGTGTGCGGCGACGCGGCAGCGCTCTTCGACCCGGACGATACGAGCGCCATCGTCGCGGGCGTGGAGCAAGCGCTCGAGCGCGCCGAAGCGCTACGCGAGGCGGGTCTCGCGCGGGCTGCCGGGTACACGTGGGCGCGGGCGGCCGAGGCGCACGAGGACGCCTACCGCGCCGTCGCGGCGTAGACCCCCTCCACACCCGTCCCGAGCGCCTCGGTCTCGAATCCCGCCTCGCGCATGCGCGCCGGCAGGTCGGGCGCGACGTCCCAGTGTGCGAGCAGATCGGCCTTGCGCGTGACGAGCGTGTACGGCCCGCCGCCGCGACCGTGATGCTGCGCCGTGAGCCCGGCGCGTGACCTCGTCGCCGAGAGCCGCGGGTCGACGGGAACCGTGAAGACGTGCCGACCGCCCGGACGCAGGACGCGCCGGATCTCACCGAGCGCAGCGTCGAGATCGGGAACGTGCTCGAGGGTGTCGGAGGTGAGCAGGAGGTCGAACGACGCGTCCTCCCACGTGAGCGACTGAAGGTCTTGCTCCGGGTACTCGACCGACGTCAACCTCGGATGCGGGGCGAGGAACGGGTGCATGCGGCCGACGGCGTTGACCTCGGCGACATCGAGCGACCGGAACCGATCTTCGGTCACGAGCTCTCTCACCGAGCGGGCAACGTCCGCATAGTGCGACAACAGCGCCGCGGCGAGCAGTCGCACGCGGCGGCTGGAGCCGCACTCGGCGCAGAGCATGCTCTCGCGCTCGACGAAGCCCGGGGGCCACGCGCGGCGCAGCTCCCGCGAAAGAACCCACGAGTTCCGCACGAAGCGCGTTTCGGCACCGCACACCGAGCAAACGCCGCGCTCGTCGCCGCGCCGGTCGCGGACGGGACGCAGGTGGAGCAGCAACCAGAGCCCGGGGTCGCTCCGAAGCGGCACGGTCATAGCGACCCCGCCGCGTGTCGCGGGCCGAGACGCCCTGCCCTGGCGTCCCGCCAGCCGTCTCGCACGGCGCGCAGCCCAGCGCGGCGGCGCCCGGAGAGCAACGCCTGCCCCACGTGAGCGCCGAGCAGGACGAGCCGCCGGCGACGGGTCGCGATCGGGCCGAGCGGCGCGTGACGTTCACAGACGACGAGCGTGTTTCTCAGCCCGTAGTAGAGGGTCGTCGGCGAGCTCTCGCCGCCCGCAGCGACTGAGACCCTGTGCCGGATCCGCGCAGCGGGAACGACGAGGAGGCGGTAGCCGGCGGCACGGGCTCGCAGCGACCACTCGGTGTCCTCGCTGTAGAGGAAGAGATCCGGATCGAAAGCTCCCACGCGCTCGAGCACCGACCGCGGCACCAGCATGGCGGCGCCACACGCACGGTCGGTCTCGGCGACAGCTGCAAAGGCGGGCCCGTCGGCGTCTCCGTAGCCGCGCTGCCGCCCGTTGTAACCGCGGCGCGGGTCGAAGTCGGCGCCCGCGAACCAGATGCGGTCGGGGGGATCGGCGTACAGCAGCTTCGCGCAGAGCGCCCCCGCGTCGGGTGTGTGCCGGGCCTCGTCGACGAGCGCCGCGACGGCTCCAGGCTCCACCTCCGTGTCATTGTTGAGCACGAGCACGAAGTCGACGCCGAGCTCGAGTGCCCGCTCGATGCCGAGGTTGTTGCCTCCCGCGAAGCCGAGGTTCTGCTCGCTGCGAACGAGCTCGGCGTCGGGGAACTCCCGGCGCACCACGTCCGCTGTGCCGTCAGCTGACCCGTTGTCGACGACGATCACACGCAGAGACGCCCCGGTCGCCACCGCGAGAGAGCGCAGGCAGGCCACCGTGTCCTGACATCCGTTCCAGGTGAGCACGACGACGCCGACGAGCGGCGGCTCGCTCATGCCAGGCTCCGCAGGTACCGCCACGAGGCGCGGAGACCCGCCGGACGGACGACCGCGAGCAACGCCACGTAGAGCAGAAGCCCGGCGGCGGCTCCGGCAGGTGCCGGCAGGAGGAGAGCCGGTGGCACGAACGCGGCCACGGTGAACCCGGCGACGACACCGGCGGCCGCGAACAGGCCGCGAAGAGTGGGCCCGATCGAGGAGAGCGCGCCGAGCATCCCGACGAGACCGACACCCGTCGCGAGCGCCAGCGCAAGCGCGAGCCCGTACAGGTCTCCGAGCTCCTGTCCCACCCAGGCCAGAGGTGCGGTGACGGCAACGGCGAGCACGGCGAGCAGCGGCAGCCGCGTCGCCCGACCGGCGATGAACACGAGCGGGAACGTGACGGATACGCCAACGGTGACGACCATCCACGGCGCGAGCGCGACGAGAACGCGGCCGAGCTCCTCACCGACGGTTGCTCCGTAGTCACCACCGAGCACACTGCGGAAGATCGTCTCTCCAGCGACCGCCACCGCGCCGGCGGTCGCTCCGACCCCGACAAGGGCAAGCCAGGCGGAGGCATCGACGTGTCGTGCGACCCGTCCCGGATCGAGACCTGCCCGCGTCAGAGGCACGGACGTGACGAGGGCGAGCGACGAGGCGGTGACAGCGACGACGGCCGAGCCCGCCAGGTACGCGTACCCGAAGCTCGTCACTGCACCGACCCCTTCGCGCGCCGCGAACGGGAGACAGATCAGGTACACGCCCTGCAGCGCGAGCGGAAGGGCCAGACCAGCGCCGAGCACGACCAGTCGGCGCCGAGCATCCTCAGCGTTCTCGGTGCGCACGGCCGAGCGCGGCATCGCCTCCCTCCGCGCGCGCAGGGCGAGCACGGCGGTGGGCAGGGCGACGGCGATCGCCGCGTTGAGTGTCATCCCCCACCCCACGGCGACGATGCCGTCGTCTCCGACGCGCCACAGGATGAGCACCAGCCCGACCACGCTGCCGACCGCGTAGCCTGCGGCCGGGACGGCGTACTCGTCGAGCGCTGCAAGCGCACTGGCCGCGAGGCCCGCGTAGAACTGCCCGATCGCCGCGACCACGACCCACGGCAGCACCTGCGCGGCGGCCTTCGCCGCCGACTCCGAGCCGAGACCTGTGAGCAGGTCGCCGATCGGGTCGCGCAGGACGAGCGAGACCAGAAAGATCGGGCCGAGCACGACGCCGAACGTCAGCGCGTAGGATGCGGTCTCGCCGCCGAGCCGCCGCTGCTCACGGGCACGTGCGAGCGGCGGCAGGAGCACGGCGCGCGCCGCGGTCGCGGCCAGGGCCAGCACGACGAAGACGCCGTAGGCAGCGAAGAAGCCGTCGGTCTCTGCCGTGCGCCCGAACTCGCGCGCGATCACGATGCCGACGACGGCAGCCAACCCCTGCTGGACGGCGAGCGCCGCCGCGGTCACGGCGCCGCTCCCGAGGGAGCCCAGGCCGGTCGAGGCGGTACGCTCCTTGCTCACCGACGACGAAGCCTACGCGGCATGCCGACCGACACCATCTGGAGCGATAGCGACCTCGCCGACCTACGGGCGACCTTCGGGGACGCCTACGGCGGCCGCACCGTGCTCGTGACGGGCGCCGACGGCTTCATGGGGTCGCACCTGACGGACGCGCTCGTCGAGCTCGACGCCAACGTGCACGCCTTCGTCCGCGCGACATCGAGCGGCGCGCTGAACAACATCGGGCACCTCCGCGCGCGGCTCAAGGTGCACTTCGCCGACCTCACCGACCGGACGTCTGTCGACTATCTCGTGCGCGAGCTGCAGCAGACCGCCACCGATCGTCCTTACGTCTTTCACCTCGGGGCGCAGGCGCACGTCGGCGAGTCATGGCATCGCCCGTACGAGACCGTGATGGCCAACACGATCGGGACGCTCAACCTGTTGCAGTCGATCGTCGACTGGGGTCTCGAGCTGGAGAAGTTCGACACGGCGGGCACCTCGGAGGAGTACGGGAACGTCCGGCAGGACGTCGCGCACCACCACGACTTCGACGAAGCAGGCTCGCTGGTGCTCCACGAACGCTCGCCGATCAACCCCAAGTCGATCTACGCGACGGCGAAGGTGGCCGCCGACTTCCTGACCATGAACTACTTCGACGCCTTCGGCGTGCCGGGCGTGGTCACGAGGATGTTCAACAACTACGGCCCGCGGCAGAACCCGCGCTACGTCACCGGGACGATCATTACCCAGGCGCTGACGCGACCCGAGATCGAACTGGGCAACCTCGATCCCCTGCGAGACTTCTGCTTCTGCACGGACGGCGTGCGCGGCCACCTGACGGTCGCGGCACACGGCCGGCCGGGTGACGTGTACGTCTACGGGCAGGGCGAGAACATCTCGATGCGGGACTGGGCAGAGCTGATCGTCCGAACCGGCGTGGAGCACGGCTTCTGGCCTGACGACCGCCGGCTCGTGACGACGTCGGCCCGGTTCCGTCCCGGCGCGAGCGACGTGGAGGCGCTGCGCGTCGGACACGAGAAGCTCACCCTCGAGACCGGGTGGATGCCACGCGTGTCGTGGGAGGACGGCGTCCTGCGCACGATCCGCTGGTACGCCGAGCACCGCGAGCGCTGGCTCGGCCGAGTCGACTGGCTGCCGACCGGGTCGCCCTTGCGGAAGCCCGAGGCGTGATTCCGCGCCGGCCCACCCTCCGCGCCTGATGCTGTCGGTCGTCGCACCGGTGTTCAACGAGGAGGGCGCCGTAGTCGAGCTGCACCGCAGGCTGTCGGCGGCGCTCGCCCCACTCGGCGAGCACGAGATCGTGATCGTCGACGACGGCTCCAACGACGGGACGTGGGAGCGGCTACGGGCGCTCGCCGTCGGAGATCCACATCTTCGGCTCGTGAAGCTGTCGAGGAACTTCGGCCACCAGATCGCGCTCACCGCAGGCTTGGACGCCGCACGCGGCGAGGCGATCGTCTGCATCGACGGCGACCTGCAGGACCCGCCTGAGGTGATCCCGGAGCTCGTCGCCAAATGGCGGGAGGGGTACGACGTCGTCTACGCGGTGCGGGAGAGGCGAGCGGGCGAGACCCGCTTCAAGCTCGCAACCGCGTCGCTGTTCTACAAGGGGATCAACCACATGAGCTCGATCGAGATCCCGAAGAACGCGGGGGATTTCAGACTCCTCTCGCGCCGTGCGCTCGACGCCCTCAGCGGAATGCCGGAGCGCGCACGTTTCTTGCGCGGGATGACGAGTTGGATCGGTTACCGCCAGATCGGTGTGCCGTACGCGCGCGACGCACGGTTCGCCGGCTCGACGAAGTACCCGTTGCGGAGCATGCTCCGCTTCGCCTCGGATGCGGTGACGTCGTTCTCGACGACGCCGATCCGAGTGGTGACCGCCCTCGGCTTCGTCTCCGTGCTCCTCTGCCTGGCCGCGCTCGTGTGGACGCTGTACCTGCGCGTGTTCACAGACGAGACCATCCAGGGATGGACATCGGTCGTGGTCGTCGTGCTCTTCCTCGGCGGCGTACAGCTCCTGTCGCTCGGGATCATCGGGCAGTACGTGGGCCGCATCTTCGAGGAGGTCAAGCAGCGGCCGCTGTACATCGTGGACGAGACGTTCGAGGGCGGCGCGCGAGACGATTCGTAGGTCTGCCCGGCGCTCGACGGGCGAGCGCATGAGCCGGAGAGAGCCGCGGCGCGGGCTACTCTGCCCGGGTGCGCGTGCTCGTGACCGGCGGCGGCGGCTTCCTCGGCTCCCACCTCGTGGAGCGCCTGGGGCGTGAAGGGCACGACGTCGTCGTCGCTCGCCGACGCGACTACGACCTCACGTCCATGGACGCCACGGGACAGCTCTTCGACGACGCACGGCCCGAGCTCGTGTACCACCTGGCCGCCGAGGTCGGCGGCATCGGGGCGAACCGCGCAAACCCCGGCCGCTACTGGTACGCGAACCTGATGATGGGGGCGCACGTTCTCGAGCAGGCGCGTCTGCACGGCACGGCCAAGCTCGTGATCGCCGGGACGATCTGCGCCTACCCGAAGTTCGCGCCCGTCCCGTTCCGTGAGGACGACCTGTGGGACGGGTACCCCGAAGAGACGAACGCTCCGTACGGCGTCGCCAAGAAGGCGATCCTCGTCGGAGCGCAGGCCTACAGGGAGCAGTACGGGACGAATGCGGTCTTCCTGCTGCCCGTGAACCTGTACGGGCCGCGCGACAACTTCGACCTCGAGACGTCGCACGTGATCCCCGCGCTGATCCGCAAGATGGTCGAAGCCGGCGAGCGAGGCGACGAGGTGATCACGCTGTGGGGCGACGGCAGCCCGACGCGCGAGTTCCTCTACGTCGACGACTGCGTCGAGGGGCTCGTGCTCGCAGCGGAGCGCTACGACGGCGCCGACCCGGTGAACCTGGGTACGGGCGAGGAGATCTCGATCCTCGAGCTGGCGGAGCTCGTGCGATCGGAGACGGGTTTCGACGGCTCGATCGCCTGGGACACGAGCAAGCCGGGCGGCCAGCCGCGCCGCCGGCTCGATACGTCGCGCGCTGCAGAGCTGTTCGGCTTCGAGGCGCGCGTCGGGCTGAAGGAGGGCATCACCCGCACGGTCGCCTGGTATCGCGCCGAGGGCCTGTGAGCGACACCACGCTCTCCGCGCGCCTGCGGCCGGCGGTGGGCGCAGTCGGACGCGTCGTCGACATCCTGACAACCCGGGTTCGCGCGACGCTGGCCGTGATCGTGGCCGGTCAGATCCTGCTCACCGTCGTCCTGTTCTTCTCCGTGGAGCACAACGGTTGGTTGACGTATCAGGGCGGCGATCAGATCTGGCTGCTCACGTCCGGCTGGCTGCTGGGGCAGGGCACGATCCCGTTCGCCCTCGTCGGCTGGGGCTGGCCGCTCGTCACGATTCCGTTCTCGTGGATCACCGGCGCGTCGTCGATCCAGATGCTGCCGCTCACAACGGGCCTCCAGGTGCTCGTGCTCGGGCCGCTCGCGACGCTCGCGGTCTACGACATCGCCACCCGCGTCGCCGGACGCGTGGCCGGACTGTGGAGCGCTGCGACCTTCGTACTCCTGCCGGTCGTCGTTACGCCTCTCTTCGCCGACCGGTACCGCGAGCTCTGGACAGACCAGGTCCTCGTTCAGTTCTACGGATTGACGCAACTCGCGGACTTCCCCTCGATGGTCGTGCTCCTCGTCGCAGCCGCGCTCGTGCTGCGGTCGCTCGGTGAGGGCGCGCTGCGCGAGGCGGCACTCGCAGGTGCCCTTGCGGGGTTCGCGGTCGGTGTGAAGCCGGCCAACTACCTCTTCCTCGCAGGGCCCTTGCTCGCATACGCCGTTGCCCGCCGCTGGCGGGAGGGCGGCCTCTTCTTCGCGATGCTCGCACCCGCGACGTTGACGCTCGTCATCTGGAAGGAACGAGGCCTCGGGACGATCCCCGCACTCGGCGCCGGGGCGATCCACGTCGCCGCGGCGGAACTGCCTTCTCTGCCGCTTGCAGACTCGTTCTTCGATCGCTTCCCGCTCGATGTCGAGGACTGGAAGCGCAACATGTCGAACCTCCGCGAGTTCTTCTGGAGCGCTCGCCTGGCCCAATGGGCTCCGTTGGCCGGCGCGATCGCGGTCGCCCGGCGGTCTCTGCCGGCCTCGGCGCTGCTGCTCGGCTGGCTGCTCGGCTACGCGCTCGTCAAGGGCTCCTCCGACGTGTCGGGGATCGAGAACGGCAGCTTCTGGCGCCTCGTGATGCCGGCGCTCCCCGCATACGCGCTGCTGGTCGCAGCGATCCCGCTGCTGGTCCCGACGCTCCCCCGGCGGTGCGGGCAGCGACTCGTGCCGCCGCCCGTCCGCCGGCCCGGGATTCGTCCCACGATCGCTGTCGTCGTCGTGCTGGCGGTCGTCCCGTTTGCTGCGGTCGTCTCCGCCGCTCCCCAGGACGGGCCCGATCGGGCGATCGACGTGAACGGCATTCTCGTGCCGGTGGACGGCGACACGGTGAGCCTGCGCACCGAGCGCGTCGGCGAAGCGCAGCGACTGACGTGGAGCGATGCAACCACGCGTGCATCCACTTTCTACAAGGTCTTCCGCACGGAGAGCACAGGCTCCGATGTCGCGTGTCAGACCGAGGGCGGCGACCGCTGCGCGTTGCAGATGCTCGAACTCGCGACGACCCGGGACCTAACCTTCGTCGACGAGTCGCCCGAGCCCGGCGTCACGTACCGGGTGGGCGTGGCCGCGAACTGGCTCGACGACACCGAACAGGGCGACGTGCTCGTCATCAGCCCGCCGGTTCGCACGACCGAGTGACCGGACGCGCGACATACGCCTGGATCGCGGGCGCCGGGCTCGTCGCCGTTGCGTCCGTTCTCGTCTTCACGCGCGCGCTCGGTACCCGCACGAACTACGACGAGGGCGTGTACCTCGCCAGCCTCGATGCCCTCCGCCGGGGTCAGGAGCTCGGCAGCGACGTGTACACGAGCCAACCGCCGGGCTTCTACTGGGTGCTGCGTCTGCTCGCGGCACCGTTCGGCCACTCGATCACGGGGATCCGCGTGGGCTTCGTTGCCCTCGCCGTGATCGGCGTGCTCGCAGCGATTGCGCTCGGCTGGCGCCTGTACGGACCTCCGGCTGGCTTGATCGCCGGCGCGCTCGTGACGATCGGGCCGCCCTACCCGTCGGTCGCGCCGACTGTCGCCGCCGACGTGCCGGCAGTTGCTCTCGGCCTCGTCGCGCTCGCTCTGCTCGCTTTCGCGATCCGCAGCGGGACGCCAGTCCGGTGGAGTACGGCAGCAGGAGCGATCCTCGCCTGCGCGGTGGCCACGAAGCTCCTCGCCGCCCCGTTCGTCGTGCCGTTCCTGGCGCTCGCGCTCGGCGCGCGAGCCGGAAGGCGGCTGCTTCCTGCAGCCGCGGCGGGAGCCGCCGTGGTGGCCGCTGCACTCACCGTTGCCCACATCAGATCGCTGGGAGCCATCTGGGACGCCGTCGTCGGAGATCACACGGGCGCAGCCGAGCTCGGCAGCATCCGCGAGAATGCGACCTGGATCCGCGACCTCCTCGAGCCACGCACGCCGGTCGCGTGGCTCGTACCCGCGGGCTTCGTCGCTCTGCTGCTGTCCCGCAGCGCGCGCAAGACATGGCCCCTGTGGACGGCGGTGCCCGCAGCGATGCTCTTCCTCGTGCTCGTACGACCACTCGCCGACCACCACATGCTCCTGCTCACGGTCGCGTACGCGATCTCTGCGGGCCCGGCCCTCGCCCTCGGCATCATGGCGCTCCGGTCGTACCGCATTCGAGCCGGCGCAGCTGCTGCCGTCACGCTCTTCGTGTTGGCGGGTGTCTACCAGGAGCAGAGACGGTTGCACCGCAACGACGAGCCCGAGCGGGCAGAGTTCACGTGGGCCGCCTCAGCGCTCGTACGCGTCACGCGCCCCGACGCGATCGTCGTCTCGGATCAGCCGATCGTCCCCTTCCTCGCGCGGCGGGCACAGCCCGGCCCACTCGTCGACACGTCGAACACACGAGTCGCGGGCGGTGGGCTCACGGCGGACGAAGTGCTCGACGAGCTCGAACGAGCACAGCCGGAGGCGGTGGTCGTCGCGCGCAAGCTCCGCAGCCTGCCGAGCGTGCTCGCCCTGCTCGAGGACGCGTACCCGAGCAGCGTGCGCTGCGGCGACTTGACGCTCTATCTCCGCACCGAACCCCCGTCCCTCCCGCGGTGTGAGCCGTAGGGCGGCGGGACCGCCCTACGAGGTCCTGTCGGCCGCCGCCTCCTCGAGCCCCTCGACGCGCTGCCGCAGGAGCGCGAGGTCCTGCGCGAGCAGCGTCTTCTCGTCGTCGAGCCGTGAGAGCACGGTCGAGTAGTGGAGCAGCACGACGATCACGAACAGGATCGCCGCGGCGAACAGGATCGCCGGCGGGTAGCCACTGACACCGAGCCAGCTCGCGATTGTATTCAGCCCGTCGCGCCACACGGAGAGAACGAGGAGCACGACGCCGGTCACGAGCCAGAGAAGCGCGTACCGCTCCTTCAGCCGTCGCCCGCGGATCAGCTCCAGGACGACGAGGATGAGCAGGATCGACGCGATCGACGCGGCGACGGAGATGCGAAGGGGAGTCACGGTTGGGATGCCCCCTCTGGCGGAGTCAGCTTGCGGGCCATGGCGACGAGCAGCGCGAGTGTCACCTTGAGCATGTAGTAGATCGACCGGACGAACGTGATCGACGACGAGCCGTGCTCACGCTCGCGCATCTGCACCGGCACCTCGAGGAGACGGAGCTTGTGGCGGAGCACGAGCACCGTCGCCTCGACCTCCGGGTAGTCGGCCGGGTAGTCCTCTGCGAAGAGCGCGATGGCGCGGCGGTTCAGAGCCTGGAATCCAGAGGTCGTGTCCGTCACCCGTGTCCGCGTGACCACGGAGACGAGCCGCGCGAACCAGGTGATGCCGATCCGTCGGGCGAGAGGCGGCCGGTAGTCTCCGTCGCCGCCGACGAACCGCGAGCCGACGACGACATCCGCCTCGTCACGTGCCAGCGGCGCGAGCAGCTTCGGCAGCTCGGCCGGGTCGTGCTGGCCGTCACCGTCGAGGCGGACCGCGAGGTCGTACCCGCCCGCGAGCGCAGCACGGAATCCGGTCTGCACTGCTCCACCGATGCCGAGGTTGATCGGCAGCCGCAGGACGACCGCGCCGTGCGCGGTCGCCACCGCCGCCGTGTCGTCCGTCGAGGCGTCGTCGACGACGACGATGTCGACCGGGCCGTCGAGCGCACGGATGCCGTCGACCACGCCACCGATCGCCCCTGACTCGTTGAAGGCGGGAACGATCGCGATCATGCGACGGTTCATCCGGCCATCGCTCCGACACCGACGAGGTCGAGCAGTTGAGCCGCCCGATGCCGGTACGTGTGCTCGTCGAGAACACGCTCACGGGCGCGCGCTCCCAGCTCTTGGGCCTGCGCCTGATCGTCGAGTAACCCGCTGTACGCGGCCGTCGCCTGGTCGGCATCGGAGACGACGATCACCTCGCTGCCCGGTTCCAGCCACCGTTCGATCCCCTCATGCGGGTTGGAGACGATCGCGGCCCCTGCGGCGGCGAGCTCGAACGGCCGGCAGGTAGACGAGTACGGCACGGTCGCATGCGAGCGCCGGGTGATGTTGAGGTTGACTCGCGCTGCCGAGATGGCGCGTGAAAAGCCGTTGAAGGGCACGTCGCCGACCAGGCGGGCACGACCCACGTCGCCCTGGAAATCCAGCCCCCCGAGCGCGACGTCGAGGTCGGGGAGGCGACGGCTCGGCTCGCCTACCATCGCCTCCATCCACTCGCGGCGGAACTTGTCGCCGTAGCCGTAGAAGAAGACGTCCGTCTCCTTCGCCACGTCGACAGGCGCGAAGAACTCGGGGTCGGCCGCCCAGAAGACCGCCTCTGCCCGGCGCGCACCGAGCTCGCGCAACCGGTCGAGCCCGCCTTCCGAGTTGGAGACGACGAGGTCGTACTCCGACGGATCGGCACCGTGGTAGTAGTTGAAGCCCGTGTCCATGCCGCCGAACTCCGGCAGGCTCATCGGGACGTCGCCGTCGTAGAAGACGACAGGGACCCCGAACCGCTCCCGCAGCGCCGTCGGAATGCCGCGGAAGTGCGCCATGGGCACGGTGAACACGACGACTGCATCGGGACGCTCCCGTTCCACGAGCTTCTCCAGATGACGCCGCCACCGGGGCGTGACGACCTTCCAGATCGTCTCCCGGGTCATCCGGTCGAGCGTCGAGTCTGCCGGTGAGTCCTCGCCACGACGCAGGTAGCGGTCGCCCTTGAGGCGTGCCAGCCCTCCGCGCAGCGCCGCGTATGTCTCGCCCTCCCGATACGTTGGGTTCGGCGCCGTGCGCCACCAGGGCGACTCGACGGGTCGCCCACGGTACGGCGTGACGACGAGGTCGGTGCCGACCTCGTAGAGCCCCTTCCACAGCTGCCACCACGCCGGCGTGCAGCCGTAGCGGAAGTCGAGGTCGACCGCCGAGGCGACGGCGAGGATGCGAGGCGCGCGCACGGGGAGTCAGTGTAGGCCGCGTAGAGGCGCGACACCGATCCCGGCCGGCCGAGTGCTCAGTACGCGCCGCGGCCCATGATCACCGCGGGGATCGTCTTCGCGATGATCGAGATGTCGAGCCAGATCGACCAGCGCTCGAGGTACGCGAAGTCGAGGCGCACGAGGTCGTCGAACGCGAGACCCGAACGACCGGAGATCTGCCACAGCCCCGTCATGCCCGGCAGGACGAGGTAACGGGCCCGATGCCAGTCCTCGAGCAGCGCGTAGTCGCGGAGCGGCAGCGGCCTCGGGCCGACCAGGCTCATCTCGCCGCGGAGGACGTTGACGAGCTGCGGCAGCTCGTCGATCGACAGCCGTCGCAGGACACGGCCGACCCGCGTCACGCGTGGATCGTCCTTGATCTTGAAGAGCGCGCCCTCCGCCTCGTTCTCGGCTTCCAGCTCCCCTTGGCGCGCGGAGGCCCCGGCCACCATCGTGCGGAACTTGAGCATCCCGAACTCGCGCTCGCCGACGCCGATTCGTCGGTCGACGTAGAGCACGGGGCCGCGCGAGTCGAGCTTGATCGCGAGCACGACGAGGAGCCAGAGCGGGGCCAGCAGCACGCCGAGCAGGACGCTGGCGGCGAGATCGAAGGCACGCTTCACGGCCCAGTCGAAGCCGGAGAGGATCGGCGGGCGCAACTCGAACAGCGGCACGCCCTGACCTGGGACGTAGCGACCCTCGTGGACGAGCAGATCGGTCGTGTCGGGCGCGAGCCGCACCTTCACGCCCGCGCGATGCGCCGCCTCGACGACGTCGAGGATCGTCCGCTCGTCGAACGACGCCTCGGCCAGCACGATCTCGTCCGGCTGCTCGCGCTCCAGCACCGCGCGCAGGTCGGGGAGCCCCGTACCGAGCTGACGCAGACCGGGTGCGGGCTCCCGGGAGACGGCACCGACGAGCTCGTACGCGATCCCACCCCGGGCGGCGTCGATCTGCCTGCGGATCCGTGCGAGGCTCTCTCCATCGCCAACGAGCACGACCCGCCGGCGGATGCCCATCACCTGCATCAACTCGAGCGAGATCGACTCGTACGCCGCACGCAGGACACCGATCGCGATTGCCGCGGCAACGGTCGCCGTCGGGATCAGCCCGGTGGTCGTGAACTCGTAGTCGGTGCCGAGCCCGAAGGCGAGCACGATCAGGGCGACCGTGACGAGTGAGGCAACGATGCGGCCCGGGCCGGCGCGTCGCTCGCGCGGCGCGTACAACCCGGCCTGGAGGAACACGAGCACCGTGATCGGCGCGAGGAACTGGAGCCATTCGCGCTCCTGCCGCCAGAGCAGACTCCAGAAGACGTCGCTCTCGCCATAGACGACCTGACGCACGACGAGCGCGACATAGAGCCCGAGCGCGAGACCCGCCACGTCAACGACGACGAGCGCGGCGATGCTGAGCACGCGGCGCGAGACGCCGAGCAACGAGCCGCGCGAGAGGAGGAAGACGCGTGAGGAGCGGACGTCGGTGCCGGGTGGTGGTGGCGCGCCGTGCCGAACGGGCTCCAGCGGAGCCTCGGACGGGGCCTTCGTCGTCACTCCTGGATTCTACTGCGGTTCCGGGCCGGCTCCTCCACGCGCGATGTCGTCCCAGGCCACCACGGCAGCGCGCGCGGCGTCTCGGGAGACGTCATCGAGGCCCGCTGCACGCCGTCGGAGCGCGAGCAGCCGGAGCGCCGCGGTGAGGGCGCGGGCCCGCCGCGTGTCGAGCAGGTCGGTGTCGTGGAAGTACACGTGGACGACCTCCGCCGACAGCCCGCGCGGACGTGCGACCGCGCGAACGAGATCGCCGACCGAGTGCGTGGTGGGAACAGCGACGAGGGCCCTGCCAGAGCCGAGATCGACACGCGCAGGCGAAGCGAGCTCGGCCCACTCTGCATGCGCGGGGAGGTACGCCGGCCGCCGCGCGCGGGGTGTGCAGTCGACGTAGCCGAGCGTTGCGCACGCAGCCGCCACCGACAGGTCCGTGTACCAGCCGCCGCCGCAGAACAGCGTCGGCGCGAGCCCGCGCTCGCGCAGCCGGCGCCCCTCCCGCAGCACGCGCTCCCCCGCGGGGCCTTCCCCCGGGCCCGGTCGCGCATGGGTTGGGCTGGTCCAATGTGTGTGGTGCCCGAGAGGGCCGCGCGACGCCGCGGTGCGTGCGCGCTCGAGCCATGCGACCTCGTCCTCCCCTGCCTCGAGATCGGGGGGACGGATCAAGGCGGCGATCGCGAACCCTCCAGGCCTCCTGTCCTGCAGCCGTGCGAACGCCGCCCAGACGCGATCGTCGAGCATCCGCTCGACGTGACACGAGACCACCGCGTACCGTTCGCCCGACATGCCCATGCTGCGCCGACAGATAGCACGCCCGTCGCAATGGGGGCGGCGAGAGGCCTATCTGGTCGTGGGTCTCGTCGCCTCGGTGCCGCGTCTGTTGGCGCTCCTCGTGGAGCGGGAGACCGTGCTCGAGGAGTACGTCGAGAAGAGCGACACCTTCGCCCAGACGCTTGTCTCGAGCGGGACCTTCGGCTTCCTCCCCGATGTCCCCTCCGCGTACACGCAGCCGCTCTACGCGTTCTTCCTCGCCGGCCTGTACTGGCCGCTGGAGCGAACGTGGCTTGTCGTGGGACTCGCACAGATCGTGGTCGCGGTCGTCACCGCGTTGCTCGTCGTGGAGATCGGTCGCCGTCTCCGCTCCACCGGGATCGGCGTCGTCGCCGCGATCGTCGCCACGCTTCACCCCTACGTCGTCTGGCACGACGTGCACGTCAACCGGGAGATCCTCGACGGCCTGCTCGTCGCGCTGTTGACGCTGCTCGCCCTGCTCGCCTACGAGCGCCGCTCGGTCCCGATCGCGTGCGCGGCGGGCGTCGTCTGCGGCGTGGCGATCCTCGGCAACGCGAGGCTCGTCGTGCTTCCGTTCGTGCTCGCGCCGTACCTCGTGTGGCGCGTCCGCCCGCGGTTCGAGGCCGTCGTCGGCGCCCTGCTCGTCGTCGTCTTCGCGGGTGCTGCCGTCGCGCCCTGGGTCTTCCGCAACGAGGCGCGCATCGGCTGCGTCGCGATCACGACCGACGCACGGGCGCTCTGGAAGGCCAACAACCCGAGCACGTACGACACGCTCGCGCGCGGCGGCTGGATCGACGACGTGCCCGAGTTGTCCGGGGTGCCGCCGTGGCCGGAACGAGCGGCAGAGATTTCCCCCGCGGCCGCGCGAGCCGTCGACGAATGCGAGCAGATGCGCTTCTACCAGGACGAAGTGCTCGAGTTCTGGCGTGAGCAGCCCGGGGAGAAGGCGCGGCTCGCCGCGCAGGCCGTCGGGATGCTGTGGCGACCGACGTTCACGACCGAGACCGCCGAGACGGCGGGCGGCGGCCTGGCCACGTTCGGCCGCGAGGTCGCCGAGCCGGTGTTCATGGTCCTGCTCTACGCGCTGGCGCTGTGGGGCCTCTTCCTCGCGCCCGCGCGGTTCGTGGCGCTGGCGCTGCTCCTCCTCGCGGCGAACACGGTGATGGCGATGGTCTTCGCCGGCACCGTGCGCTATCGGACGCCGTTCGACGTCCTGCTCGCGGTGCTGGCAGCGTTCGCGCTCGCCCGCGTGTGGGCGCTGCTCGAGCGCTGGCGTTCCTCCGGGATGTCCTTCCGACGCAGCGCTGCCCGGTAGAGCTCGTCGGTGCGGTCTGTGCACCGCTCCTGACCGAAGATCTCGACCGCCCGCGCCCGGCCGGCAGCGCCGAGCAGGCGTGCCCGCTCAGGGTCGCCTGCGAGCTCGACGAGTGCCGTCGCGAGCGCTCTCGCGTCGCCCGGCGGGACGAGCAGACCGGTCGTCCCGTGCACGACGATCTCGGGTAGCCCGCCCACCTCGCTCGCCACGACCGCACGGCCGCGCTCCATCGCCTCGAGGGCGACCATCCCGAATCCCTCGCCCAACGACGGCACCGCGACCACGAGGGCGCACTCCATGGCCGCGGCGCCGTTGACGTGACCCACGAAGCGGAGCACGCCGTCGAGCCCGAGCGTCCTCGCGCGGGCTCGCAGCTCTTCGTCCAGCGGCCCCGCGCCGGCGACCTCGACCTCGAGACCGGGCAGCCGCCCGGTTGCGTCGGCCACGGCGTCGAGCAGCACATCGTGGCCCTTGATCGGCACGAGCCGCCCCACGACCGCGACGCGCGGCCGGTCCGGGGCCGGTGACGGCTCGGGCCCGGCGACGATGCCGTAGTGGACGATCTCGAACGACTCCTCGCGGAGCCCCTCCGTCTCGGCGAGATAACGGGCGAGCCCGCCCGAGATCGCGATGTGGAGATCGACGAGCCGCCCCAGCGAGCGATCCGCGAAGGCGAAGACGCGCGAGGAGCGGAACGGGTTGAAGCCGTGCTTCGTGCTCGCGAGCAGCGGAACACGGGCGAACCGACCGGCGGTGAGCCCGTAGAAGTCGGCGTGCACGAGATGCGTGTGCAGGATCAGGGGCCGCTGCTCTCGCACGACCTGCAGCACACGCCGGAAGGCAAGAGGGTCGGCCGCCCGGGGCAGCCGCACCCGTGCCACGGGGACGCCTGCGTCGCCGAGGCGAGCGGCGAACTCCTCCGCGCCGGGCTCGCCCTCGTGCAGGAGCAGGAAGCGGACGTCCCAGCCACGCTGCCGGAGCTGCGGCAGGAGCAGTAGCAGGTGGGCCTCCGACCCCGAGATGCCGGAGACCTTGCCGACGTGCAGCACGGGCCCGATCACCGAGTCGCCACCTCCACGACGCGGCGCGCCCAGCCGTCGACCGAGTGCTCGCGCTCGACCTTCCCGCGTAGCTCGCGACCGAGCGCCGCCCGGTCGGCCGTGGCCAGCTCCCGGATGCGGTCGGCGAGACCGTCGATGTCGTCGCGACCGAAGCGAAGCGCCTGGGGCAGGAAGTCGTCCAGCGCCGGGTTCGAGGCAAGGACGGGCAGGCACGTGGCCGCAGCCTCGTAGACGACTTTGTCGGTCGCCCCCGCACGCATGTTGTTGACGAGTGCGTCTGCCTCCGTCAGCAGCTCCGGGACGCGCTCGTGCGACACGGGGCCCCGCAGCGCGACGCGGTCGGCGACGCCGAGCTCGACGACGAGCCGCTCGAGTGCCTCCCGGGTGGCGCGTTCCTCACCGGTCGACGACGGCCCGACCACGTCGAGACGGACGCCGGGCACCGCGGCCACCGCGCGGATGACGACGTCGAGGCCCTTGGCAGGCGACGTCCGTCCCAGCGCAAGCAGTTGCAGCGCGTCGCGGGAGGGTCGCTCCGTGCACGAGAGACCCGAGAGGTCGATGCCGTGACCGATCGCCGTCACCTTCCCGGATTGGAGCGGGAACGTCCGCTCCCCCACGGTGACGACCGCACTCGACAGCCGCTCGGCGAGGGCGAGCAGCCGACTCGTGCGCCAGTGGGTGAACCAGAGCAGCACGTCGACGCGAAGCGGCCGCGCGAGCGGCGCCGCGAGCACGGCGTAGATGGGGCACATGTGGGCGAGCACGAACGCCGGTCGCGGCCGACGCGCCAGCTCCCGAGCGAGCGCCGCCTCGAAGCGGAGCCCCCGGCCGGCGCGCGTCCTCGAGCGGTACGGCTGCACGCGGCAGTTGGCCGGCAGCGCACCCTCGACGAAATCGTCCGCGAGCACGACGACCTCGTCCAGGATCCGGGCGAGCGCAGCCATCTTGGCGGCGGCTGCGCCGAGCACCGGGTCGGAGGGGTCGATCCTCTGCGTGACGACGATCGCCCTCACGATGCGAGGACCCGCTCCACGAGATCGGCCATCCGTGAGGCGTACTCCGCCGGCGTGTACGTCCAGCGACTCGCGCGCTCGTGTGCTGCTGCCCCCTGCTCCTCGCAGAGCGCCTGATCGCCGAGCAGACGAACGAGCGCGTCGGCGATCTCCCGGGGTCGCTCCGGGTCGACGAGCAATCCCGTGACCTCGTGCTCGACGACGTCGGGGATGCCACCGGCCCGCCCGCCGATCACGGCCCTCGCACGGCACAGTGCCTCCATCACGACGCGCGGCGTGCCCTCGGAGCGGGACGGCAGCAGCAGCAGCCAGGCTCCGTCGAGCGCCTGCACGACCTCCGGAGTCTCCAAGCGCGAGACCCACTCCGTCTGCGCGGGAAGGTCACGGATCAGCGACTCGACGATGTCACGGCGTCGCCCGTCACCCACGATCCGCAGCAGCGCGTGCGGCGCGCGCGGAGCTGCCAGCCGCCAGGCGGCCGCGATGCCGTCGATGTTCTTGTACGGCTCGAGTACTCCGACCACGAGCGCCACCGGACGATCGGTGAGCGGCGCCAGAGGCGGCTCGCTGAACGCCGTCAGCTCGGTGTACGTCGTGAACACGCCGGCCGGCTCCACGCCCTGCGATCGCACGAGCTCGGTCGTGAACGGCGACAGCGTGCGGACGGCGTCGGCCCGTCGCACCGCAGCACGCGCGAGACGATCGGCCACCGGGGCGACGAGCTTTCGTAACGGCGACCCGTACAGGCGGGCGAAGGTGCGCCAGTCTCCGTGGATCTCGACGATCACGGGCGGGCGCCCCCCGGCGCCACCGGCAAGACGGCGGCCGAGCAGGGCGGCAAGCCCCTCGTACGGGCTCTGGGCGACGATCGCATCGGTTGGCGTTCGACGGAGCTCCGTCGCGATGCGAAACGGCAGTCGCCCGTAGAACCAGAGCCCGTCGAGCGCCGCGGGCCTGACCGGCCGGGCCAGGTCGAACATGGCGTCCCCGGCCTCGTTTCGCCCCGCACCCGTCGCGAGGACACAGACGTCGAAGCGCTCCGCCAGTGCCTCGAACTTGCGCTGCAGGCTCGGTGTCAGCGGCAGCCGATAGCGCGTTCGTCCAACCATCAGTAGCCGCCTCATCTCCGCGCAACCTCCATCAGGATCTCCTCCGTGCGCGCCAGGAGCAGACTCTCCTCGAGACGGGCGACCGACGGTGCCGCGGCAGCCTGGAGCCGCTCGCGGAGCGCGCGATCGTCGACGACCCGGTTGATCGCTCGAGCCATCTCCTCGGACGATCCCGGTGGCACGAGCAGTCCGTTCTCGCCGTCTCGCACGATCTCGGGGACGCCACCGACCGCTGTCGCCACAACCGGTGTGCCGACGGCCAGCGCCTCGAGCACGGTGTGGGGGAGGTTCTCCCAGCCGGACGTGAGCACCGCCGCATCGGCCGCGCGGAAGAGCCGCAGCACGTCCTCCCGGGACCCGGCGCCGAGGAAGCGGACGCGCCCCTCCAACCCGTGCTCGGCAGTCCGGCGCTCGAGCGAGGCGCGCTCCGGCCCGTCGCCGAGCAGGAGCAGCGTCGCCTCCGGCACGGAGCGGAGCGCATCGAGCGCGATCGGGATGGCTTTCTGCTCCGTGAGCCGACCGGCGAAGGCGAGCAGCGGACCATCGACGCCGAACTCGGTGCGGAGGGCCTCTCGGGACGGGAGCGGCGGTACCGGCGGTGCGGGATTGGGCACGACGACGACACGATCGGGATCGAGCCCCCAGCCGACGGCGAGCTCCCGCAGGTAGGCGGACGGTGAGATCACGCGCTTGGCCCGTCGCAGCGCAGCGGTGCGTGAGGCGCGGAGCGCCCGGACGCGCCGGCCTCCGGGGAACGTCTGGAACTCGTCGAGCGTCCCGTCGAACCTCCGTGCGCGACGCGTGCGCTCGTAGGCCTCGTCCGAGACGAGCTTCACCACGAGCGGGCGCCGCGCGATACTTGCGCCGATACCCGCACGCCGCACCATGCTCGTGGCGTAGACGACGTCGGTGCGTCGCGCGACACGTGTCACCATCGACGCCACGGCGAGGTGGCGGAGACCGGGAGGCAGGACCCGCGTCACCCAGTGGATCGTGTACGACCGCGACTCGGGTGGTCGGTCGGCCGTCGTCACCACACGTACCTCGTGGCCGCGCTCGGTGAGGAAGGCCGCGAGCGCCGGCGCGTGCACCGCCGGGCCCCCGACGTCGGGCGGCCAGATCCCGGTCACGACGAGGACCCTCACGGGACGGAGGCTCCCTCGACCACGTCATCCTGGCGCCCACGGACGTCGGCACGCAAGCCGACGAGGAGCACCGCCCACGTCGCCGCGAACGCTATCGCCGAGAGCAGGAACGCGATACCGGCGCCGGTGACGCCCCACTCCGCGCCGAACACGACCACGAGCGGAAGGAGCACGGCGGCCTCGATGCCGTGCGTGATCACGCGCAGCCGCGGACGACCGATGGTCGTCGGCAGGGACTTCGACCAGCCGAGGATCACGTGGATCGCGCCGGCGAAGAGCACGATGCGGGCTGCGGTGATCGCCGCCTCGTACGCCTCGTCCCGGAAGAACGTGCGCACGAGCCACGGCATCAGCACGAAGAACACGGGCACCGCGACCGCCATCAGCGCGGCCGTCTTCGTGGTGTAGCCACGCACGGCGGCCATCACCGCTCGCTGCTTCCCCTGCTCCCACTGCCGCGTGTGCTCGGTGAGAAGCACGAGCCGCACGGGGGCGGAGGCGGCGGACAGCCCGGTCTGCGGAGCTTGGGCGACGCGGTACAGGCCGACGGCGTTCGTGCCGGCAACGACACCGAGCAGGAGCGGCGCAAGCGTCGTCCGCAGCGACACGACACCGGTGGCGAGGCTCGAGCCGAGGACGAACGAGACGAGCGGGCGCCTGTCGTCTCCCAGCGGCACGGGCTCGCCGGCGGGGAATCGCCCGAGCGCCATCGCCCCCACCACGGAGATGGCGACGGTCGTGACGGCCTGGGCGACAACCACGAGCGCAAGCGCCTGCCACGCCCCGAACTGCACTCCGATCGCGATCGCCGCGAGGCGCAACGCCATCGAGAGCGCCAGATACGCGCCCCGGAGGTCGTACCGCCCGCGCAGCAGCAGCGCTGTCCCTGCGACGTTCTCCGGCGCCTGCACGAGTGGCAGGAGCGCGACCGCGAGCAAGGCGGCCTGTAGGCCGCTCGTGTCGAAAACGGCATCGGCGAATGGCGCCAGCACGACGAGTGCGAGCCCCGCGAGCACTCCGCCGACCAGCTTCAGCTGCAACGCCCGACGGAAGAGGCGGCGCAGCTTGCCCCACTCCTGTCGGGTGACGTAGCGGAAGCCGAACTTCGTGAGCGACTCCTCTACCGTCAGATCGAGCAGCGTCTGGAAGAACGACGCCGCGGCGAGTGCCGTGGCGAAGACACCGAAGCCGGACAGACCGAGGACGTTCGCGGCGACGATCGTGCCGAGCACGCCGAAGACGACCGAGGCGTAGAGGCCGGCGGCGGTCGTCGAGCGGCGCCAGAGCAGGCGGGAGCGCATGGTGCAGGCCAGTCTAGGTGCCGCTCCGGCACGTCTCCGGCCGTCGAGAATCCACCGCCGGGTCATCTACAGTGGCGTCGGTGACGGCGCAGCCTGTTCCGAGCCGCCCGACCCTCGCGGGGCGTGTTCGCGACCTGTCGGCGGGCGCCCCGGTCGAGGCACTCGTGCTGGCCGCGGCGGTGCCGCCGCTCTTCCTCCACGCGACCTACCAGCCGCATGCCTCGCTGGACATCGCCTCGACCTCGGTCGACGTCACCCTCGCTGACCTGGCGATCGCCGCAGTGGTGGTCGCAGCCACGATCCGCGCGCGACGAGAAGGGCTCGACCCGCTTCGGCGCGCACGCTGGGTGCTCGTTGCCGTGACTGCGTTCGTCGCACTGGCGCTCCTCGCGCTCGCCACGCCGGCAGTCCTGGGCGAGGAGTACGCCTACGCCACGCATGTGGTCAGCGCGCTCAAGCTCGCCTGGTACGCGTTGCTCGTGCCGGCCACGGCACTCGTCGTGCGCACTGCCTCGGATGCTGTTCCGCTCTTCCGCGCCGTCGTCCTCTGGAGCGCCGCAGCGACCGGCTGGGGGCTCCTCCAGTTCCTCGGTATCGTCAGCGAGTTCCAGGGGAAGCGGCCAGGACAGCGTGAGCCGTCGTTCGTCGGCATCCACGATTTCGCCGCACTCAGCGGGGCGGCCCTCACACTCGGCCTGACAGCGCTGCTGCTCACGGGTCGACGCCCGCTGGACGGACGCGGCTGGATGGCAGCCGCGCTCGTCGCCGGCGCGCTCGGGATCGTGCTCTCGGGGGCACTCACCGGTGTCGCCGGTCTCTGGCTGGCGGCCGTGGCACTGCTGCTCGCTGTGCGCGTGATCCAGGGAGTCCACGGCCGGCACGCGTTGGTGACGGTCGGGATCGTGCTCGCCGTGACGGCGGGCACGATGACGATGCGGGCCGACAACATCACCCGCTTCGCCGAGTTCCTCGGCCTCCGCGATCGCGTCGTCGACACCCGCGTCGAGAGCTACACCCAGCGCACGCTGCTGGCCTACATCGGCGTGCGCATCTGGCTCGACCATCCGATCCTCGGCGTGGGCTGGCAGGCGTCGAGCACGGACTGGGCGTACACCCCGTACCTGGACGACGCCCGTCGCAGGTTCCCCGACGAGCCCGACCAGGCCTTCCCCTCGCCGGAGCATCGCTGGGGCGTGCAGAACCTCTACCTCCAGGTCCTCGCCGATCTCGGCCTCGTGGGGTTCGGAGCGCTCCTTGCGCTGTTCGGTACCGCAGTCGCCGCCGCGTTGAGAGGTATCCGCGGCTCGCCCGTCCCGCTCGTCGGCTTGGCATGGCTGCTCGTCGCCGCCGGTATCTGGAGCGGGATCGGTCTCGTCCCCGGGATTCCGCTCGCCGCGCTCACGTTCGTCGCCCTCGCACTCACCACCGCCCGTGGCTGACCAGCGCCTCGACCCGCCGCTGTCGATGCCGACCTACGCGGTGCGTGAGCCACTCGTCCGCTGGCTCGCCACCGAGGCCAGCGAGGCGTACGAGGCGCTCGGCCCGTTCCGACTGCTCGACGTCGGCTGCGGCGAGAAGCCCTACCGCGACCTCTTCGCCGCCTACGCGTCGGAGCACATCGGGGTGGACCCCGTCGCGAACCCGGTCGCCGAGCTCCAGGGGCCGATCGAGGCTCTTCCCGTGGAGGACGCTTCCTTCGACGTGGTCCTCTGCGCGCAGGTCCTGGAGCACGTGGACGATCCGGCTCGGGCAGCCCGGGAGCTCGCGCGTGTCCTCCGGCCCGGCGGACGGCTCCTCCTCTCCACCCACGGCGTGTACGTCTTTCACCCGAATCCGACCGACCATTGGCGCTGGACACATACGGGGCTGCAGAAGCTGCTCGAGGAGAGCGGGGCTTGGGCGTCCGTTAGGGTGACGCCCGGCGCCGGCACAGCGGCGTCGCTGACGATGCTGAACGCGATCTACATCGAGCACGTGCTCCGCCGCACCCCGCTCCGCTTCCTGCGCGGCACTGTCGTGGCGGCCATGAACCGTCTCGGCCGTGCACTCGACCGCCGCGTGCCGCTGCTGGCGGAGCCGCGCCCCGGGACACTCGCCGCCAACTACCACGTCGTCGCCGAGCGAGCACGATGAGTCGCCTCGTGCTCGTCACGGGTGGCGCCGGCTTCATCGGCTCGAACCTCGTCCGGGCACTTCTCGCACGGGGCGACCGTGTCCGTGTGCTGGACAACTTCTCGACCGGCCTCCGCGGCAACCTCCTCGAGATTGCCGACGACATCGAGGTGGTCGAGGGTGACCTCCGTTCCTACGAGCGAGTTCACACCGCGGTGCGCGGGGTCGAGGTCGTGTTCCACCAGGGGGCGCTCGGCTCGGTGCCACGTTCTGTGCAGGACCCGCTGACGTCGACCGCCGTGAACGTCGAAGGGACGCTGAACGTCTTGCTCGCGGCCCGGGACGAGGGTGTCCGACGGGTCGTCGCCGCGTCGTCGTCGTCGGTGTACGGCGACGGAGGGACGTTTCCCCGGATCGAGTCGCAGGCACCCAACCCGATCTCGCCGTACGCCGTGGCGAAGCTGGCCGCCGAGCGCTTCTGCGTCAGCTTCTCCCGCGTCTACGGCCTGGAGACCGTCGCGTTGCGGTACTTCAACGTGTTCGGCCCCCGACAGGACCCGGGCTCGCAGTACGCGGCCGTGGTGCCCCTCTTCATCCGCGCGATAGCCGATGGCGAGCCGGTGACCATCCACGGCGACGGTGAGCAGTCGCGCGACTTCACGTACGTCGCGAACGTCGTCGACGCCAATGTGCTCGCGGCGGACGCGGACGCCGTCGGAGCAGTGGTCAACATCGCCGCCGGAGGCTCCGAGACCGTGAACACGCTCGCCGAGACCATCGGCCGGCTGCTGGACAGGGCGGTCACGGCCGAGCACACGTCTCCGCGACCCGGCGACGTGCTGCAGTCGTGGGCCGACGTGACATTGGCACGCGAGACGATTGCCTACGAGGCCCGTGTCGGGTTCGAGGAAGGGCTGCGTCTCACCATCGACTACCTGGAAGGAGCGGGATCGTGAGCCACAGCTTCAGCTCGATCGACGACCTCGGCGAGGGGTACGGATTCCGCAAGGTGCGTCGCGAGCTCGGTGTGACCGCGTTCGGCATCAACGTGATCGTCTACCCGCCGGGCCAGGAAGGCTTCCCGCACTACCACGACATCCAGGACGAGCTGTACTTCGTCCACAGCGGCACGGCTCGCTTCGAGGTGGGCGGCGAAGAGCGCCTGCTCGGCCCGGGTGGCTTGTGCCACGTGGAGGCCGCGACACCTCGCAGGGTGTCGAACGCGGGCGAGCACGACCTCGTGCTCGTCGTCGTGGGCGGCAAGGGCGGCTACGTCGAGCGCGACGGCCAGCTCGCCGACGTCGGCGACTTGTAGACGATCTCCACTCCGTTTTCGTTCGCCAGGACACGAGCCGGATGTGTGACGGAGGAGCTAGGGGATCTTGCCCGAGGAGATCTGCTCGAACACTTCGCGGGCGTCCTTGCGGAAGTAGCGCCGGTTGTAGAGCCCCGACTGCCAGCCGTCGGCGCGGGCCTCGTCGCGCAGCAGGAACCAGACGAAGACGTCGACCTTCGGGTTGCGGCGCAGCTTCAGGTACGCCTCGCGCATGTAGTTGCCCTGGTTGGCGTAGCTCACGCCGAACAGCTTGTCGGGCGGATTCGTCTGATACCCGTACTCGGTCACCCAGATGCGGACGTTTCCGTACAGGCGCTGGACCTCCCTCGTCAGCACCTCGAAGTTCCCCAGCGTGACGGCGGTCGGTGCTTGCCCGCGAGGAGGTGGGGGCGGAGGCGTCGACGGTGTCTCGTTCCGCGTGCCGTAGTACGGGTGGTGCGCGTACGCGTCGAAGCCCCTGGCGCCCGCGGCCTTCATCGCTCGCAGAAACGCGATCGGTGACGCCGACGGCCGTGACGAGTTCGGGTTGTTGTTGCCGCGCGGCGCAGTGACGCCGCAGCCGATTCGAGCCTTCCCCTGCACGGACTTCACTCCGGCGACGACCGAGTTGCAGATCCGTGCGTAGTCCTTGCCGCTGCGCAGGACCCAGCGGCTGCCGAACCGCACGTACTGAGGCCCCAGGAAGACCGGGTTGTTCGGCTCGTTCCACGCGAGCCAGAGCCGCACCGCGGGGAGCCGGCCCTCGGAGCCGACAAACGTGCCGTTGTAGCGCCGCGCCGCGGCGACGGCGAAGCGGCGCAGGTCGATGGCCTTCGACGGCGCCGTGTTCCACGCCTTGCCGCCGTTGGCCCATGACGGTGTACCGACGATGGCGAAGATCACCTCGGCGCCGATCCCCTTCGCACGAAGCACCGTGCGGTCGTATGCGGCCCAGTCGTACGCCGGATCGGCGGGATCGGTCGGGTTGCCTGGTCTCGTGTTGGCGACCCCGTTCGGCCCACCCCACTTGAGGTTGGCGCGAATCAGCTTCGTGTTCAGCTGCTGCAGGATCGGGAAGACGTAGTCGGGATTGCCGTAGAGGATCTCCGAGTCGTCGTAGATCCCGACCCGGATGAAGCGAGACGCGTCGGCGGTCGGGGCGAGGACGAGCGCCACGGCGTACACGGCCGTGGCGAGCAGCAGGGCGACTCTACGCACGTGCTGGTTCCCGGCCGAGAGAGGCGAGCGTCCTGCGCAGGCCGTCGTCGAGGTCGACGTCGGGCTCCCAGCCGAGGAGTTGACGCGCCCGGGTGATGTCCGGCTGTCGTACCTGCGGATCGTCGACCGGGAGCGCCTCGAATACGATCTGGCTCGAGGACCCGCTGACGCGGATGACGGCGTCCGCCAGTTCGAGCAGCGACTTCTCGCTGGGGTTGCCGATGTTCACGGGGAGGTGCTCCCCGGACTCGGCGAGCAGGATGATGCCGCGCACAAGGTCGTCGACGTAACAGAAGCTTCGGGTCTGCGAGCCGTCGCCGAAGACCGTCAGCGGCTTCTCCTCGATCGCCTGGCGTAGGAACGTGGGGATGGCACGGCCGTCGTGGGGACGCATGCGCGGCCCGTAGGTGTTGAAGATGCGCACGATCGCCGTGTCCACGCCCTGCTGGCGGTGGTACGCCATCGTCATCGCCTCGGCGTAGCGCTTTGCCTCGTCGTAGACACCGCGCGGGCCGATCGGGTTGACGTGACCCCAATAGGTCTCCGGCTGCGGATGCACCTGCGGGTCGCCGTAGACCTCGCTCGTCGAGGCGAGCAGGAAACGGGCACGCTTGGCCTTGGCGAGCCCGAGCGCGTTGTGCGTGCCGTACGAGCCGACCTTCAGGGTCAGGAGCGGCAGGCGCAGGTAGTCGATCGGGCTGGCGGGACTGGCGAGGTGGTAGACGACGTCGACCGGCTCGTCGACCTTGATGTACTCGGTGATGTCGTGCCCGAGGAACCTGAATGCGTCGCCGCGCAGGTGCGTGATGTTCGCGAGCGATCCGGTCTCGAGGCTGTCGACGCAGACCACGCGGTGTCCCTGCCCGATGAGCGTCTCGCAGAGATGGGACCCGAGAAAGCCCGCACCGCCCGTAACGACGCAGGTAGCCATGCCGCGATGCTACCCGCGTCCCCGGGCGGACGACACCGTTCCTAACGGGATGCTCATGTTCCGCGCTACCGGCGAGAGGCAGACGCGCGGCCTGCAGCTGCTGCCCGACACATAGAGTGAGCGTGTGGCTCTGGGTGTGCACAGCTCGACCGCCTCGTCGTGATCGGGTCGGTACCCGTCCTTCTGCTCGTCGGCGCCGCCGTGGCGTCGCTCGGCATGACCGGGCTGTGGCTGCTCCAGGTGCGGACCCGGGACGCGAGTCCCGTCGACGTCGGTTGGGCGGTCTTCATCGCTTGTGTCGCCACGCTGTACGCCCTGGTCGCCGATGGCGACGCAGCACACCGCGTGCTCGCCGCCGCGATCGCGTCGATCTGGGGCTGGCGACTCGGTCTCTACCTGCTCTTCAACCGCGTGTTGGGCAAGGAGGAGGACGGTCGCTACCAGACGCTGCGGGCGAGATGGGCACCCCACGCCAACCGGAACTTCTTCGTCTTCTTCCAGGCGCAGGCAGCGTTCGTCGTCTTCTTCTCGCTGCCCTTCGCGTTCATCACCCTGGATCAGGCGTCCGGTCTCGGTGGATTCGAGTGGATCGGTGTCGTGGTCTGGGCGATCGGGAACGGCGGTGTGGTCGTGTCCGACGCCCAGTTGGCACGGTGGCGCGCGAACCCAACCAACCGCGGCAAGACAGCGCGCGGCGGCCTCTGGGGATGGTCGCGTCATCCGAATTACTTCTTCGAGGTGGTCACCTGGTGCGGCTTCGCCCTCGTCGCCAGCGCAGCCCCTTCCGGGTGGATCGCGTGGCTCGTGCCTGCCGGCCTCCTGTTCCTGCTCTTCCGCGTCACGGGCATCCCGGCGACCGAGGCCCAGGCGCTCAAGAGCAGGACCGACTACGCGGAGTACCAGCGCACGACGAGCGTGTTCGTCCCCCTTCCTCCGAAGACCCGCTCCACCGCACGGTGATCTCGGATGCGCTGCTGCGGCACGGCCTCGTGCCCGACCAGGCGCTCCGGCGCCTGATTCGCATGAACTGCGCACTCCGTCTCCGTCGCGAGGGGCGTCGTGGGCACGCCGTGGACGACCTCGTCGCCCGCTCACGGACGGCGCCGATCGCGCCGGTCCCGGAACGGGCGAACGAACAGCACTACGAGTTGCCGCCCGCCTTCTTCAGGAGTTGCCTCGGCCCGCGGCTCAAGTACAGCGCGTGCTGGTGGCCCGCGGGCGTCTCCTCTCTCGCCGAGGCCGAGGAAGCGATGCTCGCGCTCACGTGCGAGCGCGCGGGGATCGAAGACGGCATGGACGTGCTCGACCTCGGCTGCGGCTGGGGATCACTGTCGTTCTGGCTGCGCGAGCGCTACCCGGCCTCCCGTGTGGTGGCCGTCTCGAACTCCCCGCTCCAGCGCGAGCACATCGTGGCCGAGGCGACACGTCGCGGCGTGGAGGGGCTGGAGGTGCTCACTGCAGACATGAACGACTTCGACACCGATCGACGGTTCGACCGGGTCTTCTCCATCGAGATGCTCGAGCACATGCGCAACTACGAGGCGCTGTTCGCGAAGGTGGCGTCGTGGCTTCGCCCCGGAGGGGCGCTCTTCGCGCATGTGTTCTCCCACGCCCGTCACGCGTACACGTTCGAGCAGTCGTGGATGGCACGGACGTTCTTCACCGGCGGGACGATGCCCTCGCACGGCCTGCTCCCCCGCTTCCAGCGCGACCTCGTGCTTCGCGACGAATGGAGTGTCGACGGAGGGCATTACGCCCGCACCGCCGAGGCGTGGCTCGCGAACCTCGACGAGGATCGCGAGACGGTCCTTGCCATCCTCGGCGCCGCCTACGGCTCTTCCGAGGCCACCCTCTGGCTCGCCCGCTGGCGCATCTTCTTCCTCGCGTGTGCCGAGCTGTTCGGCTACCGGGCCGGACGCGAGTGGGGCGTGTCCCACTACGTCTTCGAACTGCCCGCCTCGACGTAGGCCTTCAGGTGCTCGAGCTCCTCTGCGGTCGAGCGCCGCATGGTGCGGCCGAGGAACGGCGCGGCGACCTTGAGCAGGAGCGAGCGCGGCCACAGCGGCCAGTCGAAGGTGACTCGCGTGCCGGCGGGAACCGGCTCCAGGCGGAGCTCGAGCTCGAACTCCGCAGCAGACCACTCGCCGCGAAGGGCGAAGAGCCGCTCCGTGTCGAGTGCGGTCACCACGTCGTCGAGAACGAGCTCGCGGCCACGCCAGCGCAGCACCTCGCGGATGCGGGAGCCGACGGCGAGCGGCCCGTCGGAGACCTGCCGGAACTCGACGAGCGCGGGACGCCATGTCGTGTGCGTGGCGAGATCGGCCACAACCGCCCAGACCTCCGCAGGCGTAGCCTCGATCTCGATCTTCTCGGTGATGCGCATCAGAAGGACCTCCGGAGCTCGGGTGTTGGGGGAAGGCTGTCGTTGAACGGGCGGCTGAGCACGATCTGCATGTCGCGCAGCGCTCGGATCGCGAACCCCGCCTCGCAGAAGCACAGGTAGAAGCGCCAGGTGCGGAGGAAACGCTCGTCGTAGCCGAGGGCGCGCACCGCGTCGACGTTGCGCTCGATGTTTCCCCGCCAGGCGCGCAGCGTGGGCGCATAGCCGATGCCGATCTCCTCGAGCCCGAGGATGATCAGCCTGGTGCGGGCCACGGCCGACGAGAGCGCCTCCAGCGACGGCAGCAGCGAGCCCGGGAACACGTACTGCCGGATCCAGTCCGGCCTGCGCCGGTAGCGCTCGTACTGCTGGTCCGGGACGCCGATCGTCTGCACCACGGCGATGCCGTCGGGAGCCAGCAGCCGGTCGAGCGCAGTGAAGTACGTCTCGTGCTCCGCATGGCCGATCGCCTCGATCATCTCGATCGACGCGATCCGCGAGTAGGTCCCTTCGAGCTCCCGGTAGTCGCACTCGACTATCTCGACCCGCGACGAGAGGCCGGCTGCGGCGACGCGCTCCCGCGCGAGCCGTGCCTGCGCGGACGAGATCGTGAGCCCTGTCACGCGGCAACCGGTCTCGCGTGCGGCGAAGACGGCGAGCCCGCCCCACCCGCAGCCGATCTCCAGCAGATGGTCGTCCGGGCCGAGGCGGAGCTTCTCGCAGACGCGCCGGAGCTTCGCCAGCTGCGCCTGCTCGAGCGTCATCTCGGGCTGCTCCCAGTACGCACACGAGTACGTCATCGTCGGGTCGAGCATCAGGGCGAACAGGTCGTTGCCGAGGTCATAGTGGGCGTAGATGTTGTCCTTCGCGACGTGAGGGCGCTGCCGCTCGGCGAGATGGGGGCGCAGGCGCTGCACCGCGCGAAGCGCGCGCAGAGCGGGGCGTCCGGAGGCCACGTGCAGATTGCGCCCCAGCAAGGCGAGCAACCCGACGAGATCGTCGCAGTCCCAATCGCCGTCGACGTACGCCTCGCCGAAGCCGACGCGCGTACGGCGGCCCATCTTGCTCCACAGCGCCTCGGGCCTGCATACGTCGACGACGACTGGGCGCCTCGACCCGTCACCGAAGCGGCGGCCACGTCCGTCCGGGTAGCGGAGGACGACGTCTCCCCCGCGGAGCCGGCCGAGCGCCCGGAAGGTCAGCCTCTCGGCGACACGTGCAACCGCGGTCATCGCCGCACCGTCCCCCGGCCCGGGACGAACGGGGGCTTGCGGAAGAAGCGCGCCCCCTTCAGCTTCAGGCGCAGCGCCTGCCAGTGGATGCGGCCGACGACCACGGCGGGCATCAGCGGCTGGCGCACGAGCGTTACGAGGAGCGAGCGCGGCGTGAGCTCGACGCGGCGCGCGACCAGCGTGGCCACGAAGTCGGGCGCGTCTTCTTCGTGGACGTCGATGCGCACGGCGACCCGCTGCTCCGGCTCGGAGAACCACCACGTGTACCGCTGATCCATGGACATGAACGGCGACACGTGCAGGCGCTTCTCGGTCTGCCACACGTGACGGTCGGTGGTGCCGCCGGCCTCGGCCGGCACGAGCACGTACGGGAGGCGCTCCCCGAACGTATTCGACACCTCGGCGACGACCGCGGCGAGGCTGCCGTCGCCGCGGCGGCACCACCAGAACGACACAGGGTTGAAGACGTAGCCGAAGACCCGCAGGTTGGTCAGCACCTGCAGACGGCCGCCCGCGCCGAGCTCGATGCCCTCCGCCTCGAGCAGCGCCCTCACGTCGACGTGATCACGGTCGTGGTACGACGTGGCGGCTGCCCTGTTCCATCCGAAGAGGCGCAGCGCCTTGTCGAGGGCCGGCCCCTCGTCGAGATCGAGCAGCGTCATGTAGACCGGGTAGCGGAAGACGTTCTCGACGTCGCCCGTCCGCGCGTGCATCACGGTGCCGACGTAGAGGGCCGACCTCAAAGCAACGCCTTCTCGAGCGCTGCGGCCGCACGCAGCCCGGACACGAGGCCGTCCTCGTGGAAGCCGTTCCCCTGCCACGCGCCGGCGAAGGCCGTCCTTCGCCGTCCGTCGAGGTCGGGCAGCTCGACCTGGGCAGCGTGGCTTGCGAGTGTCGTCTGGGGGTGCTCGTCGTGATGGACGGCGATGACGGTGGCGGGGTCGATCTCGGCAGTTCGGTTGAGTGTGACGCAGTACTCCTCGCCTGCGTCGAGTCGCTGCAGCCGGTTCGCCGAGTACGTCACGGTGGGTAGGGTCGCGGTCGCGCCGCAGTGCGGCGCCTGGTAGTTCCAGGCGGAGCGCTCGCCGCGACGACGGGGGAGAAACCGATCGTCCGTGTGCAGGACCGTCTCGTTCCGCGTCGTCCGAAAGGCGCCGAGCAACCGTCGCTCGTCGTCCGACGGGTCGTCGAGAAGCGCGAGCGCGCTGGGCGGCGAGACGGCGAGCAGGGCGGCGTCGAATCGCTGTTGTGCACCGTGGCCCGTGACGAGGGTCACCTCGCCTGCGGCGCGGGAGACGACGCGCACCGGCGTCGCCTCGTGCACGAGCACGTCGCTGCCCGCCAGGAGCTTGCTCACGTAGGCGCGGCTGCCTCCGACGACCGTGCGCCATCGGCGGCGCCGTAGGCCCAGCAGGCCGTGGCTTCTGAAGAAGGCGAACACGAAGGAGACCGGCATCTCGAGGCAGTGGCCTGGTGGCGCGGACCAGAGCGCCGCGGTCATCGGCATCAGGTAGTGACGGCGGAACGACTCGGAATAGTGCTCCTCGCCGAGGTACTCGTCGAGCGTTCGATCGTCGCCGGCCGAGGCGTCGGCCGTTCGCAGGAAGCGCAGGATCTCCGCGAGTAGACGCGGACCTGCCCGCCACGGGCGGCGGCTCGACCACGCGACGCCGCAGGCGCACTCGACGGAGAACGACATCGGCGAGAGCTGGGTGCGGACACCCAACTCGCGGAAGAGGCGCGTCAGCCGAGGGTAGTTGAGCTCGTTGTAGACGATGAACCCGGTGTCCACTGCGTGCCGCCCGACGCGGACCGTCCGGGCATGTCCACCGGGCCGTTCTGCGTCGTCGAAGAGCTCGACGACGTGCCGCCGGGCGAGCGCATGGGCTGCACCCAGCCCTGCGATCCCTCCGCCGACGACGGCGACCCTCACGGCAAGCCCCCATAGCCCCGCGCACCGGCGGCCCCGCACGTTCTCCGAACGTTGTCCATGTTTTGTACAGTGTACGGGAAGTGTCACACCGCACCCCGACGAGAAGCGCATCTTCCTCGACACGGCCTCGCGTGCGATGACAGACGGGATCGAGCTGGAGCCGACGACGCGGGTTACGCCGGCCGGTGTCGTGGACTCGATGCAGCGAACCGCGCTGGCGCGCCCGCTCGTCACGTTCGACGAGGACGGCGCCGGTCAGCTGTCGGCTGCCTACTGGGCAGCGGTGCGACGCGCGACGGTCGGCCTCGTGCGCCCGCGCGAACGCCGGGGCGGCGTCGACCTCGTCCTGCTGGGTGTCGTGCCGCTGCTGCGCTTCGGCCCTGCCGAAGCCCACGTCGCCGAGGACCGGGTCGTGTCGAGATTCCCGATCATAGGGGGACTGCTCGCGGCCACCCCCGGCGGGTGGCTCGCTCTCGAGCAGTTCGCCGACCCGAGCCCGGAGCTGTCGATCGCCGTGATCGGCTACCAGGCACGCCTCGCGAGGCACAGCCCTCGGCTCTATGCACGCATCCAGTCGCGTGCCCATCTGGCCGTGAGCCGCCGCTTCCTCAACCTGGACGGGGGCGAGCAGGGATGAAGATCGCGGTGATCGGTGCCTCGGGCGTGATCGGGAGCGCGCTGCTGCCCGTGCTCGCGGAGCGCCACGAGGTCGTCGCGGTCGCACGTCGCAGCCGGACCGACACGGAAGGCGTCCGTTGGCTTGCCGCCGACGCGACCCGGGCGGAGACCCTCGCGCCGGCGCTCGCGGGCGCCGATGTCGTCGTCTACCTCGTCCACTCGCTCGGGGCCGGCGACTTCGCCGCGACCGACCGCCTAGCCGCAGAAAGCCTCGCCCGGGCCAGCGCAGAGGCCGGAGTCGGGCAGATCGTCTACCTGGGAGGGCTCGGCGAGGAGTCACCGGACCTGTCGAACCATCTGCGCAGCAGGCAGGACACGGCGCGCCACCTCGCATCGGGCCCGGTCCCGGTGACGACGCTCCGCGCCGCAATGGTCGTCGGAGCCGGGAGCGCGGCCTTCGAGACGATCCGCGCGCTCGTCGACCGGCTACCGGCCATGATCTGCCCACGCTGGGTCTCGACGCCGACGCAGCCGATCGCACTGCAGGACGTCGTCGGCTACCTCGCGGGCGTCTGTGGCCTCGAGGAGGCGTTCGGGCAGACGTACGACATCGGCGGACCGGAGGTGATGACGTATCGAGAGATGATCGAGCGGATCGCCCGGCTCCGCGGCAAGCGACGGTTGATCGTCGAGGTGCCGGTGCTCACGCCACGGCTGTCCTCGTACTGGCTGCACCTCGTGACCCCCGTCAACGCCGCCGTCGCCCGCCCTCTCATCGAAGGCCTCCGCAGTCCGACGGTCGCCCACGACGAGCGCATCCGTGAGCTCGTCCCGCTCAGGCCGACACCCTTCGACGTGGCTGCCGAAGACGCTCTCGGGACGCCCTGACTCACGCGAGCGCGGCTCGAGTCGCCTGCGCCCTGAAGTCGAAGATCTCGGTGAGCATACGTGCGACAGCGAGGCGCCGAGCCGTCTCACCACCCCGTCCGAGCGGCAGCCGGTACCCGACGTGGTCGTAGATCTCCGTTCCGCCGGGCGCTGCGGTGAAGCGGTGGGTGTGGACCCACTCGGCATAGGGCCCCCGGAGCTGAACGTCGGTGAACGACCTGCCCTCGACCCACTTCGTGATCTCGGTCAGCCACCCGACCGGGACACCGAAGAGACGTAGACGGTAGGTGAGGAGCGAGCCGACGGCGATGGCGGACGGTGCCTCGACGATGCGGAAGCCCAGCCACGGCGGGGTGATCACCTCGAGGTTCGCGGGGTCGGCGAAGAAGGCGAACGCACGCTCGATCGGCACCGGCACGACCTGTGCGCGCTCGAGCTCGAATCGCCGGCCGCTCATGCGGCCCGCGCGCGGCGAAAGCGCTCGACCGCCTCGTCGTGGTCGACGATCGGATCGGGGTAGCCGGTCGGCCGCCGGTGATCTGCCCGCCAGGGCTGGTGCACCGCACCGCCCTCGATTCCCTGGAGCTCCGGCACCCAGCGGCGCACGTAGGTCCCGTCCGGGTCGTAGCGGTGCGCCTGCCGGATCGGGTTGAACACCCTGTTCGGCCGCGTGTCGGCACCCGTGCCGGCGACCCATTGCCAGTTGCCGACGTTGTTTGCGAGGTCCCCGTCGACGAGATGGGCAGCGAAGTGATCTGCGCCTGTGCGCCAGTCGAGATAGAGGTGCTTGGTCAGGAACGACGCGGTCACGAGCCGGACGCGGTTGTGCATCGTGCCGACGGCGGTGAGCTGTCGCATGCCGGCGTCGACCAGCGGGTAGCCGGTCTGACCCTCCTGCCAGGCCGTGAGCGCATCGTGGTCGCGCCGCCACGCGTCACCGCGCGGTCGGAGATCCTCGACCGCAATCGACGGGCGGGCGCCGAGCAGCTGGTGATGGAAGTCACGCCAGCAGAGCTGGCGCACGAAGGCCACGCCTCCGGGCAGCCCAGCCGCACGCTGCTCTATCTCCGACGGGGAGAGACAGCCGAAGTGGAGGTAGGGCGAGAGCCCCGACGTCCCGTCGACCGCGACGTCGTCGCGCCGGTCGCCGTACGACACGAGCCCTTCGCGCAGCCAGTGCTCGAGCCGTCGCCGCCCCTCCGACTCGCCGCCGCCCGGGAGCCCGCGCACGGCATGCGCGTCGACGAGCTCCGCCAACGAAGGGAGACGCGCTGGATCGGCGGCGGGCGGAGAGAGCGTCAGCGGCGGTGCAAGGATCGCGCGCCGGGGAGCGGCCCGCCACCTGTTCCAGTACGGAGTGAAGACGCTGAACGCGTCGCCCCCGCTCGTGGGTACGACGTCACCCGGCGGCACGACCGTGACACCGGGCAGCTCGTGCACCGCGATGCGACCGGCCGCCGCAGCATGCCGCAGCCGCCTCGCACGTGACCGCGCGAAGGCACTGACGTCCTCGGCGAGGAAGACGGCCTCGGCACCGACGTCGAGCGCGAGGCGCATCACCTCTGCGACCGTGTCCCCACGGCGGACGACGAGGTGGCCCCCACGGGCGCGCAACGACTCGTCGAGATCGCGGAGCGCGTCGAGCAGGAACGCCACGCGGCTCGGCGCACCGAACCGCAGAAGCACCGCGTCGTCGAGGACGAACAACGGCAGGACCCTTTCGGCCTGCTCCGATGCGACCCGAAGAGCTGCGTTGTCGTGCACGCGAAGGTCGCGGGTGAAGAGCACGATCGCCGAGCGCACGCTCAACTCCCAATATCTATACATAACCTGGACATTCCGTCCAGGGTAGCGGATCGAGAGCGCCGGCCAGCAGGCCGTGCTCGCTCATTGCCGGTCTGCTACTTCGGCTTCTTCTTCGTCTTCGGCGGCGCCTTGACGACGATCGCGAGCTTCCGGTCGAACGTCCCGCGCAGCCTGTCGGTGGCCGTGACCGTGAAGCGGTAGATGCCCGGGGTCGTGCGCGCACGACCGATGAGCTTGCCGTTTCGCGAGTTCATGCGGATCCCGCGGGGCAGACGGCCCTCGGTGACCTTGAGTCGGTAGGGCGCGATGCCACCGCGAAGCACGACCTGCGAGCGATAGAGCGCCCCGCGCTTCACGAACGGAAGCCGCCTCGTCACGATCGCGAGCTTCCGTGCGATCTCCATCGTGACCTCGACGCTCGCCGATGAGCCGCTCGCACCGGTCGCGACGAAGGTCACCGGGAACGTGCCGGCGAGGCGCGGGATGCCGCTGACGATGCCGGTCGCCGGGTCGAGCACGAGACCCCGCGGCAGCAGCGTCTCTCCGAGCGACCACGTGTACGGGGTGGTCCCACCGGTCGCCTGGAGCGCGAGCTGAAACTCGGTGCCGACCACAGCCGGGGGAAGCAGCGGCGGCGCCACGATGAGCGGGGCCGCTACGACGAGCGTCAACGTCTTCGTGTCGAACCGGATATCGGTGTCCACGATCTTCACCGTGAACTGCGACGAACCGATCGCCGTCGGAGTGCCCGAGAGGACCCCGGCCTCCGACAGCGCCATTCCCTGGGGAGGCGAGCCCGAGACGATCGTCCAGGCCTTGACCGGACCGCCGTCCGAGCCGAGCTGCACAGAGTAGGGGACGCCGACGACTCCTGCCGGGAGCGTCTCGGTGGTTATCCAGAGCCGCGGCAGCACACCGAGCTCGAACGTTCGCTCCGAGCAGAAGATGCCGCCGGTGCAGGCCTGGATGTCGAACTTCCAGCCGCCCTGGACAGCCGGACGCCCGGTGAGGCGACCGCTCGACGACAGCGTCAACCCGGGCGGCAGAGCGCCCGCGATCACGCGGAACTCGAGGTCGTTCACCGGGTCGCCGGTTGCGACCTTGAACTGGTAGTCGTACGGCTGGCCGACCGCGCCCTTCGGCAGCGGCTCCTGAACGACGTTGAACGCGGCTGCCGCCGAGGCCAGTACCGCGACGATCACGGCGACGAGGGCGGATGTCCTGACGATTCGCATGGCGGGAGGAGCCGGGCGCTCGGAGACGGCTCTAGACCGTCCCAGCCAACTCGCCGACCACCGTAGCAAAGACACTGACGCCTTCAGGATGTGGTGCGGCCGACAGACGACCGTCTCACGTGCCCACCGCTCGACGCACTCGCGGCGCCGGCGTCAGCGGAGGTCCTTGTTCGACTCCTGGTCGAACCACATCGCGAAGAGCGTGAACTGCGTGCCGGAGATGAGGAGCAGCGCGACGAGCACGATCGTCGGCGGTGGTGATCGCGTTGTCGAAGAAGATGCCGCGAGCAGGCGACGACGAGCCCGAGCGCGAGGCCGACGACGGTCATCAGCGCACCGAGGACGTAGAAGAAGACGAGCGGGTGGAAGTCGCGGATGACGTACTTCTCCTTCATCCGCCACCAGAAGCCCTTGAACAGGAGCCACGCGATCCGCGGCGCGACCGTGCGGATGCGGATGCCCGACTGCTCGCCCACGCCGTAGATCGGGCGCGAAGGCACGTCGCGCACGCTGCGCGTCGATCACGTTCAGGTGCACGAGCAGGTCGTTCGGGAAGCCGTAGCGGCGGTAGACGCGGTCGAGGTCGAGCCGTCGCAGCGCGTCGAGCGAGAGCGCCGTGTAGCCCGGCCTGCGAGTCGGCCACGTGCCAGTAGCCGGACGCGATCTTCGTCAGGAGCGACAGCACGGCGTTGCCGAGGTAGCGGGCGTGCGGGATCAGCTTCCACGCCTCGCCGGTGACGAGGCGGTTCGCCTTCGCGTAGTCGACCTCGCCGCGCGCGACCGGCTCGACGAACGCCGCGAGCTCGTCCGGGTCCATCTGGTTGTCGGCCGCCATCACGCACGTGACGTCGATGCCCTCGTCGCGGCAGCGCTCGTAGCCCGGTCACGATCGCGGCGCCCGACGCCACCGTTCTGCCTCGTGGACGATCACCTCGACGCGCGGGTCGCCGACCTCGCGCGCCCGCTCGACGGTCGCGTCGGTGCGAGCGCATCGTCGACGACGACGATCCGGTCGACGAAGTCGGGGATGCCGCGCAGCGTCTCCGCGACGAGCAGCTCCTCGTCGTAGGCGGGGACGACGACGGCGACGCGCTTGCCCTCGACCATGACGCGCGCCGTCTTAGCGCCTGCGGTCGCGCGTTCCTTCTCTGCCGGAACGGGATCGGCCAGAGTAGCGCGACGAGCGCGCCGAGGAGGAGGCCGAGCAACGCCGCCGATCACGGCGGCAGTTGCGGCGGCTCGTCGCCGACGTCCGCTTCGCGGCCGCCGGCTGCGACCACCTGAGCTGCGCTCGACCTGCTCTGGCGAGCGAGAGCAGCTGCTCGGGCTGTCCAGGTTCTGGCGAACACGGTCGCCTGGCGCTGCTCTCGTAGAACTGATCGTGGCGTTGGAGTTCGCCTGGAGACGAGGAGCTTCTCGGCGAGGCTGAGGGCGTCGTCGCGAGCGCGATGCGCCTGCTGCTGCAGCGGCGGCCGCGATGCGCGCGGTCGATCTGCCGCGAGCTCGCTGCGTCGGCATCTCGCGATCTGCTCGTTGAGCAGCTCGATCTTCCGCTCGACGTACGTCGGAGACGTCCGCGACGACGGCACTCGGCGAGCGAGTCGGCTGCCTTCTCGCGCCTTCGCGGCTCCGGGCGCCTTGACGATGATCTCGACGAGCGGGGAGAGCGTTGCGTGCCGCTGCCCGGCGCGAGGCGATCGCCTGCGAGGTGACGTTGCCGCGCAGCTGGCCGAGGCGAAGACCCGCTGTCGGCGGCCGCCTTGCTTGAGCGCCGCCTCGGAGCGGATGATCTCGCTCACGGTGCCTCGGGTTCGTCGGCGAGGCTCTGGATCTGACCGCCCGCCGTCCGGGGTGAACGGCTGCCCCAGGTAGAGCAGCGTCTGCGCCTCGTAGACGTTGCCGCCGCCGAGCGAGACGAGCACGCCGAGCACGGCGCCGACCACGAGCGCCGCCGACCGGGAGCCACCAGCGGTACGGCGAGGCGCCGCCAGGCGGAGCGGAGGTCGATCTCCTGCTCGTCGTCGAGCTCGGGGCGCCGGGCCGGTCGTCGCTCATCGCGCCGCGACCCTAGCAGCGACCCATTCCCACTGAGCGGCGCAGCCCGTCGGCGAGCGGCGTCGTCGGCCGCCAGCCGAGCTCGTCGCGCCGCCTTCGTCGTGTCGGCGCTCGTCCGCCGCACGTCGCCCGAGGCAGCGCTCGTGATGCTCGACGACGCCGAGCCGCCGGCCGGCGAGCTGCTCGGCGAGGACGATCACCTCGCTCATCGTCGCCTCCTCGCCGCCACCGACGTTGTAGACCTCGCCCGGCCGGCCCCCTGCCATCGCCGCGATGGTCGCCGCGACGGCGTCGTCGACGTACGTGAAGCTGCGGGACGCGCTGCCGTCACCGAAGAGCGCGGAAGCTCGTCCCTCGGGCGAGCGCCTCGAGCAGGCGCGTGAACGCCATGTCGGGCCGCTGACGTGGCCCGTAGACGGTGAAGTAGCGGAGCGCCGACCGCGTCGAGCCCGACGGTGCGGGCCAGTGCGCGTAGGCGAGCTGCTCGCACGCACAGCTTCGTGACCCCGTACGGGGAGATCGGCCGGGCGATAGCGTCCTCGGGCGTCGGGTACGCCTCGGCATCGCCGTAGACCGACGACGACGAGGCGAAGACGACGCGCGATACCTCGAGCCGCGCCGCCGCCTCGAACAACCGCTGCGGACGCGAGCACGTTGCGGCGCACGTACAGCTCGAAGTCGGGCGCCGAAGCTCGCGCGCACGCCCGGCTGCCCGGCGAGGTGGAAGACGCCGTCGACGGCATCGAGCACGGCTCGAGCTCGGTCGTGGCCGAGATCGAGCTCGACGAGCGCCCGGCCGACTGCGTTCTCCCGCTTCAACGCGCCGGGTCGTAGTAGTCGGTGAACGCGTCGACGGCGACGACGTCGTGCCCGGCGTCGCGAGGCGCTCGGCGAGGTGCGAGCCGATGAAGCCCGCTGCACCGGTGACGACGACCGCATCGCAAGACGGTAGCGGCCGTCTACGACGGGAGCACGTCGAAAGCGCCGTAGAGCCGCGTGACGCCCGACGAGGTACGGCCGAGCCTCGTCGGCGACGGCGGCGTGTACTTGCCGTCGGGGAGCTCCAGCACCTGACGGCGCGCGGTCGTCGCATCGAGCGCGTACGTGCGGCCTTCAGCGTCGCGAACGTACACGTGCCGGCCATCACCGAACGAGGACGCGCCCGAGATCGGCCCGTGCAGCGGAGAGACGCACGAGCGTCGCCGCGCCCGTCGCCGCGTCGAGCGCGTAGAGCCGGCCCGAGTACGAGCCCGGCGAACACGGTCTGGCTCCAGACGGCGGCGACGAGTAGCATCGAAGCCTCCCGTCGAGGCGGCGTACACCGCCGGCAACGTGTCGGGCTCGTCGTGGAGTGCCGGCCCACCCGCCACACGCGGTAGACCTACCAGTCTGCATACACGGTGGACACGAGACCGATCGGAACCACGGCCGTAGGGGCTCCGCGCAACCATGGCCGTCGAGAGATCGAGCCCGAACGACGCCGGGCCGCGCCGAGGTGCCGCCACTGCTCGGAACCGGACGGCTGTCGAGCGGGCTGCCGAACGTCGCCGCCGTCAGGGCAAGCCGACGAAGCAGCACGATTGCCGAGCGCGATGACGGTCGCGCCTTCGACGCGCCCTCGCGGCAGCAGCAGGCTCGCGACGCCTGAGCGCTCGAGCGCGTACACCTTCGGCACGGCCAGTCGCCGACGATCACCCGGCCCTGGTGCAGGTTCGCAGGCCGAGCAACGACGCCGGCAGGGCCGACTCGGTGCGCCAGCCGAGCGCGTCCCCGCGAGCCCGTCGGACGACGACGTACGAGGCCCGCCGTGGTCGGGCAGCGTGGCGAGCGGCCGGCGGTGAGAACGAGCGCGCCCGCCCGTCGAGAGCCGGGCTCAGCGCCGCAAGCGCCCGCGCAGCTCGCCGCCACCTGCCGCCGTGGGTCGCGCCACCGCGAACGTCGTGCCGGAGGTGATCGCCACGATGCCGACGACCAGAGGCGCGCTGGGCGGGAACCGCGCAACCCGGCGCGGACGTCACGGCCGGTACGGCGGGGCGTGCTTGTAGGGCGAGACGCGTGCGACGCCGTCGAAGCAGCCGCAGGTCGGCCAGACGTCGGCTCGGAGCGGCGGCGGCTCGGCTGCGCCTGCTCCGGGCGAACTCGCGTCAGCGCGCCGCCGATGTCGCGCTCTCGCCCCGCTCGCCAGGGGTAGCCGCCGACGCGCTCCGACCGCGAACGAGGAGCGCCCCACCGAGCACGCCGATCGCAACGAGGCGCGGCGTGGCGCGGCGGCTCACCGCTCGCCGGGCTCCGCCGCGAGCGGGTGCGGCAGCTCCTCGGCGAACGGCACGAGCGCGCCGTCGTCCTGCGCGTCACGCACAGGTCGGAGAAGAAGCGGGTCATCAGCACGCCCTCGCGGAAGTCGCCGACGCGCGGCTCGGGCCGCTCGCCACGCGCGAGCGCGAGCGCGAGCTGCGGGTAGCGGCTGCCCGCGGCGAGCGGCAGCGGGAACGCGCCCGCCGAAGCGCGGGTTGACGTCGGTGACGGGCAGCGAGCCGTCGGGCTCGCGGAAGCACTGCACGTTGGCCGGGCCGACGATTCCCACCGTCTCCGCGACGCGGGCGCCGTGCGCGATCAGCTCGCGCGTCCTGGATCGAGCATCCCCTTGATCGACTCGCCGCCCTTCGACTGGATCATCGTGCGCGGGATCGCGTTCAGGCAGCGCGCCGTCGAGGTCGCAGAAGACGTCGATCGAGAACTCCGCGCCGAGGCAGCCCTCCTGCACCATCGAGTCGACGGTCGTGTAGCGGAGGAAGAACGCGAGCTCGCCGCGGGTCGGCCGCGCGGTAGATGTGCCGCGAGCCGAAGCCCTCGCGCACCTTCACGAGCAGCGGGAAGCGCGCGTCGTCGGGCACGTCGTCCGGCAGCCACGGTGCGCGGGCTGGCGATGCCGTGCTCCTCGAAGAAGAGGTGGGCGAGGTACTTGTCGCCCATCGTCCGGCACACCTCGGGCGGCGGCGCGAGCACGAGCGCGGGCGCGAGCTCGTCGCGATGGCGCGGACAAGCGCTCCTGATCGAGGTCGCTCAGGGGGACGACGAGGCGGACGTCGTGCTCGGCGACGAGCGCCGCGAGCGCGTGAACGTAGCGTCGGGTCGTCGACGCGCGGGACGAGCGCATGCGGTCGGCGTGGTAGATCGCCGGCGCGAGCCGGTCGGCGTCGACGGCGACCGTGACGTCGCGCCGGCGCGACCGAACGCGCTGACGATGTCGACACGCTGCCCCGCGCAGGTGAAGAGGACGACGGTCATCGGCGCGAGGGTAGCGGCGGTCGACGGCTCCGCCGGGCCTCGTGCCCGACTTCAGTCGACTACGGCTGTCCGTCGACCGTGCGTCGCCACCGTCGCTCAGCGCCAGCCGCCGGTCGCGCCCTTGTACGTGCCGCCGAAGAGCGCGAGCGGCGTGCGGAGCAGGATCGTCAGGTCGACGAGCGGCGAGCGATGCTCGACGTACCAGACGTCGAGCTCGATGCTGCTCGGCCCAGGAGAGCGCGGCGCGGCCGTGGATCTGCGCCCAGCCGGTGAGGCCCGGGCAGCACGTCGAGCCGACGCCGCTGCCGCTCGTCGTACCGCTCGACCTGGTAGCGCAGCGTCGGGCGCGGCCCGATCAGCGACATGTCGCCGCGGACGACGTTCCAGAGCTGCGGCAGCTCGTCGATCGACGTGCGCCGCAGGAGGCGACCGACGCGCGTGATGCGCTGTGTCGCCGGCGTCGACGGCGTACCCGGCCCCCTGCGTGCTCGGCGCCGACGACCATCGTGCGGAGCTTGAGCAGCTCGAAGTCGTCGCCGTCCTCGCCCGACGCGCGTCTGGCGGTAGAGCACGGGGCCACCGTCCCCGAGCTTGATGGCCAGCGCTGCGAGGCCGAGGAGCGGGCTCGTCAGGCGAGCCGAGCCCGCGATCGCGAGGCCGGCGGCGCGTCACGTCGACGAGCGCGGTGTCAGCGCGTGCCCTCCGCCGCCTCCCACGTCGCGGGCACGCCGCGCCGCAGGTAGTTCCAGAGCGCGACGCACGGTCGCCCAGGTGACGAGCGCGTAGTACCGGGCGATCGGCACGCCCGCGGCGGCCGCCCCGAGCAGCGCGAGCTGGCCGCGCGAGCACGATCGCGTACACCGCCGCCGTCGCCGACGAGCGCGACGCTCGTCGCCGAGCAGCGCGAGGTGCAGCACGCCGCTGCCGTAGCGCAGCAGCGCGGTGCGAGAGCATCTGCACGAGATAGCCGGGCGGCAGGTCGCGCAGCATCGAGCCGCGCAGCGTGATCTCCCAGCAGTGCTCGAACATGCGCACCTTGCGGCGGTACTCGGTCTCGTTCGACGGCGTCGGCTTCTCGAAGGCGAGCGCCGTCGGGCTCGTAGACCGCACGCCGGCCGTTCTGCACCATCCGGTACGGGAACGAGAGGTCGTGGCCCCAGCGCGGGTCGACCTCGACGTAGTCGCCTGCGGTCGACCGCGTAGATCGAGCCGTTGCCGCCGGTGACCGAGCCGAGCGCGGACTCCTGCCTCGCGCAGCCACATCTCGTAGCGCCAGTAGAGGCCCTCCCGGTTCGCCGCCGTCCGCCGCCTCGAGCCGGAGTTGCCCGCAGACGTACGCCACGTCGGGGTCGGCGAGGCTCGCGACGAGCCGGCGCAGCGCGTCGGGCGCCCAGGTCGCGTTCGCGTCGGAGAAGGCGACGACCTCGCCGACGTGCTCCACGCACCGCCCGGTCCTGCGCGGCCACCTTGCCGCCGCGCGGCACGTCGAGCAGCCGCACGCGGGGCTCGCCGCGCGGCGACCGCGGCTACGACCAGCTCGTTCGTGCGGTCGGTCGACGCGTCGGACGCGACGACGATGTCGAGCTGTCCGGGCGGGTAGTCGAGCGCGAGCAGGTTCTCGAGCCGGCGCTCGATCACCGCCTCCTCGTTGTGGGCCGCCACGACGACGGTCACGGCCGGCTCGGTGTCGGCGTCCTGGCGCACGGGGCGCGTGCGGACGCGCGCCCAGGCGCCGACGGCGACGGGTAGCCGACGTGCGTCCACGCGAGCGCGCCGAGCGATCCCCAGAAGAGCGCCTTCGCAACCACGAGCGCCGAGTGTACGCGGCAGGCTGAGGCTGCAGCGGACGCGGCCGGTACGATCCCGCCGCGTGACGATCCGCCCCGCCTGGCTGACGTCTCGCCGCGTCGCCATCGCGGCGTCTCTCGTCCTGGGTGCGTCGTATCTCGCCGCCGTCCCCGGCCCGCTGCGCCTGGACACGGACTCGGCGTCGTTGCTCCGGCTCGGCGCGTCCGTCGCCGACGGCACCGGGCTGCATCCCCCCGGCAGCCAGTCGTTCCCGCCCGGGTACCCGGTTCTCGTCGCCGCGATCGACACCCTGGGGATCGCGGGGGGCCCCGCGTTCGTCCTGGTCGGCATCGGCTTCCTCGCGCTCGCTCTGGTTGCTTCGTTCGTCACCACGCGGGTCGGCCTCGGTCTCACACCGACCGAGGCCGCCGTCGTGGTCATGCTGACTACGCTCTCCGTGTACGTCGTCAAGAACACTGCGATGCCGCTGACCGAGATCCCGTTCTTCGGCGTCGCGGCCGCTGCCGTGGCGGCGCTCACGCTCGCCCGATCTCGCGCGTCGCTCCGTTGGCTCGCCGCGGGAGTCGTGCTCGCGGTGCTCGCCTGCACGATCCGCACGGCAGGCGTGGCTCTCGCGCCCGCCGTCGTGCTGGCGCTCCCATCGCTCCGCGGGCGACTCGCGGCGGCCGCCGTCGCCCTCGTCGGCGTGCTGGCGGCGATCGCGTCCGCGCCGCACTACGTCGGCGGCCTCGACCGCTGGGTCGACACCCCGCTGCACACGGCAGGCGAGGAGGGCTACCGCTTCCTCCGCACGACGGGCGCGCCCGTGGTGAACATCCCGATCTCGAGCTGGGGCGGCCTCTCGGAGCCGATCACGGTCGTCGCCGGCATCGTGGCACTCGCCCTGGTTGCGTGGATCGCATGGACGAGACGGCGTCGGCTGTCGCCCGTCGACGGCTGGCTGATCGGCACACTCGGCATGATCCTCGTGTACACCGGTGACCACCCACGCTTCATGATCCCGATCCTGCCCGTGCTGTTCGGCTACGGGGCGCTCGCCGCGCGCCGCCGCGCGCGGCTCGGGCACGCGTACTCGGTCGCCTTCGCGGCGATCGGGGCCGCGGCGCTCTGCTACTCCACCGTGCTCGCCTACTCCGGTCACAGCTTCCCAGAGCGCTACGCCCGCGGCACGCTCGCCGAGACGTACCGCGTGGCGTGGCAGCTCGACCGCCCGGGCGACCTCGCCGAGGTGGACGAACGTGTGCTGTGGGCGCTCCGACGCTACGACCCCGACCCGCCCGGGCTGCCGTGAGCAGCCGGGAGGGCACTCCGGCGCGCCCCGTGCGCGTGCTCCGCGTGATCGCCCGCCTCAACGTCGGCGGACCGGCTCTCCACGTCTCGTACCTCGCGCGCGGGCTCGCCGAGCGAGGCTACGAGACGACGCTCGTCGCCGGCGACGTCGGCCACGGTGAGGAGTCGATGGCGTTCGTCGCCGAGCAGGCGGGGGTCGACGTCGTGCGGCTCCCGGGGCTGTCCCGAGAGCTCTCTCCCGCTGCGTGATCTCGTGGCGACTGCTCCGAGCTGGCCCGCCTGATCCGGCGTGTCCGACCCGACATCGTGCACACGCACACGGCGAAGGCAGGCGCCGTCGGTCGTGTCGCGGCGCTGCTCGCCAGCCCGCGACGCCCGGTCGTCGTCCACACCTTCCACGGTCATGTACTGCGCGGGTACTTCGGCTTCGCGGGATCGCTCCTGTTCCGGGTGATCGAGACGGCGCTCGCGCGGGTCACCGACTCTCTGGTGGCGGTCAGCCCCGAGGTTCGCGACGAGCTGGTGGCCCTGCACGTGGCACCGGCGTCGCGGTTCACGGTCGTTCGGCTCGGCATCGAGCTCGAGCCGCGTGTCCGGTGCGACGACGATCCGGTGGAGTTGCGGCGCCGCTACGGCATCGCCGCCGACCGCTTCGTGATCGGCTGGTTCGGGCGCATGACCGCCGTCAAGCGGACGGATGACCTCCTCGACACGCTGGCGTCGCTCCGCGAGCGAAACGTCGACGCGCTCCTGCTCCTCGTCGGCGACGGCACCGACCGCGAGCGGCTCGAGCGGCTCGCGCACGGCCGCGGGCTGGCGAAGTCGTGCCTGTTCGCCGGCTACCAGGAGGACGTAGCGCAGTGGTACGCGATGTGCGACGCGGTGCTCCTGACGTCGGCCAACGAGGGCACACCGGTGACGATCATCGAGGCGCTCGCCGCGAGGAGGCCCGTCGCGGCGACGAACGTCGGCGGCGTGGCAGACGTCGTCGAGGACGGAGTCACGGGCTTCCTCGTACGCCGCGGCGACACGCACGCGCTCGCCGAGCGGCTGGAGTTGCTGGCGCGGGACGACGACCTTCGCCGCACCATGGGCGCCGCCGGGCGCGCGCGCGTCCTCGACCGCTACGCGGTGTCGCGTCTCGTCGACGACATCGACGCGCTCTACCGCGAACTACTCGCGACCACGTCGGCGAAGAGCCGGCGGTAGCGGTCGAACGCCACCTCGCGATCCGCGTCGCGCTCGACGTACGCCCGCCCCCGTTCACCCATCCCCGCGAGGCTCAATGGGCCCTCGACGGCTGCGCGCAACGTCGTGGCGACGACGTCCGGGCGGCCGGGCGGTACGACGAGCCGCAGTCGGTCTCGCGAACGATGCGGACCGTCTCCGACTCCTCGTCCGCAGCTACGAGCACCGGGCGAGCCGTGGCGCAGGATCCCGTAGAGGCGGCTAGGGACGACGTAGCCGGACAGGCCCTTGGCGAGACCCACGTAGTGGAGATCGGCGGCGGAGAGCGACTGCGCAAGCAGTTCGCGCGGCTGATACGGCAGGAACCGCACCGTCTCGTTGACTTCCAGGCGCCGTGCGAGCGTGACGCAGCTCGCCGTGGCGCGCGCCGAACCCGACGATCACGATGCGCAACCCGTCGAGGTCGCGCAGGAACGTGGCCGCGCGGACGAGGCTGTCGAGATCCTGCGCGTGGCCGACGTTGCCCGAGTGCATCACGACGAATCCGCGGTCGAGATCGTGCTTGCGCGCCCACGCATTCTCACGAGGCTGGGGTGTCAGCTCGGTCGAGTCGACCCAGTTCGGGATCACCTCGATCCGTGCTCGGCCGGCGCGCCCTTCTTCTCGAGGCGGAGCTTCATCGTCTCCCCGATCGCCACGATGCGGTCGGCGCGGCGCAGGTAGAGGCGCGACGAGCTGGCGCAACGTGCCGAGCAACACGCGGTTCTCGAGCCGCTTCAGGTGCTCCGCGATCTCCGGGAACACGTCCTGGCTGATCACGACGAGCGGCACGCCGAAGCGTCGGGCAACGATCAGCCCCACGTCGCCGACGATCGGCGGATCGGTCATGCAGAGCACGAGGTCGGGTGTGCGCCCCGCTCAGGGCGGACAGCACGGAGTCGCCGAGGTACGTGATGTAGTTGGCGGCCCGCAGGTGCAGGCGTGACCGCTCGAACGCCGTTGAACGGGTGCGGATGATGCGAACGCCGCTGACGTGTCTCGGTTGCCGGAAGACCCTCGATGCCGTGCAGGTTTCCCGTCACCACCGTGACGTCGAAGTCGTCGGCGAGCGCCTCGCACAGTTGCGAGAGAAGCTGCGCGGTTGCCTCGACTCCCGGCCAGTAGTACTGGTTGAGGACGAGAAGATGCGGCCGCGGCGCACTCACGCGGCGGAGGCTAGCGCGTCGGTCGTCGGCCGGCGGCCTCGAGGACGGCGTCGACGAACGAGTCGACGCTCGGCTGGTAGCCCCACTCCGTCACGATCTGCCGAGAACGAGTGCCCGCCTCACGGATGGCCTCGGGGCGCTCGACGAGATGTCGCAGAGCGGCCGCTGCGGCGTCGGCGTCGCCGGCCGCGACGAGCGAGCCGTTCCGACCGTCCTCGAGGAGGTCGGCGGCGGCCCCGACCTGATCGGAGAGGAGCAGGGGCTTGCCGCACGCAGCAGCCTCGTTCACGACGACGCCCCACGGCTCCCACCTCGAGAGCAGCGCGAAGACGTCGGCGGCGACGTATGCCTCGAGCAGCCGTTCCCACCGAAGGTCGCCGGTCAGCCGGAGCCTGACGCCGAGGCCCTCGGCCAGCCGCTCCAACGCCGGCCTCTCGGGGCCGTCGCCCGCTATCACGAGCGCCAGGCGCGGGTCGCCCACCATCGCGACCGCACGAACGAGCACGTCGTGGGCCTTCTCCGGCACGAGACGGCCGGCCGAGAGAACGGCGATGTCGTCGGCGCCCACCCCAAGTGCCTCCCGGAGCTCGGGCCTGCTGCGGGCCAGCTCGTCCGCCCGATCACTGACGGCCGCCACGTCGATCGTGTTCGCGAACAGCCGCACCCGCTCGGGCGGCACGCCCTGCTCGACGAGCGACGCCCGGGAGAGCGTGCCGAGGGCGAATGCACCCCACGCGCCGCGCACGATCGGCGGCACCACGGGGCGACGAACCGCCCGTCGCCACCACGCACGCGTGACCGCGTCGTGGCTCGAGGCGAGCAGGAGGTACGGAATCCGTCGCCGGGCGGACCAGCCGATCGCGGCCTGCGCCGCGAACGTGCTCCAGCCGTTGACGACCACTACCTCCGGGCGGGCGGCGCGGAGAGCCCCGAAGACTCCCGGCGTCACCGGATAGTCGTGCCGCAGAATCCGGCGCACGCCGGGGACGCCCGCTCCGCGCAGGAACACGGCACGATGCTGCGGCTCGACATCCCACACGCGACCGGCGACGGTGTGCGCGGCGTAGATCACGGTCAGGTCGAGCTCGGGTCTGGCAGAGACGAGGTCGAGCAGAGGCGCCCGGTACGGCGTCGGCTCGGGGGAGACGACCACGACGCGAACCGGCGCCGTCGCGTCGGTGACCCTGCGCCCCGTTGCGACCGCGGCGGCCTCGTCGCGGGCTCGCGCGGCCGTACGATGCCGCCGCGCCCGATCGCGCGCCGCGTGCGCCAGCAGGAGCGGATCGAGCGCGAGCGCCTGCCGCAGCACGAGGCCACGAGCTTCGCGCGACCCGCGACCCGCGGCGCGGGCGAGCGCGCGCGCGGCTACGACCCGCACGCGAGACAGGCCCGGGTCACCGGGATGCCGGCCCTCGAATGCCCGATGCAGCGCGAGGAAGGCCTCCACCGCGTCCACGACCTGCCCCGGCCCGAGAGCCTCGCCCGCGCCCAGGCTCCAGGCGAGCTCGGCGCCGTCCGCGCGGAGCTCCGGCGCCACGAATGCGATCTCGCGCAGAGCGACCTGACGCTGGAAGTCGCGCTGCACGTCACGCCGTCGACGGGTCGCCTGGCCGGGATGGACGCGCTTCAGCACAAGCGCCTCGTGAACGTTGTCGCCGTCGGCGACGCGGAGGAGCCGGGCCCAGAGATCGTAGTCCTCGCTCTCCGCGAAAGACGTGTCGTAGCGGAGGTCGTGCGCGTCGAGGACGCTGCGATCGACGAGCACCGACGGGTGGAAGAACGGGCACCCGAACAGAAGATGCCAGCGCACGGCCGCCGCCCCGGCAGGCATCTCGTGCAGAGCACCCGGCCGACCCGCCTCGTCGATCTCGAGAGCCGCCGAGCCGACGACGGCGAGACCCGCTCGCGCCCGCAGCGCCGCCAGCTGCTGCTCCAGCCGTCGTGGCAGCGCGACGTCGTCTGCGTCGAGCCGCCCGACGACCGGCGCGGTCGCATGCTCGAGCCCTCTGTTGAGCGAGGCGGCAAGACCGAGCTGATCAGCGTTCCGGACTACCACCAGGCGTGTGTCCGAGTACGCCTGCAGCAGTGCTTCGGTGGTGTCGCGCGACGCGTCGTCGACGACGACGAGCTCGAGATCCCTGACCGTCTGCGCGAGGACGCTGTCGATCGCGGCCCCGAGCGTCGAGGCCGCGTCGTGGGTCGCGAGCACGATGGAGACGAGCGGGGACGTGGCGGTCACGGAGCTCCCAGGCCGATGGAGGAGGACGACGATAGCCTCTCGGACGTGGACGCACCGCGCCCGACGTTCGATCTCGTTGTCGCCACGTTGGGCCGGTCGGACGCGCTCGAGCTCCTACTGACGTCGCTGGAGCACCAGACACACCGCGCTTTCCGTGTGATCGTCGTCGACCAGAACGACGACGACCGTGCGACCACGGTGGTCGATCGACACCCGACCGTGCCGAGCCTGGTCCTGCGCTCGGCGCCGGGGTTGTCGCGGGCGCGAAACGTGGCGCTCGGTCACGTAACGGCCGATGTCGTGGCCTTCCCCGACGACGACTGCGTCTATCCGGACACGCTGCTCGAAGCCGTCGCGCGACGCCTGGAGGAGAGCCCCGGCCTCGCCGGGCTGTCGGGTCAGTCCGCCGACCCGCGGGGGCGGCCGTCGGGACGCTGGCCCGCATCCCGCTGCCCGATCACGCTCGACACGCTCTGGAACCGGGCGAACTCCCACACGATCTTCCTGCGGCGCCCCCCGCTCGAGCGGGTCGGCGGCTTCGACGAGTCCCTCGGCCTCGGGTCGGGCACGCCGTGGCACTCGGGCGAGGAGATCGACCTGCTCGTGCGCATGCTCAGGTCGGGCGGGCGGCTCGAGTACGACCCCGAGCTCGTGATCATCCATCCGGCCAGACGTCTCACGGAAGAGGAGTCGTTGGCGCTCGCCGCCCGCGACGGCGCAAGCGTCGGATACGTCCTCGCGCGCAACGGCTACGGCGCACGGATGGTGGGTCGCATGCTCGTGCGCCCTGTCGGCGGAGCAGTCCTCGCTCTCGCGCGCCGCGACCGCGGACACGCCCGCGTACAGATGCAGACCCTGAGTGGGAGGATCGCCGGCTACCGGGCCGGGCGGCGGCAGGGCCGCCGGAGCTGACCCTCAGTCGGGCTCGCTGACGAGCGCGGCGAAGAGCGCGGCGTGCCGGTCGAGCCACGGCCCGAGCGCGAAGTGCTCGACAGCGCGGCGCCGGGCACCGTCGCGATAGCGGTCGAGGTCGCCGACCACGCGGCCCACGGCTTCGGCAAGGGCCTCAGCCGACGGTGGCGTGTCGCGGGCCCAATCTGCGTCGTGGGCGACGCCGACGCCCGCGTCGGTGTCGACGAGCTCGACGGTGCCGCCGCTCGCGGGGTACACGACGGGCAGCCCGCAGGCCATTGCCTCCAACACGAGGGTCGGGCAGGGATCGTTGACCTTCGTGTGCAGGAGCAGGTGCGCTCGCTGCACCAAGCGTGGAGCGTCACGCTGCGCGTAGCGGCCAACGAAGTCGACGCGATCGCGGACTCCGAGCTCGTCGAGAAGCACGCTCGGGTCCGAGACGAGGCGCCCGGACACGAGCAGTCGGGCGCCCGGGTGGTCGGGGAGAAGCGCGGCCAGCGTTCGCATTCCGAGCTCGAGCCGATAGGCCTGCGTCTGATCGCCACCGAGCAGCAGCACGGGCCCGTCGTCGGGCGGCAATGGCGCAGGTACGAACAGCTCGGTGTCGACCGCGTTGTGCAGGATCTCCCAGCCTGCGCGCGGCTCGGCGACCCACTCGTCGGCAGAGCGCTTGCAGAAAGCGCTCTGGTAGAGGACGTGGTCGGCAGCCGCGAGCGCCTTCCGCAGCGGCGCATTGAACGCGTCGGTGCGCTCGCCGGCCCAGCCCGGGTAGCCAACGCCGTTCTGGTTCAGCACGACCGGGATAGCCCGGCGGCGCGCGTGCCAGAGCAGCGGCCTCAGATCGCGAGGGAGCCACGTCGAGCCGAGATACAGGAGCGTGAAGTCGGCCGGATGACTCGGGAACCGTGCAGAGAGCTTCTGGAACTTCGCCGTCCCCCCCGCCACGGGCTCACCCGGCGAAGGGATCCTGTCGTGGCCGTAGGAGACGCGCAATCCCGACGAGCGCCGGCCGGCCGCGAGCAGCCGTGCCCAGCGCGCCGCCGCGCGTGCGTGGCGCGCGGCACGGGCCGACGGCCGCCGTGCGGCGGTCACGTCGTCGGGTGCCGGACCGCTCGACACGCCGAGAACCTAGATGATCGATGCCACGGAGTCGTCTACACCCGGGCGCAGGTCGCGCGACGCGCCTGGTAGTACCGTGCCGCAGGATGTCTGCGCCCGAGCTCCCGCGCACCGCGACGCCGGCGGAGAGGAATCGCCTCGCCGACGTCCTCGTTCTCACCTTCCGCAAGGGCTTCTGGGCCTCGGCCGAGGCGGAGCGCTTCCCTCATCGCGTGTACGGCCGGGTCGTCGTGGGACACAGCACGAACGTCTTCAACACGCTCGTCCTCGCCGCGCGGACGCTGGTGGCCCTGATCCGTGTGCGGCCGCGTCTCGTGCTCATCGGCTCCGCCCATCGCCTCGTCCCGGTCGCGCTCGTCCTGCGTCGCCTTCGCCTCCTGCGCACCGGCCTGATCGTCACCAACCAGGTGTTCTTCGGACCCCGTTGGAGTCAGTACGCCGATCGCGTGATCGTCTACTCCCATGCGCAGACGCACGGTCGTCCCGGGTACCAGTACCTCCCCCTTCCGGCCGACGGCGACTACGACGCGCTGCGTCCGAGCGCGACCGGCCGGCCGTACGTGTTCGCCGGCGGGGGCACGCTGCGCGACTTCGCGTCGCTGGTCGAGGCGGTGCGCGGGACAGCACTCCGGCTTGTCGTGGTCACGGACTCGCCCGAGACGCTCGGTGTCGAGGAGCCGCTGCCCGAGAACGTCGAGGTGCACTGGCGCATGCCGCTCGACCGGTTCCTGTCGCTGATGGCCGGATCGCTGTTCGTCGCGATCCCGCTGCACGAGAGCCCATCGCCGCACGGCCACACCACGGCGGCACAGGCTCTGCGCCTCGGCAAGGCGGTCGTCACGACGCGCGGCCGGAACGTCGAGACGTACGTACGCGACGGCGAGGAGGGTCTCCTCGTGGATCCCGGCGACGTGGAGGGCTACCGCAAGGCACTCCTCGCGCTCGTGGGTGACGAGGCGCTACGCGCCCGCTGTGAGGCACGGGCGCGGGAGCGGGCGCCCGAGTTCACCTATGCCGCCTTCGGCGACGCGCTGGAGCGGCTCTGCGGCGACGTGTTGGACGAGCGAGCGCGGTGACGCTCAGATGGACGCCGCCTCGCCGAGCTTCGGCTGACGACCCGCAGCAACGGCCCCGAGGACGGCGAGGTAGCGGTCGGCGACGACGCTGATCCGATATGGGTTCTCGGGCAGTCGGGCAACGAGCGCCTCGTAGCGGGCGCGTATCGAGTCGAGCGCGGAGAACAGGTCTCCGTCGTACGGGACGCCGTACGGGCCGGCGACCTCGGCGTTCGCTCCCGAGTCCAGGTACACGGCCGGGAGCCCGCAGTTCAGGCCCTCGATCAGTGCGTTGGAGCAGGTCTCCCACTTCGCGAGCTGGAGGAGGACGTGGTGGCCGCGCAGCGTCTCTGCGAGCTTCGGCGGCGGTTGCGGTGGCAGCACGCGGATGTGACGGAGGCGCCGACCTTCCGGAACTCGACCCACGAGCGTCACCGTCAGGTCACGACGGCCGGCGAGCTGCTCGTCGATGCGACGGTACTCGGGGTGCCCCTTGTTCTCGTCGGCCGACCACGTGGAGACGACGACACGAAGCGGCTCTCCCTGCCGCCAGGCGCGGTGGCCGCCGGGATTGAAGACGGTCTCGTCGACGCCATTCGCGATCACCGTGTACTCCCCTGAGAAGCCCGCGTCGAAGAACACGTCGCGGCTGTAGTGACTCTGGAACACCGTGTGGGCCAGATACGGCCCGAGCTCGACCTGCTGCGCGTCGCCGAGGACGACCCCGCCCACGACCTGGCGCTGCCCCGCCGGCCCGCGGCCGAGGTATCCGGTCTTTCGGTGGACGAGCGGCCGGCCGCGCTCGGCGAGCCGCTGCACGGCGTCCACGTCGAGGCCGTCCGTGAGGGCGTTGAGCAGCGCCACGTCGAACTGCGCATCGGGATCGCTCGTCGTCGCCACACCACGCTTCGCGAGCTCACCGACGAGCGTTCGCAGGAAGGCGTTGGCCCCGCCGTACGGTCCCTGACGCGCGGTGAAGTTGAGGTAGACGTGCATCATCGACGACGCAACGCGGCGAGACGCGCGCGCAGTCGCTCCCGGCCGGGACGGTGCGAAGGCGCGGCGTACGCGGCGAGGTCGGCGAGATCGTCCTCAGCGGTGCGGCGCCCAGGGAAGACGAGCGGCGCCCCGCGCGGGGGTCGCCCGAGGACGTCGAGCAACTGTGCGAGCTCGCGCTCGACCGCGGCATCCAGCCGCTCACGCAACGCGGTCGCCATCGCGCCTCGAAGCGCCGGATCGTCTGCGAGCCGGTCGAGCGCCTCGAACCAGCCCTCCGGCGACGCCGCAAGGTAACCCGAGACCCCGTCCAGCACGTACTGGGCAAGCGAGGGGGTGATGTCGGCGACGACCGGGACACCGAGGCGAGCGAACGGGTACAGGCGTCCGGGGTTCGACGACGCCTTGAATCGCAGGAGGTGGTCGAAGGGCTCGAATGCCAGCGACGGCTCGGGCGTGGCCGTCTGCCGCAGCGCTTGACGCACGTCACGGATCGGCAACAGGTTCGGCACGATCCCGATGTCCATTCGAGGGAGCTCGTCGAGGATCGAAGTGGACACCGTCGTGCCCGGGGCCAGGTCCGACGCGAGCTGGACGTGACGCACGCGCACGAGGCGCTCGTCGGGTACTCCGTGGAGCGCACGCCCGCGCGCCGCCACGTTGTAGACCGCGACGAACTCGACCTCCCGCACGCGTCCGAGCTCCTCGAGCGCCGCACGCACGCCGGTTCCCGCCATCGCCTCGAGGTGGACCCGGTTGCCGTGGTACCCGACCACGAGCGGGCCGTCGTTCGTGTGCACGCGCTCGCCGATCGGCACCAGCGGGAACATCGAGAGCACGACGATGTTGCGATTGAGCCGCAGGAACGCCTCTCGCTGCTCGACCGAGCTCACGAGCAGGAAGTCGGCGTCCCGCGCCGCGTCGATCCACTCCTGACGCGACTGCTTCGGATCGGAGAGCCCGATCCGGATGCCGGGATTGGCACGCCTGGCGCGTTCGGCGTCGTCGTCGTAGCCCATGAAGATCGCCACGTCGTAGCGCTCGTAGCCGTCCCAGTCTCCGAGCGTCGCGTCCACACCTGCCATACGGAGCCGCTCGGCCAGACCGACGATGCTCGCACGGGTGCCCGCGTCGTCGAGCCGGGTGTTGAGGACGAAGCGCATCTCCGCGCCGAACGGTAGAGCACCGGTCCGCGGGCGGCGTTACGCTGCTCGCGATGCACAAGAAGCGCACCCGTTTCGCGCGCCGCGTGACGCGCATGGCGACGAAAGCCGAGTCACGCGGCATCCGCGCGACGTACGCGCTCCACGACCGCGTTCTCGGCAACCGCAGCGCACGCAGGCGGCAGGCGCGATCGGCTCCCACGCTCGACGCGACGCAGCAGCGGCTGCTCGACGCCGTCCGCCGGGAGGGCTTCGCGGTCTGCACGTTCGCCGAGCTGTTCGGCGAGACCCCGCTCTGGGACGAAGTGTCCGCGGCGGCTGACGCGTTTATCGCCGAGACGGCAGACGGGCTCGCCCGCGAGGCGGCAGGCGAGAGCGTCGAGCTCCGGCGATCCGTGAAGAGCTTCCTCGTACGCAAGAACGCGTGGGGCGCAACGCTCGACCTCGACGACGTCTGGCTGCGCCTCGCCCTGGAGTCCCGCGTGCTCGACCTGGCCAACGCCTACCTCGGCCTGTGGTCGAAGCTCGAGTACGTCGACCTCTGGTACACGCCTCGCGCGGACGACCCGGAGTGGCAGTCGTCTCAGCGCTGGCATCGGGACTTCAACGATCGCCTGCTGCTGAAGGCGTTCCTCTACCTGAACGATGTCGACGAGTCCGCCGGCCCGTTCCAGTACGTCCCCGAGAGCTTCCCCGGCGGTCGCCTCGGCGACCTCTGGCCCTGGTATCCGGGCTACGACGGTTATCCGCCGGACGAGCAGATCGCGGAGCGGCTCGCCGGCGAGCGGGTCGAGACGTTCACGGGGACACGCGGGACGATGGTGCTCTGCAACACCGCCGGCTTCCACCGGGGCGGTCACGCGACCGGGAAGGAGCGGGTGCTCGCAACGTGGACGTACGCGTCACCCGCCGCGCTGAAGGCCCTCTCCGAGCGGAACTTCGTCCCCCTCAGCGACGCCGCCGCGGCGGAGCTCGGGCCCGCGCAGCGCCACGCCGTCAGCTGACCCGCCCAGGTCGAAGAACGGCCGCGCGTCGACGTACGCCCGCGGCCCGCGCGCGTACTTGTCGCGCTTCCAGGTGACTCCTCGACGCGCGGTATCCTGCATCTCCCTACCGGGCACGTACGGCCGCCAGCGCCGGCGAAGCCGGCGGACGACCGACCTCCGGTAGGCACCGGTCTCAGCGAGATTCGCACGCTCCGTCGCGCCGCCGGGATCGGCGCTCGACCGGGGGAGGAAGCAGGCGTGAACCATGCGGAGCGGATCGTCTTCCCACGGCACCGTGTGGGGGAAGTCGAGGATCGAGCGCATGTCGTAGCCGGGGCGAAACAGGGGTGTCCAGTGAAGCCTCTCCGGGCCCGGTGAGTAGCCGTCCACCGTACCGAGGTTGTAGAGCTTCGTCACGGGTCGTGCCGGAGGGCCGAGGTACCCCCGGGCGCGGCAATGCTCGAGGTCGAGCTCGTCGCAGTGCAGCACCCACCCGCGCACGCGGAAGAACTCGTCGAAGGCACCCGCCTGGAGCTCTGACCGGAGCGCCGCGAGGCCTAGCGGATCGAACAACTCGTCGCCGTCGACGCCGAGCACCCACGTCGGGGTTCCGAAGTAGGGTGCGAGAGCACGATGCGAATCACCCGCATCAGGGCTGCGGACGACGTCGAGGTGGTCGAGCTCGCTCGCCAGCCGCCGCAGGACATCCGCCGTGCCGTCGGTCGAGAGGTGGTCGAGGACGTGCACTCGGTCGCAGAACGCGGCGACGTTGCGGATCGCCTGCTCCAGGAACACGTCCTCGTTGCGGACGAGCACCGAACCGACGATGCGAGCCTCTATTCGCCACCCTCCTCGACCGTCCAGTCGAGCAGCGGGCGGACGACGCCGCGCCACTGCCCGGTGAAGACTCCGCGTGCAGAGTCGCCCTCGCCCGGGTCCTGCACGTGGAAGGCCACCACACTGCGCTCCTGGAAGTGGTGACGGAGCTTCGGCGCACCGATCGAGCAGACGGCGACGTCTGCGGCGAAAAGCCCTTCGTTGAGCAAGTTCCCGGGGATCCAGGCCGTCGTCACGTAGACGCCTGGTGCTACCGGCTGCCGCCAGCGGTCACTCGTGTCCATCGCGTTGAAGCAGATGTCTCCGCGCTCGTCGACGAGCTTGAACTTCGGGAAGAGCGCGGTGTCGCCGCGAAGCACCTTGAAGGCGATCTCGATGCCGAGCGGGCGGCGGACGTCGACCGCGTCGGCCTGTTGCCCGTCGGCGTCCACGACCTTTGCCCAGAGCAGGCGCACGGCAGCGTCACCGGGGCCTGTCTCGTCGTCGGGCCACTGGCGGTACGACGTCGTTCCGAGCCCCGACTGCAGGTAGCGCGCCACCACGGCGGCGCTCGGCCCCTCCTCCACTGCGCGTCCTTGCTCGAGCAGGATCACCCGGTCGCAGAGCTGCGTGATGGCCTGCAGGTTGTGCGAGACGAAGATCACGGTCCGACCCTCTTCACCAAGGGTCTCCATGCGGCCGAGGCAGCGACGCTGGAACTCGGCGTCGCCGACTGCGAGCACCTCGTCGACGAGCAGGATCTCTGGCTCGAGGTATGCGGCTACCGCGAACGCGAGTCGCACGTACATACCGCTCGAGAATCGCTTCACGGGCGTGTCGATGAACCTTTCGACGCCGGCGAACTCGACGATGTCGTCGAGCTTGCTCGCGATCTCGCGTCGCTTCATGCCGAGGATGGCGCCGTTCAGGAAGATGTTCTCGCGCCCCGTGAGCTCCGGGTGGAACCCTGTCCCGACCTCGAGCAGGCTCCCGACGCGCCCGCGGATCGAGACCTCGCCACGTGTCGGCGACGTGATCCTCGTCAGCACCTTGAGCAACGTGGACTTGCCCGCGCCGTTGCGGCCGATCAGGCCAAGAACCTCACCCTCGGCGAGCTCGAAGGTCACGCCCTGGAGCGCCCAGATCTCCTCGTACCCACGATGGTGCTCACGCCGGGCAATCCGACGCGCCAGCCCGGCCATGGAGTCACGAAGTGTCCCGTAGCCCGCCTGCAGCTCGCCGATGCGGTAGCGCTTGGCAACGTCCTCCGCAAGGATCGCGACCTGGCTCATCAGATCGTGTCCGCGAAGCGCGGCTCCGACGACCGGAAGTACGCGAGCCCGATCGCGAGTAGGGAAATCGCAACAGCCGTGCCGACCGCGACCTGGCCGAAGACCGGAGGCGGCGAACCGAGCATCACCCAGCGCCAGCCCGAGATCACCGCGGTGATCGGATTGAACGCGAGGATCCACTGCCAGTGCTCCGGCAGCTCGCTCACGTCGTAGGGGACGCCCGACAGGAAGGGGAGCACCTGGAGGAAGACCGGGATCACGAAGGGGACGTCGCGGTAGCGGACGTTGACGGCGGACAACCCGAGTCCGATGCCGAGCGCGGTCGCCGTGGCGAGGAGCAGGAACCCTGGGGCGAGCAGCACTTCGGGCCAACCCGGTGCATACCCGTACCAGGCCATGAGGCCGAACAGCACGATCAGCGCCAGCAGGAAGTCGACGATGGGGACGAGCACGGACGCGATCGGCATCAACACGCGCGGGAACCACACCTTCGTGACGAGGTTCCTGTTCTGGACGAGCGAGAAGCTCGACTGCGTGAGCGACGACGAGAAGTACTGCCAGGGGAGCAGACCGGCGTAGACGAAGACCGGGTAGTAGATCCCCCCGGACGGGAAGCGTGCGAACTTCCCGAAGATGATCGTGTAGACGAAGGCGGTCAGCGCGGGCTGGAAGATCGCCCAGCCAGCCCCGATCAGCGTCTGCTTGTAGCGAACCTTGACGTCGCGCCAGACGAAGATCCAGAGGAGCTCGCGAAAGCGCCAGAGCTCCCGGACGTCGAGTCGCGGCATCCGCGTCGCCGGCCGGATGACCGTGACGTGCGTCTCGCGCGTAGCCGGCGGCGCGGGCGCCGGGACGGCCCCCTCCACGGTCAGCTGATCCCGCTCGGTCGCCACCCTCCGGGATGCTAGATGAGTAGTTCCACGGAATCGGCACCTCTGGGGCGCGCGCTGGCATGTTTGGGGCGTGCGCCCCAGACACGCCGGCGCTCGCATCCGGACGGCGAGGTCGTGGAGCTACTCATCCAGCTGACGTCCCTCACGACGCTGACTTCGACCGCAGGGCGCCGAGCGCGGCGAGCGCTGCGACCACGAACGCCGGAAGCGCCGGCAGAGCGTAGTACGGGTCGGGGCGGCCACCGAAGGCGTGGACGACGATCACCGCGACGGGGAGCGCGACCAGCGCCACGAGCACCGGCCAGTCCTTCGGCCGCCTGACGGCGAGCGCGACCGCCCAGACGGCAAGCCACACCCACGAGGGCGGCAGTCGCCTCCTGAGCCCGTCGAGTCGGTCGGCGAAAGCGTCGTTGGGCGCGCGCGCGCCCAGACCCTCGTCCCACCGGCCGACGGTGGCGGTGATCTCCTCGTAGCGACGGGCCAGCCCCGGGTCACGATAGACGGCTCCCGGCCGGGCGAGGATGCATCGCTCGATCTCGTCCGTGGCGCACTGGAGGAAGCCGTACGGCACGGCATCGGGCGAAGGTGGCTGGGCGGCCGGGTTGGGGAAGGCGTGGCCTGCGACGTCGACCGTCGGCGGCGGCTCCGGCCAGGTGTCGGGCTTCGTGCGGAACTCGAACGGCGGGAGGCGGCCGAGCCAGTCACGAACGTACCCGAGCGAGCGTGTGACGTTGACCCCTTGTACGACGAGATCGCCTGCGATCTCGACCTCGCGCGCGGCGTCGCGGAGCCGTGCGTAGTCGCTGTCCAACCCATCGACGCGGTCGACGAGCCCGGCCAGCCGGACGACCTCGAAGTTGAGCCCGGAGTCGAAGTACGTGTCCACATCGACGTCGAGGTTGAGGTAGGCGGGCAGCGCCAGCACCTCGCGCTCGACGAGGTCGGCGAGCCGCCGCGAGGCGGGCCCTCCTGCGGGCTCGACCTCGCCGGCCAGGAAGGCCGGGTAGAAGGGCACGTTGAGGACGCGTGAGCGGGAGACCGTGTAGTCGTCGTAGCGCACGCCGTTGTGCACGACCCACAGCCCGAGCGGCAGGACAGCCGCCGCGACGAAGGCGGCGGCACGGGCGGCGCGTGTCCGCCACGACCCCGGCAGCGCCAGCGGCAGCACGGCGGCGAGCAGAAGCACCTGGTACGGCGGGCGCGACAGCGCCAGCGCGGCGACGCCGAGGCCGAGGGCGGCGAACCGCGGCATGCTCGGCCGCCTCCAGGTGCGCACGAGCCCGAGCGAGAAGAGCGCGAGGCCGGTTGCCACGACCATGTCGCTCGAGGGCTCGTGGAACGGCTGGGCGAAGGGTGTCGTGACGAGCAGCACGCCGGCAGCGACGACGGCGGCGCGGCGCGAGAACGTCGCGACAACGGCGGTCCAGGCCACGACGGTGACAGCGAACAGCAGCCCGGCGACGAGCTCGAGCGCCATGGCACCCCCGACCTGCATCGGAGCACCCACGACGATCGACGTCACCGGGCTGCGCACGAGCATCACGAGCGGGAACGGGGTCGAGCCGTCGAGCAGGGACAAGTAGTAGACGAGGTAGTCCCACATGTCGCGCCCACGCTGCACCGGCCACGCGAGTGCCTGAACGCCGAACACGAGGAACGACACGAGGAAGAGCGTGAGCGCCGCCCAGGGTGTCGAGACCCACGCGAACGGCTCACGCCCGGGTCGGTGCCGTCTGATCATCCGGTCGTTCCGGCCGCCGCAGCGATCGCTTCCACGACACGGCCGGCAGCCCCGCCGTCGATCGTTCCGCACACCTCCGTCACGACGTCGCGTCGCGCCGCCGACAGCGCGTCGGGGGCGGCGAGCGCTTGCTCGATCCCCGTGACGACTTGCCCGAAGTCGTTCGCGAGAGCGAAGGCGGGCGAGGCCATCAGCTCGCGGTAGTGCTCGCCGCCGACGTTCTTCTCCGCCCACCGCTCGCCCGGCGGCGCGCCCTCGTCGTAGACGACGCACACCGCCGGTCGGTCGTTGACGAGCGCGTCGAGCAGGATCGTTCCGGCATTCGTGACGACGCACGACACGTGCTGCAGGAGCGTGGCGAGGTCGCCGAGATCCGTGAAGCTTGCGGGCTGGACGGCGGCGCCCTCGAGGCCGCGCGCCGCGGCGAACCGCTCCTCCCAGCTGCTGTCCCGTGGGTGGGGGCGGAACAGGAGCGAGAAGCGGTCGCGCGCCTCCCCCTCCCACCACGCGACGAGGCGCGCCACCATCTGCGCCTCGTACGGTGCATTCGTCTGCGTGTTACCCGTGACGAGGACGACCGGTCGCGTCGCCGGGAGGCCGTACCGGGCGAGCAGCGCGTGGTAGGCCGCCGCCGAGCGCGGGCGGTGATACACGTCGGTCTGCGGCCAGCCCGTGACCGTGACCCGCGCGGGCTCGATGCCGTGATACCGCTCGAGGTCGTCCTGCATGGCCGTGTTCTGGACGAGGTAACGCCCGAGGTACGGAGAGATCACACCCTTGCCGACGGTGTGATCCCAGCTCGCGACGTAGCCGAGCGTGGGCAACTCGAGGCGTCGGGCCGCTGCGAGGAATGGGACGCACCCCGGCATCTGGAGGTTCGCGAGCACGAGCAGCGAGCACTCGTCCCGTAGTCGGCGCAGAAGCGCTGAGGGGACGTGTCGTCGCGGCGAGAGGAACCACCGCAGCATCGCCCGGTCGACGACTCGATGTCGTGGCAGCGGGCCGGCACGTGACGAATCGAGAATGCGATTCGGGTGCCCGGGAGCCATCCGGTCGCGGTGTAGGCCATGGCGCTCGTTCAGCCTGATCGCGTTCGGGAAGAACCCGATGCGAGCGTCGAGCCAGCTGTCGACCCGGCGGGCCGCCTTCTCCCCCGGAGACGGCTTCCACGGTAGGAGCTCCTGCCGCTCGACCACGGGCGCCTCGATCGCGCCGCGCCAGCGCTCCGACGACTCCTTGCCGAGCAGGTTGACGACGACGAGCCGATCACCGAGCCGCGCATGGAGGCCGTCGACGATCCCGCACTGGATCAGCACGCGCGCCGCGAGTTCCTCCGCGAGGACGAGCCAGACGTCGCCGCGCTTGCTCACGGCTCAGGCACTCGTTTGCAGGGCCGCTTCCACGCGTGCCGCGATCGACGCGCCGTCGAGCCCATGCGCATGCAGCGCCTCGGGCGGCGTGCCGCACGCCGGCCAGCCCTCGACGCCCAGCACTATCAGGTGCCCTGCGTCGAGACCGGCGGCCGCGAGCTCGCGCCGAAGCGTGTCGCCGAGCGCGCCGACGGGCGAATGGTCCTCGACGACCACAACCTGCCGTCGAGCCGCGACCGTCTGCGCGAGCCAATCGTGGTCGATCCGGTTCAGCCACGGCAGCGCACACACCCCCGCGCGCACTCCACGAACACGGAGCAGCTCGGCGGCGACGAGCGACTCGTGCAGCATCACGGGCCCGTACGAGACGAGGAGCGCGTCGTCGCCGTCCACGAGGAGTGCTCCACGGCCCACGAGCGGCTCGTAGCCCGCGGGCAGCTCGATCCGGCGCGGCGAGGGGCCGATCGCCAGCCGCATGGCGACGCTCTCTTCGGCGTCGTCCACGGCCCAGCGCGAGGAGGGCCGCGTCTCCTCGGCGTTGCACGGCTGCACGATCGTGAGCCCGGCAGCGCGGCGAGCAGCGACACGTCGCGCAGGCCCTGGTGAGACTTCCCCGGCCCGGCGGGGATCAGGCCGGCGTAGTGGAGCGCATAGACGACCTTCGCGCCCTCGCTCGCCTGGTTGTAGATCTGCTCGTTCGCGCGCGAGGCGAGGAAGCTGGCGAACGAGTTGACGACCGGCAGCGAGCCCGTGCCGGGCCATCCCGGCTGCGGTCGACACCATGTCCTGCTCGGCGATCCCGTCTCGACGAAGCGCTCGGGTCGTGCGAGCTCGAAGCCGCGGACGCGGCAGTCGGAGGCGAGGTCGGCGTCGAGCACGACGAGGCGGTCGTTGCGCCTGGCGAGCTCGAGCAGCGCCTCGCCGTAGCCGTCGGCGACGTACTCGTCGCTCACGGTCAGCCGCGCCGGCCGGGCGCACCCGCTCCGCTCGTCGGCTCGCCTTCGAGACTCGCCGCCGGCAGCGCGTCGGTGAGCGGAGGCGCCGGCTCGAGCGTCGAGCGCCGGCAGGGCCAGCGACGCCAGACCCTCGTCGATCCGCGCGACCAGCTCGGCAACGTGCCGCGACGAACGCGTCGTCGTCGGGCGCTCCTGCATGCCAGCGGTACGTCCCACCGCCGTCGCGAGCGCACGCCGGGTGCTCCATGAACGAGACGCCGCGACCCTTGATCGTGTCGGCGACGAGCGCCTTGGGCGCCCGTCCTGCGACCGCAGCTCGGCGAACGCAGCCCGCAGCGCCGCGTGGTCGTGCCCGTCGCAGGCAAGCGACGTGCCAACCGAACGCGCGGAGCTTCTCCTCGACGTCGCCGAGCGAGAGGATCTCGTCCGTGGGCCGGTCGGACTGCAGCTCGTTGCGGTCGACGATCACCCACAGGCCCTGCAGCTGCGTCGTGTGCCGCTGCCTGGAATGCCTCGTAGTTCTGCCCCTCCTGCAGCTCGCCGTCGCCGGTCATCACGACGACGCGCCCGCCCCGGCCGAGCATGCCGCTTCGCCCAGCGCGATGCCGCGCCCCTTCGAGATGCCCATCCCGAGCGAGCCCGAGTTCGCCTCGATCCCGGGCACGCCGACGTCGGGGTGCCCGTCGAGCCCACCGAGACGACGCAGCCGCAGCAGCCGCTCGAGCGGGAGCACTCCGAGCGCGTGGAGCGCCGCGTACAGGCCGGGAACGTCGTGCCCCTTCGACGAGAAGAAGACGTCCCGGTCCGGGTCGTCGAAGCCGACCTCGGCGACGTTCAGCTCCTCGAAGAGGAGGTGCGCGACGATGTCGAGCGCGCTGAAGCTCGAGCCGAGGTGCCCCGAGCCGGCGCGCTTGACGGCGATGAGAGCGTTCAGCCGGCACATGTCGGCGAGCACGGCAAGGCGCTCGTCGCGACGCGTCGTGCCGGACGCAACCTGCTCGAAGGCTCCCTGCGGCACCACGTGGAGCGCCGCCACCGGCGAGCTCGCGCTGCTCAAGACCGCGGCCACGGGTGCGCGCGCAGCACGTCCTCGACGACGTCGCGCCCCAGCCGCGGCCCGGACGGGACGACGAGCTCACCGTCCGTGATCTCCGGCTGCGCAGTGACCAGCTCGTCGCGCCAGGGGACGTCGTCGACGTCGAGCTCGAGGATGCGCACGTTCGGGATCGCGGCGCACCACTGCGCGGCGATGAACGTCGCCAGGTGGCTGTAGTAGTTGTGCGGAGCGCAGTTGACCTCGAACGTCTCCGCGAGGTCGGCGATCTTCTTCGCCTGGTGGAAGCCGTTCCAGATCACGTCGACCGAGGCGACGTCCATCGCGCCCGCCTCGAGATACGGCCGGAAGCCGCGGGCCGTGTAGAGGTTCTCACCCGAGCAGATCGGCATCGGCGCGCCCGGAACGGACGTGCGCGAGCGCGGCCGGGTCGAAGAGGTCGACCTCCAGCCAGAGCAGGTCGAAGCGCTCGAGCGCACGCGCGACGCGCAGCACGCCGTCCGGCTCGAGGTTGAAGTTGAGGTCGACGATCGGGCGGGCGGCGACCGCCGGTGCCCTCGGCGAAGGCCTCGCAGCAGCCGCACGAGCGCGCTCGGCGATCTCGACCGCGCGCATCGTGCCGCCGCCGCTCGCCGAACCCGGGCATCAGCACCTGCGGGCTCGTCCCCGGGGACGACGATGTTCGTCTTGAACGCGCCGTAGCCGCGCTCGACGACCTCGCGACCGAGCGCGTCGACGGCGTCGTACGACTCGAGCTTCGGTGTCCCGGTCACCTCCCAGGCGCGCGCCCGCGTCGTGCCGCAGTGCGACCAGTAGAGCGGCACGCTGTCGCGCGTCGGCCCACCGAAGAGCTCGTAGCACGGGCACGCCGAGCGCCTTCGCCTTGAGGTCGAGCAGCACGTTCTCGATGCCGGCGAGCGCCTTCTGCGATGACCGAGCCCGGGCTCTGGCGCGTGTGCCGGTACAGATCCCAGTAGATCGCGCTCGACGGCACGAGGGTCCCGCCCGACGACGAGCGGCGCGAGGTCCTCGACGATCCCGGCGAGCCCGCGCGGCGACCCGTGCGAGTCGGTGACCTCGGACCAGCCGACGAGCCCGTCGTCGGTCGTGGCCTTGAGGAAGATCCACGGGCGCCAGCCGGCGTCGCAGAACAGCGTCTCGAGGCTCGCGACCTTCACAGGCGGGAATGCTAGTCGCGCGGTGCGACGCGGACGACGAGGCGCGCGATCGGCGTCCCCTGCTCGTTGCGCTCGGTACCGGCCGGTTGCTCCTCCGCCCACAGCTCGGTGGCGGCGACGGGCTCGAGCAGCCGCCGCAGGTCGTCGAGACCGGAGAACGCGAGCCGATCGGCCGTGGACTTCGGGGCGCCGAGCGGCACCTCGACCGCCACCACCCCACCGGGCCGCACGACCCGACCGAGCTCCGCAACGACCCGCGCCGCATCGAAGGCGTGCTCGAGCGAGTGCGAGGCGTACACGGCGTCGAAGCTCGCGTCGGCGAACGTGATCGCATGCATGTCCATGACGAGGATGTCGTGCCGTTGCGAGACGAGATCGATACCGACGACGGAGCCCACTCCCCGCTCCCGCAGGAGATCGAGCTCGACCGCGTTGCGACAGCCGACACAGAGCACCTCCGACGCGGCGCCGAGCGCCCCGGCACGCACGAGCTCGTCCGCGAGCACTCGGGCGCCGGCCCCCGGATCATTCAGCCGCTTCGCGAGCGTGCGCCGTACCTGGACGTCGATGTAGTCGTCGTAGCCGGAGGGTGCTGTCCCCGCGAGAGCACGTGCGCGGCGCCTGTGCGGCAAGTCGCGCACGGCGCGGAACGCCGCGCGGGCACGCGTGCGGATGCCGAGTCGCGGCAGGCTCACGCAGCTTCCACGTCGCCGCCCGGCTCGGACTGCGCTTCGGCGCTCGTGACCCTCACGGCCGCGAAGCGTAGTGAACCTGACAGCCTTCGGGCCCCGCGCCTCGTTCCGCCGCGACCGGAGGCAGCGTGCGGGTCATACCCTTCGTCGAGTCCGTGCGACGCCCTGCGATCCGGCAGCCCCGACGGACCCGTGGACTGGGCCGGTCGCCTGCAGCGCAGACGTGGTGCCGGAGCGGCTCATCCGACCGAGCGGCAGCACGATCACCGCAGCACCCACGTCGGCGACGGTCAGGACCAGACGGAACACAAGGGCGGCAGCCAGCGCGTGTGCCACCGAGAGCGTGCCCGCGAGCGCGGCCACGAGCACTGCCTCGCGGACTCCGATCCCCGACGGCGCCACCACGACGAGGAAGCCCACGGTCATCGCCAGAGGAACGGCCGTGGCTCCCATCCACAGCGCGTGCTGCACACCGACGCCGAGATCCACGAGGATCACGGCGAGCGCCGACCCGTACATCGCGAAGCTCACGACGGACCATGGAGCGGCGAGCAGCAGCGCGCGACGTGTGGGACGAAGCCGGTGTCCGGCCAACCGGTCGGGGAGCAGAGCACGGAGGCGCAGCCTGATCGGGCGCACGAGGAGGGCGACGAAGGCTGCTGCGATGAGGCCGACCGCGAGCCACGAGAGGACGGGGTCGATCGGGAGCAACGCGATCGCCGGGAGCCCGAGTGCAGCCCCGACGACGAAGTTGACGAGCACGGCGAAGACTCCCGCCGCGACGCACGTCGTGCGTGCGACCCCTACCCGGTTCGCGAGCTCCATCTGCGCAACGAACGCCCAGACGCTCCCCGGTGCGTACTTCCCGAGCTGCCCGAGAAGGTACACCCGTGCCGCGCCCGGAAGCCGGAGCGAGTGGACGCCGAGCCCCCGGAGCACCACCCACCACGTGACGGCGCTCGCGAAGAGGCCGGCGAGGGCCAGAACCAGCGACGCTGCGACCGACTGCGCCTCGATCCTCCGCAGCGCGGCGCTGGCCTCCTGCCAGTTTCGCTGCGCTGCCAGGACGACGAGCAGGAGCAGGGCGACTCCGGCCACGGACCTTCCCATCGCCAGAAGCCGTAGCCTCCCCCCACCGGGAGCAGGCACCTCGGCCCCGTTCGACATCACGTCACGATCGTAGCTTGGAAGGCGGAGCGATCGTCCTTCGACATCTGCGGGCTGCAGCCCTATGCTGTCGCCCGCATGACCGCCACAGCCGAGATCCCCGGGACGGCGGTCGTCACGGGAGCGGCCGGGTTCATCGGCTGCCACCTGTGCGAGGCGCTCGTCGCGAAGGGCTGGCGGGTGAGGGCGATCGACGACGAGCGGACGGGTGACTGGGCAAGGCTCCGCGTGCCGGTGGAGCGCCTTCACCGAGACTTCGCCGCCATGCCACCGAGTGAGCTCGGCGACCTGTGCGACGGCGCGGACCTCCTGTTCCATCTCGCCGCGGAGAAGTACAACTCGTCGCGCGCCACGCCGGAGAGGGTGCTCACGGTGAACGTGGACGGGACGCAGCGACTCTTCGAAGCTGCCGCCCGGGCGGGCGTGGCGAAGACCGTGTTCACGTCCTCGCTCTATGCGTACGGGGCCTTGGGCCCGGAGCCGATGCGCGAGACGGACGTGCCGGCGCCGTGGACGACGTACGGCGTGTCGAAGCTCGCGGGCGAGCACCTCCTGCGTACCGCGGGCCACGATCACGGGATGCGCTGGGCCGTGGCGCGCCTGTTCTTCGTCTACGGCCCCCGCCAGTTCGCGGAAGGGGGCTACAGATCCGTGATCCTCAAGAACTTCGAGCGGTTGCGCGAGGAACTGCCACCGGTGGTCAACGGGGACGGCGAGCAGGCTCTCGACTACTTCTTCGTGTCCGACTGCGTCGACGGCCTGCTGAAGATGGCCGACGGGTCGAGCGACGGTCACATGCTCAACCTCGGATCGGGCAGGGCCGTATCGATCAACGATCTCACCGAGCTCATGCTCGAGACGTGCGGGTCGGAGCTGGTTCCTGTCCACGCCCCCCCGGACTGGACGGCCGGAACGACCCGTTTCGGGGATGTCACGCGCGCCCGCGAGACGCTAGGGTGGCGGGCGTCCGTCAACCTTCCGGAGGGCCTGGCACGAACATGGAGCCAGTGAGCGTCGATCTCTCGGTCGTCGCACCATGCCTCGACGAGGAGGCGAACGTCGGCGCCCTCACCGAGCGCGTGCTCGGGGCGACCGCCGCGGCTGGGATCCGTAGTGAAGTCGTCCTCGTCGACGACGGCTCGGCGGACAGGACGTGGGCCGCGATCGCGGAGCTGCAGGAGCGGTTCGGCCACGCGGTCGTAGGCATTCGACACGCCACGAACAGCGGTATCCCCGCCGGCTGGCGCACGGGGGTGAACGCCGCGCGCGGTCGCTACGTCTGCCTGATCGACGCCGATCTCCAGAACCCACCGGAGGAGGTGGTCACGCTCTACGAGAGGCTGATGGAGTCCCGCGCCGACCTCGCGCAGGGGACCCGTTCGAGCATCGCACGCGAGCGCGACTCCCGGTTCGTGTTCTCGCGCGGCCTCAACCTGCTGTTGAATGCAACGTTCCGTCAGCGTGCGAAGGATTCGAAGTCGGGGTTCGTCCTCGGCCCGCGATCGGTCGTGGCCGACGTGATCGGCCACCGGCGGAAGTACCGGTACTTCCAGACGTTCCTCGGCGTCGCTGCACGGGCCAAGGGCTACCGCGTGCTCGAGGTGGAGACGCTGTTCGAGAGTCGCCGGGCAGGGACGTCGTTCCTGGCCCACAGCGCGTGGGAGACGTCCGCTCGGGCACTAGCCGACTTCCCGCAGGCGATCGCCGAGTACGGCCTCACCCGCCATCCGCACCGCGCGAGCATCGGGCCGGTATCCGCGTCGCGGCCGTCGGCACCACATCCGTATCGGGGCGCGCGGCGGCTCCTCTTCGAGACGTACTTCTCGACGCTGCCCCTGCACACGTGGAAGATCACGCGCCGGACGCGCGATCTGTACCTCCAGCTCAAGCAGAGCGAGCGGGCGAGCCGCTCTGAGCTCGACGGGTTGCAGGCCCAGAAGCTCACGCGACTGCTCCAGCACGCCTACTCGCACGTCCGCTACTACCGAGAAGTGATGGACGCGGCCGGCATCCACCCGGCCGACATCCCGTCGCCGGCGGATCTGGGGCGTATGCCCCTGCTCACGAAGGACACCGTGCGCAAGAGGCTCCACTTCGACCTGTTCGCCGACGACCACCGCAAGCGGGACATGCTCCGCGTGAGGACGAGCGGCTCGACCGGGGAGCCGTTCGTCACCTACGCCGACCGGTACCAGCTCGAGATGCGCTTCGCGACCACGCTCCGGGCCCTGGAGTGGACCGGATGGCGCATGGGCGATCGGCAGGCACGCCTGTGGCACCAGACGATCGGCATGAACCGCACACAGCAGATGCGCGAGCGAATCGACGCCGCCCTGTTGCGGCGGCGCTTCGTGCCCGCCTTCGAGATCTCGCCGGAGACGCTCGAGTCGTACCTGCAGGAGCTCCGCGAGTGGGATCCCGTCCTTGTCGACGGCTACGCGGAGTCGCTCAACTTCCTGGCCACGTACGTGAAGCAGGGTGGAGATCCCGGCTTCCGACCACGCGCGATGATGTCGTCCGCGCAGATGCTCCCGGAGCACACGCGAGCGGTGATCGAAGATGCCTTCGGCACCCGCGTGTTCGACAAGTACGGCAGCCGCGAGTTCTCCGGCATCGCCTACGAGTGCGAGGCTGCCCGCGACCACCACGTGATGGACGAGAGCTACATCGTCGAGATCCTGGTCGACGGGCGCCCGGCCGAGCCCGGGGAGACCGGGGAGGTCGTCGTCACCGATCTCAACAACTACTCGGTGCCGCTGATCCGCTACCGCATCGGCGACCTCGCGGTCGCGGTCGACAACGGGGCTCCCTGCCCGTGCGGCCGCAACCTTTCACGCATCGGCTCGATCGACGGCCGCACGCAGGCGATCGTCGTGTGCGCCGACGGGACGTGGCTCCCGGGAACGTTCTTCGCTCACCTGATGAAGGACTACGAGCACCTGATCCGCTTCTACCAGGTCTACCAACGGGAGCCCGGGGCGTTCACGCTGCGCGTCGTCCCGAACGTGCAGTACAACGAGGCGGGGATGGCCGAGCTGACCGCGACCCTGAGCACATTCACCGGGGCCGACACCCGGATCGACGTCGAACTGGTCGACGAGATCCCACTGGGGAGCACGGGCAAGCGCTCGCCGGTCATCTCCGACGTCGAGCTGGACTTCCAGACGATCGCCGGCGAGCGCAACCGGATTGCCCCCGGGCGTTGACCGACTGACGCCCTTGCTCCGGAGAGCGGGGCGGCAGGGCGTCGCGTTCGGACTGGCTCTCGCGGCCGCCGTGCTCGCAGCGGTCGGCGCGGTCCTGCCTGCGGTCCCGGAGCGGGTCGCCTACTCCTGGCCGCCGCCGGAGGTGACAGACAGCGCGCCGAGCATGGGCTGGGTCGCGCCGCTGCTGGTCAACCGCGGCACCGTCGAGCGGATCACCGTGGCGTTGCCCTGCGAGCCACCACGCATGCTGCCGCGCCCCCGGTCCTCTCTCGTCCTCGCAACCGCCTCCACGGACGGCCTCCGCATCGTCCTCTCGCGGGGGAGCTACAGAGTCTCGGTCGGCGATACGCCGCTGGTCACGCTCTCTCACGGTGCGAATGCCGTCGCGTCTGGCCCGTGCCCCATCGTCCTCGACGTCACCGAGGACTCGTTCACCGCGCATGGCGGGACGAGTGACGGCTTCACGGACGGAATGCTCGACGGGCGGCCGAGAGTCACGGGGTTCGTATCCGAGGTCGATCTCCGGCACGTCACCGAACTGCGCGTAACGGTCGTGCCGGTCCCGCAGGACTCCCATCCGAGCGGTGCGCAGATGAGCGTCCGCGTCGCCTCGTTCGTCCTGCTCGCCGTCGCCCTCGTCGTTCTGTGGAGGGCACCAGGCGGCACCCAAGCTGCCCGGCGGGCACGCCGCCTGGCGGCCGCGTTGCGACCCGTCGACGGCGTCGTCGTCACCGGCCTGCTCGGGTGGACGGTGCTCGCCCCCCCCTTCTACGACGACGGCTGGGCGGAGGTACGGCAGGAGAACGCCGCCTTCTCGGGCGGGTTCTCCAACTACTACGACCTCTACGGCGTCAACCTGCCGCTCGGCACGTGGTTCGAGTGGCTCAGCCACCACGTCACGACACGAGCGCCCGAGCTCGTGATCGAGAGGTTCCCGGTGACGCTGACGCTGATCGTCGGGTGGGGCGTGGCGCGCTGGTGCTTCACCCGCTCGCGGGAGGGCACGGATACGCGGCCCGCGCTCGTGTGGGGGCTTGCCGCGGCCTATGGCTGCCTGGCGATGGCGTGGGGCATGACCTTGCGACCCGAGCCCGTCGTCTCACTCCTCGTCGTCGTGACGCTTGCCTGTGCGCTCGTGATCGCCGGTGACAGAGCCGCTCTGGAACGTCCAGCCGCCGTCGCAAGCGTGGCGATCGGCTTCTCGCTGGCCGCGCACCCGGCCGGCGTCGTCGCGCTGGCGCCCGTGCTGATCGTCGGCCCGGAGATCCTCCGGCGGGCACGGCGGCGCGGCCTCGGCGGCTGGACTGCGATCGCCACCTCGGTCGTCGTCGCCGGCACGACCACGGTGCTCCTCGCGTTCATGGACGCCGACCTGGCCGCTCGCAGGGATCAGGCGACGGTGATCGGCGACGTCGACCAACACGACTGGGAGTGGCGAGCCGAGATCGGGCGCTGGGCTGACCTCGCCAGCGCGCCACAGCTGCGACGACTCGCCGCGGCCCTGCTCGTGCTCGCCGTCGTCGGCTTCGTCACGCGCCGCGGCCGAAGGTATCCCCAGGCGACGAACGTCGCCTCCCCTGCACTCGCACTGGGAATCGTGCTTCTCACGGTGACCCCGAGCAAGTGGATCTGGCACTTCGGCGCGCTGAGCGCCCTGGCGGCGGTCGCCGTCGCTACCGAGGCGGCCGTGCTCGCCGGGGAGCTCGCGCGACGCGAGCGCGGCGCGGGCGTGCGCCTTGTCCTCGCCATCGCGGTCGTGGCGACGGTGACGGTGTGGTCCTGGGAGCCGGTGCGAAACTGGGGCGCCTTCGACCTCGTCAGCGCCGACGCGTGGGACGCAGACCTCTGGAACACGAGGCTCTCAGCCACGACGTGGGCGCTACTGGGCACCGCCGCCGTGCTCCTCGGGATCACGTTCTGGTGGCTGAGCCGCGCGGGGAAGGCGGGCTTGGCCGATGCGGGCACGTCGGTCGCCCGCTGGCTGGTCGTGGCCATGCTCGCCCCGGCGATGACGGTGACGACGCTCGTGCTCGTCTCGGACGCGTTCGCCACGGACGGCTGGACGTTCACCCGCCAGAACGTCGAGGCGCTCGTGGGCGATTCATCGTGTGGGCTGGCTTCCGAGCTCCGAGCGACGGTACCCGGCTCGGTGACGCCGCTGAAGCAGTTCTCGGAGATCGTCGCCCCCGACCCACCGTCGTGGATCCCTGACCGCCCCGCCGGCAGCCTCGACGTCTTCCCGGTGGCACACGCGCAGAGCGGTACGGAGGCGTCGACCGGCTGGTACGGACTGCCGCGGCGAACGCTCCCCGCGCACCTCCTCGGCGCCGAGGTGTTCGGCCGGACGCTCGGCACCGAGCACGTCATGGTCGAGTGGGGACGGTTCGACCCACGGACACGGGGCGTCGTCACGCTGACGACGTCCGAGCACACCGTCCCCGAGCGGCTGACCGCCGCCTGGTCGATCGCACCGATCGGCCGCCTCACCTCGCGACCTCAGGGAGCCGACGCGATCCGGCTCCGTCTCCGGTCGGACGAGTTCGAGGATCGGCTCGCCCTCGGCCCCGCGGTCGGCTACCGCAGCGCGCCACTGGACACGCTCCTGCAGGATCGCAAGGCGCCGAGCCTCGTCGCACCGCTTCATCGCCCGTTCCTGCCCTGCGCACATCTCCCCGAGGTTGCCGACGGACGAGCCGAGCTCCCTCGCATCGCCCTGACCGACGACGATGACGACTCGTTCCCGCTGTACGACCCGACCAGCCCGTTCGCGGGCCTGACCGACTTCGCCTCGATCCACCGGCTCACGATCTTCCCGTCCGACCGTCCGAGACTGCTCGCGCACGAGATCGTGATCCCCGACGGGTGGCGGCTGCTCCCCGTCGAGTGACACGCTGCGCAGGGGCTCGATCAGCCGGATCCGCGGTACGGCTCGACGTCGACGGTCGGCAGCGACGCGCGCCCGCTCGCGACGAGCGCCTCGGCCCGCTCCCAGTCGTCCTCGTCGTCGACGTTGAACCCCTCGTAGCCCTCGGTCAGGAACGGCGCGAGCACGTCTCCCCTCACGTGTTCCCGTTTCCATGACGACACGTGTCCACGCGATCTCGAGCGCGCTGTTCTGCGAATGAACGAGGGGAAGCGCCTGGTACTGGCCCGCGTGCCAGGCGACATCGAGGTGCGACTGGTCGAGCAGCGGGCGCATCGTGCGGCCGTCGTCGTCGAGCACCCACATCTTGCCGGGATGCTGCTTCACGGGCTCGACGGCCCGGATCGAGTCCGCTTCCGCGGTGGCGAGCAGCTGTTCGAGCCCCCTCCGGATCACGTCCGGGCCCGCGGAACGGGTTGGTGGCGCGGACGATGCCGAACAGGTCGTAGCTCTCGGGGAGCAGCTCGAGCGTCCACGGATCCACTCGATGTCCGGGGAGGTGGCGGACGCGTACTCGGGGGGGCGCAGGAACGGGACGTCCGCGCCGTACCAGCGCGCGACGTCCGCTATCTCCTCGCTGTCCGTGGAGACCAGCACCCGGTCGAAGACGCCGGACGCCTTCGCGGTCGCGATCGCGTACGCGAGCAGCGGATGGCCGGCGAGCGGCCGGATGTTCTTCCCGGGCACCCGTTCCGAGCCGGAACGCGCCCCGATCAGTGCGATCGCAGTCGTCATCGCCCGCCCTCCGCCTCTGCCACGAGAGCAGCCAGCGTCGGGCAAGGAACGCCGCCGCGAGCGGCTGCGCGCAGCACCGAGCCGGCGATCGCGTCGAGCTCGGACGGTCGCCCGCGGTGATGTCGAGCGCCGTGGAGGTGGAGGCCGCCTCGGGCATGGCGTCGATGATCGCCCACTGATCGGCGGTCTCGAGCGGCACACCGTCCGCGGCAGCGACCGTGACGGCCTCCTCGATCGCCGACTCCAAGCCGCGCCGCCACAGGACGTCCGTGCGCAGCTCGCCGACGGTGCGACCGCTGGCTGCCGTGGCTGCGGCGAGCGGTGCGAGCCGGGCGCACCTTCTCCCACAGCACGCCTCGCTCGTCGTCGCCGACGAGCGACGTCGATGCCGGCCTCGACGAGAGGGCGCAGCGCGATCCTTCACCACGTCGGGCGCGAGGTCCCGGCTGCGCAGCCGTGACGAGCGGCGTGCCGGCGCCGCTCGACGACCCGTCCGGGCGCCGTCGCCTCGCCCGAGAAGCGTGCGATCGTGCCGGGCGCGACGCGGGCACCGAGCGCCTGCCGGATCACCTCTGGGTGCTCGAGCCCGTTGAGCAGCGGCACCACGACGCCGTCTGCCACGGCGGACGGCTCGACGCGCCCGAGCGCCTCCTCGAGCGCCGGAGCCTTGACCGCGACCACGAGCAGGGAGACGGGCTCGCGCAGGAGCGCCGTGACGTCGGGCCGTGCGTGGATGACACCGCCCGGCGTCTCCGACTCGATACCGCGCGTGCGGATCGTCGCGGCGGACGTCTCGCCGGCAGACGCAGATCACGTGCGTGCCGGTCGACGCGAGGCGCGCCGCCACCGCGCGCGCCGACGGCGCCGACGCCGAGCACCGCGACCGTGGGGCTCACGTCAGCGACGGGTCGGACTGACGAGGTTGACGTACCGGGTGTCCGAGTACACGTCGAGCGCCTCGACGCCCGCCTCCTTCCAGCCCGTGCCCGACTGCTTGACGCCACCGAAGCCCATGTGCGGCTCGCAGCCGTGCGTGCCGGCGTTGACGACGACGACACCCGCCTCGGCCCGCTCGGCGAAGCGCATCGCCCGGTGGAGGCTGGCAGTGTGGATCGCCGCCGTGAGCCCGTAGGGCGAGTCGTTGACAAGCGCGACCGCCTCGTCGAGGTCCCCGCGACCGGTAGAGCGCCGCCACCGGGCCGAAGAGCTCCGTGCGGGACAGGTCGTCAGAGCGGCCCGACGCCGTCGACGAGGGTCGGGGCGACGCAGAGCCCGGGCCGGTCGAGGCGCTCGCCGCCGCAGAGCACCGTGGCACCGCCCGCGACGGCGGCAGCAACGGCGGCCACGATTCGAACCGCAGGCGGCCTCGCTGATCACCGGCTGCGTGCTCGAGCCGACGTTCGCCTCGGCCGACGAGCCGCTCGCGGAACGCGTCGGCAGACGGCGTCGAAGCACGACGATCCGGCTCGCCGCCGCGCAGCGCTGGCCCGCGTTCGAGAAGGCCGAGGCCACGCGTCCAGCGGACTGCCCGCGTCGAGGTCGGCGTCGTCGCACACGACGAGCGCGTTCTTGCCGCCGAGCTCGAGACACATCTTGGCCAGACGTCGCGCCGGCGCGCTCGTTGATGCGACGCCCCGTCTCGGCGGAGCCGGTGAAGCTGACGAGGTCGACGTCCGGGGTGCTCGACGAGCGCCGCGCCCGCTTCGGCACCGACGCCCTGCACGACGTTGAGCAACCCCGGCGGCAGACCGACCTCTCGCGCCAGCTCGGCGAAGAACGCACGCGGAGGCAGGTGCGTCCTCGGAGGGCTTGAGCACGGCTGCGTTGCCCGCAGAGATGCGCCGGGAACGACCTTCCAGGCGACGTTCGGCAGCGGCGTGTTGAAGGAGATGATCAGCGCCGGCGACGCCGACGGGCCGGCGGATCGTGAAAACCGAGCGCTGCGGTGTGCTCGACGTGGTCGTGCGCCCGTAGAAGCGCCGTCCCTCGCCGGCCACGAAGAGGCCCATCTCGACGGCGGCGTCCGTCTCGCCGCGCGCCAGCTCGAGCGACTTCCCGGTCTCCTCGGCCACGACGGCCGAGGCCTCCTCGCGCCGGTCGCGCAGCGCAAGCGCGAGCTCGCGCACGAGGTCGCCGCGCGCGACGACCGAATCGCTCCGCCCATGCCGGACTGCGCCGCACGCGCCGCGTCCACAGCGGCGGCGACGTCGTCGGCACCCGAGCGCGCGAGGCGGCAGAGCAGCGTGCCGTCGACAGGGCGATGCTTGTCGAGCCACTCCCCGGACGCCGCGGGCCGAGCCTCACCGCCGATCAGGTTCGGGACGTCCGCCGGGATCACCAGGCGGTCCAGCCGCCGTCGACGACGATGTTCGCTCCGGTCACGTACGACGACGCGTCGGAGGCGAGGAAGACGACCGCGCCGACGGCCTCGCGCGCCTCCATCAGCCTGCCCAGAGGGGAGCGGCGGGCGAACGCCTCGACGAACGGTGCCGGCTGCCCGTCGGCGACACCGTGCGGCGTCAGCGTGTTGACACGCACGCCGCTGGCGCCCCAGTAGGTGGCGAGGTACCGGGTGAGGTTGAGCATCGCCGACTTGGAAACGGCGTAGGCCACGGGCTTGAAGAACACCTCCCCGCGCTCGCGGCGGAAGTCGTACAGGGACTGGTCCGGCGACACCAGCCCGTAGACGGACGCGACGTTGATCATCGAGCCGCGCCTCGCGCGCGCCATCGCAGCGCCGAAGACCTGGCACGGGAGGAGCGTGCCGAGCACGTTGACGTCGACGACGCGCTCGAGCGCATCGAAAGGAACGTCCTCGAACGGGCCGACCTCGTCCGCGGGCGCGTCCGGGGGAGTGTCGATCGCCGCGGCGTTGACGAGCACGTGGGGGGCTCCCCACGCCTCTGTGACATCGTTCAGGACGCCCTCGAGCGCCTCCCGATCGGTGACGTCGGCAGCGAAGTGGCGGATCCCACCCTCCGTCAGGCCCGGCGCCAGATCCGCGACGCCCGCCCGTGGCTCCGCACAGACGTCGACGATCGCCACGCGCATTCCTCGCGCGTGCAGCGCGGCTGCCAGCTCCGCGCCGAGCTGCCCGAAGCCACCCGTGACCACGGCGACGCGGCCCTCGAGAGCGAACAGCGGATCGCTCAGGTCCCGTCACCCCCTCGTGCCCGCCAAACCGCGTCGCAGAACTCCCGCACGCAGCCGCGTCCACCCTCGCGCTCCAGCACCCACGCCGCGAGCGGGACGACCTCGGGCCAGGCGTCGGCGGGAACCACGGGTACGCCGACTGCGCGAAGGCAGTCGGCGTCGTTCGCGTCGTTGCCCACGAAGGCCGTCTCGGTCAGCTCGACGCCTCGCCGCTCGGCATGGGCCTGGACGACCTCCAGCTTGTGCTCGACGCCGTGGGCGCACTCGACGCGGAGCTTCCGCGCGCGGGCCGCGACCACGGGGTTCGGCTCCCTGGACACGATCAGCGGCTCCACGCCCACGGACTCGAGCCGGCGTAGGCCGATGCCGTCGCCGCGCCAGCAGGCAACGGCCTCCTCGCCGTGCTCGGTGACCCAGACGCGGTTGTCGGTGAACACGCCGTCGAAGTCGAAGACGGCCAGCCGCAGGGCTCCGAGCGCGGCGGGGTCGGTCACGTGCCCCTCCGCGTCGCCCGGGCCGCTGGCTCGAGCTCCGAGACGGGCTCGACGTCGTCGTGGCCGATCGCTTCGTCGGTTGCGAGTGGCCGGACGAGGCGCCGGCCGAGCAGCGCCTCGAGCTCGTAGGGAGGGAGCCCGCCGTCGGCGGGCGAACGGGCCACGAGATCCCCTTCTGAGAGCTCGTACCCGAGCGGCAGCGGCCGAGCCGCGACGAGCTTCTTGCCCATCTTCTGGAGGGGCTTCACCTCGATCTCGAGCGGTTGCTTGACACCGTCACCGAGGGCGTCCGGCACGCGCCGGAGGTCGCGCACGAGCTTGCGCATCCCCTCCGGCATCAGCGAGAACGCGTGATCGGTGCCCTTCCACGTGTGGCTGAGTGTGAAGTGCTTCTCGATCACGCGTGCACCGAGCATGTACGCGACGAGCGACATGGCGATCCCGTCCTGGTGATCGGACAGCCCGACGACGACGTCGGGGTAGCGCTCGCGAAGGGTCGCGATCACCTGCAGGTTGAGGTCCTCCACCGCCGCCGGGTACGCGGCCGTGCACTGGAGCAGGCACAACGGCGTGTCGAACGCGCGAACCGCATCGACCGCACGATCGACGTCGTCGATCGTCGCGCCGCCGGTGGACACGATCACAGGCTTGTGGAACGACGCCACGTGCCGCAGCAGGGGTATGTTCGTGATGTCGCCCGACGCGATCTTGAAGGCGGGCACGTCGAGCTCGGCCAGGAAGTCTGCGCTGGGCACGTCGAACGCAGTCGCGAAGAAGCCGAGCCCGAGCTCACGCGCGTAGGCCTGCAGCTCGACGTACGCGTCGTGCCCGAGCTCGAGCGCCTCGCGGTGCTCGCCGTACGTGGCGCCGAAGCTGTTCTCGTGATCGTAGGGTTGGTCGAACAGCTCGGAGGTGAAGAGCGCGCGGTTGTCGCGCTTCTGCAGCTTGACCGCATCGACACCGCAGTCGTGCGCGGCGTGGAAGAGCTCCTTCGCCCGCTCCACGCTGCCCTGGTGGTTGTGGCCGATCTCGGCGATCACGTAGACGTCGCCGTCGTCCGCGATCCGCCGGTCCCCGATCCGAAGCTCCCGCACGTTGCGATGGTACTGGCGGCGCGGGCAGTCGTCGCGCGGCGAGGACGCGGTGGGGCGCGGCGTCAGCTGAGTACGTCGCGGTACGCGGCGAGCATCGCCGCGGACTCGCTCGACCCGGAGAACGACGCCTCCGCGCGGGCGCGCGCGCCCGCACCGAGGCGCTCGCGGAGCTCGGCGTCGCCGAGCAACCGCTCGATGGCCGCCCGCAGGGCCGTCTCGTCGCCCGTGGGCACGAGCAGCCCCGTGACGCCGTCTTCCACCGCGTCGACGAGCCCACCGACTGCGGTCGCCACCACAGGGCGCCCGTAGGCCATCGCCTCGCGGGCGACCATCCCGTACCCCTCGCGGCGCGACGGGACGACGACGACCGCGGCCCGCTCGTACCAGGGGCCCAGCTCTGCATGTGGAACGAAGCCGACGGCCTGCGGGAGCAGCGGGCGCAGCGGCCCGTCGCCGACGACGACGAGCGGGAGGTCGCTCGCCGCCGCAGCCAGCTCGCGGATCCCTTTCTCCTCCGAGAGTCGGCCGACGTAGAGGACGTGGGGCGGCTGGTCGGGCACGCGTAGCGCCGCCGGCATCGCGATAGCGCCGGGGATGATCCTGACGTCCCGGGCACCGAGCTCGCGGGCGTCGGTGGCGAGTGCCGACGACGCGCAGACGACGAGACGGGCACGGCGCACCACCCAGCCGAGCAGGCGAGGCAGGCGCTTCGCCAGGGCCACGTCCGAGCCCCACAGCTGGAGCACGACGGGCTTCCGCGTCGCGAGAGCGGGAATGCCGCTCGGGATCCAGTGGGCATGCACGAGGTCCGCGTCACGGGCGGCGCGACGGGCGGCGCGCGCGAACGAGACGAAGAAGAGCGGCAGTCCGAGCGCGAGCCACGGCCGGCGCCGCAGGTTGTTGAGGACGCCGTCGCCGTAGGCGATGCCGTAGTGCCTGAAAGACGCGGGCGAGACGACCTCGACCGTTACGCCGGAGGCACGCAGCCGCTCGACCGCGTCACGGACGAAGACCCCGGCGACGTCGCCCTCGGACCGAGGGTACGACGTCGTCAGCACGACGATCTTCATCCGGCGAGCCGTCGCCCGAACACCGCCGCGGGAGCGATTGCGAGCAGGGCGACGACGAAGAAGTAGTAGAAGCTGATCGTGAGGTAGAAGGCGTTGGCGGCGAGCGTGCCGACGAGCGCCGCCGTCAGGCCCCACGCGAGCGGCCGCACACGGGCGGCGACGGTGTCGCCGGCGGTCGCCAGCGCTCGGCCGACCCTGCGCGCCAGCGCGAGGCGGCGGAAGAGGTAGACGATGAAGGCACCGAACACGAGCGCCCCCACGAGGCCGGTCTCGACGAAGAGCGCGACGTAGAACGAGTGCGGGCCGAAGTCTGTCCGCCCCGTGACGAACTCGAAGTAGACCGAGAAGTTGTTCAAGCCGAGACCGAGCAGCGGGTGTTGCGCGAGGACGTCCGGGATGAACTCGTAGACGAAGAAGTGCGTGGACGCGCTGCTGCCCTCGGTGTTGACGCGGGTGCGAAGGACCTGGAGAAAGAAGTCAGCCCGCGAGAGGATCACGGCGAGCACGAGGGCGGCAACCGCACCAAGAGGAACGAGGAAGCGGGCCGACAGGAACCTGCGACGGTAGGGGATCGCCAGCACCGCCAGGCCACAGGCGAGCCCGACCAGGCCGCTGCGGGACAGCGTCGCCAACTCCACGACGAGACCGAAGGCGAGCCCGAGCATCAGCGGTGTGCGCAACCGGTGCCCGCGTTCCAGCCGCAGGTAGATGGGGAGCAGCACGAGCAGCGGCACGATCAGCTCGATGCCCAGGTGGTTGGGATCGCCGGTGAGCGCGTTCGGTCGGTACACGCTCGCCCCCTCGATCGCCCCGAAGACGTTGATGCGGCTGGCGCCGCCGGTGATCGGATGTACGAACGCGGCGTCGAGGTTGCCGCCCGTGAGCTCCGCAATCGCAAGCTGAGCGACGCCGTAGACGGCGTTCAAGCCGATGCCGAGGCAGAACGCAGCGAGCGTCAGCCAGTAGAACCGCTCACCACGTCGCACCACGAGCGCGAGCCCTGCGACGAGGAAGGCGAAGTGGAGCACGAACTTGACCATCCCTTTCGTCCACTGGTCGAGTGACTGCGCCGTGTCGAGGTTGAAGTAGCCGAGCAGGTAGACGGCGCCGAAAGCGGCGAAGAACAGCCCGGCGGCCAGGGCACAGCGGGCGAGCCGGCCGTCGAAGCCCTCGAGGCGGTGCAGCGCGAAGGCGACGAGGAACAATGCGGTGAGGACGTCGGAGAGCGAGAGCGTGCCCGCCACCTCCCACTGCAGCTTGGCGAACGTGACCGTGATCACCGTCGCGAAGAACAGGCCTTCGACGATCGGTGCTCGGGCGCGCGCGGTCACACCAGGCGCTCCATCAGCTCCACGAGCTCCTCGACCCGAGCGCGGCGCGACAGGCGCCGCTCCCACTCGGGCGTGAGCTCGAGGTCGGGCAGGCCACCGTCTGTGAAGCGGCCGTGGAGCCCGGTCAATGCCGCGCGGATCCCGGTCACGTCGTCCGGCGCGACGACCGGCCCGGCGCCGGTCGCCTCGAGCAGCTCTGCCGCGGCGCCTCCCTCGGGCACGAGCGCCAGCACGGGCCGCCGCACCGAGAGGTACTCGAACACCTTGCCGGAGAGCACACCGCGTCCCCGCCCCCCGGCCTCCGGGATCAGCAGCAGCAGCGCCTCGGAGTCGCGTTGCAGCGCGAGCGACGTCGCGCGCGGCGCATACGGGATCAGCTGCAGGCGATCGCCGAGACCGAGCGCCTCGGCCCACTCGCGGTCGGCGGTGCGGAAGTCGCCGAGGAAGCGCGCGTCGATGTCGAGGTCGGCGTCCGCGAGCGCCTGGAGAAATGGCCGCGGGTCGCGCTTCCCGAAGAAGCTGCCCGTGTGCGTGATCCGCATCCGCTCGCCCGGCCGATACGCCAGCCCGGCGACGTCGTCGAAGTCGCAGCCGTTCGCGATCACGCAGACCTCACCGCGCGGCTCGAGCCCACGCATCTCGTCGGCGATGAAGTCGGCCACGCAGACGACCGCGTCTGCAGAGGAGGCGACGAGGTGCGCGGTGCTCCCCCGCAGGCGCTCCTTGACCCGCGTCGCCACCGTGTCCGCTCGACGGTGAACGTGGGTGGTCAGCGAGTCCCGGACGTCTGCGATCCAGCGGGCTCCCGTGACCCGTTTCACGGCGGCGCCCACGAGGTGCACCGATCCGGGCGGCGACGTCGTGATCACGACGTCGATCGAGTGCTCGCGGACGAGCTTGATCGCCGACGGCACCGCGGTCAGCGCCCAGCTCGCGTTCTCGTCGGGCACGATCAGCCGCCGCCCCAGCAGGCGCGCCTGCGTGACCGCCCGCTCGACGCCCTCCTTCCCGTGCAGCTCCTCCGCGGGCTTGCGCCCGCCGGGCCCGACGTAGCGGGCGCGATGCACCCACGCCTGGGTCGGGAGGCGCACGCCGTCGTCGCGATGCACCCAGCGCGGGTCGTCGGGGGCGAGCACGTGGGTCTCCACACCGAGCGCGGGCAGGTACTGGGCGATCTTCAGCGGTCGTTGCACACCGCCGCCCGCCGCGGGCGGGAAGTAGAAGCTGACGATGAGCGCCTTCATCGTGGGCGATGGTACTGCTGCCGGGGGCGCGATCTCAGTCGCCGCGACCGACGAGAGCGAGGGCGGCGTCCTCGATCTCCTGCTCCGAGACGAGCACGAACCGAGCGGCGTGCCCGAGCGGGACGAACGAGTCCTTGCTCGCCACGCGCGCAATACGACCTGCGAACCCCGCGTCGAGCAACTCCGCGACCACGCCTTCCGAGACCCCCCCGGTGCGCCGCGTCTCGTCGACGACGAGGACGTGACCTGTCGCCCGCGCCTCGCGCAGGACGTCATCGAGCGGGAACGGGGCGAGCCACCTCAGGTCGACCACGCGGGCGCGTACCCCCCGCTCCGCGAGCCGGCGCACCGCCCGCAGCGAGAGGTAGAGGCCGTTTCCCGACGTGACGACGGTCAGGTCGTCACCGTCGCCGTGCGTTCGGGCTGAGCCGAGCGGCACATGCACACCCGTCGTCGCAGCCGTCCACCGTCCGTCGCCGTCGGTGTGCAAGTCACGCGCGTGGTAGAGAGCGATCGGCTCGAGAAAGACGCAGACGCTGCCGTCGACCCTCGCCGCGGCCAGGCACGTGCGGAGCATCGCTGCGGCGTCGTCGGGCAGCGCGGGCGACGCGATCACGATCCCCGGGATGTCACGGAGCACACCGACGGCGTCGTCGTTGTGGAAGTGACCGCCGAAGCCACGCTGGTAGCCGTACCCGGCGATGCGCACGACCATCCCGTTGCGGTACGCACCCTGCGAGAAGAACTGCAGCGTCGCCGCCTCGCCGCGAAGCTGGTCCTCTGCGTTGTGGAGGTACGCGAGATACTGGATCTCGGGGATCGGCAGGAACCCGCTGATCGCGGAGCCGAGCGCAAGACCGAGGATCGAGGTCTCGTCGAGCAGCGTGTCGAAGACCCGGGCGGCACCGAACCGCGCATGCAGCCCGCGTGTCACGCCGTAGACGCCGCCCTTGTTCGCCACGTCTTCGCCGAAGAGGAGCGTCTCCGGGTACGAGTCGAGCGCTTCGAACAACGCTGCGTTGATCGCCTGCGCGAGGGTCAGCGGCTCGAGCCCTCCGGGCGGCTGGCGCTCTGCCAACTCGGCCACACGGGCAGGGGTCCGCGGCGCGAGAGGGGCCATCACGGCGGCGGCCGACTCGAGTCGAGCCCGCTGAGCCGCCTCCCTCGCGTGCTCCTCGACATGCTCGCGGCTGACGACGTAGTCGGCTGCGAGCTCCTCCCCGGTCGCTTCGCCCGCGGCGACCAGCCAGCGCGCGGTCGCGAGCAGGGGGTCGCGCCTCAGGTCGGCCCGCAGCTCGGCGGGCGTCCGGTACGCGGCCTCGACGTCGGCGCCCGCATGCCCGAGGAAGCGCACGGTGTCCAGGTGCAGGATCGCCGGGCGGCGTGTCTCGCGCACCCAGCCCACGAGGTCGCGGGCGGCAGCGAGCAGTGCGACCGGGTCGTCGCCGGCGACGCGCTCGTACCGAAGCGCCGGCCGCGAGCGCAACGCCGACTCGGTCCACCCCGTCGGCGTGGGAACGCTCACGCCCCAGCCGTTGTCCTCGCAGACCACGAGTAGTGGGAGCGGCAGCCGCTGGTGGGCGCAATGCGCAGCCGTGTTCAGCCCTGCCTGGGCCGTAGCGTGGTTGACGGAGGCGTCGCCGAAGCTGCAGACGACGACGGCGTCGTCAGGCCACGCGCACCGCACGCCGAGCTTCCGGGCGCGGTCGATGGTGAAGGCGACGCCGACGGCGCGCGGCAGGTGCGATGCGATCGTCGACGTCTGCGGGATGACCGCGAGCTCGCGATGACCGAAGACCTTGTGCCTGCCGCCGGCGATCGGCTCATCCACCGCGGCGGTCATCCCGAGCAGGATGTCGGGGACGCCGTCGTGTCCGGCCTGACCCGCCCGCGCGAGGTAGAAGCCGCCCGAGCGGTAGTGGAGGAGCGCCGGATCGGTCACGCGGAGGGCCAACGCGACGAGCGCGTTCGACTCGTGCCCGGACGAGCCGATCGTGTAGAAGCCGTGGCCGTCCTCCTGGAGCCGGTGCGCAGCGCGGTCGCAGTGGCGGCTGTCGACCTGGGCCCGCCACGCCGACAACGCCTCCCGCGGAGCCGGCTCCGCCGCTCGGTGCACGGACAGCCCGCGCAGCGCGTCGAGGAGATGCCGCTCTATCCGGTCGTGGTCGATAGCCATCTCGCTCGCGACGCTACCGGGTCGACACCCGATCGGTCGCGGCAGGGTGCCTGCCTACCCGGACCACCGGTTCACGGGGCGGCCGGCGACGCGGTACCGAGCCGGTAGAGGCGCCATCGGGCGTCCTCGTAGGCCGGCGCCAGCCCCGGCTCGATGTCGAAGCGGTTGCCGTCGACGACGAGCCAGCCGGCACCGCAGGCGCGCGGGATCTCCAGGTCGCCCGTCCGTGCGAACGCCCGGAACTCCTCCACGCGCTCGCGCGGCCGGTTCTCGGCGGTGTCCGCCACATGCCCGGGAGGGGCCACGCAGATCCGAACGGGAGCGAACGCCGCCATCCGGTAGCTCGCCTCCGGATCGCCGTACACGACGTCCCCCACCGGCACCTCGTCGCGCAGGGCCGCGACGAGACCCGCAGACAGCGGGCTGGGGCGACGTGACTCGTCCGCTGTCCACGAGAAGAGCCCGGCGACGAAGACAGGGAGCAGGAGCAGCGCTGACGCGATCCCGGCGTTTCGCTCGCGCGGCGTGCGTCCGAGGAAGCCGAACGCCAGCGCCGCGAGCGCACCAGCTACCGCCACCCACGTGGCCCACGCGGGACCCCCGGTCGTGAGCCGGTACTCGAAGTCCCCCTCGTACGTGAGCTGCAGGACGATCCCCGCCACGAGCGCCAGCGGAGCGACGAGTGGGCCGAGCAGCGACGCCAGCACCGCCATGCCGCCGGCAACGGCGAACGGAAACGGGAAGAACCCGACGAGCCGCCGCCCCTGCGAGATGGAGACCACGTCGGTCAGCGGCGCGAACAGGAACGGAATCAGGGTGAGCGCCGCGACAGCGAGAGCACCTCCGACGACGTAGGCAGCCCACCGCCGCCGTGCCGCGAGACCCGCGAGAGGGACGAGCAGCAGCGCCGCAACCGCGACCGCCCCGGCGCGCCCGAACAGATCCGGCACGACGCTGAAGCTGTCGATCGAGCGGACGTCGAGTTGCCCCTCGTAGAGACGGAACGCGCGTAGCCGCTCGTCCTCGTCGGGCGACACCGACGCGGTGCGACGCACGACGGGAAGCAGCCAGACGAAGAAGGCCAGGGCCGGTAGAGACAAGGCGCCGAGCGCCAGGGACCCGGCCCGCAGGTCACGTCGCGTCCAGGCCACGCGGACGAGCAGGAAGCCGGCGAACGGAATGCAGAGGAACGGGGCATAGCTCGGGTGGATCACTGCAAGCGCGAGCGCCGCAGCGGCGACCGAGGCGAGCAGCCCTTTGGTCGGCCGCCGCACGGCGGCGAAGGCCAGCGCGAGCGCCGCGGGCACGAGCAGCTGCCGGGCCGTCGTCGCCGGTAGCGCGAGGGACGTGTACGCGCCGCCGTGACCCGGCGCGAAGGCAAGCAAGGCAACGGCGGTCGCCGCCGTCGTGGCAGCGGCGCCGGCGCGCCTGAAGAGCGCCCAACCGGCCTCGAGCCACACGAGCACGGCAATCGGGGCGAGCACGGACGGCAGGTGGAGGACGACCTTGGTTGGGTCGACGCCTCCGACCTTCGCCACGAGGGCAAGGACGCCGTGCCACAACGGGAACGCGTACCCGGCATGCAGGCTCCCGTCCGGGAACTCGTTGAGTGCGTCGAGTGACAGCTCGTCGAAGGCACCGAGCTTGCGCGCGCGGGCGAGGTGGAAGAACCCGTCCCCTCCGATCTCGCCCGCGACCTGCCACAGCATGATCCCGAGCAGCACCCCCAGCCCGGCTGCGACCGCCGCGTGCGGAGGCCACGGATCACGCTCCCTGCGCCGCAGCGCGAACGGGAATGCGGCGAGGCCGATCGCGAGCAGCAACACGAGCGCGAGCGTGAGCGAGGCCGACAGCGCGAAGGTGACCGTGAGCGCGGCGAACAGCGCCCCGAGCGCCCAGGCCAGCGTTGCCGCCATGCCGGACACGCCGAGCGCTCGAGCGATCGCCCACCCTGGAGCGAGCACGACGGCAGTGGCTGCGGCGAGCCGCAGGTAGAGGAGCACGCCGCTCACGCCCGCCGCAGCAAGGTCGGGACGTCGCCGGAGCCGAGCCACGCCGCAACCTCGCGGTAGCCGGCGCCCCGCTCTCCGCGGAAGACCGCCCCACGCATGAGCAGGGCGACGCGCAGTAGCCGCCGCGCCCGTTCGGCGGTCCGCGCTCCCCGGTGCTTGGCGAGGAACAGCAGGTGGCCGCGGACGTTCTCACGGAACAGCCGGCCCCCATGCGTCGCGCCGCCTACGTGCACGCAGTCCGCGGACGGCGAGAATACGACGTCCCAGCCGCGCGCCCGGGCCCGGTAACACCAGTCGGTCTCTTCGCTGAAGAGGAAGAAGTCCTCGTCGAAAGGGCCGACGTCCTCGAGTGCGGCGCGGCGCACGAGCATCGCGGCACCCATCGTCCAGTCGACGACGCGCTCCGCATCGTGCTCGAATCCTCCTTCGTAGAACGCGTTGAGGGCGCGCGAGCGCGGGGCGAGCTTGCGCAGGAACAGGTACTCCGTGGCCAGGCGCCACAGCGTTGGGAAGCCGCGAGCCGACCGCTGCAGCGAGCCGTCCTCGTTCAGCAGTCGCGGCCCGACCCAGGCCGCCCGTGGCCGGCGCCGGGCGACGTCGACGAGACGGTCGAGCCCGTCGCCGAGGAGCCAGGCGTCCGAGTTGAGGACGAGCACGAGCTCCGACTCGGTCTCCGTGACGCCGCGGTTCCACCCGGCGCACAGCGCGGTGTTCTCCTGCTCGACGAGCCGTACGTCGGGATACCGTTCACGGACGAACGCGACCGTGCCGTCGCCGGAGCCGTGGTCGACGACGACCGTCTCCACGCCGAGCAGGGCGTCGAGGCACGACTCGATCCACGGCAGTCCGTTGTAGGTGACGACGACGGCGGCGACGCCGGGTGTCGGACCGTCACCCATGCTCGACGCGGGCGTTGCGGGGGCCGCCGCGAAGCCCGTCGTAGAGGAGCACGGCTGCACCGGGGAGGGCGAGGACGACGACCACGACGAAGAACAGGAACCCGGCCGCGAACGCCTGATCCGCGGGGACGCCGACCGACCCGAGGAAGCTGACGAAGAACGCCTCGCGCAACGCAATCCCGTTCAACGTGAAGGGCACGAGCATGACGAGGAAGAAGAGCGGCCCCATCACGTAGTAGATGCGCGGGCTGAGCTCGATGCCGACCGCCCTCGCGCAGGCCCAGATCGCGAGCACGCGTACCGCCTGCAGCGCCGTCGTGTACGCGAACGTTCCGAGCAGCAGCCGCGGGTGGTCGCGGTAGTGATGGACTCCCTCGTAGAACGAGCGGAGCACGCGATCGACGCGGAGGCGCCGTAGGAGCGGTTGGAGCCGTGCCAGCAGCGGTCGCGCCGAGCGCGCGAAGAACACGAACAGCACAACGATCGTCCCGAAGACGAGCAGCCCCTCGATCCAGATGTAGGCACTGACGTCGTAGTGGCCGATCGCCAGCACGAAGCCGGCCGCCCCGAGCACCAGCGTGGCGGCCCCGCCGAGGCCGCGCTCGAGCAGGACGATCGCGGTCAGGTCCGCGGTGCGTCCCGGATGCCGCCGGGACGATTCCACGATTCGTGAGGCGTCGCCTCCGATCGACGTGGGGAGGAACTGCCCGACCGTGTACGAGACGTAGTACGAGCGCGTGAGCCACGGCACGTGCTCGTTGATGCCCTGCGCGGCCAGCAGCCACTTCCAGCGGAGCGCCATCAGGGGCGCCGTGCCGACCATGATCGCGATCGCGAGCACCACCCACGCCGGCTCGGATTCGAGCAGGACGTCGACCGTCTGTCCGAGGTCGACCTTCCAGACGAGGTAGCCGACGGCCACCAGCGTGAGGACGACCGTGCCCAGGATGCGGGTGCGACGGCTCATGCTGCGAGCCGGGCGTGGGCGCGCCGCAGCGAGTCGATCGCATCGCGGATGTCGTCGTCGGAGTGCGCCGGGGATACGGGGAGCGAGAGCACTTCGCTCCCCGCCCGCTCGGCGATCGGCAGCGGCGGCTGCTTCGGGTGCCGCGTGCGAAACCACGTCAGAGTGTGGACGGGAAGGAAGTGCACGCTCGTCGCGATCAGATCGTCGGCGAGTGCCTCGCGGTACGTGTCGCGCGAGGCGCCCGCGAGCTCGGGATCGACCCGAACGACGTAGAGGTGGCGCGCGTGCTCGTCCCGCGGATCGCGGGCGAGCGGCGTGATGCCGTCGAGATCGGCGATGCCCTCGTCGTACAGCACGAACTGCCGGGCGCGGATCTCGGCGTGCGCGACGAGCTTGTCGAACTGGGCCAGTGCAATCGCTGCGTGCACATCCGAGAGGTTCGCCTTGAAGCCGGCGGAGACCTGGTCGTAGCGCGCTCCGTCGCCGCGGCGGGTGAGGCGCATCGAGCGCACCGCGGCGGCGAGGACGTCGTCGTTCGTGGCGACGAGCCCACCCTCACCCGCAGCGAGGTTCTTCGTGGCGTAGAGCGAGAAGCAGGTGACGTCGGCGATCGAGCCGACCTTGCGCCCGCGGTACCGAGCTTCGAGTGCGTGCGCGGCGTCCTCCACCACTGGCAGTCCGAACGCGAACAACGGGTCGAGGTCTGCGGGCTGCCCGGCGAGATCGACCGGCAGGATCGCCTTCGTGCGGGCGCCGACGGCGTCCGCCACGAGGTCGGGGTCGAGGTTCAGGTCGTCCTCCGAGACGTCGCAGAAGACGGGTGTGGCGCCGCAGTGCTCGATCACGTTGGCTGTCGCCGGCCACGTGATGGGGCTCGTGATCACCTCGTCTCCCGGCCCGACGCCGAGCGCGACGAGCGCGAGGTGCATCGCTGCCGTCCCCGAGGAGACGGCGAGCACGTGCGCCGCCTCGAGGTAGGGCGCGAGGCGGTCTTCGAGGAGCGCGGCGCGTGGGCCGGTCGTCAGCCACCCGGATCGCAGCGTCTCGGACACTGCTGCGATCTCCTCCTCGCCGATCGCGGGCGGCTGGAAGCCGAGACCCGTGCTACGGCGCGTCCGCATCGACCAGGAAGCGTACGGACTCTGCCGCACGGCGGCCCCGCTCGAGCGCGTCGTCCCGGGAGTCTCCCACCACGAGGATCGCCCCGGCGCGGTCGGGGCCCCGCCGCAGCGGCCCGAAGCGCCAGCCCGGGCGCCGGTAGAGCCGCACCCACCGCACGCCTTTCACGGCCTCCGCGTCCTCTATGCCCTCGACACCGTGCAGCACCCCCTCGGGCGCGACGAGGAACACCACGCACGCCCCTGCGGCCTTCGCGCCGCCGCCTTGTAACTGATCGTCACAAGGCGTCTCGCCGAGCGCGAAGCCGACTGCGAGCGCGTTGAGGTCGACGCCCGTCGCGGCCTCGACGAGCTCGGCATCGTGCCCACCGCCCAGCCGGGCCGCGATCTCCATCACCCGCGGCCCGTCCGGCCCGAGTCTGATCTGCGTGTACGACGGTCCGTGGCGGATGCCGACCGCCGCCGCAGCGTCCCGCGCGACGGCGATCGCTGTGTCCGTGTCGGCCGCCGACGGCCAGGCGTGCGTGAGTGCCACGCCGAACGCGGGTGGTTCCGCCGTGATCCGATCGGTGACGGCGAGCGGGACGAAGGCCCCGTCGACCCCGATCGCATTGACCGTCACCTCTGGCCCGGAGACGAGCTCCTCGACGAGCACCGTCCCCGACCGCGCCTCGCCCGCGGCGAGCGCCAGGGCCGCGGCCAACTCGAGGGGATCGCCGGGATCGCGGACGAGCGTGAGGCCGCGTTGCCCCTGCCGGTCGGGGGCCTTGACCACGTACGGCATAGCCGCAGCGTCCGTCGCGAGCTCGACACCCGGGCCGACCGCGATCTCGCGGGCGTGCGGCACGCCTGCTGCCGCGAAGCGCTCACGCTGCCGCAGCTTCGACGTGACGACCGCGCCCGTCGACCCGTCGATGGGGTGGAAGACACCGAGCCGCTCGGCGATGCGCGCCGCGATGCCCACGGGCCAGTCGGCCCCGGGAGAGACGACGCCGTCGGGCTGACGCGCCCGGGCGAGCCGGTCGAGTGCCTCCTCGTCCTCTGAGGAGATCACCGCGCGCTCATCGGCGAGCGCGAAGCCGGGAGCGAGCGCGTCGCGGTCGGCGACGATGATGTGGAGGTCGCCGCGCGCCCGCGCCGCCTGGAGCAGACCGAGCTGCGCGGGGCCGGCTCCGAGGACGAGCAGTCGGCGCTTGCCCACGGGGTCTACGATCGACGCGACGCCTGCCGCCCTTCGCGCTCGAGGACGCCGCGCCACCACGACTCGTTGCGCCGGTACCAGTCGACGGTCGCGGCGAGACCCTCCTCGAACGACGTTCGCGCGCGCCAGCCCGTGAGACGCTCCATCTTCTCGGTCGAGCCGATGTGACGCTCGACCTGGCCGGGCCGCTCCGACACATGGGCGACGGTCGCGTCCGAGTTGCCGACCGCGTCGCGCACGAGCGCGGCGACCTCGAGCACCGACAAGTCGATGCCCGTGGCGATGTTCACGACCTCCCCCGCCACGTCCTGGAGGGGGGCGTTGATCAGCGCCTCGATGGCCCCGACGTCGTCGTCCACGTAGAGCCAGTCGCGGCTTGCGGACCCGTCCCCGTGCACGGTGAGCGCCTCCCCGGCGAGCGCCTGCGTAATGAAGCGCGGGACAACCTTCTCTGGGTGCTGGCGGGGCCCGTAGTTGTTGAATGGCCGCGCGATCACGATCGGCAGCCCGTAGGTCACGAAGTAGCTGTACGCGAGGCGGTCGCCACCGGCCTTGGTCGCCGCGTACGGGCTACGGGGCTCGAGCGGATGCTCCTCGTCCATGGGCACGGCGCGCGCCGTGCCGTACACCTCGCTCGAGGAGATGAGCACGAAACGCTCGACCGGCGTCTCGCGGATCGCGTCGAGCAGGATCTGCGTCCCCTCCACGTTGGTCGTCACGAACTCGGAGGCGCCATCGGCGATCGACTTCTCGACGTGCGACTCGGCGGCGGCGTTGACGATCACGTCGACCCCGTCGACGACCTCCCTCACGAGCGCGGCGTCACGCACGTCGCCGTGCACGAGCGTGAGCCGCTCGTGACCGACCACGCCGTCGAGGTTCTCGAGGTTGCCCGCGTACGTGAGCGCGTCGAGCGAGACGACCTCGTGCGGCGTGCGCCTGAGCAGGTGGTGGATCAGGTTCGAGGAGATGAACCCCGCACCGCCGGTGACGAGGATGCGCTTCCCACTCGCATGCAGGGAATCCGCAGGCGCGGATTCCCTGCGCGTAGACCCCTGAAGGCGGCCGCTCCGCGGCCACATGCCGGGGTCACCTGCGTCCACAAGGCGGCCGCTCCGCGGCCGCATGTCGCGGCCACCTGCATCCGTGGTGTCACTCACAGCTCGCGCTCCACGGCGTACAACGGACGCCCTTCGACCTGCCGCTGGATCCGGCCCAGGTGCTCGCCGACGAGGGCGAGCACGAAGCCCTGCACGCCGAGCACCGCGACCACGAGCGCTCCGAGCAGCAACGGGCCGGGGAAATCGCTCTCCACGATCCAATAGACGAAGCCGTACAGGCCGATCGCAGCCGCGGCGACGGTGCAGAGGAGGCCGAGCACCACACCGGCCCACTGGATCGGCTGCGGCCAGAAGCCTGCGAGCACGTGCAGCGCGAGCCGCGTGAGACGGAGCGGCGAGTACCGGGACGCACCCTGCCGCGGCGCGTGGCCGACGTCGACCTCCACCACCGAGGCGCCCCCGGAGAGGATCAACGCCTTCGTGAACTTCTGGCGCCCGATCGCGCCGAGCATCGGCTCGATCGCGCTGCGACGGTACGCGTTGAAGGCGCAGCCGAAGTCGGCGACGTCGACGCGCGTGAAGCGGCGCAGCATCCCGTTGATCAACCGCGAGGGCACCGTGCGCCCCCACGAGTCGTGGCGTGCGGCGCGCCGGCCGCTCGCCACGTCGTACCCGGCGTCGATCGCCTCCACGAGCCTCGGGATGTCCTCGGGCGGGTTCTGCAGGTCGCCGTCCATGGTGACGATGATGGCGCCGCGGGCGCGAACGAGGCCGGCGTGCATCGCCGGGTGCTGACCAACGTTTCGCTTGAGACGCACGCCGCGCACGCGCGCGTCTCTCTCGTGAAGCCGCTCGACGACGGCGAACGTCCCGTCGGTCGAGCCGTCGTCGACGACGAGCAGCTCGTACGCGCGTCCCAGGGGCTCGAGAGCCGCAGTCGACCTCCTGATCAGCTCCTCCAGGGTCGCCGCCTCGTCGAAGACGGTGACGACCACGGACAGCTCGGGCGCCTTGCCGCGCACGACGTCTGCGGCAATTTCGGGAAGCGTGTCCCCCTCGGCCATCGGTGGCGTGAGCCTACACTCGCGCCGCGTGCACCCAATCGTCACGGATCGGCTCGCCCTCCGGCCACTGCGCGAAGACGACAGGACGTGGTTCGTCGAGCTGCACGCGGACGCCGGCGGCTCGCGCGAGGACGCGGAGCGCGAGCTCGTCGAGGGGCTCGAGCACGAGGGCGCTCAGGGGTTCGGGCACTTCGTGGTGGAAAGACTCGACACGGGAGAGCGCGCGGGGATCGTCGAGCTCCATCGCGCCGGCGAAGGCATCGTCGGCATCGAGGCCGACGAGGTCGAGATCGGATGGGTGCTGATGCAGGAGCACCGCGGCAGCGGTCTCGCCACGGAGGCTGCGCTGGCTGTCGCAGCACACGCGCTGGGCAAGCTCGGCTTCGACCAGCTCGTCGCCTACGTCAGGCCCGAGAACGAAGCCTCCCGGCGCGTCGTCGAGAAGCTCGGCATGCGCCGCCGCGGGCCTGGCCGGTCCCGCAGCGGCGCAGAGGTCGAGATCTTCGAGCTGCGCGCCTGAGGAGGGCATGTCCGGCGAGGGACGGGCCCCGCTCGTTTCGCTACGCCGCTTCGGGCTGCAGGTCGAGGCGCTGGGCGCGAGGATCGACCCCGGCAGGCGCTTCCGCGGACGCGCCGCGCGACGGGATCAGGAACGCAGCGACGGCGCCGATCGCGACCACCGCGGCTCCGACGTAGACGGCGGCGTTCATGCCGTCGACGAAAGCCACGCCGCTCTCGTACCCGCCGACGCGTGAGAAGACCGCAGCCAGCACGGCAACGCCGAACACGCCGCCGAGCTCTCGGATCGCGTTGTTCGCACCCGACGCCTGCCCCTCCTCGGCCGGGCGCACCGCCGAGAGCACGACGTTCGCCATCGGGGCGAAGAACAGCGCCATGCCGACGCCGGCAAGAACGAACGGGAGAACGAGCTGGCTGTACGGCGTGGTCGGGGTCGACACGGTCGCGATCCAGGCCAGTGCGATCGACTGCAGGGTCAATCCCGTGCCCAGGATCAGCCGCGGGCTGATCTTGTCGGAGAGAGCTCCCGCGATCGGAGCGATGAACATCGGAGCGATCGTCCACGGAAGGATCCGCAACCCCGACTCGAGCGGCGAGTACCCCTGCACCGTCTGGAAGAACTGCGCGAGCAGGAAGATCGAGCCGAACATCCCGAAGAACATGAACATCGAGGAGACGTTGCCGAGCGTGAAGGCGGCGCTGCGGAAGAAGCGCAGCGGCAGCATCGGCGTGCGCGAGCGAAGCTCCCAGACCGCGAACGCGGCCACCAGCCCGACGCCGGCCACGAGCGGGACGACGATCTGCGGGCTCGTCCAGCCGTCGGCGTTGCCGTTCACGAGCGCCCACACGATCCCGAAGAGACCCGCGCTCGCAAGGCCGACACCGGGCAGGTCGAGACGGCCGCCAGGCCCGCGGCTCTCCTCCAGGCGCAGCAGGGCGAGCGGCACGAGCACGAGCCCGATCGGCACGTTGAGCCAGAAGATCCACTGCCACGAGATGCCGTCGACGACGGCACCGCCGACGACGGGCCCGAACGCAACGGCGAGACCGCCGATGCCGCCCCACGCACCGAGCGCGAGGCCACGTCGCTCCGGCGAGACGGCCGCGCTGAGCAGCGTCAGCGTCAGCGGCATCACGATTGCCGCACCGAGCCCCTGCACGGCCCTGGCGAGGTTCAGCGCCTCGACGGTGGGCGCGAGCGCGGCGCCGACCGAGGCCACCGTGAAGACGCCGAGCCCGATCGAGAACATCAGGCGTCGCCCGAAGCGGTCGCCGAGCGCAGCGCCTGTGAGCAGCAGCACGGCGAAGGTCAGCGTGTAGGCGTTGACCGTCCACTCGAGCGCCTCGAGCGACGCGCCGAGATCCGTCCGGATCACCGGGATCGCGGTCGTCACGACGAGGTTGTCGAGCGAGACCATGAAGAGCGCGACCGACGTGATCGCGAACGTCCAGAGCGTGCGAGCGGTCATCGGAGTCCTCCGTAGGAAACTAGTGAGTGATTACTTCTCATCGGATGAAAAAAAGAGCGGACGCACCGGTCACGAGTCCTCGAGGCAGGTCATCAGCACCCTCGCCCACGGCTCGTCCGAGCGCTCGAGCTCCATCGCCGCGATCACGTTGCAGAGCATTCCCTTCGCGAAGAAGCGGGAGATCTCGGCGGGCTCCGAGCCCGATACGGCCTCGACGTAGTCGACGAGCCGACCGAAGCCCCTGCGCACGACCTCGCGTACCTCCGGGTCGTCACAGCCGGCGTACGCCTGCAGCTGAGCCCGGAGCATCAGCCGGTCACCCTCGATCAGCTCACCGTAGGCCGACCCGATCGCACGGAGCGCATCAGGACCGGTCGTACCGGCCGCGGCCGCACGGAACGCCTCCTGCGTGCGGTCGAAGCAACGGCGCACCGACTCCAGGTAGAGCTCCTTCTTGGAGCCGAAGAGCCGAAACAGGTACGGCTGCGAGATACCGGCGCGACGCGCGATCGCGTCGGTCGAGGCACCGTGGAGCCCGTGCTCCGCGAACTCCTCGCGCGACGCCTCGAGCACCGCCTCGCGGCGCTCCTCGGCGGTCTGCCGGGTGGTCGTCGGGCTCATCACAGTAGTAAGTGATAACTCACTATCTTGCAGATGTCAAGTCGCGCCCCGTCGATCACACGAAGCGCGGCGCAGAGCGTGCACGACCCGCTCGACTTCGTTCTCCGTCGTCGTCGCTGCGAAGGGCAACGCAAGCGCACGCTCGTACGCGCGGCGGGCGCCGGGGAACGGCCCCTGATCGCGGTAGGCCCCGAGCCGGTCGAGCGCGTAGGTCCCGATCTGCACCTCGATCCCCTCCGACCGCAACGCAGACAGGATCTCGTCCCGACGATCGACGCGGACGACGTACGCCTGCCAGCCGTGCCGGTCGCCGGGCGCCGCCGACGGCGTGCCGACCACCCCGTGGAGGCGCTCGGTGTACCAGGCCGCCGCCCGCTCGCGACCGGCGAGCAACTCCTCGAGCCGCTCCAACTGCGGGATACCGAGCGCGCAGAGGACGTCGGCGAGGCGGTAGTTGAACCCGGGGACGGCGATGTCGGCGCTGCCGTCGGTGGCGATGCCGTGGTGGCGCAGGCGTCGCGCTGCGTCCGCGACCGTAGGGTCGTCTGTGGTGACGGCGCCGCCCTCCCCCGTGGTCACGATCTTGCGCGGGTGGAAGGACAGGCAGCCCGCGATGCCGAGCGAGCCGCACGGCCGTCCCTGCGACCGGGCGCCGAGCGCACCCGCCGCGTCCTCCACGATCGGGATCTCCTCGGGCACCGCAGCTCGCAGCGCGTCCCACTCGACGGGCCGGCCGAACAGGTGCACAGCCATCACGGCCCGCGTGCGCGGCGTGACGGCAGCGGCGACCGCTGCGACGTCCACCACGAAGGTCTCGGCATCGACGTCGACGAGCACGGCCTCTGCACCGCACAGCCGCACCGCGTTCGCCGAAGCCGGGAACGTGTACGCGGGGACGATCACCTCGTCCCCCGGCCCGATCCCGATGGCGAGCAGCGCCAAGTGCAGCGCCGCCGTCCCGTTTGCGACGGCGACCGCGTCCTGCGTGCCGACGGCCGCTGCGAGCGAGCGCTCGAACTCCCCGACCTTCGGTCCCATCGTCAGCTGGCCGCTGGCGAGCACCTCCGCCACCGCCTGCAGCTCGGCCTCGCCCACATCCGGTTGGGCGAGCCGGATGGGATCGCTCATACCTGCCCCGCAGAGCATGGACCTGCAGGGGCAGATCCATGCTCGCGACAACCCCCCTGCCCCGCAGAGCATGGATCTGCAGGAGCAGATCCATGCTCGCGACAACCCCTAAAGCGGCCGCTAGCGCGGCCGGTGCCAACCACACACGCACGCGGGGCGGACACAGGACGGATGGGATCGCTCATACCTGCCCCGCAGAGCATGGACCTGCAGGGGCAGATCCATGCTCGCGACAACCCCCCTGCCCCGCAGAGCATGGATCTGCAGGAGCAGATCCATGCTCGCGACAACCCCTAAAGCGGCCGCTAGCGCGGCCGGTGCCAACCACACACGCACGCGGGGCGGACACAGGACGGATGGGATCGCTCATACCTGCCCCGCAGAGCACGGATCTGCAGGAGCAGATCCATGCTCGCGACAACCCCTAAAGCGGCCGCTAGCGCGGCCGGTGCCAACCACACACGCACGCGGGGCGGACACAGGACGGATGGGATCGCTCATACCTGCCCCGCAGAGCACGGATCTGCAGGAGCAGATCCATGCTCGCGACAACCCCTAAAGCGGCCGCTAGCGCGGCCGGTGCCTGCCGCCCACGAAACACGGGTTGGCACAGGGCGTCTCACGCAACCGCCGACCCGGCGTTCTCGCGGTACCAGGCGATCGTGCGTGCGAGCCCCTCCTCGAGGTCGACCTCCGCCTCGAAGCCGAGCAGGTCGCGTGCCTTGGTCACGTTCGGGATGCGGAGCTCCACGTCGGTGTAGTGCAACGGCTGGAAGACGATCTCTCCCGGGCACCCGGAGAGCCGCTTGATGCGACCGGCGAGATCGAAGATCGTCACCGCCGAGCGGGCGTTGCCGATGTTGAAGCTCTCGCCGATGGCAGCGGGGTGCTCGAGGCAGAGCAGGAGGCCGCGCACCATGTCGTCCACGTAGGTCCACGCACGGATCTGCGAGCCGTCGCCGTGGATCGTGAGGTCGCGCCCGTCGAGCGCCGCTTCGATGAATGCGCGAATCGCTCCGCCCCCTACCTGACCGGGCCCGAAGACGTTGAAGGGGCGGACGGAGACAGCCGGCAACCCGAGCTCGTCGTGGTAGGCGTGGGCCATGTGCTCGCCCGCGAGCTTGGACACCGCGTACGTCCAGCGCGCCTCCCCGACCGAGCCGATCGTCGTCACATGCCCCTCGGCGACGTTGAAGGCGTGCTGTCCGAACACCTCGCTCGTGGAGAACTCGATCACGCGCTCGACCGTGTCCTTCGTCGCCAGCGCCGCCTCGAGCACGTTGTACGTGCCGATCACGTTGACGCGCATCGTGCGCACCGGGCTCTCGATCACCGTGTCCACACCCGCGATCGCGGCCGCATGGACGATGTGCGTGCAGCCGCGGGCGTGCTCCAGCATCGCGTCGGCATCGAGGATGTCGCCGGTTACGAAACGGAAGTTCGGATGCTCCTCGAGCTCTGCTCGGGAGAGCGTGTCGCGATGGAGGTTGTCGACGGCGACGACGTCGTTGTCGTCGACGAGCCGACGGGCGAGCGTCGTGCCGATGAAGCCCGCTCCGCCTGTGATCAGAATGCGCTTGCCAGTGAGCGCCACGGATCGCGAGTCTAGCGATGCCTGCCATCCCGCCTGTGACACGACGTCGGGTCGGCGACGTATGTGGACGATGGTGCGCACATTTCTGATCGCTGTCGCTGCGCTCGTCTGCCTCGGCGCCGTCGCTGCCGGCGGTGGGGCAGCGAGCGGTCGCACGGCACTCGAGATCGTCTACTTCGAGGACCCGGCGTCTCCCGAGACACGGATCGTGCGGACGCTCCGCTGCGACCCCGTGGGCGGCGATCACCCGCGGCGCACCGCGGCGTGCCGCGAGCTCACGCGTCACGGCGTGCGCACGCTGCTCCCCGTGCCGAAGAACGTCGCCTGCACGGAGATCTACGGCGGCGCCATGGTGGCGTTCGTGAAGGGCACGATCGACGGTCGCCGCGTCTGGGTGAAGCTGCGCCGCGACAACGGCTGCGAGATCGACCGCTGGAACCGCAACTGGTTCCTCGTGCCGAGCGACGTCGTGCGCTAGGCGACGAGCGACGCAACGCCACGGCTAGCATCGCCGCGATGAGCCGCGGCGCCTGGGATCTCGACGACTACCGCGACCTGCTCGACGCAGCGCGGGCCGGCGGCTACCGCTTCTCGTGGTTCGGCGAGGACCCCGAGCCGGGTCGGCTGTTCCTACGCCATGACATCGACCTCACGCTCGACGCCGCACTCCTGATGGCGCGTGTCGAGGCCGAGCTCGGAGTCGCCACCACCTACCTCCTGATGACGGAGTCGATCTTCTACAACCTCGCCTCGCCCGAAGGCAGCGCAGCGATCGAGGAGCTGCAGGCGCTCGGACATCGCGTCGGGCTCCACGCCGTGTACCCCGATGCCTCGCTCGACGAGCGGTTCGAGCCGGTGGTGGCCTGGCACAACCCCGAGCCCGAGTACATGACCGACCCGATCCCCGGTGCGATCAACGTCATGGGCGAGCCGTACTTCTCACCCCAGACATACCGTTCCGACTCCAATCAGCACTGGCGCATGGGGGATCCACGTGCGGAGCTGCGCAGCGGCGCGTTCGCGTGGCTCCAGCTCCTGATCCACCCCGCGATCTGGGTCTACCCCGGGCGGACGATGGGCGAGACGATGCGCGCGATGGTCGATGCCGAGCGCGATCGGCGGCTCGGCCAGCTGCCCGGCGACCGCATCACCATGGAATGACGGACGTCGATCCCCGCACGGCCCGGGGAGAGCGACCGCTGCGGGTCGTCCACTGCCCCGTGAACACGGCCGGGGTGCCGTGGGCGAGCGTGCAGGCGCTGCGGCGCCGGGGCGTGAACGCCGAGCTCGTGGTGTTCAATCGCTACCCGCTGCATCCCGAGGCGGATCGCTCGCTCGATCTGCCCCGGGGCGGGATGCTGCGGCGGCAGCCGCGGCAGTGGCGTGCGCTGCTCGACCTGCTGCCGGGCACCGATGTCTTCCACTTCTACTTCGGTCTCACGATCGTGCCCAAGACCGTGCAGTTCCCGCTGCTTCGCGCCCTGCGCAAGCGGTCGGTGATGCACTTCCTCGGCACCGACATCCGCGGCAAGAGCCCCAGCCAGTTGAAAGTCGCCGACATGGCCGACGCGGCGGTCGTCGGGAGCTACGACGCTCTCCGCTGGGTCTCCCACGCCGAGGTCCTGCCGCCCGGCATCGACGTCGCCGGCATCGCACCGTCGCCCCCGTCCGACCGCGATCGGCCCGTCGTGCTGCACGCTCCGTCGTCGCGGCGTCGCAAGGGCACCGAGCACGTGATCGCCGCCTGCGACGGGCTCGACGTCGAGTTGCGCCTCGTCGAGGGGCTGCACCACGACGAGGCGTTCGCTCTCTACCGGGACGCGGACATCGTGGTCGACCAGCTCAACTCGGGGTGGTACGGCCTGCTCGCGATCGAATGCATGGCTCTCGGCAAGCCGGTCGTCGGGTTCCTGCGCGAGGAGGGAGTGGCATGCACGCGCGAGGCGCTCGGTGTCGACGTGCCGATCGTGAGCGCCACCGCGGACACGCTGCGCAACCGGCTCGAGGAGCTCGTCGCTGCCGGCCCCGAGGGCCGTCGACTGCTCGGTGCCGCCTCGCGCGCCTACGCGGAGCGGGTGCACGACGTCGAGCAGGTCACCGATCGCCTGCTCGATCTCTACGCTCGTCTCTGACGATGGGGCTCGGCGCCCAGCTCACGCGGCTCGGCAAGCACTCCGTGATCTACGGGCTCGGCGGGCTCGTCTCACGGATCCTCGCCGTCCTCCTGCTCCCGCTCTACACGCACTACCTCTCGCCGGCGGACTACGGCCAGATCGAGACGCTCGTGGCGCTGACGACGGTGCTCGCGATCGTCCTCCGCTTCGGCATCTCGCCCGCGTTCTTCCGCTTCACGTTCGACTCGCCGGAGCCGGAGCACCGGCGGCGCGTGCTGCGCACCGCGTTCTGGTTCACGATGGCGATGTCGACGGCCGGGCTTGCCGGGCTCGCCCTGCTGGCAGAGCCGATCTCCGACTGGCTGTTCGGGACGACGGACGCGTGGGAGCTCGTGCTCGCCTCCGGCGTCGCCCTCTGGGCCCAGATGAACTACGAGCAGCTGACCTCGGTCTTCCGCGTCGAGGAGCGGTCGGTGGCGTTCGTGACGGCGAGCCTCGTCAACATCGCCATCACCGTCGCCGCGACGGTGCTGCTGGTCGTCACGTTCGACAAGGGGCCGCTCGGCGTGATCGTCGGCAACTTCACGGGAACGCTGCTCGTGTACGCGGTGCTCGTGGGCTACCGGCGCGAGCAACTGGGTCTCACGTTCGACCGCGGTCTGCTCCGGGAGATGAACCGCTTCGGCATGCCGCTCGTCCCCACCGCGCTCTTGCTCTGGGTGACGGCCTTCTCGGACCGTTTCTTCCTGGTCACACTGGCCGGCGCGGCCGAGACCGGCCTCTACTCGGTGGGGGTGCGCATCGCCTCGGCGATGGTGCTGTTGCTGACCGCGTTCAGGATGGCGTGGCCCGCGTTCGCCTATTCGATCGAGGACGACCAGGAGGCTCGGCAGACGTACGCATGGGTGCTCACGTACCTCACGGTGGTTTCCACGTGGGTGGCGACGGCACTCGCGCTCCTGTCGCCGTGGCTCGTCGACTGGCTCGCCGCGCCGGCCTTCGCCTCCTCGTCGCGCGTCGTCGGGCCGCTCGCCTTCGCAGCGGTCGCGTTCGGTGGCTACATCGTCGTCGCGATCGGTATCGGGAGACAGAAGCGCACGCAGTTCAACTGGGTCGTGACCGGGGCGGCCGCTGCGGTCAACGTCGTGCTCAACCTCACGCTGATCCCGCCCTACGGGATGATGGGTGCCGCCGTGGCGACGGTGGCCGCGTACGTCGTCATGTTCGCCGGGATGGCGTGGTGGTCGCAGCGGATCTATCCGACGCCGTACCAGTGGCGTCGCGTGGCCACGGCAGCGGCGGCCGGCATCACGCTCGTGGTAGCAGGGAAGCTCGCCGATGCGGGTCTGCCGCTCGCGGTCGCGCTCACGGCCGTGTACCCGCTGGCCCTCGTGCCGCTCGGGTTCCTCCTGCCCGCCGAGCGCGCGGCGCTCCGTCGGCGGCTCACAGCGCGTCCTTCATCACGCACGTCGGGCAAAGACCGCTGACGGCGGCCACGTCCGCGGCCGCCGTCGCGGCGGTCCCCCATGACGTCGTGCCCTCAGTCGGCGCAGACGTCCGCTGTGCTCGCGCGGGCGACGGCGACGAGATCGGCCACGGCGATACGCACCGACCGGTCGTGCGCGCCGGCTTCCAGCACGACGCGCTGCTCCGGCCTGAACCGCGTGTCGACGACGACGGCGTCCTCCGATCCGCCTACCGGGGGTACGGCGCCGAGCTCGAACTCCGCGTAGTCGTGCGCGAGGTCGTCCTCGGTGAGGAGATGGACGTCCTTGCCGCCACCGAGCAGGTCGCGCAGCTTGCGCATGTCGACCCGCTCGGACGCAGGTACGACCACTCGCACGTTGCCCTGGTCCGTCGCGACGACCACGGTCTTCGCCACGTCGTGCGCGGGCAGGTCGAGTGCTGCGGCCTCGGCGGCGGCCGTCTCCGACCGCTCGTGCTCGAGGAGCTCGTAGCCGACTCCGGCCTCGTCCAGCCGCTGGACGAGCACAGCCTCCCGTCGTGTCACGTTCATCGCACACCTCCTTCGGGAGTCGCCACGATGATGCCGCACGCCGCGTGGCGCAGCATCGGGGGAAGCGCGGATCGCGACGCGGGACAGCCTCAGTGCTTCGCCGGGCGAGACACGGGCTGGATCGGCAACAGCTCGGGGACGGCGTGGTCCACCTGGAGCGTCGTGTGCTCGATACCCCAGGCCTCGGCCAGCACTGCCTCGAGCTCGCGCCTCCTCGCGTGACAGTCGTCCCCTTGGGCCACGAGCACGTGCGCCGAGAGCGCGACGAAGCCGGATGTGATCGTCCACACGTGCAGGTCGTGGACGCTGACGACACCGGGCACGTCGACGAGCGTCCGTCCGACCGCGCGGACGTCGATCCCGGAAGGCGCCGCCTCCAGCAGGACGCCGCCCGAGTCGCGGAGTATCCCCCACGCACTCCACAGGATCAGCGCCGAGATCACGAGCGAGATGACAGCGTCCGCCGCCACCCACCCGGTGAGGAGGATCACGGCAGCCGCGGCGGCGACCCCGATCGAGCCCAGCAGGTCGGCGATCACGTGCCGGAAGGCGGCCTCGACGTTGAGCGTCCGCCTACCCGACCGCGCGAGGACGAGCGCGGCGGTGACGTTGACCCCGAGCCCGACGGCGGCCACGACGAGCATCCAGCCGGCCAGGATCTCCGGCTCGCTCCCCAGTCGCCGGATCGCCTCGAAGGACACCCAGGCGGCGATGACCACGAGGGCGATGCCGTTGACGAACGCAGCGAGGATCTCGGCGCGCTGCCAGCCGAAGCTCCGTTGCGGTGTGGCCGGCCGACGCGCGAGGCGGATCGCGACGAGTGCGAGCCCCACGGAGAGGACGTCGGAGAGCATGTGCCCGGCGTCGGCGAGCAGGGCGAGGCTGTCGGTGACCAGCCCGGCCACCACCTCGACCACCATGAAGACACCGGTGAGGGCCAGCACCACCACGAGCGCGCGCTCGCCGGCGGCGCGATGGTCGTGCGTGTGGCCCGTGGTCGCCGCCATCAGCGCAGACTAAGCCCCGAGGACATGGGCACCAGCCCGGATACCGGCCATCACACGAGGCCGACGGTCGCTGCGATCAGGTAGGCGTTGAGCCCGATGATCAGGGTCGCCACCATGCCGGCGGCCGCCGTCGTCACCGGCCGGTTGACGAGGCTCCCCATCAGGCTCCGATTGCGGCAGAACAGCACGAGGGGGATCAAGGCGAAGGGGATGCCGAACGAGAGGACGACCTGGCTGATCACGAGCGAGCGGTACGGGTCGATCCCCACGGCGATCAGCAGCAGTGCAGGCAGCATCGTCACGAATCGCCGGACGAACAGCGGGATGGTGCGCCCGATGAACCCCTGCATCACCACCTGCCCGGCCAGCGTGCCAACGCTCGAAGACGAGAGACCGGAGGCGAGCAGCGCGACGCCGAAGAGAACGGCGGCAGCCGGGCCCACGTACTGGTCGAGGCCGTCGTAGACCTCGCCGAGGTCGTCGCCTACGTCGCCGAGACCGCGCACGTTGAAGACGGCAGCTGCGATCACGAGCATGCTCATGTTGATCAGCCCCGCGATCCCCATCGCGATCATCACGTCGATCAGCTCGAAGCGGAAGATCCGACGCTTCGCCTCCTCCGTGGCGCCGACGAGGCGATGCTGCGTCAGCGCGGAGTGGAGGTAGATCACGTGCGGCATGACCGTCGCACCGAGGATCCCGACGGCGAGCAGGACGCTCTCCGTCCCCTCGAAGCCGGGCTTCAGCCCGCCGAGGACACCACCCGCCGACGGCTCGGCGATCACCACCTGGATGCCGAACGCGATGACGATCACGCCGATCAGCGCGGCGATCACGGCTTCCAGCCTGCGGAACCCTTTCGCCTGCAGCGCGAGGATGCCGAACGCCGCGCCCGCCGTGAGCAGCGCGGCCGGGAAGAGCGGGATGCCGAAGAGGAGGTTGAGGCCGATCGCGGCACCGATGAACTCCGCGAGGTCGGTCGCCATCGCGATCACCTCCGCCTGAACCCACAGCACGAAATTGACCGGTCGCGAGAAGCGGTCGCGGCACACCTCGGGGAGGTTGCGACCGGTGGCGATGCCGAGCTTCGCGCTCATCGACTGGACGAGCATCGCCATCAGGTTGGCCGCGACCACGACCCACAGGAGCAGGTAGCCGAAGTTCGCTCCCGCGGCCATGTTCGTCGCGAAGTTGCCGGGGTCGACGTAGGCGACGGCTGCGATGAACGCCGGACCGAGAAACGGCCAGAGCCGCCGTGCTCCCCGCTTGTGTCCTGCGAGCGACGCCTCGGCGGCCTCCAGGACGCTGGCCTCCCCGGGCAGGACGTCGTCCAGGGGGTGGACGAGCGCCGTACGGTCGTGCGACGCGCCAGGGCTGCGACGCGTCATGCGCATCACCCCACGAGCAGCCCTGTCGCCCACATCGCAGCGACACCCGCGAGGAAGCCGCCGGCGACCCAGCCGGAGCGGAGCCCGCCGGGTGCGGTGCGCGCGACGTAGCGCCCGACCTCGACGACGACCTGCAGCGCAGCGCCGGCGGCGACGGCGAAGAAGAGCGGCGCGAGCACGTCGTTCGTCGTGTAGCCCCCGATCCAGGCACCCAGGATTGCGGGCGCACCCGCGACGAGCGCGAGCCCTGCCAGGGCGAGAAGTGACGGCCGCACCTTCGCCCGCGAGGCGGGCGCGGCGATGCCGAGGCCTTCGGTGACGTTGTGCACCATGAACCCGATCACGAGGAACGACCCGAGGGCGAGCTCTCCCGTGGCGAACGACGCTCCGATGGCGAGGCCCTCACCCAGGTTGTGGACGCCGATGCCGATCGCGACAAGGGTGGCGAGCGCGAGACCGGTGGCACCCGAGCCTCCACCGAGGCGCGCCGAGACAAACGTCATGCCGAGCGCGGCGACTGCCACGCCGAGCAACACGAGCCCCGATCCACCGAGCGACGCCGGCAGCGCCGCCTGCAGCTCGAAGGCCTCGAACAGCGCCTCCACCCCGAGGAAGGTCAGCAATCCGGCAGTGAGAGCCATGAACGCGGCGAGCCACCGCGCGTCGGCGCGTCGCAGCGACGGGAGCCACAACAGGCCGAGGGCGACCGGCACGACGCCGACGAAGAAGCCCAGCACCCCGTACCCGAAGAATCCGCGCGCACTGGGCTCCGGCGTCTCGACGGCGGCGGGTAGCTCGGCGGTCGTCTCGATGCCCGTTGAGCTCGTCACGCCGACGGCGATGGGCTCGCCGTCGACCCAGTCGTACGCCAGCACGATCGTGCTCGAGCGCAGACGGCCGAGCGTGGTTGGACCGTCCACCACGAAGGGCCAGATTGCGTCGTCGACCGTGACCGACGCGATCGCGAGGTCCTCGCGTTGCGGGTTGCGCACGAGGATGCGGATCTCGCCCGGGCTGAACTCAACCCGCCGGATGTCGAACTCGTCGGCGGCAGGCGGGTTCGCGCCCACCAGGTCGACGATGTCGTCGCCGCGGGCGACGACGAACGCGACCGCAGCGGCGAGCAGGACGAGGGGGACGACGGCCCACAGGCGCCACCCCAACGTCGATCGCGGGGCGGTCGAGCCGGCCTCCATCAGTCCTCGACCTCGAAGAAGCCCATCCAACCGAGCTCGGCGAACTCCGTCTGGTGCGCGTGGAACATGAACGTGCCCGTGTTGGAGAACGTGATCTCGAGGACGCCGCGCTGCCCCTGGCACTGCATGATCGTGTCGGTGAACTCCCACACCTCGCCCGTGCCCGTGGGCTGGTAGCGGAAGAACTCCGCGTGCAGGTGGAACGAGTTGATCAGGTCGAACTCGGTCAGGTTGCCGAGGTACACGCGGACGAGCTCGCCGCGGCGGACCTTGATCGGGTACTTCGCGTAGTAGAGCGACCGGCCGTTGACCGTGTAGAAGTTGTTCGAGCCGTCGCCGTCTGTGTCGAAGCCATTCATCACCATCACGAGCTCGCGGGCCGGCGGGCGCGGCTCCTTCGGGTCGATGATGAACGCCCCGTACAGGCCTTTGTGGATGTGCTTCTTGAGCGGCGTCGCGTGGCAGTGGTAGACGTGGAACCCGGCCGGCTGGGCCTCGAACTCGTAGGTGAACTCCTCACCGCTGCCGACGATCTCGAAAACGCCGTCCATGTTGGTCGGGTGGATGCCGTGGAAGTGGATCGTGTGCGGATGCGAGCCGTTGTTCACGAACCGCACGCGGAGCATGTCGCCCTCGGTCGCCCGGACGATCGGGCCCGGCGCCGTGCCGTTGTACGTCCAGGCGGGGAAGAAGACACCGGGGGCGATCTCGAGGTCGGTGTCGATCGCCGTCAACGTGTACTCGCGCACCCGGCCCGGCTGGTAGGGCAGCGCCTCCGGTGGGTAGAGCAGATCGTCGAGGTCGTTGGGGCCGCCGACGGCCGGGGCCTCGGCGCCGATCATCGACGCGTGACCGACCGCACCACCGCCGGCATGAGCCGCCGGCTGACGGTGCGAGGACTGGTCGTGTGTGGAGTGGTCGTGCCCGGACGCGCGCGCCTCGCCGCCGAGGGCGAGCTTGGCAGCGACCGGTGCGGCGACGAGCGGTGTCGCTGCCGCGAGCAGCCTGCGGCGCGAGAATTTAGTCACACCTAAATGTTAGCGGAAGGATTTAGATACGGCTAAACCCTGCACCGCGCCGGCCGTTCCCCGATCGCGCGCAGCACGCCGCGGCAAAGACCGACGGCTACTCGCTGCCGCACCGCGGCGCGCGCGAGCTGCCGATCCTCTGCGGGATTCGTCATGAATCCCATCTCGACCAGGATTACGGGCACGTCGGCCCAGTTGAAGCCGGTGAAGTCAGCGCGCTCGGTGAGTCCCCGGTTGGGGAACCGCGTCGCGCGGGCCAGCTCGGCTTGCACGAGGCGCCCCGCGCGCCGGCTCGCCGCGTACACGTCGTCCGTCCACCCCGCGCGCAACGCCGGCACGAGCGTGTGAGATCCACGCACGTTCGAGCTCGGATGGCCGTCGGCGTGGACGCGCACGAAGAGGTCGGCGCGGGCACGGTTCGCAATCCTCGCCCGGGCGATGTTGCCGATGGAGACGCCGGCCGTCTGTGAACGCGTCAACACAACCCGCACTCCAGCCCCCTCGAGCAGCCGCCGCAGGCGGAGCGAGACGTCGAGCACGAGGTCGGCCTCGTGGATCCCGGTGACGGCGCCGCGAGTGCCGCCGCCGTCCTTGATCTTGCGCCGCGACGATCCCGGACCGATCGGCTCGGTCGCCGAGTTGGCGTGGCGGTCGTGGCCAGGATCGACGACCACGACCGGCCTCGAGGAACTCGACGGAGCCGCCGACGCGACCAGCGCCGAAGCGAGAGCCGCGACACCGATCCCGAGCACCGCGCGCCTCACTGCGGCGGGCCGAGCTTGTGCCGCAGCGTGCCGAGCGTCAGGATCGCCCCGGGCACGAAGAGGATCGCGGCCGACGCCATCAGCACCTTCGCTGCAGTCGAGTCGAGATCGACCGCGAGCGCAGCGAACATGCAGACGGCGCCGACGGCACAGAGCACCGGTCCGAGGAGCTCGAGAGCACGGGTCACCGTTGACCCACAGAGTGGGAATCCGCCAAGCGGATCCCCACTCGCGACAATCCCTTCTTCCCCACAGAGCGGGAATCCGCCAAGCGGATCCCCACTCGCGACAATCCCTTCTTCCCCGCAGAGCGGGAATCCGCCAAGCGGATCCCCACTCGCGACAATCCCTTCTTCCCCGCAGAGCGGGAATCCGCCAAGCGGATCCCCACTCGCGACAATCCCTTCTTCCCCGCAGAGTGGGAATCCGCCAAGCGGATCCCCACTCGCGACAATCCCTGAAGGCGTCCGCTTCGCGGCCGCAGTGGGCACGAGACTAGGCGTCCGCTTCGCGGCCGCAGTGGACATGAGACCTGCACGGTCGGCATCTTGCCAACCCGTGTGTCTCGGGCGGGTGGGCATCCGCATTGCGGATCTCCCACCCGCCCGAAACACGACCTCAGAACTGCTGCCTCAGCAACGCTTCGACTTCTTGACAAGCGTCAGGGTTCCCCCGCCTTTCTGTGTGACGACCGCCGTCACGGTCAGCCGGCCCGTGAGCCCCGCCATCGTGAACTTGGCCGTGTGCGGCGCGCGGCCGTCGACCGCCTGCTTCGTCTTGCCACCCTTGACCGCGAAGCGCACCCGCTGCGTGGCCGCAACCCCCGACGTCACCGTCGCCACGAGCGCCTTCTTCACGCACTTGACGGTGAGCACCGGCTCGCACGAGCCCTTCGTCAGCGCCACGGAGATGTTGTCCACGTAGGCCTGGTTCGGCCCGCCGCGTCGAGCGGACTGGTTCGTGGCCGCGCCCGCGAAGTGCTCTGCGGTGATCACGACACGGAGTTGGCGCGTGTTCTTGGGCACGACCCGCTGCGCCGCCCGTCGCAGCAGGACGTTCTCGCTCTTTCTCTGGGCCGGCGTGACAGGACCGACCTGCAGCCGCCCCAGCGACTTCTCGTCGTCACCGAGGAACTCGACCTCGACACGCGCGACGTCGGCGATCGGCCCGACACCGCCGAGGTATGCGGACAGGCAGGCGTTCACACCGCCCGCGTCGACGTCCGCCGCTGCCCCAGCCACTCCGATCGTCTGCGTCGCCCGCGCGACGGCGACGTTGCCACCGTCGAAGTGCTTGGTGCCACCGCCGATCGCCGCAGCGTGGGCCTTGGAGGCGTAGCTCTCGGTTTGGTAGAGGCGGACGGCGATCCCGCGCTCGTCGGCGCCGCCCTCGGCGTTGATTCCCTCGGTCGTCCAGCCGGCCGGCTTCGCATCGCCGTCCGCATAGCGACCTCCTATGGCTTCCGCTCCGGGGTTCTTGACGAGGTTCCCTGCCGGAAGCGCCGTCGACGTCGTCAGCGCCGCCGTGGTTGATGCCGCCAGGACGAGCGCCCCCTGCCGCCGCCAACGTGATCGGTCGTAGCCTCATGACACGGTTCTCCATTTCTCTCGGACGACTCATGCGCATGTGACCTGCACCGTTCCCTGACCGGTGTAGACATGCCTGTTGGCCGACTCGTCGAGCTCGCGGAACGTCTGTGTCCAGCTGAGGGTCTTGCCGTCGACGGTGATCGGCTCTGCGCCTTCCGTTGCGTTCGACACGATCACGTACACCTGGTCGCTGTTGGGGAGCACGATGTTGACCGAGCTCTGCGACCACTTGTCTCCGAGGTAGAACTGCACCACCTCGAAAGTCGAGCCCTTGTCGCTCGTGCCGTCGATCTGGAACGTGCCGTTGGGCTGGAACTCGCACTCCGAGACGGTGAGCGCAAAGACCCGTCCGTCGTCGAGCACGAGGCTCCCCTTCCCCGGGGCCGGAGCCGGCCCGGAGGCATCCGTCGTAGCAGCGGGCTCGTCCGCAGTCGTCTCCGCCTCGCCCGTCTCCGGCTCGGCCTCGTCGGCCTCGGTCTCCGTTGCCGTCGCCACCGTCTCGACCTCCGCCACGGCCTCGCCTTCCTGGTCTGCGGACGACTCGCTACCGCCGCCGCACCCGGCGAGCGCCAGCCCGAGCAGGGCAGCCGCGATCACTGCCAGAACGATGCGCATGGGGAATCGAGACACGTGGTCACCTCCGTCGCCGAAGTGGTGCAGGGCGTGCACCTCCGCTATTGCGGCAGAACGTACGAGGTGACGCTATACACGCTCTAAACGAGCACCGACGACGACGCGACACGATCGGGCACCCCGGGGGGGGCCTGCCCGCGGGTCGAACGGCACGCCGAGCTACACGACGTAAGCAGCGCTCACAGCGGCGACGAAGACGCCGTCGGGGTCGTACATGCGCCTGACCTCGCGCAGCCGCGTGAGATTGCCGACATGGGCGGCGTCGGCGCGGTCGTCGTCGTGATCGAGGTAGTCGACGTACACACCTCCGGATGCGTGCGGAGCCATCGCCTCGCAGAGCGACCGCGTCCACGCGATCGCCGCTTCGTCTGCCGCGGGGTCTTGCCAACCCGCCGAGATCCCGAAGCCGAACTGCGCGCTGCGGTGGGGGTACGCAGTGGCCGACTGGTCGACTCGCGAGATGGCACCGCCGAGCGATTCGATGAACACCACCGAGAAGGGCCCTGGAAGCGGGTCGACGCGGTCGACGAGCGTGGCGATGGCGTCGTCGGTGAGCTCGTCGAGGGTGTGCGCCTTCCAGTAGAAGCGCGCGCCGTCCGGGGCTGCGCCGTCGAAGCTCCGCTGCAGCGTCGCGTACGGCATCGGCGCAACGGCGGCGAGCATCGGGGCGCCGAACGCACCGAGCGCTGCCAGCGCCGCTCTGCCTTCCTCGAGCGACCCGGCGTGACAGGCCACAAGCGCAAGGCACGTCGCGCCGTGAAGCTCTTTCGGAAACGGCTCAACCGGCGGTATGTGCACGAACAGCGGGTAGCAGGCGACCGCGTCGGCGGTGTCGCACATGAAGTCCCGGTAGAAGGCGAGCACGTCGGCGGCAGCGTCCATCGTGTGAAAGACCTGGGCCGTCATCACCTCCGGCCCCACTTCGCGCAACCGGAACTCGAGCGACGTGACGACTCCCAGGCCCCCGCCGCCACCGCGCAGCGCCCAGAAGAGATCGGGGTGCTCGTCGTCGCTGGCAGTCACTCGCCGTCCGTCGGCGAGGACGAGCTCGGCGGACACGAGGTTGTCGATCGTGAGGCCCTGCGACCGGGCGAGATACCCGATCCCACCGTCGAGGGTGAGCCCCGCCACGCCGGTGCGCGAGTCGATTCCACCGGTGACCGCGAGCCCGAATGCCTGCGTCTCGTGGTCGACCGCGCCCCACGTCGCGCCGCCGGCAACGCGTGCGGTCGCCGACCTGGGATCGACGCGGACATCGCTCATCCGCGAGAGGTCGATCACGAGACCACCGTCACACACGGCTTTCCCGGAGACGCAGTGCCCGCCGCCCTTGACGCTGAGCATCAGCTCGTGATCGCGTGCGAAATCGATCGCGGCGGTCACGTCGGCTGCTCCGGCACAGCGCACGACGAGCGCCGGGCGACGATCGACCATCCCGTTCCACACGCGCCGAGCCTCGTCGTAATCACCGTCCGCGGGTCGGATCAGGCGACCCCGCAGCCGCCCTGCGAGGCGCTCGGCCGGGGCTGCCTCGAACATCACTCCTCCTTCGCTCCGCTCCGCTTCGGCAGCGGGAGGGCGCCGACTCCTACAGCCGTGCGTCCCTCCCGCGCCCGCTCATGTCATCCCGTCGCCCTGCTCGCTGTCAGCAGCGCTTCGACTTCTTGGCCAGCGTGATCGTGCCGCCGCCCTTCTGTGAGACGGTGGCGGTGACGGTGAGCTTGCCCTTCAGTCCGTCCATCGTGAACTTGGCCGTGTGCGGCGCGCGGCCGTCGACTGCCTGCTTCGTCTTGCCTGCCTTGACCGTGAACCGCACGCGCTGCGTCGGTGCGACCGCCGACGGTGTCACGGTCGCTACCAGCGCCTTCTTCACGCACTTGACGGTGAGCACCGGGTCGCAGGCCCCGCCCTTGACGAGCGCGACCGAGATGTTGTCGGCGTAGCCGACGTTGGTCGGGCCGCCGCCGCTCTCCATCGTCAACGAGACGCGAAGCATCCGCGTGTTCGCCGGCACACCCTGCTCCGAGGCGCGCCGTAGCAACGTCCCCGCGTCCAGTCGCTGGCCTCTCGTGACCGGACCGAGACGTAGCGCGCCGAGAACCGACTCGTCCTCACCGAGGAACTGGAGATCCACACGGGCAGTGGCCGGGGAGTTCTTCGGGGCGCCCAGGTACGCGGACAGGCAGGACTTGACACCGCCCGCGTCGATCTCTGCTGCCGCCGCGCTCACGTCGAGTATCTGGAACGCAGTCGAGATCCGGCTCGGGTACCCGCCGGAGAAGAAGTTCCTGCCGCCGCCGATCGAGGCCGCCAGCGTCGTGGGCAGGTTCCGCGAGTCCTTGCCGTAGCGGATGACCTGGACGCCATTCCCAACCCGTCCGTCCGTGTCCTTCACGTCTTCCTTCTGCCAGACGGTGGGGGCGATGTTCCTGATATAGAGCTCGCCGCCGAACGGAACCTCCCCACCCGGGTTCTTCACCAGGTTCCCCGCCGGGAGCGCCATCTGGGCGGTGGGTGCCGTCATCGCGACGGTGGCAGACAGCGCGAGCGCCAGCACACAAGCAGCCGTGAGGGCAAGGGGGCGACGAGCCTTCATTTGGGATCCTCCTCTGTCGGTGACCGACGGTTGCGCCCACGTGGGCGCACCGATGCCGACCGTAGAGCAGGCCTCTACACGGGCACTAAACGGCTCCTGCACGCTGCAGCCGTCTTCGCCCGTGGGCGCGTGAGAGGATCGGTGTCGTCACCGAGAGGGAGGCATGGGGCTGAGGATCGAGGTACTCGGGCCGCTCCGCGTACGTGGTGAGGAGGAGATCGACCTGCAGCGGTCGTCCCACCGCCGCCTGCTCTCCATCCTCGTCCTGAACGCGAACCGGCGGATCGGCACCGACACGCTGATCGACCGCAACTGGGGTGACGATGTGCCGGCGACGGCCAAGGCGGCGCTGCAGACACACGTCTCGGCGCTGCGGAAGCTGCTTCCTGCCGAGGTCATCGTCACGGAGGCGTACGGGTACCGCTTCGACCTCGAGGGCCACGAGCTCGACGCCGACGAGTTCGACCGACTCGCGACACGCGCGCGACACGCAGCCCGGTCCCGCGACTGGGAGACTGCGCTGACCGCGGCCGACGCCGCGTTGTCGCTATGGCGCGGCGACCCGTACTCGGAGCTCGCGGACGACGAGTTCGCGCGCGCCGAGATCGCCCGGCTGAGCGAGCGTCGAGTCGACCTCGAGCAGCTCCGCTTCGAGGCGCTCCTCGGGTTCGGCCGCAACGTCGACCTGCTGCCCGAGGTGGAACGCCTCCTCGTCGACCACCCGACGCGAGAGCGGCTGTGGGAGATACTGATGACTGCTCTGTACCGCGAGGGCCGCCACGCCGACGCACTGGAGGCGTACGCGAATGCGCGGTCTGCCCTCGACGAGTTGGGGCTCGAGCCGAGTCGAGGGTTACGACGCCTCCAGCAGAAGATCCTGGTGCACGACGAAACGTTGGCCGCGGGCATCAGCGAACACAACCTGCCCATCGAGCTGACGAGCTTTGTCGGGCGAAGCGCCGAGCGCGCCGAGGTTGCGGCGTTGCTCGCCGATCACCGGCTGGTCACGCTCACGGGGGTCGGCGGAACGGGCAAGACGCGCCTCGCCAGCCGCATCGCCGCAGGCAGCCTCGATGCCTTCCCCGACGGATGCTGGTTCGTGGAGCTCGCGCCGCTCCGAGACCCGTACCTCGTTCCGCTCGAGCTCGCGGGCGTGCTCGGGCTGCGACCCCACGCGGACGATGCCGTGCGCGTGATCGGAAGGGCGATCGAGGGAGACACCACCCTGATCCTGCTCGACAACTGCGAGCACCTCGTGGCCGCCGCCGGAGAGCTCGCACGAGCGCTGCTCGAGGCAGGGCCCGGGATCAAGGTCATCGCGACCAGCCGCGAGCCGCTTCGTGTCCCCGGCGAGGTCCTCTACGAGGTGCCGCCGATGCCCGTCCCACCCGAAGGAGTCATCGACCCGAGCGAGCTCCTGCGGTGCGACTCGGTGCAGCTCTTCGTCGAGCGCGCCGCCATGGCCCGGCCGTCCTTCGCGCTCGACGGGGGCAGCGCCGGCGCGGTGGCCAGGGTCTGCAGACGCCTCGACGGCATCCCGCTGGCCATCGAGCTGGCAGCCGGAAGGATCGGGTCGCTGAGTGCGGACGGGATCGCCGACCACCTCGACGACCGGTTCCGCATCCTCACGGACGGCCCGCCGACAGGCCCCGAGCGCCACCGGACGCTCCTGGCGGCGCTCGACTGGAGCTACGACCTGCTCGACGCCGCGGAGCAGCTCGTGTTTGCCCGCCTTGGCCTCTTCCAGGGCGGCTTCACGCTCTCCGCCGCCGCTCAGGTCTGCGCGGGCACCGGGATCGACGCCGCCGACGTCGTGTCGCTCGTCACACGACTCGTCGACAAGTCACTCGTCTCGACGTACGAGACCGATTCGACGCGGCGCTACGGACTGCTCGAGACGGTGCGTGAGTACGCCAATCTCCGACTCCAGGAGACCCCCGATGCCGCGTCTGCGCGCTCGAGACACGTGAGCTGGTGTGCGCAGCTCGCCGCGCAGGTCGCCGCCGGCGTACACGGCCCTGGACGCTGGGAGCTATTCGAGGTTCTCGACGCCGATGTCGAGAACCTCGAAGCGGCCCTCGAGGCCGCCAACGGCTACGGCAGCGACGTCGAGGTCGAGGTTCTGGCCCGCGCTCTCGCCTGGGATGCCCTCAACAAGGGCCAGCTCGACCGCGGTGCCGCGTACCTACGGACGGGCCTGGAGCGAGCCCCGGAAGCAAACGCCGAGGCTCAAAGCCGCTCCCTTCTCGGCACGACCCTGTTCCTCGCAGGCCAGGGGGACGAGGCGTTCGCGGAGTCGGGGCGCGCGGTGATGCTCGCTGCACCCCTCGCCCCGTCCGCGGCCAAGGTCTCGATTCGAACCGCGTACGCGCTCCTGCACCTCCTGCTCGTCGACCGCGATCCGGACGCTGCGATCTCGCTCTGCGAGGACGCCCTCGACGACGCACGGGCCACCGGGGACCCGTTCGCCATGCTCTACGCACTCAGATCGCTCGCGCGCGCCCGCGTGTGGAACGGCGATGCCGACCGCGGATTGGAGCACTTCGACGCCGCGCTCGATGTCGCGCGAAGCACCGGCGACCCCGCCTTTCTGCTCGAGACGTACCAGTCGTCGTTCGCGCTGCTCTACCTCCATCCCGCGGCGCGACGGAGCGAGCCGAAGCGGATCGCAGACGAGATGCTGGCCCGCTTCCCCCTCGACGACGCTGCGTGGAGCCGGCACATCTCGTGGGACGACTGGCTGCCGTACGTCTACTGCCAGAGCGGCGAGTGGGATCTTGCGGAGGCGGCACTCGACCGAGTCAGCGGTAGGCGTCTCGAAGGGTGGGACCGGATCGGCTACCTCGTGATGCACGCGACCCTGCGCTGGATGCAGGGCCGACTCGACGAGGCACGGCACGACCTCGACGAGCTCGAAGCTCGGAGCGTCGACACGCGCTGGTACCACGATTACTACCCGCTGCTCGCCGACGTTTCGGCGGACCAGGGTCGCCTTACGGCCACGCGCGAGGCCGAAGAGGCGTATCTCGGCGTCGACGTACATCCCTCCGAGGAGGCGAGCAAGCTCGGAGTCATCAGCCCTCTGGTGCGGGCAGAGATCGACGCGGCGCTCACCACGTGCGACGAGCTTCGCGACGATCACGTCGATCGCGCGCGTGCCGCGGTGAAGCGTGGGCACGAGATCCTGCGAGCGCACCCCCCTCGAGCCGAGGGCTCGCTCCAGATGGAGACCCCGGCCACGCACCTGGCGCTCGCCGAGGCGGAGCTGTCGCGGGCAGTCGCGCCGGACGCGGCGCTCTGGGAGGACGCCGTGGCACGCGCCGACTACGTCTACTACCGCCTCTACGCTCGCATGCGCCATGCCGAGGCGCTCCTCGTCACCGGCCGGGAGGACGAGGCGTCGGGTGCACTGTGCGCCGCCTACGTCGATGCGACGGCGCTCGGGGCAGATGGCCTCCGCTCCAAGCTCGAGTCACTCGGAGCGACCGCCGGCGTCGACCTCGCCGCGAGTCGCGCCGAGCGTCGTGTCGCGCAGGGAGCCATCCGGGGAGCCGGGCACCGCGCTACACGGCGCGTACGGCCGTCGCGCCGGCGCTGACGCCGCTCGGCGTCCAACACGCTACGCGACGATGCGGTACACCTGGAACACCTCGGCGTACTCGCGATTCACGTTGGTGCCGTGCACGCGTGCGAGGTTCCAGATGTAGTCGGCGTTCGCATAGCGACGGTGCTGCTGCGACGCGTAGCACTGCACCGCGGCGACCTTCCGCTCCAGGTGCCGCTGCTCGAGCCCGATGTACGCGCCGTAGGCGAAGTCGAAGTTGTTCCAGGGGATCTCGTAGCCGAGGATCGTCGTCCGCTTGAACGCGCGGAGCCCTTCCTGCGCCACGGTCTGATGATCCTGATGGACGTCGTGGTGCGAGGGCTGGAAGACGACGTCGGGTCGGAGCTCCTCCCACAGCGCCACGAGCCGCTCGAGAATCTCCTGCCGGTGCTCCGGGAAGGTGCGCACGTCGAAGTCGTGGACGGTGAGACGTTCCTCGGGGATGCCGAGCGCGCTCGTCGCCTCGCGCACCTCCCGCGCGAGCGTGTCGGGCGGGAAGCCCTCGGGCAGCGACCGCGTGGCGATCGAGAACGCGACGTAGTGCACCTCGATGCCGGCCTCCACGAGCCGTGCGGTGGTGCCACCGCATCCGAACTCGCCGTCGTCGGTGTGCGGGGCGAGCACGAGTGCGCGCTTCCAGGCGTCGATCACGGCGCGAGCATAGTCGGAGCCTACGAGGCCGTGGGCGCGGCGACGTCGGCCGAGTCCGCCGGTCGCCCGTCCGTGCCACCCGACGGCTCGTCCTCGATCGGCCCGTCCTCGCTACCGGGTGGGGGCTTCTTCGGCACGCGGGCGGCGAGACCGACGAGGCCGAGCAGCGCCCACGTCATCGGGTCCTCGAAGAAGGCGTTGTACGAGAAGCTGTGGACGAAGATCGCGACGAGCGAGACCCCGACCGCGAGCGAGACGCGGGAGGTGAAGCCGCGACCCAGTCGCAGGAGAGTCGCCCCGGCCGCGACGATCACGAGCCAGGCGAACAGCGCGAGCCCGACGATGCCCTCCTCCGCGGCCACGGTCACGGGCGTCGTGTGCGACGCGGTTCGCTTCGGATCCTTGCCCTGGATCCCGAGCCGGCGTGCGTACTCGCGGTTGAAGCCCCCGACTCCCGCACCGACCACGGGATGGTCGATCGTGATGCGGATCCCCTGCGCGACGAGGTTGGAGCGGCCGCTCGTCACCTTGTTCAGCCCCGTACGGGACTTGTCGACGATCTCCTCGCGGATCGAGGGCACCGCGAAGGTGACCGCGCACGCGACCACACCGACCGCCAGCAGCGCCAGTACCGCGCGACGGCCCCAGGCGACGGCGGCGGCGACGGCGATCCCGACCACGAGCGCCGCGAAGCTCGACTGTGAGAACGAGATCAGGAGGCCCAGCCAGGTCGCGGCGACGACGGCGTAGAGACCGGCGAGGCGCCAGCCCCGCACGCCGCCGAGGACGACGCCCGCGAGGGCGGCCAGGATCGCGACGACGAGATACCTCCCGTAGACGGAGGGGTCCCAGAACACGGAGTTCACACGGAAGAACGGCGCGTACGCATTGAAGACGATCACGCTCGGGTTCCAGAACACCTCGCGCGTGATCCACTGGTAACCGCCGATGAGGGCGTACGCCAGCGCGGTGGCTGCGAGCGCTCCCCAGAGCCAGGTCAGCCAGCGCCCGCGCCACGGCAACCGGGCGAAGCCGATCGCGAGCAGCCCGAACGGCAGCACGAACGCGCCCATGAAGATCAATCCCTTGCGCACATCGGGCGTCCAGAGCACGGTGACCGCAGTCCAGGCGACGAAGGCGGCGAGCGGGAAGGCGAGCGGGCCGAGCTCACGGGAGCGGCCGTCGCCACGGAGGAGCTGCCACCCGAGCGAGACGGCCAGCGAGCCGACGACCGCGTAGAGCGGGAGCAACAGGTTCGCCTCGTCGTCGGCCACGTCGACCGGAATCCGCACGGGAACGCACGCGAGCGTGGCGAAGGCGAGCAGGTACGGCCAGCGGGTGATCGCCCAGCCGCCGACGACGACGAGCACGAGACCAGCCGCGGCCGCCGCGGCCAGGAATGTCGACCCCACGTCGGGCGCGAGAGCGAGAGCGATCGCACCGAGCCCGACGCCCCACGCGGCGAGACCGGCGAGCCGCAGCGCCCGGCCCGACCCCACGAACAGCACCGCCAGCCCGGCGCAGCCAACGACCGCTCCGATCTGCCCAGCGAGGTTCACGGCTGCTCCTCCGGCGATCGCACGAAGACGGCGGCCCGGTCGCGGTACTCGTTCGCCGTCACGGTCAGCGTGTAGCGGCCCGCCACGAGCGGTGCCCGCAGGCGAAGCGTCCCCGGTCTTGCCGTTCCCGTGCGGTCGCCGAGCTTCCAGCCCACGCGCGCCGCGTCGCTCGACACGAGCACGGCGAAGAACGCCCCCGGGGCGGTTCCGATCTCCTCACGGCCGAGGACGACGTAGCGGACGACCACGGGCACCTCCCGCGTCGGACCGCCGACGTTGCCCGCGGCGTCACGCGCGATCACCGAGAGCGCGTACGTGCCCTTCGGCGCCGGCTTCCCGTCGATCACCCCGAACCAGTCGATACGAGCCTCCTTGCGCCGGCCCCGGAGCCGCACGCGCGACTCGCCGTCGACGAGCAGGGAGCCGCTCGCCCGCTCGTCCGCACGGAAGCGAACGATCACACGGTCGGCGCGCTTGTCGCCGTCTGGCGAGAACACCCGTGGCCGGACCGAGACGAGCCTCACCGTCGGCGGCGTGACGTCCACCCGGATCGGGTTGGGCAGCGTGATCGTGCGCCGCTCGCGGTGGAGCTCCACACGCGGCCGATACGAGCCTTCGGAGACGACGTCACCCCGGTCGTCGCGCCCGTCCCAGAAGAACGTGACCGCGTCGCGACCCGCGGGCTGCCTGCGCGCCAGCTCCCGCACCGGCCTGCCGCGCCCGTCCACGACGTCCACCGACAGGAGGTCGGCCCGGCGCAGGCGGAACGAGATCGACGCGGTATCGGTGTCGCAGTCGCAGACCGGCGAGAACACCTTGTCGACGCGAGGCCCGAGGATCGGGTTCGGGGTCAGCTTCAGCCGCTCGGTGGTCACGAAGGCGACGGCCGTCGCCGCGAGCAGGGCCGCGACAAGCGCGGCTGAGGCGTATCTGGCCACGGCGCTGCCCGGATTGTAGGGTCGCGGCAGCCCGGGCCGGTTCCGTCGCGGTGGCCTCCAGGGCTGTCGGCACACTGACCGCATCGCCTTCCGCCGCCCGCGAGCCCGCACCCTGTTGATCGTCTCCGCCGTCCTCGTCGGCGCGGCGGTGCTCGGCGTGGGCGCTGCGTTCCTGGCTGTCACGCTGCGGCAGCCGTCGTCCGGAGCGCTCGACACCGAGCTCGAGAGCGTGTCCGTGATCGAGCCGACCGCCCCACCGCCGACCGTTGCGCCGAAGCCGCCTCCGGCGCCCACCGTCGACCGCCAGTGCTGGCCCATGTTCGGCGGAGACCGGAGCCGCTCGCTCGCTCGGCCCAAGATCGACCTGGGCGTGCCCGCCCGCCCGCCCCTGTGGGCCAGGGGGCTGAAGGCGTACGTCGAGTACCCGCCGAGCTACTGCAACGGCGTGCTCTACGTCAACACCTTCCGCGGCGACACGTGGGCGATCGACTCTGCTACCGGCAAGGTCGTGTGGAAGCGGGCGAGCCGCGCGCCGAAGGCCTCGACGCCGGCCATCGCGGGCCCCTACGTGCTCGTTTCGTCCCACGACGGCAGCGTGACGGCGCTCGACCGGCGAAACGGCAAGCGGGTGTGGCAGGTGACGACGGGGGCCAAGGTGGAGTCGTCGCCGGCTGTCGTCGAAGGCGTCGCATACTTCGGGGCCACCGACGGCCACCTCTTCGCCGTCGACGCGCTGACCGGGGCCATCCGCTGGGCCTACGACACGGGCGGTCGCATCAACTCGAGCCCATCGCTGACGCGCGGCCGCGTCTGCATCACGACGTACGCGGGATCGATCTTCTGTCTCCGCCGCAGCGACGGCACGAAGGTGTGGAGCACGTACGTGAAACGCGACGCGTTCCGCTACGAGAGCTTCTATGCGAGCGCCTCGACCGACGGTGACCGCCTGTACACGATGGCCCGCTCGGGGAAGGTCGTCGCCCTCGATGTCGAGGACGGCGACGTGCTCTGGACACGCAACGTGGGGACGCTCGGCTACACGACCCCCGCGCTCGCCGCCGACCGCATCTTCGTGGGGGACTTCCGCGGCCAGCTCCGCGCCTACCGCAAGCGCGACGGCGAGGAGCTGTGGCGCTCGTGGGTCGGCGGCCGTGTGCTTGGCTCGCCGGTCGTCGTCGGCGACCTCGTCTTCTTCTCGACCCTCGAGCAGAAGACGTACGCCGCGCGCGTCTCGGACGGGAAGATCGTGTGGCGCTTCCACCTGGGCAAGTACTCGCCGGGCATCGCGACCGAGCGTGCGTACTACTTCGCGCTCAACGGGATCCTCGTCGCGTTCCGCGGCAAGGACGGCCCCAAGCCGGCCCCTTGAAGGCTCAGGCGAGCGGCGGGTGGCGTCGCCGCCAGAGCGGCGAGCGCTGGACGGCGTAGCCGGTCGCACGCCACGCCGCGGAGACGACCCGGTAGCGCGCCAGCCTTACGCGGGCCCGAACGCCGCCGGTCGCCGCTGACCGCACCTCGTAGCCGAGCTCGTCGAGCAGGCCGCCCGCCACTTCCTCGAACGACGCGACGTCCCCGGGGGTCATGTCGGCTGTCCAGTCCCGCACGCCGGGCGTCGGTGGCTGGGCGAGTCGCTGCTGGTGCGGCTTGTCGGCGAGGTCGAGCGAGCCGACGTAGCCCAGCATCGCCTCCTCGTACTCGAGCCCTGCAAAGCCACACACGCCGCGCAGCGTCTCCTCCGGCGCCGTGACGAGGTCCTCGTAGCGCACCTCGAGGTAGCGGCCGGGCCCAACTCGCCGGCCGAGCGATCGCGCCGCCGTCACTTCGGTGCGCCAGAGGCAGGCGAAGCCCGCCGCGTCGCGCGGGTGCCCCCACGGCTCTGTCATCACCCCGTCTGGGACGGCGAGGTACGAGAGGGCGGCGTCGCGGCCGTCCCGCACGAGGTGGACGTACAGAGCGTCTGGAAACAGCCGCTCCAGGAGACCCAGGTGCTGCATGTAGAGGGGGGTCTTGTCGCCCCAGCGCTGCTTGCCCTGCGACGCCGCGACGGTCTCGAAGACCGCAGCGATCGCCTCACCGGTCGTCATCTCGTTCCGCACCCGGGGGGCGACGTCGTCGGATCGGATACCGAGGTCGTGGAGCCGCCGCAGCCGCCCCAGGTCGTCGAGGAAGGCGGCGCGATCGACCCGGCCGGGATGCCTGTGCGCGAGTTGCGGGACGAAGTACGACTCGTCCGGGATCGCGAGAACGCTCGAGCGGTCGAGCATCACGCGCAGCAGCGTCGTGCCGGAGCGGCGTACGCCGAGGACGATCAGCGGCGGCGCAGAGGCGTCGCGAGCGGCCGCGTCAGGCGGCATCGAGCAGGCCGCGCTCCTCGAGCGCGGCGATCACGCGCGCGGCGCTCTCGGCCGGCTCGTACTCCTCCGTCTCGAGCACGACCTCTGCGCTCTCGGGCGGCTCGTACGGGGCCGAGACACCGGTGAAGTCGGGGATCTCGCCGGCGATCGCCTTCGCGTAGAGGCCCTTCACGTCACGGCGGGTGCACTCCTCGACCGAGGCGCTGACGTACACCTCGACGAACGGGCCGAACTCCTCGGTCATCGCTCGCGCCTTGGCCCGGGTCGCCACGTACGGGGAGATGGCGGACACGACGACGGCGGCGCCGGCCCGCGTCAGCCGTGAGGCGACCCAGCCGATGCGCTCGATGTTCGTGTCGCGATCCTCGCGCGAGAACCCGAGGCCCCGCGAGAGGTGTGTGCGCACGATGTCGCCGTCGAGCTTCTCCACGAGCGCGCCGCGGCGCTCGAGCTCGTCGGCGACGAGTTGCGAGACCGTCGTCTTGCCCGAGCCGGAGAGACCGGTGAGCCACACGGTGAAGCCTTGCGGGCGGGTCTGCGAGGTGGTCATGCCGCGGCGGATTGTACGGATCGGTCGCAGATTCCCATCCACCTCCCTTCACGGGTTTGTCCATGCGTGCTAATACTTTCCGGAATGAAGCGTGCCCATCGCAGGCGAGCCGACCCCTATCGCGATACCGAGCTGATCGACGGGCGCGCACCTCGCGTGAACCAGACGGTCGTGGGTGCGCTGTCGCTCGTCGCCGTGGTCACCGGGGCCTGGTGGCTACTTGCGCTGCTCGCCGCGCAGCTCGCGCTCGGGTTGACCCTCGGCCGCCGCTGGTGCCTCCCCTGCTTCTTCTACTTCGAGGTGGTGCAACCGCGCTTCGGCGAGGGGCGGCTCGAGGACTCGCGTCCTCCGCGCTTCGCGAACATGGTGGGGCTCGGCGTGCTCTCGCTCGCATCGCTCGCCTACCTGGCGGGCTTCACAGGCCTCGGCGCGGCACTCGGCCTGCTCGTCGCCGCGCTCGCGCTGCTCGCGGCGAGCACCGGCTTCTGCGCCGGTTGCACGGCGTACAGGCTCGGCTACCGGCTCACCGGCCGGGCGTTCATCGCGTGCCCGCTGCCGCCCGCCCTGCCGGACGAGGCGTAGCCGAGCTCCCGCAGAGGCTCAGCCTTCGGGTGGGTCTGCTGCCTCGGGCGCGCGCCCGCGAAGCACGATCGAGCGGGCGAGTGCGATCACCCCGGCGCTGCACGCGAGCACGGCGCCGACGAGCAGCACCGCGTCGGCCCCGCGGAAGTCGATGAGCTTCACTCCTGCGAGCGCCAGCACCGTCGCCAGCGCGACGCGAAGCGCACGCTCGGGAAGCTTCACCGTCACGTGGCCGCCGATCAGCACGCCGGGGATCGAGCCGCAGAGGAGCCACGCGGTCGCGCCGAGGTCGACGTTGCCGGCGGCCATCTGCCCGGCACCCGCCACCCAGAGGAGCAACGCTGCGTGGAAGATGTCCGTGCCGACGATCTTCGCGGCGGTGAGGGGGTACAGCGTCAACATCGCGAGCCCGAAGAAGGTGCCCGAGCCCACGGAGGTCAGACCGACGACGAAGCCCCCGAAGAGACCGATGAGCACGGCGCTCGTGCGGTCGCGGTTCGTGAGCCGGAACGGCTGATCGCTCGTGCGGCCGTGGATGAACGTCTTCACGAAGAAGCCGATGCCGGCGACCACGAGCGCGGCGCCGAGCACCTGCTTCGCCGCGTCCTCGAACGAGTCGCCGTAGCGGTTCTCGAGCCACGCCGACAGGGCGACACCGCCGAGCGAGGCCGGCGCGGAGCCCAGCAGCATCCACATCGTCAGCCGTGCGTGCACCGTTCCCATGCGCCGATGCTGCCCCGCCCCGAACGACTTGAAGATCGCCCCGTGGAGGATGTCCGTGCCGATGGCCACGGTCGGCTTGAACCCGAAGAGGAGCACGAGCATCGGGGTCATCAGCGACCCGCCGCCCATGCCGGTCATGCCGACCAGCAGGCCGATCAGCAGCCCCGCGAGCGAGAGCTTCCAGTCCAACTCAGCCCCGCAGCGCAGGAATGCGCAGAAGCGCACCCCTGCGCGCGACAACCCCTGAAGGCGGCCGTTCACGCGACCGCAGGCCGGAGGACGACGTCCGTGATACGGCGACGTGGGACACGGTCAAGAAGAAGCCCCGCAGCGCAGGAATGCGCAGAAGCGCACCCCTGCGCGCGACAACCCCTGAAGGCGGCCGTTCACGCGACCGCAGGCCGGAGGACGACGTCCGTGATACGGCGACGTGGGACACGGTCAAGAAGAAGCCCCGCAGCGCAGGAATGCGCAGAAGCGCACCCCTGCGCGCGACAACCCCTGAAGGCGGCCGTTCACGCGACCGCAGGCCGGAGGACGACGTCCGTGATACGGCGACGTGGGACACGGTCAAGAAGAAGCCCCGCAGCGCAGGAATGCGCAGAAGCGCACCCCTGCGCGCGACAACCCGTCTGCTGGCACGCAGAGCGGGAACCCGCCAAGCGGGTTCCCGATCGCGACAATCCCTGAAGGCGGCCGCGATCGCGGCCGCGACGCTCCCGACTCTGGCGCCTGGAGGTCTGACGCCGGTCGGACGCGGCCGGGAGTCGTCGTCCGGCTTTGCGCAGATGGGGATCACGGTCAGGTCGACTCCGGGGCCAGCAGGATCTCGCGCAGCGTGTCGGCGCGGAGCCCGAGCCGTAGCGTCTCGAGCGCGATCACTTCGTCCGGTGGGATGTTGCCGAGGTTGACCTCGGGGCCGAACTGCTTTACGAACCACGCCTGCGAGGACTTGGTGGGCGCCTCGAAGATCAGCTCGTGGAAGTCGATCGAGTGCACGATCTCGTCGACGAGCCCGGTGCGCATCTCGCCGGTCGGCCGGTAGATCCCGGCCGTGCCGCCCTCACGTCCCTCGGCGATCACCTTCCAGGCGCCGGCGGCCAACTCCTCGGTGATCCACTCCACCCACTGGTACGGGGCGAACACGGTCTCGGCGTCCTTCGAGCCGACTTCGGAGAGGACGGTGAAGTCGCGTGCGAAGTCGGCGATCAGCTCGAGCTTTCGCTCGCGGGGGATGTCGAGCGTTCCGTCCGAGATCTCCACGTGCGAGAAGCGGTAGTGGGTCAGCCAGCGCCGGAACTCGTCGAGCTTGCCCTGGGCGTAGACGGCCTCGAACAGCGTGCCGCCACACACGACCGGCGTCGCGAACGAGCGGTAGAGCGCGATCTTCTTCTCGAGGTTGTTCGTGACATAGCTCGTTCCCCACCCGAACTTGACGATGTCGACGTACTCGCCGGCGGTGTCGAACATCCCTTCGATCTCGCGCAGGTTGAGGCCCTTGTCGATGACGTGCGTGAGGCCTTTCGTTCGCGGCTTGCCGGCGCGCCGAGGCACGTCGAGGAAGCCGTCTCCGTCATAGTCGTTCATAGAGCTCCTCCAGCTTCTGGGCCGCGCGGTCCTGGACGTCCCGGTAGAGGGAGTTGCCGTGCGCGTCGATGCCCACGATCAGCGGCCCGAAGTCACGGACCCGGAACTTCCACAGGCACTCGGGCATCAGCTCCTCCCAGGCAACCTCCTCGATCTCCTCGATCTGGGTCGTCTCGAGCGCAGCCGCGCCGCCGACGATCGCGAAGTAGACCATGCCGAGCCGCCGCATCGGCTCGATCGCCTCGTCGGGGAAGCCGCCCTTGCCGCAGATCGCGCGCACGCCGTAGCGTTCGCCGAGCCCCTCGGTGAAGCGCACCATGCGGGCGCTCGTGGTGGTGCCGATACAGATCTTCTCGTAGCGGCCGGGGCCGACCTTGCGCACGTTCGGAGCGGTGTGCAGCAGGAACGCCGCGGTCAGGTCCATCGGCGGCTCCTGCCCCTCGTCGAAGATGCGAATCTGAGTGCGGTCGCGGATGCCGATGATGTGCCCCTGCACGATGACCTCGTCGCCCGCGCGGAGCTTCAGGATCTCGGCGGGATCGGTGATCGGGAACGTGACCTCGTGCGTCGCCATCTCAGCCCGCACCCCGCCAGCCACACCGGAGCCGGTCGCGAAGCGCCCACGCTCCTTGTGACTGATCGTTACCAGGGGACACGACCGCTCCTAGTAACTGATCGTTACAAGGCAACACCACGCCATGTAACTGATCGCTACAAAGCTGCATGGTGCGGCGGCCCGTCATGCGTCCCTCTCGAAGTCGGTGGTGCCGTCGGCGGCGATGTGCGCCGATGCGCGGCGCGCGGCCCAGCACTGGTAGTTGACCGCGACCGGGTTGAGCGTCATGTGCGTGTCGGCGTGCTCCACGTGCACCGCGAGCACGGTCACGTCGCCGCCGAGCCCCATGGGGCCGATGCCGGTCTCGTTGAGCAGGTCGTACAGGTCGCTCTCCAACTCGGCCACCAGCGGATCGGGGTTGCGGGTGCCGACCGGACGCGAGATCGCATCCTTGGCAAGGTGCATCGCGTAGTCCGCCGAGCCGCCGATGCCCACACCGACGATCCCGGGCGGGCACGGCTTGCCCCCGGCGCCGACGATCGAGTCGAGCACGAAGCGCTTGATCCCCTTCGCTCCGTCGGCGGGCACGAGCATCTTCAGGAACGTCATGTTCTCCGACCCGGACCCCTTGGGCACGCACTTCACGTCCAGCCCGTCCCAGTCGCGCACGAACTCCCAGTGGACGATCGGCACCCGGTAGCCGACGTTCGGCCCGGTGTTCTCCCGCGTCAGCGTGTGCACGGTGTTCGACCGCAGCGGGTGCTCCACCGTCGCCCGCTCCGTTCCCGCCCTCAGCGATTCGTAGATCCGCGCCGGATGCAGCGGGAACGCCTCGCCGACACGGCAGTAGTAGACCGCGATGCCCGTGTCCTGGCACACGAGGTTCTTCTGGTCGTCTGCGATCTCGACGTTGCGGTGGATCGTCTCCAGGACCCGTATGCCGGTGATGGACGTCTCGCGGTCGCGCGCCGCGGCCAGCGCGTCGCGGAGATCCTGCGGGATGTCCTTGAGCGCCCAGACGTACAGGTGCGCCGCCGCGTCGGCGACGGCCCTGGCGAGATCGGTCGTGGTCACGGTGCTCAGCCGCGGGCCCTCTCGGCGGCCGCCCGGCCGGCGCGGCGCCCGAAGACGACACACTCGAGCAGCGAGTTGCCCATCATCCGATTGCGTCCGTGGGTGCCCCCGGCGATCTCGCCGCAGGCGAACACCCCTTCGAGCACCGTCTCCGAATCCGTGTCGATCACCAGGCCGCCGTTCTGGTAGTGGAGCACCGGGTAGGTGTAGATCTTCTCCGTGAGCGGGTCGATTCCGGCGCCACGGTAGCGGCGCAGCATGTAGGGGAGAGAGATCGCCGCGTCGTGCTCCGGGATCCGTGTCGTGTCGAGCCAGACCGCGGGTAGGCCCTCCGGCGTCTCCACGCCGCGCCCGGCGGCAACCTCGTCGACGATCGCCTGGGCGACCACATCGCGCGGCCCGAGCGAGTCGGTGAACTCCTCTCCCTCGTCGTTGAGCAGCACGGCGCCGTAGGCCCGCGTCGTCTCGGGGATCGAGTAGCCCTTCATGGTCGGCGGCCACGCTCCGCCGTTCGGGTGGTACTGGAGCGCGTCGAGATCGCGGGTGGGCGCACCGGCCGCCACCGCCACCTGTGTCACCTCGCCGGTCGCGTTCGGATGGTTCGTGGAGAACTCGCCCCGACGCTTCGCCTCCGCGTAGCAGCGGCCACCGGCAGCCAGGACGACGGCGCCGGCGTCGACCTCGGCCACGCCAGAGGGTGTCTCGAAGCCGGCACGCCACCCTGCCCCGGACGGCTCGAGCACGACGAGCGCGTGCTGCTCGAGCGTCTGTCCGTTCTCGGACAGGTACGCGGTGCGCAGCGCCTTCGTGATCGCCTGGCCTGTGCGATCCCCGACCTGGAGCAGCCGCTGCCGCGACGCGCCGCCGCAACGGGCCAGCCGGAACGAGCCGTTCTCCCGCGTGAACGCGACGCCCTGCTCCTCGAGCCAGCCGATCGCGCCCGGAGCGTCCCCCGTGAGCGCGCCGACGAGCGCGGGATCGGCCGTGTCGTGGGATGACCGGAGCACGTCCTCGGCGTGGATCTCCGGTGTGTCGTCGGGCCCGACTGCGGCTTGAATGCCACCCTGGGCCTTCGAGGAGTTGTTGGCCTGCAGCGTCGTCTTGGTCGCGAGCGCCACACGCGCTCGGTTGCGGGCCGCCGAGACCGCGGCAGCAAGACCGGAAGCCCCGCTCCCCACGACGAGCACGTCGACGCTGACACGGCCGGCCACGGGCTCGAGTGTATCAGTCATCCACTAATACCTGTGATTACAAGTCGTTATTCTAACGGGCTGAGATAGACTGCACGATCGTGACCGCCACGCTCGCAGACATCGTCAAGCCGACCTTCATCGAGGTCGCGCCCGAGGACACGCTCGGCGAGGTGGCCGAGCGCATGACGGCCAAGAACGTGGGTGCCGTCGTGGTCAAGGACTTCGGCCGTCTGATCGGCATCCTCACCGAGCGCGACCTGCTCAAGGCGATGGCTGCCCGCGTGCATACGAGCGAGGCACGTGTCCGCGAGTGGATGACCGAGGATCCCGTCACCGTCGCTGCCGACACGGCGCTCGAGGAGGCGGAGCGGCTGATGATCGTCCGCGGCTTCCGCCACCTGCCGGTGATCACGGACGGCCAGGTCGTCGGCGTCGTCAGCCTGCGCCGGGTGGTCGCTGCGATGCAGACGACGCCTCAGCCGTAGGCGTAGCCGCCGCCACAACCGGTCCGTAACACGCGGTGGGGTACCGTTCCGCCATCGACTGGTCGCTCGCGCATTCGATCAACGCGGCCGTGTCGAGCCGGGACTGGCTGGAGGATCCCGTGACCGCCTTCGCCGCGGTGTGTGTCCCGCTCGTGGCGGCGCTGACGTTCTCCTTGTGGCTCACGGCACGGCCGTTCGGCCCGCTTCGCTGGAAGCTCGCGTGCCTCTCGGCGCTGACGAGCGCCGCTCTCGCTCTCGCCGCCAACCAGGTGATCGCCCACCTCTGGGAGCGGGAGCGTCCGTTCAGCGCGCACCCCGGGGCCACCCATCTCCTCGCCGCGGCATCACCCGACCCGTCGTTCCCGAGCGACCACGCCGCGGCGGCGTTCGCCATCGCCGTGGCCGTGCTCGCCTTCTCGCGGCCCCTCGGGGGCTTTTTCCTCGCGCTGGCGACCGCGATCGGCGTCTCGCGTGTCGCGCTCGGCGTCCACTATCCGGGTGACGTCCTCGCAGGCGCACTCGTGGGCACGCTCGCCGCCCTTCTCGTCATCGGCCCTGGTCGAACGTGGATCATCCGCGCGACCGTTCTCCTGAGTCGCGTCAGCGATCCGCTGTTCATGCACCTGCTCCGCCGCCTGCGGACCCTGCGCTGACGATCACCAGATCTCGCGCAGCAGCCGCTCGACGTCGTCCGGCGTGACAGGTCGTGGATTCGCCCGAGCGCCGGGCCGTCCGCTGATCGCGGCGGCGACCTCGGTCAGGCCGTCCTCCGGTACGCCCTCGTCGCGCAGGCGGGCAAAGCCGCCGAGCAGCGCCAGCTCGGCGCACTTGGCGGGTGCGTCGTCGGTGCCGAGCGCGGCCGCGAAGCGCGCGACGGCATCCGGCACGGCCTCGGCATTGAACCGCAGCGCTGCGGGAAGGCAGATCGCGTTCATCGACCCCTGCGGCAGGCCGTAACGCCCACCGAGCCCCTGCGCCATGGCATGCGCAAGGCAGAGCCCCGAGAAGGAAAGGGCGAACGCTCCCTGCATCGCCCCCTCCAACAGCCGGGAGCGCGCGGAGAGCGAGTCGGGCTCGGCCACCACCAGCGGGAGCGCATAGGCGATCGCCGTTGCCCCGGCGTCGGCGCACTTCGCCGCGCGCTCGTCGGCGCCGGGCGCGTAGTACGCCTCGGCGCAGTGGGCGAGGCCGTTCATCGTCGTGCCGACGGTGACACCGAGGGGGAGCCCGAGCGTCAGCTCCGGGTCGTAGAGCGCAGCGACCGGCTTCACGCGCTCGTCCATGCCGCCGCTCTTGCGCCCGGGCGAAAGCAGCAACCCGAAGTACGGCGTCCACTCCGCCCCGGCGTAGGTCGTCGGCACCGCGATCACCTTGTAACGATCAGTTACAAGGGCGGCGGAGCCGTGGAGTCGCGAGGCGACGGCCTTGGCGGTGTCGATCGCGCTGCCGCCGCCGAGTGCGACGAGGCCGTCGGCGGCGAGCTCCATGGCGAGATCGACCGCCTCGTCCACCGTGTCCACCGGCACGTGGGGACGGACGCCGTCGTAGACGCCGACCACGGGCAGCTCACCTGCGGTGGCCGCCCCGCGCCGCGTCGTCACCAGCAGCGGGCGCTGCACGCCGACCTCGGCGCACACCTCGGCCAGCTCCGCGCGGGCCCCCGGCCCGAAGCGGAGCACCGGGTTCATCAGTCCGCGCGCTCGCGCGCGAATTCGACGAACGCATCTGCGGCTCGCGTCGGCACGCGCCCCGTGCCCCGGGCGAGCGAGATCTGGCGCCGTGCGTCGATGCCCTCGACGCGCGCCTCCGCGAGCTGCCCCGCCGCGAGCTCGGACTCGACTGCGGTGCGGGAGATGAACGCAACACCGAAACCAGCGACCACGGCGCTCCGCACGGACTCCTGCAGCCCCAGCTCGAGCCGCACGTCGAGATCACGGAGGCGCACGCCGAGCCCGCGGAGCTCGTCCTCGACGATCTGCCTCACCCCGGCTCCCTCCTGCATCACCACGAGCGATTCCTCGCGCAGCTCGTCGAGCGGGATCGTGCGTCCCGCGAAGCGGTGGCCTGCCGGGCAGGCGAGGATCACCTCGTCCGAGAGGAACGGCTCGAAGCGCACGCCGCGATGGCGGCGCGCGGCCCCGACGATGCCGAGCTCGAGCTGCCGGTCGGCGACGTGCTCGACGACGGTCTGCGTGTCGTGCACCTCGAGCAGCACGTGGACGCCCGGGTTCGCGCGCTGGAACTCGCAGAGCAGGAGAGGCACGGCGATCGCCGCGGGCCCCGTCGAGGCGCCGATGCGCAGGTCACCACCGAGCTCCCCGTCGCCCTCGGCGACGACCTCGTCCAGGAGCTGCTCCTCGAGGGTGAGCAGGCGCTGCGCGCCGCGGTAGAGCCTCCAGCCGGCCTCGGTGGGCTCGACGCGCCGTCCCGAGCGGTCGAGCAGCTGAACGCCGAGTCGCTTCTCGAGCGCGCGCACTTGGAGCGACACCGCCGGCTGCGTGACGCCGAGGCGGTCGGCCGCCTGCGAGAAGCTCCGTCGCTCGACGACCGTGCAGAACGCCGCCAGCTGCCTCGTGTCCATAAGCGGATCTTATCCACGTGATTGTCGGATATGCGAAGCGCGCGGCTGCGAGCCGTGTCGTCTAGGGTCGACCCGTGCGCGTCTGGGTCGATGTCACCAACTCGCCGCACGTGCCGTTCTTCCGGCCGCTGGTGGCCCTGCTCGCCGAGCGCGGGCACGACGTGACGGTGACCGCGCGCGCGTTCGCGCAGACGATCGAGCTGCTCGAGGACTCGGCGATCCCGTTCGAGGTCGTCGGCCCGCCCCACGGCGGTGCGAGCGTGACCCGGAAGGTACGGGCGATGACGGCACGCATCCCCGCCCTCCGCGGTTTCGCGCGCGGCCGCGGCTTCGACATCGCGCTCTCGCACGCCTCGCACGAGCTGCCGCTCGCGGCGCGCTCGCTCCGCATACCGTCGTCCTACGCGTTCGACTACGAGTTCGCCCGCGTCCAGCACGGGCTCGGCAGCCGGGCGGCGACACGCGTGGTCGTGCCCGAGGCGATCCCGCAGGGGCGGCTCGACCGGCTCGGGGCGCGGGCGCGCAAGGTGCGCCGCTACCCGGGGCTGAAGGAGGAGTACGCGCTTGCGGGATTCACCCCGGACGAGGGCGTGGTCGACGCGCTCGCGATCGACCGCGGCCGCGTGCTGGTGGTCGTGCGCACGCCGCCCGAGGTCTCGCTCTACCACCGACACGGCAACCCGCTCTTCACCGACGTGCTGGAGCGGTTGGGCTCGGACGACGGCGTGCAGGCGGTCGTCCTACCGCGGACACCCGAGCAGCGCGACGCGATCGTCGAGCGCGCGCTGCCGTCGCTCGTCGTGCCCGAGCGGGCTGTCGACGCGAGCAGCCTCGTCGCGCTCGCCGATCTCGTCGTCTCCGCCGGCGGGACGATGAACCGCGAGGCCGTCGCCCTCGGCACGCCTGTCTACACGACGTTCTCGGGACGCCTCGGGGCGGTCGACGAGAGTCTCGTCGCCGACGGGCGCCTGCGGCTGCTCCGCGCCGCGACCGATCTCGCGGTGGAGCGAAGGCCTGCAGGCGACAGGCCGCCGACACGCGACCCGGCGCTGATGCTCGATCTCATGCTCTCGCCGCTCGGGGCGTAAACGCCCGGCGCGAGCGGGTCGACGTGAGCGGCCAGCTCATGCTGATCCTCGTGCCCTGCGCGCAACCGCACGCCCCACTTCCGAAAGACGAAGGGCGCCTTGTAACGATCAGTTACAAGGCCGCTCGGCCGACTCGTCAGACGGCTTCGGGCGTGGGCTCGGACGCGCCCACCTTGGTGCGGCGCGGCTCGCGGACGACGCGGTTCAGCGTGCCGACGACCTCGAGCGTCTCGCCTGCCTCGACGAGCCCGCGCAACGTGGCGAGCTCATCGTCCAGCCAGGCGCCGTCGATCGGCGGCCGCGTCACGCGGTTGATCGCCGGGTGCGGACTGGGTGTCGCGGTCTCGTCGTCGCCGACGAGCTCCTCGTGCAGCTTCTCGCCCGGGCGCACGCCCACGATCTTGATCGCAACGTCCACCTCGGGCTCCTTGCCCGAGAGCCGAATCATCTTGTCCGCGAGATCCATGATCCGCACCGGCTCACCCATGTCGAGCACATACACCTGGCCGCGCTCCCCGATCGCGCCGGCCTGCACCACGAGCTGCACGGCCTCCGGGATCGTCATGAAGAAGCGCGTCATCTCCGGGTCGGTGACGGTCACCGGGCCGCCGTTCGCGATCTGCTTGCGGAAGATGGGGATCACGCTGCCCGACGAGCCGAGCACATTGCCGAAGCGCACGGCGACCATGCGCGTGCCGACGTCGACCCTGTGCCCGTGGGTCTCTACGATCCACTCGGCGATCGCCTTCGTCTGCCCCATCACCGTCTTCGCGTTCACCGCCTTGTCGGTGGACACGAGCACGAAGCGCTTGGCGCCGAACTCCACGGCCACGTCGCTGATCGTCTGCGTCGCCAGCGCGTTGTTGCGCACCGCCTCCACCGGGTTCGCCTCCATCAACGGCACGTGCTTGTACGCCGCCGCGTGAAAGACGACGCCCGGGCGGTACTTGTCGAAGACCTGACGCATCTTCACCCCGTCCTTGACGTCGCCGAGCACGGCTGCCGCGGCACGGAACGAGCGCTCGTCGACGAGCTCGCGCTCGATCTCGAACAGCGCCGGCTCGGAGTTGTCGACGAGCACGAGCTTCGCCGGGCCGATCCGCGCGATCTGACGGCAGAGCTCCGAGCCGATCGAACCGCCGGCCCCGGTCACGAGCACGACCTCGCCGGTGAGGTACCCGGCGATTGCGTCGAGGTCGACGTCGACCGGCTCGCGGCCGAGCACGTCCTCCACCTCGACGGGACGCACCTGACGAGCGAGGTCGTAGTCGCCCGTGACGAGCTCCGCGATGCTGGGAAGCGTCTTCACCGGGATCTCCACCGCGGAGGCGACGTCGACCACACGCTGGCGGAACGCACCTGAGGCAGTGGGGATCGCGATCAGCACCTCGTCGGGGCGTCGGTCGCGGAGGATCCGGTCGAGCTCCCCGGTCGAGCCGAGCACACGAATGCCGTGGATGCGCAGGTTGCGCTTCCGGGAGTCGTCGTCGACGAGACCGATCGGCGTCGTCCCGAGAGCGGGGTTCCGCAGCATCTCCTTCACCACGAGCTGGGCGGCGTCGCCGGCGCCGACGATGATCGCCTCCTTGCCGCGGGCCACGATGCTCCCCGGCCGTGGCCGCTCGATGATCGTCCGCGCCAGCAGCCGGGAGCCTGCGACGAGGCCGAGACACAGCAGCAGGTCGGCGAACCAGACACCGCTCGGCACCCGCACGCGGTGCACCTCGAACAGCGTGAAGACGAGGAAGACCGCGACCGAGGCGAGCGTAGCGCCGCGCAGCGCCGACCACATGTCGCGTGTCGAGACGTACCGCCACCAGCGATTGTAGAAGCCCGAGAAGGCGAATACGGGGAGCTTGAGCGCGATCACCAGCAGCACGATCTCCCACGTCAGGTAGCGGTCGTAGTAGCGCGGCCAATCGCTGTCGAAGCGCAGGTTCCAGGCGAGCACCCAGGCGATGGCGACGATCGCCGCGTCGACCGCGACCTGCCAGAGGCTGTGGCGACTGACAGGGCTTCTCACGACCCCGGCGCTCCAACCATCTAGACGGCGACGCCGACAGCGTCACGCACGGCCGCGACGACCTGCTCCTGGATCTCCGCCGTGATGCCACCCCACAGCGGCAACGCAAGATTCTCGGCGGCGGCGCGCTCCGTCTCGGGGAGCGAGCCAGGCTCCCACCCGAGCGAGCGCATCGCCGGCTGGAGGTGCGTCGGGGTTGCGTAGTACGCGGCGCTCGAGACACCCGCGTCGCGCAACGCGGCTGCGATCCGATCGCGGTCGGGCGAGCGCACGACGTACATGTGGTAGACGTGCCCCGCCTCGTCGACGGGCAGCTCGACGGCGTCCCCGAGACCGAGCGCCGCGTAGCGGGCAGCACCCTCCCGACGCGACTCGTTCCAGCCGGCGAGACGCGGCAGGAAGACGCGCAGCGCCGCCGCCTGAATGGCATCGAGACGCGAGTTGGTGCCCACCAGCTCGAACGTCTTCTTGTCGAGCGACCCGTGGAAGCGGAGCTTGCGCACCGTCTCGGCGACCGCGTCGTCGGTGCAGCCGACGAGCCCGCCGTCGCCGAGCGCGAACAGGTTCTTCGTGGGGAAGAAGCTGAACGTGGAGCAGACACCCGTGGTGGCGGTGCCGACTGCGCCGAACGCCTGCGCGGCGTCCTCGAGCAGCGGCAGCCCGAGAGCCGCGAGCTCGACCAGCGGCGCCGGGCGACCGAACAGGTGCACCGGCATGATCGCCTTCGTCCGCTCCGTGATCCGCGACGCGACGTCCTCGTGATCGACATTGAGCGTGACCGGGTCGATGTCGGCGAACACCGGCGTCGCCCCGACGCGGGCGATCGCCTCGGCGGTTGCGTAGAACGTGAACGAGGGGCAGATCACCTCGTCGCCGCGACCGACCCCCATCGCCTCGAGTGAGAGCACGAGCGCATCGGTTCCGTTGGCGACCCCGATCGCGTGCGGAACGCCGAGATACGCAGCGGCCTCTTGCTCGAACGCCTCGACCTCCGGCCCGAAGATGAACCGTCCCGAGTCGAGCGCCTCGGCGAAGCGCTCCTTCAACTCGGGGATCAATGGCGCGTACTGCGCCTTCACGTCGACGAGCGGAATCATTCCGAAGGACCAGTGTAGCCCTGCGCGGGATCGGCGTTACGGCCTTTTTTCCGCCTTTGCAGGAGTTTCCAGCCGACGAAGGCCGCGGCCGCGATCACGGTCACCGCCACGGCGTAGTCCGCGTAGCGGAAGGCCTCGTGGAACGACTCCCAACTCGCCCCGGCCGCCCAGCCGGCACCGGCAAAGGCGAAGCACCAGATCGCCGACCCGAGCGCCGTCAACACGCAGTAGTGCCAGAACCGCGCGCGAAACACACCGGCCGGAATGGAGATGAACGAGCGGACGACCGGCGTGATCCGGCCGAGGAACACCGCCCAGTCTCCGTAGCGGCCGAACCAGGCCTCGGCCCGATCGAGCTTCTCGACGTCGAGATGCAGCCAGCGGCCGTGGCGCTCGAGCCAGGGTCGTCCTCCGTAGTCGCCGATCGCCCAGCCGCCCATCGATCCGATCAGGTAGCCAACCGTGCCTGCCATTGCCATCGCCACGAAGGCGGGGAACCCGGACTCGAACTCGTAGCCGAACAGCACCACCGCCTGGTCGGCGAACGCGCCGGAGGCGACCGCGCCCGCGTAGACCATCACCACTTCGCTCGCGGTCGGGAAGACGGCGTCGATCAGCATCAGCAGAAAAACGGCGTACAGGCCGTAGTCGCCGATCAGCGACGTGACGGCATGCGTGATCTCGCTGAGGATGGAGGCGACGAGCACCGTCGGATGGTACTGGGGCAGGTGGAGCCCGCTCGGCGCGTTCGGTCAGCGCGCGGTTCGCTGTACGCGGAACGACGCCACCTGCTCGACGCGTCCGAGTGCGTTGCGCGCGACGACGCGCACCAGGTACCGGCCGCCCTTCACGCGCGTGCCGTCGGGCTCGAGCCCGTTCCACGCGACCGCAGCCTCGCCGGCCGGGAACTGCCGCTGCGCGAGTCGCTGCACGACCTCGCCGGCGGCGTTCTCGATCCGCGCGGTGACACGTGCCGGGCGGGAGAGACGCCAGCCCACCCGTAGGTCGCGACCCGCGCGGGGCAGGAACAGCACCGGGCGCTCGACGCGGAGGAACCCGAGCGTCGTGTTCACCGTGAACTCGCGCCTCATCTGCGAGATCCGCCCGACGTCGTCCGTGGCGCGGACACGAAGCGTCCACCGTCCTTCCGCCGGGCCTGCGGCAGGGATGGTTGGGTCGAGCAGTGAGTCGCCGACGCGGGGCGGCGGGAAGGCGACGGGGAACGAGCCTGGCGGTCGCTCGACGAGCTCCGTGAACGCAACTCCTCCACCGGGCGCGACGAGCGTCGTCTCGGTGGTCGAAGGGCGCACGAGGCGGTACGACAGGCGCTGCGTGTCGAGGTCGCCGTCGCCGTTCGGCGTGATCAGGGGGAGCGGTTCAGGGAGGAACACGCCGGTGTAGAGGAGCATCAACGCCGAGGCGATCGACCGCTCGCGGCCGTCCGACGGCCGGTTCAGGAGCGTGCCGCCGAACGCCATGGTCGTCGAGCCGCCACCGTCGAGCGCCATCCCGGTGACCGCACCGAAGCGCACGAGCGCCTGGCCGAGCTCGAAGTTCGTCAGCCCCACGCTGTACCCCGGCTGACGCCCGTCCACGGCGACGAGCAGGATCCGGCCGTCCTGCGTCTGACCCACCGCCGACCGCGGCGCGTGAGGCGTCAGCTGCGCGCTCGTGAACAGCTCGTCGGTGCGGAACACGGGGGCGCCGTCGCGAACGATCCGCGGGCCGCCTCCGATCGCCGCGACGAGGCCTGGCCAGTCGGGCTCGAGCCCGAGCCGAACCGTCACCGTCTCACCGGGCGGCGCGTCGGCGGCGAGGGCCGCCTCGGCGTTGCCGCGCGCCACGAGCACGGCACCTCCAAGCGGAATCGCAACGCCGCCCGCCGCAGACAGCGAGTCGACCACCTGCGCCTCCAGGTCGGCCCCGGGCGCGACGAGCGGGAAGGGAAAGAGGACGACCGCGGTGCCGCCGTCGAGCCTCGGCGTGGCCGGGCCGTAGGCCGGCGTGAACAGCGCTGCGCCGCCGGACGGCGGTGGCGCGTTCAGCCGCGCGAGTGCGCGCCTGCCACGGGCCCCTTGCCAGGTGCCGCGCCATGCCGCGCGACGGATGTCAAGCGTCCCGTCGGCGAGAATGCCGGCGCTCGAGCGGCCCGGGTTGGGCGGGCTCTGCAACTCGCCGTCACGCATGAACACCCCGCTCGGACGACCGGTCGCGAGCGAGAAGAGGTCGCCGTTGACACCCGCGCTCGTCGCGGTCCCGGCCAGGCGTCGCTGCATCGAGGTGAGCGTCTCGCGGCCAATGACGGTGTTCGTCGACAGGACGGGCGTGAGCGTCGTCGTTCCGCCTGGCCGGGGGCCGGTGATCACGTTGATCACCACGGGGCCGCTCGGCGTCAGCTGGACGTCGGTGCGGTAGGTGACGCCCGGCCAGAGCGTGCGTGTCTCGGCTTGCGCGGGCGCGACGACGAGGAGGGCGAGCAGAATGACGACGACGGCGCGACGCATGAGGTGCAGCGAAGGTAGCCGAGCCGCGACCGCGCACGGTCAGGCGCTAACACGATCCGAACGCATGCCTGCGCGAGGGTCGCCGGATCGTCGAGCTGCTACGCAGCGGCCAACGCCGACGCGACGGCGGCCGCTCTCGTGCGCACCCCGAGCTTGTCGTACACGCCTTCGAGGTGCTTCTTCACGGTGCGCGGGCTGATCACGAGCTCGCGGGCGATCTCGGCGTTCGTCAACCCGTCCGCGACCAGCGCGAGAACTTCCGACTCCCTCCCGCTGAGACCTAGCGAGCAAAGAGCCGCCGACGTCGGCCGGGTAGACGTCTCGGTCAACAGCAGCGCCGCGGGACGCGCGCCGACGCGATCGATGCGAAGGCGCGATCCGCGTCGGGAAAGAACGAGCGGCTCGCGTGTGCCGCCGGCGAGCCAGTCCTGCAGCCGCCCCGGAAGCGTCAGATCGGGTGCCGGCGACCACGAGAGCGCACGGCCCAGCGCGTCGACGGCGGGCTGCGTGAGGTAGAGAGGGCTGCCGTCTCTTGCCAGCACGACCAGCGCCGCATCACCACGATCGACAGCGCCGCCGACTCCGCCGACGGTGGCCCGGACGAGCGCGCCGGTGTACGCCTGCGCGAAATGCGGCATCAGCAGGTCGAGCAGTCGGCGCTCACGATCTGCGAAGTCGCTCGTGCTGCGTACGAGCGCGAAGCCGACGACGATGCCCGCCGGGACGGGGAGCGGCGCCGCGAGCACGAAATTGCCTCCCACCGGGCGGAACAACTCGTCGTAGAGGGCCGTGTGCCGGAAGGCGCGGTCGTTGAGGAAATCCGACATCGTGAGCGCGGGGCCGCCTCCACTCGCCGCGTAGAAGACGGCGATCGGGTGCTGCTCGACGTTCCGCCCGAACGCCTCTTCGGCGTCGGGTGGCTGCACCTCGCCGGGCACGGTGAACACGACAGTGCGGCCGGCGGCGACATTGATCTCGTTGTAGGACGCGAAATCACACCCGATGAGAGCGTGGAGCCCACGCGTCGCCGTCTCGGCGAACACGTCCGGATCGGCCGCCTGGCCCACGTCCCAGACCAGGTCGAGAGCGGCACGCAAGTCGGATGCGTCCAGACGCTCCCTGTTTCCATTGGTCGAGATACGCCGAACGGCCACTGTCCCTCCCGCTCGTTGCCTGCAAGTCTTCACCATCGGCACGTCTGCCACAAGGAGAGCGGGATGACCGCACGTCGCCTCGGACTGCTGCTCGCGGTCGGCTCGACCGTGCTCCTCGTCCCGCACGCCGACGCAACGAGCTCCGTGGTGAGCGCGAAGGGGGTGATCTCGGGCTCCGGGACGACGTGGTCGATCGAGATCGAGAACACCGGCACCGAGCCGATCCGATGCTTCCAGTTCCAGCTCGCCACCCCCGTGCTCGCGAAGTCGCCGGGCACCCCGCCGGCCGGCTGGCAGCTCGGAACGAACGGGCAGGTCGTGGGCGGCAAGAGCGAAGCAGGGATCCCGCCCGGTGGCAAGCAGAAGTTCACGTTCCCGACGACCGTCCCCTACCCTCCGAACGCCGGCGGCAAGCTCAGCGTCTCGGCCGACTGTACGAGCGACGCCCAGGCCGTGGTGATCGGCCCGGCCCCGCCCTCGGCCCCGCCGAAGCCACCACCTGCGACGACGCCGGGGCCGTGCCGGTGTACGACGGTGCGGGCCGACATCCTCCGGACGGCGCGGCTCACGTGGCAGAAGTCGGGCTTCGAGCGCGTGCCGGCGGTGACGTTCAGGGTGCGCTGGGCGATGCAGTGCAGCGCCGGGAAAGGCGGCTGCAGGGGCAGCGTGACCCTGAAGGCAGTCAAGACGCCGAGAGGTGATCGCTTCGACTTCGACGAGGCGTTCATCTCGCCCGACGACGGCGCCGGCAGAGCGAGGATCGACTGCAGAGGCAGCTGCAAGCGCATCACCGTCGGGGCACACACCTACAAGGCCGTCGGCGAGAACTCCGCGACGTGGCCCTCCGGTCCGGCGGGCCTCGCCGTGCGGATGCGGCTGACCACCAAATGCGCATCCGGTAACGGCTACCGGCAGGTGCGGGCCGGGTACGCGCTGCTCGTCTTCACGAAGCAGGGACGGCTCGACCTCGGAAAGAGCGACCTCGACTGGAACGGGAAGCTCGACGGGTTCGAGCAGCCGAAGCGGTAGTCGGACCGTCCGCCCTAGCGCAGAGTCACGGGGATCAGCACATCGGACCCGGCTTGACCGGTGGCCGAGCCGTAGAGCGTGCCGCCGTCCTTCGGGGCGACTCCGTTCGTGGTGAAGCGGAACGTCGTCGTCGCGCCCGGCTGGATGGGCGGTGTGCACCGAACGATCAGGAGGGGTGACGGCGGAGCGGTCGGTGCTCCCACCTGGCACCCCGGGGGCGGTGCCCCGATGCCCGTGGCCTGCACGCCCTGCGGCAGCACGTAGCGCAGGAACATGATCGGCTGGCCGCCCGGCGCGTTGCTGACGGTGAGCGTCGCGTTCTTGCCGTTGAGACCGAGAACCGCGCTCGTCTGCTTGCCGGGTGACGGAGCCTGCGACTGCTGCGGGAACAGAAGCTTCGGTTTCGTGATGCCCGACTTCGCCGCGAGGTCGAACCGCGAGACGGCGCCCATGGCGTCCCGCAGCCCGTAGACGAGAAACGGGATCCCGGTCGCCTTCGAGCTCGCGGCTGCCTCGTCGACCTGTACCTGCGAGCTCTCGAATGCGTCCCACCCCTGCATGACCCCATGTGTGAACTCACCGATGTCCTTGGGTGCCCGCTTCGGCAGGTCGACCTTCACGTAGCGCGTCAGCCGCTTGCCGTTCTTGTAATAGACGTGGTCGAATCCATAGGAGTCGCCCTTGTACCCCTGCGGAAGCGCGATGAAGCTGTAGCCGACCTCGGCCGCGCCGGTCGACGTGCCGAGGAAGAGGAGGTTGCCGGGGGTCTTCTGGCGTAGGTCGTTGGCGAACCGACCGCTGTAGCACGACTCGACGATCACCTTGAACGTCACGTCTTGCTTGCCGAAGGCGACGATCAGCTCCCGGAGGTTCTTCGACGTGATGTCCGGGTCGGCGAGCTGGCTCCCCGCCGCGGGTGTGATCAGTCCGCCCGAGACCGTCGTTACCGCCGGCAGATCGGACGGCCCGTCGCCAGCGCCGTCGGGGATGCCGCCGTAGCTCCCGTTGAACGAGCCGCCGTCGGCGAAGCGGTCGGCCTTCCCGGGCGGCGGTTCCTTCCCGTGCCCGGCGAGGTAGATGACCACGTCCGTGCACTTCGCCTTGACGGCCTTGCCGATCGTCACCCCCAGATCCCCCGTCGTCGGGTGCTGCTCCGGCGCTGTGCCGTCGGCGCCCGGGTCGGTGCGGAACGTCGGGATCCTGCGCGACGTCGCCCACTTCTCCCACACGGGGAAGCCGGTCGATGCGACCGGGTCGTCGGTGGCACCGACGGTCACGAGGCAATCGCCGGCGAACGCGCCCTGCGGAAGCGTGCTGGGACCTCCGCTACGGAGTCGAGCTGCCGCCGCAGACACGTCCCGCGATGCCTTCGCGCGCAGCACCGGATGGACGCGGTACCGCTTCTGCAGGTAGCCGGCCTTCCCGGGCGAGAACGGCAGCAGCCTGCCGCCGAGGACGGGCCACCAGCCCAGCCGCTGGTCGCGGATCACCTTTCCCGTCGCCGCGTCGACGAGCAGGAGGCGGCTCGGGTGCCGGAACTGCGCGTGCGGCGCCTGGTCCTGCCAGAAGAGCCATGCCCGGCGCCCGGCAGGCTCGACCGCGCCCGACACGGCCTCGCCGATCTTCTGCTTCGCTGCGACCGGTGTGGGGAGCCCGAACACGACAGTGCCACGGCGCGGCTTCAATGCCTTCAGGGCGACGGCGGTCGCCTGTTGACGGGTGACGGCCCCGGCCGCAGACCCCGTCGCCGCGCTGCCGCCGACGCCGACCGCGACCGCGGCGATCGTCGCGATCGCGATGATCGCACAACGGGCTCCGCGACACCGTGCTGCGAGGCTTCGCCGATCGCGCATGACGACAAGCCTGACGCTTCGTCGCCGTGGGCGACAGTGGCCGAACGGCCACTGTCGGCCCATGCGAGCCGACGCGTGGATAGGCTCGTCCTGTGCGTGCACTCGCCCATCTCTTCGAGGCGAACCGCGCCTGGGCCGACGGTGTCCGGCGTGAGGACCCGGCCTTCTTCGATCGACTCGCGGAGCAGCAGTCGCCGCGCTACCTGTGGATCGGCTGCTCCGACAGCCGCGTGCCCGCCAACCAGATCGTGGGTCTGCCGCCCGGCGACGTCTTCGTGCATCGGAACGTCGCGAACGTCGTCGTCCACACCGACCTGAATTGCCTCTCAGTCCTGCAGTACGCGGTCGACGTGCTCCAGGTCGAGCACGTGATCGTCTGCGGGCACTACGGCTGCGGAGGGGTGGCCGCCGCGCTCCACGGCGACCGCATCGGGCTCATCGACAACTGGCTGCAGCACGTGCAGGACGTGGCAGAGGCGCACAGCGAGCCGCTCGCTGCGATCGTCGAGGCACCGCAGCGGGAGCGCAGGCTCTGCGAGCTGAACGTCGTCGAGCAGGTGCGCAGCGTCGGGCGCACGACGATCGTTCAGGACGCGTGGGCTCGGGGCCAGTCGGTCACCCTTCACGGCTGGATCTACGACGTGAGGGACGGGCTGCTGCATGACCTCGACGTGACCTGCCGCGACGCCGACGAGCTGGCCGTGCGCTCTCGCGTCGCGGCGTCTGCCCCTTCCCAAGCCTGACCACGCTGCGCCACCGGCAGGCTGGGCACGCTGCGCCACCGACAGGCTGAACCCGCTGCGCCGCCTCCTGTGGCCGCGGAGTGCGCCACCAGCCGCCGCGGAGGCGTCACAGCGCCGACGACACCGAGCGGCTGCACGAGCGGCTGTGGAGCAACCGGCACAAGACCGGCACACCTCGCCCTTGACAGACCACCGGTGTCAGACACCTCACCTGTCCCTTCTGGGCACGGCGAGCCTGACGACGCTGGGTGGAGTAGCCGCCTAGCGCGCCGTCTCCAGACGTTGCACCCGAAACGTCGTAGGGGCCGAACCTGTCCGGCCCGCTCGAGCGAAGCGGTAGCCGAGCGGCAAGCAGTCGAGAAACCGGTCGAGCGTTAGGAGTGGCCGCCTAGAAGACGCGGACGTCACGGTACAGCGTGTCGCGCTGCACCGCGGTGCGGCCGGTGGCGCGGATCAGGTGCACCAGTTCGTCCGTCGACGTACGGTGCGTGGTGCCGGCTGCCGAGACGACGTTCTCCTCGAGCATCACACTGCCCATGTCGTCGGCGCCGAACTCGAGCGCAACCTGGCCGATCTTCATGCCCTGCGTGACCCAGCTCGACTGGATGTGGGGCACGTTGTCGAGGTAGATCCGCGAGACCGCCTGCGTGAGCAGGTAGTCGAACGAGGTCGGCATCTGGTCGTCGGTGACCACGTCGTCGAGGCGGTTGCCGTCGCGCTGGAACGTCCACGAGATGAAGGCCCGGAAGCCGCCCGTCTCGTCCTGCAACTCGCGCACGCGGCGCATGTGCTCGACACGCTCCTCGAGTGTCTCCACGTGCCCGTACATCATGGTCGCCGTCGTCGACATACCCAGCCGGTGCGCTTCGCGCATCACGCCGAGCCACTCGTCCGACGTCGTCTTCTTCGGCGCGATGATGTCCCGCACGCGATCGACGAGGATCTCGGCGCCGCCACCCGGTAGCGAGTCGAGGCCGGCGTCGCGGAGGCGCGAGAGCGTCTCCCACACGGTCAGCTTCGAACGTCGCGCGACGTGCTGCACCTCGGGGGGAGAGAGGCAGTGCAGGTGGATCGGGTAGCGCGCCTTGATCGAGCGGAAGAGATCCTCGTAGTACGTGATGTCGAGATCCGGGTGGTGGCCGCCCTGCATCAGGACACCGGTGCCGCCGATCGCGAGCGTCTCCTCGATCTTGCTGAAGATCACCGGCTTCGGCAGCAGGTATCCCTCGCGCGTGTCGCCGGGGCTACGGTAGAACGCGCAGAAGTCGCAGTCCGTGTAACAGACGTTCGTGTAGTTGATGTTCCGGTCGACGATGAACGTGACACGGGTCGCGTCGTTTCGCCGGTTGCGCAGCTCGTTGGCGACACGACCGACCGCGACGAGGTCGCGGGTTCGAAGCAGCGCCGCCGCGTCCGCGTCCGTGATCCGCTCGCCCGCGAGCGCCTTCTCCAGCACCTCTCGCACGACAGGCCCGGTCGTCGGCTCCAGCGTCGCGCTCATGGCCGCGCCTTCGTGGTGTCCGCGACGAACCTGAGCTCGGGCACGTGGTCGAGCTCGCCCACGTCGCGCGCCATTTCCAGGAACGTGTAGAGCCCCGCGCGCTCGCGCGGGCCGAAGCTGTAGCGGAGCTTCTCGAAGTACCGGGCGAGGAAGCCGGCCGGATACCCGTACGCGGCGCTCGCCTCGTGGGCGAGCAGCTCGGGCTCCGCCCGCGCCATGCGCACCGACGCGACGAGCGAGTCCTGCAGCTCCGCCAGCCCGGGCGCGGTCGGCTCGGGTGCGGCCCACACGGCGAACACCATCGGCAGCCCCGTCCGCTCGAGCCACAGGCGGCCGAGGTCGTGGTGGGGTGTCGGATCCTCGAAGGCGCTGCGCAACGCCGCGTCGCCGATCAGCAGCCGCGCGTCGGCCTTCTCTTCGAGCGGCACGTGCTCGGCCTGCGGCAGGAGCACCTTCGTGAGCACGACCGACGTCGCGCTCTCCGGGGTGACGGCGATCGTCCGCACGCGGCCGAGCGGGAGGCGCGTGACGAGCTGGATCGAGTCGACGGCGCCCTCGGAGGAGACGCAGAGCCTCGGCAGCAGGCGCAACCGATCGGAGTTGCGGGCGTACTCGATCGAGGAGATCGGCGCCGCGTCGAGCTCGCCGTCGACCAGCAGCCGGTTGAGCTCCGTGGGGACTCCGGTCACCTCCTCCACGTCATGCTCCAGGCGGAAGAAGACCGGGGCCATGTTCACGTACGAGATGCGGCCGAGGCGGATCACAACGGCACCTTCTCGAAGAAGGTGACGAGGTTGCCGTCACGGTCGCGCACCGCGAACTCGCGGAAGTTCCACGGCTTCGTCTCCAGCGGGGCGTTCGGGTGCACGATGCCGCGGCCCTCGTAGTCGGCGTAGAGCTCGTCGATCCCGGCGACGCCGACGCGGATCATCGTGTTGGAGTCCTCGGGCGCGATCCCGCTCGGCCCCCAGAAATGGATCTCCGAGTCACCGCGTCCCACCACGCCGTACTCGCGCTCGACGTGTTGAACGGTGTACCCGAGCTCGTCTCGGTACCACGCCGCTGCCTCCCCGACATCGCGCGCGGGGACGATCGGCACCGATGACGTGAACGTCGTCACGACGTCCTCTGCAGGAAGTCGACGAGGGCCGGCACGATCTGCTCGTGCGCGTCCTCCTGGAGGTAGTGCGACGCGTCGGCCAGCTCGTGCACGTCGGCGTTCGGGAACCGCCCGCGCCACATGGCCAGCGCCTCCGACCTGAACGCCGGGTCCTTCATCGCCCAGCAGATCAGGGCCTCCTTGCCGGAGAGCCGGTCGAGGTTCGCCTCCACGTGCTCGCCGAGTGGGCGCGTCGGGTTCTTGCGGTCCCACGGGATCAGGCGCGGGTAGGCGAGCACGCCGGTTCGGCTGTCCCAGCTCGGGTGCGGGACGAGGTACGCAGCCCTCTCGTTCTCACCGAGGCGCTCCGGGTGGAGAACGGCCTTCTTGAACAGGAGCTGCCGGACGAACACGTGCGCGCCCTTGACGAGCAGCTCGCCACTCCCCGGCGCGCGCAGGAGCCTGAAGGGCATGGGCATCGGCATCGTGTCGGGGATGTGCCCGGTGAACGTGTTCAGGATCACGAGGCGGCGCACGCGGTCGGGGTTGTCGACGGCCCAGGCGAGCCCGATCGGCCCACCCCAGTCGTGCAGCACCAGCGTCACGCCGTCGAGGACGAGCTCGTCCATGAGCGCCGAGAAGTGGGTTACGTGCCGTTGGATCGAGTACTCGCGCCCGCGCTTCGGCTTGTCGGAGCGCCCGAAGCCGAGCTGGTCGTGCGCCACGGCGCGGAAGCCGGCCGACACGAGCCCTGGAATGAAGTTGCGGTACAGGTACGCCCAGGTCGGGTTGCCGTGCAGCATCACGACGGGCTGGCCGTCGCGCGGGCCCTCGTCGACGTAGTGCACGCGGATGCCGTCCGTGAACAGCCACTGCGGATCGTACGGCCACGTGCCCCCGAAGCTCCAGTCGCGCGAGTCCATCTCGCGCTGGACAGGCGTCAGCTCAGGCTGCTCGGTGGCGCTCACGCCCACCGCCGCACCTCGTTGTACAGCGTGTCGCGCTGCACGGGAACCCGACCCGCCTCGCGGACGAAGCGCACGAGCTCGCCGACCTTCTGCTCGGTGCCGGTGCGACCGCCCGCAGCCTTGAAGATCTCCTCGCGCATCACCGTGCCCTGGACGTCGTTGGCGCCGAAGTGGAGCGCCACGGCGGCCATCGGCATGCCCATCATGATCCAGTACGCCTTGATGTTCGGCACGTTGTCGAGCATCAGCCGCGAGAAGGCGAGCATCTTGAGGTCGTCGGTGCCCGTCGTGTGACGGAAGCCGCGCCGCTCGAACACCGTGTTCTCGGGATGGAACGCGAGCGGGATGAAGGCGAGGAAGCCACCCGTGCGGTCCTGCTGCTCACGCAGGCGCAGGATGTGGTCGACGCGCTCCTCGTACGTCTCCACGTGGCCGTAGAGCATCGTGCAGTGCGTGGGGATGCCCATGCGGTGCGCGGTGTCGTGCACGTGGAACCAGATGTCGGGGTGCTCCTTCCCCGGTGCCACGAGCCGCCGCACACGATCGGCGAAGATCTCCGCGCCGCCCCCCGGCAACGAACCGAGACCGGCCTCCTGCAGCTCGCGCAGCACCCCCTCGTGCGTGAGCCCGGAGAGCGTGGTCATGTGGTGGATCTCCGACGCCGTGTAGCACTTCAGGTGCACGTCGGGCAGCGCCCCGTGCAGCGCGGCGATCGTGTCCCGGTAGAAGCCGAAGTCGACGTGTGGGTTCTCGCCGTTGACCATGTGGATCTCGGTGAAGCCGGTCGCAGCGTGATGGGCGACGGCGTCCTCGACGAGATCGTCGGTGTCGATCGTGTACGCCTGCTCCTGCTTGCGCGTGGCGGCGAAGGCGCAGAACTTGCACTTCACGCGGCAGACGTTCGTCTGGTTCAAGTACGTGTTCTGGACGAAGAAGACGTCGTCGGTACCGCCACGGAGCCGTCGTGCCCGGTCCGCGAGCTCGCCGATCGTGAGCAGGTCGTCCGACTCGAGGATGGCGATCCCGTCCTCGAGGTCGAGCCGCTCACCGGCCTCGACCTTCTCCCGGACGGCCGCGAGCGTGCCTGTGGTGTCGAGGGTCGCCATCAGCTGGAGCGGTGTACCACCGCGTCGGCGAGGGCGTCGAGCTCGGCCCGGCGCGGCGCTCCGTCGAGCGCCTCCCTCGCCCTCCTAGCGTAGTCGAGCGCGACTACGCGGGAACGCTCCAGCGCACCGGTCGCGGCGACGCGGACGAGCACTCCTTCGAGCGGCCCGCCGGCGATCGCTTCGCGGACGACCGGGTCGTCGGCGGCGGCGAGCAGCAGCGGCAGCGTGGGGGTCCCGTCGCGCAGGTCGGTGCCGGGGATCTTCCCGGTCTCGATCGTCTCGCCGGCGCAGTCGAGGATGTCGTCGGCGATCTGGAAGGCGACGCCGAGCAGGCGCCCGAAGTCGGCGCTGCCGCCGCCGAGCACGCAGGCGGCCGCGAACAGCTTCCCGGTCTTCAGCGCGCACCGCTCGAGGTAGTCGTCGACCGTCGTGTCGGGGTCGTGGCGCTGCCGCCGTTGGAGTGCCTCGCCGCGCGCGAGGCTGAGCGAGGCGTCGGCGAGGACGCGGACCGCCGCGGCGTCGCCGACGGCGGCGAGATCGGCGAACGCGCGGGCGAAGAGGTAGTCGCCGGCGGCACGGGCTGCACCGGCGCCGTGGGCGGTCCAGGCAGAGGCGCGGCCACGACGCACGCGGGCGCCGTCGATCAGGTCGTCGTGGACGAGCGACGCCATGTGCACGAGCTCGACGGCGACGCCACCGATCACGGGGGCGTCTTCGTCCGGCGGGGCGGAGAGGTACGTGAGCACGGGCCGCAGGCGCTTGCCGCCGGCGGCGAGAGCGTCGGCGCCGACCGAGGCGACGAGCCCGGGATGGCTGGCCACGGTCTCCTCGAGGCGTGACTCGACTGCCGCCAGGTAGGCGTCGAGACCGGGCACGGCGCGGATGACGTCGAGCGGCGTCACGACGGCCGCGCCTCCGACACGACGGCGGTGGCGGTGTGCAGCGCCACGATCGTGCCGCCGAACAGGCGCACGCCGACCCCGGCGAAGCCTGTGCCCTCGAGCAGCCGTGCGAGGCTCGGCGCGTCGGGAAACCGCCGGACGCTCGCGGGGAGGTAGGTGTAGGCGCTGCCACCGGGAAGCACCCGTCCGAGCAGCGGGACGATCCGGTCGAACCAGAGCGAGAAGAACGGCCGCAGCGCCCCGGTCGGCTGCGTGATCTCGAGGATGGCGAGCCGTCCGCCGGGACGGAGCACGCGGCGCAGCTCGGCGAGCGCACCCGGGAGGTCGGCGACGTTGCGCACGCCGAACCCGACCGTGGCCGCGTCGAAGGCGCCGTCGTCGAAGGGGAGTGCCAGCACGTCGCCCTCCACCCACTCGACGGTGCCCGACTTGCGGCGGGCGCGCTCGAGCATCCGCGGTGCGAAGTCGAGACCGGTGACGATGCCCCCTTCGCGCTCGGCGGCGATGGCGAGGTCGCCGGTGCCGCAGCACGCGTCGAGGACACGGTCGCCGGGGCCGACGACGGCTTCCACGGCGATGCGCCGCCACCGCTGGTCGAGCCCGGCGGTCATCACGCGGTTCATCACGTCGTACACGGGCGCGATGCGGTCGAACATCGTGCGCACCCCGTCCGGCGCAAGCGTCCCCGACTCGTACGTCACCGCCCCACCGCCCCTCGACGATCAGCCTTGTAACGATCAGTTACAAGAATCGCCCGCCCCACCGCCTTGTGACGATCAGTTACAAGGCTCATTCGCCCCACCTGCCGACGAGGGTGTTGTCGATGCCGAGCTGGTCGAGGCAGCGGGCGACGACGAAGTCGACGAGATCCTGGATCGTCGTCGGGGCGTGGTAGAAGCCCGGCGCGGCGAAGAGGATCACGGCACCCGCCTCGTTCAGCGTGGCGAGCCCGCGCAGGTGGATCGACGAGAGCGGCGTCTCGCGCGGCACGAGCACCAGCGTGCGGCGCTCCTTGAGCGCGACCGACGCCGCCCGATGGACGAGGTTCGACATCGCCCCGGCCGCCAGCGTGCCCACCGTGGACATCGAGCACGGGCAGATCACGTAGGCGTCGACCTTCGCCGACCCGCTCGCGTACGGGCTCGACCAGTCGGTCGTCCCGTACACGGTCACGGCACCGCCGGCATCACCGGCGGCGCCGACGAAGCGGCTCAGGACATCGTCGCCCGCGAGTGTCGCGTCACCGTAGAGCTCTGTCGCGAGCACCTCGATCCCGGCCGCCGACGCGCACAGCCCCACCTCGGCCCCGGAGCCGACGAGCGCGCGCAGGATGCCCTGCGCGTAGGGGGCGCCGGAGGCACCGGTGACGCCGAGGAAGACACGCATCGGCCGGAGCGTAGCCCGCCCGCCTCGCCGTGGGGACCGGACCCGTCGGGTCCACATCGACCCTCCACGTCCCCGTCGGGGCCGGACCTGTCCGGCCCGCCGCCGGACCCGTCCGGCCCGCCGCCCGACCTGTCCGGCCCGCCGCCGGACCTGTCCGGCCCGCCGGCCGACCACACGACAACGAAACGCCGGGCGGGACAGGTCCCGCCCCTACGACCACATGCCGCACGACAACAACCAACCGCCGCACACCGCACCCACACGCACGTCGACCCTCCACGCCCCGTACGGGCCGGACCTGTCCGGCCCGCCAGCCGGCCCGCCGACCCGGCCACACGACAACGAAACGCCGGGCGGGACAGGTCCCGCCCCTACGACCACATGCCGCACGACAACAACCAACCGCCGCACCCCTCCACGCCCCGTAGGGGCGGGACCTGTCCGGCCCGCCGAGCGACCTGTCCGGACCCGCCGTCGACCGGCCCCCCGAACGACGCCGAACCGCCGCACCCGCCCCCGGGCGGGAGCGGGCCCGCCCCTACTCGCCGTCGTGGGGGACGGTGCCCTTGGAGGCGTCGAGGAAGACGGCGAGCTTGGTGAGGTTCTCGTCGCCGAGATAGGAGTACGAGATCATCACGTTGTTCCCGAACTGGGCCGGGTTGGCGATGTAGGACTTGAAGTAGTCCACGCCGCGACCCGTGGCTCCGACCTCGGTCAACTCGGGCGCACCGAGGTTCACGTTCCCGACGCCCTGGTAGACGTGGCAGTTGAGGCAGCCGGACTGGGCGAGGAGCTCCGCCCCCGCGACAGCGTCTGGGTTGTCGGCGAAGCCTCCCTCCTTCGCCCACTTCTCGACCTCGCCGGACGCGATGATCTCCGAGCCGAGCGCCTCCGACGCGGTAGCGCCCTTCCAGGTGAGCACTGCCATGGAGATCACGGTCAGGATCGCGGCAACCATCGCCACGGGGCGGCGCAGCGGCCGGCGCTCCGGGCTGCGGTCGTAGAACGGCAGCGCGATCAGCAGCATGAGGCAGATGGTCGGGATGCCGACCGTGCCGAGCACGACCGTCTCCGGCCACTTGAAGATGCGCAGCAGATAGAAGAGGAAGTAGAAGAACCAGTCGGGCCGCGGCACGAACTCGATCGTCCCCGGGTCGGCCTTCTCCGCGTACCAGGGGCCGAGCACACCCGCTTCGAGGCCCTCACCCTCCGGCGTGTCGCCGGCGGTGACGTACCAGACGACGGCGAGCCCGATGATCACCAACACGGTGACGAGCGACATCAGCGTGTCGTGGTAGATCGCGTACGGGAAGAAGCCCTTCCCTTCGCGGCCGACGTCCTCCTTGTAGCGCTTGAACTCCTCGCGCCGGCGCTTCTGCATCTTGGAGGCCATCTACGCCTCGCCTTCCCCGTCCGTGCCGGCGGCTTCCTCGCCGGCGCCCTCGATCTCGGCCGGGTCGCGGATCAGCCCGCGGCGTCCGCCGGAGGCCTCCTCGGGGCGCGGCCGGCCGGCGGCGACGTTCGACCACGGCGGCGACGTCACGCCGATCCGCGTCACGAGGTACATGTGCAGGCCGATCAGGCCCATGATCGCGCCGGGCAGCACGAGCATGTGCAGCGAGTAGAACTTGGCCAGGGTGTCCGGCCCGATGGCCAGACCTCCTTGCAGGAACTGTGCGAGGAAGGGGCCGACGAAGGGGCCGGTGGCGTTGATGTTGATGCCGACCACGGTCGCCCAGTACGACGTCTGATCCCAGGGCAGCAGGTACCCGGTGAAGCCTTCGGCCATGCCCATCACGAGCAGCAGCACGCCGAGGATCCAGTTGAGCTCGCGCGGGTACTTGTACGCGCCGAACAGGAACACGCGACCCATGTGCAGGAACATGAGGATGATGAAGACGCTGGCGCCCCACTTGTGCATGCCGCGCACGAGCCAGCCGAGCGTCACCTCCTCGGTGATGTTCCGCACCGACTCGTACGCCTTGTCGGGGTGCGGCGTGTAGTACATGGCGAGGATCACGCCGGTGACCGCCTGCACGAGGAACGCAGTGAGCGTCGCCGACCCGAGCGTCTGCATCCAGTTGATGTCGCGCGGCACCTTCCGGAACAGGAACCACTTCGTGTAGCCGACGAGCCCGGACCGCTCCTCGAGCCAGTCGAGCGGGTACAGCGCGACTTCCTCGATCTGCCTGCGGCGGGCGGACTTGGGCATCAGCTCGTCGACCCCGGTGTCGGGAGCGGGTAGAGGAAGCGCTCGAGGCCGTCGACGTGGACACCCGGGTAGGCGCGGTAGTACTTGGCGATCTTGGCGTTCGAGCCGGTTCCTTCGACCTCGCCGACGCTGAAGAGGCGGCCGAGGACGAGGTTGCCGTCGACGATCGAGAACTCGAAGCGGTCGAGGGCCCGCACGGGGGGCCCGGCGGTGACGTTGCCCTCACCGTCGTAGAGACCGCCGTGGCAGGGGCAGCCGAAGCTCGCGGCGAGCACGGGCTGCAGGTGCACAGGCGGCTTGCCTTCTGCGGCGTACTCGACCTCGTCCCCGTCGAACGGGCCGTTCGGCTGGATCGGGCAGCCGAGGTGGACGCAGCGGCTGAAGACGATGGAGAAGCTCGGGACGCCGTCGGCGGTCGCGCCGTTGTTGCGGACGAACGCGGTGCGCCTCGACACCTCGCCGATCTCCGGGCTCTCCACGTAGGTGGTGACCACGTACTTCCCCTCCGGGAAGTTCGAGATCGGCCCGAGGTCGACGTCGTACGTCTCCACGCCTTCGCCCATGAAGGACGGCAGCACCATGAACCCGAGCGAGGGCACGGTGACGGCCGCGCCGATCACGCCGCCGAGGCCGATGGTCGCCGCCGTCAGGAACATCGACCGGTCGTACGTGTCGTGCGACGCCTCGGTGACGGCGCCGTAGCTCTGGTCGGCGATCGGCGCGTCGGCACCGACGGTGGTCTCCGCCGGGGGCCCGTGCCGGAGCGTGAGCTCGCGCACCCAGAGCCACCCGAAGACGACCGTGATCACGGCGCCGACGATCAGGGCCGGCACGCTGATCACGAGCCCGACGAGCAGGCAGGCGACGCCGATGGCGAAGCCGATCGGCCACAGGCTCGGCCCGGGGACGTGCGGCTTGTCGTCGTGGCTGCTCATCACCTGCTCGGTTCCATCCGGGGATTCAATCGCTCACGCATCGCGCGTGTCAACGACGTGACGCCTGCGTCATGCGCCGCTGGTCGGGGATTCTGCACACCGGCGTCGGATTGCGCACGGGGAACCGCCTCTCAGATCCCGTACTCGGCCCAGCGGCGGTCGACCTGCGCGCGCACCTCGGCGCTCATCTCGATCTCCTCGGGCCACGGGCGGGCGTCCTCCTCGGGGAGCTTGTGGGTCGCGTCGATGCCGAGCTTGCCCCCGTAGAACTGCCGTCCGGGCGCGTGGTCGAGGTGGTCGAGCGGGCCCTCGCGTGATCAGCACGTCGCGCTTCGGGTCGACGTTCGCGCTCACGCGGAAGAAGACGTCGTCGTAGTCGTGCACGTCGACGTGCTCGTCGACGACGACGATCGACTTCGTCAGCGACAGCATCCCGAGACCCCAGAGCGCGTGCATCACCTTCTGGGCGTGGCCGGGGAACGCCTTGCGGATGGAGACGATCACGCAGTTGTGGAACGCGCCCGCGACGGGCAGGTCGTAGTCGACGATCTCCGGCAGCGTCATGCGCACGGCCGGCAGGAAGATGCGCTCGGTCGCCTTGCCGAGCCAGGCGTCCTCGGCCGGCGGCTTGCCGACGACGATCGAGGGGTAGATCGCGTCGCGCCGCATCGTGATCGCCGACAGGCGGAAGATCGGGAACTCCTCGGCGTGCGAGTAGTAGCCGGTGTGGTCGCCGAACGGCCCCTCGACGCCGACGTCGTCGCGTCGAGACGGTGCCTTCGAGCACGATCTCGGCGTTGGCGGGCACCTCGAGGTCGATCGTCTTGCAGCGCACGAGCTCGACGGGCTTGCCGCGCAGGAACCCGGCGAGCATCAGCTCGTCGATGTGGTGCGGCAGCGGCGCGCGAGGCCGCGTAGGCGGTCACCGGGTCGAGCCCGATCGCGACCGCGACGGGGATGCGTCCCGTCCTCGGACGCGAGCAGGTCGGCGCGGCCGTCCTTGTGCATCTGCCAGTGCATGAAGGTCGAGCGCGCGTCGTTCACCTGCATGCGGTACATGCCGACGTTGCGGACGTCCGATCTTGGGCGCCTTGGTGATCACGGCCGGCAGCGTGATGAACGGGGCCGGGTCGCCGGGCCAGCAGCGCTGTATCGGCAGCAGCGCCCAGGTCGACGTCGTCACCGGTGAGCACGACCTCCTGGCAGGCGCCCTTGGAGACCGTCTTCGGCATCGAGTCGGCGACCGACTTCAGCTTGAGCAGCCCCTTGACCTTGTCCACGACGCCTTTCGGCGGCTGCATGTCGAGCACGTCGCCGAGCTTCGCGGCGACGTCGTCGAGCGCCTCGACGCCGAAGGCGAGGCACATGCGCCGCTCGGTGCCGAACTGGTTGATCAGCAGCGGCAGCTGCGAGCCCTTCACGTTCTCGAACAGCAGCGCGGGCCCGCCTGCCTTGACGGTGCGGTCGACGATCTCGGTGATCTCCAGGTCGGCGTCGACCTCGGCGCTGACGCGTCGCAGCTCGCCCTCGCGCTCGAGCAGCGCGATCCAGGCGCGGAGATCGGAGGGGGGCGACGCCATGCGCGGGTCAGTCTAGGCGCGGGGTGAGGCGGTAGGCTCCGGACACATGGAGCCCGAGATCCGCAAGCTCGTCGTCCAGGTGGAGGACGTGATGCAGGAGGCCGGCCGCCCGGTCGACCCGCCGACCCGTACGGCCGTCGCTGCTGCAGTGATCGCGAACCCGCTGGCCGGCCGCTACGAGGAGTCGCTCGACGTCCTGGAGGAGCTGGGGGCTGCGCTCGGCGGGCTGCTCGCGGAGCGGGCGGTCGCCGCGCTCGGCTGCGAGCCGAACGACGTCGTCGCCTACGGCAAGGGCGCGATCGTCGGGCTCGACGGCGAGCTCGAGCACGCGGCCGCGATCCTTCACCCGCGCTTCGGCGCTCCGGTGCGGGCGGCGGTCGACCACGGCGACGCGATCATTCCCGGCACGAAGAGCGTCGCGGGCGCCGGAGCCTCGATCACCGTGCCGATCACGAACAAGGACGACATCTGGAGCTTCGACGAGATGAGCGCTGCCGAGATCGCGATCCCCGACGCGCCGCGCCCCGACGAGGTCGTGGTCGTCCTGGCCCTCGCCACCGGCGGGCGTCCGCTCGCGCGCGTCAAAAAGCCCGGGTAGCGGTGTTCAAGGCGATCATCCTCCTCGCCCGGCGTCCCGACACGAGCCCGGAGGAGTTCCGCGCCTGGTGGCTGGGCGAGCACGCCGAGTTGGCGAAGAACCTCCCCGGTCTGCGCCGCGCGGTGTTCAACGTCGTCGAGGGCGACGGCGCCGAGTTCGACGGCGTCTCCGAGATCTGGTTCGACTCGCGGGAGGCGTTCGACGCCGCCTACGCGACCGAGCACGGCCAGCGCGTCGCGGCGAACACGCTCGCGAACGTGGCCCGGCGCGAGCGGCTCTTCGTCGACGAGCACCCCGTCGCCTGAGCCCCGTCGCCAGAGCCCCGTCGCCTAAGCCCCGTCGCCTAAGCCCCGTCGCCTGAGCCCCGTCGCCTGAGCCCCGTCGCCTGAGCCCCGTCGCCTGAGCTCCGTCGGCGCGCGTCCGCCGGCGTGTCCCGGCGCGCCCACCCCCCGCCCCTTGTAACTGATCGTCACAAGGCTAGGGAGGCCCGATTTCCTTGTAACTGATCGTTACAAGGCTGGAGACCCCGGCTGCTCGTAGCCGGCCATCACAAGGCTAGTGACCCAGACCCTTGTGACTGATCGTTACAAGGCTAAGCGCCCCGGCTCCTTGTAACTGATCGTTACAAGGCGGTCTGCGCAACGCGCGAGACCGCGGCCGCGGCCGCGGCCGCGGCCGCACGCCCGCTCCGGACATGGCTCAAAAAGACCTTGCTGGTCAGATTGAGCTGACTATAATGATCTCATGGCCACGGTATCGATCTCGGAGACGAAGGCGAAGCTCTCAGCGCTCCTCGACCGGGTGAAGGCCGGCGAGACGGTCACGATCACCGACCGCGGTGTGCCGGTGGCGCAACTCGTTCCGCTGAACGGCTCCGAGGACGTGGACTGGGATGCGCGGATGGAGAGCCTCGAGCGCCGGGGCCTGATCCGGCGGCCGAAGAAGAAGCTCGACATGCGAGCATTCCTCGACGCCCACCCGCCCGTCCAGGTCGAGGGCAGCGTGCTCGAGGACCTGCTCGAGGAACGACGCACGAGCCCCTGGTGAGCTTCTGGGACACCTCGGCGCTCGTCCCGACGGTCGCCGTCGAGCCGACCACGACCCGCATGCGCGAACTGCTCGCCGACGACCCCTGGGTCACCGTCTGGTGGGGAACGGTCGTCGAGTTCGCCGCCGCGATCGCACGACACGAAAGGGCCAAGAAGGTGAGCGACGACCGTGCCCGTGAGGCGCACCTCACGCTGGACGGGCTCTCGGCGCGGTGGAGCGAGATCCCTCCCACGGAGCCGCTCCGCGACGATGCGCGCCGCCTCGTCCGCGTCCACGACCTGCGCGCTGCCGACGCCTTCCAGCTCGCCGCGGCCCGCGTTGCGGCCGACGACCATCCGAGCTCGCTCCCGTTCGTCACGCTCGACGACCGTCTCGCGCTCGCCGCCTCCCGCGAGGGCTTCCCCATCGTCGGCCTTGACTGAGCCGGGCGACGGTGATTGAGCCGGGCGACCGCGATCACCACAGATATGTGTATGCTATGCACATGCTCACAGAGCGTCTGCAGATCCTGATCGGCCGGGAGCAGCGGCTGCGCCTCGAGGAGGAGGCCCGCCGGACCGGCGTCTCGATGGGAGCGCTCGTGCGCGAGGCCATCGACGCGCGCGTCGGTGTCGCCCCCGTCGACGAGCGCTTGCGCGCCGTCGCGGCGATCGAGGCCCTGGCCGGAACGTTCCTGCCGCCCGACGAGCTCGATCGCATCCTCGGCGAGGAGCGGCTGCAGGCGGCCCGCGGCGCGTGAGCGGGTTCTTCGTCGACACGAACGTCGTCGTCTACGCGACCACCGACAGCGCCTACGCCGAGTCCTGCCTCGCCGTCCTCGACGCGGTCGCACGAGGAACGGAGGGCCGAACGTCGACCGCCGTGCTCGAGGAGGTGTGGCACCTCGAACTGTCGGGCCGAGCGGGAGACCTGCGTGGGCTCGCCCGGCACGCCTACGGCGTCTTCACACCGCTGCTCGACGTCACCGATGCGATCGTCGCGGCCGCGCTCGACCTCGATACGACGACGATCGGCGCGAACGATCGCATCCACGTGGCCACCTGCGCGGCGAACGAGATCGACACCATCGTCTCCGCCGACTCCGGCTTCGATGCGGTGCGTGGCCTGCGTGGCCTGCGGCGCGTCGATCCGCTCGACGAGCGCGCGGTGCGCAGGCTGCTGGCGCGCTAGCCGAGGCCGGGCGGCTACAGCGGGCGCTTCGAGCGGGCGGCCTTGCGGCGTGCTGCGCTCAGGTGTGCGAGGTCGCCGATGGCGATCACGGCGAGGAAGATCAGCCCGACGACGAGCATGGAGAGGATGACGCTTCGCCCTTCCTCCGCCGCGTTCGCGAGCAGCCAGCCGATGGACCCGATCACGGCCGCGACTCTAGCGCACGGGGCGGCCGCACGTCACGCCGACGGCTCGGCTCCGCCCGCAAGCCGCCCGTGCAGGGCCATCGCCCGCCCGACGGCGTCGGCGCCGTTCGTCTCGCGGGCCGCCAGCATCAGCGGCCCGGGGTCACGGTCGTCACGCAGCGCGGCGCGCGCCTCCTCGAGACCGCCGGTGCCGAGGCGCGCCACGGTGGCCGCCCAGGCGGCGGCGTCACCGTCGATGCCCTCGGCGCGGCACTGCGCGCAGAGCGAGATGAGCTCGGCGAGGTCGGCCACAGCATCAACCGCGCCTGTTGCCGCAACGTGCACGAGTCCGTGGGCGTAGAGATAGTCGCCGAGCAGCAGCGCCACGTCGGCGTCGGGCGGAGCGAAGAGCCGCGACCGGCCGTAGTGGACGAGGTAGCCCTCGTAGATCGTCTCCACGCCGAGCGCCTGTGCCTTGTCGGGTGCGAGCGGCGAGAACACCGGCTCGCCCGTTCGCCGCTCGACCGGCAGCAGCGCGTCCCCCCACACCGGGCTCTCGGCGGCAGCAGCGCCGGCGATCACGTCGAAGAGCGCGATCTCCATCGTGGTGCTCACAGCGCCTCCATGAACTCGGCGACCGCGGCCACCGTGGCGTCGACCTCGGCGTCGCCGTGCGCGGTCGACACGAACATGCACTCGAACTGCGACGGGGCGACGTAGACGCCACGGGAGAGGAGGTGCCGGAACAGGGCTGCGTAGCGGTCGGTGTCGGACAGCGCGGCGTCGGCGAAGTCGCGCACCGCTCCGTCGCGGGCGAACAGCGTCGCCATCGCCCCCACGCGCTGCACGCGGCCGAACGGCTCCAGCGCCGGCCTCGAGCCGCGCGCCCGTCCGCTCGAGCCCCTCGTACACGGCTGGGTCGCGGAGGCGCCTCAGCACCGAGAGCCCGGCGGCGGTGGCGAGCGGGTTCCCCGAGAGCGTGCCGGCCTGGTACACGTCGCCGACCGGGCGCGAGCCGCTCCATCAGCTCGGCGCGGCCGCCGAACGCGGCGAGCGGCAGGCCGCCGCCGACGATCTTCCCGAGGATCGTCAGGTCGGGGGTCACCCCGTAGCGCTCCTGGGCGCCGCCGCGGGCGACGCGGAAGCCGGTGATCACCTCGTCGAAGACGAGCAGCGCGCCGGTCGCGTCGCAGAGCTCCCGCAGCCCCTCGAGGAAGCCGGGTGCCGGCGGGACGACGCCCATGTTGCCCGGCGACCGGCTCGACGACGATCGCGGCGAGGCTCTCGGCGTGCTCGGCGACGGTGAGCGCGGTGCCGTCGAGGTCGTTGAACCCGCAGACGACGGTGCCCGCCGCGACCGCGGACGGGACACCGGGGCTCGACGGGATGCCGAGCGTGGCGAGACCCGAGCCGGCGCTGACGAGCATCGCGTCGGCGTGGCCGTGGTAGCAGCCGGCGAACTTGATCACGCGGTCGCGGCGCGTCGCCGCGCGCGCGAGCCGCATCGCGCTCATCGCCGCCTCGGTGCCGGAGGAGACGAGGCGCACCATCTCCACCGACGGCACCGCGTCGACGATCTCGGCGGCCAGCTCGACCTCGGCCTCGGTCGGGGCGCCGAAGGTGGTGCCGCGCGCGAGCGCGTCCTCGATCGCGGCGAGCGTCTCGGGGTCGGCGTGACCGAAGATCAGCGGCCCCCACGACTGCACCCAGTCGACGTAGCGGTTGCCGTCGACGTCCTCGATCGTCGCGCCCTCGCCGCGGCGCACGAACAGCGGCTCGTCGAGCCCCACCGGCCTTCATCGCCCGCACCGGCGAGTTGACGCCGCCCGGGATCAGGGAGGTGGCGCGGCGCCAGAGATCCGTGCCCGCTCTCACAACCACGCCGCGAGCTCCTTCGCCCAGTACGTGACCACGGTCCCGGCCCCGGCGCGCTTGATCGCGGTCAGCGACTCCAGCGCAGCCGCGCGCTCGTCCAGTGCCCGGCGGCGGCGGCGGCCTTCACCATCGCGTACTCGCCGGAGACGCTGTACGCCGCACACCGGGCAGTCGAACCGCTCGCGCACGGCGCGGACGACGTCGAGGTAGGGCAGCGCCGGCTTGACCATGAGCACGTCGGCGCCCTCCTCCAGGTCGAGCGTGCACTCGCGCAGCGCCTCGCGGACGTTGGCGGGATCCATCTGGTAGCCGCGCCGGTCGCCGAAGGCGGGCGTCGACTCGGCGACCTCGCGGAACGGCCCGTAGAAGGCGGAGGCGTACTTGGCGGCGTAGGAGACGATCGGCGTCTCCGGCAGCGCCTCGCGGATCGCGCCGACGCGGCCGTCCATCATGTCGCTCGGCGCGACGACGTCGGCCCCGGCCTCGACGTGCGACGACGGCGGTGCGCGCGAGCAGCTCGAGCGTCTCGTCGTTCGCCACCTCGCCGTCGCGCAGCACGCCGCAGTGGCCGTGCGACGTGTACTCGCAGAGGCAGACGTCGGTGAGCAGCGTCAGCCCCGGCGCCTCGGCCCGCAGCGCGCGCAGCGCGCGCTGCACGATCCCGTCGGCGTCCCAGGCGCCCGAGCCCTCCTCGTCCTTCTCCTCGGGGATGCCGAACAGCAGCACGGCGCGCACGCCGAGCGCGTGCAGCTCGGCGCCCTCGCGGGCGATCTCGTCGACCGAGCGCTGCGCGATGCCCTGCAGTCCCTCGACCGGCCGCACGACGCCCTCGCCGGGGCAGGCGAAGAGCGGCATCACGACGTCGTCGAGCGACAGCGACGTCTCGCGCACGAGCGCGCGCAGCGCGTCGGTGCGACGCAGGCGGCGAAGACGCGTGGCCGGGTAGCTCATGCCGGGAAGCATAGGGGCGCCGCGCGTACGGCTCAGCGCCACCCACGGCGCTCACACGTGCCGAGCCGCGCTCAGTCGAGCGCCGTCAGGAGGACCTCTGCCGCTCGAACCCCCGCCTGTCCGTCCCACAGCGGAATCGGCTCCGTCGGGAGCTCACCGTCGAGGAGCGCCGGGATCTCCGCCAGCCGCTCGGGTCTGGCACCGAGAACCGTGTTCGTGCCGAGCTCGACGGTGACCGGGCGCTCGGTCGTCTCGCGCAAGGTGAAGCACCGCACACCGAGCACCGACGTCTCCTCCTGAACACCGCCTGAATCAGTGACGACGACCCGCGCCTTCGCCTCGAGTCCCAGGAACTCGAGGTACCCGAGCGGAGGCGTGACGATCACCCCCACCTTCTCGAGCACGGCTGAGTAGCCGAGCGCGTCGAGACGCGCGCGCGTGCGCGGATGCACCGGAAAGACGACCGGGAGCGAACGGTGAAGCTCGACCAGCCCGTCGACCGTCGCCGTCAGCAGGTCGCCGTCGACGAGCGCGGGGCGATGGAGCGTCACCAGTGCGTATGCCTCCTGCTCCAACCCGAACGGCTCCCACGGCCGGCCGTCGACGGCCCGCTCGAGGTGCTGGAGCAGCGAGTCGATCATCGTGTTGCCGACGAGGTGTACGCCGTCGACGATGCCCTCACGGCGAAGGTTCTCGACGGCGCTCTCGGAGTGCGCCAGCAGGATCGTGCTCAGATGATCGGCGATCCTGCGGTTGTGCTCCTCAGGCATCCCCGGGTCGAAGCTGCGGAGGCCGGCTTCCAGATGGGCGACCGGAACCTGAAGCTTCACCGCTGCGAGGGCGCCGGCGAGCGTCGAGTTGACGTCTCCCGGAACGACAACGAGGTCGGGCTCGACGTCGATGAGCACCTCCTCGATCCCCACCAGCGCGCGAGCGGTCTGCTCTGCGTGCGATCCGGAGCCGACGCCGAGGAAGACGTCCGGGTGAGGCAGGCCGAGCGCCTCCAGGAACACGTCGGACATGTCGGCGTCGTAGTGCTGGCCGGTGTGCACGAGGACGCGGTCGACCTCCGGGACAGCGTCGCCGACGGCACGATGCACCGGCGCCACCTTCATGAAGTTCGGGCGAGCACCGACGACGAAACAGATGCGACGAGCCATCATCTGATCGTATGCAGGGAAGGAGTCGGAAACGGTGGTCTGCGATCGCCACCTCGACGGTCATGACCGGGAGCGCGAAATGAGCTCACCGACGATCGCTGCTCGTCGTGGCGCTCTCGCAGCCCTCTGGCCGGAGCGGCGTGACGGCGCTCTCGCAGCCGCGTACGGATTCTTGGTCGTCGCGCTGGTCGCCGGCTCGGTGGCGGCTACCGCCCGACGACGTGGCGGCTGGACAGCGGTGGTGACGCTCTGGTTGGCAGCGATCACGGTGCTGCGTGCGGGACGATGTCCGTGTCTCCGTCGGAGGAGCTCGTGCTCACCGGCGGGCTGGCCGCCTTCACCGCATGGGTCGCGCTCTCGGCCTTCTGGACGGTGTCGCTGCCGAGCACGGTGCGCGAAGTGCAGCGTGACCTCGCGTACGTCGGTGTCGTCGCGTGCGGCGTCCTGCTCGTGCGGCGCCCTACCGTGCCGCACCTCCTCGGCGGCGTGCTCGCCGCCATCACGCTGCTCGACCTCTATGCGCTCGCGACGCGCCTGCTGCCCGACCGTATCGGCGTGTTCGACTCGGTCTCGTACAACTACCGGCTCGCCCCGCCGATCACCTACTGGAACGGGCTGGCGGTATTCAGCGTGGTGGGAATCCTGCTCGCGCTCGGGGTCGCGACACGCTCTCGAGCCATCCTTGCGCGTGCGGCCGCAGGCGCGGCGATACCGGTTCTGATCGCGACGATGTACTTCACGTTCAGCCGCGGCGGCTGGGTCGCGCTCGGCGTCGGCCTCGCCGCGGCGGTCGCTGCTCGATCCGCGGCGGCTGCAGCTCGTGGCTCGCGACGGCCTCGCGCTCGCACCGTGGCCCGTGCTCGCGGTCGCGCTGTCCGATCGGGCCGGCGGGCTGACGACCGTGGCTCGACGCTCGACGTCGCGGTCGCGGACGGTCACGCGCTCGTCCTGGCCGCTTGCCCTGCGTCGGCGCAGCGTCGCGGCTACCGCGGCGGCCGCTCGCGCTCGTCGAGCGACTCGTGCCGATCCCTCGCCACGCGCGCATCGGTCTTCGCCGCGTTGCTCGCCGGCGGTACTCGTGGCAGGGGCCGCGTACGTCTGGGTCGAGGAAGGCTCGCCCGTCACGCTGGCCGATCGCGCCTGGTACTCGTTCAGCGCTCCGCCACAGGGACACGGCGCGCCGGACGTCACGGCTCGCCTCTCCAGCTGTCGTCGAACGGCCGGCGTCGACCTCTGGCGACGTCCTGGGACGCGCTTCCGCGGCCAAGCCCGCTGCTGGGCGACGGCGCCGGCACGTTCTGGCAGGTGTGGGCGCGCGATCCCGACTCGCGTCGCGCACGAGCCAGGAGGGTCACAGCCTGTACGTCCGAGACGCTCGGCGACCTGGGGCTGCCCGGGCTCGTTCCTGCTCGTCGTCGCTCTCGCGGCGCCGTTCGCCGCGGCGGTCGCGCAGGCGCCGGCATCCGCTCGTGCCCGCCGCGCTCGGCGCGTACGTGGCGCTTCGTCGCCCACGCGGGCGTCGACTGGGACTGGGAGCTCCCGGGGTTGGCGGAGTCGGCCTGCTGCGGCGTCGCGCTCGGTGCGGGTCGAGGAGCCCGCGACCCGTCGATCACGTCGCGGGTACGGCCGGCGGGGCTCGCCGCCGCGTGCGTCGCCGCATCGTGTCGCGGCATCGCGCTCGTCGGCCTCGATCGGCCGTCCGCTCGGCTGCAGTCGGCGCTCTCCGCGGCGATTCGTCGACCGACGGCCGAACGCATCCTCGCCGTGGAGCGGCGGGCCCACAGGCGTCCCGCCAGCAGAGCTACGTGGGCCGCCGAGCCCATCGGCTTCGCGGGGACGCGTTGGCCGCGGACGGCCACCGCGCCCGCGCAGTCGACGCCTACCGGCGGAGGCGATCGCTCAAGGACAGGCCGACGAGCTGGGTGCTCTGGCTCGGGTGGCCGATGCGACGTACCGGCAACCGGCGAGCCGTCGCGCGCGTGCCGAGGCGCAGCGCCTCAACCCGGTCGGGTGCCCGCTGATCGCCCGGTAAGGATTCCTCGGCCCCGGGCGGTAGTCGTGAGCGAGCACCACCGTCACCAGGGAGCCTCATGTCGCGCCGGGCCCGCCGCGACCTCGACCTCGCCAGCCGCCTGCGGGCGCGGCCGTCCAGGAGCCGCCCGACGACCTCACGCGGCAGCTCGATCTGCGAATCGTCTCCCGGCTCGCCGCGCCCCCGACTCCGGTGGCTCGTCTGGCCGCAGCGGCCTGGCGCTGGTCGATCTCGGTCGTCGCGCTCGCCGGCGCGCTCGGCGGTCTCCTGTCCCGAACAGGCGTCCAACGCGTCGCCGCCGGGACCGCCGACGTGGTCGCCGACGTGGTCTCGCCGTCGCCCGGAGACGGACAGCCGACGAAGGCGAGCCCCGGCAGCTTCATCGCGGCGATCGGCACCTATCAGCCGGGCCAGTGGATCTGCCACTACAAGGGCGGCAACCCGAATGCGCCCGGTCAGTGGGACGTCGTTCAGCTGACGAGCGTCGGCCGTCTACGACCGAGCACGCGTCGCACCCAAGCGACACGGGGCCGTATGCGAATCGAGCCGTCGAGGCAGTTCTGCGTCGACAACCAGCTGTAGAGATCCCGCGACCAGCCTGTAAGGAAA
>CAVOZU010000004.1:0-295033 GCA_963701395.1 uncultured Actinomycetes bacterium
TGCTGTTTACGTCTCGTAGACGTATTGCTGGCAACGGTCGATCATATCATCGAGAACGGAGTCGCAAGTGTCAGCTGATACTCGCCGGTCCAGCGCGCGACGGTCTGGCGGCAGATACGAGCGATGATGCCGGATGAAGGGATGCCGCGGTCGGCGCGCTGTGGTGTCTCGGTTCGATGGAGAATATCCGGCGCAGTTCGCGGTCGTAGGTGCGTGGCGTGTTGACCGCATAGAGCGCCTGCTTCTTGCGGTAGTGCTCCGCGAGCGTGGTCTCGATCCGGCTGAGCGGATGGACCGCCGGCGCCGCGCGGCAATTGCGAGCGTTGGCCCGCGATCTCGTCCATCACCTCGTCGACATATTCGAGCTTGCGCAGCGCACGGCCAGCCGGCATAGCGCTTCTTCCAGTTCGAGCGCGGCTTCAGCCAGACCGCGAAGGTTTCGGCGAAGTCTTCGTCGGGATGGCTCTGCGGCATACCAGAGCCGCAGATGCTGGACGAAATTCTTGCTCGCGGGATTGGGACGGTAGAAGCGCGGATAGCGCGTCGAGGAGCGGCCGAACAGTTCCTGCCAGCGGCGGCGGCGCTGCAGCCGGTACGCATTCTGCACCACATGACCGGTCTCGTGGCGCAGGATGCGCATGCATTCCGTTGCGCGTGCCGCCTTCCACGTCGATGATCATCTTGCGCTCGAGCCGCATCAGGCGCGGATGGGCGAGATAGAACGGGATCGCGATGCCGGGCGTGGTGTCGGGGCTGAACCATTCGTCCGACAGCCAGACATGCGGGCGGATACGCAGGTTGCGCTCCTCCAGCTCCTGCGGAGATCGTCGAGGCAGTGCTCGAGCCAGGTGCCCTCGATCGTGAGCTTCAGGTCCTTGAGCCTGAGCTTCAGCAGCTTGTCGTCCGGCAACGAGGCCCATGCATATTTGCGGCGCATTTCGTGAATCTAGATTCTTCGGTTTCAGCTCCAGCGCCTTGGCGATACGCGCGGTCAGCTCAGATTGCTCCTTGATGGTGTCGGCGAGTTCGCTGGGGCCGCCGGCGCGGACAACCTGTCCGGTCGCGAGCAGCTTGCCGGCGATCGCCTGATCGGACACGACCGCGGTCACGTCGCGGGCGATTTTTTCGCGCAGTTCGAGCGGCATGTCCTTCGGACCGTAGAGGCCGGCGGTGGTCTCGACCGCGAGCCCGCCGAAGCCGAGTTCGTGCACGGTCGGGATGTCGGCGCGAACGAAGCGCGTTCGCGGCTCGTCACCGCCAGGATGCGGATTTTTCCGGCGCTCGCCAGCGGCCGCACGATCGCGGCCGAGGTCAGCAGGAAATCGATCTGGTTGCCGGCGAGCGCGGTCGCCGCCTCGACGATGTTCTTGAACGGGATTTTCTGAACCTTCAGCCCGCGGGTCTTGATGAAATAGTCGAGGGTGAAGTCCGGCACGCCCGGCGCACCGGTGACATTGAGCTTGCCCGGCCGCGCCATCGCTTCCGGCGACGAACTGGTTCAGGGTCTGGCTGGCGGAGGAGGCGGCACGTTGACGGTCAGGACCGTATCGGTGACCCGCGCGATCGGCGTCATGTCGCGCGCGAAATCGTAGGTCAGTTTGTCGAGCGTATAGGGATGGGCCATGAACGAGGCGCTCGACGAATAGAGCAGCGTGTGATCGTCATTGGCCTGCAGGAAGGCGTTGATGGCGAGCAGCCCGTCGGCGCCGGGCTTGTTCTCGATCACGACCGGCTGGCCCCATTTGGCCCGGAGCTTGTCGGCCATCAGGCGGGCGGCGACGTCGGTCGCGGAGCCGGCGCCGAACGGGCAGAATGAATTTCACCGCCCGCTGCGGCCAGGCGGAAGTCTGGGGCTGCGCCTGGACGGGGGCCGGCCGGCGCCAGCAGGGCGACAAGGGCCGCCGCAAGCCACAGGCCCTTCGTTCCGACCGTCATGCTCATTCCTCCCGCCATCGTGACTTCACAGTGATCGTTCGTGTTGCCAGCATTGATAGCCGCAATTCCGCACTGTCACAATTCGTATGGATAGGGCTCGGTTCGGCCGAGAATTGAACCGGGCCGGTGCCTCGTGCGACAATGGCCGACCGGCCCGGCCGGGCCGAGATTTGCCTGTGCGGTCGGGGGAGCGTTTCGATGAAAACGGACATTGTTCCTGGTCGCGCTTTGCGTGGGGCTGTCGCTGTCGCCCGCCTGACGATCGCCGGTCGCTGGCGCAGAAGCGGGTCGCGCTGGTGATCGGCAACGACAATTACACCAACGTCACCCCGCTTCGGAAGGCCGCGAACGACGCCGACCGGATGGCGAAAGACCCTGAAGGGCCTCGGCTTCCAGGTGATCGCCGCGACCAATCAGGACCGCCGCGGCATGAGCAACAGCCCTGACCGCGTTCGAGCGCGCGCTCGGGCCGGGCGACACCGCGTTCTTCTTCTTCGCCGGCCACGGCTTCCAGATCAAGGGCGAGAATTATCTGCTGCCGACCGACGTGCCGCTGGCGCTCGCCGGCGAGGAGGAGAAGGTCCACGAGAACTCGTTCCTCGCGCGCCGCATCATGGAGCGGGTCCGGGAACAAGGGCGCGCGCACCATCCGTGGTGGTGCTCGATGCCTGCCGCAACAATCCGTTCGAGCGCGCCGGGACCCGCAGCGTGCGGCGGCGCCGGCGGGCTCGCGCGCGATGAGCGAGGAGGGCGCCTTCGTCATCTATTCGGCGTCGGAGAACCAGACCGCGCTCGACTACGTCTCCGATGACGACAAGAATCCGAATTCGGTGTTCACGCGCTTCTTCGTCAAGGAACTGGAGACGCCGGGCCTGTCGCTGGTGCAGGTCGCGCAAGCGCACCCAGGCGAGCGTCACCGCGCTGGCGCGCAAGGTGAAGCACAACCAGCGCCCGGCTTATTACGACGAGATCGTCGGCGACGTGGTGCTGAACGGCATCGCTCGATCCGGACAAGGCCAAGGAGACCATCCCGCAGCAGGTCGCCGCCGTCACGCCGGTGCAGCCGTCGCCGTTGCCGCAGCGCATGAGCGCGCCCGAGCAGCTCAACGCGCCGCTGGCGAATTTCATGCGCCACAATGGCGGCTGGTCGGTGACGCTGTCGTTCGCCGATCCGGTGACCGCGATTTCGTGGCGGTTCGGCGAGAGCGGCAATTTCCGCGAGACCGGGCATCTCAACACGCTCGATCCGCGCACCCGCAAGCGCATGCCCAATCCGTCGATCCAGCTCGATGCCGATACGCCGGAAGGCACCATCTATGTCCGCTATGCCGATGCCCGCGGCGAATGGGCGGAGCCGTTCCCGGTCAAGTTCGATCCGGCTGGCGCGCTCGAGCGCAGCCAGCGCGAGATCCTCGAAATGACCGTCGGGCAACTGGCTGTCGTTCCGGGAGTTCAACGGGCTGATGGTCTATTACACGCATCTCATGTCGTATCGCTGCGCGATCCGCGAAGTGAAGATCGGCATCGACTCGACGGTGCCCGATCGCAAGCTCGCGATGCCGCCCTGCGATCCGCGCGACCCCGTCCTCGATCCCGTCGAGCGCGCAGCCCTACATGAAGCTGCCGCCGAACACCAAGGTGATGTCGGTCGAACTGACCTATCGCGACGGCACGACGTCCGAGGTGAAGACCTTCCGCGCCGATCCGCGCGGCAACCGGTGAGCGTTTCGGTCGTCCCCGCGCAGGCAGGGACCGATATTCCAGAGTCGTGGTTATGGGTTCCTGCTTTCGCGGGGACAACACCGAATCTGGCGACACCGACCGTTTGCCATTGGTTCCGGCAAGAAGGCCTTTGCCGCATCCGGGGAGACCGCTAACACCCGCGCGCAATGCCGTCACGGGATCAAAATCGTCAATGCGCACCCAGGTCGGAATCATCGGTACGCAGACCGGCCGGCTGTTTCTCGCCGGCGACGCCGCATATCGTGCCGCCGACCGGCGCGAAGGGCATGAACCTCGCGCTCGCCGATGTCCGCATGCTCTCTCGCGCGCTCGATGCCTTCTACAAGAAGAACAAGACCGACCTCCTCGAGGGCTACTCGAAGACCTGCCTCGACCGGGTGTGGAAGGCGCAGCGCTTCTCATGGTGGATGACGCAGATATTCCACCTGTTTCCCGACGAGGTGCCGTTCGACCGGCGGCGGCAACTGGCAGAACTCGACTATCTCGCCCACTCGACAGCGGCGCAGACTTCGCTCGCCGAGCAATACACCGGGCTTCCGATCGCATGACGGGTTGCGCGCGCGAAGCGGCGCGAGGGAACTTGCGCAGCAGGCAGCCTCGCCGCTATGGTGAGATTCGAGAGGCCGCCCGGTCCTAAAGCCGGCAGACAAGGCCGATGGGAGGTTCGTATGGCAGCAAGGTGGGGCCTTCGGGCGTCGCTCGGTATTCTTGCGCTCGCATTTTCCGCGGGGGCCGCATTCGCACAGGACCCGGCGGCATCGTTTCCGAACAAGCCGATCCGCGTGGTCGTCGGCTTCGCCGCCGGCGGCGGCAACGACATTTTCGCACGCCTCATCCAGAACGAATTGCAGAAGCGCACCGGCTGGGCCGTGGTGGTCGAGAACAAGCCGGGTGCGGGCGGGCGGCTCTCGGCCGAACAGGTCGCGCGCGAACCGGCCGACGGCTACACGATCCTAGTCGGAGCGAGCGGTGCGATGGTGATCGGGCCGCTGATCTTCAAGACCGAATACGACACGCTGAAGAGCTTCACGCCGGTCACCATGATCGGCGATTTCCCGCTGTTCCTTGCGGTCGCCGCCGACAATCCTGTGAAGTCGGTGAAGGATCTGGTCGCCTGGACCAAGGCCAATGCCGACAAGGCGAATTACGCGACCTCGTCGCCGGCCTTCACGCTGCCGTCCGAACTGTTCAAGATGAAGTCGGGCGCGAACGGCACCGCGATCCCCTACAAGAGTTCGGGGAAATCGATCCTCGGAGTGATTTCCGGCAATACCGCGATGACCGTGGTCGATCCGCCGCCGCTCGTCCCGCAGGTGCAGGGCGGCAAGATGCGCGCGCTTGCGGTGCTTTCGAAGGACCGCTTCCCCGATCTACCCGACGTGCCGACCATGGCCGAGTCCGGCTATCCCGATGTGAATGTCAGCCTGTTCAGCGGGTTTTTTCGTGCCGGCCGGGACACCCGAAGCCGATCGTCGACAAGCTGCACAAGGAGCTGAGTGCCGTCATCACCCAGAGCGATGTGACGGACAAATTGCGCGGCATGGCGGTGCGGCCGACAGGCGTCGGGGACCGCGGAATTTTCCAAGATCATCGCCGACGAACAGAAATTGTGGGCCGAGGTGATCAAGGCCGGCAATCTGAAATTCGGCAATTAGACGCGACAGGAAACCATCGGAAAGGGCGGTGCCGGGATAACGCAAAGGCAATCGCTGCAGCGCGGGGCGAGCGATCGCACCGCGTTCCGAGCTGGATCGGTAACAGGCAGCATCCGGCGCTTCAGCAAAGCCGCTCTCGGCTTGCGCGAATGACAGCGGCTGATCACACGTCCAGCAGGTCCTCGCTGGCGAACTCCGCCTTGTCCTGGATGAAGGCGAAGCGCGCCTCGGGCTTGTTGCCCATCAGCCGCTCGACCGCCTTCGCGGTCGCCTTCGCGGTCGTCGGTCAGCAGCACGACGCGCAGCAGCGTGCGCTTCTTCGGGTCCATGGTGGTTTCCTTGAGCTGCGCCGGCATCATTTCGCCCAGGCCCTTGAAGCGGCCGATCTCGACCTTGCCGTCGGCCGTTGAACTCGCGTCTTCAGCAGCTCGTCCTTGTGCGCGTCGTCGCGGGCATAGAGCGTCTTGCCGCCCTGGCGTGAGCCGGTAGAGCGGCGGCACGGCCAGATAGAGATGGCCCTCGTCGATCAGCTCCGGCATCTCCCGGTAGAAGAAGGTGATCAGCAGCGAGGCGATATGGGCGCCGTCGACGTCGGCGTCGGTCATGATGATGACCGCTCGTAGCGCAGGTCCTCGTCGCGGTATGCGCGCCGCGTGCCGCAGCCGAGCGCCTGGATCAGGTCGGCGAGCTGCTGGTTCTGGCGCGAGCTTGTCGCGGCCGGCGCTGGCGACGTTGAGGATCTTGCCGCGCAGCGGCAGGATCGCCTGGGTCGCGCGGTCGCGCGCCTGCTTGGCCGAGCCGCCGGCCGAGTCGCCCTCGACGATGAAGATTTCCGTGCCTTCGGCCGCGGTGCTGCGTGCAGTCGGCGAGCTTGCCGGGCAGGCGCAGCTTGCGCACCGCGGTCTTGCGCGCTGACTTCCTTTTCCTGCGCGGCGGCGCAGGCGCTCCTCGGCGCGCTCGATCACCCAGTCGAGCAGCTTGTTGGCCTGCTGCGGGTTGCCGGCGAGCCAGTGGTCGAACGGGTCGCGCATCGCCTGTCTCGACGATGCGCTGCGGCCTCCGGCGGTGGCCAGCCGGTCCTTGGTCTGGCCCTGGAATTCCGGCTCGCGGATGAAGACCGAGAGCATGGCGCCGGCGCCGAGCCATCACGTCTTCGGCGGTGATCGGCGCGGCGCGCTTGTCTGCCGGTGCAGCTCGGCATAGGCCTTGCAGCCCGCTTGCAGCAGCGCGGTGCGCAGGCCGCTCTCGTGCGTGCCGCCGTCGGGCGTCGGGATCGGTGTTGCAGTAGGAGTGAGACGAAGCCGTCGGCTCGCCGATACCAGGCGACCGCCCATTCGACCGAGCCGTGGCCGCCTTGCTTGCTCGACCTTGCCGGCGAAGATGTCGCGGGTGCACCGGCGTCTCGCTCGCCGATCGCGGCGGCGAGATAGTCCTTCAGGCCGCCGGGGAAGTGGAACACCGCCTTCGGCCGGGCGTCGTCGTCCTTGATCAGCGACGGGATCGCAGCGACCAGCGGATTTCGACGCCGCCGAACAGATAGGCCTTGGAGCGCGCCATCCGGAACAGCCGCGCCGGCTTGAAGTGCGCGCCTTCGCCGAAGATCTGCGGGTCGGGCTGGAAGCGGACCTTGGTGCCGCGGCGGTTGTGGACCTCGCCGAGCTTCTCGAGCTTGCCCTTGCGGCATGCCGCGCGCGAACGTCTGGCGGTAGAGCTGCTGGCCGCGCGCGACCTCGACCTCGAGCTCGTCGGACAGCGCGTTGACCACCGAGACGCCGACGCCGTGCAGGCCGCCGGAGGTCTCGTAGACCTTGCGAGTCGAACTTGCCGCCCGCATGCAGCGTGCGTCATGATGACTTCGAGCGCCGACTTGTTCGGGAACTTCGGGATGCGGATCGACCGGGATGCCGCGGCCGTTGTCGGTGACGGTCAGGAAGCCGTCGGCGTCGCAGCTCGACCTCGATGAAGGTGGCGTGGCCGGCCACGCGCCTCGTCCATGGAGTTGTCGATGACTTCGGCGAAGAGGTGATGCAGCGCCTTCTCGTCGGTGCCGCCGATATACATGCCGGGCCGGCGGCGCACCGGCTCCAGCCCTTCCAGCACCTCGATATGATGGGCGGTATAGCTGCCCTCGGCGCCGCCGCGTCGCGCGGCGGGGCTGCGGCCGGAGACGCGCGCTTCCGCGCAGCAGGAGCGTCGTCGAACAGGTCCCCGGTTTCTGGGTTCTCTTTCTCGGCCTTGGCGTTCTTGTTCACGGTTCGGGTCGGCTTGGTCGTTTTGGCCATGCGGTTCGTGGCTACGGATTTTAAGGGATGTCGCGAATCAGGAGTGCGCCCACTATGCCACGCGCGATGGCAAATCCTTGAAACCGCGGATGATCCAGCTCATGATTTTACCATCCGGCCGCTGGAACATTGGCAGCGCCGGGCTAGACCATGGCCCCGCCGGGCCTGTCACAAAACGGATGCAGGAATACTCGCAGATTGTCATCGATTTCGTCCGCCAGAATCACTGGTGGGCGTTACCGATCGTGTTCGTACTCGCCTTTGGCGAGTCGTTGGCATTTCTTTCGCTGTTCATTCCGGCCTGGGCGCTGCTGGTCGCAATCGGCGCGCTGATCAATGCTTCGGGGCTGGTCTTCTGGCCGATCTGGCTGGCGGCGGCGGCGGGGGCGGCCGCCGGCGACTGGGTGTCCTACTGGTTCGGCTTCCACTTCAAGGATCGCATCGCCCATATGTGGCCGTTGTCGCGGCATCCCGACATGCTGCCGCGCGGTCATGCCTTTATGGAGAAATGGGGCATTCCGGGAATTTTCATCGGGCGCTTCTTCGGTCCGCTGCGGGCCACCGTGCCGCTGATCGCCGGCATCCTCGAAATGGACTACTGGAAGTTCCAGATCGCGAATGTGCTGTCGGCCATGCTGTGGGCCTATGTGCTGCTCGCCTTCGGCGATGCTGGGATGGGTATCGTAAAATGGTTCCAGCTCTGACCGAGGCGCGCTGCCGATGAGCGGCGCGCAGGTCTTCCGCCATCCGATCGGAGCGATCGAGCGCACGGCCCGCAGCCTCTATGACAGCGCCATGCGCGGATCTGGGCCGCGTGCCTTACGTCGCGCGCGGCGCAGGGCGCGCGCTTCGTGGTCGACACCACCGATCTGATCGACCGCGAGACTTGCGATCAACGCGATCTGGGAGGCGGAGCAACTCGAGGATTTCGCCGCCATCTGCCGTGCGCACAGAAGTCGATTGATTTCTCGATATCGGCGCCAATGCCGGCGTTTATTCGGTGTTGCTGGCGATGAAGAATCTCGGCGGCGAGATCATCGCGTTCGAGCCCGATCCCGGAAACCGCGCGCGGCTCCTCGCCAATATTGCGGCGAACGGATTGCAGGACCGCATTCGCGTCGTCGAGGAGGCGGTCGGCGACAAGCCGGGCGAAGTCGTGCTGATGGAAGCCGGCAGCCACAACCGCGGCGAATCCTGGATCGCGCATCCCGACAAGCCGCCGGAAGAAGCGCCGGGCGTTGCAAGCCATGTGGTGCGGCAGATCCGCTTCGACGATGTGTTCTCGTTTTCGCGGCAAAACCATCCTGGTCAAGATGGATGTCGAAGGATCGGAGTTTCACGCGCTCGCCGGAATGGAACGAACGCTGCGCGACAATCGCTGCTATCTGCAGGTCGAGCTCTATTCGGATCGCTTCGAGGAGCTGAAGGCGATGTTCGGCGCGGCTCGGCTATCGCTACCTGAAAACGAACTATATCGATCATTACTTCACGAATATTTCGGATATCGAGCGATAGCCACGGCGCCGCTTCTGGCATTGCGATCGTTCCGTTGCGGCGGGTGCGGCATGTTGGGTCTCGTTTTTTTTCGAAGGACGAAAAAAACGAAAGTGCGGGAATAATCGCCGCGGCGCGGTGTTTCCCGCTGCATTCGCATTCCAAGCCTCGAGTTCGTTTCAACGGGTTCCGGGCCGCGCTAAGGTGCGGACGCTCGCTTGGCCGAAGCGATTGAGGGACCGGTCAGGTAATAGGGAGGACATCATGATCAATATGACACGCCGAAGCGTGCTCGCCGGCGCCGCCACCGTGTCGGCAGTTGCCGCTCTCGGCGAATTGTCGTTGACGACGCCCGCCAACGCGCAGGTGGCGGCGGGCAATCAGGCGCCGGGCTGGTACCGCTACAAGGTGGGCGATATCGAGGTGACGGTCGTCACCGACGGCGTCAGCCGCTTCAAATTCCCCGATGCTTTCGTCACCAACATGAAGCGCGACGACGTCAACAAGCAGCTCGAATCCGTGTTCATGGAAAAGGACATGATGGCGATCCCTTATTCGCCGATCGTGGTGAACAACGGCGGCAAGCTGACCTTGATCGACACCGGCACCAGCGAAGCCAATTTCCAGAACAGCAAGGGTTCGGCCGGCCAGCTCATGAACAACCTCGCCGCCGCGGGCATCGATCCGAAATCGATCTCGACGGTGATCATCTCGCACTATCACCCCGACCACGTGAACGGGCTGCTGCGGGCCGACGGGTCGTTGGCATTTCCCAATGCGGAAATCCTGGTTCCCGCGCCGGAGCACAAATACTGGATGGACGACGGCGAGATGTCCAAGGCCACCGGCGACCGCATGACCGGGATGTTCAAGAACAACCGCCGGGTTTTTGGAAACGAAGGCGTCAAGAAGCAGCTGAAGACCTACGAGCCCGGCAAGGAAGTCGTCTCCGGCATCACCTCGGTTGCAACTCCCGGGCATTCCGTCGGACATACCTCGCACGTGGTCTCGTCGGGCGGAAAGTCCGTGTTCGTGCAGGCCGACGTCACCAACGTGCCGTTCCTGTTTGTGCGCAATCCGGGGTGGCACCTGGTATTCGACCAGATTCCGGCACAGGCGGAAGCGACCCGCCGCAAGGTCTATGACATGCTCGCCGCCGACAGAACGATGGTGCAGGGCTTCCACTATCCATTCCCGGCGGTGGCCTATATCGAGAAGACCGGTACCGGCTATCGCGAAATTCCCGTGCCGTGGAGCCCGACGATTTGACGCAAAGGTGAAGCAGAAGCGGCCCGCAAGGGCGGCCTCTTCAGTTTTGTGAGGAGGACGTCATGACGACGATTTCGCAACGCGGTGTGCTTGCTGGCGAAGCCGCCATCGCTGTCACGGGAAACGTTCGATTCGGTCCGGCCGCTGCCCAAACCGCGCTGGCAACGACCGAAGGTATTCACCGCTTCAAGGTGATCGCGTCTGGTTTTCGGACAAGTTGCTGGTGCAGGTCGATGTGACATCCGGCATCGCGCTCGTTTTTGTGCTCAATCCGGATTGGCTCGGCGGTGGCGACATGGACGGGCCGATGGCGGTCGCAACGCGGCGCAAGCTTTATGATATGCTGGCCGTCGAGAAGATGCCGATGATCGGCTATCACCTGCCTTTCCCGGCCATCGGACGGATCGAGAAGAGCGGGAGCGGCAGGACGCGCACGGTTCAAACCGGATCGAGGAGCCGTCACCGGCGCAGCCGGCCGCATGCGTGCGGACGATAACGGGCCTTATCCCAAGTCCGGTATGACGAGCCTATGGCAGTCGAAAGTCCGGTTACCACGCATTTGACCCTGAGACTGCGGCGACTTATATGGCCGCATTATGATGATCGGGCCCGCAACATTCCGCCGCCGCCGTGCCGCCTCCGCGGCCGGGACGGCTCCGTTCGCCTGATCCGATCCCTGCCGCGGGCGTTGAAAAGCCGCGGCGTTATCCACCGAATTCCGCGCTTTCCAAGGCTCGACCGGCGACTTAAGAACCCGGCGGCGATTTTAGCCGCCTTGCGGAGTGAGACATGGCGACGAAAGCGAAGATCGGCGTCCTGGGCGCCTCCGGCTATACCGGCTCGGAGCTGGTGCGCATGCTGCTGCGCCATCCGCGCGCCGAGATCGCACTGCTCACCGCCGACCGCAGCGCCGGGCAGGAGATGCGCAGTGTGTTTCCGCAATTCTCGCCGTTCGAGCTGCCGACGCTGGTCTCGATCGACGGCCTCGACTGGAAGACGCCGGGCTCGACCTCGTGTTCTGCGCGCTGCCGCATGCCACCACCCAGAAGGTGCTGAAGGAACTGCTGGCGCGATGCGCCGGACGACCAAGGTGGTCGATCTGTCCGCGGATTTCCGGCTGAGCGACACGGCGGCTTATGCGCAGCTGGTACGGGCACGAGCATCACGCGCCCGAACTGCAGACCGAAGCGGTCTACGGTCTTGCCGAGATCCACCGGCGCGACGATCAGGAAGGCGCGGCTGGTCGCCAATCCCGGCTGCTACACCACCTGCGCGCAGCTGCCGCTGGTGCCGCTGCTGAAGGACAAGGCGATCGAGCCCGACGAGATCGTGATCGACGCCAAGTCCGGCATGACCGGCGCGGGGCGGGCGGCCAAGGAGGCGATGCTGTTCTCGGAGGTGTCCGAAGGCTTCCACGCCTATGGCGTCGGCCATCACCGGCACATGGCCGAGCTCGACCAGGAGTTCTCGCTGGCGGCCGGCCGCGAGGTGGTCGTCACCTTCACGCCGCATCTGGTGCCGATGAACCGCGGCATCCTGTCGACCATCTATGTGCAGGGCCGGCGCGGCCGGACGCCGGAGGACCTGCACGAGATACTTTTAAAGTTCTACGCAGAGGAGCCGTTCGTGCATGTGCTGCCGTTCGGCGAGACGCCGCAGACCCGGCATGTGCGCGGCTCCAACATGGACCTTTATCGGCGTTGCCAAGGACCGCGTGCCGGGCCGCGCCATCATCGTCTCGGCGCTCGACAATCTGGTGAAGGGCGCGTCGGGCCAGGCGATCCAGAACATGAACCTGATGATGGGTTACCCCGAAACCCTGGGGATCGAGCAGGTCGCGCTGTTCCCGTGAGCTGCCATCGTCGAGCCGGCATCGCCGTCAGCGATGTCGCCACGACATAAAGGGCGGTCGAGATTACGGCGAACACTGGTCTGGCCGTCCCGTCGTGTCGCAACCAGATTGTCGTCGGGCCATTTCGCGGGATGCTGCGATACGGCCGACTGGGCGGCGCAACGGTCGCGCCCGCGGACGTTGCGCGCTCGGCCACGAGGCGCAGCAGACGCGTTTCGTTGGCATGCAGTTTCATCAACTGCGCGGCTTCGCCCGCGCGCTGCTCCTGCTGTTCCGTTGTCGCTGCCGGGATGGATCAATCATTCGGTTCATTCGATATTGCTAAATTGGCATATGATAATATTTGTCAAAGCCGAGACGCGTCGAAGGTGCAAGGGAGCCCTGGACATGCCCGTCGGACCCGACATCAAGGCCTTCTTCGATGAGCCGACCAACACCGTGAGCTATCTTGTTTCCGACCCGGCGACGCGGCAGGCCATGGTGATCGATCCGGTGCTCGATTACGACCACAGGAGCGGGGAAGCCGACATGCGCTCAGCCGACGTCGATCCTGAAATATGTGGTGAATGCCGGGCTCACCGTCGTGTGGGTGCTGGAAACCCACGCGCATGCCGATCATCTGTCGGGCGCGCCCTATATCAAGACCAGGACCGGTGCGAAGGTGGCGATCGGCGAACACATCCGCGACGTCCAGCGGATCTTCCGCCCCGTCTTCAACGCGATCGATGTGTCAGGCGACGGCAGCGAGTTCGACAGGTTGCTGGCGGATGGTGAGACGCTGAAGGTCGGCAGTCTCGAAGTCGAAGCGATCTACACGCCCGGCCATACGCCGGCCTGCATGTCCTACAAGATCGGCGATGCGGTGTTCGTCGGCGACACGCTGTTCATGCCCGATTACGGCACGGCGCGGGCCGACTTTCCGGGCGGCGACGCGCGCACGCTTTACCGGTCGATCCAGCGACTTCTGGCGCTTCCGCCGGACACTCGTCTGTTCACGTGCCACGACTACAAGGCGCCGGGCCGCGACAATTATGCCTGGGAGACGACGGTCGGCGAGCAACGCGCCCGCAATGTGCATGTCGGCGGCGGCGTCAGCGAGGACGACTTCGTTGCGATGCGCGAGAAGCGGGACGCGACGCTCGCCGCGCCGTTGCTGCTGTTGCCGTCGATCCAGGTCAATATCCGCGCCGGCAAGTTTCCGCCCGCGGAATCGAATGGGGTGCGTTACCTGAAAATTCCGGTCAAGCTTGCGTCGTGAAGCGAGGGGCACGGGCATAGGCCGCGTGCCCTTTGCCTGTTAAACGATGCGGAAGATCGCCAGCACGAGAACGGCCTGCGCCAGGAAGCTGACGAAGAAGGCCAGCGTCCGAAGGACCGGCACGCCGAGTGCATAGATGATGGCATGCGCAAGCCGAGACCAGAAATAGACGGCGCAAGCAAGCGCGGTGGTCCGGGTCGAGATGTCGAGCGTGTTGAGGATCAGCACCAGCGGCGCGAAAGTCACGAGATTGTCGACGGCATTGGTATGGGCGAAATAGAGCCGGTGCGCCCATGGCGATTGCGGCTTGTCCTTCGGGGTGGGATTGTCGAGTGCCCCCCACAGTCCGCGGACCTTGATGCGATCGAGGATGTAGGGGATCCAGATGACCAGCGTCAGGATGCAGGTCATCGTGAGCCAGAACAATTCCTTCGAAAGTTGCCCCGTCATTTCGCCCAGCACGGCCGCCTCCCGTTCGATTCCTGATGCCGGACAAATATATCGCGGTACCGACCTGAAGCGATAGCCCACGGGCAGCCGGCGGCCGGGAATCGTACAGATCGTGGTATGGACTCACTGCGATTCCGCCCATCGAGATCGAGGAAGAGGGATATGTCCGTTCATTCGCGCCGCCGGTTTCTGTGTGGATTGGGCTGCGGATGTGCAGCGGCCGCCGCGCCTTGGGCGAGTTCGGCATTCGCTGCGCCCGACGAGCCTAAGACGAAGATTACCGCCGATCAGGCCCTCGAAATGCTCAAAGAGGGCAACGCCGCGTTTCTCGCCGGCGCCTGCACCGCCACGTCGCCGGGGCGCCTTCACGAACTGGCGGGCGGTCAGGCGCCTTTCGCCGTGATCGTCAGTTGTTCCAATTCACGAACTCCGCCCGGCGCATTGTTCAACCGCGGCCCGGGCGATCTTTTCATCGTGCGCGTGGCCGGTAACACCGTGGACAGCACGGGTCTCGGCACGATCGAATATGGTGCCGGGGTCCTCGGTGCCCCACTTGTGCTTGTGCTCGGCCACACGCAATGCGGCGCGGTCGAAGCGGCCGTGAAGGCCGTCAAGGACAAGGCCAAGTTTCCGGGATCGATCGGGACGGTGGTCGCGCCGATCATACCCGCGGTCAAGAGCGTGAAGGGCAACGAGGACCTGCTGATCCGTGCAACCCGCGCAAATGTCGAGCGCGTCGTCTCGCGGCTGAAAGCTGCAAAGCCGATTATCGCGAAATCGGTCGCTGAGGGAAAAATCAAGGTTGTCGGCGCAATGTATGACCTTGCCACCGGCAAGGTCGAATTCGGCGTGGCCTGACCGCCGCTCGTTGCGCGTTACGCCTTCACCTTCACATAGCTGCCCGGCGCATCCTCGATCGGCTTGAGCTTGCCGCCGCCGGGCTCGCGCGCCGGCACGCGTTCGTCGCCATGGGCCTCGATCCAGTCGAGCCAGTCCGGCCACCACGAGCCCGGTGCTTCCTTGGCCTTCTTCAGCCAGTCCTCGACATCGGCGCCTGTCGGGCTTCGGGCCGGTCCAGTACTGGTACTTGCCTTGGCCGGCGGATTGACGACGCCGGCGATGTGGCCCGAGCCCGCCAGCACGAAGCGCACCGGGCCGCCGAAGAATCTGCGAGCCGAAGAAGACCGATCGCGCCGGCGCGATGTGATCCTCGCGGGTCGCGAGATTGTAGATCGGCATCTTCACCTTCTTCAGGTCGAGCGTGACGTCCGGCGATCTCCATCTCGCCCTTGGACAGCGTGTTCTCGAGATAGCAGTTGCGCAGATAGAAGGAATGGTTGGCGGCCGGCATGCGCGTCGCGTCGGAGTTCCAGTAGAGCAGGTCGAAGGGCAAGGGCTCCTTGCCCTTGCAGGTAGTTGTTGACGACATAGGGCCAGATCAGGTCGTTCGAGCGCAGCATGTTGAAGGCGGTCGCCATCTTGCGTGCCTTCGAGATAGCCGCGTTCGCTCATCGCGCTGCTCGAGCGCTGCGATCTGCTCCTCGTCGACGAACACCTTGAGGTCGCCGGCATGGGTGAAGTCGACCTGCGTGGCGAAGAAGGTCGCCGACGTGATGCGCGTCGTCCGCCTTCGCGGCCATGTAGGCGAGCGTCACCGCGAGCAGCGTGCCGCCGACGCAATAGCCGATCGCGTTGACCTCCTTCTCGCCGGTCGCCTGCTCGATCGCGTCGAGCGCGGCGAGCGAGGCCTTCGCGCATGTAGTCGCTCGAAGCCCTTCTGCGCCGTGGCGCTCGTCGGGATTGACCCAGGAGATGACGAACACGGTGATGGCCCTGCTCGACGCACCAGCGGATGAAGGATTTCTCCGGGTTGAGATCGAGGATGTAGAACTTGTTGATCCACGGCGGCACGATCAGCAGCGGCGCGCTTCAGCACCGTCTCGGTCGTCGGCGCGTACTGGATGAGCTGGCATGAGGTCGTTCTGGAAGACGACCTTGCCCGGCGTGATCGCGAGTTGTCGCCGACCTCGAAGTCGTCGGGTCGGACTGGCGGATCTTGCAGGTCGCCGCTGCCGGCCTCGATGTCCTCGGCCAGCATCTTCATGCCGCGCACGAGGTTCTCGCCGTTGCTGACGACAGCGTCTCGCGCAGCAACTTCGGGATTGGTCAGGACGAAGTTCGACGGCGAGATCGCGTTGGCGATCTGCTTGACGTAGAACTCGGCCTTCTGGCGCGTGTGCGGATCGAGCCCGTCGGCGTCGCTCGACCAGGTCGCTCGGCCCAGCTGCGAGGTGAGCAGATAGGCCTGCTTCAGGAAGTCGAAGAACGGGTTCTGCGACCATTCCGGATCGTGGAAGCGCTTGTCCCGCGGATCGGGCTCGACGACGGGCTCGGCGTCTTCGCCCGGCCATCCGCCGGACCGCGCTGCCCCAGAGGTCGAGATAGGCCGTGCCGAGCTTGCGTCTGCACTTCGAGCGCGCGCTGCGGATCGGACAGCCAGTATTCCGCGACCTTGGCGAAGCGTCTTGACGACATCGGCCGATCTGGCTCGGCGATAGTCGTCGGTCGCCGCGCCTTCCTCGCGCGGCTTCAGATAGGCGGCCAGCGCCTTGCCGCCCTGCCTCGACCATGCGCGCGAGGTTGATGCGCGAAGCGCTTCGGGATCGACGCTGCCGCTTCGGCGATCGGCGGCTCGGTCCGGCAGTTTGTTCATGGCCGCACTCTGACGTTGCCTCAGGCCCGATGGCGCCGCAGCGTCCTCCTGCAAGATGGTCGCCGCGGGACGCTGCCTTTGGCCAGCCACTGGCCGACTATGGACGTTAACCGCTGCATGCTCGCATCCTTGCTTTGGTCATATTAGCGACCGTTACTCGCGCAATTGCCGCTGACGATCAGTCGACCTGAAGATGCCAATATCGCCGCATGACTGCATGTTCCGATGCCGGACCGGTCCCGGTGCGTTGCGGCACTGGCGTTGGCCGCGGTACTGTTGCCGGCTGCGCCATCGCAGCGATTGACGACGCGTTCCGCACAGCGCTCGGCGGCTGCCGGCAGTTGCGCGACCGGCGCGTCGGCAGCGACCTGCCGGCGTATCCGGCCGTCCGTGACATGCCGCCGCAGCGCGCGGCTGCTCCCGCCGATCGCGGATCAGCCAGGAGCGCGACCGGCCTGACGCGACCGACCGGCAACGCCAATCGCGACAGCCGCGCGAGCGCGGCCAACGCGAGCCAAGCCGCTGCCCGGCCGAGCAGGCGCACCGAAGGCGCAGATAGCGGCGCTCGCAAGCAGCGCAGGCCGAGGGCCGTCGATCAGCCGCCGTGAGCCGTCGGCTAGCCGACCGTCGAGCGCTGGCGGCAACCCGCGCTCGATGATACAAGCGATCGCATCGCCGGCCGTCAATGCTGATCGCTCGACATCGCTCGGGAGGCCTGCGACTCGCAGCAGCTCTGGCGCCAAGGACACGTTGCCATGGAAGAATTTCACCGCATCCGCCGTCTGCCGCCCTACGTCTTCGAGCAGGTCAACCGCGCTCAAGGCGAGCGCCCGCAACGCCGGCGCCGACATCATCGATCTCGGCATGGGCAATCCCGATCTGCCGACGCCGCACGCACATCGTCGAGAAGCTGAAGGAGACGCTCGGCAAGCCGCGCACCGACCGCTATTCGGCCTCGCAAGGGCATTCCGGGCCTGCGCCGCGCCCAGGCGGCCTATTACGCGCGCCGCTTCGGCGTGAAGCTCAATCCCGACACGCCAGGTCGTCGCCACGCTCGGCTCGAAGGAAGGCTTCGCCAACATGGCGCAGGCGATCACCGCGCCGGGCGACGTCGTGCTGGTGCCCGAACCCGACCTATCCGATCCACGCCTTCGGCTTCCTCATGGCGGGCGGCGTGATCCGCTCGGTGCCGGCCGAGCCCGACGCCGGAATTCTTCGCGGCGCTGGAGCGCGCGGTCATGCATTCGATCCCGAAGCCGCTCGCGGTGGTCGTCTGCTATCCGTCGAACCCGACCGCCTATGTGGCGAGCCTCGATTTCTACAAGGACCTCGTCGCCTTCGCGAAGAAGCACGACATCATCATCCTGTCGGATCTCGCCTATGCCGAGGTCTATTTCGACGACAACCCGCCGCCCTCGGTCCTGCAGGTGCCGGGCGCGATCGACGTCACGGTCGAGTTCACCTCGATGTCGAAGACCTTTTCGATGCCGGGCTGGCGCATGGGCTTCGCGGTCGGCAACGAGCGCCTGATCGCGGCGCTGGCGCGGGTGAAGTCCTATCTCGACTACGGCGCCTTCACGCCGATCCAGGTGGCGGCGACCGCCGCGCTGAACGGCCCGACGACTGCATCGCGCGAGATGCGCGAGATCTACCGCAAGCGCCGCGACGTGCTGGTCGACAGCTTCGGCCGCGCCGGCTGGGACGATCCCGCCGCCGGCCGCCTCGATGTTCGCCTGGGCGCCGATCCCGGAGCCGTTCCGCGAGCTCGGCTCGCTCGAGTTCTCCAAGCTGCTGATCGAGAAGGCCGACGTCGCGGTCGCGCCCGGCATCGGCTTCGGCGAGCATGGCGACGGTTATGTGCGCATCGCGCTGGTCGAGAACGAGCAGCGCATCCGCCAGGCCGCGCGCAATATCCGCCGCTTCCTTGAAACCGGCGCCGAAACAGCTGCACAACGTCGTTCCGCTCGCCGACCGGCGCTAGATTCGCCGCGCAACGCATTTCGCATACGGAACGATGGCTCGCGATCCGCTGCAAAGTCGGTATTGCCGGGCTCGGCACCGTCGGCGCCGCCGTCGTCGCGCCTGCTCGCGCGAGCAGCGCCGAACGCTTGCCGCGCGCTGCGGCCGGCCGATCGACGTCGTCGCCGTCATCGCGCGCGCGACCGGGCAAGGACCGCGGCATCGATCTGTCGCGGCATGCGCTGGTTCGACGATCCGGTGGCGCTGGCCGCCGATCCCGGCATCGACGTGTTCGTCGAACTGATCGGCGGCGACGGGCGATCCGGCGCAAGGCCGCGGTCGAGGCGGCGCTCGAGGCCGGCAAGCCGGTCGTCACCGCCAACAAGGCGCTGCTCGCCAAGCACGGCGTCGCGCTGGCCGCAGCTCGCCGAGAAGCAACGGCGTCGCGCTGAACTTCGAGGCGGCGGTCGCCGGCGGCATCCCGATCATCAAGACGCTGCGCGAAGGCGCTGGCCGGCAACGCGGTCGCCCGCGTCTACGGCATCCTCAACGGCACCTGCAACTACATCCTGACCCGGATGGAGCAGGAGAGGCTGTCGCTTCGCCGACGTGCCTGACGGACGCGCAGCGGCTCGGCTATGCCGAGGCCGATCCGACCTTCGACGTCGACGGCTTCGACACCGCGCACAAGCTCGCGATCCTGACCAGCCTCGCCTTCGGCACGCAAGGTCGACGCCGGACGCGATCTACGTCGAGGGCATCGCATCGATCACGCCGGCCGACATCGCAGGCGGCCGACGAACTCGGCTACCGGATCAAGCTGCTCGGCGTCGCGCGTGACGCACCGAGACCGGCATCGAGCAGCGCGTGCACCCGACCATGGTGCCGAAGGATCTCGCCGATCGCGCAGGTGATGGGCGTGACCAATGCGGTGGCGATCGACGCCGACGTCGTCGGCCGATCACGCTGGTCGGGCCCGGCGCCGGCGGCGCCGCGACCGCCTCGGCGGTGGTCGCCGACATCGCCGACATCGCCCGCGGCGTCGCGCGTCGCCGCCGTTCGGCCGTGCCGGCCGCCGAGCTCGAGCCCTACCAGCAAGGCGCCGATGCAGCGCCACGAGGGCGGCTACTACATCCGCCTGCTGGCGCGCGACCGGCCGGGCGCCGCGGCCGCCATCGCCACGCGCACTGGCCGAACAGGAGATTTCGCTCGAAATCGATCGTGCAGCGCCATCCGGACGGCTGCCGCGTCGGCGGCGGATGCGAAGCCGGCCGCGCCGGTGCCGGTCATCCTGATCACCTACGCGACCACCGAAGACGCCGTGCGCGCGCGCGCTTGCAGGCGGTCGAGGCGCGACGGCGTGATCGCCGGCGAGCCGCAGATGATCCGGATCGAGAAGAACTGATAGACGATTGCCGAACCGGCGGCCATGGCCGGCCGCGTGCAGATGAGCCGATCATGAGCCGACGATCACCGTCCAGCCGCAGCTGATGCTCGACCGCATCCTGACGCTCGAGCTCGTGCGCGTGACCGAGCGCGCGGCGGTGGCCGCCGCGCGGCTGCGCGGCCGCGGCGACGAGAAGGCCGCCGACCAGGCCGCGGTCGACGCCATGCGCGCGCGAGCTCAACAAGCTGCCGATCGACGGCACGGTCGTGATCGGCGAGGGCGAGCGCGACGAGGCGCCGATGCTCTATCATCGGCGAGAAGGTCGGCACCGGCACGGGCCCGAAGGTCGACATCGCGCTCGATCCGCTGGAAGGCACGACGCTCTCCGCCAAGGACATGCCGAACGCGCTCGCGGTCATGGCGATGGCCGAAGGCGGCACGCTGCTGCAACGCGCCCGACATCTACATGGACAAGATCGCCATCGGCCCCGGCTATCCCGACGGCATGGTCGATCTCGACGCGCCGCCCGAGCGACAACATCCAGCGCGCTGGCCAAGGCCAAGGGCGTGCGAGCCGTCCGAGATCACCGCTCTGCGTCCTCGACCGGCCGCGCCACGCCGACACTGATCGACGGCGGTGCGCACGACCGGCGCCGCGATCCGCCTGATCACCGACGGCGACGTCGCCGGCGTGATCCACACGACCGACCCGGAGAAGACCGGCATCGACATCTATATCGGCATCGGCGGCGCGCCGGAGGGCGTGCTGGCGGCGGCGGCGCTGCGCTGCATCGGCGGCCAGATGCAGGGCCGGCTGATCCTCGACACCGACGAGAAGCGCGAGCGCGCGCCGCAAGATGGGCATCACCGATCCCGACGCAAGATCTACGAGCATCGAGGACATGGCGCAGCGGCGACTGCCTGTTCGCCGCGACCGGCGTCACCGACGGCTCGCTGCTGCGCGGCGTGCAAGTTCGGCAAGGACGTGATCGAGACCGAGACCGTGGTGATGCGCTCGGTCACCGGCACGGTGCGCTCATCCGCGGCCGAGCATCGCCAGCTCGACAAGTTCCATCTCGACTGAGCGGCGCGCACTCGATGCCGGTCGCCGGAGTATCCATCGTGAGTTCACTGGTCGGCAGCGTGCCGCTTAGCGAATGCGCGGCGACCGTGTTCGAGACGGTGAGCGCGGCGTTCGGCCCAGCGCATCAAGCGCATTCCGGACGGGGAGACCGGCGAGCGGCTCAACTGGGTGTTCTGGCAGGAGCCGCTGTTTGCCGATCATCCGGCGTTCGAGCGCTCGGACAGGGATTTCCAGCTCCACGCCACCAGCGGCAAGGCGCGCCGCTATCGGCTGAAGCCGGGCAAGACGGCGCGCGACGTGACGTTCGACAACATGTTCTATGCCGATGTCGCGATCGGCTCTTAGCCGTACCTTCAAGGCCTCAAGGACGACGGCAAGATCGCGCCGGCACGCAAATTCCAGGTCGATCTGGTGCCGGCGCATTCGGTGATCTGGCTGTTCGTCGAGGAAGACCTGCACGAGGCGATCGATCCGGTCTACAACGCCGCGGTGAAGCGCGAGATCGACAAGCTCGCGGCGGCGATCCCGCACGATCGAGACTCGCGATCCAGTTCGACGTCGCATCGGCCGTGTTCGCGCGGCTCGAGCGCGGCGACGTGTCGAGCTACGGCGCGACCAAGGCGGAGATGCTCGACGAGCTTCAGCCGCATTCTGCTCGATCTCGGCAATCACGTGCCGGCGGACATCGAGCTGCTGTTATCACTTCTGCTACGGCGACGCCGGCCACCGCCATGTGGTCGAGCCGACCGACATGGGCGACATGGTGGAGCTGGCCAACCGGCTGTCGGCCGGCACCAAGCGGCAGCATCGAGCTCATCCACATGCCGGTGCCGCGCGACCGCGTCGGACGACGCCTATTTCGCGCCGCTGCGGCGGCTGAAGCTGAGGCCGGAGACCGAATTGTGCCTCGGGCTGGTGCACTACACCGACGGCGTTGCGGGCACGCGCGGGCGGCTTGCACGGCCGAGAAATTCGTGCAGCGATTTCTCGATCGGCGACCGAATGCGGCTTCGGCCGCCGGGATCCGGCGACCATCCCGGAACTTGCTGCGCATTCATGCGCAAGCGGCCGCCTGAGCGGGCGGTCCTGACCGGTCCTGTGGATCCGGACTATCGCGCGCGGGCTCGGCGTCGCGGAGCGGTCCATCGCAATGTCGCTGCGTCTGAAAACTCAATTCGGCGGCTCCCGATGTCCGCGCCTTGCCAGTTCTGGCGCCATGCCGGAAGCGCAACCGCGCTTCTTTCTCGGCGTGGCGAAATCCGCGCGCGGCCGCGCCTGGCGCGACCGGCTCGACGCGCGCGGCACGGCGCGCGCGCTGGCGATCGCGCAGCGCCATCGGCGTGCCGGAAATGCTGGCGCGCATGCTGGCCGGCCGCGGCGTCGAGGCTCGACGACGGTCGAGGCTTTTCTCGATCCGACCATGCAAGCGGCTGATGCCCGATCCCGTACACGCTGACCGGCGATGGAGGCGGCGGCCGCGCGCATCGCGGACGCCATCGTGCGCGGCGAGAAGGTCGCGATCTTCGGCGACTACGACGTCGACGGCGCGACCTCGTCGGCGCTGCTGGCGCGGCTTTCTGCGCCATTGCGGGCTCGATCCGCTCATCCACATCCCCGACCGCATCTTCGAGGGCTACGGCCCGAACGTCGAGGCGATCCGCGCGCTCGCCGGCGACGGCGCGACGCTGCTCGTCACCGTCGATTGCGGCACCACCAGCCATCGAGCCGCTGGCCGAGGCGCAGCAAGCTCGGCCTCGACGTCGTCGTCATCGACCATCATCAGGCCGACGACGAGCTGCCCGACGGCGATCGCGATCGTCAATCCGAACCGGCTGGACGATCTCTCCGGCCTCGGCCATCTCGCCGCGGTCGGCGTCGTGTTCATGACGCTGGTCGCGGTGAACCGCGAATTGCGCCGGCGCGGCTTCTGGACCGGCGAGCGGCCGGAGCCCGATCTGCTCGGCATCGCTCGATCTGGTCGCGCTCGGCACCGTCGCCGACGTGGTGCCGCTGACGGGTCTCAACCGCGCCTTCGTCGCCAAGGGCCTGATCGCGATGCGCCGGCGCGAGCAATGTCGGCCTCACCGCGCTGATGGACGCGGCGCGGCTCAACGGGCCGCCGGAGCCCTGTCATCTCGGCTTCCTGCTCGGGCCGCGCATCAATGCCGGCGGCCGCATCGGGCGCGCCGATCTCGGCGTGCGGCTGCTGCTGGAAGACGACGCGATCGAGGCCGCGCGCATCGCCGCCGAACTCGACCGGCTCAACCGCGAGCGCCAGGCGATCGAGCAGGCGATGCTGGCGCGAGGCCGAAGCCGAGGCGCTGGCCGCGCTCGGGCTGGAGGAGAAGGGCGCGGTCGTCGTGACCGCCGCCGAAGGCTGGCATCCCGGCGTCGTCGGCCTGTCGCCTCGCGGCTGAAGGAGCGATTCGGCCGGCCGGCCTTCGCGATCGCGCTTGGAGCCGGGCGGCATCGGCACCGGCTCCGGCCGCTCGATCGCCGGCGTCGATCTCGGCACGGCGGTGCGGCAGGCGGTGGCGGACGGGCTTGCTGCTCAAGGGCGGCGGCCACGCCATGGCGGCCGGCGTCACGCTCGCGCAAGAGCGGCTGGCGCGAATTCCGCGCCTTTCTGGAGAGCGCGCTCGCCGAGGCGGTGCGAAGTCGCGCGGCGCGACGACGCGCTGCTGATCGACGGCGCGCGTCAGCGCGGCGGCGGCGAGCTCGAATTCTGCGCATCGACGATGCGCGCGCCGGCCCGTTCGGCGCCGGCAATCCGGAGCCGGTGTTCGCGCTGCCGGCGCATCACGCTCGCTATCGCCGACGTGGTCGGCGGCACGGCATCTCCGCGCGCGGCTTGCGCAGTCCGGCGACGGCGCGATCTCAACGCGATCGCGTTCCGCGCCGTCGAGCAGCCGATCTCGGCCACGCGCTGATCGAGAACCGCGGGCAGCCGATGCATGTCGCGGGTACGCTCGTCGGTCGACCGCTGGCAGGGCGCGGAGCGCGTGCAGTTGCGGTTGCTCGATGTGGCAAGGGCGTCGTAAACCCCGGAGCGCAAACTACCGCGTCACCCTGCGGTGGCCGCGCATGCGCGGGCCTCGAAGGGCGACGGTGCCGAACGTGACCGTTCGATCTTTCGAGGCTCGCTGCGCTCGCACCTCAGGATGACGGATCAAAGGAAACCGGTCCGCATGTCCAAGCTCAATCTCTCCGTCGCCATCGGCGACTATGACCGCAACCGCCCGCTGATCGACGGCGCGGTGCAGATCGACGGCGTCGATCCGGTGTTCATGACGCTGTCGCCGGAGGAGATTTTCTTTCGCGCCTTCCGGACCAGCCGATTTCGACATCTGCGAATTGTCGCTGTCGAGCTTCGACGGTGAAGACGGCGGACGGCAACTTCCCCTATGTCGGCGTGCCGGCCTTCCTGTCGCGCTGCTTCCGCCACACCTCGATCTATGTGCGCACCGACCGCATCAAGAAGCCGCAGGACCTCAAGGGCAAGCGGATCGGCCTGCCGGAATATCAGCTCACCGCGAATGTCTGGGCGCGCGCCCTGCTGGAGGACGACTACGGCGTGAAGCCGTCCGACATCACCTGGGTGCGCGGCGGCATCGAGGATGCCGGCCGGCCGGAGAAGATCAAGCTCAAGCTGCCGCCGGACGTGCGGCTCGAAGACGCGCCGGAGGGCAAGACGATTTCCGGCATGCTGGCGGCGGGCGAGATCGACGGCTTCATGGCGCCGCGCGCGCCGTCGCTGCCGACCGGACACGCCGAATGTCGGCTGGCTGTTTCCCGATCCGGAAGCGGCGGCGAAGGACTATTACAGGCGCACCGGCATTTTCCCGATCATGCATCTCGTCGGCGTGCGCCGGACGCTCGCCGAGAAGCATCCGTGGCTGCCGGCGCGCGGTGCTCAAGGCGTTCGAGCAGTCGAAGGCGATGGCGCTGGCGCGCCTCACCGACACGTCGGCGACCAAGGTGACGCTGCCGTTCGTCGAGGAGCGCATGCTGGAAGCGCGCGCGCTGATGGGCGAGGATTACTGGTCCTACGGCGTGGCGGCCAACCGGCATGTGCTGGAGACGTTCCTGCGTCACCATCACGCGCAGGGGCTGTCGTCGCGGCTGGTGACGCCGGAGGAGCTGTTCCATCCGTCGACGCTGGAGAGCGTGAAGATTGAAGCGGAGCGCCGTGCTCGCGCCGCCTCAGAACCGCTTGATCTGTCGAGACCGCCGAGACGTCCGATCAGCGCGTTGGCGCCGATCGCGAGCACGAACAGCATGATCAGCATCGCGTACATCCGCGGCATGTCGAAGAGGCTGTAGGCCTGGATGATCAGGAAGCCGATGCCGCGGTTGGACAGCTTGGTCTCGGCGAGCAGCGTGCCGATCAGCGCGACGCCGAGGCCGAGCCGCACGCCGTTGATGATCGGGTGGCGCATCGCCGGCAGATAGATCTTGGTCACCATCTGCCAGGTGTTGGCGCGGAAGCTCTTGCCGACGCGGATCAGCACCTTGTCGATCTCGCGCATGCCGGCCGGCGACGTTGAGCGCGACCGGGAAGAAGCAGGAGATCGCGCCCATCGCGACCTTCGAGCCGCGGGCCGACGCCGAACCACATGATCATGATCGGGAAGAAGATGATCTTCGGGCGTCGGACCGAGATAGTAGAGATAGGGCTCGTAGGCGCGGCGACAGGAACTTGTTGCCGCCGAGCACGATGCCGACCACGAGTCCCGCCGACGCCGCCGATCAGCAAGCGCGATGCCGATCTCGTAGGCGGTGACGCCGAGATGCCAGTAGAACGTCGGATCGGCGAGCAGTCGCATACGAGCGCCTTGCCGATGGCGAGCGAGCGACGGCACGACGTCGCGATAGAGCAGGCCCGACGCCGCGAGCGCTTCCCAGATCAGCCACGACGGCGACGATGATGCGATGCGCAGCAGCGTCACCGGGCCGATGACCGGCCCGCACCGCGGCTTCGCGGCCGGTATGCGTCAGTCGCCCGGTCTCAGCCATCGCTCGAGCCTTTCCATCAGCGACGAAGAAGCACGACGCTGACCAGGATCACGAAACAGATCGCCGCATAGGTGCCGGCGAGATCGTAGCGCTCGGCCAGCTCGTTGATGAGCTGGCCGAGCCCGCCGAAATTGATCAGGAATTCGACGCCGACGATGTTGATCAGCGCGAAGATCAGCCCGAGCCGCAGGCCGACGAAGATGGTCGGCAGCGCCGCCGGAAACAGGATCTTCCAGAACTGCTGCGACGGCGTGAGGTTGAAGCTGCGCCCGACATTGATCAGCACGCGCCGCGTGCCGGACAGGCCCTCGAGCGTCTTGAGGATGACGGCGGCAGCCCGGCGACGAAGCCCATCATGATGATGGTCGAGGCGCTGCGGCCGAAGATCACCAGGAACAGCGGATACATCAGCACGAGCGGCGCCGCCGCCACCGCCGCCACCCAGGTCTCGGTGGCGAGCCGCAGCACGTCGTAGCGGTACAGCAGCACGCCGACCGAGACGCCGAAGACCGTCAGCAGCGATGCCGGCCGACAACGCTTCGCCGGCGGTCAGCAGGAAGCGGTCGAGCGACGTGCTCCTCGACGATCACGCGCGCGAAGGCGGCGATGATGTCGGACGGCGGCGGCACGATGAAGCGGTTGATGACGCCGACGCGGATCAGCACCTCGATCAGCGCGATGGCCAGCGACCAGCGATGCCGAAGCCGAGCACGGCCGGCACGATAGCGCTTCGTCGCGAGCGTCGCGCGACGCGTCATTCGCGGCGCTGTCCCGTCGCGCAGCGTCGGCTCTCCTCGTCGCGCATGCCCGCGGCTCGCCTCTTCGCGCAGGTCGCTCCAGATCTGCGCGACGTAGCGGCCGAACGCGTCGCTGCCGACGATTTCGGAGGTGCGCGGGCGCGGCAGGTTGATCTCGACGATGCGCTTCACCTTGCCGGGCCGGTAGGTCATCACCAGGATGCGGTCGGAGAGCTGCACCGCTTCGGTGATGTTGTGGGTGATGAGCAGCGTGGTCTGCTTCAGCTCCTGCTGGATTTGCAGCACCTTGTCGCCGAGCAGCAGCCGCGTCTGCTCGTCGAGCGCGGCGAACGGCTCGTCCATCAGCAGGATTTTCGGCTCGGACGCGAGCGTGCGCGCCATCGACACGCGCTGGCGCATGCCGCCGGACAGTTCCGCCGGATAGCGGCGCTCGAAGCCGTCGAGCCCGACCAGCGCGATGAAATGCCGCGCGCGCTCGTAGCGCTCCGCCTTCGGCCATGCCCGCGATCTCGAGCGGGAACGCGACGTTGTCGATCACGGTGCGCCAGGGAAAGGTCGATTCCTCCTGGAAGATCATGCCGATCGACGCGTGCGGGCCGTGCACGCGCTCGCCCGCGACCGTGACCGTGCCCTCGTAGCCGTCGAGCAGCCCGCCGATGACGTTGAACAGGGTCGACTTGCCGCAGCCGGACGGGCCGATCACCGCCAGGAATTCGCCCGGCGCGCACGTCGAGCGAGACGTGGTCGACGGCGGTGAGGACGCCGTCCGGCGTGTCGAAATGCTTGGTCACGTCATCGACGACGAGGATGCCGTCCTCGGCCTGACGCGTGGACGCGGCGGATTGCGGTTACCGATGCAGGCATGTCTTCCCGAACGCTGCATCCAGTTCGCCGGCTCACTCGGATTTTCGCGTGCATCGACCGCCGTCATCGGCGGAGCGTAGCCCGGTTCGACGCGCACATCGACCACCGCGACGCCGCCGCCTTCGACCGCGGCGATCGCCTGCTTGCAAGCGCCGCGCCAGATCGGCGCGCCGTCCGCACCGGGCCGAAGCCTGCGCGCCCTGCGCGCGCGCCATCGCGGCGAGGTCGATGTCGGGATCGGAGATGCGCTGACCGATCCAGCGGTTCTCCACCGGCCGGTTGCGCATGCGGGCGACGCGCTCCTGGTGCAGCTCGTCGTTGAAGAACGAGCGATTGTTGGCGACCACGACCAGCAGCGGAATGCGGTAGTGCGCCGCCGTCCAGAGCGCGGTGACGCCCATCAGGAAGTCGCCGTCGCCGCAGATCGCGATCGGCAGGCGGCCCGAGCCCTTGCAGCGCCAGCGCCGCGCCGACCGAGATGCCGGGCCCGCCGCCGACGCCGCCGCCGCCGTCGGAGCCGAGATAGTCGAGCGGATGGCGGAACGGCCACCACGCGCCGTTCCAGGACAGCGGCAGGTGGGTGAGGGACACGTCGCGCGTCGCCGACGGCGTGCGCGCAGCGCGAATGCGAGATGCTCGACCGTGAGCCGTTGTCGGCTCCGGCAGGCTTCGCCATCGCGCGCGGCGCCGCGGGCAGCTGCGCGGCTTGGCCGGCGCGCCGATCGCCTGCGAGCAGCGCGATCGCGACCTGCATCGGGATCGCGGCGATCAGCAGGTCGACCGGCGGCAGCGCCTGATAGTCCATGCTCCAGCCGTTGTGCATGTGCTGGTCGAGCGACGACCTGAGATCACGCGGCATCGGCTGTTCGCCGAGCCTTGCAGCGCGCCGCCGAGATCGACCCAGTCGAGGCTGAGGATCACGTCGGCCTCGCGCGAGCTGCCAGTCCGTCCGGCGTCGGGCGAGAGCATCGCCGGCGCGCCGGCATGCAGCGGATGATCGGTCGGGAACGACGCGCCGATCTTCAGGTCGGTCAGCACCGCGCGTTCAGCGCTTCGGCGAGCGCGACGCGCGCGTTCCAGGCGTCGACGCTGCGCGAGACGCGGCCGGCACAGGATGACCGGCTGCTTCGCGCTCGACGCAGCCGCTCGGCCGCTTCCTTCACCATCTCGGCGATCCGGCGCGGTGCGCGCTGCGCGGCCGGTAGCGCGCGACGTCGATCGGCGGCAGCGGCTCGGGAAGCTTCGCTTCCTGCATCCCGGCGTCGAGATTGACGTAGACCGGCCCCATGCGGCGCGGTGTTCGCGATCCAGGCGGCGCGCAGCAGCGCCTCGCGCGCGGCGGCCGGGCGAGGCCGGCTGGTCGTCCCACTTGGTGTAGTCGCGCACCAGCGCGCCCTGATCGCGCGCGGTGTGGATCCAGTCGATCCAGGGCCGGCGCTTCGCGGCATCGACCGGGCCGGTGGCGCCGAGCACGAGCGATCGGCATGCGGTCGCACCAGGCGTTGAAGATCGCCATGGTGGCGTGCATCAGGCCGACGTTGGAGTGCACGGCGGCGCGCCATCGCCTGGCCGGTGACCTTGGCGTAGCCGTGCGCGATCGCGACCGCGGCTCTCCTCGTGCAGGCAGAGCAGCATCTGCGGCTGCTCGTTGCCGAGATAGTTGACGAGGCAGTCGTGCAGGCCGCGATAGCTCGCGCCCGGGATTGAGCGCGATATAGGGAATGTCGAGCGCGCGCAGCGTCTCGGCGACGACGTCGCTGCCGAAGCCGGGCGCATTGACGCCGGCGGGCACAGGGATTTCGACCTGCGCCGCGCTTGTTGCGGGCGTCGCATGTTTGTTCATCGGCGGCGATCCAGTCTGAGCGAGAGCTGCGCGCACGGGCTCCTCCATTCCCGCGAAAGCGGGTTTCCCGCGTGCTCGACCCTCAGCCCCCGTTTTCGCGGAGCCGAGCGGATAAGAAAGGTTCACGGCGTTTCGCCCTGATCGGCCGGGCTTGTCGCCCACGTTGTTCAGGACACCTTAGCACTTTGACATTCGTTCATAGAAGCCGCTAGATGCGAACGTCATTGTTGCACTGGAGTAAACAATCGCCATGGACCGCTTCCGCACCATGGAGACTTTCGTGCGGGTGGCGCGGTCTGGCAGCTTCACCGTCGCCGCGAACCAGCTCGGTCTGTCGCGTGCCCTCGTGTCGCGTCACGTCGGCATTCTGGAGGAGCGGCTTGGCGTACGCCTTCTGCACCGCACTACGCGGTCGCTGAATCTGACCGACGAAGGCCGGTCCTATCTGTCGTTCTGCGAGCAGCTGTTTCGCGACATCGAAGGGCAGGAGCGGGCGCTGGTCGAGACCGCGGCCGAGCCGTCCGGAAGTCTGCGGCTTGCCGCGCCGAAATCGTTCGGCGCGCTGCATCTTGCCGATGCGATCATTGCCTTCGCCCGCGCGCAGCCGAAGCTGCATGTGCAACTCATTCTGGAGAACGTGTCGTTCCAGCCGGCGGATTTCGGCAAGCGTGGCTTCGATCTCGTCCTGCAATTCGCGCCGGCGCGCACTGCGTCGCTTGCGGAGACACCGATCGCGCCGATGGATTGGGTGATCTGCGCCGCGCCCTCGGTCCTGATCCGCGAGGGCCGGCCGGGCACGCCGGCCGATCTCGCGCGGTTTCCGTGCCTCCTCCACGAAAGCGCGCTGCCGAACGACCGGCTACTGGCGCTTCGAGGGACCGCGCGGACCGTGTCACCGTGAAGGTCACCGGGACGTTTTCATCGAACAGTGCGCTCGCACTGCGCAAGGCCGCGATCGCGGGCCTCGGCGCGGCGCTGCTGCCGCGCTATGTGGTCGCCGACGATCTCGCATCCGGCATTCTGGTGACGCTGTTCCCGCGCCATCGCGTGGCAGCGCGTCCGCTGATCGCGGTCTATCCGCGCGCACCCGAAACGCCGCTGAAGGTGAGAGCCTTCATCGCATTCCTGACCGAATGGATCGCCTCGCGCGGCGGCAATCTGACGTCGTCGCGCCTGCCATCACGGGCGGGCGTACGTTAGAGAGCGTTTTCGAGCGCAGTGGTACGTACCGGTTCGCGCGAAAAACGCGTCAAAGCGAAAGGTTGTCCGGCTCTTATGTCCATCAAAGCAGGAGAGGCTCAGGTTCAGCTAGCCTGCCGCAACCGCGCGAGCAGCTTCACGCCGGCGTAGCCGTCGCGGCTCCAAGTTCACCTTGCGCTGGAAATTCGCCACCGCCCGCATGGTCTGCGAGCCCGACGCGGCCGTCGGTGCCGCCGGTATCGAAACCGAGCGCGGTCAGCCGCGTCTGGATTTCCTGGATCTCGGCAAGCGTCGGCGCGCGTTCGCTGTCCGGGAAAGGCCTGCACGAACGGCTCACCGCCCATCACGCGATCGCCGAGATGACAGATGGCGAGCGCATAATTCATCGATGGGTTGTAACTCTTCACCGCATCGAAATTGGCGCCGATCAGGAATTTCGGACCGCCGGCGACCGGCACCCAGCCCTTGGCGCGCGCGGCATCGGGACGGCGTAAGGCTTGCCGTCGGCGCGCACCACGCCGGCCTTCGCCCATTCGGCATAAGAGCGTGTCGCCGGTTGGCTTCGGCCCTTTCACCTCGTAGCCCCAGGGCTCGCCGCGGCGATAGCCCCCGCGCTGGATCAGGTAGCGGCAGGTGCCCGCGAGCGCGTCGTCCGGCCGGCCGAACGGATTGGCGCGACCGTCGCCGTCATAGTCGGCGCCGATATTGAGCCAGACTTCCGGCATCCATTGCGTATGCCCCATGGCGCCGGCCCAGGAGCCGCGCATGTCGGCCGGATTGCCCCAGCCGCGCTCGACGATGCGCAGTGCATTGATCAGTTCGGTTTCCCAATACGTGCGGCGGCGCGGTTCGCCCCAGGCGAGCGCCGCGAGACTGGGGAAGACCGGGCGCATGTGATTGCTGGAACACGACCGGATCGCCGTAGGCGGTCTCCATGCCCCAGAGTCCGAGCAGGGTGACACGCGAGACGCCGAAATCGGCTTCGAGTTTGTTGAACAGGGCCGCGTACTGCTTCGCGCGCTCGCGGCCGGTGACGATGCGCCATTCCGAGACGCGGCGATTGAGATATTGCCAGAGCTGTTCCCTGAATTCGGGCTGCGAACGCTGCAGCGCGAACACGCCCATATCCGGCTTCAGCCCGGTCATGACGCGATCGTAGGTCGCGCTGGAAATTCCACGCGCAATGGCCTTCGACCGGAATGTCGCGATCCATTGCTCGAACGGCTGCGCCGCTCTCTGCGCCAGCAGGTTCTGGAGGCAGAGCGAGCGAAGCCGCAGTCGCCAACGCGCCTATGCAGCAGGCGCCGCCGGTTCGAGCGTCGAATTCGAGCATCGTCATCAGCTGCAATCCTATCGAAAGCGACTTTGGCCGCAATCGGGCTGAATGCGGTGGCCGATGCGACGAGGTGCGCTTTAACGCCGCTTGCGACTATGCAGTCTCGCAATGCGGGACTTGCCCTTGCCGCGCGCCCTGGCACGATGACGCCTTGACTGCGCGGGTTTCGATCTTGTCCGACGTTTCCGGGCCGGATACTGTCAGCGGCCTTTTCGTCAGCGTCGGCCAGAAGCACCGGCTCGGAGATTTCGCTGCCGCGCGCACCGATCAGGTGCTCGTAGGATGCAATCAGCGTCGTGTACGGGTTGATCCGCACATAGCCGTCACGCGTCGGCACCTGGATTTCGAAATGCAGATGCGTCGTGGTCATGCCGGGCCGGCGATTGTAGTTGCCAATGGTGCCGAGCCGGTCGCCTTCCTTCACCACGCGGCCGCTGAAAATGCCGTCGTCGTCGAGCCGGCGCGGATGCATGTGCAGATGCCGGAACCGCAGGCGTTCGCCCTGCGCATTGGTGACGAGAAAGAACGAGTCGTTCCAGGACTCGCGCAGGATCATGCCTTCGCGCGCGGCGACAACGGCATCGCGGTTGGCGGCGCAGTCGCGTTTGCGCGGGCCCGGTTCGCAGGTGACGCCGAGAATGTCCTGTCCCTGATGACCGCGGCCGGACGGACATTGACCGACCGAGAAGTCGCGCCGTTCGCAGAAATTGTCGCGCCAGACATATCTTGCAGGTTCCTGCCGGACGTTGTCGCCATCGTCGTCGGCCTCGAGCGGCAGCCCAGGCGATCACGAGGCCGCCGCGCCGCCGGAAGGCTTGCGTATTGACATAGGCCGGGTGCTTCGGCCGCCGGAAAACGGATGCGCGCGTAGACGGTGCCATCGGGATTACCGGCGGCGCGCGCATGCCTGGTGCCGGGAACGAGCGTGCCGACCGGGTGATAATGGAACGCGTCGGATTGCGTCGCGTGGTCGTTCGGCAGCGCGCCGGCGGTACTGTCGCGACGGGAGGGACGGGTTGCCGCCGACCATCCGGAACGCGCGCAGGAAACGCAGCGCGATCCGATCGGCATTGCGGCAGGCGAGGCGGCGTGCGGCGCTGCGGCCCGTCGAAACACTGGATCGACACCACATAGGGAATGCCGAAGCGCTCGAAACTGTAGCGCAGTGTGTGTTCCAGAATCTGGCGGCGGATGCCGGGAAAGTCGTTCGCGATGTCGCCCGGCGGTTGAGAGTTTGGCGCCTTTCGCTTCCGGCAATTGGTAGAGAAGATTGAAGGCCGAGATCTGCACCACCACAGGGTCGCGAAATTCGATATCGGAGAAAGCCGGGCACGTCTGCGCGATGCGCAGCACGAAGGTCGCGTCGTATCCCGTGGGACCGGCCTGAAAAAATTTCGTCGGCTCGAAATCCGAGAGATAGCTCTCGATCGGATTGAGATCGTCGGCCGCACGGTCATGAGTGTCGTCGCCGAGCGCGTACGGCAGCAGCACGGGGACCGGACTGTCTGCGATCGCCGGGAAGCGTTCGCTGCGAGCGCGGTCGCAGCCGGCAACGGGTCGCTTTCGCCGCGGCCTGCGGAATGATCGGCAGGGCAGCGCGGGCCTGCATCCAGTCCGGACTGAACAATTCGGTCTGCGGCGCCGGCCAGGTTTCGGCGGACGCACCGGAACCGGTCAGGACGAAGATCAGCCCGAGGGCGGCGAGGTTTCGCACACGCTTCACTCCGATTGCGGAGCGATGTAAGCGACTTCAGGTCGCGGACGAAACCCGAATTTGGGCACCATTCGTCAAAATGGCCGCGGACCCGTGAGGAATCCGCAGCCGCTGTTGCAAATTGGTCTTGAACCGGAGGCGCGTCAGCCTTTCGGCTTTGGCTGATCGGCATCCTGCGGACAATCGGTGCGCGCCTCGACCGCCTGGCCGTTGCGTTGGACCGTCGGCGAAGCGGATTTCTCGCCCCCGAGCGCTGGCAGAATCGCGCTCTTTTCGACCGCCATGGCATCGTCAGAGGCAGCGCCCGTGGTCTGCCCCGTGCTTGCCGGCGGACAATTGGTCATATCTCTATTTCCGTTTCCGCGCCCGTCCAGCTTTTGCGCGGATGCGGTGCCGGCAGCGATCAAGAGGGCGGCAGCGGTCAGGACAATCCTGGCTCATCCGTATTTCTCCGGTTGAATGTGGGAATGGGCGGGCGCCGCCTATGCGAGGCTTGCAAGCGCCGCCGCGATCACGATGCCAAAGGCAATCGTCATCACGAACGACGGATCGATTCGTTCGGCCCCTCTCCAGTCGTGGCGATAGTCATGGCGATCGATAGAATGCTCGCTCATGGCACTCCGCTTCGGTTTCTTACGTTTCGCGGGCTAACGCCGTCACCATGGGGAAGTTCCGGGATGCCTCGGCACCGACACGTTTAAGACCAGAGAGCGTCATCGTTTTCGCGGAGAGGGGCGCGTTTCATCTGCTGCGCGCACGCATGTCGATATCGTCGTCAACCTCACGAACGCGCCCCGCATACGGTGCGTCCGAATGCGCTGAAATCCAGGAACCATAGCGAGGTTGCACTGTTGTCGGCCCGAGCGTGCCCGCGATCCGCACCTCGCAGGAAGGAGATCACCATGTCCGACTACGATCCCAATCGGATGGACCCGAAACGGCCGGCCGTGAACGAGGCCGGATATGCCGCCGACCGCGGCTTCAACTGGAACTGGATCATCGGCGGCATTGCGGCGATCGTGGTGCTGATCGTCGCCTTGAGCTTTGTCGGCCGCGATGACCGGACCGCGGATACCGGCCAGCCGCCGGCGACCACCGGCCAGGCGGCGCCGACGCAATCAAGCCCGGCTCCGGCGCCCAAAGCCTCTCCGGCTCCGGCAGCACCTGCGGAGAAGTCGGCGCCGCCGCGTCCGGCGAGTCCCAACCAGTAATCTTCACGTTTCATTTCGTGATGAAAGCCCCGGCTTCGCGCCGGGGCTTTTTCTTTCCGACCTCAACGCTGAATCGGACGGCGCCGCCGCAGCGTCCATCGCCGAACAGAATGGCCTTTCCGCCTTGGAGCGGTTTGAAAGAGGCAATTTCCAACTTCGCGAGCAACTTCGGCAGAACATTTTGCGGGTGCGATGCCATATAGGGCGTCAATACAAGTGTCTGGCGCACAGCCGCAAGATGGAGCCGCAATGCGTTTCCTGCCGCTGCTTTTCGATCTTACAGCAGGTCCGGTCATCCTCGCCGGTGCGGGCCGCGATGCGCTGGCGAAGCTGCGCATCCTGAAGGCCGCAGCGCCCGGATCCGCTGGCATATGCTGTCGCATGAAGCGGTCGATGAGGCCGATGCGCAGGACGTCGAATTGCGGATCGGACTGCCTGGCGACGAGGATTTTCTCGGCGCCGGCACAGACATTGACGAGCAGCTTGCGGCACGCGCGCGCGCGATGAATGTGCCGGTCAACGTCGTTGACCGGCCGGATCTGTCCAGCTTCATCTTTCCCTCGATCGTCGGTCGCGGCGATGTCGTGGTCGCGATCGGCACTGGCGGCACATCGCCGGTGTTGGCGCGCCGTCTGCGCGAACGCATCGAAGAGATTTTGCCGGAGCGCATCGGCGAATTCGCAGCGCTGATGGGTCGGAAGGATGCGGTCGAACTTCTGGAGGCCGCCGAATGACCGCCCCGCAGCAGCAGAAGCTGCGAGTGAAGGGGCCGGTGGTGATCACCGGCAATCGTCTCGGCGACGGCGCGGTGGTGTACCGCACCGTCGGCCGCGGCTGGTCGACCTCGCTGAGCGACGCGGCGGTGACCACGACGCGGACGAGGCGACCGCATTGCTGAGGGATGCGAATGCCAGCGACGTCGAGGCGGTCGGCGCCTATGTCGCGCCGGTCGATCCTCGACGGACGGCGACATCAAGCCGGGCAATCTGCGCGAGCGCATCCGCGTCGCCGGGCCGACCTTCGCGCTTCCGGGCCAGCGAGGCGGCTTGAGCCATGTATCGTCTACGACGAATTCGACCGCACGCTGGTCGCCGAGCGCGTCGCGGAATTTCGCGATCAGGTCGAGCGCCGCCTGTCCGGCGAACTGACCGAGGACGAGTTCAAGCCGCTGCGGCTGATGAACGGCGTCTATCTGCAGCTGCACGCCTACATGCTGCGGATCGCGATTCCCTACGGCACGCTGTCGTCGGACGCAGATGCGCATGCTGGCGCATGTCGCGCGCACGCTACGACCGCGGCTACGGCCATTTCACCACGCGGCAGAACATCCAGTTCAACTGGATCAAGCTCGACGAGCTGCCGGATGCGCTGGCCGATCTCGCCGAGGTCGGCAGCTGCACGCCATGCAGACCAGCGGCAATTGCATCCGCAATGTCACCACCGACCAGTGGGCCGGCGTTGCGCCGGACGAGGTCGAGGATCCGCGCATCTGGGCGGAAATCCTGCGGCAGTAGTCGACGCATGCATCCGGAATTCTCGTTCCTGCCGCGCAAGTTCAAGATCGCGGTCACCGCGTCGCGAGCACGACCGCGCCGCGATCCAGGTGCACGATATCGGGCTGCGGCTGCACCGGAACGCGGCCGGCGAGACCGGCTTCGAGGTGCTGGTCGGCGGCGGGCTCGGCCGCACGCCGTTCATCGGCAAGACCATCAAGCCGTTCCTGCCGAAGCGCGATCTGCTCAGCTATGTCGAGGCGATCCTGCGCGTCTACAATCTGTACGGCCGCCGCGACAACATCTACAAGGCGCGCATCAAGATCCTGGTGCACGAACTCGGCGCGGAGAAATTCGCCGCCGAGGTCGAGGAGGAATGGCGCGCGATGCAAGGACGGCGCGCTGGCGCTCGATGACGCCGTGATCGCCGATATCGCGTCGCGCTTCCGCTATCCGGCCTACGAAAGCTCTGACCGACATGCCGACGATGAGCTGCAGGCGCAGCGCGCAGCCGATCGCGCGCTTCGACGCCTGGCTACGGCAACTCGGTCGCGCCGCACAAGGTGCCGGGCTACGCGATCGTGACGCTCTCGCTGAAGCCGGTCGGCGGCCGCCCGGCGACGCCACCGCCGAGCAGATGGACGCGATCGCCGATCTCGCCGAGCGCTACTCGTTCGGCGAAATCCGCGTCGGCCACGAGCAGAATCTGGTGCTGCCGCATGTCGCCAGCGCGATCTGCCGGCGCTGTGGCAGGCGCTCGACGCGATCGGCGTCGCGACGCCGAATGTCAATCTGGTCTCCGACATCATCGCCTGCCCCGGCCTCGATTATTGCACGCTCGCCAATGCGCGCTCGATCCCGGTCGCGCAGGAGCTGACGCGGCGCTTCGCGCAATCATCGAGCTCGCCCACAATGATCGGCCAGCTGCAGATCAACATTTCCGGCTGCATCAATGCCTGCGGCCACCATCATGTCGGCCATATCGGCATTCTCGGCGTCGAGAAGAACGGCGAGGAATTCTACCAGATCACGCTCGGCGGCCGCGCCGACGAGAACGCCGAGCTCGGCACGCTGCTCGGACCCGCCGTGCCCTATGAGCGAGGTCGCCGATGTGATCGAGGATATCGTCGAGGCCTATCTCGAGCTGCGGGCCCGGCCCGACGAGTTGTTCGTCGACACCGTCAAGCGTCTCGGCGTCGAGCCTTTCAAGGAGCGCGTCTATGCCACTCGTTAAAATGCCGCAACAGGTCGAGGATCGCTATCGTGCGCGTCGCCGACGATGCGCCGGATGCCGGACGAGGGCGCCGTGCTCATCCCGGCGGCGCGCTTCCTCGCCGATGCCGGGAAGATCGCTCGGCCGCAGCGGGCCGATCGGCGTGATCTGGCCGAACGACCGCGATATCGCCGAGCTGGCTCCTTATCTCGACCGGCTCGCGCTGGTTGCGCTGGTGTTTCCGACCTTCAAGCGACGGCCGCGCCTACAGCCAGGCGCGGTCGCTGCGCGAGCGCCACGGCTTTCGCGGCGAATTGCGCGCGACCGGCAGACGTGCTGCGCGATCAGTTCCTGTTCCTGCACCGCGCGGGTTTTGACGCCTTCGAGGTCAGGAAGCCGGCGGATGCCCGAGCGTTCTGTGAAGCGTTGCAGCGATACAACGTCTTCTATCAACCTGCTGCGGATGGGCAGATCAGCGCTTTGCGCCGGCGCCTAAATCATGGTTCAACAAATCGCTACGCTGTGGCTGAGCTCGCCTGATGACCGCCGTTGAAACTCTGAGCGTCCGCGCTGCGCGCCTGAACAAGGCGCTGGCGGCAGCGCCGCCTGCTGCGGTGATCGAGAAGGCGATCGAAGCTGTCCCGGCCGGTCGGCTGGCGATCGTTTCGTCGTTCGGGACCGAATCGGCGGTGCTCCTGAAATACGTCGCCGACGTCGATCCTGCTTTGCCGATCCTGTTTCTCGATACCGGCATGCTGTTCGAAGAGACGCTCGATTATCGCGACCGGCTGATCGATTTCTTGGGATTGACCGACGTTCGCTCGCTGAAGCCGCAAATCGATCTTGTTGCGCGCCGCGATCCCGACCGCGATCTGTGGCTGCGCGATACCGAGAGCTGCTGCCATATCCGCAAGGTTCGCCCGCTATCGGATGCGCTCGGCGCCTTTGATGGCTGGGTCAATGGACGCAAGCGATTCCACGGGGACGTTCGCGCCAATATCGATTATGTCGAGACCGACGGGCGGATGCTGAAGTTCAACCCGCTTGCCGCGCTGGCGCGGAGAGACATCGAGGCGGTGTTCGAGGCCGAAGGCCTGCCGCGCCATCCGCTGGAGAAGCTGGGCTTCTCCTCGGTCGGCTGCATGCCGTGCACCAGCCGGACCGAGCAGGGCGAGGGCCCGCGTGCCGGGCGTTGGCGCAATTCCGGACGCTCCGAATGCGGCATCCACCGCATCGGTCTGCCGGCGGGCGCCGGCTGCGGGTGCTGAGCGCCGGCAACCGGCACCGGCGCCCTTAGAGTTTAATTAAAATATTCCTGCTAGTTCGGGTGTGATCGCAGCCGGATTGGCGCTGCGCGACCTTGCGTGGGCAAGCGCATGAAACCGGTCGCTCTTGCAGGTTTGCTTTGCGCCGCGCTTGTCGGCGCCGGCGGATATCTGACCCTTGCGGGCTCCGACAAGCCGGCGGTCACCGGAAGCGTCAAAGCCTCCGCTCCAATCCTGGACTCGGACCCGCGCACGGCCATGAATGTCGTGAAGGTAGACTGGCGGCGCGAAGGCTTCGGGCTAACGGCGGTGGCCGATGTGGCGGTCCGCAACAATAACGGCTATGCGGTGCGCGTCGATCGCATCAACTGTCGTTTCCGAACCAAGGACGGTGCAACGGAAGATCACGCGCAGGGCGTATACGACATCATCCAGCCCCGTACCGAGAGGACGATCCGCGGCGTGTCGCTCGGTTTCGTCTCAAGCGACGCCAAGGGTCTCGATTGCAGTGTCGCCGGCGCGCGCAAGGAATTCTAGTCTACAAGGCTGCGGTCGCCGTTCGACTGCAACGGTTGGTGGCCAGGACAGGGATCATCTCGGCGAGCGCATGGCTTCTCAGTTGCACTCGTCAGCGAGGCGTGGAAGCCGCTGCGGACGACGGCTGCAATCCCATCGCGCGGAAGCGCCAACACCTTCTCCTCATAGAATGATAACCCGTCATCGAATGAAGTCGCTGGCGTCGATCTGACGTTTCTGGGTGTTGGTCGGATTGCAAATCGCATCTTACCCTCAAGCTTGTCGGCTGACAGCGGCCGGGATTTTGCTTGCTGCGGCGGCGATACGCGGGCGGCAGACCGTAACCCCAACCCGCGCCGTGGCTCTCCAAATAGGTAACGCTTGATCAGCGAGATGTCATGATATTGAATGTTTTTCACGTGTTCCCGCCGATGCGGTTCATTTCAATGAGATGCTGCAGAAGGCCGCTATGGAACAGGCTTCTTCGGCGTACAGGGGCGATCTGATAACTGCGGCACCGCTGCTGCTCTTTGCCGTAGTCCAATCAGCCCTAGCGAGTGACTTGGTGCGGCAAGGCCAAGACGTGGCGCTGCGGCTCTGCGCCGCCTGTCATGGCATTGAGCGCGCCGAACGCAGTCCAATCGCAACTGCACCGGCTTTTCGCCGTTTGGCACCGAGGGTCGACCTCGATCGAATGTCCGAACGTCTGCAGAGTGGTATCGTCGTGGGACACCCGGAAATGCCGGCCTTTGTTCTCAAAGAGCACGAAGCCGTCGCGCTCGTCGCCTATATAAAGTCGCTTCAAGCAAACTAAAAAGGACTACCAGCAAATATTGGATTCTGGTGTGGTGGTTCGGAAAGCCGCTTCGCCAGCATTGGCGCGCCCAAGGGGACTCGAACCCCTGTTTTCGCCGTGAAAGGGCGACGTCCTAGACCGCTAGACGATGGGCGCTGACCGGCCGCTGTATAGTGCCGGATTGGCGGCGAAGCAAGGCGCCGCGCGCCGATGCATCAAAAATCCGCCAAGGACCGCCACCAAGGTCCGCGACTACCAATGTCCGCTATTGGGCATCGAGGCCCAGGGCTCCCGGGGAAGGAGAGCATTGCCCTTTTGCAGAAGCTCGATCGATTGCTGGTCGGGAGCGCGGACAAAAGCCATCTGGCCGTCGCGTGGAGGCCTATTGATGGTGACGCCCGCTTTCATCAGCCGCTCGCAGGTTTCGTAGATATTGTCGACCTCGAAAGCGAGGTGGCCGAAATATCGCGCCTCCCCATAATCTTCGGTGTCCCAATTGTGGGTCAGTTCCAGGAGTGGCCCCGGCCGGCCAAGCCGCTTCGACTGCTCGATCATTGCATGGTCGCCTGGCGCCATCAGGAATACGAGCGTGAAACGGCCCTTCGGATCCTCGCGACGGAATGATTCCTTTAGGCCGAGCTTGTTGCAGTAGAAATCCAGGGCGGCGTCGAGATCGCGGACGCGCAACATGGTGTGCAGATAGCGCATGGCGGCGGTTCCATGTCGATTTTGACATTCAATGTGTGTCTTAGACAATACGGGCGGACGTATCAGGTAGTGCCGGGTGAGGCGAGTTCAAGGCGTTGCGCCGCGAGCCGGCCGCGCGCAATATTTGCTGGCAATGCTATTTCAGCTGCGTAACGAAAGACTTTCCACATGATCGCGCCCGATCTTGCAGCCGCGACGGCAATGCTCAGCGCGATGATCGATGAGTCGGATCGCGTCGTGCCGTTCACCGGAGCCGGTATTTCCACCGAGAGCGGCATTCCCGATTTCCGTTCACCGGGCGGCTTGTGGACGAAGACGCAGCCGATTGCCTTCGATCAATTCATGGCGAGCCGCGAGATGCGCGACGAGGCCTGGCGGCGCCGCTTCGCAATGGAGGACTATTTCGGCAAGGCAAAGCCGACGCGCGGGCACCACGCGCTGGCCTCGCTTTATCGTGTGGGGAAGGCGCCGGGCGTGATCACCCAGAACATTGATAATCTGCATCAGGCCGCGGGCGTTCCGCAGCGGGATGTGGTAGAATTGCACGGAAACACCACTTTCGCGACCTGCCTCGATTGTGCGAGGCGTTACGAACTGGCCGACATCAGGCGGAAATTCAATTCCGCAGGCGGGCGCGCACCGGATTGTGATTGCGGGGGGATCATCAAGACGGCCACGGTGTCGTTCGGACAGGCCATGCCGGCAAATGCGATGCAGCGCGCGCAATCATGGTCGCAGGATTGCGACCTGTTTATCGCAATCGGCTCATCGCTCGTGGTTTGGCCGGCCGCCGGGTTTCCGTTGCAGGCGAAAAAGTGCGGCGCGCGACTCGTTATCGTCAACAGGGAGCCGACCGAATTCGATTCGATCGCCGATCTTGTTGTTCGTCATGACATCGGCGACGCGCTGTCGGCGCTGATCGCTCACTGATTCGTGTCAAGCAACTTTTGCACAGGCCGTCGAGTAATCGTTAGCAGCGTGCATTTTCCGCTTTTACAAACACGCGCCAGTGTTACTCTTGAGCGCAAGAGATTCGTTTCAAGCGTCCGGAAGAGGCGCTAAGGGAAGCGGCGGCGCGGCGGTCATGGCGTCCGGCGAAATGGGGCCAAAGTTGTCCGGTGCAGGTTACGATCTGGGGCCAGATCGTCACACAGGGGTGGCGGACGAATCCGCCGCCAATCTGATTGAAATTTCGGGCACGATCAAATGGTTCGATGTGTCGAAGGGCTTCGGCTTCATCGTTCCCGATGATGGTTCCGCCGACGTGCTGCTGCACGTGACCTGTCTGCGCCGCGACGGGTTTCAGACCGCCTACGAGGGCGCCCGCGTTGTCTGCGAGGCGGTGCCGCGTCCCAAGGGGATGCAGGCCTTTCGCATTCTCTCGATGGATGAGACGACGGCCATCCATCCGGCGCAGTTGCCGCCGCCGCGGACCCACGTCACCGTGACTCCGACATCCGGTCTCGAGCGTGCCATGGTCAAGTGGTTCAATCGATTGCGTGGGTTTGGTTTCCTCACCCGCGGTGACGGGACTCCGGACATTTTCGTCCACATGGAAACTTTGCGCCGCTATGGAATGACAGAGCTGCGTCCCGGCCAGACCGTGCTGGTCCGTTTCGGACCGGGTCCCAAGGGATTGATGGCTGCCGAAGTGCAGCCCGATGGCGGTCCGCACGGACCCGCCTCGCACTGATGCGGCGGATCCGACTTTTGCAGCGAATCTGACATCCCTGCCGGCATCCGAAATCCCGAGCCGAACTCGCAACGTTGCCAGCGTGGTGGTTTGGAAATCCGCTTCATTCGCGCAGCAGGCTCTTTAAGCGGATTTCCGAACCAGCCCAAAGCACACCACACCGGAATCGTGCGATCGGCCAGTATCCTTCGAATCCGAAGTCCGCTCATGAGCAAGCCGCAGATTGAAGCGGATTTCGGATTCGGGACACCGGTGCGCTTGAATTCCGGCGCTTGAAACAACACCGGGCGCAATGGGATACATGCATCGGAACCGGGACATTGGAAGCAGGGATTGCGTCGGACGGCTGTCTCGCGCGATCGGTTGCGAGGCGAGGTGGTTGGCGTGAGGTCTTCACATTTCTTATCGCGGGCGCGTTCGTGGCGGAACCGGATTGCGGCGGCCGCTTTTCTTTTCGCGCTCTGCACCGGGGGGGTGGCGCAGGCCGCCGACGAGTCGACGCTGGAAATCGTCACCAAGGATGGCGTCCATGTCTTCACCGTCGAAATGGCGCGGAGCAACGAGGAGCGGCAGAAGGGGCTGATGTTTCGCAAGGAACTGCCGGAGGGCCGGGGCATGCTGTTCGACTTCAAGCCGGACCAGGACGTCTCGATGTGGATGCGCAATACCTACATCCCCCTCGACATGCTGTTCATCAACGGCGACGGCACCATCCGGCGTATCGCCGAAAACACCGAGCCGCTCTCGGAGAAGACGATCCCGTCGGGCGGGCCGGTGCGCGGCGTGCTCGAGGTTATCGGCGGCACCGCGAAGAAGCTCGGCATCAAGGCAGGCGACAAGGTGGCCCATCCGCTGTTTTCGGGGCGCTGATCTCGGACACCGTTAGGTACTTGCTGTGACAGCCTCTTCGGACAACGTCGTCTCAGCGCAGGACGCGCGGTTCGTCGCGGCGGTCGAAGCGATCTACCAGACCGCGCTCGCACCCGAGCGCTGGCCCGTGGCGCTGCAGGCCATTACAGACACGTTCGGGGATATCGGAGCGGTGCTGAATTACGCGCGCGGAGACGGCCGGTTGGGCGTTATCGTGTCTCCGGCACTGGTCGCCGGGCAGGAGGACTATAATCGCGAATGGTACAAGCACGACATCCGGGCCGTGCGGATGGCCGAGCGTGGCTATCGCGGCGCCGGCGATACTGTGACCGATGTCGAACTTGGCCTTGTCGAGGAGCACGACCGGCACCCGTTCTTTACCCAGTTCCTCAGGAAATTCGGGCTGCGCTGGATTGCGGGTGTGGCCATCTCGCCCGACCCCGACATTTATGTCGTGCTGAGCGTACACCGGTCGGACCGCAAGGATAATTACACGCCGCAGGAATGCGCGATGCTGTCGCGGCTTGGCTTGCACGCGGAGAAGTCGCTGCGTCTCGGAATGAGACTGATCGAATTGGAAGCCGCCAATCTCGGACTGCGTGATCTGTTCGACAGGCTGAAGATGGGTGTTTTCCTGCTCGACGCATCGAGACGGGTCGTATTCTGCAATGACGTCGCAAAGCGCAGTCTTGGAACTGCAGTCGAAATTCTCGATGATCGGCTGGTTGCAAGAAGCCCGTCCGATCGCGCCGCCTTGCAGGCTGCGATCGGCGGCGTCATCGGTCCGGGCATGTCCGCGTTCGCCTCCGATCCCCGGCCGACGTTGTTGCGCGCCCAACCGGGCCGCGCGCTCGCCGTCTATGCGCTGCCGCTTCGCGGACCCCATGCGCCTGAACTCGAACAGTTTCTGCTGCGCGGTCAGGTCATTGTTCTCACCATCGAATTGGGCGCGGGCGATCCGGCCGATCCCGCGCTGCTGCGCGATCTCCTGGGGCTGACCCTCGGCGAGGCCCGTGTTGCGGCCCTGATTGCGGCCGGACAATCGCCGCGGGAGGCTTCGCAAAAGCTCGGAATCTCCGAGGAGACCGGCCGGACGTTGCTCAAGCGCGCCTTCGCCAAATCCGGTGTCTCGCGCCAGAGCGAACTGGCCGCGCTGATCGCCAGGATTTCGTTCGGGGGCGCGGCGTAGGGGATCGCTCCATGGTCGTGCTCGCCGCGCCGCGCGCATGGCGGTGTCCGACAAGCCGGTCGAGCGCTTCCGCGTGCTCAACGGCATGGACCCGGGCGACAAGCTCGAACCCGGCACCATGGTCAAGCTGATCGTGGAGTGAGGGGGGCGCAGCCGCCTGCGGGGCTGGTTATTCCAACATTTATGTCATTCCAGCTTTTGTAATGACGGCCTTCGCGTGGAGGGCGCCATCTATCCACCCACCGTAAGACCAAGGATGGGCGGCGACTTTTCCGGCGTCTGACCTTGGGTAAGCGCACAATTGTGATTTGCGCGCAGGCCCGGACTGTCAGAGAATTGCAATTAAATTGGTTTAACGTCCGTGCGGCTTTGCGGCACTGCGTCAGATTTTATTACGACTGCGTTTCGGGGATTGATCCGAAACTGGTTTTAGCTGGCGCACGTTGCCGCGCAATGCTGCTTTGAGCAGACCTTTTTATTATGCAGCGCTTATCACCGATCCTCCCTTCAACCTGCAGTGTCCCGACACCCTGGCCATGGCTGACCGGCGGCGCATCTGCTGCGCCATCATGAGGTCGATAGGAGACCTGTATGCCGACCTACACCTTCAACCTGTTCTATGTACCCACTGGCGAGGTCGATCAGTCGATAAAGTTATTCGATATCGCGCCGAATGACACCGTAACGGTGAAGGCGACCACGATATCAACAATCGATTGGACTGTACTGCCATTAGGTTATGGCGAAGGCTTCACCGCTACCGCCTTCTCCAATCTGCCCGATGCGCTGCCTTCCTTCCCAGGCAATACTTTTGGGGCTTTCAACGGAAGCGACCCGATTATCAGGGCCTCGAACTTCTGGGTTGATCTCGTCGATTACGAAGCGACCCGGCATTACGGCACGACATCGTATTCCCATTCCGACAGCACTGGCTCTAGTTATACTGGATTTCTGGGTTCGAACGAGGCTCTGTACCTCTCGATCTACACCCCCTGGGGCGCGGCGGAGAATCTGACACCCGATTATGTCCTGGTATCCGTCTCGCTGACGACCAATAGGGCAAAACCCGACCTGCCGACCCAGTTCACGCAGGAACAGAAGGACAAATTTCTCGCCGACGCGCAGACGATCGACAAGCTGAGCGTATCACTCAAGGCACTGGGCTCGTCGCTCGATCCGTTGTCGGCGCCGATCTCCGGCCTGAACTGGATGATCGACCAGTACATCAAGGCCGCCGCGCCCGCGATGAGCCCCGCGAGCGCGACGGCACAGACAATGCCTGCGGTTACCTTCGTTGCAAACAAGCTCACCGAGAAGCTGCCTGAACTTAACCCTGTTGCGCTGACGCTATCCGTTGCAACGGTTATCAATCAGCGTGTCGGCGATCTCCTCAAGTTTCTGGCCAACGACCCTCCGGACCTGAACTATTCGGCGGTGCTCGACTTTCCGCATGATATCTTCACGCCGATCAATGGCGTCAGCGTTGCCGGTAACGCGCTCCTCGAAAGCATGTACAAGATGGTCGGCGATCTTACCGAGATGCTGGCCGCTGCCGAACGCTTTCAGGGTGCCGCTTTTGCCGGCAACGAATCCTTCCAAGTTGCCCAGGAAGCCGCGTTCGATGCAGCTTTGAGTGCGTACAACCAGCGGCGGGTGGCCGTGTCTCAGGCGCTCGATGCCTTTCTGGCCGAGGCGGCCGTCGCCGACATGAATTTCGAGGACGATGTCAGCCTGACACAGGCCGCCTCGTTCTTCAGTGGCATCACGAATGCCGCGGATAACGAGATTCTCAACGATCTCGTCTCTGTCCTGACGGACCCTTATCTGCCGGACACTGGCAGTGCTGCTGTCGTGCAGGCGCTGCTCGGTCTCTTTGATGATCCAGACACGGCACCATCGCTCGAGGCCTATGCGCCGATCACGCTGCTTGGCGACACCGCCATAACCGAGATCCGGGACGCCATTGCCAATGCGACGGCTTCATCCTTCAGCGGTTCGGTGTTGGATGCGCTGGCACAGATCAAGGACGCGTTGTCGAGCGCACCTCCGCCACCGCCGCCGACCGGCCCGGAAGTCGCAGTGTCGGGCAACGGCCTCGGCATTGCCGACGACGACACGACGCCGGATGCGGGCGACGGCACCGCCTTCGGCACGCATCTGGTCGGCGAGGTGGTGACGCACACCTTCACCGTGACGAATATCGGCACCGCCGATCTGAAGACCTCCGCACTGAAACTGCCGAACGGCTTCAAGCTCGGCACCGACAAGCTCGCCTCCACGATCGCGCCCGGCGCGTCGGATACGTTCACCGTTCTGCTCGATACGTCGAAGGTCGGCAGTTTTGCCGGTGTCCTGTCCTTCACCACCAACGACCCCGACGAGAAGGCCTTCAATTTCAACTTGTCCGCCGAGGTCACGGCGCCCGAAATCGCGGTGACCGGCAATGCCCGCAACATCGCCGACAACGACAAGTCCCCCGCGCTCACCGACCACACCGATTTCGGCACATCGGCCTATGGCGAGGCCGGTGCCATCCGCACCTTCAGCATCACCAACAGCGGCAATGCCGCGCTCACCATCACGAGCATCACAGCCCCCGCGGGCTTCGCGCTTCTTGGCGGCATTCCCACCTTGGTGGCGGCAGGCGCAACCGAGACTGACATCGGAGTGCCCGCCGAGGTATTTCGTCGTCGAGTGGATCACGACGTCGGCGCCGAGCTCGAGCGGTCGTTGCAGGTACGGGGAGGCGAACGTGTTGTCGACGACGAGCAGCGCGCCGGCTGCGTGGGCTGCGTCAGCCGCGGCGCGAAGGTCGACGATGTTGAGCAGCGGGTTGGTGGGTGACTCGACCCAGACGAGCCGGGTGGACTCGTCGAGGTGGTCGGCGAGCCCGGTGGAGATCTCGTGCGGTGTGAGGTACGTGAACTGGTACCCCTTGGGCTCGTAGACCTGCGAGAACATCCGGTACACACCGCCGTATACGTCGTTCACGCAAACGACGCGCTCGCCCGGGTCGACGAGGTGCATGAGCGTCGTCGTGGCACCGAGGCCCGACGAGAACGCGTGCCCGTACGCGGCCGACTCGAGCGATGCGAGGCACTCCTCCAGCGCAGTCCGCGTGGGGTTCGCCACGCGCGCGTAGTCGTACCCCTTGTGGACTCCGACGGCTTCTTGAGCGAACGTCGACGTCTGGTAGATCGGCGTTGTCACCGAGCCCGTCGCCGAATCGGGCTCCTGACCTGCATGGATGGCGCGCGTCTCGAACTCCACGGCCGGATCGTATCGGCCGGGCTGCCACCGTCCCGTGTCTCGGGCGATCGCAGTCCTCGGGGCCGGAGTCACGGGCGGGGAGTCAGCGGCTGACGCGCTCGAGCCCGGCGGCGTCGCGGAGGCGATCGAGCGCGCGATCGAGCGCGTCGTCGAGAGCGCCGGACTGTCGCACACCCGGTTCCAGGTGCACGGCCCTGACGACGAGCTCTCCCGTCGTTCGCTCGGACTTGAGGTCGACGCGCCCCACGAGGCGGTCGCCGCGCAGGAACGGCAGGACGTAGTAGCCGTAGACGCGCTCGTGCGGGCGCTTGTAGATCTCCATCACGTGGTCGAAGCCGAAGACCCGACGGGCGAAGGCGCGGTCCCAGAGCAGGTTGTCGAACGGGGAGAGGAGCACGGGGCTCGCCGGCGCGGGTGGGTCGGGTGTCGAGCCGGCAGGGACGAGCACCGGCGGGCCGCCGTCTTCCACCTGCCAGCGCTCGATGTGGCCCTCGCCGAGCAAGCGCTCGACCGCCGGCCGGACGCGCTTGATGCCGCCGCCCAGGCGCCAGTGCTCGACGATGCCGGCCTCGGTCAGCGCGCCCCGCGCGCACACGGCCTTGAGCGCGAGCGACCGCAGCCGCTCCAACTCGGTCGGGGTGGGCGCGTCGAGGACCTCCCGCGGCAGTACGCGCTCGGGCAGGTCGAACACCCGCTGGAACCCTTCGCGACCGGCGATGACGAGGTCACCGCGGTTCCAGAGGCGCACGAGCATCGCCTTCGCCGGCTTCTGTCGCCACATGTCGCCGACCGCCTCGCCCTCGAAGTGCCGCGAGCCCAGTGGGCCCTCGGCGCGGATGCGCTCCAGGATGTCCTCGACGAGGTGCGGGTGTGTGCGCTCGACCTCTGCGTACCAGGTTCGCCCGCCCTCCTCCATCGCGGGTCGGAACAGGGGCCAGTCGTCGGCCGGGAGCAAGCAGGCCTCGTGCGCCCAGTACTCGAAGACGCGGCCGTGGCGCAACAGTCGGTCGACCGCGCCCAGGGGGTACGCGCCCACACGGCCCGCGAGCACGATGCGGTGACTGCGCTCGACGGTGGAGATCGAGTCGAGTTGGACACACGAGAGCGTGGCTATCGCACGCTCCACCTCGGCGGTCGTTCCGCGCCGCCGGCGGGCCGCGTAGCCCTGTGCTCCGACGACGAGTCGTCGCAGCGCGAGGAGGGAGATCGTGCGCACGGTGGTAATCATGCGTGTGCGCGGTCTGATCACGCTCGCCCTGCTGGCCCTCGTCGCGGCGTACGCGCTCGGCGGTGCGCTCTTTCTCGCCCGTGACGACGATCCCGTCTCGAAGGCGGACGCCGTCGTCGTGCTCGCGGGCGGAGACTCGCGACTGGACGTCGGCCTCGACCTCGTGCGCGACGGCGTCGCCCGCGTGCTCGTCGTCTCCGAGGACGAGAGCAGGCGCGACGAGCAACGTGTCGCCTTCTGCGCGCGTGGCGGTGCCGGGGAGGCTCTCGGCAACGTCGAGGTGCTGTGTCGCAAGGCGTCGCCCTACTCGACCCGGGGCGAGTCGCGTCTCGTTGCCCAGCTTGCGGAGAAGCGCGGCTGGGACTCGGTCGTCGTCGTCAGCTCCCGCTACCACCTGTTCCGCGCCGAGCGGTTGCTCGCGCGGTGTACCGACGTGAAGCTGGCGATGCGCGGCGCCCCGGAGGACTGGGTTCGGAATGTCATCGCCGTGCCCTCGGAGTGGATAAAGCTCGGACTCGCCGAGACCACCCGCCGCGACTGCTGAGCGCTGCTGTCAGTCCGGTGTGAGGCCCTCGAGGATCGCGGCGAGGCGTTGCGGGTCGATGTTCCCGCCCGAGACGATGCAGACAACGCGGTCACCGCGCACCCGGCCAGACAGCGCTGCGGCCACGGGCAGCGCGCCGGCCCCCTCGGCGACCACGCGGGCCCGCTCTGCGAGCAGGCGCACCGCTCCGGCGGCCTTGTCGAGCGACACCACCTCCGATCCGGCGAGCAAGGGCCGAGCATGCTCCCACATCTCGGGGAGCAGGGCTTTGCTCCCCGCCCCGTCGACGAACGATGCGCGATAGGGAACCTCTACGGGCTCGCCGGCCTCGAGGGACGCAGCCAAGGGCGCGCCCGTCTCCGGCTCGCACGCGACGACCCGGGTCGCGGGACTGCGCGCGGCCAGGGCGCTGGCGATACCGGTGGTCAGACCGCCGCCGCCCCAGGGGATGATCACCGTGTCGATACCGTCGAGGTCCTCCATCAGCTCGAGGCCGATCGTCCCGTTGCCGGCCATCACGGCCGGATCGCGTACGGGGTGGACGAAGCACCCGTCGAGGCCGGGATACGAGCCCTCTTCCATCGCCTGCCACCAGCGGTCGAAGGGCACCGGGAGCACGTGACCGTCGAGGCGCTCGATCGCGTCGAGCTTCGCGCGCGGCGCGTGGTCGGGGGCCACGACCGTCGCCTTCACCCCGAGGCCCCGCGCCATCCAGGCGACACCTTGCGCCATGTTCCCCGCGCTCGTCGTCCAGAGTCCGCGGCTCACGAGATCCGGATCCGCGAGTCGCACGGCGTTTGCCGCGCCTCGGATCTTGAACGAGCCGATCGGCTGCAGGCACTCCAGCTTCAGCCAGATCTCGGCGGGCCCGTCGACCGGCAGGCGCAGCAGGGGTGTCCGGATGGCGACGTCGGAGATGCGAGCCTGCGCTGCCTCGATCTCGGCGAGCGGGATCAGAACGAGACCTCGGTGCCGATGCCGCGCTCGCGCGCCCGCGCGACCGCGAGCTCGGCGGCGGCGAGATCCTCGACCGCGAGCCCGAGGGACTTGAACAGCGTCAACTCCGAGGGGCCCGTGCGCCCGGGATGGGCGCCGGTGAGCACCTCGCCGAGCTCGGCCAGGATGTGGCCCGCGTCGAGCCCGACCTCCTCGGCAGCCATCCGGAAGTCGCCTGACTCGGCGAGCGTCGACTCGCGGCGGTCGACGAAGAGCGAGGACTCGGCGACCGTCTGCGCATCCAGCTCACGGGTCGACGGGATAGACGAGCCCACCGCGTTCACGTGAGCCCCTGCCGACAGCCACGTCCGTTGCACGATCGGCTCGCGCGCCGAGGTGCACGTACACACGACGTCGGCTCCGTCCAGCGCGTCCTCGACCGTCGTCGCCGCGTTCCCGTGCGCCTGCAGCGCGAGGCCGACTGCGTGTTCCGGTGTACGGCTCCAGATCCGCAGCTCGCAGTCGGGCAACACGGCACGCATCGCCTCGACGTGCGAGCGGCCCTGGACACCTGTGCCGAGAACCGCAACGACCCGGGCATCGCCACGCGCCAGGAGCTTCGTGGCCACCGCCGACACCGCGGCCGTGCGGATCTCCGTGACGGCAGACGCGTTGAGGATCGCCCGCAGACGGCCGGTCTCGCCGTCGTGGAGGAGCACAGCTCCCTGATGCGGATCGAGCCCGCGGGTCGCGTTCCCGGGCGCGACGACGATCTCCTTGAGCGAGAACACGGCGTCGTCGCCGCCACGGTATGCCGGCATCAGGCCGAGCAGCTGGTCGGCCGGTGGCCGCATGACGAAGCGGAGCGGCATGTGCGCCTCGCCTCGCTCGAGCGCTGCCAGCGCGGCCGCCATCGCCTCGATGCACGACGGCATGTCGAGGACGCTGCGGACGTCGGCATCGGAGAGCACGAGGATGGTCACGCGAACAGCGCTCCGATCCGCGCTCGCTCGTCGCCCGAGAGGGAGATCGCGAGTGCGTCGCGGACGTCGTCGAGGTGCTCGGGGCGGTTCGGGCCGACGACGACGCCTGTCACCTCGGGCACGTGGAGAGCCCATGCCAGAGAGAGCGCTGCCATGGTCACGCCGCGCTCGGCGGCCTCATCGGCGAGCAGCTCGAGAGCGTCGAACACCTCGTCTGCCTCGTATCCGGAATACGGCTCCGGGCGCTGCGTCATGCGGGAGCCGTCGGGCGGCTCCTCTCCGCGGCGGTACTTGCCGGACAGCCAGCCGCCGGCGAGCGCGCTGAACGGCTCGTAGCCGACGGCGTGCTCATGGCAGAGCGGGAACACTGTCTCGCGGTCGCCCTGCTCGAGGAGCGAGAAGGAGTTCTGCACGACCTCGTAGCGCGGGAGCCCTTCGAGCCGGGCCAGCTCGAGCCCCTCCGCGAGCTGCTCGGCGGTGAAGTTGGACGCGCCGACGGAGCCGATCCTGCCGGCCTCGAGAAGCTCGCCGAAGGCGAGCAGCGTCTCCTCCTGCGGAACGTCCGGGTCGAAGTCGTGGGCCATGTAGACAGCCACCCGTTCCACGCCGAGGCGCCCGAGGCTCGTGTCGATCTGCCGCAGGACCCGTGTCCGCGCGAGCCCGTGATCCTGATCGGTTTCCATCGGGTTGTACGTCTTCGTCTGGATCACGACGCGGTCGCGCACGTCGGAGCCTTTCGTCGCGAGCCAGGCACCTATCCACTCCTCGCTGCGCCCGCCGCCGTAGGCATCCGCCGTGTCGAGCGTGGTGATCCCGAGGTCCCAGGCCGCGTCGAGCAGTTCGAAGGCGACCTCACGTGGCGTGCCCTGGCCGAAGAAGGCCGGCGACGAGCCGACACCGCCGAAGTTGCCGCAGCCGAGGATCACGCGCGAGACGGCGATGCCGCTTGACCCCAGGAGCCTCTCCTCCACGGCCCGATCCTACTGGCCGTCTGTGCACCAGTGTGCACTGTGGTCCTAGTGCGCCGTCTCCAAGCGTGCACCCGAAACGTCGTAGGGGCCGGACCTGTCCGGCCCGCTCGAGCGAAGCGGTAGCCGAGCGGCAATCAGTCGAGAAACCGGTCGAACGTTGTGAGATGCCGCACTAGACGACTCCCTGATCGATCATGGCATCGGCGACCTTGACGAAACCGGCCACGTTGGCGCCGACGACGTAGTCGCCGGGCGCGTCGTACTCCTCCGCTCGCTCACGGCAGGTGCGGTGGATGGACGCCATGATCGCGCGGAGGCGCAGGTCGACCTCGTCCCAGCTCCAGGTGATCCGCAGCGCGTCCTGGGACATCTCGAGCCCCGAGACGGCGACGCCGCCCGCGTTGGCCGCTTTGGCCGGGCCATAGAGGATCCCGGCCTCGCGGAAGCGCCTGACGCCCTCCGGCACGGTCGGCATGTTGGCCCCTTCCGCTACCAACGTGACGCCGTTGGCAACCAGGGCCGCCGCGTCTCGTCCCGAGATCTCGTTCTGCGTTGCGCACGGGAATGCGCAGTCGGCAGGGATCGTCCACAGGACGTTCCGCGAGCTTCTCGTGGCCGGCAGGTATGTCGCCCGCGGGAAGCGCTCGACGTACTCGCCGATGCGGCCGCGACGGACGTTCTTCAAGTCCATCACCCAGCGGAGCTTCTCGCAGTCGATTCCGTCGGGGTCGTGGACGACGCCGTCCGAGTCGGAGAGCGTGATCGGGGTGGCCCCGAGCTGGATCAGCTTCTCGGCCGTGTACTGGGCGACGTTGCCCGAGCCCGAAATGAGACACGTCTTTCCCTCGGTCGAGTCGCCGCGCGTGGCGAGCATCTCTTCGGCGAAGTACACGGTGCCGTAGCCGGTCGCCTCGGGTCGGACGAGTGACCCGCCCCACTCGAGCTCCTTCCCGGTGAGGACGCCGCTGAACTCGTTGCGGATCCGCTTGTACTGACCGAACAGGTAGCCGATCTCGCGGCTGCCGACACCGATGTCGCCCGCCGGGATGTCGGTGAACGGCCCGATGTGACGCTGGAGCTCGGTCATGAACGATTGACAGAAGCGCATCACCTCGAGCTCGCTGCGGCCCTTGGGATCGAAGTCGGCCCCACCCTTGCCGCCGCCCATCGGCAGTGTGGTGAGCGCGTTCTTGAACACCTGTTCGAACGCCAGGAACATGAGCAATCCGAGGTACACGCTCGGATGGAAGCGCAGCCCGCCCTTGTAGGGCCCGATCGCGCTCGACATCTCGATGCGGTATCCCCGGTTGACGTGGATCTCACCGCGGTCGTCGACCCACGGCACGCGGAACATGACCACGCGTTCGGGCTCGACGAGACGATCGAGCACTTTCGCCTCCCTGTACTGCGGGTGTCGATCCAGCACGGGGACGAGCGACTCGGCCGTCTCCAGCACGGCCTGATGGAACTCCGGCTCGCCGGGGCTGCGCGCGACGGCGTCGGCGACCACCGTCTCCACGTAGTGGCTGGTGGCGGATCGCCGTCCGTTCGTCAACAGGCTGGTCACGGTCGCTCCTTCCTCACGCCGGGCGTCGTCGACGCCTCTCCTCTCGGAACGTCGCAGGTGGGCGGGGCGCTCGCATCCGCGGGTGGCACGGTTGTCTCTTCGGGAAACTCCCCAGCCGGATGTGGGTGTTCGCGCTACGGTGGCGCGTCGGCGGCCGCCGACGTCGCGACGCTGCGTGCAGGGCGGATCCGCATCAGTGGCAAGACGCCGCAGGCGACGACGACCGCAGCGACCGTGAACACGCCCCGGTACCCAACCGACGCAGCGACGACGCCGAGCGAGATCGCACCGATCGCATAGCCGAGATCGGCCGCCGCCGTGAAGCTGCCCACCGCGGAGCTACGTTGGGCGGCGGGGGCTCTGCCGACGACGATCATCATCAGCGCCGGGAAGATGAGCGCTTGGCCGCAGGCGAGGACGGCGGTGCCTGCGTACAGCCCTGCCGGCGAGTGGACGAGGGCGATCACGGCGAACCCGGCGGAAGCGAGGGCCATCGCGGCGGTCGCCGTCCGCCGGGGCCCGACACGGTCGGGGATCCGCCGTCCGATCGACCGGATCGAGATCACGATCGCGGCATTGAGAGCAAATACGAGCCCGGCGCCGGAGAGGCCGAGCTCGCGTGCGTAGAGCGGCGCGAAGGCGGCCATGCCGGCGAAGCCGATCATCGAGAGGACGAGCACGAGCCCGGGGAGGAGGGCGGTGGGGTGCACGAGCGGCTGGCGCCCAGGCTCGACCGGGATGTTCTGCGGGCGCGTTTCCGGAAGACCGAATGCTGTGAGCCCGGCGACGAGGGCGATCGCTGCCGCCACGAGCCAGACGGTGTCGAAGCTGTCGTCGCGCAGCAGGAGCTCACCGAGCAGCGGCCCCGCGGCCAGCCCGCCCCAGACGGCCAGCGAGTACAGGCTCACAGCCTCGCCGCGCCGTGTCGGGGGCGCGAGGTCGTTGACGATCGTCGCCGAGCCGACGAAGAGCAGCGCCTCGCCGACGCCACCGACGAGCCGCAGCACGACGAGCGCAGTGAGCGACGACGCGGGGACGTAGAGCGCGACGCTGGCCGCCAGCACCAGGCAGCCCACGATGACGAGCGGTCGGCGGCCCTTCCGGTCGCCGATGCGACCGACGATCGGCTGCAAGAGGAGTGCCGTCGGGCTCGCAGCCGCGACCGCGATACCGACTCCGACATCGCCCACGTCGAGCGCCCCTCGCGCATAGACGGGAAGCACCGGAAGGAGCATCCCGACCGTGAGCAGCGAGCCGAACGTCGCGAGCCAGACGAAGACGAACGCGCGGGTGAGAAGGCGCTCGTTCACAGGTCTTGCATCCTTCCAGCCGACGTGGTTGCGGGGTGTCGGACCGCACGGCGAGCCGGGCGGTCCGTGCCGTGCGTGAGCCCGCGGAGCTAGCCGGAGGACGCCGCGACGAACTCGGCGACGGCGAGGATCTCGTCCTCGCTGAGCGAGTCGGAGAAGCCCGGCATCGCGCCGCCGCCGTCCCGCACCTGCTCGGCAACCGCATCGGCGTCGAGACCGGCGCCGTCGAGGCCCGGCCCGACGGAGCCCGTGGAGCCCGCCGCCGCGAGCGCGTGGCAGCCACCGCAACCGGCGTCCTCGTAGACGGCCGCGCCGTCGGCCGAGGTGCCGCTGTCGTCCGGCCCGGACGTCTCCGTCACCGCGGGCGGCGCGGCGTCGTCACCACCGTCGTCGCTGCCGCCGCACCCGGCGGCGACGCCGCCGAGCGCGAACAGGAGTGCGCTGAGAGCAACCGCCGTCCGCATCGGACGGGATCTTCGCATACGACCCGGTGTTCGGGCAAGAGGAAGCGCGCCCGACTCCGCTCAGCCGGCGACCTGCATCGCAGCCGGCGCCAGCGGATGGTTGGCGCGCAGGATGTCCTCGGGGTCGACCTGCGCCCGGATCGCCTGGAGGCGGCGGTACGTGTCGGCCTCGAAGGCCGTTCGCAGGTCGATCGACCGCTCGGCGAAGTTCAGGAACTCGCGGCCGTAGCCCCACGGAGCGAGTGCCGCCTTCGTCTCGGCCAGGTGCCCCTCGATCGCGTGGCCGAGCTCCGGCGTCACGGGTACACCCACGCCGTAGAACGCGAACCGTCCGTCGAGGTGCGCGAGGGCGCCCGCGTCCGGAGCGACCCTGTCGAGCGCGCCCCCGAGGTGTCGCATCTCAACGGCGACCAATGGCGACCCGGAGTCCTGGCCGCCCATGCGGACGAACGCGTCGACCGCCGCCGGTGGGAACGACTCGAACAGCGCCCCGTCGCCGACGCCGGGTGTCGGCCCGTAGGGATCCTGGTGGAGCCCGGAGAGCTGTGCGGCCGGAATCGTCGTGAACGTGTCCAGCTCGGGAGCGAGGGCTCGGAGCGGCCGGAGCAGCTCGTCGGCTTCCTGCCGGTCGCCCAGGATCGCGGCCTCGACGACGACGAGCTGTCGCCCGCGCAGCGGCTCCGGGATCTCCGGGATCGGCGGCAGCTGCAGGATCCGTGCCGCAGACGTGACGTCGTCGGGCACCGTCTCCGCCCAGCTCGACCACGCGTTGAGCACGTCTGCGGACCGTTCCCAGGGCCAGATGAGCCAGCCCGCCTCGAGGGTCTCGACCGGGTACAGGCGGAACTCGAGCGCGGTGACGACGCCGAAGTTGCCACCGCCGCCTCGGATCGCCCAGAACAGGTCGGCGTTCTCGATGGCGTCGGCACGCAGCTGCCGACCGTCGGGCGTGACGAGCTCGACGGCGACGACCGAGTTGCACGCGAGGCCATAGCGGCGAGCGAGCCAGCCGATGCCGCCGCCGAGCGTGTAGCCGACGACGCCGACGTCGGGGGACGAGCCGTGCAGCGCCGCGAGCCCGTGCTCGGCGGCGAGAGGAACGACGTCCTCCCACAATGCCCCGGCGGCCACACGCGCCGTCCGCGCGGCCGGGTCGACGGTGGCGCCGCGCAGGTCGCGCATGTTGAGCAGCACCGTGCCGTCGAGGCCGTCGCGCGCTGCGGCTCCGTGGCCGGTTCCCTGCACCGCCAGGCGTAGACCGTTGTCCCGTGCATACGCGACCGCTGCGAGAACGTCTTCGACGGTCACGGGCAGGACGACCAACGCCGGGTGCTGGTCGACCGCCAGGTTCCACGCCTGGCGGGCGTCGTCCCAGCCCGGATCACCGGGGAGCACGACCCGGCCCTCGACACGGCTCAGCAGGTCATCGGGGGTGATTGGTGTCTCGACGAGTGTCATGATTCTCCTGGTCTCGGATGTGTGGCGGCACGGCGCCGGCCACGTCGTCAACGATCGCTGTTCCATCCCGCCGCCGGTATCCCGCGACGTCGGGGTCTAGCCTTGTCGATGACCCCTCAGGTGAGGGGGTTGCGGCGCCCGAGCCGAGTCGGCACTCTCCTGCATGTGCAGCAGACCGACGCACCGCTGGCTTCTGCGAACGCGCGTCGCGAGCGTGACGCGATCGTCGATCTCTGCGCCCGCGCGGAGAACGGCGACTTCCTCGCCGAGGTCAGCAGCCGGCTCTCGGCAATCGTCCCCTTCGACGCATCGTTCTGGGCGGCGATCGATCCGCTGACGTCGCTGGCGACGTCACCCGCCCGCGTCGAGAACTTCCAGGGCGACGAGCAATGCGCCGCCTACTGGGAGCGCGAGTTCCTCGCCGAGGACTTCCTCCGTTTCAGCGACATCGCCGTCGCCGCGCGGCCGGTAGCGACGCTCTACGACGCGACGAACGGAAAGCCACGCCGCAGCGGCCGTCACATCCTCCTCAACGAGTCTCTCGGGCTCGACGACGAGCTCCGCGCGGCGTGCCGCGTGGGACGCACGCCGTGGGGTGTGCTCGCGCTGTACCGGCAGCAGGGGCAGCCGACGTTCAGCGCCGCCGAGCAGAAGGTCGTGGCCGACCTGTCCGGGTCGATCGGCGAGGCCTTCCGCCGCAACGCGCTCGTGCCGCCGTCCTTCGTCGCCAAGGGCGGGCCCGAGGCGCCGGGGCTGCTGACGTTCGACGGGCGCGGGGTGCTCGAGTCGATGAACGATGCGGCCGAGGCGTGGTTGCACGAGATTCCGCGGTCGCCGCTGGGATCGGGTCTCCCGGGCCTCAACGCCACCACCGAGGTGCTCTCGGTCGTGCACCGTGCACGCGCGATTGCGGCGGGCTTGGAATCCGGTGTCGCCCGCGTCCGGCTGATGGGGGTCTCGGGGCGCTGGATCGTCGTCCATGCCTCCTGCATGCGGGCGGCCGACGGTTCAGCCGACAGGGTTGCCGTCGTGATCGAGGCGGCAAAGGGCTCCGAGATGGCGCCGATCATCGTCGAGGCGTACGGGCTGACCCAGCGGGAGCGCGAGATCACCGAGGCGCTTGCACGCGGCGCAGGGACTGCCGAGATCGCGCGGTCGCTCTACCTCTCGCCGCACACGGTGCGCGACTACCTGAAGGCGATCTTCGAGAGGGTCAGCGTCTCGAGCCGCGGTGAGCTCGTCGCGAAGCTGTTCGCCGAGCACTACATGCCGGACCTCGTAGAGCGCATCGACGAAGTCGACCTGTAGAGCCGACGTCCTCGAGAACACCGAACGCAGGCTCGGAATGCGCCGCGAACCGGCGCCGTGCCGTGACGCCGCCGGGCTGCTCGACGCCCGAGACACGGAGCAGTCAGGCTGGGGCGTCCGCAGACGTGAGCGCGGCCCGCACGGCCGGCGCCACCTCGGTGCCGAGCAGCTCGATCGCACGCATCGTCTTCGCGTGCGGCATCGAGCCGACCGTCGGCTGGAGCAGGAACCGGTCGTGCCCGAAGATCTCGTGTTGGAACAGGATCTTCTCGACGACCTGTTGCGGGCTGCCGACGAAGAGCGCGCCGCGCAGTTCGAGACTACGGTCGTAGTCCGCACGGGTGTGCGGCGGCCAGCCTCGCTCCCGTCCGATCTTGTCCATCATCTGCTTGAGGGCCGGGTAGTAGTCGTCGGCGGCCTGGTGGGAGCTGTCGGCAACGAACCCATGCGAATTGATGCCGAGCTCTGGTCGTTCGTGCCCCGCCTCGGTGGCGGCGCGACGGTGGATCTCGGCGAACGGCGCGAAGCGCTCCGGGAGGCCGCCGATGATCGCGAGCGCCATCGGCAGCCCTAGCGCCCCTGCCCGGTGGGCCGATTCGGGCGTGCCGCCGACCGCGATCCACACCGGCAGAGGGTCCTGCAGCGGGCGGGGGTACACGCCGCGCCCGTCGATCGGCGGTCGGTGTCGTCCTTCCCACGTAACCACGTCCGCGTCGCGCGCTGCGAGCAGCAGCTCGAGCTTCTCGGCGAAGAGCATGTCGTAGTCGCGGAGGTCGTAGCCGAACAGAGGGAACGACTCGATGAACGAGCCACGACCGGCCATGATCTCGGCGCGCCCGTCGGACAGGAGGTCGAGGGTCGAGAACTGCTGGAAGACGCGGATCGGGTCGTCGGAGCTCAGAACGTTGACCGCACTCGAGAGCCGGATCCGCGTTGTTCGGGCTGCGGCTGCGGCGAGCACGACGGCCGGCGAGGAGACCGCGAGATCGGGCCGGTGGTGCTCGCCCACGCCGAACACGTCCAGTCCGACCTGATCCGCGAGCTCGATCTCCTCCACGAGGTTCCGGAGTCGCTCGGCCGGCGTGAGGGCCTGCCTCGTCGCGGGGTCGGGAGTCACTTCGCCGAAGCTGTAGATGCCGATCTCCATGGTCACCGTGCGTCGATGCTTGCGTCCGCAATCTATGTGAGAGGGGTGGTACACCGCGCAGTTAGAATTCGCCGATCGGCGGCACCATGCCGCCCCGTCGAAGGGAGGAGCCATCTCTACCGTCACCGTCGAGACCCGAGTGACCGTTACGACCGGACAGCTGCCGTTACCCGGAACGGATTCCGAGAGGCGCCTCGTCCAGCTGTGGATGCGCTCCGGCGAGGGCTCCTGGAGCGGTTGCCTCACGAGCGAAGATGCGGAGGCCCTCGCACGACGACTCGTCGAGGCTGCGGCCGAGGCCGCGGCCGACAACGAGGGCTAGAGCTCGACGATGTCGTCACCGACGGCGATCGTGCCGTCGCTGAGGATGTCGGCGTTGAGGCCGGCGCGGTGGACGAGCTCCTTGACGATGCCGGGGCGCGTCAGCGACTCCAGGTAACTACACGGCTCGCACAGCCCGACTCCCAAGCATTCGACGTCGCCCACGCGGAAGCGTTTGCCGACCAGGTCGTTGAGGCGGATGCCGCGCGTCGTCACCTGACGACGTGTCGCACCGGGCTCCAGGCCGACGTCCTCGACGACCTCCGCCTCGACGAGCGTGATCGCCTCGCCCGCCTTCGCCCCGTCGGAGAAGAAGTAGCGATCGCCCTCGAGCCCTTTCCCGGCGATCGCGCGCACGGAGGCGACCTCGGTCAACGGCCCGGACTCGGCGGTTCCGACGTGGATGGCCTCGACGCTCACCCGCGGAAGTCTGCCCGAACCGCTCACGAGGAGCTGCCGGTCACGCCTCGGCGAGTGCCGGCTCGCCCTCGCCGACGACCGCCGCGTCGCGCCGCCGGAGCAGAACGGCGAGCAGCATGGCGGCGGCGCCGATCAGGGCGGCACTGCCGACGTACGCGACGTGGAAGCCGTCCACGAGTGCCTGTGCTTGCGCCGCCGGGGATGGCTCAGTGGCGGTGCCGGCGAGTGTGTCCGATGTCGCGCTCACTGCGAGCGTGGCGAGCACCGCGAGCCCGAGTGCCCCGCCGACCTGCTGCGACGTGTTGAAGAGCCCCGAGGCGAGCCCGGCGTCGTCGGCGGGGATCCCGCTCGTCGCGATCAGCGTGATCGGCACGAACGTGAGGCCCATCCCGATCGATGCAAGCATCACGCCAGGGAGGAAATCGGTCACATAGTCGCCCCCGGGCTGCAGACGCACGAACAGGAGCAGGCCGGCGACCGCCATCGTCATCCCGATCAGCGGAACCTCCCGCGCGCCGAGCGCCGGCACGAGCTTCTGCGAGAGCCCGGCCCCGATGATGATCCCGGCGGTGAACGGGAGAAACGCGAGGCCTGCCTCGAGTGCGGAGTAGCCGAGCACGCGCTGCAGGTAGAGCGTGTTGAAGTAGAAGGTGGCGAACAGCCCGGCGGCGACGAGGAACATCACGACGTTCGCTGAGCGCACGGTCGGCACGCGGAAGATGCTCAGGCGCACGAGCGGCTCGGCCGAGCGGCGCTCGATGAGGACGAACGCCGCGAGGAGCGCGACCGAGACCGCCCCGAAGCCCAGGGTGTGGGCGGATGCCCAGCCCTTCTCCTGCGCCTTCACGATCGTGTAGACGAGCACCAGCAGGCCCCCCGTCACGGTCACGGCTCCGGCGAGGTCGAAGCTCCGGTGCTCGTGCTCGTCGCGCGACTCGGGGACGTCACGCACGGAGGCGACGAACACGGCGATCCCGACCGGCACGTTGACGTAGAAGATCCACGGCCAGGACAGCGTTGTCGTGAGGACGCCGCCGAGGACGAGGCCGATCGCGCCGCCACCGACGGCGATCGCGGCCCAGACGCCCATCGCCTTCGTCCGGTCGGCGCCCTCCGCGAACGTCGTGGTGATGATCGAGAGCGCGGCGGGTGCGATCAGCGCAGCGCCGAGCCCCTGCAGCCCGCGGAAGACGATCAGCATCTCGGCGTTCGGTGCGAGGCCGTTGAGCAGCGACGCAACGGTGAAGATCGCGAGGCCGACGAGGAACACGCGCTTGCGGCCGATCAGGTCTCCGGCGCGGCCTCCGAGAAGCAGGAACCCGCCGAACACGAGCGTGTACGCGTTCACGATCCACTGCAGGTCGGCATCTGCCATGCCGAGGTCGGTCTGGATCGACGGCAGCGCAACGTTCACGATCGTCGCGTCCAGGATGACCATGAACTGCGCCATGCAGACGAGGACGAGGACGAGCCAGGGGCTTCGGTGGCCGACCGTGTTCACGGTCGCGCACCCTAGCTCAAGTGAGCGCTCCCCCAATGCGCTCCAGCGCTTCGATCAGAAGCCATGGCGGGACACGCGAGAGAGTGCCGCGGGCAATCGACGCGAGGAGCGCCGGGAGTGCGCCGGCCGCCTCGGCGTCGTCGACGGCGCGGGACAGCCCCTCCCGCACCGCGTCCTCGGCCTCCTCGCGGGTCAGCCCGTTGGTGGCGGCGTAGGCGTCGAGCGCCACCTCGTCGCGGAGGGCGAGCACGAGCTCTTCGCGGGATGTGCCAAGCTCGCAGGCGGCGCCGTCGAGCCCCGAGAGGGCGATCTGCTCGATCGTCTCCTGGAGCCCGTCCGGTGACCGCCAGGCACGGGCGCTGCACGGGTCAGCGACCGACGTCGGCTGGTACGTGGCGCCGCCGAGCGCCGCGTACGTGCCGAGGACGACCGCGATCAGGCCGATCGCGGCGAGCAGGGGAGCAAACCGCCTCACAGAGGCTCCCCTCTGCTCAGCGCGACCGGGACGAGCGCGGCAAGGGCCAGGGCGGCTGCGAGCAGGAACGGCCCGGAGAACGCGTCCGTGACTGCGCGGTCGAGCTCGTGCTGTAACGTCGCCAGGAGCGACCGGTAGTCGTCGCTGTCTGGGCGGTCATCGAACGCAGCGGCGAGATCGGGACGCTCCTTCGAGCCGGCGGAGCGCACCTCGAGGAGGACGTCCTGCGCGAGTCGCAGCTTGTCGAGGGGCGGAACGTCGCTGTCGATCACGGCGGCGGCGCCGGCATAGAGCGCGTCTTGCTCGCTGCGGTCGAGCGCCGTGGTGAGCACCGGCGCCAGCAGGAGCAGCCCGACGACGACGCCGGCGTGACGGGCTGCGAGTGTCCAGCCACCGTGCACGACCTGTTCAGCCCGTCCCGCGACCGCACGTTCGGTGAGCGAGACCAGGGCGAGCCCGATGCCTGCGCCCACGAGCAGCTGCGGCGCGATCGTCCACTGCCAGCCCGCGCGTGGGAGGAGTGCGAGTGCGGCCAGTCCTCCAGCAACGAGGACGATCCCGGCGCTCATCCGCACCCAGGCCGATCCTGTGCGCGGAGCAAGGCGTGAGGTTGCGATCGCGGCCAGTGGCATCACCGTGACCACGACCCCTGCCAGCGCGGGCGACATGCCCCAGCCGTCGACGAGCAGCAGGACGACCAGGAAGAGGGCGGCGACGAGGCCGCCGGAGAGGAGGAAGAGCGCCGCGTTGGCTCCGAGATGGGGGCGCCCCGCCGGGGCGGGGAGTGGCCGCGCGGCGGCTGCCCCGAGTGCGACGAGCGGAAGCAGCGCGAGCGGCACCTGGACGAGGAAGATCGATTCCCACCCGAGGAGCTCGGTGAGGATTCCGCCGGCGGCAGGTCCGAGCGCGGCACCGAGCACGCCTGCCGTGACCCAGATCCGGGCCGCGGTGGCTGAGCTGCCGGTGCTCCGACCGAGCAAGTCGAGAGCCGCCGTCACCACGAGCGCTCCGCCGACGGCCTGTATCGAACGTGCCGCGACGAGAGCCTCGAACGACGGCGCCAGCCCGCAGGCGAGCGAGGCAAGAGAGAACACGACGAGCCCCACAGCGAACGCAGGACGCGGTCGCCGCCGAGCGAGATAGGCAGCAGGGACGACGGCGACCGCGAGCACCAGGTTGTAGGAGGTCAGCGCCCACGAGACCCTGGTGATGTCCAGGTCGAACTCGCGCAGGATCTCTGGGAGTGCGAGGGTGACGATCGACGAGTCTGCGAGCACGAGCCCGATCGCGAGCCCGAGCAACCCTGGCTTCATGAGCCGAGTCTAGGCCGCTTCGGGAGCGTGACAAAGTCGTGGTCGGGTCAGGATGCGCTCCACACAGCTCCTCCGACGCGACACACCCACTGCGCTGTGTGGCGGGACTCCCGCCCAGCGCCTTCGTCAGGCAGCTGGGCGGGGTGCCTCGGATCGTCCGCCTACGAGCAGCCGGTGTTCGTGCCGCAGTCGCGGCACGTGTAGCAGGAGCCTGTCCGCACCATGCGGCCGCCGCAGCGGGCGCACTCGACCGCGTCCTCCCACTGGTTGAAGAGGGCGGTCTGGCCCGGCGGTGCTGCCTCCGCGGCGCCGCCTGCGAGGCCAGGCGCAGGGGCACCGCTCGCGTACTGGGCAGCGAGGCGCGCTTTCACCTCGGGTGTGAGGATGCCGGCCTCCTCGAGTTGGTCGTCGCTCAGGAACTTCTTGCCGAACCAGCGGAAGATGTAGTCGACGATCGACTTGGCCGAGCGGATGTCGGCGTCGTTCGTGAGCCCCGACGGCTCGAAGCGCATGTGGGAGAGCTTCGAGACGTACACCTCCGGCGGCACCCCGTACTGGAGCCCCATCGAGACGGCGATCATCAGCGAGTTCATGAGACCGGCCATGGTCGTGCCGTCCTTCGCGATGTCCACGAAGATGTCGCCGGGCGTCCCGTCGTCGTAGAGGCCGACGTGGATGTAGCCCTCGTAGTCGCCCACACGGAACTTGCGACCGACCTCGGTGCGGTCCTCCGGCAGCCTGCGTCGTTGCGGCACGTGCACGCCGGCCGGCACCAGCCCGGCGAGCGCCTGAGCTGACGTGCCGCTCCGGTCCTTCGAACCCGACAGCGGCTGGGCGACCTTGCAGTTGTCGCGATAGATCGCGATCGCCTTCACCCCGAGTTGCCACGCCTCCACGAGCAGCCGCGAGACCTCGTCCACGGTGGTCTGCTCGGGCAGGTTCACGGTCTTCGAGATCGCACCCGAGATGAACGGCTGGACGGCACCCATCATCTTCACGTGCCCGGTGTAGTGGATGGAGCGGTCGCCGATCGCACAGTCGAAGATCGGGTAGTGCTCCGTCTTCAGGTACGGCGCCGAGACGACCGTGTTGCGCTCGTCGATGAACGCGACGATCTCGGCGACCTCGCCCGGCGCGTAGCCGCGCTCGTGCAGCGCCATCGGCACCGTCTTGTTGACGATCGTGATCTCGCCGCCGCCGACGAGCTTCTTCGACTTGACGAGCGAGAAGTCGGGCTCCACGCCCGTCGTGTCGCAATCCATCATGAAGCTGATCGTCCCGGTGGGAGCAAGCACCGTCGCCTGCGCGTTGCGGAAGCCGCTCACCTCGCCCAGGTCGAGCGCGTCGTCCCAGGCACGTCGTGCCGCGTCGAGCAGGTCGCCGGGAACCGCGTCAGCGTGTTGGATGTTGCCGACCGCTGCCCTGTGCTTCGCGATCACGCCGAGCATTGCGGCCGCGTTCGGCTGGTAGCCGGCGAACGGCCCCATCCGCTTCGCGGCCTCGGCCGACTTGCGGTACGCGCGCCCCGTCATCAGCGCCGTGATCGCAGCCGCGAAGGCCCGCCCCTCGTCCGAGTCGTAGGGAAGGCCCTCGGCCATCAGCAGCGCACCGAGGTTCGCGTAGCCGAGACCGAGCTGCCGGTAGGCGACGGCGTTGCGACCGATCTCCGGTGTCGGGTACGACGAGTAGCCGACGAGGATCTCCTGCGCGAGGAACATCACGTCGACGGAGTGCTCGAAGGCGTCGACGTCGAACGTCCCGTCTTCGCGCCGGAACTTCATGAGGTTCAGCGACGAGAGGTTGCAGGCGGAGTCGTCGATGTGCATGTACTCGGAGCACGGGTTCGACGCGTTGATGCGCCCGGTGTTCGGGCACGTGTGCCACGCGTTGATCGTCGTGTCGTACTGCACTCCGGGGTCGGCGCATTCCCAGGCTGCCGCTGCAATGTCGGAGAGCAACGCGCGAGCGTCGAGGGTCTCGATCACCGTCCCGTCGGTGCGTGCGTTGAGGTTCCACTCCTTGCCCTCGACGACCGCCTCCATGAACCCGTCGGTGACACGCACCGAGTTGTTCGCGTTCTGGTACTGGATCGACGCCCAGTCGGAGGAGTCGAGCGACATGTCGTACCCGGCCGCCTCGAGCACCCGGGCTTTGCGCTCTTCCTTGGCCTTGCACCAGATGAACTCCGCGACGTCCGGATGGTCGACGTCGAGCACGACCATCTTCGCTGCACGGCGCGTCTTGCCGCCCGACTTGATCGTCCCGGCCGACGCGTCGGCTCCTCGCATGAAGGAGACCGGGCCGGACGCGTACCCGCCCTTCGAGAGCTGTTCCCTCGACGAGCGCAGCTTGGAGAGGTTGAGACCGGAGCCTGAACCGCCACGGAAGATGATGCCTTCGCGCCGGATCCAGTCGAGGATCGACTCCATCGAGTCGTCGATCGAGAGGATGAAGCAGGCCGAGCACTGGGGCCGCTCCTCGAACCCGACGTTGAACCACACCGGGGAGTTGAACGACGCGATCTGGTTGACGAGGATCGCCTTCAGCTCGGCCTCGAAGGTGTCGGACTCCTCCTCGGTCGCGAAGTAGCCGCCGTCTCGACCCCAGCTACCGATCGTGTCGACGATGCGACCGATCATCTGCTTCACAGAGGTCTCGCGATCGGGAGAGGACATGCGGCCGCGGAAGTACTTCTGCGCCACGATGTTGGTTGCGGTCTGCGACCAGAACTTGGGGAACTCGACGTTCCGCTGCTCGAACGCCGGGGCACCCTTGCCGGGGATGAGCGCGTCGCGTAACTCCCAGTCGATCTCGTCGAACGGGTCGCGCCCGGGGATCGTGAAAAAACGGCGTGGCGTGACGCTCGCCTCCCCGTCCACCACGGTGTTGGCGGGTGCCTCCTGCGCCTCTGCCGGCGCCTGCATCGCGTCCTTCGCCGTTGCCATTACGTCCTCCCGAGCCGTTACGTGCGTATATGGGCCGTGAACTCGTCCAATGAGCGGGCCGCTCAGGGTAGGACGCGGCTCGGCTGGACCAAAAACCCGGCGTTTGCAGGTATTTTTCGGAGAGCCTCCACCGGAGGATTCTATCTGTTCGAGCTGGCGAGCGGCTCGGGGGCCCGAACTACGCCGGCGCCGGCGGCTCGTCGCCGCGGTGTGACGCCTTGCGTCGCGTCAGGTAGCCGGCTGCTCCCAGAACGAGGAGCAGCGTGGCCAGACCGGCCAGCACGAGCAACGGCACGGGGATCGACGACGGACCCGCCGTGTCGACGCTCGGGGTCGTCGTCGGTGTCGTGTCGGTGCCACCGCCGGGGTCGCCTCCGGTGCCACCGCCGGGGTCGCCTCCGGTCCCGCCGCCGGGGTCGCTGCCAGGATCGGTCCCAGGGTCACCGTCACCGGGGTCGGTCGTGCCCTGCTGCGCGAAGAGGAGTGCGCGCAGGATGTCGTCCTTCGCGCTCGAGTAGTCGCGCACGTCCACGGGGAGCGCCTTGACCGCATCCCGGTAGCACTGCAACTCGTAGATGTTGTCGACTCGCCCGTTGTCGTACCAGTCCGCGATCACCTGTTTCGCGCAGTTCTCCTCGGCGGCCGCCGCGGGGGCGGTCGTCCCCCATGCTGCGAGCACGAGGAGGAGGAGGATGAGGACGCCGACCGCTGACACGGGACGGCGGCGATTGCGGCGGTAAGAGATCACTACGTGAGCTGGCAGGGGTCGGCGCAAGTCTCTACGTCCCCCGTGAGTCGGTGGTGATGGAAGGGTAAACGATGTGTAAGACCCAAGTTGGCCGGAGGGGGCTGTCTCCCTGCTAGCGTCGCCGTGATGATCTCGCCCGCCCCGAGCGGCCTGGACCGGCCGTGGGTCATCCGGGCACTCGTCGCGGCTGTTGCCGGGACGCTGTTCTGGGCGTTGTTCTTCGGGGGCGGCTCGGGCAGTGGCGCCCTTGCCGGCCTCGGCAGCCTGACCGTGGCGCTCTCGGCAGCCTCCCTCGCCGCCGGGTTGCTCGGCGTCGTCGCGCTGCCACGACTCGATCGCTTCGGCACGCTCGCGCTGGTCTCGGCGACGATGCTCGTGGCGCTGGGCGGCGTCTCGATCGTGTGGTCGATCGCAGGAGATCGCTCCTGGCTCGCGCTGGGCAAGGGGCTCGTCTACCTCGCCTTTCTCGTGATCGGGCTCGTCACCGGCGCGGCACTCGGTACGCGCAGCCTTCGTGTCGTCGCCGGTGTGCTCGCGGCGGTCATCGGGCTGGCGCTCGCCTGGGCGCTGCTCGGACGCGCGCTCCCGGGGCTCTTCCCCGACGGTGGGCGCATCGCCCGACTCCGCAACCCCGTCGGGTACTGGAACGCCCTCGCCCTGCTGGCCGACGCCGCTCTCGCCCTCGGCCTGTGGCTGGCCGTCGTCGTCCAGGCTCGCGGCGCCCGCATCGTCGGTGCGCTCGCGATGTACTGCGCCGTTCTCGTCGTCCTGCTCACGCAGTCGCGTTCGGGGCTGCTCGCTGCCGCTCTCGTGCTCGTCGTGTGGTTCCTGCTGTCGCAGCGTCGGCTCGAAGGTGGCCTGGTCGCGCTTCTCGCCGGGGTGCCTGCGCTTGCGGTCGGGGCGTGGGCCTTCACGCGGCCGGCGCTCGTCGAAGACGGTGCGCTGCGCGCCGACCGGGTCACGGACGGAGTCGTCTTCGCCGTGCTCGCACTGCTCGGAGCGCTGATCACCGCGGTGCTCGTCGACCGCGTCCCGGTCGAGCGGGTGGCTGCCGAGCACGGCCGCCGACTCGCGCGCGGTCTCCTAGTCGCTGCCGGAGCCGTGGTTGCGACCGGCGTGATCGCGCTCGTGGTCGTGGTCGGCAATCCGGTGCGCTGGGCCGGCGACCAGTTCTCGGGCGGCGAGTGCGTGAACACTCCGGGAAGGCTCACGGAGCTGTGCGCCAACAACCGCGTCGCCTGGTGGGATGACGCACTCGAAGTCTTTGCAGACCAGCGGCTGGCCGGAACCGGTGCGCTCACGTACGAGATCGCGCGCAAGCGGGTGCGGGACGACGCAACACCGGTCCTGCAGCCGCACAGCGTGCCGCTCCAGATCCTCGCCGACACGGGCCTCGTGGGGCTCCTTCTCGGCGGCGCCGCCGTGGCCGGCCTCGCGGGTGGTGCCGTCGCTGCGCTGCGACGTCTCGCAGGCCCCGAGCGTGACGCGGCCGTCGCGCTCGTCGCACTCCCGGCTGCCTATGCAGCGCACGCGCTCGTCGACTACCCGCTCGACTTCGTCGCCGTCACCGCGCCGACGCTCGTGGCCCTGGGCGCCCTCCTCGCGGCCGCGCGACCCGCTGCCCGTCCGGCCGGCGGGCTCGTACGCGTCGCCGCCGTCGGCGCTGTGGCGCTCGCGGTGATCGCTGTCCTCGTCACGCCGGCGCTCGCGGAGAGAGACGTCGACCGTGCGGTCCGGCTGCTCAACGATCGTCAGCTCGACGAGGCAGGTGACGCTGCCGATCGGGCGCGCGCACTCGACCCGCTCTCGCTCGATCCGATCTTCACCGCCGCGCTGGTGGCGGAAGCGCGCGGCGACGCCGAGCTCGCACGGGGCCTCTACCGGCGGGCGACGGAGCTCCAGCCCGAGAACCCGTCGGCCTGGACGGTGCTGGGACTCTACGAGTACGCCGTCCGCGAGGATCTCTGCGATGCGTACGAGGCGCTGAACAACGCCTACACGCTCGACCCCAACGGGCACCAGTGGGAAGTGGGCGGCCCACTCGATGTCGCCCGTGACGCGGTCAACGCCGGCGCCTGCGAGCCGACCTGACCCGGACACGACGGCCACAACGGACCGCGCAGCCCGCCGATCAGGCGAGGAGTGACCAGCCGCCGTCGACGACGAGTGTCTGACCTCGCACCATGTCCGCCTCCGGTGAGCACAGGAACGCGACCGCGTCCGCTACGTCCTGGACGCTGACGAGCCGGCCGGCGGGGTTGCGGGCGCCGAGCTCGAGCATCGCCTCGCGGTTCGGGAAGTGCTCGAGCGCGCCGGTGTCGACGACGCCGGCCGAGACGGCGTTGACCCGAATCCCCCGGGGAGCCAGCTCGACCGCGAGGTAGCGGACGAGCGACTCCAGCGCGGCCTTCGAGGTGCCGACGAGCGCGTAGTTCTCGAGCACCCTCGTCGAGCCGAGGCTCGAGATCCCGACGATCGTGGATCCCGGCGGCATCGACGGCGCCGTCACGCGGGCGAGCGCCAGCAGGGCACGCGCGTTGGCGCCGAGCGTCCAGTCCCAGTGGCGGTCGTCCGTCTCCAACGCCGGTCGGATCACTCCCGTGGCGGCGTTGTGCACGAGCACGCCGAGCGGCCCGAGCGCGGCCACCTGCTCGAGGACACGGTCCGAGGTCACGTTCCCGCGTACGAGCACAGGCTCTGCACCGAGCGCGCGCAGTTCTTCCGCCGTTTCCTCGGCGGCGGAATCGGAGCGGAAGTACCCGATGGCGACACGGCGTGCACCGAGTCGAGCCAGGCGTAGCGCAATCGCCTTGCCGATGCCACGCGACCCTCCCGTGACGAGGGCGGTCGCGCCCTCGATCGTCACGAGGCGGTCCGTGGGAGCGGGTCGGACGCCGGCGCGGACGACGGGATCCGATCCCAGCCGTCCCGCGTGCGCGGCTCGCGGTCGGCGTCGTTCACCGCCAGCGTCGACGCGTAGCCGAGACGGTCGAGTTGTGCGATGCGCTCCTCGCCGTAGAGCCTCACCGGGTGGCTCTCCGGGAGGGGTGCGACCAGCTCGCGCACGCGCGCCCGGATCTGGAATGCGAAATGCGGTGTCGCCGGGCCCACGAGGGCGTCGACGTCAGCGTTCGTCGGCTCGCTCATCGAGCGCGAAGCCTAACGAGTACCGTCGCGAGCGTGCGCCGACCCGCCCCCGTCGAGCTGATGCTGTTGACGGTGATCACGCTGTGGTCGCTGAACCTCACCGTCACGCGCTACATCCTCACCCACGGCTTCCAGCCGCTCGCCTACTCGACCGTCCGGTACGCGCTCGCAGCCGTCGTCTTCGTCGCGATCGTCGTCGTGTCGGAGCGCACATTGCGCATCGCCCGGCGAGACCTCCCGCTCGTGCTCGTCGCGATCGGCGCCCTGTGGCTCAACCAGCTGGGGTTCGTCTACGCGTTGAAGACGACCTCGGCCTCGGTCGTGGCGCTGATCCTCGCCGCGACGCCGTTGTTCGCCGCACTGATCGGTCTCGTGACACACACGGAGCAGCTCAGGACGCGGTTCTGGGTGGGCGCGGCGATCTCGTTCCTCGGTGTCGGGCTCGTCGCCCTCGGTGCGGGCGGTGAAGTGCGCGGCGACCTGGGAGGGGTGCTGCTCGGCATCGTCACCGCCGCCACCTGGGCCGCGTACTCCAGCGCAGTGACGCCGCTGATGCGCCGCTACTCGCCCTACCGCATCAGCGCGGTCGTGCTCTCGGCGGCCTGGGTGCTGATCGCACTCAGCGGGAGTGCGCAGACGCGGTCGCAGGACTGGGCGCTCGGCGCCGAGGTCTGGGCCCTGCTCGTCTTCGCCGCGCTCGGGCCGCTCGTCCTCACGAACGTCCTCTGGTTCCGGTCGCTCGACCGGATCGGGCCGTCGAAGGCGACCCTGGCCGCGAACCTGCAGCCGTTCGTGGCCGCCGTCTTCGCTGTCGTGCTCCTCTCGGAGACGCTGACCACGGCACAGGTAGCCGGAGGGGCGTTGATCGCCGCGGGGATCCTGCTCGCCCGCAGACGGCGGCCGCCGCCGGTGCCCGTCGACTGACGGGCGCTCGCCAGCATCTAGCCTTCGCGCATGTCGCCGGAGCGGCGCACAGCCCTCGCCTCGGTCGTAGCAGCGTGCGTGCTGATCGCGATCAAGCTCGTCTCGGGTCTCGCCGCGGGCAGCCTCGCCTTCGTCGCGGAGGCCGCGCACAGCGGAACCGATCTCGTCGCCGCGCTGCTCACCTTCTTCGCCGTCGGGTATGCCCGCAAGCCGGCGGACGCGACCCACCAGTACGGGCACCTCAAGGCAGAGCACCTCACCGCGCTCGCAGAAGCGACGTTCCTCGCCCTCGTGAGCCTGGCCATCGGTGGTCTCGCAATCGCCCGTCTCACCGGTGCGATCGAGACGGAGGTCGACGCAGCCTGGTGGGCGTTCCTCGCCGCCGGCGTCGTCCTCTCCATAGACGGTGTGCGGACGATCGTGTCGCTGCGCGCAGCGCGCCGTTTCGGCAGCGAGGCACTGCTCTCGAACGCACTGCATTTCGGCAGCGACCTCGTCGGCACCGTCGCGGTCGTCGGGGGTCTCGCCGCCGCCCGGGCCGGGTGGCCCCAGGGCGACTCGGTCGCGGCGCTCTTCGTGGCTGTGTTGGTGGTGTCGGCGGCGTTCAGACTGGCGCGACGAAACGTCGACGTGCTCATGGACCGCGCGCCGGCCGACGACCTCGCCGCGGCACGCGCCGCGATCGCGGCGATCGAGCCGCGGGTCGAGTTGCGGCGGCTTCGCCTTCGGCAGGCTGCCGGGCGCTCGTTCGCCGACGTCGTGATCGCCGTCTCCCCCGGCGCCGCGGTCGGGCAGGGGCACGCCGTGGCAGATCGCGTGGAGGCGGCGCTCACGCGCGCGCTGCCTGGGGCGGACGTCGTCGTACACGTCGAGCCGGCGGCGGCCGGAGGCAGCCTCGACGAGCGTGTTCGCGCAGCCGCGACCTCGGTTCCCCGCGTCCGCGACCTGCACAACCTGAGCGTGATCGAGGTCGGCGACACCGGGCTCGAGGTCTCGCTGCACCTGAAGCTGCCCGCGGACTGGACGCTCGCGGAAGCACACGCTGCCGCCGAGGACGTCGAGCGGGCGATCGTCCGTTCCGTACCCGAGGTGATCCGTGTCCAGACGCACCTCGAGCCGCTGAAGGAGCTCGCCGAGGGACGCGAGATCACGCTGGGCGAGGAGGGCCTGCTCGCGCGCGTGCGGGTTGCGGCCGGGGACGAGCCACGGGAGCTACGGCTCCTGCACACGGACGAGGGGCTCGTCGTCTTCCTCACGCTCAACGTCGAGGCGGGAAGCTCGCTCGCGGACGCCCACGAGCGGGCGTCGGTCGTCGAGGCCCGAATCCGCGCCGAGGTTCACGGTGTGGTCGACGTGATCGTCCACACCGAGCCTGCCATCTAACGTGCAGCCGTGCGCCTCTGCATGTTCCATCCGGACGACCGTCACATGGAGCGTGGCTGGGTCGGTCGCATCGACGGCGATCGCGTCGTCCACTTGGCCGCCCAGACGCTGCAGCACTTCTTCACGGGCGGCGCGAGCGCGCGGGAGCACGCCGAGTACGCGCTCGACACGGTGACGCTGCTCGCGCCGGTGCCGCACCCTCCTGCGATCAGGGTCTTCGAGGACGAGACGTCGTTCGCCTTCGCGAACCCGGCGGCGATCCTCGGCCCCGGGCACGAGGCCCGCACGCCGGATGCGCCGCTCGCCGCTCTGCCGCGTCTCGCCGGCGTGATCGGGGGCGACGGCACGATCGCAGGCGTGACCCTGCTGCTGGAGCTGCGCGCCCACGGCGTCGACCCTCCCAAGGACCGCGACTTCGCTCTCGGTCTCGGCCCCGTGGTCGTGACGACCGACGAGCTGCTCGGTCGTAGCCTCGGGCTCGTCGTTCACGTCGACGGGTCGGAGCGGCTCGCCGTGTCCGGCGCGGGGGTCGACTGGGAGGCGATGCGACACACGGCCGCCGCCGGGACGCACCTGCGCACCGGGGACCTGCTCGCCGCACCCGCGCCCGGGCGCGTCGACGATCTCGTGCGCGGAACGCGGATCACCATCACCATCGACGCGCCCGACATCGGCGTGCTCTCGGTCGACGCTGCGTGAGGGCGCACGGGACGGTGCTGCCGCTCGTCGTCGACTGGGACGGCACCGCCACCGAGCGAGACACCCTGCACATGCTCATCGAGCGCTTCGGCGACCTCGACGTCTTCCACGCCGCCGAGGAGAAGATCGGGCGGCAGCTGACACTGCACGAGGTGATCGCGCTCGAGATGCGCACCGTCCGTACCGCCCTCGACCAGGCGGTCGCCTGGCTGTGCGAGCACGTTCGCCTGCGTCGCGGGTTCGCAGAGCTCGTGGCCGAGTACGACCCACTCGTCGTGTCCGCCGGTTTCCACGAGCTCATCGAGCCCGTGCTCGCCCGGGACGGGATCGAGGCGCGGCTGATCGCCAACCGTCTCGACCCGACGCCGGCCGGGTGGGAGGCGTCGTTTCGCTTCGCCGAGCCATGCGCCGTCTGCGGTGAGCCGTGCAAGCGCCAGGCCGTGGCAGGGCTCGACCGGTTCGTCTTCGTCGGCGACGGCGTCTCCGACCGGTGTGTGTCACTCGCGGCCGAGCGGGTCTTCGCGCGTGCCGGCCTCGCCCGCTGGCTCGACGCGCGCGGTGTCGCCTTCGAGCCGTTCGAGGACTTCGTGGAGTTGGCCGGCACGCTCTGAGGTCGCTGTCGTCGCCGGCGGCTGCCGAGGGGGATGGCAACCGCCGGCTCTGCAAGCGTACGCCCCAGGGAGGCCGCTCACCGTGCGCCGCGGCGCCGCCGGGGATCACTATGGTCTCGGTGTGAGTGTCCGCCGGGCGACCGAGGCCGACCTCCCCGCGCTCGACACGCTGTGGCGCTCGTTCGCGCAGGAGGTGCCACCACCCGATCATGTGCCCCTCGACGAGAAGACCGAGTTGGCAGAAGTGCGGGAGATCGTCGGATCCGGCTTCGGCTTCGTCTACGAGGAGGGTGGTGGTGTCGCCGGCTTCGCCCTCGCCCGCTCGAAGGCGACCGGTGTCGCCGTGCTCACCGACCTGTACGTCGATCCCTCGCGGCGCCGGCAGGGCGCCGCCGCGGCGCTCATGGCCGCGGTCGCGGCTGCGGCGTACGAGGCCGGCGCCTCCCACCTGGAGCTCGAGGTCTCGGCTCCGAACGCGGACGCGCGGACCGTCTATCACCGGTGGGGCTTCCGCGAGCACGCCGTCACGCTGACGGCGCCACTCGACGAGCTGCGCGGCCGGCTGAGCCCCGGACGCCACGCCGTCTCGTTCGGCTCGGTGCACGTGCAGAACGACGACCGCGGTTGGGTGGAGAAGACCGCAGCCGAGTTCGCGCCGCGGATCGGCTCGCCCGGCAGCCGTGTCGAAGGGCCGCGCAACGGATGGACGGCGGTGTACGACCCCGTGATCGATGCGGATCCGAACGCCATGCTGCGCTATGCACGCGAGCTGTCCGATCGCATGGGGGCAGTGGTCGTGGTGCTCGCGCTCGAGGTCGACGAGGTCGTACGGCTGATCGCGCTCGACCGCGGCGGCATCGTCGACGAGTACCTCTCCGTCCCCGAGTTCTACGGGCCGCTCCCACCCGGCGACGTGATCGGCTTCGCCGCCAACCCAACCGTGCTCGCCCGGCTCACCGGCGCCGACCCGTCTGCCGTGAAGGCCATCGCCCGCACGGCCTCGAGCCCCGCCGAGCTGCCACCGGCTCTGGAGCTACTCGCTGCGATCGCCCAGGTGCTCGGCCTCGAGGGGGCGGCGTACGGCTTCGCCGGGGCGGAGGGTCGCAGCGCATGATCACTCTGTACGACGCGCCGCGGTGTCCGTTCTGCGCCCGCGTCCGCATCGTGCTTGCGGAGAAGGCGATCCCGTACGAGACGATCATCGTCGACCTCGACGACAGGCCTCGCTGGATCGTCGAGCTCAACCCGCCCGCCGGTCGGGTTCCCGTGCTGGACGATCAGGGGTGGGTGCTGCCCGAGTCGGCCGTGGTCAACGAGTACCTCGAGGAGCGGTTCCCGGAGCCGCCTCTGCTGCCGGACGATCCGGGCGAGCGGGCTGCGGCTCGGCTCCTGGTCGTCCGCTTCACCGACCTCGAACGCCCCTACTACGCGCTGAGGCGCGGTGAGGGCGCCGCCGCCGCCTCCCTGGGAGAGGCGCTGGTGACCCTCGACCTGATGCTCGAGGCGGTGCCGTTCCTCACGGGACGCAGGTTCGGGCTCGCAGACATCGCGTACCTGCCGTGGGTGATCCGCGCACGGGACCTGCTCGGCCTGGATCTCGACCCGACCCCGTCTCTGGCCGCCTGGCTCGACCGGGTCGCAGCACGGCCGGCGGTGGCCGCGGAGATCGAGCTCGTGGCTGCGCTCGCGGCATGACCGTCGCTCGGCTCGGTGCCGGTGACGCGACTCTCGGCACCCGATCCTGCTTGGATTCCTGAGGCGATGGACGAGGTGACGGTCGACGAGCTCGCTGCGCGTCTCGACGAGGACGGCCTGCTCCTCCTCGACGTGCGCACACACGGCGAGTTCGTGGGGACGCTCGGCGCGCCGTGCGATCCCCGGCACGGTCGCATCCCCGGCGCACGGCACCTCGAGCTCGGCGAGCTGTTGCGGCTGGGTGTCGACGAGGTGCGAGAGCGCGTCGGAGCAGCGCCGGGCGCAGAGGTGATCGCGTACTGCCATTCCGGCAACCGCTCGGCCCAGGCCGTGACGATCCTCACCGCAGCCGGCTACGTGGCCAGGAACTACTCGGGCTCGTGGCACGAGTGGTCACACGACGACTCGCTACCCGCCGAGCAGGGGTAGCGCGCGGCTGGCTGGTCTGCCCCCACGGGTCAGACCGCGGCGGCAGCTTCCAGGAACGCGGAGCAGAGCGCTCGGCCCTGTGCGTTCCAGCGATCGAGCTTCTCATCCGTCTCCCGGCGTAGGTCGTCCGCGTCCTTCGGCAGTTCCGCTCGCCCGAGCGAGCACCAGTGGTCGACCATGACCCGAGTCACCTCGGGGTGGAACTGGACGCCCCAGACCCGGTCGCCGATGCGGAACGCCTGGCGCGCTGCGCGGCTCTCGCCGAGCAGCACCGCGCCGTCCGGCAGCTCGAAGGTGTAGTAGTGCCACTGGAAGGCCTCGAAGCTCTCTGGCAGCACGCCGACCACAGGGTCACGCGTTCCCGCCTCGTTCAGATCGACCGCATGCCATCCGACCTCGCCACGCTCGGCGGCGCCGACCCAGGCCCCAGCTGCACGCGCGATCAACTGCGAGCCGAGGCAGACGCCGAGCATCGGTACGTCCGCCGACAGCGCCAGCCGCAGGAACTCCGCCTCGGCCGGGAGCCATGGGTGCTCCGCGTCCTGGTCCGGGTGTGCTGCACCACCGAACACCATCACCGCGTCGAAGTCGGCCGGCGCGCCGGGCGCTTCCCGCGTCGGTGCGAGCCAGCGAACGAGCGTGTCGCCCCGGTCGTCGACGACCGACTCGAAGAGCCCACCACCGCCGGTCGGGGCTGGCTCGTGCGTGATGGAGAGGACCCGCACGCGCGGGACTGTAGCGCGGCGCCCGAGGACGACGTGAGCGTGAGCGGGGAGGCTCGACGGCGCCTCCTCCGGCCGGCCGAGGTCAACCGGGCCTCGCGACGTGGCACCCGACGAGGCGATCTCCTCGAGGCGGCCGCGCCGATCGCCAATGGGATCGGTCGAGCAGGTGGGTCTCGCTCGCACGACGTGGAGCGACGCAGTAGCGTCTTGCCCGTGGCAGGGGAGGCACAGCGCAACGTTCGGGTCGTTCGGACACCGGTCAGCGCCGCCAACGTTGCGTGCCGGGGTCGGCGGAGTCGGTTGCGCCCATGGTGACGCTCGACGAGCTCAGGTCGGTCACGGCCTTCGAGAAGCTCGAGGCGGCCGATCTCGAGTGGCTCTGTCGCGTCTCGGCCGACATCTCCCTCAGCCCCGGTGAGTATGTGGTGCACGACGGCGACCCGCCCGCGCTGTTCGCTCTGCTCGAAGGCCGCATGGAGGCGGTCAAGGCCGTCGACGGCGGGGAGCTCGTGTTCCCGCGGGAGCCCGGCGACCTCCTCGGGGAGATCTCGATCTCTCTCGGAATGCCTCATCCCGCCGGATTCCGGGCGGTGGAGGCAGCGAGGGTGATCCGGATCGAGCCCCACGACTACCGCGCGCTCGCGGCTGTCGTTCCCGACTTCAAGGACCACGTGGAGCGTCTTGCGAGTGAGCGGATCGGCGGGCCTAGGGGTCTGCGGGCGCTCGCGTCGGCACCCACGCCATACCGGGCGATCGTCCTCGGCCACCGCTGGGATGCCTCCTGCGCGACGCTGAGACGCTTTCTCGACCGAAACCAGGTCAGGGTCAGATGGCTGCAGCCGGACGTGCCCGCCGATGCGGAGCAGTGGTCGGGTGCGCTCCCGCCCGAGGGCGACTACCCGGTCATTCGCGTCGTGGACGGCAAGACCGTCGTGCGACCGCAGCTCCGCCGGGTGGCCGAGTTGCTCGGCATCGAGACCGAGCCCACGGCAGCGGAGTACGACACGGTGATCGTCGGCGCGGGGCCGGCAGGCCTCGCAGCCGGCGTCTACGGGGCGTCGGAGGGGCTCCGGACGATCGTGATCGAGCGCGAGGCGCCCGGCGGTCAGGCGGGCACGTCCTCCCGGATCGAGAACTACCTCGGCTTCCCGTCCGGCGTGTCGGGCGACGAGCTGTCGAGCCGAGCGCTCCTGCAGGCGCGAAGGCTGGGCGCCGAGATCCTCGTCACTCGGTCGATCACGCGGATCGACGCGGCGACCCTTCAGATCCATCTCGATGGCGGCGACGTCCTGCAGGCACGGACGGTCATCCTGGCCTCCGGCGTCTCGTGGCGGCAGCTGGAAATCGAGGGCTTCGACCGCCTCGCGGGCAAGGGGATCTTCTACGGCGCCGCACGCAGCGAAGCGGCGAACACCCACGGCCTGGACATCCAGATCATCGGTGCCGGGAACTCCGCAGGTCAGGCAGCGATGTTCTTCTCGTCCCACGCGCGCAGCGTGACCATCCTGTATCGCGGAGAGACGTTGGCGAAGAGCATGTCGCGCTACCTCGTCGACCAGCTCGCCACCCGCAAGAACATCCGGGTGCTGTTCCGGACGGAGGTCACGGCCGCGCACGGCGACAACGCGCTCGAGGCGATCGACGTCCGCAACACCGAGAGCAGGGAGACGACGCGGCTCGAGTCGGGCGGCCTGTTCATCTTCATCGGGGCGGACGCCGAGACCGGTTGGCTCCCGCCCGAGATCGCGCTCGACGAGAAGGGATTCGTGCTCACCGGCGCCGAGGTGTGCTCCGCCGGGCGCTGGCCGCTCGACCGCGACCCGTACCTTCTCGAGACGAGCGTCCCGGGCATCTTCGCCTGCGGTGACGTCCGCTTCAGCCCCGTGAAGCGGGTCGCGGCAGCCGTCGGCGAAGGCAGCATGGCGATCGCCTTCGTCCACCAGTACCTGAGAGACGCCGGGGCCGGCTCCGAGGGAGCGTAGAGCCGGTTTCCCGCGCGAGCCACCCGCAATGCCGACCGAGGAGGACGTGGAAATGACGGACGTCGAGCGGATCGTCCGCATCTTTCACGAGTCATGGGACTTGAGGGATCCGGAGCGAGGCGCCGCGGTCATCGCCGACGACTGCCACTTCGAAGACGTCGCGCGCGGCGAGCTGCTGAGTGGCCCCGAGGCGTACAAGGCGGACTACCACCGCTGGCGTACCGCTTTCCCGGACGGCGAGTGCAAGATCGCGCGGGTCATCGTGCAGGACGACTGGGCGGTCGTCGAGTTCGTCAACCGCGGCACGCAGACGGGCCCTCTGAGCTCGAGCCTCGGGGAGTTCCCGCCGACGGGCCGCAGCATGGAAGTCCGGTACTGCAGCGTGATGCGGGTCAGCGACGGGAAGGTCGTGGAGGGCCGCGACTACTACGACTCGGCCAGCATCGCACGGCAGCTCGGACTGACTGGCTGACCGTCCGGCGCTTCGGGGGAGGGGTGGCGTCGACCGGGGCGCCAAGCAGCGGCGTAGCCTACCCATGGATCAACGGGCGGGCGGCGCAGCGGCTGCTGGACGGCCCTAGGTAGCGCTGATGCAGAAGGCGGTCGCGTGGACGACGATCTTCGTTACGCCAGCCGGTGGGAGCGTCGCCATCGTGTGCCAAGAGCTCGGTCTTTCGCCGGCGCCGGGCTGCGACGAGTAGATCCCCCCCAACTGTAGGAACGACACCGCGTTGTAGTACTGGACGAGCGAGCTCCCGCCCGTAGTGACCTTCCCCGTCGGACAAGTGGCCGCCGCATCCGGGAGGAAAGTCGAACTGAACGGTGCGTTGTACTCCCTCGTCACGCGTACGACCTCGTAGCCGCTGACCCCAGGCGCACCTGTCGGCCCTGCGTCGCCCTTCTCTCCCTGTGGTCCGGCAGGCCCCGCCGGCAGTTGGCCGAGAGCGAAGTCCACGGCCTTCAGCGACCGATTCTTGACCTTGCCGCTGGTGACGGCATCACCGCGCAGCTTTGCGTTCGTCACCGCGCCTTTCCGAAGCTGGGCAGCACCGACGCTGTTCTTCGGGACGACAGCGTTGTAGGCGGCCTTCCCCAACGGTGTTGCGCCGAACAACGCGACGAGCAACGCAGTGATGGACAGAACCACTGGCAAACGGTCACGCATGGAATCTCCCAGGTCGAGTCGGACGGGTCCGACGACCCTACGGGATTCCTCGACAAGACAACCAGCTAGCCGCAACCGCTGAGGGCAGGCGCGCGGGAGGTGACGCGGGAGAGCGTTCCCGTGTGCGGTTGGCCGGGGTTGCAGAATGCCTCGGGTGACACCCGAACACTGGCGCAGCCGGTGTTGGTGCTCCATGCGCCCAGACTGTTCGTAGGCTCACATGGCGGTCAACGGACCGGACGCCGCCGGGAAGACGCCTCTCTCGCGGACGAGTTGGCGGTCGTCCTCGACGATTCGCCAAGGCACACTCCCTAACGCTGGCGCAAGCGACGCATTTCGGCCACAACGGGTTCGACCAATCGAGTGTGGTAGAAGGCGGCATGGCCGAGATCCTGCTGTTCCATCACGCGCACGGTCGGACTCGTGGATTCCTGGCGTTCGCCGACGAGCTGCGAGCTGCCGGCAACGTCGTCCACTCCCCTGACCTCTACGACGGCAACACCTTCGCCGATCTCGACGACGGCGTTGGCTATGCCAAGCAGGTCGGCTTCGGAGCGATCGCCGAGAGAGGCCGACTCGCCGCCGACGGCCTGTCGAACCAGCTCGTGTATGCCGGGTTCTCGCTCGGTGTGATTCCCGCGCAGATGCTGGCCCAGACCCGCCCGGGTGCTCGCGGAGCGCTGCTGTTCAGCGCTGCGCTGCCGGCGTCCGAGTTCGGCGGCCCGTGGCCGGCGGGGGTGCCGATCCAGATCCACATGATGGAGGACGACCCGTGGACTGTGGAAGACCTCCCTGCTGCGCGCGAGCTCGTCGAGACGACTGACGGGGCGGAGCTGTTCCTCTACCCGGGCAACCGGCACCTGTTTGCCGACAACAGCCTGCCGGACTACGACGAGAGCGCAGCGACGCTGCTACTGCAGCGCGTCCTCGCCTTTCTGAACAACGTCGAGTAGGCGAACCGCGTCAGCGACGACCCTCGAGCAAGGCGGCCCGTGCCCGCGCTCGCGGTTCAGGCCGTGCGTAGCGCGTCGATCGTCGCAGTCTCGACGAGACCGCCGACCGCACGCGCCAGATCGCCGTTCGAGGTGACGAAGACATCCGCCTGGAGCTGTGTCAACGCCACGAACTCGGCGTCGTACGTCGTCTCCCATCCCAGCTGAGCCGCGACCCTCCACGCCTGCCGTTGGAGCGCCCGATCGCCGAGGAAGCGAACCTTCAGCGAGTTGAGCCGCGTCACGCGCTCGATCCCTTCGGCAGCGGAGATCTCACCCCGGCGGGCCGCCTCGTACAGCGCCGACAGCGCCTGCGAGCGGACGAGTGTCGGCGCGAGGAGCTTGTGCTCGGCAGCGACCTCGATCTCGCCGGCCGCGACCCGCAGCAGCGTCTCGCAGTCCACGACGAACCGGGTCACGCAGCAGACGCTACACCCTCGCCAATCACGTCTTGCCCGAGACCCCCGGCTTGTCGTGCGCGCCCCAACGGCTCCCCCGGATGAGCCGATGGGGCCCGGTGATACTCTGGCGCGCTGTGTCCGGGGCCGTGAGCGACCGTCCTGATCCGTCGCCTCGCGTGTGGCCGAGCCTCGCGATGATCGCGGGTGGCGTTCTGATGATCGTCCTGTGGCCTGTCTTCACCACGCTGCACGGACCGACCTCGTTCAACGAGGACGGTCACCTGCTCGGCATGGATTCGCTGTTCTGGGGCAGCATGATGGAGGGGCCGTCGAGCCTGCTGATCGCGTTCGGGCTGGCCGGGTCGTACACCCTGCTGACCCGGAGCGCCGGTCGGATGGCTCGTCTCGGCTTCGTGCTCACGATGATCGGACTCGTCATCCCCGCTCTCGTGAACCTGGCGGTCTTCGCAGTCATGCCCCCGCTGTTCGCACCCTTGCTCGGGATCGGCCTGGTTCTGATCGCCGTGGGCAACCGAGCCAGCCTTTCGGTGACGAGACTCAGCCGATTCACACTCGTCGCCCTGGGGATGACGCAGGTCTTCGCCTTCATCTGGGCCCTTGCGGTGCGGCCCGATCTCATCGATCGGATCGACGGATACCGGATCTACGGCGCGGTGGCGACTGTGCTCTTCGGCATCGGTTGGATCGTGTTCGGGATCAGCCTCGTGGCGCGACGTCGGAGCGTGGAGGCGGAGGGGTCGCCAGCAGCGGCCGCTCCCGCTCCTCTTCCTGCGGCGCGCAGCGACCTGGCCCCCGTCATCGAGTGACATCCGAGTACGGCGGCACGTCGGCGTCGTTCGTACGGTGGGTCAGAAGAGCGTCGGGCGTTCCGGGGGAGGCTCGATGCCGCCTGCGGCCGGTATGCCGGCCTCATCGAGGAGACCTCTGAAGACCGCCGCACTCCGCGGCGCGAAGTCGTCGCGGTTGTTGTTGAACAGTGCGTAGACCTCGTCCGCCGCGACCGCGAGGTCCCGGACGCGCGCGACCCACTCGATGAGCTCCTCGGCCTCGTACATCCAGTCGAAGCGGTCGGCGGCGCTTCCGCCGCGAATATTCCAGGTCGCTGCGTTGCGACCGTGGAAGCGGACGTACGCCACACGGTGGGTGGCTGCGGCGACCGGCGGCACCACGTTGGCCGCGCGCGTTCTCGGGGCGTCCACCGAGACGTAGGCGAGCCCGTGCCGCTCGAGGAACGCCAGCGTGTCGTCGGCCTCCTCCTCCGTCAGCCACGAGCCGTGCCTGAACTCCACGAGCGGCACCAGCGGCGCGAGTCGCGCCGGCGCCAGCGCAAGCTCGGCGAGCGCCGACGGCGTCTTCGTGAAGCGCGGGTGGTACTGGAGCAGGACGCCGCGGAGCTTGCCCGAGAACTCGAGCGGCTCGAGTGCGGACCGGAAGTCCCGGAACGCCTGGTCTGTGGGGGCGCCGTCGTGCCACGTCATGGCCGCGCTCGCCTTGACGTGGAAGACGAAGTCGTCGGGAGTCCGCTGCGCCCAGCGCGCCGTCACCGCCGGGTCGGGCAGCGCGTAGTAGGGCGAGTCCACCTCCACCGTGTCGAAGCGCTCCGCGTAGTACCGCAGGCGCTTTTCAGCCGTCGACACGCCGCGCGGGTACCACGCGCGCAACAGGCCCTCGTCGGCCCAGCTGCACGTGCCGAGACGGACGGTGGCGGGCATCGGAGAGCGGTGGCTGCCACCCAGGCGAGCGGGTGGCAGCCACCGAGCTCAGCCTACTTCTTGCGGAACGCCTTCGTCTGCGCCGCGAACCCGTTGACGGTCGGGTTCACACACGGCGCGGGGAGCCCCACCAGAGCCGCGCACAGCGGAGGTGCCGCAGTCGGCGCGGCGATCACGCGGACCTGGAAGACGTCGCCGACCTTGATGCGCGCGACGAACGCCCCGTTGGCCTTCGCCTTCACGGTTGCGCGGCGTGTGAGCTTGCCCTTGCCCGTTCGGCCCCAGATCTGGACGGAGGCATTGGCGCGGCCCTGGCCGGCCTGCGTGACCTTGCCGGTGACGATCGCGCCCTTCCCGTTCTTCTTCGCCTTTGCGCTGACCGCCCCCGGGGCGACTGCCGCCGGCGAGGCGACCGTACCGGCGGCGTTGACCGCACCGCCCGGCAGGTACGGCGTCCACAGCGCGATCCACGCGCCCGTCTGCACCGTGCCGAAGACGCCTTTCAGGGCGAGCTCCGCGCTCAGGAACTTCGCACCGAACGTCGCGCCGCCCAGGTCGACCGGAACGTCCGGCGGCGGGAGGCAGAAGACGATCTTCGCCGGCCCGAACGCCGTCTCGGCGGCCGTGGTCGGGATCAGATAGGCGGGGAGGTTGATCTGCTGCCCGGCCGCCTCCAGCTGCAGCATCCACACTGCCGTCGGCGTCTCGCCACCGGTGCAGGCGAGCTGGGAGGCTGCCGGCACGGCGCCGGGCGGAGCCACGATGATCGGCCCCGTGAGCGGGAGGAGGGCGCCGCCGAGCGCGAGTGCGCTGACCTGCGCCTTGACCGCCCCGAGCTGCGTTCCGGGCGCCTGGTTGGCGGTGATCGCGATCCCGGTGGGGACGTAGATCGCCGCGCGCGCCGTCGAGTCGTCGGCCGGAGCCGACGAGGCGCTGATCGTCGTGGTCACCCCGACCTGGTTCACGCGCAGCGTCGGCGACGTGTATGCAGTCGTCGCCGCGGCGACGATCGCCGGGATCGCGATCGCGGCCGCCAGGGCCCCGAAAGCGATCGTGATCCGTTTCCTCATGCTCGCGCCCTCCTGGATTGGAACTCTTCGTGGTCTACGACGACGGGAGCCCCGTCACGGTTGCGATTGTCCCACGTTCGCTAGCGCGCGGGTAGCAGACCGCTCGCCCGAACCCACTGACCCGTGCGGTTCACGTAGCGGTACAGGTAGACGGTGTCGAGCGGGAACGAGTCCTTCGCCCCTGTCTTCAGCCGGATGCCCGGCAGGAGGAACGGGTTTGCGCGTGTGTCGATCGAGCGCGCCGCCCGTCGTGCGCTCGCCCGCGTCGGTGTCTTCCCCGCGCGTTGCAGCACGTCGACCATCGTCCAGGCGACCGTCATGCCGTACCAGTGGTACACGTCGCTCTGCTTCCCGCCCGGGAGATACCGCTTCATGATCGTGCGGTACAGCTTCACCGCCGGGTCCTTGGCCCAGATCGGGTCGCGGGGGTTCTTCACGAACGCGACCGACCGGGCACCGTTCGTCAGCGCCGGCGCGTTGGTGCGCGCGATGTCCATGATCGTCGGCTCGATGGAGACGGACGCGATGTACGTCTGCGGCTTCCAGCCGAGCTTCGTCGCGGCGAAGAGCGCCTGGATCATGAACTTCGGCGTGGCGAACACCATCAGCGTGTCGGCGCCCGAGGTCTTCAGCCGCGCGACGTGCCCGGAGACGTCGGGGCTCGTGTACTCGTAGGGCTCGCTGGCGATCACCTGCGGGCCCTTCCCGGCGATCGCCCGCGACAGGCCCTGCGTCATCTCCTTGCCCAGCTCCGTGTTCTCGAAGAGCACGGCGATCCGGGCCTGCTTGCGACGGACCACGATGTCACGGCCGTAGACCGCTCCCTCGCCGCGATAGCTCTGCAGGAAGCCCATCGTCCACGGGTAGCGCAGCGGTGTGCCGCCGAGCGCCTCGGAGCCGTCGCCGACGAGGAGCTGCGGCACTCCTCCCGCGTTCAAGTAGTCGCGGATCGCCAGGTTGTTCGCCGTGCCGATCGTGTTGAAGATCGCAAAGACCTTGTCCTGCTCGACGAGCCGACGGGTCAGCTGCACGGTCTGCGCCGGGTTGTACGCGTCGTCGTAGAAGACGTAGCGGATCTTCCTGCCGTTGACCCCGCCCCTGCCGTTCACGTAGTCGAAGTACGCCTTCGCACCGGGGCCCACCGATCCGAACGCGGCGGCCTCACCGGACAGCGGCACGGTTCCGCCGACCACGATCTCCTTCGCGCTGACACCCGGGTCGGCGGACACGGCAGCGCCGGCGGCAGCGCAGAGCGTCGCTGCGATCGCGACGATCGCTGCTGTCCGGAGCCGCGCCACGGGTCGAAACGTAGCGCACGGCCGGCGCCATCGAGCCACGCCCATACAATCCCGCGGATGGACGCGCGCCCCATCGGTGTCTTCGACTCTGGCGTCGGCGGTCTCACGGTCTTGCACGAGTGCCTGGTCACCATGCCGCACGAGGACTTCGTCTACCTCGGAGACAACGCCAGGTTGCCCTACGGCCCCCGTCCTCTGGAGGAGATTCGCCGCTACGCGCTCGAGGTCGGCGGCTACCTGGCGGGGGACGATGTGAAGCTCGTCGTCGTTGCGTGCAACTCCGCGACGGCCGCCGCGCTCCCCGATCTTCAGCGCTCACTCGCGGTCCCGGTGGTGGGCGTGCTTCAACCCGAAGCACACGCGGCCGCCCGGGCTACGAGGAATCGTCGTGTCGGGCTGCTGGCGACCGAGGCGACGGTGGCCAGTGGCCGCTACGAGGCACTCGTGCGCTCCGTCGACGCCGGCGTCGCGGTACACGCCGTCGCCTGCCCGCGGCTCGTGCCGCTGATCGAGGCGGACGATCCATTCTCGGCCGACACGGTGGACGCGGTTCGCGAGGTGGCGGCCCCCTTGAAGGCCGCCGGCGTGGACACCGTGATCCTCGGCTGCACGCACTACCCCTTGATCAGGCCGATCTTCCAACGGGTCTTCGGGCGCGGCGTGACGCTCGTCTTCTCGGCCGACGAGACAGCTCGGGAGGTCGCCGACGCCTTGGCCAGGAAGGGGATCGACAACGAGCCGGCGCGCGAGGGCCGGTACCGCTTCCTGACCACCGGCGAGCCCGACGCGTTCCGGTCGAGCGGAAGCCGATTTCTCCAGCTGCCGATCGCCGAGGTCGAGCGCGTGACCGTCGCCGACCTGGCACGGGCGGCTGCATGACGCGGGCCGACGGACGCCGGCCGGACGAGCTCCGGCCCCTGGACGTCCAGCCGGACTTCCTCGAACAGCCGGACGGATCGGTCCTGTACGCGCAGGGGCGCACGGTCGTGCTGTGCACGGCAACGCTGGAGGAAGAGGTGCCGCGCTGGCTGCGCGGCAAGGGGCGCGGCTGGATGACGGCGGAGTACTCGATGCTGCCCGCTTCGACCGGCGAGCGGACGCCGAGGGGCGTCACCCGCGGCCGCCCCGACGGGCGCACCGTCGAGATCCAACGGCTCGTCGGTCGCTCGCTCCGGGGTGTGTGTGATTTCGAGGCGCTCGGCAGCCGGACGCTCTGGCTCGACTGCGACGTGCTGCAGGCCGACGGCGGGACGCGCTGCGCTGCGATCACGGGTGCCTACATCGCGGCCTATCGGGCGCTCGATCGGCTCGGGCTCGCCAAGGCGCTGCGGGGGACGGTCGCTGCCGTGTCGGTCGGCATCGTCGACGGCGAGCCGCTCCTCGACCTCGACTACTCGGAGGACTCACGCGCCGACACCGACATGAACGTGGTCATGACCGGCGACGGCCTCCTCGTCGAAGTGCAGGCCTCCGCCGAGCGCGACGCGTTCCCGCGCGAGCTGCTCGACCGCATGCTCGACCTCGCGGCCGGAGGGATCGCCGAGCTCGGCGCAGCGCAGCGCGCCGCCGCCGACAGCCCTCGGCTCGGTGCCTGACACCGCCTTCCGCGCCGTCCTGGCGTCCGCGAACCCGCACAAGCTGGCGGAGCTCCGGGCTGCGCTTCCCGGCTGGGAGCTCGACCTGCTCGCGCGCGACGACTATCCGCCCGAGAGCGGTGCCACGTACGAGGACAACGCGCGCGGCAAGGCGCGCTTCGGCCGGCGGCATGCGCCGGCTGGGGTGTGGGTGATCGGGGAGGACTCGGGGATCGAGGCGTCCGCGCTCGGGGGGCGGCCCGGCGTGGAGTCGGCTCGCTGGGCCGACGACGGCGTGTCGCGGATCCAGGCCGAGCTCGACGGGCTCGCCGAACGTCGGGCCCGCTACGTCTGCACGATCGTGGCGATCGACCCCGACGGGCGCGAGGTCGTCGTCCAGGGAGCGCTCGAGGGCTCGATCCCCGTCGGCGCTCGGCGCGGGGACGAGGGCTTCGGCTACGACCCGATCTTCGTTCCCGCCGGCGAGGACGCCACGGTCGCCGAGCTCGGGGACGGCTGGAAGCGCATGAACTCGCATCGCGCACGGGCCGCCGCCGCGCTCGCCGCCGCAGCCGTCTAGCCGATTGCCTCTGCGCGCGCCTCCGTCCGGCCGCGACCGAGGCACCAGTTCAGCTCGTGGCAGAACACGACGACGACCGCGAGCACGTAGAACCACAGCAGGAGCAGCGCCGTCGACCCGAGCATCTGCACGGCGAGCGAGTCCGACGTCATGCGCATGAAGAGCGGGACGACCTGGAACGTGACCTGGATCGCGACCGCGCCAAGGGCGGCGCCCGGCACGACCTCGCGTACCGACATCGTGTCGTTCGTGAGCGCGAAGTAGGCGATGCCGAGCACGACGAACGTGCCGAGTGCGCCGGTCCCGAACGAGACGATCAGGCCGATCCCCGCGTGTGAGGAGACCCACGGAAGGATCTGCGCGACGATGCCGCTCACGACCGAGACCGTGAGGAAGAGCACCACGGCCGAGACGATGGCGAGGACGAGCACGGCCATCCCGGCGCCGCGACCCTGCACGAACGCCCGGTGCGGTCGGTCGTAGACCATGTTGAACGCCGTCTGGAGCGCCCCGAACAGACCGAGCGCGCTCCAGACCAGGAGCAACGCACCGATGATCCCCAACGTCCGCGAAGCGCTCTGGACGCCGTCCAGCGATGCCACGATCTCGTCGACGGGCGCTCCCGGCAGGATCTCGTGCAACCGTTCGACGAGCGCGCTGTTCGCGTCCTGCTCCTCGAACAGACCGAACGCTGCGAGGCCGAGGAAGACGAGGGGAACGAAGGAGATCAGCGCGTAGTACGCGATCATGGCCGAGAGCTGCGTGCCGCGATCGGCGAGGAATCGCTGGACGGTGCGGATGGCGAGACCGATCACCGGGACAGGGTACTTCCCGTGTGCCACGTGGCCCACGACGGCAAGTCGCACGGCTGCGGGGCTCTGCTAGCGTCGGCGCCGATGGACGCCCAGGCCGCCCTCGACGAGCTCACGCTGCTCTCGACGCAGGTCGTGGAGGCTGTGCTCTCGAGCGCCGGGGACGTCTTGGCCACGACGGCGACCGACGAGCGGACCGCCGAGCTGGCCCTCGTCGGAGGCGAGCTCCTGGTCGTCGCGGACGGCGTTCGGGCCGACGATGCCGCCGTCGAGCACGTCAGGGTTGCGCTCGACGACGGCGGCGTGCTGGTCGTGCGCGACGCGGAACGGCGGATCGTCGCCACCACCGTTCCCGACGCCAGCTCGGGCCTGGTGCTCTACGACCTGCGGACCGCGTTGCGCCGGATCGCGAGCGCTGATGCGTAGGTTGCTCATGCTTGCCGCGGCCGCCTGGCTGGTCGTCCGCGTGTGGCGCCGCCGCTCCGGTGGCGCGACCGCCTCCGTGGTCGTCGGCTACACCGACGGCTCGTCGATCTCGCTCGACGAAGCCTCCGCCGACCGTGACCGCCTCGTCGAGCTCGCCCGCACGGCGCTCACCCGATGACGGGAACGACCAAGGGCGGGGCGCCCGACGAGCTCGGACGCAGGCTCGTCGACGCGGCCTTGCTGGAGGGCGACTTCCTGCTTCGCTCGGGTCGCCGGTCGCGCTACTACCTGGACAAGTACCGGTTCGAGACGCAACCCGACCTCCTCAGCGAGCTCGGCGAGCGCCTCGCCGGGGCGGCGCTGGAGATCGAGCCGGATGCCACGAGACTCGCCGGACCGGCTCTGGGGGCCGTCGCCCTGGCCGCTTCGGCAGCCATGGCGTCCGGGCTGCCCTTCATCATCATCCGCGGTGAAACCAAGGAATACGGCACCGGTCACCGGATCGAAGGTCCGTTCCAAAGCGGCGAGGTCGTGTGTCTCGTCGAGGACGTCGTCACGTCGGGCGGCGCCCTCGCCGAGGCGGTGGCTGCCGTTCGGGACGCAGGCCTCGTCGTCCGGCATGCGCTCTGCGTCGTCGACCGCGAGGAGGGAGGGGCCGACGCGCTCGCGCGCATCGGCGTACGCCTGCATGCCCTCTATCGCGCGAGCGAGCTTCTCGCGTTGCGGGCGGGCGCCGACAATCCGCATGGTTGAGCCACACCCGCCGGCTTGGTACGTTGCCGGCGGTCGAGACGAGACCCCCAACCAGGAGGAGATGTCGTGACCAAGCAGGACTTCGTGGATGCGGTCGCCGACCGCGCGAACATGACGAAGCGCGACGCCGGGGCCGCGGTCGACGCGTTTCTCGACGTCGTCTCGAGCACGCTCGCGAGCGGCGACGCGGTGACGTTCACCGGTTTCGGCAAGTTCCACACCACGCACCGGAAAGCCCGCATGGGTGTGAACCCGCGGACCGGCGCGCCCGTACACATCGCGGCAGCGACCGTGCCGAAGTTCTCGGCGGGCTCGCAGCTGAAGAAGGCCGTCAACTAGCGGCCCACTCGTCAGGCTAGAGGGCCGCCCCACCGGGGCGGCCCTCAGCGTCTCCTCGCCCAACACCAGACCTTGTATGCGAACGTATGTTCGCCTAGGCTCGAGGAGTGCAACTCTCCTTCGACGCCGCCGATCGTCTCGTCGAGCTCGTGCTCGCGCGGCGAGGGCCCATCCGTGCGGACGAAGCGGCCTGCGCGCTCTTTGCGCTCACGAGCTCACCGACAGCTATCGCACGGGCGCTGCTCGACGATGTCGTCGACGGTGACGCGCGGCTGGCATGGCGGAGCGGAGGGCTGGTCGGGCTCTCCACTCAGCTCGGCCTGGATGCGCCACTCGACGCCGCCGACTTCGTCGTCTTCGACCTGGAGACGACAGGTCTCCGAGCCGGATCCTCGCGCATCTGTGAGATCGGCGCACAGCGGCTGCGGGCGCTCGAGTTGGCCGACTCGTTCGAGACGCTCGTCGACCCCGGCGTCCGCCTGCCTGCGGAGATCTCGGCGCTCACAGGAATTCACCCGGCCGCGCTCCGTGGCGCTCCGCGGGCCGAGCTCGCCGTGCGACGTTTCCTCGACTTCGCGGGAGACGCCGTGCTCGTCGCGCACAACGCGCGCTTCGACATGGCGTTCCTCGACCACGAAGTGGAGCGGCTGACGGGTCGCCGCGTAGCGGCGCCCGTCGTGGACACGGTCTGGCTGGCGCGGCGCCTGTTGCAGGGGAGGCTCCGCCGCGTCGGGCTCGCGTCACTCGCCCACTTCCTCGGCGTGCCCACCGAGCCGTGCCACCGGGCGCTCCCCGACGCACGCGCGACGGCGGAGATCCTGTTGCGGCTCATCGGTCTCGCCCAGGAGCGTGGTGCACGCTCTGTCGCCGATCTCGTCGAGCTGTCCGCTCCGCGCGCGCGGAAGCTGCACGCCAAGCGCTCGCTCACCGCCGGAGCGCCGAGCGGCCCCGGCGTCTACACGTTCTTCGACCGGCACGGACAGGCGCTGTACGTCGGCAAGGCCCGCGAGCTTCGCAGCCGGCTCCGGTCGTACTTCTCGGGTGCCCGGCAGCGGCCGGCTGTCGAGGCCGCGCTCGGGGCGCTCGACCGCATCGAATGGCAACGGACGGGGTCGGAGCTGGAGGCGTCGCTGCTCGAGCTCGCGAGGCTTCGGGACCTCCGCCCGCCGGCCAACGCCCGCAGCACCCGTCCCGATCGTCACGTCTATCTCAGGCGTCGGGGTGAGCGATGGACGGTCAGCGATGAACAGACTCCGTATGGGCCGCTGACCGCCCGTCGTACCGCGCAGCGGGCGGCCCGCGCGCTCGAGGGCCACGACGCCGACGATCCCGCTGCCGCCCTGCCTGCGGTACGGGCGCGAATGCGACGTCTCGCTGCCGCCCAGCGCTTCGAGGACGCGGCGCGGCTGCGCGACCGGGTGACCGCGCTCGAGGATGTGGTCGCCGCGCTGCAGGAGCTCGAGCAGCTGCGATCCCTGGCCGTCTGCGTGCTCGCACCGTCGCTCGATCCCGGCTTCGCTCGCGCCTTCTTCGTCGCGCGCGGACAGGTCACCGGAAGTAGGGTTGTTCCCGTCGGCTCGGGCGCCCGTCACGAGGCGGCGGCCGGTGTCGCGGAGGCGCTGCGCGGCTCCGTCTCGCTCGCCCCCGAGCACGCGGCGGAGCTGCGCGTGCTCGTCGGCTTCCTACGGCGTCCTCCGCCCGAGCTCCGCGTGACGCCGCTCGACCCCGCTGCGATCGCCACAGCTGCCGACGGGCTACCGTGTGCGGCGTGACCGATGACCACGCGGCCGAGCCTTCCGTCGTCCCGTTCCCCGATCGCCTGGCCGCCGCGGTCGAGCGGTCGGAGAGCCAGCTCGTCGTGGGCCTCGATCCGCGTGTCGACCTGCTGCCGGTCGAGTTGCGCGGAGAGGCGGCGGCCGGCGGTGCCGCGGCCGGGGCCGCCGTCGAGCGCTTCTGTCGGGGCATCGTGGATGCGGTCGGGCCGCACGTCGTCGGTGTGAAGCCTCAGGTCGCGTGCTTCGAGGCGCTCGGCGCGGACGGGTGGAGGGCTCTCGAGGCCGTGTGCGCCTATGCTCGTGAGACGGGTCTGCTCGTGATCGCGGACGCGAAGCGTGGGGACATCGGCTCGACGGCGCGCGCCTACGCCGCAGCCTTTCTCGAGCCGAGAGGCTCGAGCCCGCCGCTGGCCGATGCGCTGACGGCCAGTCCGTTCCTCGGCCGCGACTCGATCGACCCGTACCTCGCCGCCTGTCGACGTCACGGCGCCGGCGTGTTCCTGCTCGTTCACACGTCGAACGCGGGCGCCGCAGACGTGCAAGAGGTGACGCTCTCGAACGGGCAGCCGTTGTGGCGTCACCTGGCCGAGCTCGTGGCCGAGTGGGGCAGCGATCTGGTCGGCGACTGCGGGCTCTCGAGCGTCGGCGCGGTAGTCGGTGCCACCTACCCGCGGGTCGTCGGAGAGGCGAGGCGAGCCATGCCGCAGGCAGTGATCCTGCTCCCGGGCGTCGGTGCGCAGGGAGCTTCGCCCGGCGACGTGGCACGCGCGTTCACGTCGGGCCCCGCGAGCGCGCTCGTCACCGCATCACGGTCGGTCATCTACGCGTACCGCGAGCGCGACGACGACTGGCGCGTCGCGGCCGGTGCCGAGGCGGCCCGCATCGCGTCGGCAACGCGCGCTGCGTCGGGCTGGTGAACGACGAGACCCGCCGCACGGCGGCACGACTTGCCGCTCCGATTGCGTTCCTGCTCGCGGTCACGGTCGCGGTGGTGCTCGTCCGGTCCGGGCTTCGACCAGCCACCGACGAGCCGTCACAACCGCCTCCGGCCACGGTCGCCGGGCCGCAGGTGGTCGTGGTTCGCACCGGTGACACGCTGGAGTCGATCGCCGCCGCCACCGGCACGACCGTCGACGAGCTCCGTCGCCTCAACCCCGGTGTCGATGCGGTGTTGCTCGCCGCGGGACGGCGGCTCCGCGTCAGATGAGTACCATTCCGGCCGTTTGCTGCGCTGGGGTCCATTCGTCCTGGCCGCGCTCGCCGTGGCGCTCGCCGGCCCCGCCGGGGCTGCAGCGCCCCCCGAGCTGTCGGCGCGTGCCTACGTGATCACGAGCGGGGTCGACGGGACGACCCTGGCTGCCCGCGCTCCCGACGAGCCGCGAGCGATCGCGAGCATCACGAAGCTGATGACCGTGCTCGTCGCGCTCGAGCGCGCCGGTCTCGACGAGACCGTCGTCGTTCCCGCGGCCGCCACGCAGATCGGGGAATCGACCCTCTCGCTGCGCCCGGGTGAGCGACGTACGGTCCGCGACCTCGCGGTCGCAGCTCTCGTCGCGAGCGCAAACGACGCGGCCTCCGCCCTCGCTCTCCACACCGGCGGCGACGAGCGGCGCTTCGTCGCGCTCATGAACGAGAAGGCGGCCGAGCTCGGTCTCTCCGCAACGAACTTCACGAACCCTCACGGGCTGGACGAGCCGGGCCAGTCGTCGTCGGCTCGAGACACGGTGATCCTGCTCCGCGCCGCGCTACGCGACCCGTTCGTACGAAAGTGGGCCGGACGGCGAGCCGCGGTGCTCTCGGACGGGCGACGCCTCGAGACGACGAACGACCTCCTCGCCCGGATGCCGTCGCTGATCGCAGGGAAGACCGGGCACACCGACGACGCGGGCTGGACTGAGGTCGCTGCTGCACGCCAGGATGGGGCGACCGTCTACGCCTCCGTGCTCGGCGCGCCGAGTCGCGAAGCGCGGAATCGCGATCTCGAGTCGCTGCTCGAGTGGGGACTGGCTCGGTACCGTCCCTCGAAGGTCGTCGATCCGAGTCGTGTGTACGCCACGGCCGAGACCGGCTGGGGTCTCGCCGACGTCGGCCTCGTCGCCGGCACTGCCGTCGTGCGCCCGGCGTCGCTGCAGCGGCCGCTCGTCGAGCGGGTCGTGGTACCGGTCGTCATCTCGTTGCCGGTGGTTGCCGGCGCCGTGCTCGGCGAAGTGCGCGTCTTCGACGGTCGACGCCTGGTCGCCAAGGCGCCGCTCGTCGCCGACCGCTCGATCGACGAGCCCGGTCTGCTCGACAAGGCGACGTTCGTCGCGCGCCGAACCATCCACCATCTCGTAGGCTTCGTCACGTGATGGTCGAAGTCGACAGGAGGTCCGCGTGATCGTCACCGTTACGCTCAACGCTGCTCTCGACCGGACACTCACGGTGCCGATCTTCCAGATCGGTCATCGGCACCGGTCGAGCGAGGTGATCACGGTGGCCGGTGGCAAGGGCATCAACGTCGCGCGCGCACTCAAGCGCCTCGAGGTCCCGGTCGTTGCGACCGGGCTCGCCGGTGGACGCACGGGAATCCGCGTCGTCGAAGAGCTCACCGCGGAGGCGATCCTCAACGACTTCGTCCGCATCGGCGACGAATCGCGGACGTCCACGCTCGTGATCGACCCGACGAGCGGCACGCACACGGAGGTCTACGAGTGGGGACCGCTCGTGACCGACGGTGAGCTCGCCATGCTCATGGACAAGCTTCACTACCTCGTGCGCGGCGCAGATGTCGTGGTCTTCGCCGGGTCACTGCCGCGTGGCGTCGACGAGAGCTTCTACGCGGAGGCGGTCAAGGATGTCTCGCGGCGCGACGTCAGGGTCGTGCTCGACGCCGAAGGCCAGCCGTTGCGAAGCGGGATCGAGTCGGAGCCCTGGCTCGTCACGCCGAACCAGCTCGAAGCCGAGCAGCTCGTCGGCCAGGAGCTGTTCGACGACGACGACTTCATGATGGCTCTCGACTCGATCGCGGAGCTGGGGGCCCGCAACGTCCTGATCACTCTCGACACGGGCTGCTACGCGCTCGTGCGTGAGGAGCGCCGCGTGAGGCGGTTCAGGGCCATCGCGCCGCAGCTCGAGCCGGTATCGGTCGTCGGTGCCGGTGACACGCTTCTCGCGCAATGGCTCTCGGCGCGTGCTGACGGGCTCGGGCTGGAGGATGCGCTGCGCCTGGCGGTCGGCGCCGGGACGGCCTCCGTGCTCGAGGCGGGTGCCGGTCGCTTCGACCCGTCCGAGGCGCGGCGCCTGGCGGCCGCGGTCGAGCTGAACGAGCTCCAGCCCGTCGGCTGAGCGTCACCGCGGCCGGAGGCGGTCGGTTTGCGTCGTGCTCGGGCCCCCGACGCCTGGTGTACGATCGATGCACTTGGTCGTGCCGAGCACAACGCGTTCTCCTGGCCCGGGCAGCGTCGTCGCGCCTGGGCCGTTGTGTTCGTGGAGTCGCTCGTGAGCATCGACGCCGAGCTCGACCGCCTGCGTCGCGACGCCGAGCTCGGCGAGAAGTTCGCTCGCGAGGGCCTGACCTTCGACGACGTCCTGCTGGTGCCTGCGGAGTCGGCGGTGCTTCCGAACGACGTATCCGTCGTGACGCGCTTCTCGCGGTCGGTCACGCTCGAGATCCCGATCGTCTCTGCCGCCATGGACACTGTGACCGAGGCCCGACTGGCGATCGCGCTCGCGCGCGAGGGGGGGATTGGCGTCCTGCACCGGAACCTCTCGATCGAGGATCAGGTCGCCGAGGTCGACAAGGTGAAGCGGTCGGAGGCCGGGATGATCGTGGAGCCGGTCACGTTGCCGCCCGATGCCCTGGTCGGGGACGCGCTCGCGCTGATGGCGCACTACCGGGTCTCGGGTGTGCCCGTGACCGATGCGGACGGCGTGCTCGTCGGCATCCTCACGAACCGCGACCTCCGCTTCGACGCGGACCCGACGGCGACCGTCGGCTCGGTGATGACGAGCCGTGATCTCGTCACAGCTCCCGTCGGCACAACGCTCACCGAGGCGCAGGCAATCCTCGGACGGCACAAGATCGAGAAGCTCCCCATCGTCGACGCGGACGGGCGGCTCAAGGGCCTGATCACGGTCAAGGACATCCAGAAGCGGGTCAGGTATCCGTCCGCGACGAAGGACGACCAGGGCAGGTTGCGCGTTGCCGCGGCAGTCGGGGTCGGGCCGGACGCGCTCGAGCGGGCGGCTGCGCTCGTGGCGGCAGACGTCGACGCGATCGTCGTCGACACGGCGCACGGCCACTCAGTGGGCGTGATCGAGATCGTCGGCCGCGTCAAGGGAGCCCACACGGTGGACGTGGTCGCCGGCAACATCTCGACGGCCGAAGCCGCCGAGGCGTTGATCGATGTCGGCGCGGATGCGATCAAGGTGGGGCAGGGCCCCGGGTCGATCTGCACGACGCGAGTCGTGGCCGGCGTCGGAGTCCCCCAGATCACCGCCGTGCACGCCTGCGCGCTCGTCGCAGCAGAGCGGGGTGTGCCGGTGATCGCCGACGGTGGGGTGACGTCCTCCGGCGACGTCGCCAAGGCGATCGCCGCGGGTGCCGACACGGTGATGGTCGGCTCGATGCTCGCCGGCACCGACGAAGCTCCGGGCGACGTCATCCTCGTCCAGGGCGAGCGTTTCAAGGAGTACCGCGGGATGGGCTCGCTCGGCGCGATGAAAGCCCGGTCGTTCTCGAAGGACCGGTACTTCCAGGGCGACGTCGAGGACGTCGACAAGCTCGTCCCGGAGGGGATCGAAGGCCGGGTCCCCTACAAGGGCCCGCTGGCGCCGATCGTCGTCCAACTCGTCGGCGGCCTCCGCCAGGCGATGGGGTACTGTGGCACGCCGACGGTCGCGGATCTGCAGGAGCACTCGAGCTTCGTCCGCATCACCGGCGCCGGTTTGCGGGAGAGCCATCCGCACGACGTGACGATCACGAAGGACGCACCGAACTACCGCCGCGGATGAGCCCCGAGCCCGCGGAGATCGTGCCCTTCCCCGGCCCAGCGCCGGGGCCGGAGGACAGACCGGTGCTCGTCCTCGACTTCGGGGGCCAGTACAGCCAACTGATCGCCCGGCGCGTGCGCGAGGCGCGCGTCTTCTCGGAGCTCGTCTCGCACAGGCTGTCTGCCGCCGAGATCCGCACGCGGAACCCGATGGGTCTGATCCTCTCGGGCGGCCCCGCGTCGGTCTACGCGGACGGCGCGCCCACCATCGACCCGGACGTGTTCCAGCTGGGAGTCCCGACTCTCGGCATCTGCTACGGCATGCAGTTGATGGCCCGCGACCTCGGTGGCGCCGTCGCTGCGACCGGTGCCTCGGAGTACGGGAAGACGGAGCTCGAGGCGGAGGAGTCGCTCCTCTTCCACGATCTGCCGGCCGAGCAAACCGTCTGGATGAGCCACGGCGACTCCGTGACCGCCCCTCCCGCCGGCGCGCGCGTGACGGCCTCGTCGCCGTCGACGCCGATCGCCGCCTTCGAGGACGAGAGCCGCGGCTGGTACGGCGTGCAGTTCCACCCGGAGGTCGTGCACACGCCTCACGGGCAGGAGGTACTGAAGAACTTCCTCTACGAGATCGTGGGCGCGCCGCCTGCCTGGACGCCGGCAGCCGTGATCGAGGAGCAGGTCGAGCGGATCCGGGCCCAGGTCGGCTCCGAGCAGGTGATCTGCGGGCTGTCGGGCGGTGTCGACTCGGCCGTCGCGGCGCTGCTCGTGCACAAGGCGGTCGGTGACCAGCTCACCTGCGTGTTCGTCGACCACGGCCTGCTGCGCGCAAACGAGGCAGAGGAGGTGGTGGAGACGTTCGGCGGGCACTTTCACGTCCCGCTCGTGCACGTGGACGCGCGTGAGCGCTTCCTCGCGCGGCTCGCCGGTGTGACCGACCCGGAGGAGAAGCGGAAGATCATTGGCGAGGAGTTCATCCGCGTCTTCGAGGAGGAGGCGGGCAAGCTCGGCGACGTCCGCTTTCTCGTGCAGGGAACGCTCTACTCGGACGTGATCGAGTCGGGCGGCGAAGTCGGCGTGGCCGCCACCATCAAGTCCCACCACAACGTCGGCGGTCTGCCCGCCGACATGCGCATGGAGCTCGTCGAGCCGCTGCGGTTGCTGTTCAAGGACGAGGTGCGGCGCGTCGGCGAGGAGCTCGGCCTGCCGGAGCGGATGGTGTGGCGCCATCCATTCCCTGGCCCGGGTCTCGCCATCCGCATCATCGGCGACGTCACGGAGGAGCGGTTGGAGATCCTTCGCGTCGCCGACGCCGTGCTGCTCGAGGAAGTGCGCCGCGCGGGCCTCTATCGTGAGCTGTGGCAGTGCTTTGCCGTGCTGCCGGCGATCCGCTCGGTCGGCGTCCAGGGTGACGAGCGGACGTACGCGTACCCGATCGTGCTGCGCGCGGTCACGTCGGAGGACGCGATGACGGCCGACTGGGCTCGCATCCCCTACGACGTACTGGAGACGATCTCCTCGAGGATCATCAACGAGGTGCGCGGCGTCAACCGCGTCGCTCTCGACCTCTCGTCGAAGCCGCCCGCCACGATCGAGTGGGAGTGACCCCCGCGGTCATCGGACGGCGAACCCGCTGAGACCCTGCGGAGGCTCGTCGGTCTCCTCGACGTCCGTGACGACAGACCCACGTGGCCCGCTGCGACAGAAGTCGACCAGCAGCGAGACCGAGTCCTCGTCTCCCTCGAAGACCGCCTCCACCGCGCCGTCGTCACGATTGCGCACCCAGCCGGCGACGGCGTGTCGCTCGGCGAGACGCCTGGTCGACTCCCGGAACCAGACGCCCTGGACGAGGCCGTGAACGACGACGCGTCGGCGAACCATGCCGCCGCTCACGCGCGTAACGCGAGATCGCGGAAGTGCTCGACCAGCGCGAACTGGGTTGCGCTTCGCTCGAGATCCTCGCCACGCTGCTCGATCCGCTCGAGTCGCGCTTGGCCGAGGAACGACCCCGCGTCGCGCAGGTAGCGCACCTTCTCCCCGTCGATCCCCATCAACCGTGCGGCACTGACATCGGCGGCGACCGGATCGGTGGAGACCACGATCACGCCGGCGGGTCGAGCGTCGCCGAGGATGGGTCCGTCTCCCTCCATACCCACGATCCCGTCCACGATCGCGAGACCCGGCCGGACCGCGGCCGCGATGTCGAGGATCGAGGACTCGATGCCCTGGAAGTGCAACACGTTCTTGGGCCAGCCGTAGACCCGCCCGGGGACGCAACCGAAAAGGTTCTTGAGGGACAGCGTGACTCCGACCCAGTGGTGCGTCTTCAGCTTGGGCATGGAGACGACGAGATCTGCTTCCACGACCGGGCGCGGTAGCCAGAGTTCGCGGAGATCCGTGAAGCGCGTGCGAAGTGGGCGCCTGACGAGCTCCGCCGAGTTGAGATCGACGAAGCGGGCGCCGACGTCGCGCAGTGCGTCGTACAGACCCGAGGCGACAAGAACAGCCTCGACATCGCGGCGGTGACCCGGCCCCTCGCCGACGACGACCTCCCGTGCTCCCAGCCGACGCATCGCCACGACGGCAGCTGCCACGAGCCGTGGATCGGTGTTCACGGGCCCCTCGTTGTGCTCGACGAGATTCGGCTTGAGTAGGACCGAGCGGTTTCGCACGTCCACACCCACGGTGCGCAGGCCGTCGACGAGGAGGTCGTCCAGCGCGCCGTCGTAGCCGGTCGCCCTCAGCACGGCGGCGGACGCCGGCGGTGGGTCGGGGAACAGAGCGCGGTCGAAGCGCGGCGGCGGCCGACGCAGCCAGTCCTCCGCCAGTGCGCCGAGGCCCACCGCCGCCGTTGCTGCGGCACCGGCACGGACGAGGAGCCGCCGCCGGGAGAGAGGCGCGCCACTCAACTCGCTGCTCCGAACATGGCTAGTCGCTGCACCGGCGCCGAGGCGAGCGCTGCCCAGGCGACCACCAGCACGTTGCCGAGGAACCCGGTGCGCCTGTGAACCTCTGTCAGCGCGTCTTCAACGTCACGTGCGGAATTGCCGTCACCGGTCAGCCGGAACACGACGAGCGACTGTGCGAGCGTCAGCCCGCCGGGCTCGTCCGGCCAGCTTCGTCGCAGGAATGCCAGCCCGCGGTCGATGGAGGTGGAGCCCGAGCCGAGGAGCGCGAGCAACGCGGCCGCGGTCGTTTGTGCGTACCCGCGAAGGTCGACTCCGAGTACCGTCGCGTTGCCGTAGTTCCACCCGCCGTCCGGGCAGTGCCGCTCCTCGAGCAGCCGTACCGCCTCCTCCCGCGTCACGCGGTCGGCCGGTCGGAGCAGGCGCGTCGCGAGCAGCACGCGGCTCGTCGGCTCGACCCACGAGTACGTATCGGGCGTCCAGCCCCAGCCGTCCAGTCCGTCATCGTCCTCGTCGCCGCTCTCGCCGCTCTCGCCGATCTGCGGTGACCGGCGAGCGATCGCATAGTCGAGCGCGCGCAACGCGGCGTCGTGCCCTTCGAGCGCGAGCGCCGCAACGGCGGACGTGGCGCAGTCCTCCACCAGACCCTCCCGCTCGGCGAAGCCTCCGTTCGCTGCCTGACGTGTGGCCAGCCACGCGCGAGCCGCCGCGTCGTCCAGGGCGAGCGCGGCGATCGCCGTAGGCTCGGGCTCCGCCGGCCGGCCGACGGCGAGCCCGAATCCGCCATCGAGTCGTTGCACTCCGCGGAGGGAGTTGGTCAGCACTGTGTGCAACGTCGTCGTGGCCATCGCAGGGACGGCTGCAGGACCGCCTATGTCTCAGCGTACGGGTCCCGCGCGACGTCGACGATCCCGGCAGGATCGATTTCGATGCCGACCCGATCTCCCGGGTGCGGTGGCTCGAGCGTCGTCGCGGCAGCCTCGAGCTCGATGCCGCTGTCCCGACGGACCGTGACCATCGTGAGCGGCCCGCGGCGCTCGACGCCGAGCACGACTGCGTCGTCGCCGGCGACTACCCGCACGGCCTCGGCACGCACGACGCGGCGACCGCCGCCGTCGCTCGTGACGTTGCGCATGCCGAGGAAGCGCGCGACCCATTCGTCGACGGGGCGCGCCCAGAGCTCGTCCGGGGCCGCTACCTGCGCGATCCGGCCGTTCCGCAAGACGGCGACTCGTCGGCCGAGCGCGAACGCCTCGCCGACGTCGTGGGTGACGTGGATGACGGTGAGACCGAGCATCTGGAAGAGGTCGCGAAGGTCGTCGCGGAGACGGTCGCGTAGCGGGCCGTCGAGCGCGGCGAGCGGCTCGTCCAGCAGCAAGGCGCGCGGTGCGGGGGCGAGGGCGCGAGCGAGCGCGACCCGCTGGGCCTCGCCGCCCGAGAGCGTGCCGACGTCGCGTCCCTCGGCTCCCGAGAGCCCGACGAGCTCGAGCAGCTCCGAGACTCGGCGGCGCTCGACGTCGCGGCGTTCCCCGCGCACGCGAAGCCCGAAGCCGACGTTCTCGCCGACCGTCCGGTGCGGGAACAGGACGGCGTCCTGGAAGACGAGCCCGACTTCCCTGCGGTGCGCGGGCACGGCGGTGACGTCCACGCGGTCGAAGATGACCCTCCCGGCAGCCGGTTCTTGCAGGCCCGCGACGACACGCAGCAGCGTGGACTTCCCCGAGCCGCTGGGGCCGAGTAGGGCCAGCGTCGCTGCCTCGTCGGCCACGAGTTCGATGTGGTCGAGTACGCGCTGTCCTCCGAGGGCAACTTCGATCCCGTCGAGGCGGATCACGACGGCACCCGGCGTCGGCCGAGGACGCGGTCGGCGGCGACCGCTCCGGCTGCGGTCAGGGTCATCAGGACGACGCACAGCGCCATCGCCTGGCCGACGTTCTCGGCGCCGGGACGGCCGAGGAAGCGGAAGATCGCCACCGGTAGCGTCGGCCACTCGGCGCGCGCGATGAAGACCGTGGCACCGAACTCCCCGAGGGCGATCGCGAACGCCAGGCCGGCGGCGACGGCGAGCGCCCGCGCCGCGAGCGGCATGTCGATCTCACGACGTACTCGCGCCGGCGTCGCTCCGAGCACGGCTGCAGCCTCGCGCAACCGCGGGTCGACCGAACGCAGCGCGGGGGACAGCGAGCGGACGACGAACGGCGTGGCGACGAGAGCCTGCGCCACCGGGACGAGAACGATCGAGCCGCGCAGCGCCAGTGGTGGATCCGCGAATGCGAGCAGGAACCCGAACCCCAGCATCGCCGCCGAGGCGCCGAGCGGAAGCATGACGAGCGTGTCCAGCGGGCCTCCGGCAGACCGCACGGCGAGAACGGCCACGGGGATGCCGACGGCGAGGGCGATCGCGGCGGCGAGCGACGCGAAGAGCAGCGAGTTGACGATCGCGTGCCAGGGGACGACGAGGAGCGCAGGCGTCTCCTCTGCCAGCCGGCGGTAGTGATCGAAGCCGTGGCCGCCGGGCACGACAAGTGAGCGCTCGACGAGCGTCACCAGGGGCAGCGCCAGCAGAGCGAGCGACCCGCCCACCGCGAGCATCACCCATGCCCTCTCGGGTCCGACCGGGCGGCGGGCCCTCGAGCCCCTCGCGGGCCGCGTGCCACCGAGGCGGCGCTCGAGCCGTCCGGCCACTACGACGACGAGTGCAACCGCGGCGAGTTGGAGCAGAGCGAGCGCCGCGGCGGTGCGGAGGTCGAACGCGCGCGCCGCCTGGTTGTAGATCTCCGTCTCCAGCGTCGCGAACCGTGGCCCGCCGAGGATCAAGATCACGCCGAACGACGTGAAGCAGAAGAGAAAGACGATCGACCCCGCGGCCGCGAGCGCCGGGGAAAGGGCCGGCAGCGTGAGCGAACGGAAGCGTCGTACGGGCCCTGCTCCGAGCGTCGCCGCGGCGTCCCAGGCTCGCGCGTCGAGCGCGCCCCAGTACGAGCCGACGAGACGCACGACGACGGCGACGTTGAAGAACACGTGCGCGAGCAGGATTGCCCACACGGTGCGCTCGACGCCGTCCGGCAGCAGCGCCACGAACGCGGTCGCGACGACGACCGTGGGGAGCACGAAAGGGACGAGCACGAGCGCCTCCACGAGACGCCGCCCCGGGAAGGCGAAGCGGGCGATTGCCCACGCCAGTGGCAGGGCGGCAGCGACTGCTAGCGCCGTGGACACGGTCGCCTGCCAGGCGGTGAACCACACCACGTCGAGGGTCGACTTGCTCGTGAGCACAGCGAAGGGGAGGTCGAGCCGCCCCTCGGAGACGAGGCTCCGCTCGAGGATGGCGGCGAGCGGCCAGGCGAAGAACACGGCGAGGAAGCAGAGCGGCACCACGGCGAGTGCCGAACGCTCGGCCCGGTTGCTCACCGCAGCACGATCTCCGTCCAGCTGTCGATCCAGCCGTCCCGGGCCGCTGCGATCACGTCGGCCGGGAACGAGACGGGGCTCTCGGGCACGATCGCGTGCTGCTGGAACTCACTCGGGAGCGCGACGCCACCGCGGACGGGATAGACGAACATCGAACCGGGGACGTCGGCCTGGAACCGCTCGGAGAGCATGAAGTCGATCAGCGCCTCGGCCCCGTCGGGGTTTCGTGCGCCGCGCAGCACCCCGGCGTACTCGACCTGGCGGTAGCACCCGTCGTCGACCGCTGCCGTCGGCGACTCGTCGAGAGGCCGTCCTGCGAAGATCACCTCGGCCGCCGGGCTCGTCGCGTAGGAGACGACGATCGGCCGCTTCCCGGGACTGCCACTGGCCCCTGAGAACTGCTGTGTGTAGGCCTCCTCCCAGCCGTCGACGACGAGCACGTCGTTGTCGCGGAGGCGTTGCCAGTAGTCCATCCAGCCGGCGTCGCCGTAGCGCGCGATCGTGGCGAAGAGAAATGAGAGACCGGGGCTCGACGTCGCGGGGTTCTCGACCACGAGCAGCCCTCGATACGTCGGCTCGGCGAGATCGTCCAGCGTCGTCGGCGGATCGACCCCGCGTGAGGCGAACCAGGCGCGGTCGATGTTGAGGCAGACCTCGCCGTGGTCGATCGGCGTCACGTGGTCGTCGAGCGGCTGGAACTCGTCGCCGACCGCGGCCAGCTCCGGCGACGCGTAGGCGTCGAAGAGGTCGCTGCCGAGTGCGCGCGAGAGCAGGTTGTCGTCGAGCCCGAACAGCACGTCGCCCTGCGGATCGCCGGCGGTGAGGAGCGCGCGGTTCACCGTCTCGTTCGCGTCGCCCGCCTGCAGCAGCCTCAGCCTCAGCCCGCTCTCGCGCTCGAAGGCCTCCCTCACGTCCTTGGAGACCGCGAACGAGTCGTGGGTGACGAGCACCACCTCGGTCGGCACGCTCTCATCGCCGCCACAGCCGGCGAAGGCCCCGGCCATCGCGACCGCGGACGCGAGCAACACAGCCACGACGTCGGCTCTCACTGCCTTGTAACTGATCGTCACAAGGCGGCTCATCGTGGCGCTCCGGGAGGATTCGATCGGATCGCGAGAAGAGTGCCTCGCACGACCGCGATGCGACCCGTGGTCCCTGAGAGCACGTTCGACACTCCGCGACTCGAGAACAGGTGCAGGGTCTCTCCTTCCAGCGGATAGGCCAGGCCGTTCGTGGTCACACCCTCCGCCGGGCCGCCGATGGGCTGCAGCGTCACCAGCTCTCCGTGCCGGCCGTGGATCAGCCGCTCGTCCCGCACGACGTGCACGAGCGCGTCCCCGACGAGGGCGTCGACTTCGATACCGGCGAGAGCCGGCGACGCGAGTACGTGCAGCGACGAGAGCAGGTGGTCGAGGCGGCCTGCCGCGCTCGCGACGACGACGAGACGCAGCGGCGAGCGCGACGCCGCCTCCTCGAGCGCCAGCTCGAGGTCGGTTGCGTCCTTCTCGGTCGGATGGCGCGCCACGACCGCGCCCCTTCCCTTCGCGGCGGCTACTGCCTCAGGTGACGCCGAGTCGAGGTCGCCGACGACGAGCGCGACCTCGAGACCGAGCGCGTGCGCTCGCTCGACGCCTCCGTCGGCTGCGATCACGAACGCCGCTTCGGGCAGCAGTGCGCGCACGTCCGGACCCTCTCCGGCTGCGACGACGACGATTGCGGGATGCTGCACGCGCTTTCCTCCGCTGGCATTACCCAGGTCAGGTTCTAGGGTCGGCGGCACACGAGCCGCCCTCTCAGCCCGGTCGCCCGAGCTCCCCATTCGCTTCAGCCATCGTAGCGCGACTCGCCTGCGGGCGAACCCGACGCGGCGGCGACGGTCTCGTCGCGTCGCAGCAGGACCAGTGCCCGTGCACCGACCGCGACCGTGCCTCCGCCCTCGTGCGAGGCACGAGCCGCGTCCGGATCGGCGGTCGAGAGCTCGAGCGTCCACTTCTCACCGAGCAGCTGCGGTAGCTGGAACACGACGTTGTCAGCGCCCGCATTGAGCAGGACGAGAAACGAGGAGATAGACGTCGGCTCGCTCGACGCGGTGAGTCCCGGGCTCGACCCACCGTTGAGGAAGACGCCGAGAGCCCCACCCGGCCGGTCCCAGTCTCCATCGGCCATCGCCTCGCCGTCGGGTCGGACCCATGCGACGTCGGGCAGCCCGGGCGCGTTGGTGGCCCTTCCCGCGAGGAACTCCGTCCGTCGCAGGACCGGGTGACCGCGTCGGAGGGCGGTCAAGCGCCGCGTGAACGCAAGCAGCCGCTGCCGGTCCTCGTCGAGCTCCCAGTCGAGCCACGAGAGCTCGTTGTCCTGGCACCACGCGTTGTTCGACCCGTGTTGCGTGCGCCCGAGCTCGTCGCCGGCGAGCAGCATGGGCACGCCTTGTGAGAGGAAAAGGGTGGCCAGCAGGTTGCGCTGCTGCCGTTGCCGCAGCGCCACGATCTCGGGGTCGTCGGTCGGGCCTTCGATCCCGCAGTTCCACGACCGGTTGTCGTCGGTTCCGTCACGACCCTCCTCTCCGTTCGCCTCGTTCCGCTTGTGCTCGTATGCCACGAGGTCGGCGAGCGTGAAGCCGTCGTGGCAGGTGACGAAGTTCACCGAGGCAGACGGTCCCCTTCCGCCCGGCGCGTAGACGTCGCTCGAGCCCGTGAAGCGCGCTGCCAGCTCGCCCAGCCGCACCCGGCCGCGCCACAGGTCGCGCGCGCCGTCGCGGTAGCGGTCGTTCCATTCCGCCCAGGGAGCGGGAAACGCCCCGAGCCGGTAGCCGTCCGGGCCGAGGTCCCACGGCTCGGCGATCAGCTTGAGACGTGACAGCACCGGATCCTGGCCGACGGCATCGAGGAACGCGGAGTGGCGGCCGCCGTCACTCGAGTCGCGCGTGAGGGCCACGGCGAGATCGAAGCGGAAGCCGTCGACGTGATAGTCGGCCGCGAACGTGCGCAGCGAGTCCATGATCAACCGCAGCACCGCCGGCTCGCTCGGGTCGACGCTGTTGCCGGTTCCGGTGACGTCGACGTAGCGGCGAGGGTCGTGCGGGTCGAGCCGGTAGTAGGAGCTGTTGTCGATGCCGCGCAGCGAGAGCGTCGGTCCGCGGTGGTCGCCCTCGCAGGTGTGGTTGTAGACGACGTCGAGAATCACCTCGATCCCGACCCGGTGTAGCGCCTTCACCATCCCCTTGAGCTCGCGCACCTGCTCGCCGCGGGAGCCGCTCGCCGCGTAGCCGGCGTGCGGCGCGTGGAAGCCCAGCGTCGAGTAGCCCCAGTGGTTCGTCAGCCCCCGCTCGTGGAGGAACGGCTCGTCGGCGGCGTGGTGGACGGGGAGGAGCTCGACCGCGGTCACGCCGAGGTCGACGAGATGGGCGATCGACGCGTCGGACGCGACGCCCGCGTACGTTCCGCGGAGATCGCTCCGCACGCCCGTGTGGCGCATCGTGAAGGCTTTGACGTGCATCTCGTAGATCACGGTCTCGGCCCACGGTGTCTCGGGCCGCGTATCGCCTTCCCAGTCGAAGGAGTCGTCGACGACCACGCACTTGGGAACGGCCTGGGCATCGTCGGTCGTGTCGAGCTGGGAGTCCGGGTCGCCGCCCGCCGGATACGCATGTGTCTCGGCCAGCCCATGGCGGACGGAGCCGTCGATGGCCTTCGCGTAGGGGTCTACGAGCAGCTTCGCCGGGTTGAAACGATGACCCTCGGCGGGGAGGTACGGCCCGTGCACGCGATACCCGTAGCGCTGTCCCGGTCCGACTCCCTCCGCGTACATGTGCCAATCGTCGGCGGTCCGGTGCGCGACCTCTATCCGTGTCTCACGATCGGCGTCATCGAAGAGGCAGAGCTCGACGCGCTCGGCGTGGGCCGAGAAGAGCGAGAAGTTCGTCCCGCGACCGTCCCAGCTGGCTCCGAGCGGGAGCGGGCTGCCCGCTCGTGTCTCCGTCATCGGCCCTCGGGCACGAGCCAGACGACACCGAGCGGCGGCACCGTGATCTCCGCCGAGCAGGGCAGCCCGTGGGACGGCTGTGCGGTCGCCTCCACGGCCCCCTCGTTGCCGACGCCAGAGCCGCCGTACCGGGTCGCGTCCGTGTTCAGCACCTCGAGCCACCGTCCTGGGCGGGAGAGGCCGATCTGGTAGCCGAGCCGAGGAAGCGGCGAGAAGTTGCACGCGCAGACGAGCTCCCGCTCGCCCCCGGCAGACAGGCGGGCGAACACGATCGTGTTGGCGTCGCGGTCGTCAGGGGAGATCCAGCGGAACCCGTCCGGATCGGCGTCGAGTTGCCACAGCGCCGGCTCGGCCCGGTAGAGCCGGTTCAGGTCGCGGACGAGCGCCTGGACGCCTTCGTGCTCTGGCTGCTCGAGCAGGTGCCAGTCGACGCTGCCGTCGTGGTCCCACTCCCGCTCCTGCCCGAGCTCGCCGCCCATGAACAGCAGCTGCTTGCCGGGATGCGCCCACATGTAGCCGTACAGAGCACGCAACGTCGCGAATTGCTGCCAGCGATCGCCCGGCAGCTTTTCCAGGAGCGATCGCTTGCCATGGACGACCTCGTCGTGCGAGAGCGGCAGCAGGAAGTGCTCGGAGAACGCGTACACGAGGCTGAACGTCAGTTCGTCGTGATGGAAGCGCCGGTGCACCGGCTCCCGCCCGACGTACGCCAGCGTGTCGTGCATCCAGCCCAGGTTCCACTTGAAGCCGAAGCCCAGCCCGCCCTGGTCGGTCGGTCGAGAGACACCCGGCCAGGCGGTCGACTCCTCCGCGGCCATGATCATGCCGGGCACGCGACGGTGCGCGACCTCGTTCAGCTCGCGCAGGAACGCGACCGCCTCGAGGTTCTCGCGTCCGCCCTGGACGTTGGCGACCCACTCGCCCTCCTGCCGCGAGTAGTCGAGGTAGAGCATCGACGCCACCGCGTCCACGCGGAGACCGTCTGCGTGGTAGCCCTCGAGCCACTGGAGCGCGCTCGCGAGTAGGAAGTTGCGCACCTCGACGCGTCCGTAGTTGAAGATCAGCGTGTCCCAGTCGGGATGCCTGCCGAGGCGAGGGTCCTGGTGCTCGTACAGCGCCGTGCCGTCGAAGCGAGCGAGCGCGAACTCGTCGGACGGGAAGTGCGCGGGCACCCAGTCGAGGATCACGCCAATGCCGTGCGCGTGCAACGCGTCGATCAGGGCCCGAAAGCCGTCGGGCGTCCCGAACCGTGCGCTCGGCGCGAAGTACCCGGTGACCTGGTAGCCCCACGAGCCGCCGAAGGGGTGCTCCATCACCGGCATGAGCTCGACGTGCGTGAAGCCGAGGTCGGCCACGTACGCGGGTAGCTCCTCCGCGAGCTCCCGATAGGTCAATGAACGGTTCTGCTCCAGCGGCTCGCGCCGCCACGAGCCGAGGTGCACCTCGTAGATCGACACGGGCTCTGTCCACGGCCGTGACGACCCGCGGTGCTCCAGCCACGCGGCGTCGCTCCACTCGTGCCGGTCGATCGCGACGATGGAGGCGGTCGCTGGTGGCGCCTCGGCGGCAGCGGCCACCGGGTCAGCTCGCAGCTGCGACATGCCGTCGCGGTCGCGCAGCTCGAACTTGTAGCGCGCCCCTTCCTCCACACCTGGGACGAACAGCTCCCAGATCCCCGAGCCACCGAGGCTCCGCAGCGGCTGCCGGCGACCGTCCCAGCCGTTCCAGTCGCCGACGACGCTGACGCTCCGTGCCGAGGGCGCCCACACCGCGAAGGCGACTCCGTCGATGCCGTCGACCGTGCGCTGGTGCGCGCCGAGTACCGTCTGCAGCTGTTCGTGCCGCCCCTCGGCGAGCAGGTGGAGGTCGAGCTCGCCGAGCGTGGGCGGAAAGGCGTACGCGTCGGCTGACACGACGGTGCTGTTGTCCGGCCAGGTCGTCTCCAGCTCGTAACGCAGCGGCAGCGAGCCGCCGTGGACCAGCCCGGCGAACACGCCGCCGGGATGCACGCGCCGCAGGCGGACGGGCTCGCCCGCGGCGGGGAGGGCGCGAACCCGCGTCGCACCGGGTTGGAGCGCGCGCACCATGACGCCACCGCGCGCGCGGTGTGCGCCGAGCACGCGATGCGGCTCGGTGTGGTCGCGCTCGACGAGCAGCTCGATCTGGTCACGCAGCGCCACGCCTTGCAGAATCCCAGAAACGGCAGCGGCAAGGACGGGCTGCTACCATCTGCCGCCGGCGGTCGACGACCGTCCTCTTTCTGCGAATGAAGACCATGACCGCCAAACCTGGCGACGTCCAGCGCGACTGGTACGTCGTGGATGCCGAGGGGCAGACGCTCGGTCGCCTCGCCACGCGCATCGCCGACACGCTGCGCGGCAAGGGCAAGCCGATCTACACGCCGCACGTCGACACGGGGGACTTCGTCGTGGTCGTCAACGCCGAGAAGATCCACGTCACGGGCAAGAAGCTCGACGAGAAGATGGTGCGCTGGCACACCGGCTATCCGGGTGGGCTGAAGGAGCGCACGCTCCGCGAGCAGCTCGAGCGGCGACCTACCGAGGTGATCCGCAAGGCGGTGAAGGGCATGCTGCCGAAGAACAAGCTCGCGTCGGCGCAGATCCGCAAGCTCAAGGTCTACGCCGGCGACCAGCATCCGCACGAGGCGCAGCAGCCGAAGCCACTGGATCTCTAGAATCCACGGACGAATGACAGAGATCGCTCAGTACTCAGGCACCGGGAAGCGCAAGACGTCGGTCGCGCGGGTCATCCTTCGCCCCGGCGACGGCGCGACGTGGATCAACGGGCGCACGATGGAGGAGTACTTCCCGCGCGCCACGCACCGCTCGCTTGCGCTCGCCCCGCTCGAGACCGCCGGTGCCGCGGGAACGTACGACCTGCGTGTCCGTGTGCACGGTGGAGGCCCGTCCGGCCAGGCAGGAGCGATCCGCCACGGCATCGCCCGTGCTCTCGTCGAGGCCGACCCCGAGCTTCGCGTTCCGCTGAAGCGCGAGGGGTACCTCACGCGGGACGCACGCAAGGTCGAGCGCAAGAAGGCCGGGTTGCACAAGGCTCGCAAGGCCCCGCAGTTCAGCAAGCGGTAACGTCGGGCTTGTGTCGGTGGGACGCGATGTCCCACCCCGATCTCCCATGACGGCCGCGCGACAGCACTTCGGAACGGATGGCGTACGAGGCGTCGTCGGCGAGACGCTGACCGCCGAGCTCGTCGAGCGTCTCGGCAGGGCAGCGACGCTGTGGGTGGGCGGAGGACGCGTTCTCGTCGGCCGCGATACGAGAGGCTCCGGGCCCGAGCTCGAGGCGGCGCTCGCACGCGGGATCGAGGCTGCGGGCGGCACCGCCGTGCTCGGCGGGGTGCTGCCCACACCGGCGGTGGCGCTGCTCGCCGACGGCCTGGGCGTGGTGCTGTCGGCGTCGCACAATCCGCCCGAGTACAACGGGGTCAAGCTTTTCGCTCCCGGCGGTCTGAAGCTCGGCGACGAGGAGGAACGGGAGATCGAGGCACTCCTCGACACCCCTGGCGGCGGCGGTGGTGGTGTCGAGCCGGGTGCAGAGCTCGGTGCCGAGTACGCGGACATCGTCTGCCAGCGCTTCGGTGTCGATCTCGCGGGGCTGCGCATCGCCGTCGACTGTGCGAACGGCGCGTACTCCCAGATCGGGCCCGCCGTGCTCACGCGTCTGGGGGCCGACGTGACGACGCTCGGTGCCGCCCCCGATGGGGCCAACATCAACGTGGGCTGCGGCGCCACCGATCTCGGGCTGCTGTCCGACACGGTTCGGCGCGGCGACTACGATCTCGGCGTCGCCTTCGACGGCGACGGAGACCGCATGCTCGCTGTCGACGAGCGCGGCGAGCCGGTTGACGGCGACCAGATACTCGCCGTGCTGGCGCTCGCCCGTCGTGTCGAGCGTGTCGCCGTGACGGTCATGACGAACCTCGGCTTCCACCGGCTGATGGCCGAGAGCGGCGTCGCGGTCGACGTCACGCCGGTCGGAGATCGCTACGTGCTCGAGTCGCTCCGGAGCACCGGCGGCGTGCTCGGGGGGAGCAGTCCGGTCACGTGATCTGGCTCGACGGCCATGTCACCGGCGATGGCCTCGTGGCGGCGGTGCTCCTGTGCGATGCGGTTCGCGGGAGGTCGCTGTCCTCCGCCGCCGCTGTGATGCAGCGCTACCCGCAGGTGACCGAGAACGTCGAGGTCCCGACGCCGGGGTTGCCGCCCGCCGTCGAGCGCGAGGTCGAGCGTCTCAACGAGTCACTCGGAGCCACCGGCCGGGTGCTCGTGCGCCCATCCGGCACTGAGCCCGTGGTGCGTGTCCTCGCGGAGGCCGAGACTGCAGAAACCGCTGGAAAACTGTGTGCTAGCCTTGCCGAACTCGTACGGCGAGAGCTCGGCTGACTCCGGTTCTCGCGGGTCGACAGGCGTCGCGGGTCGGACTACGTTGAGTAACGGGACGGGCGACGGACAGGGAGGCGCGAATCGTGTGCGGAATCATCGGCTACGTCGGGCCCCGTGAGTGCAAGGCGCTTCTGCTCCACGGCCTCGAGCGCCTCGAGTACCGCGGCTACGACTCGGCGGGACTCGCCCTGCTCGAGGGTGACGAGCTCCGCTACCACCGCGCCGTCGGCAACCTTCAGAACCTGAAGCGCCTCGTCGGCGGAGGCGCCTCGCCTGCCACGACGGGCGTCGGCCACACGCGGTGGGCGACCCATGGTGCGGTGACGGAGGCGAACGCCCACCCGTTGACCGGCTGCGACGACGGTGCGCTTTCGATCGTGTTGAACGGCATCGTCGAGAACTACCGCGAGTTGACCGAGAGCCTCCGAGACGACGGGCACGCCTTCTCGTCGGAGACCGATGCTGAGACCGTCGTCCATCTCATCGAGCGTCACTATGACGGCGACCTGCTCGAGGCGGTGTGCAACGCGTACGCAGAGATGGAGGGGCACTTCACCTTCGTTGCCGTGCACCGCGCCCACCCGGGCCTGCTGGTCGGCGCAAGGTTGCAGACGCCGCTCGTGGTCGGCCTCGGCGAGGGCGAGATGTTCCTCGCCTCGAACGCGGCGGCCTTCCTGAGGGACACGCGTCGCGTGCAGTTCCCGGACGACGGCGATGTCGTCGCCGTCACGGCCGACGGTGCACGGTTCGTCCGCGCGGCCGACCGGGCGCCGGTCGATCACGAGGTGGTCGAGCTCGACTGGGACGACGAGCGGGCCGAGAAGGCCGGGTTCGAGACGTTCATGCTCAAGGAGATCTACGACCAGCCGGAGGCGATCGCCGAGACGATCGGCGATCGTGTCCGCCACGGCCGGCTCGTCCTCGATGGCCTCGGGATGAGCGAGGACGAGGTGCGCCACCTCCGCCGGATCGTGATCCTCGCCGCCGGCACCGCGTACCACGCGGGTGTGGCAGCCCGCTACGCGATCGAGGAGTGGGCACGGATCCCGGTCGAGCACGACATCGCGTCGGAGTGGATCTACCGCAACCCGGTGCTCGACGCGGACACGCTCGTGATCGGGATCTCGCAGTCGGGCGAGACGCGGGACACGATCGAGGCGATGAAGCTCGCCCGGACGATGGGTGCGCACACGGTCGCGATCACGAACATGATGGGGTCCCAGATCACGCGCGAGGTCGACTCGGTGCTCTACACGCGATGCGGGCTGGAGATGGCCGTCGCCGCCTCCAAGACGTTCACGGCGCAGCTCTCGCTGCTGTTCCTCGTCGCCTTGAAGATGGCGATGGTGCGCGAGACACTGCCGGCGGGCGAGCTCGAGTACATCGTCAACGCCGTCTACGACCTGCCGACGAAGCTGCAGCTGTTCCTCGACGGCGACCATCCCATCGACGAGATCGCGAGCCGAGTCCACGACCGGCCCTTCTTCCTCTACCTCGGGCGGAACATCGGTCTCCCCGTCGCCCTCGAAGGCGCGCTCAAGTTGAAGGAGATCTCGTACATCCCCACGGAGGCCTACTCCGCCGGTGAGATGAAGCACGGCCCCATCGCGCTGCTCGACGAGTCGACGCCGGTCGTCGTCGTTGCGACGCGTATGGACCGGGTCTACGACAAGCTCGTCTCGAACATTCAGGAAGTGCGGGCACGTGGCGCCCACGTGATCGCGATCGCCTCGGACGGCAACGAGGACATCCAGCACCACGCCGACGACGTGATCTACGTGCCGAAGGCCCCGGCCTTCCTCTCCGCCGTCCTCGCCGTCGTGCCGCTGCAGCTTCTCGCCTACCGCATCGCGCGCCTCCGTGGCCTGAACGTCGACCAGCCGCGGAACCTCGCGAAGACCGTCACCGTCGAGTAGACGCTCGACGCCCTCTCCTCGACGTGGGACAGGCTTCAGCCTGTCCCCGTGTGCCCGTTGGCGCAGCCGGGGACGTCTAGCGACGGCCCCTTCTCATGCACGAACGATGCGCACGTCGGGGCGGAACGCTGCCACGGCGAACCAGAACGGCTCGTGAAAGGGCACGGGCTTCCCGTCGACCGTGACCGTGACAGCCCCCACGTCCCGTCCACCGCCGATCTCAGCTGCGTCCAGCGCGGATGCGACGTCGCCCCGCCAGCGCACCGTCGTCTTCACGCCGCCCACTGTCGTGGTGAGCGACGGTATCTCGGCGAAGACAGAGAAGGGAACAGCGATCGCGTCGTCGCCCACCTCGACGTACACGACGCGCTCCTTCGGCGCGAGGCGCCGGTCGTCGTCGTTCGCAGCGCCGAAGAACGGCGGGCTGTCCGCGTCGTCGTAGCCCGTGTACGGGTTCCGGCCGTAGTCACGGACGAAGCCCGTCTCCCGCGAGAGAACCTCGCTCTCCGGGTAGGTCGTGCGGAAGGCGTCCCACGACACGATACGCGCGGCGATCTGGTCAAGCTTCCTTCCCGTGAGCTCGCCGACGATCGCCTCGCCGGAGAACTGCTGCCACCAGGACTCGGTCTGGCGGTCGTACATCACGAGGTCTGAGTTGCGCAGCTTGCCGGTCGTGCCGAAGTCGAGCACGTCCCCATCGAGGCGGCGGTCGAAGACGATCGATGTGTTGCAGAGTGGGCAGAACGTGACCGCGATCGGGCGTCCCTGGATCTCGTCGTTGACGATCTCGTGCCACATCAACACCTGGATCGGGTAGCCGCGCGTCAGTCCCTCGACGGTGACCGCGATCACCGGCTCGCGCTCGCCGAGCCAGTCGACGTCGAGTGCTGTCTCGAACGTCGGCGCATCGATCGCCGGAATGCCGTCCTTCGGCGGCCCGCCCGAGGTGATCTCGTCGAGCGGAACGGAGTGCTTCGACTGGTCGGTTGCCCACTCCGTGTCGGACGGCAACGGTGGCGCGCCCTCGCCGAGCCCCACAGACGGGGCCGTGCGATTGATCTCCTCGACCTTCTCCGCGATCTCCTCGTCGGAGAGAAGCCTGCCGTCGTCGCTGCCGCCACATCCGGCGGCCAGCGCGACCACGCTCACGAGTGCGCCGAGCAGGAGGGCACCGCGCCACATGGGTCCACCGTAGACGGGTCGGGCGGGGCTGCATGGTTGCGAATCCGTTACGGGCACGCCGGCGACGCTACGGTTCCGCCGTGACAGAAGAGCCGTCCGTCCTGCCTTACGCGACGACGACAGTCGGCGTCGTGCGGCTGCCCGCCGGCGACGAGCGCGACGACCGGCTCGCGGTCGAGGAACCGCTCGAGCTCCGGGTCAACGGCGAGCCCGTCGCCGTCACGATGAGGACGCCCGGCCACGACGAGGAGCTCGCGCTCGGCTTCTGCCTCACGGAGGGGATCGGCGCCACCGACGCCCGGCTCCCGGCCGATCTCGCCGGGAACACGGTCGAGGTCGACGCTCCGGGCTTCGACGCTGCCCGTCTGCGGCGAAACTTCTTCACGTCGTCGTCATGCGGTGTGTGTGGCAAGGGCGCGATCGAGGAGGTCGCCGTCGAGGCGCCGGTCGTCGAGAGCCAGCTTCGTGTCCCGCTGGCCGTTATCTCCTCGCTACCCGGCCGGCTGGGTGCCGGGCAGGTCGTGTTCGCTGCGACCGGCGGCCTCCACGCGACCGGGCTCTTCGACCAGTGCGGTGAGCTGCTCTGCCTGCGCGAGGACGTCGGGCGCCACAACGCATTGGACAAGGTGATCGGTTGGGCCGCTCGCAACGACCGGCTCCCACTCGCCGACACGCTGCTGTGCGTGAGCGGCCGGCTCTCGTTCGAGCTCGTGCAGAAGGCGGCCGTTGCCGGCTGTCCGATCGTGGTGGCGGTGGGCGCTCCGTCGTCGCTCGCGGTCGAGCTCGCGACCGACCGCGGCCTCACGCTCTGCGGCTTCGTGCGGGATGGCCGCGTCAACCTCTACTCCCGGCCCGAGCGGATCGTCAGCTGAGAGCCCGGGGCTCGAGCGCCGCTTCGAGATCGAGCTGCCGCGAGACGCCGAGCAGGGCGTCGACGAGGAGTGGCTCCGGGTCGCGGTCGAGCCAGACGAGACCGATCGAGCGATCGGTCTCGGGCATCACCAGCGGTATGGCGCGCATCCCCGGGGGCACGCCGAACTGGAGCAGCCACGGGTGCGCCATCACCGTGGACGAGCCGCCGTCCCGAACGTGGAGGTACAGGGTGGAGACGGAGTTCGTCTCCAGGACGGGCCTCGGCGACGCGCCGGCCTCGGCGAAGAGGGAGTCGACGATGCGTCGGTTCTGCATGTCAGACGTGAGCAGGCAGAGCGGCAGCTCCGCAGCCTCCGCCCAGCTCGCCTCGTCGCTGTCGCCGAGTGGGCCAGCGGCCGCGGTCAGGAGCACGTACCGCTCGCGGTAGAGCGGAAGCGTGCGCACACCCTCGAGCGGCTCCGAATCGAGGTACGTGAGGCCGAGCTCGAGCTCGTAGTCCGCGAGACCGCGCTCGATCTGTCGCGAGTTGAGCGAGTACACGGCGACGGTGACCCCGGGGTACGCGTCGCGGAAGGGGCGTGTCACGAATGCCGCACACGAGAGCGACGTCGGCACTGCGCCGAGCCGGAGGCGCCCCGAGAGCCCCCGCCGCATCGCGTCGACGTCCTCCTCGAGCCCGTCGACGTCGGCGACGATCCGCTTCGCCCACCCGAGCAGGCGCTCCCCTTCGGGCGTGAGGCCTTCGTAGCGCTGCCCGCGGCGGACGAGCGGAAATCCTGCTCCCTCCTCGAGCCGGCGAATACCCGCGGACAGCGTGGGCTGGGTCACCTCGCAGGCGGCGGCAGCGCGACCGAAGTGACGCTCTCGCGCCAGCGCGACGAGGTACGCGAGGTGTTGTAGAGCCACGGCCACCGTCGCTCATCGTACGTGTTTCGATAGATGACATCTATGACTACTTCGACCGTATCACTTTGACGCGAGCAGGGTGCAGCGGGAATCCTTGCGGTGGAGTCCCGCGGAGAAGGAGGCACGATGCGCACCCCCAGAGGTCGGTTGACGACACCGCTCGTCCGTGACGGAGACACGCTGCGCGTTGCGTCGTGGGACTCGGCGCTCGACGAGGTGGCCGCCGGGCTCGACCACGCCCGGGCCGCTGACGCGACCACCTCCTTCGGGGTCTTCTCCTGCTCGAAGGCGTCGAACGAGATGAACTTCCTGGCGCAGAAGCTGGCCCGGCAGGTGATGCGCACGAACAACATCGACTCGTGTAACCGCACCTGACACGCGCCCAGCGTCGTCGGTCTGGCGACGGTGTTCGGAGCGGGCGGCGGCACGTCGTCGTACCAGGAGATCCAGGAGACTGACGTCGTCCTGCTCTGGGGTTCGAATGCCCGCGAGACGCACCCGATCTTCTTCCATCACCTGCTCAAGGGCGTGCGCAACGGTGCGCGGCTGTACGTGATCGACCCACGACGCACGAGCTCTGCGCAGTGGGCCGACCGGTGGCTCGGGCTCGACGTCGGCTCCGACATCGCGCTCTCGAACACGATGGCGCGCGAGATCGTCCATGCCGGGCTCCACAACCGGGCGTTCGTCGACCGGGCCACTGTCGGCTTCGACGAGTACCTCGCCTCCGTCGAGCCGTTCACCCTGGAGGAGGGCGAGCGCCTCACGGGCGTCCCGGCCGAGGTGATCCGCGAGACCGCGCACGCCTTCGCCCGCGCCGACCGGGCCATGATCTGCTGGACACTCGGCATCACCGAGCATCACAACGCCGTCGACAACGTCCTCGCCCTGATCAACCTCGGCCTGCTGTGCGGCCACGTCGGACGCTACGGGTCGGGGCTGAACCCACTCCGCGGCCAGAACAACGTTCAGGGCGGCGGCGACATGGGGGCGATCCCGAACAAGCTGCCCGGCTTCCAGGACATCGAGCGTGACGCCGAGGCGCGGGCGCGGTTCGAGCAGGCGTGGGGCGTCCCCATCCACCCGCACTACGGCTGGCACCTGACGCAGATGTTCCACGCCATGGAACGCGGCGAGCTCCGCACGCTGTACGTGATCGGAGAGAACCCCGCTCAGTCGGAGGCGGACGTCAGCCAGGCGCGGAAGCTGCTCGCCGGGCTCGACTTCCTGGTCGTGCAGGACATCGTGATGACCAAGACCGCGGAGCTGGCCGATGTCGTGCTGCCCTCGTCCGCGTCGTGGTGCGAGAGCGACGGCACGGTGACGAACAGCGAGCGACGTGTGCAGCGCGTGCGCAAGGCGCTCGACCCGCCGGGGGACGCCCGCGACGACATGTGGATCCTCTGCGAGCTCGCGCGGCGACTCGGTCACGACTGGGGCCACCCGACCGCCGAGGAGGCGTGGGACGAGTTGCGCACGCTCTCGCCCATGCACGGCGGCATGAGCTACGCGCGCCTGGAGGAGCACGGCGGGCTGCAGTGGCCGTGTCCGGACGAGGAGCATCCGGGCTCGCTCTTCCTCCACGGGCGCCTGTGGCAGGAGCCCGTGGGGGGCCCGCCCGCCCCTTTCAGCGTCGTGGAGTCGCGGCCGCCGTTCGAGGCTCTCGACGCCGAGTACCCGATCCGGCTCACCACGGGTCGTCGGCTCGAGTCGTACAACACGGGTGCCCAGTCGGGTCGGTATCGCTCGCCGTTGCATCGCGGCGAGTCGATCGACCTCTCGCCCGAGGACGCGGACCGTCTCCTGCTCACCGACGGTGAGGTCGTGCAGGTGTCGTCCCGCCGGGGCTCGGTGGAGGCCCCCGTGCGTGTCGACGATTCCTTGCGGGCCGGACTCGCATTCATGACCTTCCACTTCCCGGAGGAAGTCGAGACGAACCTGCTCACGATCGATGCGACCGACCCGAAGTCGGGCACCGCCGAGTTCAAGGCAGCGGCGATCCGGGTGGACAAGATCGAGCGAGCACTCGACGAGACCGTCTCGGGCGCGGCCGAGCCGGCAGCTGTCGGGGCCGACGGCTAGAAATGGATCTCCACCTCGTCCCCGGCGCACGCCCCACGACCGCAGAGCGCGAGGCGCTCGACGACGCGCTCGGCCCACCCGCGAGCGGCTGGGAGGGGGGCAAGCGGCGTACCGGCTCCGACGGGAACACCGCTGCCGGAGGGCATGCTGCGCGCGGCCGGCGGCACCTGTTGCTGCCGGCTCTGTGGTCTCTGCAGGAGCGGATCGGCTGGATCAGCCCCGGCGGCTTGAACGAGCTGTGCCGGCGCCTGAGTGTGCCGCCGGCTGACGCGTACGGGGTGGCGACGTTCTACGCGTTGCTCGCTGTCGAGCCGCGACCGCCGCGCGTGGTCCACGTGTGCGAGGACCTCGCCTGCCGTTGCCACGGCTCGCAGGAGCTGATCGCTCAGCTGGAGGAGCGCTTCGGCGGCGAGGGTGAGCTCGCGAACGACGGCTCGGCGACGTGGTACCGCAGCCCCTGCCTGGGGCAGTGTGATCGTGCTCCGGCGGCGATGGTCGCCGTCTCGGGAGAGCGGCCGTCCGATCGTGTGACTGCGCCGACGTCCGTCGGCGACGTCCTGGAGTTGCTCGGCGGCAGCGACCCCGGGCCGGAGCCCACGGGCGCACTCCCGCAACTCGGAGACGACGGGTTGCAGCTGCTGCGGCGCGTCGGTGTCGCCGATCCGGCGAGCCTCGACGACTACCGTGCGCACGGGGGGTACGCGGCGCTGCGCCGGGCGCTCGAGCTCGGCCCGGAAGGCGTCGTCCGCGAAGTGAAGGAGTCGAAGCTCCTCGGCCGCGGCGGCGCAGCCTTCCCCACGGGCGTCAAGTGGGAGGCCGTCGCGCACCAGGCTGTTCGCCCCCACTACGTCGTCTGTAACGCGGACGAGTCGGAGCCGGGCACGTTCAAGGATCGCGTGCTGCTGGAAGGCGACCCGTTCGCCGTGATCGAGGCGATGACGATCGCCGCGTACGCGACAGGCTGCGAGCACGGGTACGTCTACCTGCGCGGCGAGTACCCGCAAGCGCAGCACGCGCTCGAGCACGCGCTGGCGGAGGCGCGGCATCGCGGCTTCCTCGGGGACGATGTCCTCGGCGCGGGCTTCTCGTTCGACATCGAGATTCGCAGAGGGGCGGGCGCCTACATCTGCGGCGAGGAGACGGCGATCTTCGAGTCGATCGAGGGTCGGCGCGGCGAGCCGCGAAACAAGCCGCCGTTCCCGGTCACCCACGGGCTGTTCGGGAAGCCGACGGTGATCAACAACGTCGAGACGCTCGTCAACGTGCTCGAGGTGGTCCTGCGCTCGGGGCCGGACTTCGCCGGGACCGGCACCGAGGACTCGACGGGGACGAAGCTCTTCTGCCTCTCCGGTCATGTCGACCAGCCCGGCGTCTACGAGGTGCCGTTCGGGACGACCCTGCGCGAGCTGCTCACTCTCGCCGGCGGGGTCGCGGGCGGGCGAGCGCTGCAGGCTGTGTTGATGGGCGGTGCCGCGGGCAGCTTCCTCCGGCCCGACGAGCTCGACGTGCCGCTGACGTTCGAGGGCGCGAGAGCTGCCGGAACGTCCCTGGGCTCCGGTGTCGTGCTGGTACTCGACGAGACGGTCGACCTGCCCCGGTTCCTGATGCGCATCGCCGCCTTCTTCCGCAACGAGTCGTGTGGCCAGTGTGTCCCGTGCCGTGTGGGGACGGTGCGCCAGCAGGAGGCCCTCGCCCGGCTGCTGTCCGGTTCGCCGCGGGACGGAGTCGAGCGAGAGCTCGCGCTCGTGGCCGAGGTCGGCCAGTGCATGAGGGACGCCTCGATCTGCGGGCTCGGGCAGACGGCGTCGAGCGCGATCGAGTCCGCGATCACCCGGCTTGCGGTCTTCACGGGAGGCGCATCGTGAGTGAATTGCCCGCTCCCAGGCGGATGGTCGAGCTGGAGGTCGACGGCCAGCAGGTTCGCGTGTTCGAGGGGCAGACCATCCTCGATGCCTGCCGCCTCGTCGGCGTCGACACACCGACACTCTGTTACGGCGAGACGCTCGAGCCCGCCAACGTCTGTCGCGTGTGCGTCGTGGAGCTGGAGGGCGCGCGCGTGCTGGCGCCCGCCTGCTCGCGCCCCGCGGAGGCGGGCATGAAGGTGCGCACCGACTCCGAGAGAGTGCGGCTCTCGCGTCGGCTCGTGCTGGAGTTGTTGTCCTCGTCGGTCGATCTCTCCACGACACCGGTGGCGCCGGGGTACCTGGAGAGCTACGCGGCCGAGCCGGAGCGGTTCGGTCCGCCCTCGCCGCCCGACCCGGAGCGTGACCGGAAGCGAACGGGGCACCACGAGGAGCCGGACGGTCAGACCGCGGCCACGGTGCACGCGCCGGTGAAGATCGACAACGAGCTCTACGTCCGCGACTACTCGAAGTGCATCCTCTGTTACAAGTGCGTGGACGCGTGCGGCGAGCAGCACCAGAACACGTTCGCGATCCACGTCGCGGGCAGGGGCTTCGACGCGCGCATCTCCACGGAGTACGTGGCGGAGCTGCCCGACTCGGCGTGCGTGTACTGCGGGAACTGCATCGCCGTGTGCCCGACCGGTGCGCTCATGTTCAGCTCGGAGCACGAGTTGCGCGAGGCCGGCGAGTGGCGCGAGGACGAGCAGACGGTGACGCAGACGATCTGCCCCTACTGCGGCGTCGGCTGCAACCTCGAGCTGCACGTCCAGGAGAACGAGATCGTCAGGGTGACGAGCCCCGACGATCATGACGTCACGCGCGGCAACCTCTGCATCAAGGGGCGCTTCGGGTTCCAGCACGTCCACGACCGCAAGGGCTGAGCCGGCGTGAGGCGTGCGGGCGTCGTCCTGGTGGGAGGCCGTTCCGAGCGGATGGGCGCCGACAAGGCGTCGCTCGAGTGGCGCGGGGCGTCGTTGCTCGTCCACGTCGTCAGCGCGGTCTGCGACGGGCTCGCATCGCCACGTATCGATCAGTTACAAGGCCCGGTCGTCGTCGTGCGGGCGGCGGGACAGGAGCTGCCGCTGATGCCGGACGGCGTCGAGGTCATCGACGACACGAGGCCCGGGCGTGGGCCGCTGCAGGGGCTGCGCGACGCGCTGGCAGCGCTGACCGGGCGTGCCGACGTCGCGTTTGTCGCGGCGACCGATCTGCCGCTGCTGCGCCCGGAGCTGGTAACGCTCGTCCTCGATGCCGTGCGGGATGACGTCGACGCTGCCGTGCCGACCGTCGGCGGGCGCCGCCAGCCGCTCGCCGCTGCGTACCGCACGTCACTGCTCGGGGTCGTCGACGACTTGCTCGAGGACGACGAGCGGCGACTCGGCTCCGTCCTGGAGCGGTGCCGTGTGCGGGAGCTCGAAGAGGAGGCTCTGCGGCACGTCGACCCGGAGCTCATCTCGTTCGTCAATCTCAACACGCCGGACGACCTGGCCCGGCTCTGATCGCCTAGATGAGTTGTTCCACGGCTTCATGCTGTGTGGTTGGTGATGGCGCGTGGGGGTCGGCCGAGTTGGTGGTTGAGTCGGATGGCGGCGGCGGGGGCGAGGAGGCGGCTGCTGATGCGGGTTTGGAGGCCGTGGAGGGTGCGGGCGCCGTGGCGTTCCAGGGTGAGCGGGTCTTTGCAGGTCCAGAAGATCGGTTCGATTCGCTGTCGGATTGGAGCCAGCCGCAGTCCGGGTTGAGGTTCGTCTCTGCGGGCTGGCCTGGCGATGAGCGCGTTGAGGGTGGCGGCGTGGTGTTCGAACTCGCGGCCGGCGTAGCCTTTGTCGCCGACCACGGTCAGGGTGCCGTTGCGCTGGACGCGGCCGAGCAGCTGCAGGCATACGTCACGCTCGGGCGTCTTGGGGGAGGTGAGCGCGAGCGCCCTGGGGGTGCCGTCCAGGGCGAACAGGCCGTGCAGTCTGAAGCCCCAGAAGAAGCGGCTGTGGCTTTGGCACCAACTGTAGTCGGCGGCGTCGGCGAGCTCGCTTCGTCGGGTCGTTTCGACGCTGCGGGCGCACTCCACCGGGGTCGAGTCGACCAGCACGAGGTTGTCGTTGTAGCCGGGGCTACCGGCCGCGAACTCGGCGATCAGCCTCTCGATCGTGTCCGCCGGCCGCTGTCTGCGCTTCAGGTAGCCAGACCGGCCCGGCAGCCTGGGGAACAGGTGCGCGAGTCGTTTGCCGGCCGTCTCGATAAACCGCTGATCAGACGGGATCCCCATCATCACCTGCGCCACGCAGAGCGTGACGACCTCCGCGTCGGTCACCCTGCGACGGGCGTTTCCCTTGCGTCTCGGGAGGAGATCGTCGGCACGGCAATAAACCGAGATCAGCAACAGGTCGAGGTCGGCGAGCATCGTGGCCCCCTTGGGTCGACGGCGCGAATAGGCACCGCCGACTTCGACCTGACTGCTGCGGGTCCCTACAAACCCGTGGAACTACTCATCTAGAGCGGCTGTCAGGGCGCGAGCATGACCTCGCCGCTCGCGACGAGCATTGTCTCGCCCCCGGCGAGGGAGATGCCGAGCCGCCCGTCCGGGGCGATCGCGCCCGCCACTCCCACACGCCCGTCGGTGGTCACGACGTGCTGCCCACGGAGCCAGCTCCGTGCTTCCAGAGTAGACAGCAGCGGCTCGAGCCCGTCGTCCCGCCAGGCCGCGTACAGATCCTCGAGCTCGGCGAGCAGATCGACCAGGACGAGGTCGCGCGCGTGCCGTTCTCCCGTGGCCGTTCGCAGCGACCCGGCGGGAGGCGACGTGCCTGCCGGGAGCCGATCGGCGGGCTGGTCGACGTTCACGCCGATGCCGCAGATCACGGCGTCGCCCGCGCTCTCGAGCAGGATCCCGGCCACCTTGCACCCATCGAGCAGGACGTCGTTCGGCCACTTCAGCGCCGCGGTGAACGCCGTAGCGCGTTCGATCGACCGCGCAACGGCGAGACCCGCGACCAGCGAGAGCTGGGAGGTCGCGGCCGACATCCCGGGCCGAAGGAGCACCGAGCAGAGCAGCGCCTCGCCCGGTACGTCGTCCCAGGGACGGCCGGATCGGCCGCGGCCCGCAGTCTGGTGATCGGCCACCACGACGGCTCCCTCCGGCTCGTTGCGGTCGCGGAGGAGATCCTGCGTCGAGACGCACTCCTCGACGAACCGGTACGGAGATCCGAAGGCGCCGCGGAGGAGCGGTTCGATCGCATCAGCTCCCAGCTCGCGCATCTACTCGTCTTCCGGCGGCCGTCGTGTGCGCTTGACGGCGCCTCGGCGGCGCTTCGTGGACAGCCGCTTCTCGACTCCGGTCCTGGTCGGTCGCGTCGCGACGCGTCGGCGGGGCACGCGGAGCCCCTCGGCGATCCGTTCCGTGAGCCGCTCGAGCGCGAGCGCGCGGTTGCGGGCCTGGCTCCGTTCGTCCTGGGCAACTGCGCGAACGACTGGGCCGATCCGCGCGGTCACGCGCCGCTTCTGCGCATCGCTCAGCGTCTGTGACGCGCTCACGTCGAACACCGCCTCCACGCGGGTCTCGGACGTGTTTGCGTGCTGGCCGCCGGGTCCGCTCGACCGGGAGACGCGAAGCTCGATCTCGCCCAGCGGAATGGAGGTCGACCGTGTCACGCGAATAGACTCAGAGTCCATGGCCTGCATTCTCCTCGACATCGACGGCGTGCTTCACGTTTCAGGAGAGGCGATCCATGGTGCGGCGGAGGCGGTGACCCGGCTTCGTCGGGCCGGCCACGATCTGCGCTTCGTCACGAACAACTCCACGCGACCACGCGCCCAACTGGTCGACGACCTCCGCGCGCTCGGCGTGGAGCTGCATGAAGACGAGCTGCAGACCACTCCGCGGGCCGCCGCGCGCGAGCTGGAGGGCAAGCGCGTGCTGGCCCTCGTGATGGCCGCGATCGTTCCCGACCTCGACGGCGTCGAGCTCGTCGGGCACGACGCGGACGCTGTCCTGCTCGGCGGATGCGACGAGACGACGGAGCCGAACCAGGTGTTCAGCTACATGAACCTCGCGGGCGCGTTCGCCGAGATCCAGGGTGGCGCCGACTTCTACTGCTTGCACCGCAACCGCTGGTGGCAGACGAGCCGCGGGCCGATGCTCGACGCGGGGGCATTCGTCGCCGGGCTCGAGTACGCGACGGGAGTCGAGGCGACCGTGCTCGGCAAGCCGAGCCCCGCCTACTTCGCCGCAGCGCTCGATGCGCTCGACGCCGAGCCGGAGCTGACGTGGATGGTCACGGACGACCTCGAGGCCGACGTGCGCGGGGCGCAGGTGTTCGGAATGCGTACCGCGCTGGTCCGCACCGGCAAGTTCCGCCCGGACGCGCTCGACGGCTCCAACGTCGTACCGGAGGTCGTGCTCAGCTCGGTGGCACAGTTCCCCGACTGGCTCGAGCGCGCGCCATAACGGCGATGGCGATCCGCGTCGGCACGGATCTGATCGAGATCGACCGTATCCGTCGGGCGCTCGAGCGCTCGGGATTCCGCGACCGCTGCTTCACGGCGGCGGAGCGGGAGTACTGCGACGCGAAGCGGAACCCCGCCGAGAGCTACGCGGCCCGCTTCTGCGGCAAGGAGGCGGTCGGCAAGGCGCTCGGCTGCGGTGTCCGCTTCACGTGGAAGGACATAGAGATCGTCGGCCCGCCGAGGCCCGGCGTGACGCTCTCAGGGCGCACGCTGGTCTTCGCCGAGCGGGTCGGGATGACGGCCATCGACATCTCGCTCACGCACTCGCACACGATGGCGGCAGCGTCCTGCGTAGTCGACCTCGAGCGGCCGCTCCGCGTGGGGGACTAGAGATGTTCGAGCCGCTCTACACCGCGGCCGAGATGCGCGCGGCCGAGGAGCGGTATCCCGGCTATCCGGCGTCGGCGGACGAGCTCATGGAGGCGGCCGGCGCGGCCGTGGCGCTCGAGGCGATGCGCGCCTTCCCGCGTGCCCGCAGCTTCGGCGTCGTCTGCGGGGGTGGTGCGAACGGCGGCGACGGCCGCATCGCCGCGCGTGTGCTCTCAGAGGCAGGGCGCGAGGCGGTCGAGACGGCCGACCCGGAGGGCTACGACGTACTCGTCGATGCTCTCTTCGGCACCGGGTTCCGGGGTGCGCCCCGCCCGGAGGCGGCCCGTCTGATCGAGCGCATCAACGCGTGCGGGGCTCCCGTCGTCTCGGTCGATCTTCCGTCCGGTGTGAACGCGACCACTGGTGAGGTCGAAGGCGTTGCCGTCGAGGCGGCCCTGACCGTGACGTTCCACGGCCGCAAGGTCGGGCTCACTGTCGCGCCCGGGCGGTTCCACGCGGGACGCGTCGTGGTCTCGGAGATCGGGCTCGAGCGCGCCGAGACACGGGCTCGTCGTGCAACGGACGGGCTGCTGCGCGCGTTGCCGCGGCGCGCGTCGCACGACTCGAAGTACACCGCGGGCACCGTGCTCGTCGTCGGGGGCGCTCCGGGCATGACGGGAGCCGCGGTGCTGGCGGCGATGGCAGCGCTCCGTGCCGACGCGGGGTACGTGACGCTCGCGGTGCCGCGCGCGTCCTTGGCCGTCGTGGAAGGCCTGGCGCTCGAGCCGGTCAAGCGGGGCTTCGACTGGGCCACGGCGCTCGACACGATCCTCGCCGAGGCGGACCGTGCCCGCGCGATCGCGCTCGGTCCCGGGTTGGGGCGCGAACCGGAGGTAGCGGCGCTCGTCGCCGACGTGCTCCGGCGCGTCGAGCTCCCCGTCGTCGTCGACGCCGACGCTCTGTTTGGCCTGGCCCCTGTCGCGCGCACGGCTCCCACGGTCCTGACGCCCCACGCCGGCGAGCTGGCGCGGCTGCTCGACACCGACGCCGCATGGGTCGACGCCCATCGTCTCGAAGCCGCGCAGCGGGCCTCAGATCGGTTCGCGGCGGTCGTGCTCTTGAAGGGCGCTGACACGATCGTGCAAGCGCCGGGCGAGGGCCCGGTCATCTGCGACCTTGCACCTCCTTCACTGGCGACTGCCGGCAGCGGCGACGTGCTCACGGGTGTGATCGCGGCATTCCTCGCCAAGGGTCTCGGCGCCACCGAGGCTGCGGCCGCGGCGGCCGTGGCGCACGGGATTGCGGCGGCGACCGTTCCGGAGCAGGCAGGGCTCGTCGCCTCCGACGTCGTCGACGCGCTGCCGCGCGCCCTCTCGTAGAGCGTCACTCACCGCGAGGTACCCCTTTCGGGGGAGTCGCGACCCCTCAAAACGGCCGACACAACCCTAGGCGACTTCCGCGTCGAATATCCGAGGAAGGACTAGTGGTGACTACTACAAAGAGGAAACGCAGAACAGTGCTCGTGCTGCTGCTGGCGATCGCGGCAGCGATCGCCGCGTACGGCTTCACGGCTACGAACACGGTTCCCGGCTCCAACGCCGGTGACGGTCAGGGCACGATCAGTGGGTACGACGTGTCGAGCATCGCGTACACGCTGAGCGCGAGCGACCCGACACTGATCGACAAGGTCGACTTCACCCTCGACCAGTCCGCCGGCGATGTGAAGGCCAAGGTCGACGCGTCGAGCACGACGTACACCGACTGCACCGTCACCGGTGGCACGTCGGTCTCGTGCGACTTCGCGAGCGGTTCAGAGCCGGCCGTCGTCGACGCCGACGAGCTCCGTGTGATCGCCGTCCAGTAGGCCCGCGAGCTCGCCCGGGCGGGAACGGAACCACCCGCCCGGGCGAACGTCACGGGGTATCCCAGCCATGACCCGTCCCCGCCTCATCGGTCTCCTCTTCACTGCCACCCTCGTGGCGGTGCTCGCTGTCGGGTTCGTGTTCCTCGCCCCGGTGCAAGTCGGTGGGCGCACTGCGTACGTGATCACGTCCGGCTCGAGCATGGAGCCGACGTTCCACAGCGGGGATCTCGTGTTGACGCGCCGTCAGGATGTCTATGAGGTGGGAGACGTCGTCCTGTACCGCTCGAGCGAGCTCGCGCGCGACGTCCTGCACCGGATCGTGGACCGCGACGGCGACCGCTTCGTGCTGCAGGGCGACAACAACGGCTACCTCGATCCCGAGCATCCCCTTGCCGACCAGATGCGCGGAGTGGCGTGGTTGCTCGTGCCCGGTGCGGGGCGCCCGCTCGGCTGGCTGCGCCAACCGCTCGTGCTCGCGGTGCTCGCGTTTCTCGCGGTCTTCGGGTTGCTCGCCGGCGGCAGGGAGGTCTCGCGTCGCCATGGGCCCCACGCCGTCCCCGAGCCGATCCGCGTAGAGGATCCACAGACCGCCGAGTCCCTCGCCGCGGCTCGAGCGACACTGACCGGCGCCGCCGCGGCCTTCGTGCTCTTCGCCGTCCTTGCTGTCGTCGCGTTCTCCCGACCGGCGACGAGCACCGTTGAGGTCGCCGATGCCTGGCGCCACACGGGGTCGTTCTCCTACGAAGCGTCGGTGTCGCGCAGCGCGGTCTACCCCGACGGCAGCGTGGCGACGGGAGACACGATCTTCACGAGCATCGTGCACAAGGTCCGCCTGGGCTTCGAGTACGGATTCATGGCATCGGACGCGCACGACGTCGTGGGTGGAGTCGCTCTCGACGCCGTCGTCTCCGACGGCCAGGGGTGGTCACGATCGCTCCCCGTGCGTGCCGAGCAGCCGTTCTCCGGCGGCTCGGCCAGGGTCGAAGGTGTGCTCGACCTTCGCGCCGTGCGGGCGGTCGTCGAGCGCATGAAGGAGCTGACCGGGTCGACCGAGACGCTGTTCACCGTGTCGGTGACGCCGACCGTTCAGGCCGCCGGCTACGCCGGCTCGTCCGTGATCGACGAGGCCTACAGCCCATCGCTCGTACTCCAGCTCGACGACGTCTCCCTGCGTCCGATCGCGGACGCCGACGACGCCTCCCCGGCCTTCGGCGTCGAGCAGGCCGGCGCTGGCACAACCGACACGCCGAGGTCGATCGCCCTCGGCGTCACGGCGCTGCCGGTCGGATCGGCGCGCTCGCTGGCGGTGCTCGGTCTTGTCGTGTCGCTTCTCGTCGCCGGCGGTGCGGGGGGCCTGCTGGTACGCCGCGGCGGCGTGGACGAGCCCGGCCGCATCCAGGCACGGTACGGCTCGCGCATCGTCGCCGCGGACGTCGAGATCCCCGACGGCCGGTGGGTGAGCGACGTGCGCACGATCGACGAGCTCGCACGCATCGCGGAGCACTACGACCGCGTCATCCTCCGTCACACCGACGCCGGCGGGGACGCCTACCTCGTCGACGACGGGGTCGCCCTCTACCAGTATGTGGTTACGGCAAGTCGGCAGGCGAGGAACTCGACACTGCCGGTACACAGCGCATGAGGAAGCGTCGGCGTCACGCTGCGGCTATCGCGCTCGCCGGTCTGGCGTTGCTGGCCGTCGGCGCCGTCACCGCGACGAGCACCGTCGCCTCGAGCACCGCCGACGACGTCAGCGGGTCGGGGCCGACGGCGAACCAGCTCAGCCCCGCTGCGTGCACGGGGCTCGACCTCGACGGCGCCGTCCCGAACGGCACTGGCGCCGCCGACCTCGTCCTCGGCACGCCTGCGGACGACACGCTCCGTGGGCGCGGCAAGGGCGACTGCATCCTCGGCGGAGCAGGCGACGACCATCTGCGCGGCGACGGCGGGTCGGACGTCTGCATCGGTGGACCCGGCAGCGATACGTTCCACCGGAGCTGCGAGGTGGAGATCCAGTAGCGACTAGCGGCGTCGCGGCGCCACTACGATCGCGGCATGCTCGTCGAGATCCTCGGCTCGGGTGGTGCGGCCACGACGCCTCGACCCGGCTGTCGTTGTCGCGTGTGCAGCGAGGCCCGGGAAAAGGGGGCGCCGCACGCACGCACGGGCCCGAGCGTCTTCGTCCACGGGCCTGACGTCCTCTTCGACACGCCGGAGGAGGCGAAGCTCCAGCTCGACCGGGCCGGCATCGAGGACGTCGGTGCCTGCTTCTACTCCCATTGGCACCCCGACCACACGATGGGACGGCGTGTCTGGGAAACCCGCAACGGCGACTTCCGCGCCTGGCCGCCCGAGGTGAAGCGGCAGCTCGTCACCGACGTCTACCTCCCCGAGCAGGTCGCGGCGGACTTCACGGAGCGCTTGGGGGGCATGGCGCACCTCGAGTTCATGCGCGATCGCGGATGGATCCGCATTCACGCTCTCGCGGACGGCGATGTCGTCGAGCTCGGCGGCGTGGTGATCCGGCCGTTCCGCCTCGCCGAGGACTACGTGTACGCGTTCGAGCTCATGCAGGGGTCGACGCGACTGCTGCTCGCGATGGACGAGCTCAACGGTTGGACGGTTCCGCCCGAGGTGCGCGGCTGCGACCTCGCGGTGCTGCCCATGGGCGTCTGCGAGTACCACCCGCTGACCGGCGAGCGCCGCATCCACGCCGAGCACCCCGTGCTGCGCTACGAGGCGACCTTCGCCGAGACGCTCGAGATCGTGCGCTCGCTCGACGCGCGCCGTGTCGTGCTCCACCACATCGAGGAGCTCGACGGGCTAACAGTCGACGACCTGCAGTCGGTCGAGCGCTCGCTCGTGGCGGAAGGCCTGTCCGTCACGTTCGCGGTCGACGGCATGCGGGTCGAGGTCTGAGGAGCCAGTGTCGTGACGCGCTCACTGTTCACGCTCGATCTCGGCGCGATCCGCCACAACGTCGGCTCCCTGCGGGCGTTGCTCGGCTCGACAGAGCTATGGGCCGTCGTCAAGGCCGACGCGTACGGCCACGGTGCTGCGGATGTTGCCCCCGTTGCGCTCGAGGCCGGTGCGGCGGCGCTCTGCGTGGCGACGGTGCCGGAGGCGCTCGCCCTTCGCCTCGTCGCCCCAGGAGCCCGGTTGATCGTGCTCGGGCCGACGTCACCCGAAGACGTCCCCGCTGCCCGGGACGCCGGCCTCGAGTTGGTGGCCACGGCCGGCGAGATCCCGACCGGTGTTGGCGTCCACCTCAAGCTGGACACGGGGATGGGGCGCTGGGGGCTCAGTGAGCTCCCCGCGCCGGGGCGCGACGTGGTCGGGCTGATGACGCACTTCGCATCGGCCGACGGCGACCAGTCCTTCACCATCACGCAGTTGGAGCGCTTCCTGCAGGCCACCTCCGGCTACTCCCACCTCCCGCGGCACGTCGCCAACAGCGCCGCCGCGCTGACGCTCCCGGAAACGCGCCTCGACGCTGCGCGCTGCGGGATCGCGCTCTACGGGATCGACCCGCTCGGCGACGACCCGGCTCGCTTCGATCTCCGCCCCGCGCTGCGCTGGGAGTCGGAGGTGGCGCTCGTCAAGGTGCTCGAGCCGGGTGAGGGCACCGGCTACGGCCGCCGCTTTGTCGCCGCGACGCGCACGTGGATCGCCGTCGTCCCGGTCGGGTACGCGGACGGCTTCCGACGAGACATGACCGGGACCGACGTGCTCGTCGACGGGCGCCGAGGACGTATCGTTGGTGCTGTGTCCATGGATGCCGTCGGCGTCGAACTTCAGTCCCCCGTTGCCGTCGGTGCACGGGTGACGCTGCTCGGCGACGGGATCAGGGCCGAAGCGCATGCCCGGGTAGCCGGGACGATCGCCTACGAGATCGTCTGCGGTCTCAATACGCGCGAGCCGCGCGGCACGAGAGTCGTCGTCGATGTCTGACGCCGTCGAGGCACGCAAGGCGTTCCAGCGCGAGCGCGCGGCCGACCTCGAAGCCCGTGTCGTCCGACTCCTCGGCCCGCTCGACGGGACGGGCCACGCGCTCGACGTCGGGTGTGGCGCAGGGGCGTTCGCCTACGCGATCGCGCCGCACGTCGTCGACGTCGTCGGTGTCGATACCGACGAGGGGCTGCTCGCCGCGGCACGTGACGGCGCGCCACCGAACTGCACGTTCCAACACGCCGACGCCGCGGCTCTCGGCTTCGGCTACGGCGAGTTCGACATCGTCGGCTGCTTGAGGCTGCTGCATCACGTCCGGCGCCCCGAGCTCGTCGTCTCCGAGCTCGCACGCGTCACACGCCCCGGCGGGCTGATCCTGATCGCCGACCAACTCGGCGACGTCGACCCACTCGTTTCGCTCGAGCACGACCGCTTCGAGCGTCGCCGCGACCCCTCGCACACGCGCCTGCTGCCGGACGCCGACATCCGTGGCTTCCTCGATGCGAACGATCTGGTGGTGCTCTCGAACCGGATCGAGCACGAGCGACGCGACGTCGAGCGCTTCCTCGATCTCGTCGGGCTCGACGGCGAGGAGCGCGAGCGCGTTCGCCGGACGGCGCCTGCCCCGGTCTACGAGATCGCAGTCGGCTGGTACGTGGCCCGCAAGGGAGGCTGAGCGATCCCGCGACGCGCCGCGGAGGCGGACGCTGTCAGACCTTCTGCTCGCCGCGGTGGTACGTGAACCTGGCCGCGAGTCGGGTGACGACCCGCGGCGCGAGCGCGTGGGCGAACGTGACGAGGCGGTAGGGGAACCACGGCACCGTAGTCTCGCTCCGGTTCCGCTCGACGGCGCGCACGATCGCGTTGGCCACGTCGTCGGTATCGATCAGGAAGCGGCGGAGCAGCCGGCTCCTCAGCACGTCGTGCTGGGGAAAACCCTCGGTCTCCAGGAAACCCGGCATGATCGCGTGGCACGTGATCCCGCGGTGCCGGAGGGCCGCGCCGCACGAGCGGGAGAACGACAGCTGGGCGTGCTTGGCAGCGGCGTACGGCCCCGCGGGTGCGAAGGAGACCGTGCCGGCGACCGAGACGACGTTCACGACGGAGGCACGCTCACCGGCGGTGACGGCCGCCTCGAGACCTGGCAGGAGCGCCCGCGTGCACCACACGCCGCCGAGGTAGTTGGTCAGCGTGACCTGCTCGATGCGATCCGGCTCGAGCGTGAGGAACGACCCGCGTGCCGGGATCCCAGCGTTGTTGACGAGCAGGTGGACGGCCGCGTGACGCCCGAGGACGCGCGCGCCCATCGCGTCGACCGCCTGTTGGTCGGACACGTCGCAGACCTCGACCTCGCCGCCGATCTCTGCCGCCAGTGCTCTCAGCCGGTCCTCGCGGCGGGCGACGAGGACGCAGTGCCAGCCGTCCGCGGCGAGCCTGCGCGCCGTGGTCTCGCCGATCCCCGAGGAGGCGCCCGTCACGATTGCTATCCGCTGCATGTGCCCACCGTCCTCGGTCGCTCCCCTCGTGTCACGTGCCCAGCCGCCGGCGAGCGTAACGCATGCCGCGTTGCGCCGTCCGCGCACGGCACGATGCGCATCGGGCTGTAGGATCGACCCGTGCCCGGCCGGTTCTCAGGCAAGCAGGTGCTCGTGCTCGGCGTCGCCAACAAGCGGTCGATCGCGTGGGCGATCGCGAAGCGACTCCACGACGAGGGAGCCGAACTGGCGTTCACGTACCAGGGAGAGCGCATCGAGAAGGGCGTCCGCGATCTCGCCACCTCGGTCGGCGGGCATGTCGTCGGCGCGTGCGACGTCCGCTCCGACGACGATCTCGATCGCGTCTTCGCCGCGACCGCGGACGTCTTCGGCGGTGGGCTCGACTGCCTCGTGCACTCGGTCGCCTACGCGGCGGCGGAGGATCTGGAGGGCCGCTTCGTGGACACGCCGCGCGACCGCTTCTGGATGGCGGTCGACATCAGCGCCTACTCGCTCGTGGCGAGTGCCCGCCGTGCCGAGCCGCTGATGCAGCAGCGCGGCAGCGGCTCGATCCTGACGATGACCTATCTCGGAGGCGAGCGCGCTGTCCCGCACTACAACGTGATGGGAGTGGCGAAGGCGACGCTCGACGCATCCGTCCGCTATCTGGCGTGGGATCTGGGCCAGTCGGACATCCGCGTCAACGCGATCTCGGCCGGGCCCGTGCGGACGCTCGCTGCCCGTTCCATAGCGGGCTTCACGACCATGGAGGAGATGTTCGAGCAGCGCGCGCCGCTCCATCGGCACATGGAGGCCGACGACTGCGGCGCAGCGGCGGCCTACCTCCTGTCGGGGGACGGGCGCAACGTGACCGGCACGACGCTGTACGTCGACGCCGGGTACCACGCTATGGGCATGTAGCCGGACCGCGGCTCAGCGCGCCCAGCTCGAGATCGGCCCGTCGCGTGCGAGCACGCGCCAACCGTGCGTGCGAAGCCACGCCTCGGCTGCGTCCGGGCACGACGGCTCGAAGCTCTCGTTCTGCGCGTAGACGCCGCGGTGCAGCGCGACGAGCCGAATCTCCAGCTCGGCTGGGATCGAGCCGCGCCCGCAGGACAGAGGGCGAAGACGGCGCGCCAACTGCTTCGCCGCAGGTGCTGCGACTGTCGAGTACCCCTGGGGTCGCTGGCGCGGCGACTGCCGCACGTAGGCGAGGTAGACGCTGCCGTAGTGGATCTCGGGTGAGATCACCGGCAGCTCGAGCAGGCGGCCTGGGCCGCGCATGGCCGCGTAGGCGGGGCTCGCGGAATCGGGTGCGACCGCTGCGAAGACGGGCACGCGAAGGTCGATGGCGATCGCGCCGATCGCGATCGCTGTCAGCAACGCAGCCTGCCACCGATCGAGCGACCGGGCTGCAGCGAGCCGGTCGATGGCGAGCGCGGCGAGCGCGGCAACGGCGAGCGCCGCGACGGGGAGCAGTCGCTCCGGGACGCGGGTCGCATGGAGCGGGGGAAAGGCGCGCCACAGCGTCTCGTACCCATGGAGGTTCGAGCCCAGCGCGAGAGCGATCGGGACGACGGCGGCGACGGCAAGTAGGACCGCGAGCCCGGGCTGGCGCCGCCACGCGACGACCAGGCCGGCGAGTGCGAGCACGGGCGTCAGCCACCCCAGGAAGACGAGCTCCTCGATCCCTGAACCAATGCTGCGCGTCACGAGATCGGTGAGCTCGGCGGAGTAGCGGTCGACCTCCCTGAACGTGCGGCCGGTGGCGATCGACCCCGCGACCACCGCCTGCTGCACGACGAGCCCGACCGCCACGGCGGGCACGACCGTCGCCGCTGCGAGCCACCGGTCGCGCGGTGCGACGCGCACCAGCGCATAGGCGAGCACGAACGGGATGGCGCCGAGCGCGAGGTGCAGCTGGCCCGAAGCGGGGATTGCGCCCAGCGCCAGCGCGGCCCACACGAAGCGGCGGCGTTCGAGCGCGAGCAGCGCCGCCGGAAGCAGGAACGCGATGAGGCCGAGCAGATGCCCCGTGCGCTGGCCCACGAGGTACGGGGCGAGCGCGAAGGCCACCCCGCCCACGAGCGCAGCGGGTCTACCGAGACCGAGTGCGCGCAGCCACCAGCAGCAGAGGGCCCCCGCCCCGACGAACGAGAGGAGCACGACGAGGTTGTAGGCCCAGATCGGCCCCAGGGCGTGGTCGAGCGGCCAGAACGGGATGCCGAGCAGCCAACCCTGGACGTTCGCGGGCGCGTCGGCCTCGGGGCGAAAGGAGTACGGGTCCTCGAGCGGGGACGCGCCCTGCTCCAGCTGGTGCCCCGTGAGCCAGAAGAGCCACCCCAGCTGGAGGTGGTCTCCGGCTGCGGCCTCGCCGAAGCCCGCCGCGGGGAGAGCGAGGTAGTGGCTGTCGACGCTCCGCAGCGCCGGCCACGTCGCCCAGAGAGCGCAGCACACGTAGACAGCGACGGCGACGAGGACGAACCCGCCGCGACGGGTGCTGTGACGTCGGCGGGCTCGGCTCCCGGCATCCACGAGGCCCGACAGTATCGCCGGCTACCGGGAAATCATCTGGGGTCAGTCGGTCGGGAGCTCCTCCGTCGCCAGTGCGATCTCCCGCACCACCTCGACGATGTCCCGGTTCGCTCCCCAGATCCGCAGTTGCCGCTCGGCGCTCGAGCCGCGGTCCAGGATGACCCCGACGCCTTCGAGCTCACGCTCGGAGCCGAGCTCGCGCGCGTGCGGCTCCAGCTCCCGCAGGGTGCGGCGGATCAGCTGCGCCACCGGCACGCGGTTGCGTCGCCCCGTGGCGAGATCCATCACGGGCGCCTCGAGCCCGTACCTCGCCGCGAGCCATTTGTTCTCGCTCGTGAGGATGCGATGGAACGAGGGGATCTCTTCGCCGGCGTCGTAGCGCTCGCAGAGGAGCTTGACGAGCGCCTGGCAGTACGCAGCGATGGCGACGGCGTCCTCGACCCTGGTCACGGCGTCGCAGATACGCACCTCGATCGTCCCGAAGCGGGGATGGGGGCGGACGTCCCACCAGATGTGCGTGTAGTCGGCGATGCAGCCCGTGCGCTCCAGCTGCCCGACGACGGTGGCGAAGTCCTCGTAGTCTCGGAACCGTGGCGGTGGCCCGGAGCGTGGGAACGCGGCGAAGACGACCTGCCGGCTCGACGCGAGCCCCGTCGGCTCGCCACGCCAGAACGGCGAGCTGGAGGAGAGCGCGAGCAGCGGCCCCAGCTGCGGTAGCAGGCCTCCCATCACCTTGATCGCCTTGTCGGGATCGTCGACGGCCACGTGGATGTGCATGCCGAAGATCAGCTCGCGGCGCGCGACGTACTGCAGCTGGTCGATCAGCGCGCGGTAGCGATCCTTGGCGGTGATGCGCTGCTTCTCGAAGAGGCTGAACGGGTGTGTGCCGGCCGAGCCGACACGCATTCCGCGCTCGTGGGCGAGTGATCGGACGTACTCCCGCAGACGGCAGAGCTCCCGCATCACGTCACCTGCCGACGTGCAGATCGGTGTCGCGATCTCCAGCACCGACTGCATCAGCTCGGCGTTGACCTGGCTCTCCAGCTCGTGGCCCACGGTCGCCGCCAGCACGCTCTCGATGTGCTGCACGAGGTCGAACGACTCCCCGTCGAGGAGCATGTACTCCTCCTCGACGCCGAGCGTGTACGGCGCAGTCGCCCCGAACCGATGCTCCAGCACACTGCCGGAGTAGGCGCCCCCTTTGCCGGTGATCGACGGCGGGATCACCTGCCGGGCCTCGGTCTCGGTCACGGCAACACCGCGTCGACCTCGATCTCGACCTTCCACGCCGGGTCGAGTAGCTGGGCGACGACCGTCGTGTTCGCCGGGCGCACGTCGCGGAACACCTCCCCGTGTGCTCGTGCGATGCCCTCCCAATGGGCGACATCGGTGAGGAAGATGCGGGTTCGCACGACGTGGTCGAGACCCGTTCCCGCCCGCTGCAGCGCGTCGGCGACGATGCGGAGGCAGAGCGCCGCCTGCTCGTACGGGTCATCGGGAGGCGCGGAGCCGTCGGCCGGGATCGGTGCCGTGCCCGCGACGTGTACGCGGTCGCCGACGACGACGGCTCGCGAGTAGCCGACGATCGGCTCGTACGGCGAGTGCCCGGAGATCAGCGTCCGCTCCACGGAGGCTAGTATCGCCCGCCGTGCATGCGCTTTACCAGATCAATGCGTGGAGCGCCCCCTTCGCGGCAGCAGGGGTGACCGGTCCCGAGGCCACGGTCGCCGTTCGCGGTGACACGAGGAACGCTGTTCGGCTCGCGTCCGTCAGCAAGCCCGTGACCGCGTTGGCGGTGTTGATCGCCGCCGAGGAGGGAGCCCTCGACCTCGACGAGCCTGCAGGCCCACCGGGCTCGACCGTCCGTCATCTCCTCGCTCACACATCGGGGTTGCCGTTCGAGGGCGACGCGCCCGTGGGGGCGGCGGGGAGTCGTCGTGTCTATTCCAACGAGGGGTTCCGCGTGCTCGGGGAGCATCTCGCGCTCCGTGCAGAGATGCCCTTCCCGACGTACGTCCGCGAGGCCATCTGTCGTCCGCTCGGGCTCGGGCTCGATCCGCGTGGGCACCCCGGGGCAGGGATGCACGCGTGCCTGGACGACGTGCTCGCGTTCGGGCGAGAGCTCCTACGGCCGACGCTCGTCGCCGCGGAGACCCATGCCGAGATGGTCAGCGTCCACTTCCCCGGCCTCGACGGTGTGCTCCCCGACTTCGGACGCTTCAGCCCGCTCGACTGGGGGCTCGGGGTCGAGATCAAGGGCGGGAAGGCGCCGCATTGGTCCGGCGAGCAGACTTCGCCGCGCACCTTCGGTCATTTCGGGGGCAGCGGGACGTTTCTCTGGGTCGACCCGGTGGCCGACATCGCATGTGCGGCCCTCACGACCCGACCGTTCGGGGACTGGGCGAAGACAGCGTGGCCACAGTTGTCCGACGCGGTCCTCGTTGAGCTCGACGCCTTTGGCCGGCGCTCGCGGGCGTGACAAGCCTCGGAGGTGTCTGACACCACCTGCCTGTCAAGCGACGAATGTGCACCTATTCGGTGCCAGTTGCTCCACAGGCCGTGAGTCAGCTCTCGTCGGCGTAGAGCGGTCGCAGGAACTCGTCGAAGGTGTCGAGGTCGCAGCTGGCGACGACGCACGGAGTGACAGCGGTCACGGTGGCAGTGCGCGCGATCCCCATCGCGGGGGCGACCTCGCCGAACACGTCGCCGGGCCGGAGCACGCGCCGGGCGCCCATGTCGGTCTGCGACACGGCCGCAATCCCGCTGAGCAGCACGTAGAAACGGTCGTCCGGGTCATCCTCGCGGACGAGCACCGTGCCCGCGCTCCGCTCCTCGCGGAGCATGCGCTCGGCGAGTTGGGCAAGGGTCTGGCCCGGGAGCTCGGCGAGCAGCCCGAGGCGCTGCAACTCGGTCACCGAGGCGGGAACGAAGCGCGGGCTCACGCGCCGTACGCTACTCGCACCGCTTCGACATGGCCGAAACGGACGTGAGCGGTGTCAGACACCGCTCACGTGTCAAGGGGTGAACGTGCCAACTGTGTGCCGATCACTCCCCAGGCGATCGGTCGACCCTGACAGCACCGAAGCGCCCTCCGGAACGCCCTCCGAAGCGCTCGAGCCGGCCAAGTGGCCGGCTCGAGCGGGGAGTGAGGAGGGGAGGAAGGCGTTTCAGGCGAGGCCGAGCTGCCGTTCGATCGCGCTCTTCGGCTGGGCGCCGATCACGGCGGCCGAGGGAGCGCCCTCGCGGAACAGGATCATGGTGGGGATCGAGGCGATGCCGTAGCGCTGGGCCAGAGCCTGCTCTTCGTCGATGTTGACCTTGACGACCTTGACCTCACCGTCACGCTCCTCGGCGATGCGCTCGAGAACAGGTGAGACGGCGTGGCATGGGCCACACCATTCGGCCCAGAAGTCCACGATCACGGGCGTGTCGCTCGCGATCACCTCTTGGTCGAACGTCGCTTCGGTCACTGCAGCTGCCATGTCGTCCTTTCGTTTTCGCGATTGCTCGTTGTCGCTACGTGTATCAACGACAGGCCCCTGCCGGGTGTTCCCAGCGCATCCCTAGAATCGACGAATGTTCGCACCGCTCCCGGACAAGCCCGACCACGACGCGCTCGAGCGGGCGATGCTCGTTGTCTGGGAGCAGGAGGAGACCTTCGCACGGCTGCGCGCGCTCAACGCCGATGGCCCGACGTTCAGCTTCGTCGACGGTCCGGTGACTGCGAACCGTGACGTTCTTGGGGTTCACACCGCCTGGGGCCGCACACTGAAGGACGTCTTCCAACGCTACAAAGCTCTCCGCGGCTACCACCAGCGCTACCAGAACGGCTTCGACTGCCAGGGTCTCTGGATCGAGGTCGGCGTAGAGCGGGAGCTCGGCCTCAACTCGAAGCAGGAGATCGAGGAGTACGGCCTCGCGGAGTTCGCGCGCCGCTGCCGCGACGTCGTCGTCAATTCTTCACGGGCGCTCACTGAAGGCTCGATCCGGCTTGGCCAGTGGATGGATTGGGGCAACGACTATTTCACGTTCAGCGACACGAACATCGAGTACATCTGGCGGTTCCTCCGGATCGTCCACGAGCGCGGCTGGCTGTACCTGGGTCATCGCTCGACCGAGTGGTGCCCGCGCTGCGGGACCTCGATCTCGGCCCACGAGCTGCATGGCCACTACGAGGATCGCGTCGATCCCTCGCTCCGCGTCCGCTTTCCTCTGCTCGACCGTCCGGGTGAGGCGATCGTCGTGTGGACGACCACGCCGTGGACGCTCCCCGCCAACGTCGCGGCCGCCGTGCAACCCGATGCCGAGTACGGTCGCACGGAAGCGGGCGACTGGCTCGCCGTCGCACTCCACCCGGATGAGGCGCTCGTGGAGCGCCTGCGTGGCGCCGATCTCGTCGGCTGGCGCTATACCGGCCCGTTCGACAACCTGCCGCCGGGCGCGGAGGTCGAGCACAAGGTGATCCCGTGGGACGACGTGGCACTCGATACCGGGACGGGGATCGTGCACATCGCTCCCGGGTGCGGCTCCGAGGATTTCGAGCTGTCCCGTGAGCACGGACTCGCGGTGCTCCAACCCGTCGACGAGGCGGGACGCTTCTACAACACCTACGGGTGGTTGCACGGGCTGTCCACGATCGAGTCCGCCGACCAGATCGTCGGCGACCTCGAGGAGCGCGGGCTTCTCGTCGAGGCGACCACCTACGAGCACAGCTACCCCTTCTGCTGGCGCTGCCACACGCCACTCATCTTCCGCCTCGCCGACGACTGGTTCATCGCTGCCGACGAGGTCCGCCCGCAGCTCCTGGCGGCGAACGCCGACGTCGAGTGGACGCCGGCCTACATGGGCAAGCGCATGGACGACTGGCTGCGCAACCTCGGCGACTGGAACATCTCGCGCCGTCGCTACTACGGACTGCCGCTCCCCATCTACCCGTGCGGCTGCGGCCACGTGAACGTGATCGGCTCGCGCCGGGAGCTCGAGGAGCGTGCCGTCTCGGGCCTGGAGCAGCTCGAAGAGCTCCGCCGCCCGTGGATCGACGACGTCCCGATCCGCTGCGCCGCCTGCGACGAGGCCGTGCAGCGCATCCCCGAGGTCGGAGACGTCTGGCTCGACGCGGGCATCGTCCCCTTCTCGACGCTCGGCTGGCAGAACGAGACGTCACTGGAGCAGGGTTACGCGACGGGGGCCGCGAAAGGCCTCACGACCGCCGACCTGCCCGACCACACGTACTGGGAGAGCTGGTTCCCCGCCGACTGGGTGTCCGAGATGCGGGAGCAGATCCGCCTGTGGTTCTACTCGCAGCTGTTCATGTCAGTCGCTCTCGTCGGGCGCGCGCCGTACCGCAAGGTGCTCGGCTACGAGAAGATGCTCGACGAGCACGGTCGTGAGATGCACAGCTCCTGGGGGAACACGATCGCGGCTCCGGACGCGTTCGCCCGAATGGGGGCCGACGTGATGCGCTGGCAGTACTGCGCTCAGCCCCCCGATCGGAACCTCCTCTTCGGGTTCGGGCCTGCCCAGGAGATCAAGCGCAAGCTGCTCACGCTGTGGAACTCGACCCGCTTCCTCGTCGACTACGGGAACGTCGCGAGCTGGGATCCGACGTGGGCAGATCTCGAGGCAGGCCCGCGTGGCGATCTCGAGCCGCTCGACCGGTGGCTCGTCGAGCGGACGCACCAGCTCGTCGACGAGGCCACGGCGGCGTATGAGCGGTGGCTCACCGTCGACGTGATCCGCGCCTTCGACGGCTTCGTCGAGGACGTGTCGAACTGGTACATCCGTCGCTCCCGGCGGCGCTTCTGGGACGGTGATGCCGACGCGCTGCGCGCTCTCTGGTACGCACTGACCACTGGCCTCCGTGTCGTGTCGCCCGTGATGCCGTTCCTCGCCGACCATCTCTGGAGGGAGCTCACCGCGCCGTGTGCCGAGGCGCCTGCGTCCATCTTCCTCGCCGGGTGGCCCGAGACGCCCGCGCCGGACGCCGACGTGCTCGGCGACGTCGCCGACGTGCGCCGTGTCGTCGAGTTGGCGCGGCAGGCGCGCCAGACTTCGGGCGTGAAGCTCCGCCAGCCGCTACCACGACTCGTCGTCGAGGGAGCCGTTCGGGCTGAAGCGCACGCAGCGGAGATCGCCGACGAGTTGCGCGTCAAGAGCGTCGTCTTCGACACCGTCGACGCCGAACTGCGCGTGAAGCCGAACCTCCCGGTGCTCGGCCCACGGCTCGGATCCCAGCTCGGCGCGGTGCGCACCGCGCTCGCGGCCGGGGACTACGAGCAGCTGGACGGCGGTGGCTTCCGGGCGGCAGGGCATGAACTCGGCGTGGACGACGTCCTCGTCGAGCGCAGCGGCAAGGACGGGTGGGCGGTCGCGGGCGACGCGGGGGTCACGGTGGCGCTCGATCTGCACATCGACGACGAGCTCGCACGCGAGGGTCGCGTGTACGAGCTGATCCACCGAGTGAACACGATGCGCAAGGAGGCGGGCCTCGAGCTGACCGACCGCATCAACCTCACGATCCCGTCCGACGATGCCGACCTGCTCGCGCACGCCGACTGGATCAAGCAGGAGACACTGGCCGTCTCGCTCGAAGCCGACGGGGGCGAAGAGACCAGCCTCACGAAGGCGTGAGCGGCGTCCGCGGCGTCCGCGTCGGTCTCGTCGGTCTGGGCCGTGTGGCTGAGGTCGGCTATCTACCGGCGATCCGGTCGTTGGAGGACGTCGACCTCGTCGGTGTCGCGGACGTGCGCCCGGGGCGCGCCGAGCTGTTGGCGCCGGGTGTCCCTGCGTATGCGAGCACCGACGAGCTCCTCACTGCTGGGCTCGAGCTCCTCGTCGTCGCGACTCCGGCATCCCGGCACCTGGTCGACGCGACGTGTGCAGCCAGCGCGGGTGTCCGGGCGCTCGTCGAGAAGCCGGCGGTGGAGACGCTCGCCGAGGCCCAGGCACTCGCAGCCCTCGTCCCGGCGCCCTGGCTCGGCCAGGACCGGCGCTTCGATGAGCGCGCCGCTCACCTCCGCGACGAGGTGGCGTCCTTCGCGGCGCCGCTCGACGTGCGGTTGGCGATGTCGGTGCTACCGGCTTCCTGGGGCGCCTTCCAGCCCGGGGCTGGCCCGCTCTTCGATCTCGGGCCACACGTCGTCGACCTCGCGCGGTGGCTCTCCCGCGAAGAGATCGTCGCGGTGCACGGTGCGCGGTCGGCTGAGGGGGACGTTCGCTTCGAGCTGGAGCTCGGGGAATCGGTGGCGCGGGTCGCCGTATCGCACGACCGGCCGTGGAGTGAGCTCGTGGAGGTGCGCGGAGCCTGCGGGGGCCGTGCGCGCCTCGTTCGCGGAGGGCTGTCGGGTCGCGTCGCAGCCATGCTCCGTCGACCCGGCCAGAGCCCGCTGGTGGTGACCCTGTCGGCTCAGCTTCGGGCGGCCTGCATGGCCGTGCGCACCGGCTCCGCTGACGTCCGCTTGGCGACGCCCGAAGACGGTGTGGCCCTACTCGGGGCGCTCGAGGCGGTCACCGCGTCCGCCGCAGACGGCGGCCGACGTGTGCACGTCGAAGGTCGGGCGGTGGCGTCATCCTTGCGCTGATCTCCTTCGACGGCACATCGAGTCGGCTCGTCGACGAGCTCGTGGCGGATGGGCGTCTACCGAATCTCGCGTCCCTGCGTGCGTCATCTGCGTCGTATCGGCTCGTCCCGGAGGCAGAGTTCTTCGAGGCGGCCGTGTTCCCGACGCTGTGGTCCGGGTCCCCCTCTCCGAGCATGGGCTCCACTACCCGTTCATGTGGAACGCCCCGGAGCAGCGTGCGCGGTACATCAACCACTTTCCGTTGCCAACGACCCTCTGGGAGCGGCTGTCCACGGTGGGCGCGTCATGCCTCGTGCTCGATGCCTACGAGTCGTGGCCGCCGGCCGCGATCCGAGGAGCGTACGTCTCCGGCTGGCAGTTTCGGAACCGCGTCGTCCTGCGACGCGCTGCCGTCCCGTCGGCGGCGGCCAGCAGTTGGACACGACGGCATGGTGCTCCGCTGAGGGCGGACGAGGTATTCGGCCAGGCGGACGAACGACGCCTGCTCCGCCTCGCCCGTGTGCTCGAGGCGTCCTCCGATCGCCTTGCGAGCGCGGCAGTCGAGGGTGTCGTGGAGATGCAGCCAGATGTCCTCGTCGCGGGATTGGTCGCGGTACACCTGGGCGGACACCAGTTGTGGAACCCGGCGAGCGTCGTTCCGGGGCTCGGCCGGGAGGCGTCGTCTCGGTTGCAGGGCTCTCTTCACACGATCTACGAGCAGGCGGATGCGGCCCTCGGGCGCATCCTGGGTGCGCTGCCACCCGACGCCGACGTCATCGTGTTCTCGGGGCTGGGGATGGGCCCCGAGTACAGCCGGACGGACATGCTGCCGGCGCTTCTCGACACCGTGTTGCACGGCGCGCGGGCGCCGAGAGCCGATAGCTCCTGGCGGATCCGCGCGTCGATCCCGGCGTCGACGCGCGCGCGTATCGCGAATGCGCTGCCTGACGGCGTCGCGGCCTCACTGGCAGCGCGGCTCGAGTTGCGCGGGGTCGACTGGAGTGCGACGCGGGCCTTCGTCGTGCCCTCCGACGTCAGTGGCTTCATCCGGCTCAACGTGCGAGGTCGCGAGCGCGACGGCGTTGTCGAGCCGCGGGACATCGAGGGCCTCATGGAGGAGATCCGCGTTGGACTCGAGAGCTTCGTGCTCCCCAGCGGCGCACCGGTCGTCGCGTCGGTGTCCCGGTCGAGCGACCTGGTGACGGAAGGGGCGGGGTTCGACTTGCTCCCCGATCTCGTCGTGCGCTGGGTACCGGAACCCACCGTACGCGACGAGTTCGTCACGTCGCCCAGCCACGGCACCGTGCGGCGCCCAGGGCCAGGCAGCGGGCGCTCGGGGAACCACGTCGGGTCGGGCTGGGCGATCGTACGGCCTGGCGCGGCGACGCTGGCAGGGCGCTCAGGCGATGTGAGCCTGCTCGACATCCCCGCCACTGCGCTCGGCCGCTTCGGCCTCGATCACGTGGGCACGCCTCTCCTGGTCGGCCGGTGAGGCGCAGCCGGTGACGGTCGTGTCGGTCGTCGTGCCGACCCGTGGCCGCCCGGCCGCCCTCGAGCGCTGCCTCGCTGCGCTTGCTCGCCAGGAGCACGTCGGGCCAATCGAGATCGTCGTGGTCGACGACGGGAGCCCGGACCCCGGGGCGGTGATCGCCGTCGCTGGCGACAGCGTGACCGTGAGGCTGTCCGGCGTCGGGCCGGCGGCGGCCCGGAACGCCGGTGTGCGGCGGTCGACCGGCGCGATCGTCGCCTTCACCGATGACGACTGCATCCCCGGCGCCGGGTGGGTAGCCGCCCTCGTCGCCGCGCTCGCCGGCGGCGTGGATGACGTCGTAGCGGGGCGGACGGCCCCTGCGCCCGGCGCGGACGCATTCGTGAGGGCGTCGGAGTTGATCGTCGAACGCGTCCGATCGAAGCAGGCCCTCGTGACGACCAACAACGTCGCCTGCAGGCGGGAGGTCGCGCTCGCCCATCCGTTCGACGAGCGGTACCGGTTCGCTGCCGGCGAGGATCGGGCGTGGACGGCAGCGCTCGCCGTCGCTTGCCTGCGCGTCGGTCATGAGGGTCGAGCGGTCGTCACCCACGATCCGCCCGCAGGGGTACGCGCTTTTTGGCGTCGGCATGCACGCTACGGAAGCGGCGCGTACCTGTTCAGGCGCACTCCGGCGACGTCAAGCCGGGCATGGTCGCTCCACCTCGATCTCGTGCGGGAGGGATTCCGCGAGGGGCTGCGCTCCGGGCTCTTGGTCCTGTTAGCCCAGCTCGCTACGTGTGTGGGCTTCGCGCGCTCCTGGATCGCCTCCCGCTAGAACCGCCGCGGCGACCGCCCACGGAGCGGCGGCGGCGCCCGCAAGGTGGTGCAGGGCATGGAGCCCGACGCCTGCGGCGGCGCCGCGGAGCCCGAGACGACGAACGAGCAGTCCGTACAGGTCCGGGTTGAGCCCGACCTGTGCGGTCGCGGCGACGGCGGTGACAACAGGGCGGCGAGTGAGGAGTGCGCCGACGGCAACGAGGCTGACCAGAGCGCTCGCCCGCTCGCGGACGCCGAGGTTCAGCGTCGTGGGGAGATCACGCCGCTCGAGCATCAGCTGGACCCAGGGCACGCCGCGCCGAGCGAAGTCGGTGCGCACCATCGACGCGAGCGTCCACTCCTTGAGGTGCGTCCCGCGCAGTTCCGGGTCGAGCAGGATGCGTCCTTCGCCTGCGAGCCGGCATCCGAGCTCGATGTCCTCGATCGCCGGCAACGGGTAGCGCTCTGCGTCGAAGCCTCCCACGGCGGCGAATACGTCGGCACGGACTGCTCCGAGCCCGCCCCAGAACGACTGCACGTCGCCCGCGGAGCGCTGGTGCACGATGTGGTGGAGGAGGTTGCGGAAGCCCGAGACGAGACCGTCGGTCTCGACGCGGTCGTCGTACGAGCCGAAGACGGCAACGAGCTCGGAGCCGGTGAAGGCGGCGCGTATGCGTCGGAACGCTCCGGCGTCGACGACGACGTCGGAGTCGACGAACACGAGCACGTCGCCGGTGGCCAGCGCCGCCCCGTCGTTGCGGGCCTGCGCCGGCCCGGCCAGCGGCGGCTCACGTACCGCGATCACCTCGTCGGGAGGGAGCTCCGCGCATGCGATCGCCTCGAGGCACCGGCCGAGCGTCGGCGGGTCGTCGGTGGCGGGGACGATCGCCGTCAGTCGCACGTGCGCTGTGCGCTCAGCGTCGAGCCTCGGCGAGCACGAGCTCGCGGCGAAGCTCGACCGGCAGCCGGAACGTGACGTCCTCATCGATCATCCTGAACGCTTCGATACGCGCCACACCACGGGCGCGGAACCAGTCGCACACGCGCTCGACGAGGCGCTCCGGAGCCGAAGCACCCGACGTGAGCCCGACCGTGGTCACGCCCTCGAGCCAGGTCTCGTCGATCTCGGTCTCGTCGTCGATCAGGTGGGACGGCACGCCGTTGGCCTGGGCGACGTCGACGAGTCGGTTCGAGTTCGACGAGTTGCGCGAGCCGATCACGAGCAGCAGGTCGATCTCCGGGAGCATGTCCTTCGCGGCCCACTGTCGGTTGGAAGTGGCGTAGCAGATGTCCTCCTTCTTCGGCCCCACGATCTCGGGGAACCGCCGGCGCAGCACTGCGATGATCTCGCCGGTCTCGTCGACGGAGAGGGTCGTCTGCGTCGTGTAGGCAACCTTCGAGCCCGCCGGCAGCTCGAGTGCCTCGGCCTCGGTCACGTCCTGGACGAGCACCGTCGCCTCCGGCGCCTCGCCCATCGTGCCGACGACCTCCTCATGGCCGGCGTGACCGATCAGCACCACCGTGTACCCGGCAGCCGCGAACCGTCTCGCCTGGACGTGCACCTTGGTCACCAGCGGGCACGTCGCGTCGATCACGTTGTGCCGCAACGCTTGCGAGCTCGCGTGCACCGACGGCGCGACGCCGTGGGCGGAGTAGACCACGGTCGCCCCCTCGGGCACCTCCGACTCCTCCTCCACGAAGATGGCGCCGCGTGCCTCGAGATCACGCACGACGTGGATGTTGTGCACGATCTGCTTGCGGACGTAGACAGGTGCGCCGTAGTGCGTGAGCGCCTGCTCGACCGTCTCCACGGCTCGTTCCACCCCGGCGCAGTAGCCGCGGGGTGAGGCGAGAAGGACGCGCTCGACCATGGGCACAGGGTACTCGAGGCGGCGCGCCGCCTCAGCGCGCCGCCTCCGCGAGGAAGATGCCGATGAGCACGACGGCGCCGCCCACGATCTGCACTGCGGCGAAGGTCTCGCCGAGCCACAACCAGGCAACCACGGAGGCGGCGACCGGCTCGAACGTGGCCACGACCGTGACGGTCGTCGCGGAGAGGTGCTGCAGCGCGCCGATGGAGAGCACGAAGGGCGCGATCGTCCCGAGGGAGATCGTCCACAGAGCCAGCAACCAGACGGGGACGGCGACACCGAGGCCACCGGGAAGCGCCACCGTCTCGCCGAGCGACGCGAAGGGGAAGCTCCACCACGGCTGCACGATCGCCCAGAAGCCGGCCGCGGCGCCGATCGCGAGGCAGACGAGCGAGTACGGGTCGCGGCGCACGACGAGGCGCTCACCTGCGAGGTAGTAGATGGCCAGTGCCACGGAGGCGGCGAGCCCGGCGGCCACACCGAGCTTGTCGAGCGTCACGCCCGACCAGGCTCGGGCGACGAGGACGAGGCCGACGAGCACGAGCGCGAGCGCGGCCCAAACGCGGTCGCGAACACGCTCGTGCCAGACGAACCGCGCCCAGAGCGCGACCAGCACCGGCGCCGTGAACTCGAGCAGCAGGCCGATACCGATCGGCAGCCGGAAGATGGCCACGAAGTAGAGCCACTGCACGAACGCGAACCCGACGACGCCGTACACGATCAGCGATCGGGCTTCACGCCTGCCGACACGAAGGCGCTGCGGTGCGAGGAGCAGGATGCCGACGACGAGACCGAGGAAGGCTCCCGTCGAGCGAAGCTCCGTCCAGCGGAGCGTCCCCATCTCGCTCGCTTCGAGCGCCAGCTTGGAGACCGAGCCGTTCACTGCGAACAGCGCGGCTGAGGCGAGCACCATGCCGTAGCCGAGGCGTGCCCGACGGTCGCGGCGCGTCGCACCGGGAATCGGGAGGGGGGCGTCGACCACGGGCGCGGATCGTAGTTCGGCGCGACGAGACGCCGCACGGCCACCCCGATAGGCTCGACGGATCGAGAACCGAGTCTCAGCTCCGCCGCGCGTGGCGCTCTTCGCCACGTGTCTCGTCGACACGTTGACGCCGCATGTCGGCAAGGCGACGGTGTCGGTCCTCGAGCGACTCGGGCTGGGGGTCGACTTCCCGCGCGAGCAGACCTGCTGTGGGCAGCTCCACTGGAACGCCGGTTACGCGGACACGGCGACCGCGCTCGCACGCCGCTACGGCGAGGTCTTCGCCGATGCAGACGCGATCGTGACGCCGTCCGGGTCGTGCGCGGGGCACGTGCGTGCCCATGTGCCGGAGCTCGCACCGACGGCCGCGGCTGCGGCCGCGCGGACGTTCGAGCTCTCCGAGTTCCTCGTCGAGCGGCTCGGCATCGTCGACGTCGCGTCGACGTTCGCCGGCAGCGTGACCTACCACCCGACCTGCCACTCGCTGCGCGTGCTCCGCGTCGGCGACGCGCCGGAGCGGCTCCTCCGGGCCGTGTCCGGCGTGTCACTCAACGACTTGCCGCAGGCGACGGAGTGCTGCGGATTCGGGGGCACGTTCTCCGTCAAGAACGCGTCGGTCAGCGGAGCGATGCTCGCCGCCAAGCTCGAAGCGGTGCACGCCGCGGGCGCCGACGCCGTCTGCGCGTGCGACTCGTCGTGCCTCCTTCACATCGGCGGTGGTCTCGAGCGGCAGGGATCGCACGTGAGGGCGATTCACCTCGCAGAGGTCCTAGCCGGATGAGCGAGCTCGCGGCGAGAGACGCTCGCCCGAGGCCGTTCCCGCACGCCGCGACGCTCGCCCTCGAGGATGCGCAGACCCGGGCCAACGTCCGGCTCGCCCAGGACGCGATTCGCGCGCGCCGCGCCGCGGTGACCGCCGAGCTACACGACTGGGAGGCTCTCCGCGACGCGGGGGCAGCGCTGCGCGATCGCGCGCTGCATCGCCTCGACGAGCTGTTGCCGGCACTCGAGCAGAGCGTGACCCGGGCCGGAGGCGTCGTGCACTGGGCGCGCGACGGAGCGGAGGCCAACGAGATCGTCGTCCGTCTCGCGCGCGAGGCAGGAGCCGGTGAGGTGTTGAAAGTGAAGTCGTTGACGACCGACGAGATCGGTCTCAACGCCGCCCTCGAGGCGAACGGCCTCCAGCCGCTCGAGACCGATCTGGCGGAGCTCGTCTGTCAGCTCGCCGACGAGCGGCCGTCGCACCTGCTCGTACCGGCGATCCACAAGAACCGGCGCGAGATCCGCGACCTGTTCCGCGAGAAGCTTGGAATCGCCGACCTCTCCGACGACCCGCAGGCGCTGGCGGAGGCCGCACGCAGCCATCTGCGTGCCGCGTTCCTCCGCGCCCGAGTCGCCGTATCGGGCGCCAACGCGGCAGTCGCCGAGACCGGCACGGTCTGCGTGGTCGAGTCGGAGGGCAACGGCCGCATGTGCACGACGCTCGCCGAGACGCTGATCACCGTGATGGGGGTGGAGAAGGTCGCCGCCGAGTGGCGCGACCTCGAAGTCTTGCTCCAGCTTCTGCCGCGCTCTGCGACCGGCGAGCGCATGAACCCCTACACGTCGCTCTGGACCGGCGTGCGTGCGGGGGACGGCCCGCAGGCGTTCCATCTCGTCCTGCTCGACGGCGGTCGGATCCAGGCGCTCGCCGACCCCGTCGGCCGGTCGGCTCTGCGCTGCATCCGCTGCTCCGCCTGCGTCAACGTGTGCCCGGTCTACCGACAGACCGGGGGGCACGCGTACCACACCGTCTACGCGGGCCCGATCGGCGCGATCCTCGAGCCTCAGCTGTCCGGGCCGCGTGGCCAACCCGGCTCGCTGCCATTCGCGTCTTCGCTGTGCGGGGCGTGCGCCGATGTCTGCCCGGTCCGGATCGACATCCCGCGGCTGCTCGTGCACGAGCGTGACCGCGTCGTGCGCGCAGAGCGGCAGGGTGTCGAGGGTGCGTCGCTGCGACTGCTCGGCCGCGTGTTCGGGTCGCGGGAGCGGTACGAGCGCGCGCAGCGCGTGGCGCGGAGACTGCAACGACCCGCGGTGCGCAAGGGGCGCGTGCGCTGGTTCGTCGGGCCGCTCGCAGGCTGGGGCTCGTCCCGGGAGCTGCCGGCGCTGCCGGCGCAAACCTTCCGCGAGTGGTGGGAGAGTCGTGACCGCGCGTGACGAGGTCCTGACCCGCGCTCGCGACGCGGTCGCCGGAGCAACGGCCCTCGCCGTCCCGCGCGCCTACCGTGTCGCCGGCTCGGCGGAGGGGCCCGAGCGGGAGTCGCTCTTCGCACGGCGCGTGACCGACTACGGAGCGACAGTGCTCGAGGCCGCGAGCCCGCGGGAGGCGATCGAAGCCGCTCTGGCCGACCAGGCGGCGCGGCGCATTGCGATCGCGCCCGATCTCGACGAGGCGCTGCGACCGGCCAATGTCGAGCTCGTGGTCGACGACGGGCTCACGCCGCTCGAACTGGACAGGCTCGACGGCGCGCTGACGACGAGTGCCGCCGCGTGCGCCGAGACCGGCACGATCGCGCTCGCCGGCGGGCCTGGTCAGGGGCGCAGGGCGCTGACGCTCGTCCCCGACCTGCACGTCTGCGTCGTCCGGCGCCGAGACGTCGTGGAGACCGTGCCGGAGCTCCTGGCCCGGCTCGAGTCGAGCGCGCGCGAGGGGAGGCCGATCGTGCTCGTGTCGGGGCCGTCCGCGACGTCCGACATCGAGCTGACACGGGTCGAGGGCGTGCACGGGCCGCGGCGCCTCGTCGTCGTCCTGTCGCCTTGACCGGGCCGACCTTCGCGTAGACACTGCCGGCGTGTCACGAACCGCACATGAGCCCGAGCGGCCGCCGACCGTCGTCCGAGGCGCCTGTCCGCACGACTGCCCCGACACGTGCGCCTGGGAGGTCACGGTCGAGGACGGACGGGCCGTCTCCATGCGCGGCGTCAAGGAGCACCCGTTCACGCGGGGAGGGCTGTGCGCGAAGGTCAACCGCTTTCTCGACCGCGTCTACAGCCCGGATCGCCTGCTCCATCCGCTCCGTCGCGTCGGGCCAAAGGGCGATGGTCGCTTCGAGCGCGTCTCCTGGGACGAGGCGCTCGACGTCGTGGCTGGGCGCCTCCGCGAGATCGTGCAGGAGCACGGCGGCGAGGCGGTGCTCCCGTACAGCTACCTGGGCACGCAGGGAATCGTCCAGGGAGCGTCGATCGACCGCCGTCTCTTCTCCGCGCTCGGCGCGTCCCGGCTCGTCAGGGCTCTGTGCGGCAGCGCCCCGTTTGCGGGGCTGCAGGCGGTTCAGGGCGGCAACAAGGGGATGCTTCCGGAGGACATCCGGCACAGCCGGCTGATCGTCCTCTGGGGCACGAACACGATCGTTACGAACCTCCATCTCTGGCCGTTCGTGACCGAGGCGCGCGAGGGCGGGGCGGAGGTCGTCGTCATCGATCCGCAACGAACCCGCACCGCCGCCGCCGCCGATCGACACCTCCGGCCGCGGCCGGGAACCGATGCGGCGCTCGCGCTCGGCATGGCCCACGTGATCGTCGCCGAGGGGCTCCACGACAAGGACTACCTGGGCAGCCACGCGCTCGGCTTCGACGCGTTCCGCGATCGTGTGGCCGAGTACCCGCCGGACCGGGTCGCCGCAATCACCGGCGTAGCGGAGGACGACATCGTCGAGCTCGCCCGCCTCTACGCGACCACTCGACCCGCCGCGATCCGCACCCTGGTCGCCCTCGGGCATCACGAACGCGGAGCCGACACGGTCCGCGCGATCGCGTGCCTGCCGGTGCTCACCGGGGCCTGGCGCGACCTCGGCGGCGGCCTGCTGTCGACGACGACCTGGGCTGCGTGGAGCCCGCTCGAGCTCGATGGCGTCGAGAGACCCGATCTCGAGGATCCGGCGCTGCGCGAGGTGAACATGGCGCGGATCGGGGAGGCGCTCACCGAGCTCGAGCCGCCGGTTCGAGCGCTCGTCGTCTACAACTCCAACCCTGCCGCGATAGCCCCGGACCAGAACAGGGTGCTCGCCGGGCTCCGCCGCGACGATCTCTTCACCGTCGTCGTCGAACAGTTCCTCACCGACACGGCCGTCCATGCGGATGTCGTGCTGCCGGCGACGACTCAGCTCGAGCATCTCGACCTTGTCCCCTCCTGGGGCAGCCTCTACCTGACGCTCAACCGGCCGGCGATCGACCCGGTCGGCGAGTGCCTCCCCAACAGCGAGATCTTTCGCCGGCTCGGTCGCCGGCTCGGGCTGGGCGAGGAGCTCTTCGTCGACTCGGATCAGGATCTCGTCCGCACCGCGCTCGCGAGCGACGACCCATTGCTGGACGGCATCACCTGGGAGCGGCTCCAGCACGACGGGTACGCGAGGATTGCCGTGGGCGACGACTGGCGCCCCTACGCGGATGGTGGCTTCTCGACCCCGTCGGGCAAGGCGGAGCTGTACTCGGCGGCGCTCGCTGAGCAGGGTCTCGATCCGATCCCCGCCTACGTCGCCGCGGAGGAGGGCCCGGAGCACGCAGATGGCCGACACCCGCTCCAACTCGTTACCGCGAAGTCGGCGCTGCACTTCCTCAACTCGCAATACGCCAACCTCCCCCGTCACGTGCAGGCGGAGCGGGAACCGCTACTCGATCTGAGCGATGCCGACGCGGCCGCCCGGAGCATCGATGACGGCGACATGGTTTGCGCCTACAACGACAGAGGGTCGGTGGAAGCACGGGCGCGCGTCGGCGACCGAGTGCCCGCGGGAGTGGTCGCGCTCCCATCCGGATGGTGGGCGTCCGGCAGTCCCGGCGGTGCCTCGGCAAACGCCCTCACGTCCTCGCGCCTGACCGATCTCGGGGGCGGCTGCGCCTTTCACGACACGCTCGTCGAAGTCGAACGTGTCGTGCCCGACCTTCCGCCGGCGGCGTAGGAGAGCGGGGCGTCCGTGCAGACGCTCTTGGACGGGACAGCACCCGCCCCCACTACACTGCGGTCGTCCGGGGCGTGGCGCAGCCTGGTAGCGCGCTTGCTTTGGGAGCAAGAAGTCGGCGGTTCGAATCCGCCCGCCCCGACTGACGAAACCGGTGATTGCGGCGTCGGCCCACGCCTGGAAGCACCAATGGTCAGTCCTGTGGTCGGTAGCCGAAAGACGACCCAGCCTTGGTCAGCTCGGCCAGGAGCTACGGTGGAGAAGGTCGAGATCGTTCCGGCGCAAGCCGGCCGGTCGCCCGTCACCGCGCGCCGATGCGCCGGAGGGATCCGAGCCTCCGACCCGCGGATCAAAGGTCGAAGCGCGGACGCCTGTCGCGGGCGTCGGGAACGGAGCACGAACACTCGGTCACGGGACGAGCAGCCGGTCGAGCTCCGCGGCAAGCGTCGCGGCGAAACTGTCGTCCCGCATACAGAGGTAGTGGGCTCGAAAGCTCGGGGGAAAGACATGCGCGAGCTCGCGAGCCCGCCCGGACACCGGCCCGATCGGCAGGACACGTGCGTCGAGCCGGCGGGCATAGGGGCCGACCTGCGCGGCGATGAGGCCGGCGTGCGGGCTGGACGGCTCGAAGACGGCCGTGTCGCCGTCGTATGGCCGGAGTCGGTAGGAGTGCTGCGTCCGCACCTGGAGCTCGTATTGGACAACCATCCGATCGAGCGCGGCAGGCTCGAGCTCTGAGCCAGCCTCGCGGAAGCGCTCGAGCAGCAGGCCGACGTACCCCTCGGGCGGCGTAGCGTCCAGATCAGCGTCGCTCAAGGCGAGCGGGAGCCCGCTGCCCAGCTCGAGCAGAACCGACAGCCGCTGGAGGTTGTCTCTGTCGCGGCGCACCTCGTCGGCGAAGCGGGTGAACGCTGCGGGTGTGAGGCGCCATTCGCCGGTCGGGGCCGCCTCGCCGCCTCGACGGGCCGGGATCACGCTGCGGAGACGGCCCGCGGCGACGACCGCCCGCACCACGGTCGGGGGTATGGACTCTCCCCGCGCCCGGAGGGCCCAGTAGCCATACCGCTTCCACGATGACCAGTCCAGCGCGACCGGATCGACCAGGATCAGCCGCGCCACGTCGGCGCCGTCCCGGCGCAGGCGGCGGGCGATCTCGTAGCCGAACGCTCCGGCGGACGAGTAGGCCACGATCCGGTAGGGCCCGTCCGGTTGACGGGCCAGGATCGCAGAGACGTAGCGATCGATCCAGGCGTCGAAGCCAGCAGTCGGGTCGCGGTCGTCCCACAGGAAGGGGTCGCGAATCCCGAGCACGGGGCGCGGGCCGGTGAGCCGGGCGACAACCTTGTCGTACGCCCCGAGGGTGCCGCCGGCCGACGCGACCAGGAAGACCGGGTCGAGGGCGAGATCGCCTCCCGCCTTGAGGGACACGACGATGCCCGCGACCGCGGCGGTCGGGCGAGTGACGCCACGGGCAACATCGTCGAGATGCCCGGCCAGCGCCTCGACCGTGGGATGCTGGTAGACAGAGAGGTCCGTCAGTTGCTCCCTCGTCAGGCCGAATGCCGCGCGAAGACGTTGCACGACGGCGAAGACCGTGAGCGAGGTGCCACCCGCCTCGAAGAAGCTGGTCGTCGGCTCGATCGCGACCGAGCCGAGGGTGTCCCGCCATGCCGCGGCCACGCGCCGCTGCGTGTCGGAGCCGAACACGGCCTCTGGGGCGGCCGAGCGGGCGGTCCATTCGGCCGCAAGGCGGCGCCGGTCGATCTTGCCGTTGGCAGCGCGGGGGAAGTCGTCCAGCGCGACGATCACCGAGGGAACCATCTGGATGGGGAGACGGTCCGGGAGCGCGCGGGCGATCTCCGCCGTGGCAACGTCGGCCGGCGCGACAAAGGCTACGAGGCTGTTTTCGACGAGTACCACTGCGGCATGCTGGACACCAGGTGCCGCGGCAACGGCTCCCTCGACTTCGCGCAGATCGACCCGGAAGCCCCGAACCTTCACGGTGTCACCGGTCCGACCCACGAAGTGGAGGGCTCCGTCGAGGTCCCGACGCACGAGATCGGCGGTGCGAAAGCGGCGACGGCCGTGCGGGTCGTCCGTGAAGGCGGCCGCACTCCCGGCTGGGTCCTTGAAGTACTCGGTGAAGAGTTGTGGCCCTGCGAGGTAGAGCATCCCGGTTTCGCCGTCGACGACCGGACGAAGCCCGTCGTCGAGCACCTCGGCTTCGATCGTGTCGTCGAGGGGGACTCCGAGGGCCGGCGGCTCGCCGGCGGGATGATCGGACCGGAGGTCGACGACGAGTGATGAGCTCGCCTCGGTGCTCCCGTAGATCGAGACGATCGACGGCGTCTCCGGGAAGGCGACGACGACCCGGTCTGCAAGTGCGCCGTCGACGGCCTCCCCCATCAAGGTCAGTGCCCGCAGCGGGGGCGCGACGAAGTTCGACATGTCGAGGGAGGCCCGCAGCAGCGACGGGACGATCAAGAGGCGGGTGATGGCCTCCGCGTGGATCGTGTCCCAGAAGCCCTCCAGATCCCGGACCTCGGCGTCGCCGATCACGGTGACCGGAACGCCCGCGAGTAGCGGCTCGAACAACTCGTAGATCGAGTGGGTCGTGGTCATGTGCGACTTCTGACAGCACCGCTCGCCAGGTTGGTACGGAAGCTCCCGCCAAGTCCAATCGAGGCGGTGGAAGAACGACCGGTGACTCCGCACGATGAGCTTGGGCGTCCCGGTCGACCCCGATGAGCAGAGGACGAAGGCGGGCTGGTCGGATCCCATCGGCTCCGGCGTGACGAGCGGGGTGCCGCCGGCGGCGTCAGTCCGGATCACGCGACCGTCGTAGAGTGCGCCGATCGGCGTCTCGGGGCCGTCGATCACCGCGTCGAGCCCCGAGAACTCGAGGATCTCCCGGCGGCGCGACTCAGGATAGGACGGCGGCAGCGGAACTACTGCGGCACCGACGCCGAGGATCGCAAGGGTGGCAAGGATCGAGTCGATCGATCGTTCGAGATGGAGCCCGACGTATCGACCCGGGCCGATCTCGTCGCCGCGAAGCGACCCGGCTAGGCGAGCGGCCTTGTCGGCCAACTCCCCATATCGGATCGTCGCGACGCCGGAGCGGAGCGCGATCCGATCGGGGGTCGCCACCGCCTGTCGCAGGAAGTGAGCGTGGAGCAGGTGAGCGGACTCGGGTGGCTTGGGCCGGTGCATAGGGTCGTGCTCAGGCCGAAGCCCCGGGAAGCGAGTACGACGACACATGTAATTATCGGGGATGCGCACCGGTTCGTCCATCGCTTCGGTGCCCGTCCCGGAACACGTGCCCGGCAGGGTCCGGCTGTGGCGGGTCGATCTCGACCGGTACGCGGCCCTGACGCCGCTGGAAGGGCTTTCTGTGACGGAGGAGGCCCGTGCCCGGGCCATGGCTCAGGTCGAGGACAGGGGTCGCTTCCGGGCAGCACATCACGCCGTGCGCAGCCGACTCGGCGCTGTGTTGGGCCGTGACGGCCGCGACATCGAGTTCGAGATCGGGCCGTTCGGACGACCTTCCGTGGCCCGAGAGCCGGGCGTGCACTTCAGCCTGAGCCACAGCGAGGGCACGGCGCTGATCGGCCTGGGGGAGGGGCCGATCGGCGTCGACGTCGAGGTGCTCCGGGCGGTGCCCGAGCGGGAGGCGCTCGCCGAGGCCCACTGCACGGCGGAGGAGCTCGCCTGGTGGCACTCGACCGACCCGGCGGATCGAGATGGGGCGCTGCTCGCCGTCTGGACGAGGAAGGAGGCGGTGGCCAAGGCGCTCGGCGTGGGGCTCTCACTCCCGCCGCACCGGATCGAGACGGTCGGCCCCGCTGCCCCCCGAGCTCGACTGGGGGGCGCCTGGTGGCCTATGGTCGTTGCTGAGCTGCCGTTGGGCCGGCGAGCAGTCGCCGCGGTGGCACTGGCGGATCAGGTGGCGGTGGCCGAGGCGCAGCGCACGCTCACGGGACGGATGCAAGAAGCCGGGGAAGGGCGGCTCTAGAAGCCGGATCTCGGGATGCGCCGGGGAGGGCTCGACGGGCCGTCCTTACGGATCAACCGTCTAGTCGTCGGCTATCGGCGTCGCCGTGAAGGTCGTGCCCCGCCAAGAGAGCGCGTCGGCCCGCGTCCTCATGATCTCGTCGCTCCGACAGCCGAGCCCGCGCAGGTACTCGATGAGCGCCTCCGCGGGTGACCACGCAGCCCGGACCGCCACTGGCCGCCTCCCGGAGGAGATGGTGTAGCTCTTCAGCTGTCTCGTATCCACTGGACCAACTCGTTCCCCGTGTCCCCACGGATTCCTCGGTCACCGCAGCTGGGCGTCCACACGCCCGTCGTGTCGGGGGCGACGGTCCGGGGGCGTGAAGTTCCCGGTAGGCGCGCGGAGCATCACGTGGGCGGTGCGAGTCCACCCGCCCCGATGCGGAAGGGGGGCGCCGGTGGCGCCCCCCTTCCCGCATGTCCTCTCGCCCACGGCCTTACATCTCGGGCGCCGGCTCCTCGACGACCGCCACCTCGGCCTCGCCGTCCGCGTCGCCTCCGCGATCCATCACCCCGACCCAGATCGCGGCGCCGATCACAGCGCCCGCGAGCGGGCCGACGATGTAGATCCAGACGTTGTCCCAGTCCTGGTTCCAGAGCACAGGATCAAGCGACCGGGCCGGGTTGATCGAGCCTCCCGACGTCGTGCCGATCGCGTTCGCCATCGTGAAGACGAAGAGGCCGATCATCAGCGGCGCCATCACGCCGTACCACGCGGCCCGCCCGTCGGTGGCGACGGTCAGGATCACCATCAGGAACAGGGCGGTGGCGACGATCTCGAGCACCAAGGCGCCCCAGTCGTCGACGCCGAACCCCGGGTTCGTCGAGAGCGCATCGGTGACGGCGCTGTCGAACACGATCGCCTGGATCAGCACCGCACCGAAGCCGCCGATCAGCTGCGCGATCCAGTAGGGGACGATCTCCACCGCCGAGAACTTCCGGCCGATCGTGAGGCCGAGCGTCACCGCCGGGTTGAAGTGGCCGCCGGAGATGTGCCCAAAGGCGGCGATCGCAAGTGCGAGTCCGAATCCGAAGCCGGCGGGGATGGCGATGATGGTGAGCAGGATCCCGCTCCCCTCCTCACCGCCTCCGTTGACGAACGCTGCGATGGCGCTGAAGCCGAAGAAGAAGAAGAGGAACGTCCCGAGTGCCTCTGCGGCCAGTCGTTGTCCGAGCGGTGGATTGTCCACTGTTCCTCCGTTCCCGTCGCTTCGCGGGCGCGTCCCGCGCTGGTGTCCTCGGATCGGTTCTCGGTTCCCGCAGGCGTTCCTGCCGCAGCGTGGGCGTCGTAGAGTCACTCGATGGACGTCGGTCTCGTTCTTGCGGTCGCGCTCGCGTTCGCCTTTGCCTTCACGAACGGGTTCCATGACGCTTCGAACACGATCGCGACGCTCGTCGCAACACGGGCCGCCCGACCGTCGCAGGCGATCATCCTGGCGTCCGTCTTCAACATGCTCGGCCCGCTGCTGCTCGGGGCGGCCGTCGCGAACACGATCGGCGGCATCGTCGACGTCCCGGCTGACGAGATGGTCGGAGTCGTCGGCGCGGGGCTCGTGGCCGCCACATCGTGGAACCTGATCACGTGGTGGCGTGGGCTTCCGTCGAGCTCCGGGCATGCCCTCGTCGGCGGGCTGACGGGCGCCGCCCTGGTGGCAGGTGGCGCTGCAGCTGTGAACTGGGGTGGGTTCGACGGCTGGCACCCGGTCGGCTTCGTGGGCACGATGGTCGCGTTGGCCGTGTCACCGTTGATCGGCGCGGTGGTCGGGTTCTTGTTGATTCGCTTCCTCGCCCGAGTCTTCCGGCGCGCGACCCGCCGGCTTCGTAGTCCGGTGAACGCGGGGCAGTGGGCGAGCTCGGCGGCGCTCTCGTTCAGCCACGGAGCGAACGATGCCCAGAAGTCGGTCGGCGTGATCGCCGCGCTGCTTCTCGCGAGCGGGCACACCTCGTCGTTCGAATCGCCCCTATGGGCGGAGCTGGGCGCCGCGGCCGCCCTGACGCTCGGTACCGCTCTCGGCGGCTGGAAGATCGTGAGGACGATCGGCAGGCGGATCTACCGGATCCGTCCGCTGGACGGCCTCGCGAGCCAGACGGGGTCATCCGCGGTGATCCTCGGGGCGTCGTTTCTCGGGGCGCCCGTCTCGACAACACACGTCGTCGCCTCGTCGATCGTCGGCATCGGGGCCGGTCGGAGGCGCTGGCACCACGTGAGCTGGGCGATCGTGAAGCAGATGCTGATCGCCTGGGTGACGACGATTCCCGTAACTGCGGCTCTGGCCGCGCTGATCTACGTGCTCTGGAGGTCGATCGCATGAAGGTTCATCAGTGGTTCCTGCCGGATACGCCTGACGTCCTCGGCATGTTGCGAGGGCAGCTGGCCGTCACGATCGAAGGGATCGACGCGCTGGTCGCGTGGGCCGAGGGAGACGCAGCGAAGGCGAATGACGTACGACGCCTCGAGCACGAGGCGGACGAGCACAAGCGGCAGCTGCAGCGGGCGCTCGTCGACGCCTTCACAACGCCCTACGACCCGGAGAACCTCTACACGCTGGCGCGCGGGATCGACTGGATCCTCAACCTGGCGAAGGACGCTGTTCGTGAGTCGGAGGTGATGGCGTGCCCACCGGACGCTGCCGTTGCGGAAATGGCCGTCCTGCTCCGGGAGGCCGTCGGGCACATCGACGAGGCCGTGGCCGAGCTGCAGGCTCACAGTCACGACGCCACAGGGCCCGCCGACGCTGCGATCAAGGCCGAACGGCGGCTCGAGCGCGTCTACCGGCGGGCGATGGCCGAGCTGCTCGAGGTCGACGACCTGCGCGAGGTGATGGCGAGGCGCGAGCTCTACCGGCGCTTCTCGCGCCTTGGCGGGCACACCGCAGAGGTCGCCGAGCGCATCTGGTACGCGGTGATCAAGGAGTCGTGACCGTCTCGCGTCGATGACGACGGGCCGCCGTCCGCGCTGGTCGACTCTTGGCGAAAGCGCGCGCCGGTTGGCCGCCTCCCGTCCGTCTACCCTGCTGCGGTGGCCGGCGACGCTACGGGAGGCCATGACCTCGGTCAGGCGGGAGATGGGCCACCCGGCCTGGCCGACGCAGTCGCCGGGCTCGACCCGCTTCGGCTTGCGGGCGAGCGGTGGTTCGCAGGCAAGGCTCGCGCCGTTGCCGGCACGACGCTGGCCGCTGCGGTCGCACCACCGGCGGCGCACGACGCGGTGCTCGCCCTCGTCGATGTCGTCTACGACGACGGCGGGGTCGAGCGGTACTCGATGCCCGTGCGTCTCGTCGAGGGCACCGCGGTCGAGTGCAGCGCCGACGATCCGCTCTGGCGGGCCCTCGCGCAGCTCGGCTTTCCGGGGCTCGACGTCGGGCCTGACGGGCGCTGGCTCGCCGACGACCTCTCGAACACTGCCGTCGTGCTCGGCGAGGAGGTCGTCGTCAAGCTGTACCGGCGACCGGCCGTCGGGACGCATCCCGAGGCGGAGCTGTTGGCAGCGCTGCCCGGCGTGCCGTCCGTCCCCCTGTTCCACGGCCGGCTCGACCTCGGCGGCGCCACGGTGCTCGTCGTCCTGGGGCTCGTCGACGGCGCGCCGTTTGCGTGGGCGCCGCTGATCGCGCGTCTGGCGGCTGGGGACGGCGCCCAGGGCGAGCCCGGCAGGATCGCCGCAGTCGTGGCGGATCTACACGACCGGCTGGCCCGAGCGCTCGGCACGACTCCCTGCAGCGCACGCGACGCCGGTGCGGCGGTCGCGCGCGCTCGCGACCGGCTGGCCGAGTCGGCCTCGTCCTCCCACGGCGTCGCGGAGCTGCATCAGCCGCTCGGTCGCCGCCTGGCCGCGCTGTCGCTGTTGGCAGGGAGCTCGCTGCAACGCGTCCACGGCGACCTGCACGTGGGTCAGGTCCTGAGCACGCGGGAGGGGTACGTCGTCGTGGACTGGGAAGGCGATCCCGACCGCTCGCTCGACGAGCGGCGGCGACCGGACACGCCACTTCGCGATCTCGCGTCGCTCCTGCTCTCGTTCGACCACGCAGCCTGCGCCGCCGCCCGCCGCACACCGGGCTTCGACTGGCAGGCGTGGGCCGCCTCGGCGCGCGCCGAGGCGCTGCAGGCGTACGAGGAGAGCGCGGGCGCGGTCGATCGGCAGCTGCTGCGAGCGCTCGAGATCGACAAGGAGCTCGCCGAGCTCGCGTACGCGACCCGCTTCGTCCCGGAGTGGCTCTACGCTCCGCAGGCCGTGCTCCCGACCCTCGCCCGCGATTGAACGCCGACCTCTTCCGCGCCGACGTCCTGGCCGCCCCTGCACGACTCGAAGCGCTGCTCGACGCGTACGACGGCCGTGACTCGCCGCTCGACGCGCTCCAGCGCCCCGCGCCCGAATGCCGCAGCGTGCTGCTGCTCGGCATGGGTAGCTCACGGTTTGCAGCCGAGACGGCGGCTGCGGCGCTGCGAGCGAAGGGTGTGCACGCGACCACCGAGCTGGCGTCGACCGGGTTGCCCACGGCGCCGGCGGCCGGTCTGCTCGCCGTCGGGATCTCCGCGTCAGGAAGTACGCCCGAGACCGTCGAGGCGCTGGCCCGGCATCGAGGGATCGGCCCGACGCTCGCCGTCACGAACGATCCCGCGGGTGCGCTGGCTGGCACGGCGGACCACGTGCTGCCCCTTCACGCCGGTGTCGAGGAAGGCGGCGTCGCGTGCCTCACCTTCCAGGCGACGGTCGCCGCGTTGCTCCTGCTCGCGGGCCGGCTCACGGACGCCGGACCGACGGTCGCCGAGCTCCGGCCCGCCGTGGCAGCCGCCGCGGCCCTGCGCGACGGTCGCGACGCCTGGCTCGAGTCGCTCGTCGCGCTGCTCACCGACGCGCAGACGATCTCCACCATCGCCCCGGCCGAGCGGAGCTCGTCCGCAGAGCAATCGGCCCTGATGTTCCGTGAGGGGCCGCGGCTGGACGTCGCCGCGGCCGAGACGGGAGACTGGCTGCACGTCGACGTGTACCTCACGAAGCGCCCCGGATACGCGGGCGTGCTCTACACAGGCTCGCGCTTCGACACCGACGTGCTCGCCTGGGCCCGGGAGCGCGGCTCGGCGATCGTCACGGTCGGGAGTCGCTCTCTGGCGAGGCGCTCAACGTCCCGCTCGCGGAACACCCGTTCGTGCGCGCGCTCGTGGAGACCGGGGTGGCGGAGCTCGCGGCGGCGGAGCTGTGGCGCCGAGGCGTCGCAGCCGGCGATCCCGCGCTCGCCTGATCCACGGCGACACGACGCTTGCAGCGGTAGATCGAGCCACGCCCGCGCGCCAGCCTGCCGTAGCTCTGGACCGCGTCTACGGAGTTCATGACGGCTCTTGGGCGAGGATGAAGCGGACGACCGGGCTCGAACCGGTGACCCTCTGCTTGGAAGGCAGATGCTCTACCAACTGAGCTACGCCCGCGTACGCACTAGCGTAGCGCCGTGCCCCCGGAACGTGGTCGTGGAACCCCGAGGCGCTCGTCGGCGTCGGGCTGGCCGCTGCGTATCTCCTTTCGCTGCGGCGCTGGCCCGCCGCCCGCTGGCGGATCGTGTCGTTTCTCGCCGGCTGTGCCCTGATCGTCGTCATCTTCGTCACACCCTGGGATACGGTGGCGGTCGAGTACCTGCTCTGGCTGCACCTGCTGCAGAACGTCGTGCTCGCCGAGTGGGCGCCGCTGCTGCTCGTGCTCGGCGTGACCCCGGCGCTCGCCGCACGGATCGGAGCGGCCCATGCGATCCGGATCGCCACCCATCCGCTCGTCGCGCTTCCCGTCTGGATCGGCGCCTACGCCGCCTGGCACGTCCCCTGGCTCTATGACGCGGCGCTCCGTCACGGAGGCGTGCTGCTCGCCCTCGAGCACGTGACGTACCTCGTTACCGGTCTCGCCCTGTGGTGGTGCGTGTGGCAGGACGAGCCTCATCGCCTGAGCACGGGCGCGCGCGCCGCATACGTGTTCGCGGGGTTCGTTCTCTCCGCGCCGCTCGGTCTCGTGCTGGCCCTCGTCCCGGAACCGATCTACGAGGCCTACGCGGACGCGCCCGAGCGCCTGTGGGGGATCGACCGACTCGCCGACCAGGAGCTCGGCGGCATCACGATGGCCTCCGAGCAGGCCATCGTCTTCTTCTGTGTCTTCGCGTTCTGGTTCCTGCGATTCCTCGCAGAGCAGGAGGAGCTCGACCCACCGCCTCGGGCGTCGTAGTACGCTCATGGTGATGCGCCGGATGCTTGCCGTCGCTCTCGTGCTCGCCGCCGCGGTCGTCCTCTCCGCGGGCCCGGCGCCCGCCGCCAGCCCGTTTGGCGAAGGAGTCGCAGCTGGCGAGATCACACCCTCTGAGGCACTGCTCTGGACGAGGGCTCCCAGCACCGGCGGGCTCCGCGTCGAGGTCGCGTCGAACGCGAAGTTCAAAGGGCTCCCGATCGTGAAGCAGCTGAGAGCGCGCGCGATCGACGACCGCACCGTGCGCGTGCGCATCGTCTCGCTGAAGCCGGGCACCCGCTACTGGTACCGCTTCCGGCAGGGGAAGGCGGTCAGCCCGGCCGGCACGTTTGTCTCCGCCCCCGGGCCGGCGAGCGCGGCAGGGGTGCGCTTCGCCATCTCGGGCGACGCCGACGCCACGCCGGGCCCGAACGGCAAGCCGGCGTACAACCGCTTCGAGACGTATGCGCGGATGGCACGGGAGCGCAACCACTTCAACATCAACCTGGGCGACACGATCTACTCCGACTCCGAGGTCGGTGGTGCACCCGTCGCCCGGACGATCCCGGCGAAATGGGCGAAGTACCGCCTCGGGCTCGCGCTCCCCGCACTGCGCCAACTGCGCGCCGGGGCCGGTCTCTACAGCCACTGGGACGACCACGAGTTCATCAACGACTTCTCGCGTGCCGAACACGGCGAGGCGATCTACCGGGCTGGCGTCAAGGCGTTCACCGACTACGCGCCGGTCGGCTACTCGCCCGCGACCGGGCTCTACCGTACGTTCCGCTGGGGGCGGAACCTGGAGCTCTTCTTCCTCGACGAGCGATCGTTCCGCAGCGCGAAGGCGACCGTCCCGTGCAACGGCGACCTCGCACCGACGGCGCCCCTCGCTGTCCGTGCAGGGTTCTCGGCGATCGCACCCGACCTTGCGAAGCCCGTGCCGGAGGTCTGCATCGGTGCGATCCTCGATCCGGAGCGCACGATGCTCGGCGCAGCCCAGGAGGCGGCGTTCGCGAAGGCGGTGCGCGCCTCGACGGCGACCTTCAAGGTGATCGTCAACGAGGTGCCACTGCTGCAGCTGTATGCCCTGCCGTACGACCGCTGGGAGGGGTACGCGACCGCGAGGGCGAGGCTCCTCGACGTGATCGAGGGCATCCCGGGCGTCGTCGTGCTCACCACGGACACGCACGCGCACGTGATCGGTGAGGTGCGCCGCGCGACGCTCGAGGAGTCGGGGCCCGTCGGCACGGGCATCTGGGAGGTGATCACAGGGCCGGTGGCGACCAACACGTACGCGAAGGAGATCGACGGCTTCCTCGGCTCGGCCGGGGCCGGTGCCCTGATCACGGGTCTCTTCTTCAAGCCACCGCCCCCTAACGGGCTCGGGCTCGCGTGTGCCGGGACCGACCAGTACGGGTACGCCCAGGTCGTGGTCACCGCGACGCGGCTCACGGTCACGCCGAAGACCGCAGCGGGCGGACGCGTCGTCGACGCCACCGGGGCGCCCTGCGCCCCACTCGTCGTCCGCGCCGGGTAGTCCCTGCACTGCGGCCGCGTCGCGGACCCCTCGCGTGCGGAGGCGTCGCTGTGTTGCGGCCGCGAAGCGGGCGCCTTCAGGGGTGTTGTGCGGTCGGTGTCCGCGTGAGCGGATGCCGACCTGCGTGGAAGTGCGGATGCCGACCTGCGTGGAAGAGGCGGTTGTCGCTGTGTTGCGGCCGCGAAGCGGGCGCCTTCAGGGGTGTTGTGCGGTCGGTGTCCGCGTGAGCGGATGCCGACCTGCGTGGAAGAGGCGGTTGTCGCTGTGTTGCGGCCGCGAAGCGGACGCCTTCAGGGGTGTTGCGCGATTGGCATCCGCAGATGCGGATGCCAATCCTGCGCGGAGGCGTAGGCCGTCCTCGCTGCTCCGTATCCTCGCTTCCCATGGAGGAGCGCGTCGTCCGCTTCCGTCCGCGCGCGATCCTCGTCGTGATCGGGATCGCGCTCGCCTCCGTCGGCGCGCTCTGGTTCGTGTGGCTCACGAAGGGCGTGCTGCTCTGGATCCTGATCGCCGCCTTCCTCGCCACCGCGCTCAACCCGGCCGTCGAGGGGTTGATGCGGCGCGGCGTACCACGGCGCGGCGCCGCGGTCGCGATCGTCTTCGGGCTCGCTGTTCTCGCCGTCGCGGGGATCAGCGCGACGTTCCTACCGACGCTGGTACGCGAGGTGAACGATCTCGCCGCCGCGATCCCGGGCTACGTCGAGGACATCACGAAGGGCCGCGGGCCGCTCGGCTTCCTCGAGCGCGACTACCAGATCGTCGAGCGGATCCGCGACGCGATCGAGACGAGCGGCGTCGGGGGCGTGCTTGGTCTCTCGTCGACCGCGCTCGGCGTTGCGAAAAGCGTCGTCACTGCCGTCGTCGCCATCCTCACGATCGCCTTCCTCACGCTCTTCATGCTGCTCGAGGGGCCGGCCTGGGTCGAGCGTGCGTATGAGGCGCTACCGGATCGGCACCGCGAGCGCGCCCGCCGGATCGGTGACGACGTGTACCGGGCAGTCGGCGGCTATGTGATGGGAAACCTTGCGATCAGCCTCATCGCCGGTGTCGTCAGTGCGATCGTGTTCACGGCTGTGGGGCTCCCGTTCCCGTACGCGCTCGCGCTGGTCGTCGCCCTGCTCGATCTGATCCCGCTCGCCGGCGCGACGATCGCCGCCGTGATCGTGACCACGATCGCGTTCCTCGACACGACCACCGCCGGCGTCGTCGTCCTCGTGTTCTTCATCGTCTACCAGCAGCTCGAGAACCATCTGCTTCAGCCCATCGTCTACGGGAAGGCTGTACGGCTGTCGCCCCTGTCCGTGCTCGTCGCGGTGCTGATCGGCGCGGAGCTGGCCGGGATCGTCGGCGCTCTCGGCGCGATTCCCGCGGCGGCCGCGATCCAGGTCCTCGTGCGCGACCTCCGTGCGTCTGCCCCGCCGGCCGGGCCGGTCGAGACGGCCCTCGAGGCAAGCACCGACCCGTAGAGCTGCACCGTCCGGTCGTCGCCGAGTTGCGCTGAGTGGTCTAGAGTCACTCGCACCTTGAGGTCTCTCTTGTCGGCTCTCCTGGCGGCCTGCGCTGTCGGGCTTGTGATTGCGCCGAGCGGCGACGCGGGGAATTGCCGGTTCAGCGAACGTGACTGCGCACTGCTCGCCCATGCTCATGAGCTTGCCAACAGCGTCCTTGACTCGCTGGACGACGAAGACGAGGAAGCGAGCGCTGCGGAGCGGCGCGCTGACAGGTTGACGAAGGAGGGATCGACGATCGCGGCCCGCGCCGCCTGGAGGGACGCAGCGAGAGCGCGGATCGCCGGTCGGCTTTCCCTCGAGGGATACCGCATAGCCGCTGAGAGGTATCTACGGCTGTTTGAGGACGGAACGTTCTTTGGCGATCGGGAAGCGCAGGCGCTGGCGAACAAGCAGTTCCGTGCGCTTGCCAGCTACCTGGGCCAACAGGTTGAACTGTGGGATCGGAGGATCGCACAAGCGCTTGCGCGGGTGCGGACGCCGCAACCTGCGGCGGCAAGCGGGGCGAAGGAGCAGGCTGTGGCGCGCGCCGGCGAGGCTGCGCAGGCGTCTGCGGCTGCGGTCGGCGCGGCAGTGGGCCCGGGTCGGCATCCCTGGCCGCAGGTGACCGACGACGCGGGCCTTCGCGATCTGTGGGCTCAGCTCGGAGCGGAGAACGCGGCCGTGGTGGCCGGCTTCGATCGTCTCGTGAAGGGTCTCACGGGCCCGCTGAGCGTGGCAGAACGGAACACGCGTGCCGACGCGATGGCGCTGCTGCTCGGCGGGTACCGCGATACGTGGAAGGTGATGCTGACAAGGCTCAAGGGCGCGAAGGGGCTGACCGTGTACGCGGGCTGCCGGAGCAGGATGATCGACCATGCGAACGGGCTTCGCGTCCGCGACGGGCTGATCGTGCGTCTGATCCGCGCCGTACGCAAGGGCGACGCCGCAGGAGTGCAGCGCGCCCTCGCCGCACAGCGCGCCCAGGGAGCCAAGGATCGGCAGCTCGCAGCCAAAGTGCGCGCCTGCCTGAAGGCCGCCGGGCCCCCCAGCGCGGCGCCGCCGGGAAGTGGCCCGGGGGACATCCCCGTGCGCCTCGACCTCTCGTCGCTCTGCCCGGGCTCGGTCGAGCGCCTGGGAGTGAGGCTCGTGAAGGTCGACGGGCCCCAGGCCGACTACAGGTTCAACTGCCATTACGCGCTGCCGACGAACAAGGCGGTGGTGCCGGTCACGGTGAGCATCATCTGGTGGACCCCGACCTCGGGTCGCACGGCCGCGGTTGGTAACTGCGCTCAGGGAGTCGACAGGATCTCCGGCAGCCAGATCCGGGAATGGGCAAGCGGAACCTTCTACCTCGACGTTCAAGGTGCCGGGGGCTTCGACGACCGCGACGAGATCCTCAAGAAGATTCTCGAAGACGCCGAGAAGCGCAACTTCGCGCTTCGCTGCAGCTACAAGGGATAGCGTCTTCGGCTGATCCTCGGTTCATTTCCGTCCGGGCTCCCCGAAAGGGCCGGGATCTCGTATGAGCCCTGATGCGCCCGGCAGGATTCGAACCTCCCCCCTTTCGTGGGATCCCCCATGTGTCCCCACGAGCCTCCTCCTCGGCGCGCACCGCAGCGGAGGCACTGCCCGGCGTCTCGCGCGAATGAATCGCGCTTCGGCCCTCGATAAAACCGCTCCGGCCGTGGGTGCCCGCCCGGCGACCGATTACCCTTGCAGAGAGCGCCCGTAGCTCAGGGGACAGAGCGGCGGACTTCTAATCCGCGGGTCGCAGGTTCGAATCCTGCCGGGCGCATCGAGAGACCTGCAAGTTTCCGCCCTCGGCCACGCTGGAACGGGTTGGGGGGGCACACACGGGCAATACGTGCCCACGAGGACGAGCGCTAGCTCTCGCGGCACGCTTCGGCCGCCTCCGCGCGTTGCTCCTGGACGCCGTGAATACCTGGCCGCGCTGCGGACTTGCGGAATCACCGGTGCGGAACGAACCGGAAGGGCTGGTTTGAAAGAGCCCTATCGCACGGAGCAGTTCGCCCGTAGGGTCGTTGTACACCGCACTCCTCACTGGAGGACTTATGCGCGACCGCCTACCAATCATCCTCTCCACGACCGCCCTGCTCGTGGCCTTGCTCGGGGTGACACCGCTTGGGAAGGCCGCCTACAACGCGGTCGTGCCGCAGAACAGCGTGGGTGCCGCTCAGTTGAAGAAGGGAGCGGTCGGGACGGTGAAGATCCGCAACAACGCGGTCACGAGCGCGAAGGTGAAGAACGGCTCGCTGCGTGCGGTCGACTTCGCTTCCGGGCAGGTCCCCTCCGCCTCCGGTGGGGCGGTCGGCGCAAAGGGAGAGAAGGGTGAGAAGGGTGACACTGGGAGTGCGGCGGTTCTTGGTTGCCCCGCCGGGACGACCCGCTTCGTCTCCGTGTGCATCGAGAAGAGCAGCCGCGGGCCTGCGACTCGTGGCGCTGCTGAGACGGACTGCGCCGACGAACAGCGACGTCTACCGTCGGTTGGTGAGCTGAGCGCCTTCCGGAGGCTGCCCGGTGTCGCGCTTGGGACGGGAGAGTGGACGGACGAGATCGCCGACGCCAACGCGCGGCCGACTCTCGTCTATCTCGTCGTACGGCAGTCAGGATTCGCTGTCATCGAGGCGAACCTGCCAGTCCGGTACCGCTGTGTTGCGGGTCTCGACAGCGCCGTCGTCAGGCCGCCGGTCACGGCGCCCGGTAGTGGTGCGGGCGCTGTGGGAGGCGGGTGACCGTAGGGCGACGAGACTCGTTTGAGGCTGCCAAGCGGCGGTCGCGTGGACGCCTCCACGCGACCGCCCCGCAAGGCCGAGGGTTGCCTAGCGGCGGCTATCTGGCGCAGCCGCGATCTCGACGGGTTACGACACTTCGAACTCTCGACGACTGGAGGACTCATGCGCGACCGGGTGCCAATCATCCTCTCCACCACAGCACTGCTGGTGGCCTTGTTGGGGGCCACGCCGCTCGGCGAGGCCGCCTACAAGGCCGTCGTGCCAAAGAACAGTGTTGGCGCGGCGCAGCTTCGCAATGGGGCCGTGACGAACGCGAAGATTCGCGGCGACGCAGTCACGACCGGCAAGGTCAAGAACCGGTCGCTGAAGGCGATCGACTTCAAACTGGGCCAGCTTCCGTCCGGTCCGCCCGGCCCCACCGGCGCGAAGGGCGACAAGGGTGATGCTGGTGGCATTGGACCGAGCGACGGGTACTCGGACGTTTCTGGGGGTCCATCTGCAGTACCCAACGCCTCGGGCGCTCGTGTGGCGACGTTGCGAATCCCCGCCGCGGGCAAGTATCTGATTTGGGCAAAGACGTGGCTCACCAGGCCACCGGACGGGCAGCCAACTCAATACTCCTGCCAACTCGTGGCGGGAACTGACACAGACACCAGCTTCGGCAGCGCCCCACCTGGACTGGCGGAGTCGGTAACGAACGTCCTCGCGATCGATGTCACGGCACTCACGATTGTCAACCTCAACTGCTCCGCTGGCGCCCCGAGCACGGCGTACTCCTCGAAGATCACTGCGATCAAGGTCGGGAGCCTGACGACCAGCACCGGCTAGCGCCGCTCCATCCCTTCAACCCTTCAAGCGCCGAGTGAGGGCGCGGCGGTCGCGTGAACCCCCAACGCGGCCGCCCCCCGCGTTCGCACGTTTCCACCGGCCTAGCGCCAGCAGCCTCCCGCCGTCCTCAATCGTTCGGCTCCGCAGCCTCTGCGCCGATCGCCTCGGCGACCACGTCGGCGTCTCCCGTCGTTTATTCCCCCCAGACCTCATCGGGCCCGGGAAGGGTCGTCCTCAGCCGGATGCGCCTACGTGCGCATCGTGACGCCACGTCGTGGTGCTCAAGCCAGCGTTGCGCCTGGTCCGGTCGAGCACCAGCTTCGATCAGTCTCGTTGCGGCCGTATGCGGAAGTCGGTGCCAGTCGCCGTGCGTGATCCCCGCCGCCTGCATGGCGGGTTTCAGCATCCGGTGGTAGAGACCTCCGGCGAAGTACGCTGAGGGGCTCCGGCGTCGGCGTGAGGGAGGAGGAGTGGTTGTCGGGGCACGGTGAAGCTGCGAAGAGCGAGGACCCGGGAAGCGATCTCGACAGGGGCCGCGCCGCGTACGCGCGACGCGCTTGGAGCGAAGCCCGCGACGCGCTCTCCCGCGCCGACGAGGTGGCGCAGTTGCCCGCCGAGGACCTCGAGGCGCTGGCGACAGCCGCATACATGCTCGACCGCGAGGACGAGTACCTGAGCGCGCTCGAGCGGGCACATCACGTTCGCGAGGAAGCCGGTGAGATCCGGCACGCCGTGCGCTGCGCGTTCTGGCTCGGCGTGTCGCTCTTCCTCCGCGGAGAGATAGGCCCGGCCGGCGGGTGGTTCGGGCGCGCACAGCGGATGCTCGACGGCAACGACATCGACTCCGTCGAGCGCGGCTACCTTCTGCTGCCGCTCGTGTTCCAGCGCGAGGCCGAAGGCGACTACGAGGCTGCCGCCGCGGTCGCCGGTGAAGTCGCGGCGGTTGCGGAGCGCTTCAACGACGCTGAGGCGTTCGCGCTCGCCGTGCAGGCGCAGGGGTACATGGTGATCAAGGCGGGGCGAGTAACGGAGGGCCTCTCACTCCTGGACGACGCGATGGTGAGGTTGGCCGGGGGGAAGGTGTCGCCGATCTCGACGGGTCTCGTCTACTGCGGCGTGATCCTCGCCTGCCGAGAGGCATTCGAGCTGCGGAGGGCGCAGGAGTGGACGGCTGTTCTCACACGTTGGTGTGAGGAGCAGCCCGACCTGGTCGCGTTCACCGGCCGGTGCCTCGTACATCGCGCGGAGCTGATGCAACTCGGCGGTGCCTGGAGCGATGCCCTCGAGGAGGCCGGTCGCGCCTCCGCGCGACTCGTGCGCAGCTCCAACCGCGCCGCGACGGCTCAGGCGTTCTACCTGCAAGGAGACCTGCGCAGGCTTCGCGGCGAGTTCGCGGAGGCCGAAGCCGCGTATCGTGAAGCGAGCCGATTCGGCCTGCAGCCGCAGCCCGGGATGGCGCTTCTGCGACTGGCGCAAGGACGGTCCGAGGACGCCGCGGCATCGATCCGCCGGGCGCTGGACGAGGCGTCCGATCCGATCCGCCGTGCCAACCTCCTGCCTGCCTTCGTGGAGATCATGCTCGCCGTGCGCGATGTTGCGGCCGCACGGGGTGCCTGCGCTGAACTGGGCCGCATCGCCGAGCGGTTCGACAGCGCAATGCTCGACGCTCTGGACGCGCACGCCCGGGGGGCGGTGGAGCTGGCGGGGGGAGACGCACGCGCTGCGCTCACATCGTTGCGTGAGGCCGCGGCCACCTGGCTCGAGCTCGAGGCCCCGTATGACGCGGCTCGAGCGCGGGTACTCGTCGCGGCGGCGTATCGAGCGCTCGGAGACGAGGACGTGGCAGAGATCGAGCTCGAGTCCGCTTCGGGAATGCTCGCAGAGCTCGGGGCCGCTCCCGACCTTGCTCGGCTCGACTCGCGCGCGGCGCGTTTCGGCACGAAGGAGCATGGGCTCACGCCCCGTCAGCTCGAGGTGCTCCGACTCGTCTCCGCCGGCAACAGCAACCGCGAGATCGCCGCGACGCTCGTCATCAGCGAGCACACGGTTGCCCGCCACGTCCAGAACATCTTCGCCGTCCTGGGCGTCTCGTCACGGACGGCGGCGGGAGCTTTCGCGTTCGAGCACCGCCTCGTCTGAATCCCGTCGTGGTCAGAACTGACCACCAACGATCTTGCTCGAGTTGGTGATTCCCGGCGAAGCGGCGCCGGAGCGCGCGCTGTAGCGTCAGCGAAATCCGAGCCCGGGAGGAACGAAATGGAGCACGCGACCGAGCGCTTCGACACCGTGATCGTCGGCGGTGGCCAGGCAGGACTCGCAGTCGGATATCACCTCACGCGTCAGGGGCACGAGTGTGCGATCCTCGATGCCGGTGAGCGCGTGGGCGACCCTTGGCGCAAGCGCTGGGACTCACTTCATCTCTACACGCCCGCCCGGTACGACGCGCTCCCGGGCATGCCGTTTCCGTCGTCGCGCCACGCGTTCCCGACGGCACACGAGATGGGGGACTACCTCGAGGCGTACGCCGCTCGCTTCGAGCTCCCCGTGCGAGCTGAAGTCCGTGTCGACGAGCTCGCGAAGAGCGGTGAACGGTACGTGCTCACGGCCGGCGACCGCCGGTTCGAGGCCGATCAGGTCGTGGTGGCGACCGGCGTCATGCAGAAGCCGGTGACACCCGCGTTCGCCGCCGAGCTCAGTCCCGAGATCAGGCAGCTCCACTCGAACGACTACCGGAACCCGTCACAGCTGCAGGAGGGACCGGTTCTCGTGGTGGGTGCATCCCATTCGGGAGCTGACATCGCCTACGAGGTGGCGAATGCGCACGAGACGATCCTCTCCGGGAGGGACACTGGGCAGCTCCCCTTCAGCATCGAGAGCCGGCGGGCCCGTGTGCTCGCGCCAGTCCTCAAGCTGCTCGCGACGCGGGTGCTGACGATGAGCACGCCGATCGGGCGCAAGATCCGTCCCGAGATCCGCTCACCCGGGGGGCCGCTGCTTCGGTTTCGGTCGGACGATCTTCGGTCGGCCGGCATCGAGCGTGTCCTTGCCAAGACGGTAGGCGTGGCGGGCGGGATGCCTGTGCTCGAAGGCGGTCGCGTCGTCGAGGTGTCCAATGTCATCTGGTGCACCGGATTCCGCAGCGACTACGACTGGATCAACGTCCCTGTCGTTTTCGGCAAGGACGGCTTCCCGGAGCAGGACCGAGGAGTCGTCCCCTCCTCGCCGGGCCTCTATTTCGTGGGAATGCTGTTCCTGCACTCCTTCTCCTCGATGCTGATCCTCGGTGCGGGCAGGGACGCCGGCCGTGTGGCGAAGCACGTTCTCTCTCGCGCCGGGGATGCTCGGCTGGGGGAGCTGGCCGGTTCGGGCTCCCCGGCCGCGCAGGAGATCGCGGCATGAGCTCGCCCCGCGATGCGCGAGACGAGGGGTGGGACGAGGCGGTGCTCGTGTGGAACGGCGTCAGGGCGAGGATCCCAAGGACATCCCGCCGACCGTCCCCCATCAGCGCGGACCGGCATTTGCGCTCGGGCAGGGACACGGACGGGCAGAGAATGCCCGCACCGGTGGGGGAGCAGGAGGGCAACCAGACAACCCCGAGACGACCCGAAATCGATCAGCCGTAGCTCCTGGCGACAGCGGAGATCGGTCTCTCTTGGTTTCGCCCAGTCTGGCTCTGGTGAGCGACGTCTAGTCCGCAGGGCGCAGGTCGCATCCTCCCGGGCGCATCAGGGCGCATGCGGGCTTCTCGACCGGCTGCAGCCTCGCGCATGGAGAGGCACGCTCAACGGCTCGACGCGATGGCGGACAAGACGATCGAGTGGCTTCACGGCGTGCATGCGAGCGGAGGGGGCAAGACCGATGACACGCTCGTGAGCGGGCCGGAGGCGCACTCTACGCGCGGCGTGCGCCCTGTGCCTAGGGTGAGCACAGGAGGCTTGCGCAGGTGCGCTAGGGTCGCTCCGTGAGCGAGCTTCCGTTGACCGGTGGCTGCCTGTGCGGAGCCGTACGGTCCGAGGTCTCCGGCTCGGCAGGCGGCTCGCAGCTGTGGAGCCGGCCGACCTACGATCCGGGTGGGTACTCGGTTCGGCTCGGCGTGTTCGACCGGGACCCGGGCACCCGGTACCCGGAAGCTCGACTGGCGAGTTGAGCGCGTCCGCGGTCGTCGGCGTCGTCTCGCCGGGAGCGATGGGCTCGGCGGTCGGTCGTGCGCTGCGAGACGGAGGCGCGCGGGTCGTGACGACGGTCGCGGGGAGGAGCACGCGAACAGAGGCGCTCGCCGGTGACCTCGAACGCGTCGGGTCGCTCGACGACGTCGTCGAGTCGGCCGATCTGATCCTCTGCATCGTCCCGCCAGCCGAGTCGATCCCGGTTGCTCGGTCGATCGCGGCAGCGGCAGGACGCGTCGGCTGTCGCCCGCTCGTCGCCGACCTGAACGCGGTCGCGCCGACGACAGTGCGAGAGGTCGGCGTCGTTCTCGCCGAGGCGGGGCTCGAGCTCGTCGACGGGTCGATCTCGGGACCCCCGCCCGGGGCGGGATCCACGACGCGCGTCTACCTCTCCGGCGAGAAGGCAGCCGAAGTAGCCGCCTTCACCGCGCCGGGCATCACGTGGAGGAACCTCGGATCGGAGATCGGTCTCGCCTCTGCGGTGAAGATGTCGACGGCGTCCGTGTACAAGGGGAGCGTCGCGCTCCTCGTTCAGGCGCTGCGCTCGGCCCACGCGAACGGGGTTCTAGAGCCGGTGCTCGACGACTTGCAAGCGGCGTTCCCCGAACTTGCCGGGACCCCGTCGCAGACCGTGCAGCGCGCCACGGCGAAGGCGCACCGGTACGTCGGTGAGATGCACGAGATCGCGGCCGCGCAGGCGGCGGCGGGACTCACGCCCGCGCTGTTCGAGGCGTTTACCGCCATCTACGAGGAACTCGCCGGCTCGGAGCTCGCCTCGGCCGCGCCCGAGGACGTCGACGCTGCTGCTTCGCTCGACGACGTGTTCCGATCGCTGTCGTGACACCGGGCCGACGTTAGGCTGGCGGCCGTGACCACGACAGCTCGGGAGCGTTCGGACACGAGGAGCGACGTCCTACGGCCGTTCGTGCCGCGCATCGCCGCGGACTGGCTGCGCGAGGCGCCCGGCACTCTCGCTCGCACCTTCGAGGGCACACTCGTCTTTGCCGACGTCTCGGGGTTCACAGAGCTGACCGAGAAGCTCTCGAAGCGCGGGCGCGAGGGGGCGGAGGAGATCGCGGTCGTGCTCGATGCCGCGTTCGCGGAGCTGATCGCGGCGGCGTACGCCCATCACGCCGACCTGCTCAAGTTCGGCGGCGACGCCGTCCTGCTCCTCTTCCGCGGCGAGAACCACGAGCGTCGTGCTGCCACCGCAGCACTCGGCATGCAGGACGCGCTGGCGGGGATGCGCCGCCTGCGCACGTCGGCGGGGCCGGTGCGGCTGCAGATGTCGGTCGGCGCGCACGCCGGCACCTTCAACTTCTTCCTCGTCGGCGGTGTGCATCGGGAGCTGATCGTCGCCGGGGCTGATGCGACAGCCTGCGTCGCGACCGAGGCGGCCGCCAATGCTGGCGAGGTCGCGTTGAGCCAGTCGACGGCTGGTGTCTTCGAGGCGCAGCTTCTCGGCGACCGGCGTGACGGAATCGTCCTGTTGGCCGGCAACCCGGAGGCAGCGCAGATCGTCCCTCCGTACTTCGACCCGTCCGGGCTCGACCTCTCACAGCTGCTTCCCGCCGCCTACACCCGTGAGCTGCGCGGCGAGCCGGCAGACCCGGAGCACCGGCATGTCGCCGTTGCGTTCGTCGAGATCCGCGGTACCGACGAGTTGCTCGACCGCGAGGGGCCCGAGGCGCTCGCGGCTGCGCTCGACGAGCGGATCACGGCGATCCAGGAGAGCTGCCTCAGCTTCGACGTCACGTTCGCGCAGACGGACGTGAGCAAGCAGGCGGTGAAGGCGATCCTGCTCGCCGGCGCGCCCAGGAGCGCCGGTGGCGACGAGGAGGAGCTCATGCTCCGTGCCGCACGTTCGATCGTCGAGCGCCCGGGGACGCTTCCCGTGCGGGTCGGTGTCAACGCGGGCAGGGTGTTCGCCGGGATCGTGGGGCCGCCGACACGGAGGACCTACACGTTCTACGGCGACGCGATCAACACCGCGGCCCGCATCATGGTGCGCGCGGACGACGGGCAACTGCTCGCGCGGGAGGACGTGCTCGAGCGCGCGCGTACGACGTATGCCCTGACACCGGTCGAGCCGTTCGCCGCGAAGGGGAAGGCGGAGCTCGTACGCGCGTCAGACGTCGGGGCGGCCGTCGGCGAGCGAGAGCTCGAGGCGATCGGCCCCTTCGTCGGTCGGGAGCACGAGCTCGACACGTTGCTGGCGGCTCTGGAGCGTGCCCGCGGCGGCCACGGCGAGGTCGTGCTCGTGCGCGGGGAGCCAGGGCTCGGCAAGACCCGGCTGCTCGGCGAGCTTCGCGCGCGAGTCTCCGGGGTCAGGTCGATACGTGTGCAGTGCTCGCAGGTCGATGCAGGCGAGCCGTACCTCGTCGCCGGTGCCGTCGTGAAGAGGGTGCTCCAGCTCGGGCCGCACGCCCCTCCCGTCGAGGTCGAGCGGCGTCTGCGCGACGCCGTCGGCGCCGCTTCGCCGGAGCTGGAGCCATGGCTGCCGCTGCTCGGTCTGGTGCTCGGGCTGGAGATCTCCGCGACACCCGAGACGACTGCGCTCGACGAGCGCTTCGTCCCGGAGCGGATCGCCGCCACCGTTCAGGAACTGCTCGACAGCCTCGTGCCGGACGCAGCCCTCGTGGTCATCGACGACGTCCACTTCATGGACGAGGCCTCCGCGGCTCTGATCGGCCGCCTCGCGAAGGAGATCGCCGAGCGCCCGTGGCTCCTCGCCGTCGCGCGACGGGAGCACGAGAGTGGCTTCGCCGTGCCCGATGGCACGGAGGCGATGGAGGTCGAACTGCACCCTCTCGACGAGAAGTCCGCGGTGCTGCTCGTCGAGCAGTTGAGCGAGGACGCGCCTCTCGCCGGTCATGTGAGTCGGGCGATCGCGGCCCGGTCTGCGGGGAGCCCATTGTTCGTGACGGAGATGGTCGCCGCGGTGCGTGGCGGCTCCGACCTCGACACGATGCCGCGTTCGGTGGAGGCGCTGATGGCCGTGCAGATCGACGAGCTGTCCAGCGCCGATCGCGCGGTCCTGCGCCACGGCGCGGTGCTCGGCGCCCGCTTCGGAAGGGAGAGCTTCGTCGCCGCGCTCGGGCTCGAAGAGGCCGATGCGGAGGCGGTGCTCGGCCGGCTCGACCGCTTCCTCGTCGCCGACGGTGAGGGCGGTATCCGCTTCCGCCACGGTCTTCTGCGCGACGCTGCGTACCACGGGCTCTCGTTCCGCCGCAGGCGCGAGCTCCACCGCCGCGTGGGGGAGACGTTCGAGCGCGAGGCGGGCGCCGAGGCGTCGGACGTGGAGGCACTGCTCGCGCGTCACTTCTACGAGGCGGGCGTGTGGGAGAAGGCGCTGCGTTACGGCACCGAAGCCGGCAAGTCGGCCAAGCGTGTCTACGCGACCGTCGACGCGGCGCACGCGCTCGCCCGAGCCGTCGACGCCGGGCGGAGATGGCGGAATGCGCGTCCCGAGGCGATCGCGCTCGCCGCCGAGTTGCTGGGCGACGTACGCATCTCGCTGGGCGAGCTCGAAGGCGCTCGCGATGCGTTCCGCACGGCACGGCGGCGTGTCCGTGGCGACGGCGTCGAGCAGGCGCGTCTCTTGCGGAAGGAGGCGACCGCCGAATGGCTCCTCGGCCGGTACTCCGTGACGCGCCGGTTGCTGTCCACGTCACTTCGCGCCGTCGGAGAGGTGAGCAGCGCGCCGGCCACGGTCCAGCGCGCCCGTGCCGCGTGCCTGTTTGGCATGACCGCGTTCCGGCAGGGTCGGTACGACGAGGCGGCGGACTGGTTCGAGCGCGCGATCGACGACGGCGAGGCTGTGTCGGCGACCAAGGCGCTCGCCCACGCGCTGTACGGTCTCGACCTCGCGTATAACGCGCTCGGTCGACCCGGACGCGCCGTCCACAGCGTGCGGGCGCTCCGGCTGTACGACGAGCTCGGCGACCTCGGGCGCAAGGCCGGCGTGCTGAACAACCTCGGGCTGCTCGCCTACTACCGCGGGCGGTGGGACGAGGCGCGGCGCTACTACGGGCAGGCGCGGGACTCCTGGGAGCAGGCAGGTGACCGCTCCAGTGTCTCGATGGCCGCGTTCAACATCGGCGAGATCCTCGTCGGTCAAGGGCACCTGGACGAGGCCGAGCCGCTCCTGCGCGATGCCGTCCGCGCCAGCCAGGCGACGGGGGGCGAGTCCGAGGTCGCCGAGACGTCGCTCGAGCTCGCCAGGCTCGAGGCGCTGCGCGGCAACGTCGACGACGCGCTGGTGCTCCTGCGCGCGGCCCGAGCGACGTTCGCTGCTGCGGGGGAGGAACAGGCGGGCTTGCTCACGGAGGCCCGGATCGCCGAGGCGTCTCTCCTCGCCGGACGGGTCGAGGAGGCGATCGGAGTCGCGACGACCGCACTCGATCGCGCCGGCTGCGGTGGCGAGAGCGCGCTCACCCGTCCCGTCCTGCTGCGGGTGCTCGGTCAGGCGCAACGTCGCGCCGGTCAGGGTGAGGCGGCACGCGCGACGCTGGATCAGGCCCTGCTGGAAGCAGATCGCTCGGGGTTCGCCTACGAGGCTGCGCTGACGCTCAACGAGCTGGTCGAGCTCGGCGACGCCGCGCCTCACGTACGGGCCCGGCGCGACGCGCTGATCGCCGAGCTCGGGATCGTCGCGGTTCCCTTCGGCTGAACGACCGGGGGCCCCGTGCAGGGGCCCCCGGTCGTTCGTCTTCGGGCGTCGTGGTCTACGGCGCGCCGTAGGCCCGCGGGTCGTACGCGGGCTCGCCGTTCGTGCCGACCGCGCCGGGAACGAACGGCACCGTGAACACGATCTTCGCACCGCCGTTGTGCGGGCGGCGGCTGTTGATCCACGGCCCCTTCACCCACTTGCCGTTGACCTTCGTGTATCGCGGGACGCTCGGGAGCAGGCCCCAGAACCGGCCCGCGGAGCCCTGGGTCGCGCCGGGTCGCAGGTTCGCGAGCGAGTTGATCTTAGTGATGAAGTTGAGGTTCGTGCCGAGGCAGATGTCGGTCTGCCACCACTTCTTCTTCGCCGCCGTGAGCTGCCCGGCGGGAATGATCACCTCGAACTGCCCGTCGGTCGTCAACGGTCGCATGTCGATCTGGATACCGTCGGTGATGCCACCGAAGCCCGGGCAGACGTCTCCGAGGTTCACGCCCTTCGGCTGCTCTCCGATCCCGGTCAGCAGGACCTGGGCGTTCTGTGCGGGTGCGGTGAACGTGAACGTCTTCCCGCCCTGCTCTCCCGTAGCACCGCAAGACGAACCGGCAGTGCATTCCGCCTCTTTAAAGAACGTGCCTCCGCAGGGGAGGACCGTGACCGTCGTCGCAGTGTCTGACGGATCCACGCCGTTCGTGACGTCGACGGTCGTCGTGCCGACGACCTCTTCGGCCGGGCTGAAGACATCGTCGCCGTTCCGGGTGGCCGTGTAGCTGAACGTCGCGGTCTCGCCCTCGCCGAGCGTGTCGTTCAACGTGATCTTCTTCTTGTCTGCAGAGATTGTCGCGGTGCCGTCAGTGATTGCAGTTGCCTCGAACTTGGCACCGAGGGTCTCGGTGAGCTCGAACTCTGCCGGCACGGCAACTGCGGCGCCGACGTCGCTGACGATGTCGGCGCCGATGTCCACGCCGGCGGCCGCAGGGGCCGCGTGGTAGTAGTCGGGATCCCCAGACGCCCATTCCTTGAGAATGGCATCGTCCTCGTTGCCGACACCCACGGTGACGATTCGGATGTTGTTCGGGGCGTTCTTCGCGATGTTCGCCGCCGTGGTGCCATTGACTTGGTTGAGCCTCCCGTCGGTGATCAGCACCATTGCCTTCCTCGCGCTGCTGACGAGCTGAGTCTGGGCTTCCGTGATTCCGGCATCGTGGGGGCTGCCGCCTCCGGCAGAGACACCATTGATCGCGCTGAGAAGAGCTTCTTCGCTGTTGGTCAGCTCTTGGATCGTCTTCGCGCCGGTCGATGCTCCGCCGGGGAAGGGGTAGATCACCACGCCGACCTGGTTCGAGAGACCAAGAGTCCCCTTGCCTTCGCCGAGCTCGTCGTTGGCGCCGTCGGCGATGTCGAGCGTCTGGACGAACGCCCTAGCAGCGTTCTTCAGGTCCGTCAGAGATCCGCCCGTGCTGCCCGAGAGGTCGAGCACGAGCATCGTGTCTGTCGCGTCGCCTGTCTGGCCGGCCTTCCCCGTGACTGTGACCTCGACCTCGACGGTCTCGCCGCACGCGATCGCGGCCGGGTCCGTCAGCTCTTTGTCGACGGTGACGGTCGGATCGCCTTCGGCCGACCACGCGGTACTCGCAAGCACGGACACCGCAGCGACTGCCGCCACGGCCAGCACAACCAAGCGCCAACGACTCATTCCGGTCCTCCCTCGTCCTGACGAAATATGTTCATGAGACCAGTCGGGCCACGGGGCGCTGTGAGCCTGAGTACCCCCTCCCTGGCGGCGCGAGTCTAGCGCCCCGCTCACAGGAGCACAACCGGTGCCTCATCGGCTGGTGTCAGCGCGGCAAACGGAGGCCGAGCCGCCGCGGCAGCGAGGTGACGAACGAGCTCACCGCGCCAGGCCGGCGCCCCTCGTCGATCGCAGCGTCGCGACGCACGAGGGCCTCGCGGATCACGCTTCCGCCGAGGTAGCGGAACGGCTCCGGTGGGAAGAGCCTGCGGTCGGGCTCGACGATGGCGAGCGCCGTCCGCTCGTCGCGGCGGTCGAGCGCGAGCCGCGCGAGGATCTCGCCGCCGAGATAAGTCGGCCCGACGCCGTTGCCCGTGAAGCCGAAGCCGTGATGCACCTTGCCGCGCGTCCCGAAGATCGGCAGGTGCGTGGGGGAGACGTCGATCGGCCCTCCCCATGCGTGGGTGATCTTCCGCTCCCGTAGTTGCGGGAAGAAGCGGCGCAGCGCGGTGGCCGCGTTCGCAGCCGCGTCGGGGTCGACGTCGAGCCGTGAGCGATGCCGCCCGCCGACGCCCATGCGTCCGCCGCCCCAGCCGAGCGCGATGCGACCGTCCCTCGTCGTCCGGAAGTAGTGCAGGAGCGTGCGGCAGTCGTGGACGTTCTCGCCTCCGATCCAACCGAGCGCCTCGATCACGTCGGGCACGGGCTCGGTGATCACCATGTGGCTCGACGCGACCGCCAGCGAGAGCCGGTGACCCGCGAAGCCGGCCGTGGCCGAGTTGACCGCGAGCACCGCGGCTCCGGCACGCACCGTCCCGCCCTCGGTCGTCGCCACTCCGTCGCGTGTGAGCTTCCGCACGGGACTGTGCTCGTGGACACGTACGCCGGCGGCGATCACCTTGGCACGCAGCCCGAGCGACAGCCGCGCGGGCTGTACGTTCGCCGCGACCCGCAGCAGCATGCCGCCGAAGAACGCGGGAGACGCGCACCGGGCGGCCACCTCGTCGCGGGAGAGCGGCACCGCCTCGTCCTCGGCACCGACGGCGCGGCACGCCTCGACCACGTCGTCCCAGTCGCCGAGCTGCGCCTTGCTCGTGGCGACGTGCATCGTCCCTGCGGGCGTGTACCAGGCGTCGACGCTCTGCTCCTCGCACCAGGCGCCGATCCCGTGCACGGCCTGCTCCGACGCACGGCACACGTCCACCGCGCGTGCGTCGCCGACGCGTTCGCGCAGGATCGGGAGGTCGTCCCACAAGGTCGAGACGAAGCCACCGTTGCGCCCGCTCGGACCATGCCCGCAGACACCCGACTCGAGCAGAACGACGTCGAGCCCCGGCTCCAGCTCCTTCAGCTGCCAGGCAGACCACAGACCCAGGTAGCCGCCACCGACGACCACGACGTCCGCCGTCGTGTCGCCGGCAAGCGGCGGCGCGGCCTCGAGTGGTGCATCGCCCCTGGCGTCCTCGAGCCACCAGCCGTAGCGCGTGTGTCGCACGTCCTGCATCCGTGGGCAGCGTAGTAGGAGACGGCCCGGGAGGCGGCCCCTGCGACCCGTGTCCCCGCAGGTACTCTGACCGCCATCGGCCGGGCAGACGAGACCGAAGCGATGAGTCGCAGCGTCGCGGCGCGATGGGTGCTCGCCGCAGCCGTCGTCATCGTGGCCGCGGCCTCGCTTGCGCTCGCCACCGCCACGGCGAGCCCGTCAGGCGACGTCGAGGCACGCGTCCCCGAATCGGCCGCGAGCGCCACCCATGCGACGGTACGCGCCGACTGGCTGCGGTTCGCGACGCCGCCCGGCACAGCTCTCAGAACAGAGCAGCGGCAGGCCGGCATCGCGACCTGGCGGCCGGTGGGACGGCTCGGGACTGCAGCGACACCGTGCGGGGAGTCGGGCGTCTTCTGCTCCGAGGTCGTCGTCCCGCTCGATCGCACGGGCGCCACCGCGGGCACCATCACGCTGCAGGTCGAGACGCTGCCCGCGGCCGGGCCTGAACGCGGTCTCATGTTCCTGATCGCGGGCGGCCCCGGCCAGGGGTCGGCCGGGTCCTTCGGCCTCGCCGACCCGTCGAACGCCGACTACTACAGGTTCCTGTTCCCCGGCTACAGCCTCGTTGCCTTCGACAACCGCGGCACGGGTCACTCGGGGTTGCTCCAGTGCCCGGGCGTGCAGGGGTGGTACCCGCTCGAGCAGGAGGCCGCCCGCGTTGCCGCGTGCGGCGAGGCGCTCGGCCCCAACCGCGTGTACTACGCGACGCGCGATCACGCGGAGGACGTCGACGCGGTGCGCCTTGCTCTGGGACGCGAACGAGTCGCCCTCTGGGGGACGTCGTACGGGACGAAGCTCGCGACCGCATACGCGCTCGCCCACCCCGCCAACGTCGAGCGCCTGCTCCTCGACTCGGTCGTCCCGCCCGAGCTCGGCGATCCGTTCCGCACGCACACGCTCCGCGCGATTTCGGGTGCGCTCTCCGAGTTCTGTGGTGGTGGCCTGTGTCGGGGGGCGTCCTCGAACATCGCGCGCGACGTGGCCACCCTCGCCAACCGGCTGCAGGTCACTCCGGTGAGCGGCCAGGTCGTCGGCGGCAACGGGCGCACACGCACGGTGCGCGTCTCCGGGCTCGACTTCCTCGGGCTCGTCGTCGACGCCGACCTCGACCCCGGGGCCGCGGCGGCGCTGCCGGCGGTGGTCAACGCTGGATTGAGGGGAGACCACAAGCCGCTGTTGCGACTTGCGGAGCTGAGCCAGCAGGGGTTCGAGTCGCCGGAGGACCTGAGCGCTGGGCTCTTCACCGCGACCGTGTGCGGCGACGGGCCGTTCCCCTGGGCGCCGGACACGCCCGTCGCGGCCCGGGCGGCCATCCTGAGCGCCGCGGTCGCATCGGTTCCCGAGGATGCTCTTGGCCCGTTCGGGCGCTGGGCGATGGGGATCGGCAACGCGCAGTTCTGCCTCGCCTGGCCACCACCGGCGGGTGGTGCGGCTCTCGGACCGGGCCCCCTGCCGAACGTGCCCGTGCTGGCCGTGAACGGTGGTTTCGACATGCGGACGCCGACGGCGAGCGCCGTCCAAGTGATCTCGCGCTTCCCGCAGGGCCGCCTGATCGTCGTGCCCGGGGTCGGGCACAGCGTGCTCGGCGCCGACCCCTCGTTCTGCGCCGCCCGTGCCGTCCGCCAGTGGATGCTCGGTGCAGAGTTCTCGGACCAGTGTGCACGCCCACGGCCGATGGTCGAGCCGATCGGCGCCTACCCGTCAGCCACCCGGACGAACGCCGTCGGGGCGGCCGCGACGCTCGAGATCGCCACGAAGACCGTTCGCGACGCTCAGGCGATGTGGCTGACGACGTCCGGACGCGCGGGTGAGAGCCGCGCCGGTCTCTACGGCGGGCGGCTCGTGACGACGGACGACGGGTTCCGGCTCGACCGCTACAGCATCGTTCCCGGCGTGCAGTTGAGCGGCACGATCGACGTGACCGGCTTCGGGCCGCCGTTCACCTTCGAGGGTGTCGTCACCGTCGGCGGCTCCCGCGCCGCTTCCGGGTTGCTCGGTGTGGTCGGCGGCACGCTCGCCGGCACGCTCGACGGCGCGTTCGCGGGCCGCTGAGGAGGCTCTAGCGGGCCCTCGCGGAGAACGCGCGCTTCAGTTGCGCGCCCTCAACGAGGAGCGTGATCGAGCCTCTCACCGTCTTGCCCTTCGCGCTCTTGGGGATCGCCCACACGCATGTGGCGACCCCGTTTCTGATCCGCTTCGCCTTCAGCCGGAGGCCCTGCCCGCCGACCGTCGCCGTGCACACGACCGTGCCGCCGGTGACCAGGCGACCGGTGGTGCTCTGCGTGGCGGCCAGTCCGACCGAGAACGTCTTTCCGGCTCGCGCCGGCTTGGGGCTCGTTGTGAACCCGACCGCCTTCAGCGTGACAGTCGTCAGCACCTCGTACGCGTAGAGACCGCCGCCTGCGTCGGGCGCGAAGTCGTCGTGCGCGTTCGTGAAGTCGGGGTCGCCGTTCGCGTCCTCGGTGATCCCGGAAACCGCGAGCACGACGAACTGGAACGACTTCGGGCTCCCCAGGTCGGCGACCCTGACGCGGATCTCCGGCCCGGCCGGCTCGTACGTGAACGAGACCGAGGCTTGAGAGGGCGCAGCTTCGAAGTCGGACCCCGACCACTTGAAGAGCGCCGCGCTCCCCGTCACGAGTTGGAGTGCGTAGTCGGCTCCCAGGCTGTCCTCATCACCGGCGTTCGGAACCGTGTCGAGGAAGAGCAGGAAGAGCATGTCGGGCGTCAGCGAAGGCCGGTTCGCGACGGCGATCCTGAACGTGACCAGACCGGTGTCGTCGTTCGACACCGTGACCGACGTGATGTCCGGCGCCTCCGGGTCCTCCGCGGTTGCATCCTGGTACGTCCGAGAGTTGGCGGTCGACGCGGAGAGGGCGCCGATCGCGACCGCCGGCACGATCACGGCGACGATCAGCGCGGCGAAGAGGAACCTCGATCGGAGCACGACTCGACCATTCTGCCCGAGCGGCGGCAGAACTGGTGCCTGCGCGGACGCCGACGGCCTCGCACGCCCGGTTCGACGCGCCGCCGTGCCGTCGGCCATGGCCCCGGGAGGAGTCGAACCTCCGCCCGCAGATTCGAAGTCTGCTGCTCTATCCACTGAGCTACGGGGCCGTGCGGTCTCTCACGGTATCCTGAGCCGGCGCGCGGTGGCGGTAGCTCAGTTGGTAGAGCCCCGGGTTGTGGTCCCGGTGGTCGCGGGTTCGAGTCCCGTCCGCCACCTGTGTTTTCCCGCAGCGTGGGAATCCGCCGAGCGGATTCCCACGCGCGAGAATCCCTGAAGGCGTCCGCTTCGCGGCCGCAGGGTGGTGACACGTTGGGCCGCGGCTGTGACTCGGCTGTCGAGGCCGCCTCTCTCACCCTTGTACCCTGTCCCTACGTCGATCGGGAAGCGAGGTAAGGCGGTTGACCCGTCTTTGGCTCCTCCTCACCGCTGTCACGGCGGCGCTCCGAGTCCCGCTGCCCGGAACCACCCAGCCCACTGCCCACTCGAGACGCACTGCGACCGACTCCTCGATCACGCGACGCAGCAGCGCATGACGATCTGCACGGCCCGCACTCGTCGTCGCGACGTTCGTGCGCTGCTCACGGAGCAGGCGCACGAGCCGTTCGCCGCCTTCGCGGCGTTCTCGCTGATCGCGCTGGCGGGTCTTTCGCCGACTCGGTGCGGGAGCTCGACGCTCTCGCCGGTGACGCCCTGGCGGTGTTACATTGTGCCGATGGGTACGCGACTCGCGCGAGTCGTTTCCGCCCTCGCAGTCGGCGTCGCGTCCCTCCTCGTCGTTCGTGCCGACGCGCCCCACGCCCGTGCGGTCGAGTGCCGGGCTCTGCCGGCGGAGCTCGCAGGCGAGCAGCGGCGTCCCGCAGCGGGCAGCGCGTGGCGCATCTACTTCGGAGCCGACTGCGCCTTCTGGTCGACCCGCGCCGGCGTGAGAGAGACGAAGGCGCAGTACGCCGTGACGAGCGGCGGCGAGGCAGGCGGGGAGCTCGAGTTCACGGAGGACATACGCTGCGGGGCCAACGGCCTCGAGCCCATGATCTATCGGTACGCGGTCTCCGGCTTCCTGCTGACGCTCGCCCCGGCAGAGGGGGCGGGGACGGACCCGTGCGCGATCAGGGAGGAGGTGCTCATCGCATCGCCGTGGCAGCACGTCGTGAGCGGCAAGGTGGTTCTCAGCTACTCGGGCCGCGGCGCGAAGGGCCGGTTCACCGCCTCCGGGGCGATCGTCGATGCGGGCGCGGCGCTGCGTGGTGCGCAGCGGCGCCCGACGAAGGGTGCTCCCCTGCAGCGTGTCGTGACGCTCGTGGGGAAGTACGGGCGCGTCATCATCGTCGAGCGCGCGCCGAAGTCCGGCCTGCGCTGGTCAGTGCGGCGTGCCGCCGGCCTCTATGTCGACCTCGAGGGCGGTGGCGGGGCGCGTGGCGTAGCCGGGCCGGGACGGTTCTCGGTTCGGGCGACGGGTACCGTAGCGAACTGAACACGATCGGACGTCGAGTCCGGCGTGTAGCTATCGAAGGCCGTGCGGGGGTCCGGTCCGTCCGACCTGGGTCCTACCCTCGCCGCATGACGCTGGGCATCGTCGTGTTGGGCGCTGTCTTCCTGATCGGTCTCGGTGTCGGGACGTTCACGCGTCGACCGCTCCCCACGGCAGCACTCGTCGTGGGAGCCTTCGTCGCGCTGCTCATCGCGCAAGCACACGAGCCGTTCGCCGCATTCGCGGCGTTCTCGCTCATCGCGCTGGCAGGTCTCGTCGCGGACTCGGTGCGGGAGACGGTGGGTCTCCTTCTCGGCAGGTAGCGAGAGGACGGCCGACACGGCCCGGGTGCGGAGACGCGCCCCGGCCGAGGACCCCGAGCGCCGGGCCGAGGGGCGCGATGCGGGTGAGAGGACTCGAACCTCCAAGGGCCTGTCGGCCCAGCGGGTCCTAAGCCCGCCGCGTCTGCCAGTTCCGCCACACCCGCGCAGAGCAGCATGCAGCGTAGTCCGTGTCGATACCCGGCGCGCGGTCCGTTGGGTCGACTCGGAGCACCGGCACGCGGCCACGCGGGCAACTGATTGAATGGCCGCATGGCCCAAGTGGAGGAGCTCGGCGGCAACCGCGTCCGCCTCACGGTCGACGTCAGTGCTCACCAACTCGAGCACGCAGTCGATCACGCGGCGAACGACCTCGCCACCTCGGTCAAGATCCCGGGCTTCCGCAAGGGCAAGGTGCCCATGCCGGTGCTCATCTCCCGCGTCGGGCGCGAGCGGCTCTGGAGCGAGGCCGTCGAATCCCACATCGGCGGATGGTTCTGGAGCGCGGCGGCCACGACACGCCTGCGCCCGATCACACCACCCAACTACGACTTCGAACTGCCCTCGTCGCACGAGGAGCCCTGGTCGTTCTCCGCAACGATCGAGGTCCAGCCGACACCCGAGATCGTCGATTGGACGACGCTCGAAGTACCCCGCGCCGAGGCCGAGATCCCCGAGGAGCTCGTGCAGCGCGAGCTCGATGCGCTCCGACAGAGCGTCGCCGAGCTCGTGCCGGCCGACGACCGTCCGGCCCGCGAAGGCGACACGCTCGTCGTCGACCTCGTCAGCCCCGATGGCGAGTCCCAGTCCGACACCGTCGTGGAGCTGGGCTCGGGCCGCCTCGTCGAGGAGATCGAGGCGGCTCTCGTCGGCGCGTCCGTCGGCGACACGCACACGGTCAGCTACGACAGCGCGGACGGATCGACGGTGGACGTCTCCGTGACGGTCAAGCACGTGAACGAGCAGGCGCTGCCGGAGATCGACGACGAGCTCGCACGCTCTGCGAGCGAGTTCGACACGATCGCCGAGCTGCGCGCAGACATCGAGGGGCGGATCCGTCAGGCGCTCGACGATGAGATCGACGCTGCCTTCCGCGCCTCCGCTGTCGACGTGCTCGTCCGTGCGTCCGACGTGCAGGGCGCCGGTCCCCTCGTCGAGGCACGGGCCCGAGAGCTGCTCGAGGGCTTCCTTCGCTCCCTCGCCAATCGCGGCGTCAACCCCGAGGTCTACTTCCAGGCAACCGGGCAGACGCCGGAGCTGCTCACGACTCAGGTGCGGGCCGAGGCGGCGCAGTCGGTCGCCCGCGAGCTCGCCCTCGAAGCCGTGGCCGAGCGCGCCGGCATCGTCGTCAGCGACGCCGAGGTCGAGCAGCTCGTGCGCGAGCAGGCCGAGGCGGCTGGCGAGGACGCCGAGGCCGTCATCGCCGACGTGTGGGCGCACGGCCACCAGGAGTCGTTGCGCGAGGACCTGCGGCTGCGCGCCGCGCTCGACCGGCTTGCCGCCGACGTGAAGCCGATCGCGGTCGAGCAGGCGGAGGCCCGTGAGGCGATTTGGACGCCCGACAAGGAGAAGGGTGGAGAGAGCAAGAAACTGTGGACACCCGGAAGCGAGGAGAAGTGATGAGCCCGCTGATTCCTATGGTCATCGAGCAGACGTCGCGTGGCGAGCGGTCGTTCGACATCTACTCGCGTCTGCTCAACGAGCGGATCATCTTCCTCGGCACCCAGGTCGACGACCAGATCGCGAATCTGATCATCGCCCAGTTGCTGCACCTGGAGTCCGAGGATCCCGACAAGGACATCTCGCTGTACATCAACTCCCCCGGGGGCTCCGTCTATTCGGGCCTCGCCATCTACGACACGATGCAGTTCATCAAGGCCGACGTGTCGACGATCTGCGTGGGCATCGCGATGAGCATGGGCGCGCTGCTTCTCGCAGGTGGCGCCGCAGGGAAGCGGATGGCGCTGCCGAACTCGAAGATCCTCATCCACCAAGTCTGGGGTGGCTACCAGGGCCAGGCGTCCGACATCGAGATCCACGCACGGGAGACGATTGCGTTGAAGCGGAAGCTCGAGGAGATCATGTCCAACCACACGGGCAAGGACGTCGACAAGGTGCGGACCGACATGGACCGCGACTACTTCATGACCTCCGAAGAGGCAGTGGAGTACGGGATCATCGACCGGGTGATCACCCACCGTTGAGCCCAGCCCGGGTAGCCGGACCGCGAAAAAGGGAGTAAAAGGAGGAACGTGGCCCGAGCGAGCGAGGGGAACGAGCAGCTGCTCTGCAGCTTCTGCGGCAAGAGCCAGCGCCAGGTGAAGAAGCTCATCGCCGGTCCTGGCGTCTACATCTGCGACGAGTGCATCGATCTCTGCAACGAGATCATCGACGAGGAGCTCACGACTCCCACCGCGCTCGATCTCGACAACCTCCCCCGCCCGAAGGACATCTACTCGGTGCTGAACGACTACGTCGTCTCGCAAGAGGAAGCGAAGCGGACGCTCGCGGTCGCGGTCTACAACCACTACAAGCGCGTGCGCATGGGGCAGGACGACGGCGAGGTCGAGCTGCAGAAGTCGAACATCCTGCTGCTCGGTCCGACCGGTTGCGGCAAGACGCTCCTCGCACAGACGCTCGCACGGATCCTCAACGTCCCGTTCGCGATCGCGGACGCCACCGCACTGACGGAGGCCGGCTACGTCGGAGAGGACGTCGAGAACATCCTGCTCAAGCTGATCCAAGCGGCCGACTTCGACATCAAGAAGGCCGAGACGGGGATCATCTACATCGACGAGGTCGACAAGATCGCCCGCAAGGCGGACAACCCGTCGATCACGCGCGACGTGTCAGGCGAGGGTGTGCAGCAGGCGCTGCTCAAGATCCTCGAGGGGACCGTGGCTTCGGTGCCGCCGCAGGGCGGCCGCAAGCACCCGCACCAGGAGTTCCTGTCGATCGACACGACGAACATCCTCTTCATCTGCGGCGGGGCGTTCGCCGGGCTGGACTCGATCATCGCGCGTCGCATCGGCAAGAACGCGGTCGGCTTCGGCGCCGACGTGCGCTCCAAGAACTCGGAGGCCGCAGCGGAGATGCTCGTCGAGGTGATGCCCGAAGACCTCATGAACTTCGGGCTCATCCCCGAGTTCATCGGGCGCCTGCCGGTCGTCTCGGCCGTGCACCAGCTGCGCCGCGAGGATCTCGTCCGCATCCTCACCGAGCCGAAGAACGCCCTCGTCCGCCAGTACCAGCGCTTCTTCGGCTACGACACGATCGAGTTGGTCTTCACCGAAGACGCGCTCTGGGAGATCGCCGACCGTGCGCTCGAGCGCGAGACGGGCGCGCGCGGCCTGCGCTCGATCATCGAGGCAGCGCTGCTCGACGTGATGTTCGAGCTGCCGTCCCGGCGCGACGTGACGAAGTGCGTGATCACCAAGGAGACGATCTCCAAGGGCCTCAAGCCCACGCTGCTCACGAGCGCGGGAAGCGATCTCGACGACCTCGGCGCCGTCGCCGAGGCGTAGGCGCACCGGCCGACTCGCTCCCGCCGCGCCCGTAGGGGCCGGACCTGTCCGGCCCGGTTCCCGTGAGTCCGGCGGTCCGGTCGCCTCTAGACTCAGCGGCCGTGGACACCACGCCGATGGAGCCGCTGTACTCACCCGACGGCGTCGAGCGCCGTTGGCAGGACGCATGGGAGTCGGAGGGCCTGTACGCGGCGGGGGCGGGCCACCGTCTGGAGCAGTCGTACGTGATCTGCGTCCCTCCCCCGAACGTCACGGGGGAGCTGCACATGGGCCATGCGCTCAACGGCTCGATCCAGGACGTGCTCGTCCGCTGGCACCGCATGCGCGGCTTCGACACGTTGTGGCAGCCGGGCTACGACCACGCCGGGATCTCCACCCAGAACGTCGTCGAGAAGCACCTCGCCCGCGAGGGCCTGACGCGGCACGACGTCGGGCGTGAGGCGTTCGTCGAGCGGACGTGGGAGTGGCTGGAAGCGACGGGTCGCACGATCATGGGGCAGTTCCGTCGTCTCGGAGCCTCACTCGACTACGAACGCGAGCGGTTCACGATGGACGACGACTACGTGCGCGCCGTGCTCACGTTCTTCGTGCGGCTCTGGGACAACGGCTGGATCTACCGCGCGAACCGGATCGTCAACTGGTGCCCGCAGCACCAGACCGCGATCTCCGACCTCGAGGTCGTGCACGAGGACATGGACGACACGCTCACGTACGTGCGCTACCCGTTCGTCGACGGCGACGGCATGGACGGGATCGTCGTCGCCACCGTGCGCCCGGCGACGATCCTCGCGGACGTCGCCGTCGCCGTGCACCCGAACGACGAGCGCTACGCGGCAGCGGTCGGCCGCGAGGTCGTCGTCCCGTTCGTCGAGCGGCCCGTGCCGGTGATCGCCGACGAGCGCGTCGATCCCGAGTTCGGCTCCGGCGCGGTGAAGATCACGCCAGGCCACGACCCCACGGACTTCGACATCGGGCGCGACCACGGGTTGCCCGAGCCGATGGTGATCGGTCCCGACGGGCGCATGAGCGACGCGGCCGGCGCCCTCGCCGGTTGCACCCAGGAGGAGGCGAACGACGCGATCGTTGCCTGGGTGCGCGAGCGCGGCTGGCTCGTCGACCGGGAGCACTACCGTCACGCGGTTGGCACGTGTGAGCGCTGCCACTCCCGCATCGAGCCCCTGATCTCGCTGCAGTGGTGGTGTCGAATGGAGGAGGCCGCGCGCCCCGCGATCGCGGGGCTGCGCGAACGGACGGTGCGCTACCACCCGGAGTCGCAGCATCGGTTCGCGATCGCCTCCCTGGAGGAGACGCCGGACTGGTGCCTGTCGCGACAGCTGTGGTGGGGGCATCAGCTCCCGATCTGGTACACGCCGGAGGGCGAGGCGATCTGCGCCGTGACCGAGGAGGAGGCGCAGGCGAAGGCCGGGGCCGGGATGGCGCTGACCCGCGACCCGGACGTCCTCGACACGTGGTTCTCGTCGGCGCTCTGGCCCTATGCGACCCTCGGGTGGCCCGACGAGACGCCCGAGTTGGCCCGCTACTACCCGGGCGACGTCAACTCGACGGCGCGCGAGATCATCCGTCTGTGGGAGAACCGCATGATCTGGACGGGGCTCGAGGTGACCGGGGAAGTGCCGTTCACCGACGTCATCATCCACTCGACCGTCCTCGCGCCGGACGGGCGCCGAATGTCGAAGAGCCTCGGCACCGGGATCGACCCGATGGAGCCGATCGAGCGCTACGGGGCCGACGCCACGCGGTACGGGCTGCTGAAGATCTCCTCGACGCAGGACGTCCGCTTCTCGTACGGGGCGATCGAGGAAGGGCGCAAGCTCGCCAACAAGCTCTGGAACGTGTCGCGCCTCATTCTCGCCAACGCCGAGCTCGTGACCCCGGCGCTGCAGCCCCGCGCACTCGAAGAGCGGTGGGCGCTCGCCCGCCTCGATGCGGCTCGCGCAGAGCTCGAGGAGTGCTGGGATCGATTCGACTTCGCCACCGCCACCAGCGTCCTCTACCGCCTCACCTTCGACGACTTCTGTGACTGGTATGCCGAGGCGATCAAGCCGCGGCTCTACGACGGTGACAAGGACGCGATCGCGACCGCGCTCGCAGCGCTCGAGCGGCTGCTCACGCTGCTCCACCCCGTGATGCCGCACGTGACCGAGGAGATCTGGGCGCACCTGCCGCATCGTGGGGCACGGCTGATCGTCTCGCCCTGGCCGGAGCCCGATGATGCCCACGCAGACGCGGCAACCGCCCTCGATCGCGTGCAGGAGGCCGCGCGCATCTACCGCCGCTCGGGTGTGCAGGTGGAGCTCGGGTCCGAGGACGAGCATCGCATCTTCGCTGCCGTCGTTCGGCCTGCCGCCGGCGGTGACGCGGCACCCGCCGACGTCGCCCCGGAGATCGAGCGCCTCCGCAAGGAGATCGCGCGCGCGAAGGGGATGCTCGCAAACGAGCGCTTCGTCGCCAGCGCCCCGTCGGAGGTCGTCGAGGCGGAGCGCGAGAAGCTCGCCCGCTACCGGCGCGAGCTCGACGCCCTCGGCGCGCACGAGTAGGAGGGCGGGCGTGCCCCGCTCGAAGCAGACCCCGAACGTCGCCTGGCTGGCATCGCTCTCGCCCTGGCCGGTCGACGGTTTCGGTCTCGACCGCATGCGCGAGCTCCTGACATCGCTCGACGACCCACAGCTCGCCTTCGAGGCGGTGCACGTCGTGGGCACGAACGGCAAGTCGACGGCAACCCGTCAGATCGAAGCACTGCTCTTGGCTACGGGGCTTTCGGTCGGCGCCACGGTCTCGCCGCACGTCCGCTCCTGGAGCGAGCGCATCACGATCGACGGGACCGAGGCCGACCTCGAGGCCGCGCTGGAGCGCGTCCGTCCCGCTGCCGAGGACCTCCGTGCCACGCAGTTCGAGACGCTCATAGCGGCCGCGCTCGCTGCCTTCGCCGACGCGGGTGTCGACGTGGCGGTCGTGGAGGCGGGGCTCGGCGGGCGGCTCGACGCGACGAACGTGCTCCGTTCCCGTGTCGTTCTGCTCACGAGTGTCGCGCTCGACCATACGGACGTGCTCGGCGAGACGACGGAGCAGATCGCGCAGGAGAAACTTGCAGTAGCGCACGCCAACAGCATAGTTGTCATGTCGGACAACACGTATTCACACCTCGTGCCCGACTGTGAGATCCGGATCGGCGGAGCGCGTGAGGCCGCCGAGGCATTCGTCGACCGCGCCATCCCTGCGGAGCCCGTCGTCGTGCTCCCGGGCCGTTTCGAGCGTCGCGCAGGCGAGATCCGCGACGGCGCGCACAACGCGGCGGGCGCTCGGTGGCTGGTCGAGCGCCTACCGGGCGACGACCACGTCGTCGTTGCCTCGATCCTCGCCGACAAGGATGTGGAGGCGGTGCTGGCCGCGCTCGCCGCAGCCGGCACGCGTCTCGTCGCGACCGAGTCGTCGAACCCACGGGCCGTTCCGGCCACGACGCTGGCCCGGGTCGCCGCGCCCTACTTCGCACACGTCGAGGCGATCCGCGAGCCGGTGGCTGCGGTCGGACGGGCGCACGCCCTCGGCGGCCCCGTGCTCGTCACCGGGTCCCTCTATCTTCTGGCCGACCTCGAAGACGCGGAGGCATCGAGCGAGTGAGACGGAGTGGAGGGAGCCTGAGCGTTCTGCTGTTCGCCCTCGCCGTGCTCGCGGCGATCGTCGGGATCTCGTTCGCTCTCGGGTATATCCTCGGCAAACTGCTCCTGTGACGGTCGCGCCCCCCCTTCTCGCCGCCGACGAGTCGTTCTTCGACTCGGCGACGTGGACCGTGAGTCGGAACCTCGCGGCTCTCGTCGTCGTCCTGCTCTGGCTGGCGACCGCGTACTGGGTGTACAAAGACGCTCGCCGACGCATCGACGACCCGTGGCTCGTAACCATGGCGACGGTGCTCGGGCTGTTCCCCCCGTTCCTCGGGCCGTTCCTCTACCTTTTTTTCCGGCCGCCCGAGTACCTGGAGGACGTCAGGGAACGGGAGCTCGAGATCCGCGCGATCGAAGATCGGCTCGCGGACACCGATCTTCGCTGCCCCGTGTGCCGCGGGCGCGTGGAAGCCTCGTACCTGGTCTGCCCCGTGTGCACTACGCGACTGAAGCAGGCATGCGCCGAGTGCGGCTCTCCTCTCGAGCCCATCTGGCAGGCGTGCCCGCACTGCGCCGCACCCATCCCGCCGTCACTCCTCTCCGATGACGTCCTGCAGCCGCTGCCGCGACCGCGGCGTGGCCGCGACACGCGCCGCTAGTCTCCGTCCCGTGGCCGTTGAGACGACACTCGTCCTCGTCAAGCCCGACGGTATCCGTCGCGGTCTCGCCGGCGAGATCGTCGCCCGCTTCGAGCGCCGCGGCTACGAGTTGCGCGGTGCGCGCCTGATGCGGATCACGAAGGCGCTGGCGCGGCAGCACTACGCCGAGCACAAGGGAAAGCCATTCTTCGGCGAGCTCGTCGACTTCATCACGTCGGGCCCGGTGCTGGCACTCGCCGTCAATGGAGAGAACGCGATCGGCAACGTGCGCGGGATGATGGGCGCGACGAACCCCGCCGACTCGGCACCGGGAACCATCCGCGGCGACTTCGCCACGCTCCTCGGTGAGAACATCGTCCACGGCTCCGACTCGAAGGCGAGCGCCCGGCGCGAGCTCAAGCTGTTCTTCCCCGGCGGGCTGCTCTAGTTTCGCGAAGGCGGGATCCGCGGAGGCGGCGCCCGCCCGCTGGATCCCGGCCTGCGGTGGGCAGGTCCCTGAAGGCGTCGGCGTCGCTGCCGTGAAGAGCGCCGCGAGACGGCCACGAGAGCGCCGCACGAGCGGTTCAACCGAGTGCGTCACCGCCACCGGCGCAACGCGCGTAGCATCGGGACGATGAGCGAGCTCTCCGACGACGCACTGCGCAACCGCCAGGACTGGACGGAGGCGAACGCGGAGTTCACCGACCGGCAGGCCCCGCTGGCCTGGGCCGCGGAGCAGATCACCTGGGGGTGCTTCGGCGCGCCCGAGGCCGAGCTCGACACGCTCGGTGACGTCGACGGCCTCGACGTCGTCGAGCTCGGCTGTGGGACGGCCTACGTCTCGGCCTGGCTCGCGCGCCGAGGGGCGCGACCGGTCGGAGTCGACGTTACGCCGGCGCAACTGGCCACCGCGCGCCGCTGCCAACAGCAGTTCGGCCTCGAGTTCCCGTTGCTCGAGGCGAGCGCCGAGGACGTGCCGCTCCCGGACGCGAGCTTCGATCTCGCCGTCTCGGAGTACGGGGCCAGCATCTGGTGCGACCCGCACCGTTGGATCCCGGAGGCGCACCGGCTCCTCCGGTCGGGTGGCCGCCTCTGGTTCCTCCGCAACAGCACGCTCTCGGTGCTCTGCTTCCCGGACCAGGTACCGCCGACGACGACGCTGCACCGGCCGCAGCGCGGCCTCGGCCGCATGGAATGGCCCGGCGACATCGGTGTCGAGTGGCACCTCCCGCACGGCGAGTTCTTCCGCCTGCTCACGCGCACCGGCTTCGACGTCCTCGACCTCGTCGAGATCTACCCACCCGATGACGCCGTCGACCACGAGCACTACGACGCGTTCTCGGTCGAGTGGTCGCGCTCGTGGCCCGCCGAGGAGATCTGGGTGGCTCGCAAGCGCTCGTGACCGCGCCGCTCGTCCTGGCGTCGACCTCGCCGCAACGGCGGGCGATCCTCGAGCAGCTGCGGATCCCGTTCGAGGTAGTCGCTCCCGTCTACGAGGAGCACGACCCGCCGGACGCCGACGCCGCCACGCTCGTCCGCGACCACGCCATCGGCAAGGCGCGGTCCGTGCACGTCGATGGCCGTGTGACGCTGGGCGTCGACACGACCGTGCACCTGGACGGCCGGGTGTACGGCAAGCCGGCCGACGAGGACGAGGCAGCGCACATGCTGCGGCAGCTCTCGGGTCGCACGCACACGGTGCTCTCGGGCCTCTGCCTGCTCGGGCCCGGGCTCGAGCTCGTCCACCACGAGCTCACCGACGTGACCTTTCGCCTGCTCTCCCGCGGTGACGTCGCGGGCTATGTGGCGAGTGGTGAGTGGCAGGGCCGCGCCGGGGCGTACGCCGTCCAGGGTCTCGGCGGGCGACTCGTGGCGCGGATCGACGGGGACTACCTCAACGTCGTCGGTCTCCCCGGCGCGCTGCTCGTCGACCTGCTCGAGCACCACGCGCCTGCGCTGCTCGGCTAGACGCTGGCCGCCCAGGACGCACAGGGCCCTCACGCTGCCGTCGGCGACTCGGCGACTCGGCGACGCTACGAGCCGGACGCCGGTCGCCGCTGCTCGGCTGCCCACTGCTCGAAGCGTCCCTGTGGGGAGTCGAGGTAGGAGCGGAGCGCATCGCCGAAGCTCTCGACCTCACCGCGAAGCTGGAACATCACGAAGTCGAGTCGACGCTCCGGGTCGCAGCGGTGCGCATCGGCCTCGGTGCGCCGTACCGAGGCACCGCAGGCGGGGCACGGCGTGTGCGCCGGCATCGGAAGCGAGAGTGACATGCGACACACGTTCCAGCACGCCTGCGCTGCTCCTTCTCGGTCGAGTGACGAGGGGGCCGCTCGTTCCGCAGCCCTCTCGCCACTCCGATGCGGTTGCGCGTCAGGCCGAAGCCAACGCCGGAACGGCGCCGAGCTGCTGCAACAGGCCGAGCGTGTCCCAGCTGATCCACTCCTCGGCGATCTTGCCGCCGGCGAAGCGCTCGATCGAGATGCCCGAGATCGTCGCCTGCTTGCCGGTCGGGGCGATGCCGAACAGCTCGCCGTGATGCGTCCCTACCGCCGTCCAACGGGTTGCGACGGTGTCCCCGTCGCCGATCTGCTGATCGGTGGAGACACGGAGGTCCGGGAACGCGGCACGGTAGCCGGCCACCAACTCCTTGACACCGGCCGGTCCGCGCACCGGCTCCGGTAGCGCCGGATCGTGTGCGACGAAGTCCGACGCGTAGATCTCGTCGGCGACGTCGAGATTCCCGGCGCTGAACAGCTCCTCGAGGCTTCGGCGCGCGATCGCCTTCAGATCCTCGCTGGCCATGGACACCTCCTCTGTCGGGGAGAGGAGCATGCCACATTTCGTGCGGTATGTCTCGAGCGCCCCGGTTCGGTCCTGCGCGGGGCGCGGCCCCGTGTCCGCGTGTGACGAACCTCCCTGCAAATCGCGGGGTAGCTACACTCCGCCTCCCATGGGCCTGTTCCGCTCGATGACCGGCTTCGGCGGCCGAGACATGGCTGTCGACCTCGGCACCGCGAACACGCTGGTCTACGTGCGCGGCCGCGGCATCGTGCTCTCCGAGCCGTCCGTGGTGGCGATCGACCAGCGGACGGGTGACGTGCACGCGGTCGGGGTCGAGGCGAAGCGGATGCTCGGACGGACGCCGGGCTCGATCTCGGCCATCCGCCCGCTGAAGGACGGCGTGATCGCCGACTTCGACGTCACCGAGCAGATGCTGCGGCACTTCATCCAGAAGGTCCACCAGCACCGGTTCGCGCATCCGCGGGTCGTCGTGTGCGTCCCGTCGGGCGTGACGGGCGTCGAGAAGCGGGCGGTCGAGGAGGCGACTCTCTCCGCCGGTGCGCGCCAGGCGTACCTCATCGAGGAGCCGATGGCGGCCGCGATCGGCGCGGGGCTCCCCGTCGCCGAGCCCACGGGAAACATGATCGTCGACATCGGGGGCGGCACGACAGAGGTTGCCGTGATCTCGCTCGGTGGCATCGTCGTCTCGCAGTCGCTCCGTGTGGGCGGCGACGAGATGGACGAGGCGATCGTCAACCACATCAAGAAGGAGTACAAGCTGCTCGTCGGGCAGCAGACGTCCGAGGAGATCAAGCTCGAGGTCGGCTCGGCGTACCGCTTGCCCGAGGAGGTACAGGCGGAGGTGCGCGGGCGCGACATGCTCACGGGGCTGCCGAAGACCGTGATCATCTCGTCCGAGGAGATACGGCGCGCGCTCGAGGAACCGGTCTCGCAGATCATCGACGCGATCAAGTCGACGCTCGACAAGACGCCACCCGAGCTTGCCGCCGACATCATGGATCGCGGGATCGTGCTCGCCGGCGGCGGAGCGTTGCTGCAGGGGCTCGATGAGCGGTTGCGGCACGAGACCCAGATGCCGGTGCACCTTGCCGAGAGCCCGCTCACGTGCGTCGCGGTCGGTTCGGGGCGCAGCCTGGAGGAGTTCGAGGCGATCCACCGAGCGAACCGCGCGCGGCGCAACGGCAGCCGACGTTAGGGCCTCGAAAAGGCCCTGCTCGCAGGTAACACCCGGTCCTGAGGCATCTACACTGGCCTCCAGTGCTTCGAAACCGCACCGCACGACCGGCGGTGCTGGGCGCGTCCTTGCGGCGTCCCGGCACGGGTCAACACCCCTCTCGTACCAGCACCGCGCTCCGGCGCCGGCTGGCAGTGGGCGCGCTCGTCGTGCTCGCGTTCGCGCTGATCACCGTCTCCTTCCGCGACGAGGGCAGCGGTCCGCTCCGTCGCGCGCAGGAGATCGGCGCCAGCGGTCTGAGACCGTTCCAGGTTGCCGCCGAGCGAATCGCCGAGCCGTTCGAGGACGGCTATGCGTGGGCGGACAGCCTCCTCACCGCGCGCTCCGACGCCGAGCGCTTGCAGGAGGAGAACGACGTGCTCAGGCAGCAGGCGGCGCGCGTCGAGCTCACGACACGTGAGAACGCGCGCCTGAAGGCGCTGCTCGCCTTCCGTGACAGCTCCTCCTTCCCGGGTGGCTACGACGGCGTGGCGGCCGCTGTGATCGGCCGACCCGCGGGTGCGTTCTCCCAGGCGGTCGTGATCGCTGCGGGTAGCGCCGACGGTGTGCGGCGCAACGACCCCGTGGTCACGCAGGACGGCCTCGTGGGTCTCGTCACGCGCGTCTCGAGTCGAACGGCGCGGGTCACGCTCCTCGTCGACGACCGTAGTGCGGTTTCGGCCGTCGATGCAAGGACGAACGCTGCCGGTGTCGTGCGCCACGGGCGCGCAGCGCGCTCCACGCTTGTGCTCGACCGCGTGCCGAAGGAAGACGTGGTGCGGGTCGGCGACTCGGTCGTCACTGCCGGCTGGCGTGTGGGCGAGCTCTCGTCCCTCTACCCACGGGGGATCCCGATCGGCCGTGTGACGAGCGTCGGCCAGGCCGACACCGATCTCTACAAGCAGGTGCTGATCGAGCCTTTCGCGGACTTCCGCTCGCTCGACTCGGTGCTCGTGCTCGTTCCCGTTCCAGCCGACGGGGAGAGACCATGATCGCGGCCGTACGAGCCGGAGCTCTCGTCTTCGTCGCCGCGATCACACAGGTCGCGGTCGTCTCCGGCATCCAGGTTCTCGAGGCGACGCCCGACATGCTGCTCGTCGTCGTGGTCGTCGTCGCCTTCCAGCGCGGAGCCCTCGCCGGGGCAATCGCCGGTTTCGCCGGCGGGCTCGTCGTCGACGTCGCCACACTCGGTGTCCTCGGCGTCACGTCGCTGCTTCTCACCCTCGCCGGGTTCTGGGCTGGGCGGTACGCCGAGACGACGGGCCGCGGCCGCACGCTTGCGCCGTACCTCGCCGTCGGTGTGATATCCGTCCTCGTCACCGCCGGCGGAGTCGTCGTTCACTTCTTGCTCGGCGACGCGCTCGACCTCAGGTTGATCGGTTCGGGCCTCGTGCCCATGGTCATCCTCAACGTCGCACTAGCCGCCGTGCTCATCCCGTTCGGCCGGTGGATGATGGGTCAACCACGGGTCGAGTACGCGGCGGAGGTCGAGGTCGTTGTCTAGCGCGCCCTACGGGGAGCGACGCTCGTCGTCGACCCGTTTCCTGCCACCCGACCCCGCCGTCTCGGCGCCGTATCGGCTGACGCCGGGACTCGCCGTTCGTGTCGGCGTGATCGGCGTGATCGCCCTCGCCGTGTTTGCGGTGCTGATCGTTCGGCTGTGGTCGCTGCAGGTGCTCTCGGGCGAGAAGTACCTCGATGCGGCACAGTCGAACCAGCTGCGGACGATCCGCCTGGAGGCGCCGCGGGGCCCGATCGTCGATCGCAACGGCAAGGTGATCGTGGACAACGTCCCAGGCACGGCCGTCAAGCTGTGGGTCGGCGACCTGCCGAAGAAGGGCAGGTACGACGTGATCCGTCGGCTGGCCGCGGTTCTCGACGTCCCGACGCTGGCCCTCGCGCGTGCCGTCGACGAGGGGGCTGCCGAACCACTCACTCCGCTCACGGTCAAGACAGCGGTGCACGAGGAGCAGGTGGCGTACCTGTACGAGCACCAGGCGGAGTTCCCCGGCGTCCAGATCCAGCAGACGTACCTGCGCGACTACGAGCACCAGGCGATCGCCGCACAGGTTCTCGGGTATATCGGTGAGATCTCGGCGGAGGAGCTGAAGCGCAAGGCCAAGAGCGGGTATCTGCTCGGCGACAAGATCGGGAAGAGCGGCATCGAGGCGCAGTTCGACGAGTACCTCCGCGGCACGGCTGGCCTCGCACAGATCCGCGTCGACTCGCTGGGACAGCCGCAGAGCCGGCTGGAGCTGCGCCTCGATGCCCGCCCGGGCAATGCGGTTCGGCTGACGCTCGACATCGGGCTGCAACGGGCAGCCGAGAAGGCGCTTCGCTTCGGCATCGAGACAGCACGCGCGAACGAGTCGTACTACGCGAACGGCGGCGCGATCGTCGCGCTCGATCCACGCGACGGCGCGGTGCTCGCCATGGCCTCGTACCCGACGTTCAAGCCGTCGGTCTACGTCGGGCGAGTCGACCCGAAGAAGATCGCACCGTTGCTCGACGCGGATGCGGCCAAGGAGGCGAACTACCCAGGTCTCAACCGCGTGACGCAGGTCGAGTACCCGCCGGGCTCCACCTGGAAGCCCGTCACGGCGCTCGCGGCCATGCAGGAGCATCTCCTCGCTCCGTACGAGTCGATCCAGTGCACGCCGCGGGCCGAGTACGGGCTCGACAAGCAGGAGTTCCGCAACTGGAACCCCTACGTGAATCGCCCGATGGCACTCCCCGAGGCACTCGCGACGTCGTGCGACACGTACTTCTACGACGTCGGCTACCGCTTCTACCGCTCCGGCACGGACTACTGGGCACGCATGCAGGACTGGGCGAAGATCTTCGGCTTCGGCGGCGTCGCCGGGCTCGACATCGGTGGGGAATCCGAGGGGCTCGTCCCGACACCCGCCTGGAGGAAGCGGACATTCACCAGCGACTGGGACCGCGCCTGGAACCCGGGGGACTCGATTCAGCTCGCGATCGGCCAGAAGGACGTGACCACCACGCCCCTGCAGATGGCGCGGTTCTACGCCATGCTCGCGAACGGCGGCAAGCTCGTTACGCCGTACCTCGTGTCGGAAGTAGCGACGCCGGCCGCGAACGATCAGCGCTCGGTGGTGCTGCGGCGCTTCGCACCGGACCCGCCGCGGGATGCAGGGGTCGACGCGGGCGCGCTCCAGGTCGTTCGTGAAGGGCTCGACGCCGCAACCCACTCTGTTGACGGGACGTCGTCCGGGGTGTTTGCGACCTACCCGATCCCGATCGCGGGGAAGACGGGCACGGCGGAGAAGGTCGTGCCGATCCCCGGGTATCCCCCCGGCCACCTCGAGGACCAGTCGTGGTGGTGCGGCTACGGCCCGTCGTCGGACGCGCGTATCGTCGTCTGCGCCGTGATCGAGAACGGCGGCCACGGCAGTACCGCCGCTGCTCCGGCCGCGCTCAAGGTGTTCGAGCAGTTCTTCGGCGTCAAGGGGGGCTCTCAGGTCCTCGTGGAGACCGATTGATCGTCGACACATCACGCCGTCCGCTCGCGCACCGGAGCCCGCCTGCCGGCGTGAGCGCGGCAGCTGCCTTGCTCAGGGGGCTCGACTGGGTGCTGCTGCTGGCCGTCGCGGCGCTCGTCGCGTACGGGCTCTGGGCCGTCGACGGCATCACCCGCTTCGACGTTCCGGGCGATCCGAACTACTACGTCGACCGGCAGGTCGTGGCGGCCGCCCTTGGCGGCGTCGGGTTCGCGGTGGCGACGCTGATCCCGGTCGGGCTCTATCGACGCCATTGGCGCGTCGTCTACGGCGCGATGATCGCCTTGATGCTCGGGGTCATTGTCGTGGCCGACGCGGTGCGCGGCTCGAAGCGCTGGATCGAGGTCGGGCCGTTCCAGTTCCAGCCGTCGGAGTTCGGCAAGGTCGCGTTCGTGCTCGCGATCGCGGGGTTCCTCGTCGACCGTCAGGCGCGTATCCGAGATATCCGTACGGTCGTGCTCGCGTTAGGGCTCGGCGCCCTCCCGGCCTTGCTCGTGTTCGTCCAGCCCGATCTCGGCACCGCCCTCGTCTACGGCGCCGCGCTCGTCGCGGTGCTCTTTCTCGCCGGCGTGCGGTGGCTGCACCTGAGCCTGCTTGCGCTTGGGCTCGTCCTCTTGGCCCTGAGCGTCCTGTGGTTCCTGCCGTCGGCCGGGATTCAGGTACTGAAGCCATACCAGACGGCCCGGCTCACCGGGTTCACGAACCCGGACTCCGATCCGGGCGGGTTGACGTACAACGTCACGCAGTCGATCACCGCCATCGGCGCAGGAGGGCTGGACGGAAGGGGCGTTCGCGAGGCGAGCCAGACGCGTCTCGATTACCTACCCGAGCACGCGACCGATTTCGTGTTCGCGTCGTTCTCGGAGCAGCGCGGGTTCTTCGGCGCCTCCGTCCTGCTTCTGCTCTTCCTGCTCGTCGTCTGGCGGGCGCTGCGCGTGGTGACGGTCGCCGGCGACCTGTACGGCGCAATCGTGGCAGGCGGCATCGTGGTCGCGCTCGTCTTCCAGATCTTCGTCAACGTCGGCATGACGATGGGGATTGCCCCCGTCACGGGGATCCCCTTGCCCTTCTTCACGGTCGGCGGATCGTCGATGGTCGCCAACCTCCTTGCGATCGGCATCCTTCAGTCGATCCACCTTCGCGGCGTCCGCACGCCGGGGCGTCGATGAAGCCGCTCGGGCTTCCGCCCGGTGTGCTCTTGCGGCTCCTGAGGGAGACGCCGGCCCCGGTCGTCGCTTCCGCGCCGATCGTGGTCGTTGGCCCGCTGTCTGCACAGTTGTCCCGGTCGTTGGCTGCTGGGGGCGACGCGGCACTGGTCCGGGATGGCGGGGGCGCCGGACACCCGGCAGTGCTCGTGTGCGTCCTCGCCGGCGATGCCACACCCGAGCAGTGCGACCTGTTGCGTGCGGCGGTGCGCAACGGAACGCCTGTGGTGGGAGTGCAGACCGGCGCGTCGAGGAACGTCCCCTACATTCCCGCGGGCTCGATCGTCGACTGCCCGCCGGGCAGCGGCTTCCCGATCGATCGGATCGCTGAGGCGATAGCGGCGACCGCAGGCCACGAGGCGGCAGGGCTGGCCGCACGCCTTCCCACGCTTCGCCGCGCGGTGGTGCGCTCCCTCGTCGGTCGCGGAGCGGCACGGGCGGCCGCGATCGCCGGTGCGCCGTGGGTTCGTGGCTCGCACCTGCCACTCCTGCTCCCGCTGCAGGAGGGCCTGGTCCGCGACGTGTCGGCGGCTTGTGGTGGCGGCGTCCCGGATGGCCCACTCGTCGCCGGTACGCGCGCTCGCCCCGAGCTCGGCGTCGCTCTTGTCACGGGCCTCGCCGGACGGCGGATCGCCCGATCTCTTCCAACCGGCGGGGCTCTGGCCAGGGCGATGATCGCCGGTGGAGCGACCCTCGCCCTCGGTGCGCTCGCCGCCGCGCGCGCGACATCGGGCCGCGCCGAGCGCTGACATCCGCCCGCCGCATGGGGTCCGTCCGGACCCGGTCCTAGGATGGCGCCGACTCGCGCGACCCAGGAGGCACCGTGGCGGATACCCAGCTGGCCGAAGAGCTGCTGCAAATCGAGGAAGCCGATGCATGGTTCGAATACCTCGAGGCGACCCGGGGCCAGACGCACACGCGCTACGGCGAGCTCGAGCCCTGGGCCTGGGCGCGCCTGTCTCAGCGGCTACGGGCCGTTCGTGCCAGACGCGCCCGGCTGAAGCCCGCGGCGGCCTGACGCACTGGGCGCTGCCCCGGTCGCTGCTAGCCTTCGCTGCTGAGGCCCATGGCCACCGAATTCCACACACGAAGCTGCGCGACGCCGGCAGCCGCCGAAGCGGCGCCGGGCCTGTGCGCGCAGACGGGAGGAGACCCGATCCTTGCCCTGGTTTCGATTCTTGAAGAAGGGCGCCGAAGCGGCGCACCCGCACGGACAGACGGAGGTCGCCGCGCCGGCTGACGCGCCGGTCACGCGAGACACCCCAAGTGAGAGCGTCCCCGACGGCGGGACGCCGACAGAGGCAGAGCTCCGTCGGCGACGGCGGGGGAGTAGAGGCGGACGAAACCGCCGGAAGCGTTCCGGTACCTCGTCCCCCGCGAGTGAGACCGGCACCAGCCCGCAAGCCCCGGGCGACGCCAAGGCTCGCGAGGCAGACAAGCCCAAGCCCGCGTCGCGCAAGCAGTCCGGCGGCGGCCGCGCCGACGGCGACAAGTCATCCGGCCGGCGGTCGGGCGGGCGCAGCGGTGGTGGCAGTGGCAGCGGGGGTCGTCGCAAGCAGGCTCCACGGCGTGCGCCGTTGCCAGCGGCGAAGCGGGAGCTGGTGATCACCGTCGATGCCGGCGAGCAGCGTGTCGCGATCGTCGAGGACGACAAGGTTGCGGAGGTCTACCTCGAGCGTCCCGATCGTCGCTCGATCGCCGGGAACATCTACCTCGGTCAGGTCGACAACGTGCTGCCAGGCATGGAGGCCGCATTCGTCGAGATCGGTCTCGAGAAGAACGGGTTCCTCTACGTCGACGAGATCGTTGCGCCGGAGCTCGAGGGGAAGGCTCGTGAGGGCAAGCGGATCACGGATCTCATCCAACGCGGCCAGCAGATCCTGGTGCAGGCCGTGAAGGATCCCATGAAGACCAAGGGCGCACGGCTGACGACGGAGATCTCGCTCCCGGGTCGCTTTCTCGTCTACGTTCCGTACGGCGAGGGGCTGGGTGTGTCCCGGCGGCTCGACGACGGTGAGCGTCAGCGGCTGAAGGAGATCCTGCGCGAGATCGAGCCGAAGAGCGGCGGCGTCATCGTGAGGACCGCCGCCGACGGCGCCTCGGCCGAGGACATCGAGCGTGACCTCGTCTTCCTCGAGCGGCTGTGGAAGACGATCCAGGCGCGGTCGAAGACCGCCACCGCGCCTGAGCTCGTCTACCAGGAGGCGGAGCTTCCGCTGAGGATCGTCCGCGATCTGTTCGCCGGCGACTTCGTCGGCGCCCACGTCGACGACGATCGCGCACACCGCCGTATCGTCGGCTATCTGAAGAAGACGTCTCCGCACATGCTCGAGCGAGTCCATCGCGACAAGGAGCGGGAGCCCCTCTTCGAGCGTTTTGGCGTCGAGCGGGAGATCGCTTCGACGCTCGACCGGCGCGTCGACCTGCCCTCGGGCGGCTACCTCATCTTCGACTACGCGGAAGCCTTCACGGTGATCGACGTGAACACGGGCCGCTTCGTCGGCTCTCGCAAGAAGAGCTCGACCCAGCGGCTCGAGGACACGATCGTGAAGAACAACCTCGAGGCCGTGAAGGAGGTCGTGCGCCAGCTGCGCCTCCGCGACATCGGCGGCATCATCGTCATCGACTTCATCGACATGGCGAACCCGAAGAACCGCCAGTCGGTCGAGGAGGCGCTCCGCACCGAGTTGGAGCGCGACCGGACGAAGACGTACGTGGTCGAGATCTCGCCGCTCGGCCTCGTCGAGATGACGCGGCAGAACGTCACCGAAGGCCCGCGCGAGGTGATGACGCGCAAGTGTCCGACCTGCGGCGGTGACGGGATCGTCGTCTCGGACGCGACGATCGCGATGGGCGTGGAGCGGCGCCTGCGTGCGATCGCAGCAGCCGGGGTACGGGGCGTGCAGGCGTATCGCGTCGCTCTGCACCCGCAGACCCTTTCTCTGCTTGCCGGTCCCGGAGGGGAGCGGCTCGCCGCGCTCGAAGCATCCACCAAGCGCCGGTTCTTCCTCGTCGCGGCAGACGGGCACGTCCATGCTGACCACGTCGATGTGGTCGCCGAGGGCAAGCTCGTAGACCTGCGACCGGAGTCCACGTTGGAGGAGGACACGGAACTCGCGGTCAAGCTGGTCGAGGTGGGCCTGCACGACGCGGCGGCCGGTGTCGGCAAGGTCGATGGCGTCGACATCGTGGTCGCCGGTGCCGCGTCCCTCGTCGGCAAGAAGGTGACCGTCCGCGTGGGGCGCGTGCTCCAGGGCCAGGTGCTCGGCACCCTCGCCGAGGCCGGTGCGGCTCCGACTCCGATCACGTTCGAGAGCGAGGCGGAGAAGCCCACACGGGCCCCTGCCCGTCGAGCGACGACGACGAAGCCGGAGCCTGCGAGCACGGAAATGGCTGCCAGCGAGGGCGACGCCGAGCCGGAGGAGGAGCCGTCCGCCGATGAGGCGACGGCCGAGGCGGAGCCTGAGACCGAGACGGAGACTGGCGAGGTGTCGGGTGACACGCCGGCGGGCGACGACGCGCCGCCGAAGAAGAAGACACGGCGCGGCTCGAGGGGAGGGCGCCGCCGCAAGAAGAAGCCGACCGCAGCCGGCGCCGAGACGGCGGCCGACGCCCCGGCGTCGAGCGTCGACGACAGGTCTCTGGACGAGCCGTCCGAGACCGCGACCGCAGTCGAGGCTCCGGCGAAGAAGCCCGCGCCGCGCGCGGCGAAGCCCAAGGCCACGCCGGCGAAGCAGGCCCGGAAGATCCATGCTCCGGATGCGGCACTCGGCCGGGACGGGGCGGACGGCTCCGCGGTGACGCCGGCGAGCGACGATCGAGACGCTGCCGACGCGGGCTCGGACACCACAGATGGGCAGCCCACGGACGGGGCTCCGGCGAAGAAGAAGACCCGCCGCGGCTCGCGTGGGGGCCGCAACAGGCGCCGGGCACCGGCCGCGACCGCCGATGGAGCCGGTACGGACTCTGGCGGCGCTGCCGAAGCGCCGCCCGCCGAGGCCCCTGCACGGTCGGTCTCGTCCGGCACCGAGGAGCTCGCGGTCTCTGCGGCCGCCCCCGAGGCCGGTGACTACGTGCCGATGTCCGAGTGGGAAGAGGCGTTCGAGTAGGGACCCCGCCGAGGATTCGCTATCATCCGACGGCTCGCGGGCGCCTGCCCGCACTCCCCCGCAGGCTGACCTTCGACCCCATCTGGCAATGAGCTACGCAATCGTCTCCATCGGCGGCAAGCAGTACCGCGTCCGCGAGGGCCAGCACCTGCTCGTGGACCGCGTCGCGCTCGACGACGGTGCCACGTTCACGCCGCCGGTCCTGCTCGTCGGCGGAGAAGGCGGTGTCGCGATCTCCCCTGACGCTGTGACGGTCACCGCGCGCGTGGTCGAGCAGCAGCGCGGTCCGAAGATCCGGATCGGCAAGTACAAGAAGCGGACGGGGTACCGGCGGCACACCGGATTCCGGGCGTCGCTGACCAAGGTGCAGATCGAGTCGATCGGTGGCCCGGCCGCACGTACCGCCGAGAAAGCGGTGAAACCGGCCAGTCCCGCCGAGTCCGTCAAGCCTGCCGAGCCCGCCTCGACGAGCGATGCCCCGGTTGCGGCCGCGCTGCCGTCCGGATACGCGCAGCTCACCGTCGCGCAGGTCAAGGACGCGGCGTCTTCGTGGGATCTCGCGACGCTCCAGGCGGCTCTCGGGCACGAGCAGGAGCACGCGAAGCGCAAGGGCGCCATGGCGGCGCTCGAAGCGGCGATCGCCGGGAAGGAAGGCGAGTAGGACATGGCTCACAAGAAGGGTCTGGGTTCCTCCAAGAACGGGCGCGACTCGGAGAGCAAGCGTCTCGGCGTGAAGATCTTCGCCGGTCAGCAGGTGAGGGCCGGGATGATCATCGTGAGGCAGAGAGGCACGCGCTTCCGCCCCGGCCCCGGTGTCGGGATCGGTCGCGATGACACGCTGTTCGCATTGCGCGAGGGCGTCGTCGAGTTCCGGCGCTCCGGCGAGCGCCGCACCGTCGCGGTCACCGAGACCGCGGGCTAGGTCGCGGACCGCCGGAGCGGCGGCGGTTGAGGCTGCCGTCTCGGGCGGAGGACGATGTTCAACGATCGAGCGCAGATCCGGGTCGTCGCCGGGCGTGGCGGAGACGGTGGGCTCAGCTTCCGCCGGGAGAAGCACGTCCCTCGCGGTGGGCCCGACGGGGGCGACGGTGGGCGCGGCGGCGACATCGTGCTCGTCGCCGATGCGTCGCTACGCGATCTCTCGGCCCTCCGCGGGAAGGTCATCTACAAGGCCGGGCGCGGTGGGCACGGTAGCGGCGGTCGTAGGCACGGCGCCGACGGCGAAGACGTGGAGTTGCATCTCCCGATCGGTACGCAAGCGGTCGAGGGCGGAGAGGTGCTCGTCGATCTGACAGGTTCCGGTGTGCGCGCGGCCGTCGCGCGTGGCGGTGTCGGCGGCCGCGGAAACGCGCGCTTCGCGACCCCGACCCGGCAGACACCCCGGTTCGCCGAGACCGGGTTGCCCGGCGAGGAGCGGGAGCTCGAGCTGCAGTTGAAGCTCATGGCCGACGCTGCTCTGGCCGGGTTGCCGAACGCAGGGAAGTCATCGTTGCTCCGCCGGGTCTCGAACGCGCGCCCCAAGGTCGCCTCGTACCCGTTCACGACGCTCGCTCCGGTCCTCGGCACGGTCGACGGCCCCGACGGGAGGCAGCTGACCGTTGCCGACGTCCCGGGCCTGATCGAGGGGGCGAGCGCCGGGATCGGGCTCGGTCACGAGTTCCTGGCCCACCTCGAGCGGGCACAGCTGCTGGTCCACGTGATCGACGCGTCCGAAGACGATGCCGACGAGCGGTTCGGTGTCGTCGATCGGGAGCTCGCCCTCTACGGCGCCGGGCTCGAGGAGCGGGTACAGCTCGTGGTGCTCAACAAGTCCGACCTGGCGCCCGAGCCTGCTCGCTTCTCCGTCGTCGACCAGCGGATCGTCGGTGTCCTTCGTGCTTCCTGTGTCACGGGCGCCGGCGTTCAGGAGGTTGTCAACGAGCTGTTTCGCCTGTGCCCCGCTCGTGTACCAGCCCCCGACAGCGAGGACGCCGAGCTACCCGCGTTCCTCGAGTACCGTCCGCGACCCGCGGCTCGCCGCACGTTCCGCATCTTCCGCACGGAGCGTGGCCTGCGCGTCGTAGGCAAGGCTCCGGCGGAGGAGGAGCTGGAGCAGGCCTTGCGCGAGGCCGGCGCGCGACGCGGCACGATCGTGGAGATCGGCGACGAGGAGCTGGAATGGCTGCCGTGACAGGACTGCTCGGTGGAGCCTTCGACCCGCCGCACGTCGGTCACGTGGCTCTTGCACGGGAGGGGGCCACACGGTTCAGGCTCGAGCGTCTGCTCGTGCGGGTCGTCTCGTCACCGGGGCACAAGCAGGTGACCGCGCCGGCTGCCGACCGCCTCGCGCTGGCGCGTCTCGCGTTCGCCGATGTGCCGGGGGGCGAGGTGGCGCTCGATCCCCACGCCCGTACCGTGGACTCACTTGCCGCGCTCGCTCTCGACGACCCGTGGTTCCTCGTCGGTGCCGACGAGTTCGCGTCGTTCCTCTCCTGGCAGGAGCCCGAGCGGGTGCTTGCGATGGCCCGCCTCGGCGTCGCCACACGGCCGGGCTATCCGCAGGAGCTGCTCGCCGAGGTGCTGGGGCAGCTGGACAGACCGGAGCGGGTCACGTTCTTCGAGATCCCGGAGCACGCGGTCTCCTCATCGGCGATCCGCGACCGTGTCGCGGCGGGCCGGTCGATCGAGGGGCTCGTCGCTCCCGCGGTCGCGGCCGAGATCGGCCGCCTCGGGCTCTACGGCGGGTCGGTTCCGGGGCCGGAGCACGGGTAGACTGCCGGCACGTGACCGGAGAGGACCCCACCGCCTGACCCCGCTCGAGCAAGCCAGACACATCGCCGCGCTCTGTGAGGAGAAGCAGGCAACCGACGTCGCGATCCTCGACATGCGATCGGTGTGCGACTACACGGACTACTTCGTGCTCGCCACCGGCCGCAACCCGCGTCAGACGAAGGCGATCCGCGACGACATCGCCGGGTCGCTCAAGCAGCAGCACCGACTGCTGCCCCGCTCGGTCAGCGGGCTCCCGGAGGCGACGTGGATCGTCGACGACTACCTCGACGTCGTGTTGCACGTGTTCACGCCGGACACGCGCGCGTACTACCGCCTCGACGACCTGTGGCACGACGTGCCCAAGGTCGCCGCCGCCGCTGGCTGAACGTCGACGGCGGCCTCGTCGGACGCTGTCGACGCTCGATCAAGATCGGCATCGCCGGGACCCGGAGGCTGCCGACGTGGAGGCGCCGCGTGGCCCGATCTGCTCGGCGCTCGACCGGCTACCATTGAACGCACTGGGGCCGTAGCTCAGCTGGGAGAGCGTTTGGCTGGCAGCCAAAAGGTCAGGGGTTCGATCCCCCTCGGCTCCATCCCCGTCGCCGACGTTGAGCTACGTGCCGGCGATCTGCCGCTCGAGGTCAGCCAGGTCGGATTGGATCAGCGCACGGTCTTCGGGGTCGGCGATGTGCGCCGCTGCCGTGGCTGCCCGCGCTGCCGCGGCACGGGCGGCGGCGGCGTCTCCGCAGGTGAGGTGCGCGCGTGTGATCGCCTCGCAGGCGGCGGCGAGATCCCAGTCCTCGAACCCCTCACCATCACCTTCTACGAGCTCGAGGCAGCGGTGAGCATGTCGGAGCGAGGCCTCGCCCAACCCGAGCACCGCGTAGACGCGGGCACACTGCCACTCGCCACGGGCGAAGTTCGCCGGCGTTCCGACCTGCCCCCAGTGGTAGCGGGACGCGTGGGCGGCGTGTACCAACTCGTCGTCCTCCGCGCGGGTGCGTGAGCCTTTCCGCAGCAGCGACCAGACGTGGTTGTAGAGGTCGACGGCGAGCCGGCGGTGCGTCTCCGCAGTCACCGGCTCGCCCGTCATCCGAGCACTTCCTCGCTCAGACGCCGACGATCGTGATCGTCCGCGTGGCGAAGCCACCGTTCTCCGTGTTGAGCTGGATCACGGCGCTGTAGGTCTTCAGCTTCGCGACGGTCACCGGCAACGCGAGACGAACCGTGCAGTCGAGCCCGAGCGGGGCTGCCTGCTGCCCGACGCCGACGAGCTTGCCACCCAGTGAGACGCGAGTCGTCGAGCCGACGGTCGTTCCCACGGCGTTGTTCGCACAGAACGAGCGCACGTAGACCGTGGTCACCGGGTTCTTGGCGCCGCCGCGGACGCGGATCGTGCCGTTGCGGGCATCGAGCGGTGCGGCAGCGTTGGCGAAGCGGCGCTGTCCGGGCTTGGCGCCGGCGTCCGGACGGTAGACGCCGCTCTGCCAGAGGCTTCCCTGGGAGTCCTGCATCACGAACCAGACGAACATCGCGACGCGCGGGTCCTTGCGAGCCAGCGCCAGCGCCTGAGTGATGTACACAGCCTGCTGGCCCTCGGTGACGCCCTTCGGCTCGCCTGGCTTCGTCTCGTGCCCGTACTCCGTGATCCAGATCGGGATGTTCTTGCGGCCGAACCACTTGTCGATGTCCTTCTCGAACTGCGGCAACGTCGTGAAGTTGACGTTCGGGTACCGCACCTTCTGCGTCGGCTTCTGGCTCACCGGCGAGGGGTACGGGTGCTGCGCCCAGGCGTCGAAGCGAAGCCGCCTGTTTGCCTTGGCGACACCCTGCGCGAACGTCGCGGGGGCGACCGTATCGGTGCCCGCGCCGCGTCGGTTGCGCCCGTTCGACGACGTCTCGCCGATCGCAACGAGCGCCCGTGGGTTGCCGGCCTTCACACCGGCGTAGCCGGCGGCTGCGAGCTTCGCGTAGAGCGCCGGGCTGATGATCTTCCCCTTGCTGTTGAACTGCGGGAGCAGGAACGTGCCCAGGTTCGACTCGTTCCAGATGCCGTAGAACTTGACGAACGGGTAGCCCGCGAAGCGTCCGGAGTACCGCGCAGCGACCGCCTGCGCAAAGAACTGGAAATCGGTCATGCGTGTTGGCATGAACTGCGGCTTCTTGTTGCCGTTCGCCCAGCCCGGCGTGCCCCAGATCGTGATCAGCACCTCCATGTCGCGCACCTGCGCGTTGCGGACGAGCTCGTCCAGGTCGTCGAACCGGTACGCGGGGTCGAACGGGTCGTTCGCGTTCGCCGGGCGCGTCGGCGCGACGCGCTGCCACTCGACGAGCGTGCGCACGATGCCGGCGTTGTTCTGCCTCGCTCGATCGAGCGCCTCCTGCCGACCGCCGTCGAAGCGGAATACCGGGTCGTCGTGGAAGCCGACCCACATGCGGTCGGCTGCGACGCCCGTCGTCGTCAGGACGGCCGCGACGATCGAGGCGACGGCGAGCAGGGGGGCGAGACGTCTCACGGGGGCTACCTCCTTGGGAGAACGATCAGCGATGCACGCTAGCGAGGCCGCGTTAGCACCGTGTGAAGGCCAGGTCGTACTTTCGACACGAACCCGGCTCACCCTCGTTCGTGATTCCGCCGTAGCGTGACGTTCGTCAGCCACGAGCAAGAGAGGAGGCTCAGATGGGATCGACGCTCGCACTCGCAGGGCCCCGATATGCAGCTCCGGCGGTCGTGCTCGACGCCGAGACGGCAGAGGTCGATGAAGCCGTGTGGTGGGTCGTCTTCGTCGGTATCGCCTACGCGGTTGCGCTCGCGTGGGCTACGTACTGCCGCATCAGCGGCGGCTACCCGGATATCTCCTTCGGGTGGAAGGGGTTCAAGGTTGCGTGCAAGTCCGCACCGTGAGCTGGACGGGTGGAGTGGGAGCGCGGGACGCCGCGGTCCCACTCCACCGCTCGTCGCGCGAGGGCTGTGCAAGCGCTTCGGCCAGGCCGTCGCGCTCGTCGACGTCGACGTCGACGTCCGATCGGGCGAGATCGTGGGGCTCGTCGGGCCCAACGGCTCCGGCAAGACGACCGCGCTGCTCTCCGTCGCGGGCCTCGTCCGTCCCGATGCCGGGAGCGCGTCGGTTGACGGGCACGTCGCCGGGACGCTGGCAGCCCGTCGTGCACTTGCGTACGTTCCCGACGATCCCGGTGGTCTCGACGAGCTGACCGTTGCAGAGCACGTCGAGCTCGTGTTGACGCTGCACCGCGCGGGGGAGAGGGGCCGCCGCCGAGCGCAGTCGGTGGCGGAGTCTCTCGGGCTTCACGCCCGCTGGCACGCGCGCCTCGGCACTCTGTCCCGGGGGCAGCGACGCCAAGCGAGCCTCGTGGCAGGTATTGCGCTCGACGTTCCGCTCCTGGTCGTCGACGAGGCCACTGCCACGCTCGATCCCGAGGCGGTCGTCTTCCTGCACGAGGCGATCAGGGTGCGCGCAGCGGCTGGAGCGGGCGTGCTGCTGGCGACACAGGATCTGCACTTCGCCGAGCGCTTGTGCGACACGGTCGTTGTGCTCCAGGGCGGCTCGGTCGTCGCTTCCGGTCGGCCGGAGGTGCTGCGTGGCGCCCATGCAGCGCAGACCCTCGAGGAAGCGTTTCTCGCCGAGACCGGGGCAGGTCTCCTTCGTGAACGGGTGCGCCGTGAGTTGGCCGCTCTGTGATGCCGTGGCTCGAGCGCAGGCCCGGCGGCTGTGCCGGCCGGCGCGCACAGCACCGCTGCCGACAGCTCTCGCCCTCTGCGCGTGGGTCTTCTCGGGAATCTTGATCTTTCGGGTCGGCAGCGACGTGGGGGAGGAATTGAGCCCCCTCGTCTCTGACCCCCGCCTTGCCCGGATGGTCGTCGTGGGCCTCGCGCTTCCGGGCTGTGCGGGCGGTGCCGCACTCGGGCTGATGTCCCGTGGCGTCGAAGCACTTGGAGCAGCTCTGGCGGCTGCCCCGCTGGCACGCGTCGCGGCACACGGGGCAGTCGTCGCGCCGCGATTCGTCGCGACGTTCCTGCTCGCCGCGCCGCTCGTTCTGGCGGCGGTGCTGCCGTTGTCGCTGGCGGCGCCCGGCGGCGTGAGCGGCGCGCTCGGTCTGCTCGTCGCGCTCGGGGCGAGTGCTTCCGTCGGAGCGCTCCTCGCGGAGAGCACGCTCCATCTCGTCAGGCGACAGGTCCGCTGGGTCGCCGACAGCGGAGCCCTGGCTGCGGCCGTATGTATGTGCGGCGTCTGCGAGCTCGTCACCCGTGGTCTCGTGGGCGGCACACGCGAAGCGCTCCTCGCCGTCGCCGCAGGGCTGCTGGTCGGGTCGGCAGCCGGCGTGGCGTGGGTCGTCGGCTCATCCGACCGGCCGGCGCCGCGTCCTCGTCGCCACGGGGGGAGGCGTCCGCTGTGGCGCGTCCTCTCGGTTGTCGACGCCAGCGCGTTCGCTGCGGTCACGCGTGCTGCCGACATCCGGCTTGCGATGGCCGCCGCCGCCTTCTTCGGTCTGGGTGCGATTGCGGTCGGGGCGCTCGCCGTGGACGTGGACGGCGGCTTGGTGCTCGCATCAGGAGTCGCAGCCATGGGGGCCGGTGTGGCCCCGCTCTCAGCCGGAGGGCGCATCGACGTGGCGCGCTGGGTGTGGTCGGCAGGCCCAGCGTCACGTGTCGCGGTGGCCTGGGCGGGTGCGACGGCGCTTGCGATGCTGGTGGTCGTCGGGCCCGTCGTCGTCATCGGGGTCGCGTCCGGAGCCGATGGGACTGTTGCCGTGCAGGCGACCGCGCTCGCGATCTCGGCGTGGGCTGCAGGGCTCGCTGCCGGTGCTCTCGTGCCGCGACGCGCGGCCGACCTCGGGGACGACGCCGCCTCGCTCGCAGCGTTCGTCGCCGTCCTCTCCCTCGGAGTAGCCGGTGGTGCGACGGTGCACACGTGGCTCGAGGGGCTCGGCGTTCCGGGGGCCGTGTCCATCTGGCTCTTGCTCGCCGGCGGATGCGGGATCGGCGGGCTCCTGCTCGTAGGGCGCGCGAGGCACATCTGATGCTGGGCGATACCGACGCGATCGTGCTGGCAGACGGGGTACGCGTCGACAGCGGCGGCATCGTCGACGACGTTCGGGATCACGTATTGCCTGCCAACGCAACGGCGAGCTTCGTGCTCGCGCGGGCGGGACGGCCGCTCGGCGCCGTTGTCACAGAACTTGCTTCGGCCTACAGCGTCGAGCAAAGGCAGGCCCACGACGACGTGTTCTCGTTCGCGTACCGGCTCAACCGTCTTCTGCTCGTGAACATCGAGCATGGAGCGGGTCGGTCGAGGCGTCTGTGGTCGTGGCTACGGGTGGCCTTGCGTCTCGCGCCGGCCAACACAGTGCCACGGACGGCGTGGCGTCGTGTCGGTCTCGACACGCGATCGGGCATGCGTGCCGCGCTGTCCACGCTCGCAGCGGTCCGGTGGCGAGCGCTCACGATCGGCTTGCTCGCGTCGCTCCTCGGAGTCCAGACCGCGGCGGTTGGAGGTGTAGTGCCGGGCTGGTCATGGGTTGTGGTGGGCACCGCTGCTGGCCTCGGTCTCGCGCTGCACGAGGCGGGACACGCCATGGTGCTCGGCGGTGTGCCGGCAGCGCTCGTCCTTGCCGGACCGCGAACGTTCGTGTTGCACAGGACGGTGAGCACAGCCCGTCGTCGTCTCGTCGCGGTCGCCGGCCCGGCGGTGCCACTCGCTGCCGGAGCGCTGGTCGCGATGGCTTCGCGACCGGCCGAGAGCGCCGAGCTCGCACTCGCTGCGTGCGCCCTGTGCGGGCACGGGATGGGGTTGACGGTGGTGACCCGGGACGGGAGGACTGCATGCGGAGTATGAGAGCGCTCGCGCTCGGTGCGGTGGCGACAGGAATCCTCGCCTATTCGGTCGCGACGGTGCTCGCGATCACCGTCGCCTCCACGGGCTCCGCGATCGACGTGGAGATCGGACCGCTCGCCGTGCTCGTCGTCGAGCAGCTCGGAGCCACGGGAGGTTCCGCGACGACACTTGGGCCGGGATTGCTACTCGTCGCTCTCGCGGGCGGTGTCGTCAACGCCGTCGCCGCACTCGTGCTCGCCCGACGCGAACGACGACGATCTCGCTGAGCCCGACTGGCGGGCGCATCGCGTAGACTGCGCGCGCATGCTGTGGGAAGCGATCTTCATGCTCGTCCTCTTGAAAATCCCAGTCATCTACTTGTGCCTGGTCGTCTGGTGGGCGATCCGTGCCGAGCCGCGCGACCCGCGGCCGGCCATCCTCGTCCCGGTGTCCGACACTCCGCCGGCTGGGCCTGGTTGGGGTGTCGGTGACCGCGTGCGCGCTCCGGGTTCGCGCGCGCCGCGGCGTCCCCAGCCGACGCGCCCGCGGGCAGGCGCACTACGCTCGGATGTCCGCCCGTGAGCACGTTCGAGCATCCAGAGGCACAGCACCACACGTCGGTCGACACCGTTGCCGGTCTTCTTGCCGTCGCCTCGTTCGTCTTGTCGGGGCTCGCAGCGGGCCTCGGTCTGCTGCTCCAGCTCGAGGCCCGCCCGGCGCGCCTGGCCCCTGCTGCCCTCGTGCTTGCGATCATCGCTGGACGTATGAGCACTCGCTTCGAGCGGCTTGCGTTGGCTGCGTTGATCGCCTCGATGATTGCGTGGGTCGTGGGGATGACGCTCGTCGTCATCACCGGCAATCCGCTCCTCTAGCGCAGCTCTCAGTTCCGCGCGACGTCTGCGTCGGCTTCTGCGGGTGTGGCCGCTCGCGGCTCACGACGGCATAGCGCGGCGGCGAGCCCGAAGGGCATCTCAACTCGGGGCGACCGCTGCGATACCCCTGCTACAACAAGTGCGATGGCCGAGAGAGAGCTGAGTGGTCTGAACGCGGCGTATGTCGCTCAGCTCCACGAGGACTATCTGGACGCTCCCGCGAGCGTGCCGCCCGAATGGCGTGCGGTGTTCGCGGCCGACGGCGCCGAGGCTCTTCCCGCGCCACCTGCGGCCCTTCGTACCTCGTCCACCCCGGTGGACAGGGCCGTCGCACTGGCGGGCGTGGCCGTGGCGCCCGCGCCACGGCCACAGGCCCCTGCCAAGACGCCGCCTCCCAGCCCCGCAGCACCGTCGCGGCCAGAGCGGACGGGCGCGGGCGACTCTCGACCGGCCGCCATAGCTGAGATCGAGCCAAGCGAGCCGGCCGCCGCATCCCCTGAGCCGAAGGTCGATCGAGAGCCGACGGCCGACGTTCTCGGCGCCGTCGCCGCTGCCATGGCTCTCGTCAAGGCGTACAGGATGCACGGCCATCTCGCCGCCCGCCTCGACCCGCTCGGCTCCGAGCCGATCGGCGATCCGGCCCTCGACGAGACCCGCCTGACCCCTGCTCTCACACCGGAGTTGCTGCAGCAGGTTCCCGCCGGCCTGTTGCGCCTCTACGTCGAGGGGGAGACCCTGCACGATGTGCTGCCACGACTGCGCGACGTCTATACGGGGTCGATCGCGTACGAGGTCGAGCACATCTCGGACCACGCGGAACGCGTATGGTTGCGACAGGCGATCGAATCGGGGCGGTTCCGCAAGCCCCTAGCCCCCGATGAGCGCAAGGCCCTCCTCGAGCGGCTCTCCCAGGTCGAGAGCTTCGAGCAGTACTTGCGTCGTGCCTTCCTCGGGCAGAAGCAGTTCTCGCTCGAGGGGCTCGACGTGCTCATCCTCATGATCGACGAGGCCGTGGAGCTCGCCGCCGCCTCCGGCGCGCATCAGGTTGTCATCGGGATGGCGCACCGCGGGCGCCTCAATGCCCTCGCGCACGCTGTCGGCCGATCGTACGAGTCGATCCTGCGGGAGTTCGAGGGCGAGCGGTCGTACGACGCTCTCGTCGTCGATCCGGAGGGCGGTACCGGTGACGTCAAGTACCACCTGCCGGCCTCGGGTGTGCGAATGACGGCCGCCGGCGAAATCGAGGTGGCGATCATCCCCAACCCGAGCCACCTGGAGGCCGTCGATCCCGTCGTCGAGGGTCGCGCGCGCGCCGAGCAAACCGACCGCTCTTCGGGCTCCGGGCTCCACGACCCGACGGTCGCTCTGCCGCTCCTCATCCACGGCGACGCCTCGTTCGCAGGGCAGGGCGTGGTTGCCGAGACGCTGAATCTGCAAAGCCTCGACGGCTACCGCACCGGCGGCACCCTCCACCTGATCGCCAACAACCAGGTCGGATTCACGACCGACCCCTTCGAGGGTCGCTCGACGCGGTACTCGAGCGATCTCGCGAAGGGCTTCGACATCCCGATCATTCACGTGAACGCCGATGACCCTGAAGCGGCCGTCGCCGCGGTGCGGCTGGCGCTGGCCTACCGTGAGGAGTTCGCCGAGGATGTCGTCATCGACCTCGTCGGTTACCGGCGATTCGGCCACCAAGAGCAGGACGAGGCCTCCTACACGCAGCCGCTACAAGCGGCCCGGATCGAGTCCCAGCCGACCGTGCGCGAGCGCTACGTCGAGCAGCTCGTCGCCGACGGGGCGCTGGCGCCGGACGACGCCGACGCACTGGCGGAGAAGGCGACGCAGGCGCTACGGGAAGCGCACGAGCGGCTGCGTAGCGCGCTCGCCGAGATGTCGCCGGTGCCGCCGTCGGCTGTGGAGCCTCCCGCCGGTCCTCCGACGGGCGACGCGGTGGCCACCACGGTCTCTCCGGACCGGCTCCAGTCGCTCAACGCCGAGCTGCTCCGGGTACCCGCTGGCTTCGTGGTCAACACCAAGCTCGCACGTCAGCTCGAGCGCCGACTCGAGACGATCGTCGATGGGGGAATCGACTGGGGGCAGGCGGAGGCGCTCGCCTTCGCGTCGCTGCTCGAGGAGGGGATCCCGATCCGGCTCACGGGACAGGACACCGAGCGCGGGACCTTCTCCCACCGCCACCTCGTCCTCCACGATCACCGGACCGGCGAGACGTACGCGCCTATCCAGCGTCTCAAAGGCGCTCACGCGTCGTTCGAGGTGCACAACTCGCCGCTCTCCGAGTTCGCCGTGCTCGGGTTCGAGTACGGGTACTCCGTCGCCGCTCCGGACGCTCTCGTTCTCTGGGAGGCGCAGTTCGGCGACTTCGCCAACAGCGCCCAGGTCGTGATCGACCAGTTCATCTCTGCGGGTCGATCGAAGTGGGGGCAGACCTCCCGGCTGACACTGCTGCTTCCGCACGGCTACGAGGGGAACGGGCCCGAGCATTCGAGCGCGCGCCTCGAGCGCTTCCTCCAACTCGGCGCCCAGGACAACATTCGCATCGCCAGCCCGACCACGGCGGCGCAGTACTTCCACCTGCTTCGCCGACAGGCGCTCGATGCGACGGCACGCCCACTCGTCGTCATGACACCGAAGGGGTTGCTCCGGCTCCGGCATGCCGCGTCCACCCCGGCTGAGCTCGCCCGGGGGTCGTTCCGCACCGTGCTCGACGACGACGGCGTCGACCGCGAGCGTGTGCGACGGCTCGTGCTCTGCTCGGGGAAGATCTACTACGACCTCGTCGGGCATGACGAGCGCCCGGGCGCCGGGGCCGTCGCCGTCGCCCGCATCGAGCAGCCGTATCCGTTCCCGGTCGAGGATGTCGCCGCGCTGGTCGCTGCCTACCCACATCTGGACGACATCGTCTGGGCGCAAGAGGAGCCGCAGAACATGGGCCCGTGGCGGTCGATTCGACACCGTCTCGACGAGGCCGCCCGGTCGAGCGTCGGCGTCACGTCGACCCGGTATGTCGGGCGCCCGTGGCGGGCGAGCCCCAGCGAGGGCTATCCGACAGCGCACCAGCGTGAGCAGGATCGGATCGTGCGCACTGCCCTCACGGGCGCCGGCTGACCGGCGGGAGTGGGCGTCTCAGACGCCGCCACGTCGCGTCGCGGCAGCCTTCTTCGTCACCGCGGCGGCCTTGGCTGCGATCTGAGGCCCGTGTGCCCGAGCCGCGTTCAGCAGCTCGCGTCGCTGCTCGGGCGGGAGTCGCACCCAGGCGCGATAGAGGACGAAGGCCAGGGCTGTCGGGCTGCGCGGTATCCGTGGCACCCTGCCATCCTCGCATACGCGAGCATCGTCCCGGTGCGATGACCGAAGTGACCTGGTTGCAGGGATTTCGCTTCGCGCTAGACTGATGCGGGGAGGCAATTCTCGAAAGCTCAAAGACCCGGAGGTCCATCCCGGTGGATACCGACACCACGCTTGCACACGCCATTCAGGAGCACCTCGCGTTGAGGGAACGCAATGCCGGCCTCGACGGTGACATGCCTCTCACGCACTATCAGCCCGACGATCCGTTCGAGAACCATCCGCTGTTCAAGTCCGAGGAGCAGGCGCGACTCGAGGAGACCGTCGAGGGTGTCGATGCTCCCGTGCCGGCGTACTCGGTGCTGCCCTGGCCGGGCGACGGTGCGGACGACGGTGCGGGCGAGCTCGACGGCGTGGGCCTCGACGACGGCCTGTGGAGTCGCTCACGCGACTTCGACTGGGGCGAATAGCCCAGCCGTCCACCGCGGCGACGTTCGTCCTGATCGAGCCCTGCCTCCCGCCGCCAGCGAGCTGCTAGACGCCCTCGCCGAGCGCGGCGCCCCGAGCCAGCTGCTCGGCGGCCGGCGCCTCGAGCGTGTGCGCGAGCCGGCGGAAGGGGCCGTCCTCGGCGAGCAGGGCTTGCTCCGTCCCGCGCTGCACGATGCGCCCTCTCTCGATGACGAGGATCTCGTCGGCACGGCGGACGGTGGCCAGCCGGTGCGCGATGATGATCGATGTGCGGCCGCGGAGCAACGTGTCGAAGGCCTGCTCGATGAGGATCTCGGTCGGACGGTCGATGTTCGACGTGGCCTCGTCGAGAATGAGGATTCGCGGGTCCGCGAGCAGGGCGCGCGCGATCGAGATCAACTGACGTTCGCCCGCCGAGAGGCCCGCGCCGCCCTCTCGCACGACGTGGTCGAGTCCCAGCTCGAAGCGTGCCGCGACGCGGTCGACACCGATCGCGCGGGCGGCGGCTTCGACTTCCTCGTCGGTGGCGTCAGGCCGAGCGAAGCGGACGTTGTCGGCGATCGTCCCGCTGAAGAGGAAGGGGTCCTGCAGGACGACCCCCAGCTGTCGCCGATACGAGCGCAGCTGCACGCTGCGGAGATCGGTGCCGTCGACGAGCACTGCACCTTCCAGGGGGTCGTAGAAGCGCGCGATCAGCTTCGCCGATGTCGACTTGCCGCCACCGGACTCGCCGACCAGTGCGATGCAGCCGCCTACCGCGACGTCGATCGACATGCCTTTGATCACCGGCTCGTCGCCGTAGGCGAAGACGATGCGGTCGAGTGTGAGTCGTCCTTCGATGCGTGCCATCGGCTTCGCACCGGGTCGGTCGACGATGTCCTGTTCAGCGTCGAGGACCGTGGAGACCTTCTCCATCGCGGCTGCCGCCGCCTGCACCTGGCTGTACAGCTCCGAGAGCTCCTGGAGCGGCTGGAAGACGAGCGAGAGCATCCCGACGGCTGCGACAAGCGTCCCGATCTCCAGGGCACCTGCGTCGATCATGCGCGCGCCGGCGAAGAGGACGGCCGCGGTGGCGATCACGCCGAGGAACTGAACGGCCGGGAAGAAGACCGACGACAGCTTCTGCGCGCGGACGTTCGCGATCCTGTTCGCCTCGTTGAGCCCGTCGAACTCACGCTGGAAGGCGCGCTCGCGATTGAACGCCTGGACGACTGCCATTCCAGAGACAGACTCGGCGAGCTGCGCCGTGACCGCGGCGATTCGCGTGCGCACCTCGGAGAACGCGACGTGCGACGTGCGCTGGAACCAGCGCGTGACGAGAATGCCGGGTGGCAGCACGAGGAGGGCGACGAGCCCCAGCCGCCAGTCGAGGAGGAAGAGACCCGCGATCGCCGCGACCAGGGTCAGCGAGTTGACGACGAGCGTCGTCAGGCCCTGATTGAGGACGTCCGACAGGGCGTCGACGTCGCTCGTCAGGCGAGCGATGATCCACCCGGCCTTCTGCTCCGAGAAGTAGCGGAGGCTGAGGGAGGTCAAGTGCTCGAACAGGTTGCGGCGGATCGCAACGACCATGCGCTGCCCGATCGCTGCCAGCATCAGCCACGTCGTCGTGCCGAGCCCCCAGGCGAGGGCGTTGACGCCGATGTAGAGCACGACGTCGACGGTCAGCCGCTGCTCGTCGCCGGCGCGAATGCCGTTGTCGATCACGTCGCCGACGATGGTCCAGCCGACGACCGGCGCAGCCGCGGAGACAGCGGCGAGCAGGATCACGAAGACCGCTCGGCCGCGCTGATCCTCCGTGTACCGCCAGAGCCGGGAGAGCCCCGTGCGATGTCGCTTACGCGGCGACAACGGCCTCGTCTCCGAACAGCGCGGTGAACGGTCCGTCGCCGGTGATCAGGTCGCCGGGGCGACCTTCCTCGACGATGCCGCCTTCGCCGAGCACGACTGCGCGGTCGGCGAGGAGCACGGTCGAGAGACGTTGTCCGGAGAGCAGAACGGTGCGACCTGCCACCGCTGGGCGCAGATTCGCGACGAGCAGGCGCTCGGTCTCGGTGTCGACGGCCGACATCGGGTCGTCGAAGACGAGGACGCGCGCGCCCGCGACCAGCGCGCGTGCAAGCGCGACTCGCTGGCGCTGGCCACCGGAGAGGTTGACCCCTCGCTCGCCGATGAGCGTGTCGTACCCGTGCGGTAGCTCGGCGGCGAACAGGGCCACCCCGGCGGCGTCGCAGGCTGCCAGCACCTCCTCCCAGTCGGCGTCGGGTCGGGCCGCGAGAAGGTTCTCCCGCAGCGTGATCGAGAACAGAACCGCGCGCTGCGTGACGATGGCCACCGCGCCGCGAAGCTCGGTCAGTGGCACGTCCCGCGTGTCGACGCCCCCGACGCGTACGTGACCCTCGGTCGGGTCGTAGAAACGCGGCAACAGGTTGAGCAGGGTTGTCTTCCCTGAGCCGGTCGGGCCGCAGACCGCCAGGATCTCGCCGGGGGCCACGGTGAGCGAGACGTCGGTCAGGACGTCGCCGCCCGTCCCGTAGTGGAAGCCGACCCGATCGAACGACACGTCGATTGGCCCCGGGGGCAGCGACACCGGCTGATCCGGCTCCGCGAGTGGCTCGATGCCGTCGAGCCAGGCGAATGAGCGGCCCGCCGCAGCCGTGGCGCGTTGGCCCAGGTTGATGATCCAGCCCAGCGCCTCGAGCGGCCAGACCAGCTGGAGCAGCAGCGTGATGAACAGCGTGAACTCGCCGATCGTGAGGTCGCCGGCGATTGCCTCCCGTCCCCCGAACCAGAGCACGGCTGCGATGCCGAGCGTGGGGAGGAAGACGAGCCCGGGGAGATACCGCGCCTCGACGTTGGCCTGCAGCATCGTCTCCGAACGGACAGCCTCGGCGCGCGAGCCGAATCGCTCACGGACGTCGTCCTCGCGCCCGAAGGCCTGCACCATCTCGATGCCCACGACGGCCTCGTCGGTCGCCTCGGTCAGGTGTCCCTTGCGCTCCTGCACGCGGCGGGAGATTGGAAACACGCGGTGGGCGAAGAGGTACGTGAGCACCGCGATCGGCGGCATCGCGAGCGCGGCGAAGAGTGCGAGCCGTGCGTTGACGGCCACGAGTACGACCGCGGCTCCGACGAGCATCATTGCGCTCTGTATCGCCTGGACCACGCCCCAGCCGATGAAGTACCTCACCGGGTAGATGTCGTTGGTCGCCCGCGAGATCACCTCGCCGGTTGCGTGCCGGTCGTAGAACGCCCGCGGAAAGCGAAGGTAGGCGTCGTAGAGCAGGCCTCTGAGGCGTGCCTCGACGGCGATGCCGACCCGCGCGGTCGAGAAGCGACGCACGAAGTTGAACGCGAAGCTGAGCGCCCCGAGCACGAGCATGGCGACGAGGTAGGGGACGAGTAGCTGGGGATCGTCGCCGTCGATCGCGTCGTCGATCGTTCGCTGGACGAGCACGGGGATCGCCAGCGAGAGCCCGGTGAAGACGAGGGCACAGGCGAGCCCGAGGCCGACCAGCCGCCACTGCTCCCGCCACAGCGGGTAGAGACGGCGAAGCGTCTGGCCGAGCGGAAGATCAGCGGGGTCGACGGAGCTCACGCGGAGCGGCGTCCTCCTGCCGCAGGGGGCGATCGTGGGTGGTCCGGACGACGGCGGGTCGCGCTGGAGCGCGCCTGCCGCGGGCCCGGGCGACACCCGGAGCCGCGCGCACAGTAGCAGCGAGCATGGCGTGACATAGTAGAGACATCAAAGAGATACTTGACAGACATCAAAATGATGTCATAATGACCGCATGGATATCACCCGCTACGTCACTGCTCTGCAGAACGACCTCGCCGCCGCGGCGGCAGTTGGCGGCGACGCGACGGCCGAGGCGGGTCTCAGGCTCGCGGAAGCCGTGGAGCCGGCACTCACGCTTCGCCTCCTCGACCTCTTGACCGAGGCGGCGGTTGGCCTGAGCGGCACGCTCCGCGTCGGGCACGTCGAGCTCAGGCTTGCCGGACGCGAGCCCGAGCTCGTGTTCGTGGACGAGTCGTCTGCCGCAGAGGGTGCTCCGGCACCGGGCGACGACCTCAGCGCACGCATCAGCCTCCGCCTGCCGGAGACGCTGAAGACGTCCGTCGAAGCCGCTGCGGCGCAGGAAGGCGTGTCCACCAACGCGTGGATCGTGCGTGCGCTGTCGCACGCCCTCGACCGGCGCAGCGGCAGTGGCACGCGAATCGGCAACCGGCTCCAGGGCTTCGCCCAGAGCTGACACGAGAAGGAGGAGAGCCATGCTGTTCACGAGCTACACACTCCCGGAGGACGTTCATCTCCTCGAAGCCCGGCGCGCCTCCCACACCGTGGGCGGCGTCAGGATCGACGCCCGTCCGCCGGTCGCGACCCGCGGGGAGCGGCGGAGCAGCCGATGAGCATCCACGCCGTCGACGGGCCAGTCCGGCTCCGTTTGTCGGTGCCCGCCGGTCGGATCGAGGTCGAGCCCCGCGATGCGGGCGCCGTCGAGGTCGAGTTGACAGCCCTGCGCAACGATGACGTCACAACGAGCGCCATAGCCGAGATGCGGGTTGCCGCCTCCGAGCGCGGAGGGCGACACGAGATCCGTATCGAGGTCCCGCGGTCGAAGGGCGGCCTGCTCTCGCTGGGGCGGCAGCCGAAGGTTGGAGTTCTGATCCGCTGTCCGGCGGGGAGCGACGTCGATGTCGACTCCGCCTCTGCCGATGTCGACCTGCGTGCCGACTGTGGCGTCGTGAGCGTGAAGACGGCGTCCGGTGATGTCGTCGCCGGGCGGGTCGCAGCGCTCTCGGTGACCTCGGCCAGCGGTGATGTCGCTGTGGGCTCCGTCGGCGGCGACCTGTCGGTGAAGACCGCATCGGGTGACGTCGATGCACGTGCGGTGGGCGGCGCCGTGGCGGTGCACTCGGTCTCGGGCGACGTGTTGCTGGGGCGTGTCTCCGAGTCCTGCACGGTGGGAACCGTCTCGGGTGACGTCGCAATCGAGTCGCTCGCGGCCGGTGGCCTTCGAGCGAACGCGGTCTCGGGCGACGTCCACGTCGCGGTGGAGCGGGGTCTTCGTCTCTGGATCGATGCGCAGTCGGTCAGCGGCTCGATGCGCTCCGACCTCGACCTCGGCGATGCTTCGTCCACCGAGGAGAGCGAGGTCGTCGTCGAGTTGCGGATCCGAACGGTCTCGGGCGACGTCGACATCCGTCGCGCCTGAGCGCGCGTCGCGGGCTGGGCAGCTACGGCAGGCGGGCGATCAGCGCGTTCCAGCGCGCAGGCGTGCCGGCCGCCTGGAAGCCGGCGGCGAATCTTCCCTTGGCGTCGATCAGGACGAATGCCGGTTGGTACGTCGCACCGAACTTCCGCGCAACTGCGCGCTTCGGGTCACGGATCGACGGCCAGGTCCACCGGTAGTGCTTCTGGAACGCCTGCGCATCCGCGAGCTCGTCGACGGTATTCAGCCCGAGGAAGACAACAGCGTTCTTCTTCCCACGCTTGGAGATCTGCTTCTTCACCCATCGTGCGTAGGCACCTGCCTCGCTCCGGCACGTGCTTCACCAGGACGACCAGACGTTGATGAAGACCGGCTTGCCGCGGAACTGCGCGAGCGAGAGCCGCTTGCCCTCCAGGGTCAGGCCGACGACGCGGGGCGCCTTCGGGCGAGCCGCGGTCTGTGCTGCGGGAGCCGCGACCAGCAGCGTCCCGAGCGCGAGCAGGATGGCGAGACCCCGCACCATCCCATCGAGGGTAGCAGGGGAGGGGTGCACGACCGCGTCCCTGACCCGGGGGGTTCGGCTTCAGCCTTCTCGGGCACCGGTCGATACCGGGGATGATGAGACGTCTCGTCGGCTCTGTCACGCTCGTCGTTGCACTCGCGCTCGTGGTCGTCGCCGGCGCTGCCTCGTCGGGCCCGGGCAAGCACTGGGCAGGCCCCCAGATCGCCACGGTGGTGGCTGCGGGCGCGATGGCGTCGGACGTCTCCTCGTTCCGGCCGGACGACGCCGTCACGGCCGACGAGCTCACCGACGCGCTCCTGGCGATCGGACGCGCAGGCGCCCTCCCGGCGGATCCCTTCCGTGCTCTGACGATGCGGGAGCTCGACGCGAAGCTCGTCTCCGCGCTCGGCCTTCGACAGGCAGCGTCGCGCATTCGGGTCTCGGCCCGTGACGCGGGGCTCCGCCCGACGCCGTATCTCGGCACGGAGACAGTCGCCAGGCTGCTCGGGCTCCGTCGCAACCACCCCGTCGATCAGGAGGCGCTCGAGCGTGGCCCCAACGATCTGGCGACGCGGGCCGAAGCCGCGTACTCGCTGGCCCGCGTGCTCTCGCTCTCGGAAGGGCAGATCGCCTCCCTGCAGGAGGCGTCCCGCACCCTTCTGTTCCCGGAGATGACGGAGCAACAGGCCGGTGTCGTCGCCCGTGCGCTGCGGTTCGTCGGGTTTCCCTACGTCTTCGCCGGCAGTTCCGAGCGGCAGCAGCAGCTGTGGAGCGCCTCCGCGCCCGGCGGTGTCGTCGCCGCACCCGCGGGCTTCGACTGCTCCGGTCTCGTCTGGCGGGTCTTCAAGCTGGAGCCGTTCGCACTCGCTCCCCAGCTGACGTCCGTGATCCGCGGGCGCACGACGTTTGCGATGAGCGCCGAGGTGCCGGTCGCGATGCGTATCGGGTTCGAGTCCCTCGAGCCGGGCGATGTCGTCTTCTTCGGGGCTCGCGGCATCCAGTCCAAGCCGTCGCAGGTGACTCACAGCGGCATCTACGTCGGATCGGGCTGGTTCGTCCACTCCTCCTCGAACGGAGTGACGCTGCAGCAGCTCGCCGGCTGGTACGCGACGAGCTTCGCGTGGGGCCGGCGCCCCCTGAGCGAGGCCGGCGTCTCCGTCTGAACGGGCCCCTCGGCTCGGCGTACGGCGCCCAGACCCGTGGACGCCCGGTTCGTCGGCGAGAACTGGCGGAGGCGCGGGTTCGACGGCGGCGATGCCGGGCGGTGCGACACGTTCGACGGCATCTGACGGCTCCTCTCGGGAGGACGTGGGAGCGGGCACGCGGTACCCTCACGGGACTCACTGCAGGAGGAGATCAGGGATGACAGAGCTAGCCGAAGCGCCCTCGGCCGAGAGCCAAGGCGACGAGAAGAGGATCAGCCACTGGATCGATGGGGGCGTCGTCGCCGGTACCTCGGGCCGCTCGGGGCCCGTCTACGAGCCGGCGACGGGAAGACGTCAGGGCACCGTCGACTTCGCGAGCGTCGAGGAGATCGACCGCGCCGTGCAGGTCGCACGCGCTGCGTTCGACGAATGGCGCGCGTGGTCGCTCGCGAAGCGGGCCGAGCTGTTCTTCCGGATCCGTGCGCTGGTCCACGACCACCGGGACGACTTCGCGCGACTCCTCGTCTCGGAGCACGGCAAGGTGTTCTCCGATGCGAAAGGCGAGGTCACCCGCGGTCTGGAAGTGGTGGAGTTCGCCTGCGGGATCCCGACCCTGCTCAAGGGCGACTTCTCGGAGCAGGCGTCCACGGGGATCGACGTCTACTCGATCCGTCAGCCGCTCGGCGTCGTGGCGGGCATCACACCGTTCAACTTTCCGGCGATGGTTCCCATGTGGATGTGGGCGCCGGCGCTCGCCTGCGGCAACTGCTTCATCCTGAAGCCGTCCGAAAAGGATCCGAGCGCGTCGCTGCTCACCGCCGAGCTGCTCAAGGAGGCGGGGTTGCCCGACGGTGTTTTCAACGTCGTACAGGGCGACAAGGTGGCCGTCGACGCGTTGCTCGTGCACGCGGATGTCGCTGCTGTGTCCTTCGTCGGGTCGACGCCGATCGCTCGCACCATCTACGAGACGGGAACGAAGCACGGCAAGCGCGTGCAGGCGCTCGGTGGCGCGAAGAACCACATGATCGTCTTGCCCGACGCCGACGTGGACATGGCGGCCGACGCGGCGGTCAGTGCCGGCTACGGCTCGGCCGGTGAGCGCTGCATGGCGATCTCGGTCGTCGTCGCGGTCGGGGACGTCGCAGATCCGCTCGTGGCGGCGATCAAGGAACGGCTCCCCGCCGTCGTGGTCGGCGACGGGAGCGACCCCGCCTCCGAGATGGGCCCGCTCGTCACGGCAGAGCATCGTGACAAGGTCGCCGGGTACATCGCCAGTGGAGCCGAGCAGGGGGCCATCGTCGTCGCCGACGGGCGCGACACCGCGCCGGCCGGGGACGGGTTCTTCCTCGGTGTGTCCCTTCTCGACCACGTCACGCCGGAGATGGACTGCTACCGCGACGAGATCTTCGGCCCGGTGCTGTCCGTCGTCCGCGTGCCGACGTACGACGACGCGATGGCGCTCGTGCACGAGAGCCCGTACGGGAACGGCGTCGCGATCTTCACTCGTGACGGCGGGGCAGCGCGGCAGTTCCAGTTCGACGTCGAAGTCGGGATGGTCGGGATCAACGTCCCGATTCCGGTGCCGGTTGCGTACTACTCGTTCGGCGGCTGGCGGGCATCGCTGTTCGGTGACTCGCATGCGTACGGTCCCGAGAGCGTGCACTTCTACACGCGCGGGAAGGTCGTTACGAGCCGCTGGCCCGACCCGGCGACGAGCAGCGTGGATCTCGGCTTCCCGCAGACGCGCTGAGGAGGCAGAATCCGGTGTGGGGGCGGGCCTGCGGCTCCGCCCCCACTTTCACGTCGCGGGTCCGGCGGCTCGCACGTTGATCGCGAGACGCGCCCGCCCTTCCGACCCGACGCGAAGATCGAGAACGAGCTTGCCCGTCCGCAGCGGCGTGATGCGGGCGACGACCGCGCTCTCGGCGCCTGCCGCCAGACGAGTGGGAAGCTGCGGTAGCACCACTCGGGCGCCAGGCGAGGTCGTCAGTCGGAGCCGGTCGATCACAGCCGTGCCGGGTCCCCGGTTCAGGATCCTGAATCGTGCCGCGAAGGGGCGGTTCACGACGGCTGCGGCCGGGGCTGTGAGTGAGAACGACAGCACCGCGAACGCGCCGGCAGCATCGCGTGCGATCGGCACGCGTGCCACGGCTGTCTTCGGGTCTCCCGGCTTGCCTACGTGCGCTAGGTGTGCATTCACCGAAACCGCGCCCGCGGCGGCGTCCGCGCGGATGTGAAGCACGACCGAGGCGACCGTGCCGAAGGCGCTGATGCGAACAGTGCAGAGGACGCGTCGCTCGCCCTGCGGTCGCGCACAACGACCGCCTATCGTTCGTGTCCGGACGATGCTGCCGCCGCGCGTGGTGAGTGTGAGCACCGCCGTGCCGCCGGTCTCCGGCCCGCGATTGCCGACGGCGACCTCAGCGACCGCGATCTGTCGCGGCTGCACCGTGCCGCGGTCGAAGCGAGCGCTGACTCCGAGCACCGACGCCGTGTCCGTGGCCTGCGCGGGCAGCGCTCCCAGCGCGGCGACCGTCGCCGCGACCACGAGCAGGCTGTGGCGCGCCATCACGCTGGAGCGTACCGCGCCGGTCGAGCCCGGGGCGGTACGCGAAAGCCGTGCTCCCGCCGGCGGGACGGCGCGGGCTGGTGGGGGACTGCAGGGCTGCACGCGATCCGGTGCCCTTCGTGTGCGAGACTCGCGAGCGTGAAGGTGACGATGATGCTCGCCGACTTCGCGCACGTCGCCGACGGGAAGCTCACGGTGGTCGGTGGCGGCTGGTCGCTCACCGGGCCTGAGCCCGTTCCGTTCGGGATAGCCCTGCTGGTGCAGGTGCCGTGGGATCGCGCCAACGAGCGACATCTGATGCGGCTCGAGCTGCTCGACGCCGACGGAGCCCCGGTCATCGTCGACACGGACGACGGTGAGGAGGCGGTGGTCATCTTCGACGACGCACCGTTCGAGGTCGGTCGCCCCGCGGGGTTGAAGCCCGGAACCGACCTCGATTTTCCGATCGCCGTCAACTCGGGCCCGGTGCTGCTCGAGCCAGGCCGCTACGTATGGAAGTTGACGATCGACGGTACCGCCGATCCCGACTGGCGGCTGCCGTTCACGGTGCGGGTAACCGACGAGACCTAGACGAGTCCGGATCGCTCACGCCACGTCGTGCAGCAGGCCGACGTCGACGGCGGCGACCAGCCCGGCGACGACACCACAGCGCGTCGCGATCGTGGCGGTTTCGATGTACTCGCTCGGTCCGTGGTCGAGCCCGCCGACAGGGCCGAGCCCGTCCAGCGTCGGCAGCCCGTGGTGCGCAGTCCACGAGCCGTCGGACACACCGCCCGTGAGCGCTTCGCCGAAGGGATGGCCGAGCTCGGCGCCGATCAGGATCGCCGCTTCTGCCAGTGCGGCTACGTGCGGGGTCCGTTCGAGGGCCGGTGGACCCCCGAGGTCGTCGAGCTTGAAGTCGATGCCGTCGTGGGCGCCGAAGCGTGCGGCCTCCGCAGATGCCCAGTCGAGGTCGGCGGCGGTGATGGCCCTCATGTCCGCGGTGAGAGATGCGCGGCTCGCAACCGTGTTGAGCCCTTCGCCGCCGACCATGCTCGTCAGCTGGAGCGTAAGGCCGACCCGTGCGTGGTGCAGACCGAGTAGTCGTGTCGCCTCGTGCGCGAGCGCATGGATCGCGTTGCGGCCGACGTCGGGCTCGACACCGGCGTGCGCGGGATGTCCGTGTGCCTGGACACGGAACCACTTCGCGCCCTTCCGCGCCGATACCACCTCGCCGTCGGGTCGCCCGCATTCGAGGCACAGCACAGCGTCGAAGCCGTCGAGACGGTCGATGGTCTCGGGTGCGGTCGGGCGTGACTCCTCGTCGGGCACGGAGACCACCTCGAGGCGGGCGAAGGGACGGGGGCCGAGTGCGAGCAGCCGGGCCGCGTGCACGGCAACCGCCAGCCCGCCTTTCATGTCCGCCACGCCGGGCCCGTAGCAGCACGCCCCGTCTTGCCGGAAGGGACGGGCGTCCGAGGTGCCGTGGGCGAACACGGTGTCGTGATGGCAGAGGAGAGCAACGCGCGCCGATCCGGAGCCCTCGACGGCCCCGTGAAAGTAGAGCCCGTGCTCTCCTGCCGGCACGAGCTCTGCGTGGATTCCGTACGGCTCGACGGTGTGGGCGAGCTCCGCTGCGAAGCGGTCGAGCGCGCTGACGTCACCGCCGGGCGTGTCGGTGTTCACCCACGTCTCCAGGTCGGCCAGGATCTGCCCGAGCTCGCTCTCGGCCGCGGCGTGGACGCGGCTGGCCTCAGCCAACACGGGCTCGTCGAGCGCGCGGTGCGTCATGAGGCGATCCTACGACGACGAGTGTGTGCCGGTTGCGGAGCAAGCGTCCGCTGGTCGGGCTGGCTCCACGACCGGCCCGCGTGCGATGCCTCCAGTTCGAGGCTCTCGACCTGAAGTGTGGTTTCCCGTACTGCGCGGGACCGCCGTGTCTGCCACCATCAGCGCATGCCCACCACAGTCCTCATTGTCGACGACCACCCGAGCTTCCGGGCGTCGGCGAGGGCGATCCTGGAGGCAGACGGATTCACGGTCGTCGGCGAGGCCGGAAACGGGGCCGAGGCCATTTCCGCCATGAGCCGCTTGAGTCCCGAGGTCGTCTTGCTGGACGTTCAACTCCCGGACGCAAGCGGCTTCGACGTCTGTACAGAACTGCTGCGGCGCAATGGCTCCGCGCCGGCGATCGTGCTCGTCTCGAGCCGCGACGCCGCCGACTACGGCGACCTGATTGCGGCGAGCGGCGCCCGCGGCTTCGTCCCGAAGGCCGACCTCTCCGGCGAGTCGGTCGCGGCCCTGCTCCGTTGAGGGCGCTCCGCTTCGGGCTCGGCGGCGCGGTCGTCGTCGTCGTGGCCGTCATCGCGCTCGCGCTGATCTTCTCGACGGACACGACCGACAACCCGTGGATCACGGCCGGCTTCGCCGTCACCGCTGGCGTGCTCTTCGCCGTCAGCGGCCTCGTCGCGATGTGGCGGCGCCCCGAGAACACGACCGGCAGGCTCCTGGCCGCCGTCGGTTACACGTGGTTCATCGGTGCGCTTACGTCTTCGACGAACGACTGGTTGTTCACGCTCGGCTACGTCTTTTCCGGCACCGCCTTCATCGCCTTCACCGCTCTCGCACTCGCGTTCCCGTCAGGAAGGCTGACCGGCTGGTTCGAACGAGGACTCGTCGTCGGTGCGGCTGTCCTCCTCATCGGCAGCACGGCGCTCGAGGCCGCATTGGACTCGAGCCCGCTCGACGAGTGCGACTCCTGTGCGCAGAGCACCATCGTCGTCTACGAGGCTCCCGCAGCTGCGGACGCGATCGAGACAGTCTCGATCGCAGGTGGGCTCCTCCTGATCACGACGATTCTCGTCATCCTCGCCCGACGCTGGCGTCGCGCTAGCCCGGCGCTGCGCAGAGTGCTCGGGCCAGTGCTCGCGTCGATCGCGGTCACGCTCACGGTTCTGGCCATCTCGCTGATCGTCGAGACCATCGCCCCGTCCCTGGAACGCGTGCTGAGCGCCGTGTTCCTCGCCGTCTTCGGGCTCGTGCCGTTGTCGTTCCTGTTCGGGATTCTGCGAACGAGGCTCGCGAAGTCGGCGTCCGCGTCGATGTTCGTCTCGCTCGAGGAAGGCGCCGCCCTGCGCGACGCCGTCGCCCAGGCGCTCAACGATCCCTCGCTGTCGATCGCCTACTGGCTCGACGAGAGGGAAATCTGGATCGACGCCGAGGGCGGCCGAGTGTCGGCGCCCGAGGCAACACCCGCTCGAGCAGTCAAGGTCGTCGCGCGCGAGGGCAAGACGATCGCCGCACTCGTCTACGATCCGGCGCTCGACGAGGAGCCCGATCTTCTCGACGCGATCGCCTCGGCCGCGGGCCTGTCCTTGAGAAACGAGGGACTGCAGGCCTCGTTGCGGGCCCAGTATCTGTTCCTGGAGACGATCACCGACACTGCTCCGAGCCTCCTGATCGCGATCGGGCTCGACGGACGCATCCTCAACCAGAACCGAGCCGCGGTCGCGGCCGCCGGCTACGACGGCCAGGAAGAGGTCCGTGGCCTGTTCTTCTGGGACGCGTTCATCGACCCGAGCGAACGCGCCGACGTCCAGCGCCGCTTTCACGAAGCGGCGCCGGATCACGCTCCGGCCGAGCACGAGAACATCTTCGTCAACCGCCGCGGCGAGCGCTTCGTGATCGAGTGGCGGAATGCTCCCCTGCTCGACGACCACGGCTCCCTCGTCAGCGTCATCGCCGGTGGCACCGACATCACCGACCGCAAGGCGCGGGAGCTCGAGCTCGAGCGAGAGCGTGATGCGACGACGACGGTGCTGCAGTCGATTCCGAGCGTGATCGCTGTGCTCGGCCCAGACCTCACGATCCGCGATCGGGACGTCGACAACCCCCTGGCGGCGGTGAATCGCGCGTTCCGGGAAGCACTGCGATGGCGTGACGAGGAGCTCGTCCACCGGAGTTTCCTCGAGCTCATGACGGCCGTCGACCAGGCCCCGGCCCGGCACGCCCTCGAGACGGCAGCGCAGGGGCATTCCTCGGAGCCGACCGAGAGCCACTGGCTCACCGCGGACGGCGCCGCGGTGGCGTTCGAATGGAGCGCAACGCCGGTCGCAGATGTGACGGGACGCAGCGACAGACTGATTCTCGTCTCGGGGATCGACGTGACGGAGCGGCGGCAGCAGCAGGCGGAGATCCTGGCCTCGAGAGCGCGACTCGTCCAGGCCGGAGACGAGGCTCGGCGGCGCCTCGAGCGAAACCTCCACGACGGCGCGCAGCAACGGCTGGTCTCGCTCTCGCTCTCGCTCAGGCTCGCGGAGGCGAAGCTCACCGAGGACCCCGGCCAGGCAGCGGAGATTCTCGGCGCAGCGCGGGCAGAGCTTGCGAGCGCGCTCGAAGAGCTCCGCGAGCTAGCTCGCGGGATCCATCCGGCCGTCCTCACCGATCGCGGGCTGTCCGCAGCCGTTGAGGCTCTCGTCGCGCGCTCTCCGGTGCCGGTCACCTGCGGCGTTTCCGAGCTGAGGCTCGAGCGCGCCGTCGAGGCTGCCGTGTACTACGTTGTGTCCGAGTCGCTCGCGAACGTGGCGAAGTACGCGAATGCGACCTCGGTCAGCGTGCGTGCCGACGCCACGGATGGCGTCGTCACCGTGACCGTCTCCGACGACGGAATCGGGGGAGCAGACGCCGCTGCTGGCTCGGGCCTCCGCGGTCTCGCCGACCGTTTGGCAGCGCTGGGCGGCACCCTGACGATCGACAGCCCGCCGGGCGGCGGAACCCGCGTGCTCGGTGAGATCCCGCTGCGGCGCGAATCGGTCTCATAGACTCGCGCCGATGGCCACGCTTCCGACAGGCACCGTCACGTTCCTCATGGCAGACATCGAGGGGTCGGCGCGTCTCGTCCACGAGGTGGGCGACGCGTACGCCGAGATTCTCGGGGTCGTTCGCCGCAGCCTTCGTGCGGCTCTGCGGGCCCACGACGGGATGGAAGTCGACGCCACGGGGGACGAGCTCCTCGCCGTCTTCACCGACGCGGGGCAGGCCGCTCACGCTGCCGTCGAGGCGCAGCGGAGCCTTCGCGACCACGACTGGACGGCCAGCGGGGAGGCACGCGTCCGGATCGGCATCCACACCGGCGCGCCGCAGCTCGGGGACGAGGGCTATGTCGGGCTCGACGTCGTGCGCGCCTCCCGGGTCGCAGCGGCCGGGCACGGCGGACAGATCCTGCTCTCGTCGGCCGCCGCCGGCCTCGCCACGGGCCTGGGCATGCGCGACCTCGGCGTTTTCCGGCTCTCCGGGCTGCCCGAGCTCGAGCGGATCTCGCAGGTCTTCGTCGACGACCTCCCGCGCGACTTCCCGCCGCTCCGGCACACCGTCTCGCAACTCGGCGCCGGCAGGAGAGTCGTGATCGCCGAGGACTCCGTGCTCCTGCGGGAAGGCGTAGCGCGCCTGCTGGCCGACGTCGGCTTCGAGGTCGTCGGGCAGTCCGGCAACGCCGACGATCTCCTGCGGCACGTCGCGATGCATCACCCGGACGTCGCGATCGTCGACATCCGCATGCCGCCGACCCAGACAGACGAAGGCCTCCGCGCAGCGCGCGAGATCCGTGAGAGGTTCCCGCAGACCGGTGTGCTCGTCCTGTCGCAGTACGTCGAGGCCGCGTATGCGTTGGATCTGCTGTCCGACACGGCGGAGGGCGTCGGCTACCTCCTCAAGGACCGGGTTGCCGATCTCGAGCAGTTCGCGGCCGCGGTCGGGCAGGTCGCCGACGGAGGCTCCGTCCTCGACCCCGACGTCGTCGGCGAGCTCGTGGGACGCAAGCGCCATGACGATCCGCTCGAGGAGCTGTCACCGCGCGAGCGCGAGGTGCTCGGACTGATGGCAGAGGGGCGCTCGAACCAGGCGATCGCCGATCGTCTATTCGTGACACTGCGAGCGATCGAGAAGCACGTGACGAGCATCTTCAGCAAGATAGGGCTCCCCGCGAGCTCCGACGACCACCGCCGCGTCCTTGCCGTTCTCGCCTTCCTCCGCGGCTGACCTCTTCTCCGGGGTCTCCCCCGTCACAACCCCGACCCTGTCAGGGGGACGACCCGTGGGACCGCCCATGGTCTGCGGACGCCGCAGGCGCGAGCATCGAGGCATGACTCCCTCTCCGCGAAACGAGTGCCGCGGCGGCACGTTCCCGCTCCAGTCCGGCCGAGGTCTCAGGCGCGGCCGTGTCGCCGACGTGCGGGAAACCGTACCCGTGAAACACCTGTGCGCCCCACTGTGCTGCGCGAGCGCCGGTGCGACGGTTCGGGTGTCGATAACGCCTCAGGAAAGGAAGACCGGATGTCACCTCTGAAGCACAGCACCAACATCGCGGCCCGGATGGGTCGCTGGAGCGCCCGCCACCGGAAGACCGCAATTTTCGGCTGGCTCGCGTTCGTCGTCGCAGCGTTCGTCGTCGGGGGGATGGTCGGCATGAAGACCATCGACCGCAACGACACGAACGTCGGCGAAGCCCGCACGGCCGATCACATCATCCGCGATGCCGGCTTCGACCTCGACGAGCAGTCGGAGTACGTGCTCGTCCAGTCACGGTCGACGACGGTCGACGACACCGCGTTTCGCGCCGTCGTAGGCCAGGTCGTCTCGAAGCTCAAGACCTTCCCGCAGGTCGAGAAGCTGAGCAACCCGCTCGCGGCCGGAAACGAAGGTCAGGTCTCCGCGGACGGACACGCCGCGCTGATCGAGTTCACGCCGCAGGGAACCTACGACGAGGCCGTCGAGTACATCGACTCCATCTCAGCGGGTGTCGCGGGAGTCAAGAAGGCCAGCCCCGACTTCCAGATCGCCCACGCGGGAAGCGTTTCGACCGGCAAGGCGCTGGACGAGCTCTTCGGCGGGCAACTGGCCAGGGCGGGTCTTCTCTCGATCCCCCTGACGCTGATCATCCTCCTGCTCGTGTTCGGGTCGCTGGTGAGTGCGGCCGTGCCCTTGCTGCTCGCCCTGTCGTCGGTGTTCGCGACGATCGGGCTCGTTGCCCTGCCCAGCCAGATCGTGCCGATGGACGAATCCGTGGCCGAGGTGATTCTCCTCATCGGGCTCGCCGTGGGCGTCGACTACTCGCTCTTCTACATCCGGCGCGAGCGCGACGAGCGTCGGGCCGGGCGCAGCGAGTCGGCGGCACTCGAGGCCGCCGCGGCGACCTCGGGACGCGCTGTCCTGATCTCGGGCATCACCGTGATGATCGCCATGGCCGGGATGTTCTTCTCCGGCGACAAGACGTTCATGTCGTTCGCGATCGGCACGATGATGGTCGTTGCCGTCTCGATGATCGGCTCACTCACCGTCCTGCCCGCCGTGCTCTCGTGGCTTGGCGATCGCATCGACAAGGTGCGTGTCCCGTTCCTCTCCCGTCTGAAGCGCGATGACGGCGAGAGCCGGGTCTGGCGCATCGTCCTCGACGCCGTGCTGCGCCGGCCGCTCGTCTCGGTCGTTGCCGCCACAGCAGTCCTCCTCACGCTTGCGGCGCCGGCTCTGTCACTCCACACGGCGACGTCGGGCCTCGAGGCGATGCCGAAGTCGCTTCCCGAGATGCAGGCGTACAATCGCATTCAGGCGGCGTTCCCGGGTGGGGCGATCCCCGCAGTGGTCGCGATCTCCGGGGATGCGGCGGACCCGAAGCTCCGCGCGGCAATCGCAGACCTGAAGTCGCGGGCCCTAGCGTCCGGCCAGGCGCTTCAGCCGATTCATGTCGAGAGCTCGCCGAATGGAGATGCCGTGACGGTGGCGATCCCACTCGTCGGCAGCGGCACAGACGGCGCCTCGAACGCCGCGTTGACGGAGCTCCGGGAAGAGCTGATCCCGGCCACCGTCGGCAAGCTCGACGGAGTCGAGGTCGCCGTGACCGGACAGACCGCGGCATCGAAAGACTGGACGGATGCCATGAAGTCGTCCGTGCCGGTCGTGTTCGCGTTCGTGCTCGGGTTCGCGTTCCTCCTACTGCTCGTCTCGTTCAGGTCGGTCGTGATCCCGTTGAAGGCCATCCTCATGAACCTGCTCTCGGTCGCCGCCGCCTACGGCGTGATCGTGGCCGTGTTCCAGTGGGGCTGGGGCGCGAACGTGCTCGACTTCAACGCAACCGGCGGCATCGCCTCCTGGCTGCCGATGTTCCTGTTCGTGATCCTGTTCGGGCTCTCGATGGACTACCACGTGTTCATCCTGAGCCGGGTGCGCGAATACTTCGATCGCGGCGTCTCCACCGAGGAGGCCGTCTCGAAGGGCATCCGCTCGACCGCGTCGGTCGTCACCAGCGCGGCGCTCGTGATGGTCGTGGTGTTCGGCGTGTTCGCCCTGATGCCGATCGTCGACATGAAAGCGATGGGCATCGGCCTCGCAGCGGCGATCCTCATCGACGCGACGATCGTGCGGGCGGTGCTCCTGCCGGCGACGATGAAGCTGCTGGGCGAGTGGAACTGGTACCTGCCGACGTGGCTCGAGTGGCTCCCCAGCCTCGAGCACGAGCGCTCGATCGAGCCTGCGACCGAGCCCGAGCCCGTGCGGCTCGCCGCCTGAGCGCTCCACCGCGCAATCGGAAAGCCGAGGGCCTCATCGCGAGGCCCTCGGCGTCTTGCGTGGGCTAGCGCGACGGACGCGACTCGGCGAGGCCGTCCGAGGCGATGGAGCGTATCGGGCTCGAGCCGTGACCGTCAGCCCGCTGAGCCGAGAGCCGGGCTCGACTGGAGTGGACTGACGAAGCGCGCGACCTGTCGGGCTGACTTCCGCGTGGTCGATGTCACGATAAGAGCGCTTCGAGTTGCAGTTCGAGCCCCGTCTCGCCGACGACCCGCACCTGCAGGGGGAGCGCGATGCTGGCAGCGGCTGCCCGTGCACGTTCGTGCAGTTGAGGAGACGGTCTCTGGGCGAGCCACAGCACCCGGGTGTAGTGGACGAAGTACGCGTCGCGAAGCTCGGGGAAGCGGTCTAGACCGAGCGGCTCGATGACCGATCGTTGGAACGTTCGGACGAGGAAGTCCGTGAGGAAGTACGTGCCGGGCTCGGCCTCGAGCGCGGAACGCACGTCGGTGCGGCCGAGGACGTCGTAGCACGTCTCCCCGCGGAGGCGCGGCACGTCGGACTCTGCAAGGACACGGTCGAGCTCGCCGCCGGTCCCGCAGTCCGCAAAGGCGACGGCAAGCCGACCGTAGCGAGCCTTGAGCTGGGTCAGGCGCCCGCGCACAGCCTGAGGGATGCTGCTCGGGCGGTTGTGGAGCATCGGTGGCAGAGGATGAACGTCGATTGGCCAGCCGCGCTTGTCGGCGATGGAGCGAACGTGGAGTGCCAGCGCTCCACACGCAACGACACCGAGTCGTTCGCCCCGCGGGTCGTGGCCGTCCGTCAGGCGGAGCTCGGCCATGTCCCGTGTCCGCCCGCGCGTGTCAGCCGCAACAGGCTGTCGCGCCCGAGCCCCCGCTCGAGACGATCGACTTCGGCGGCCACCTCCGCTGCTAGGTCGTCCCCGCAGGGTCGCGTCTCTTGGCGCCATTCCTCGAGGTAGAGGTCCATGTCGATCAGGTCCGCCTTCATCGCGGCGGCGTCGATCGCCTTCTGAAAGCGGTCGGACAGCTGGGCGCGTGTGCTGCCAGCCTCGCTCTCGGCCGTCACCTGGGCGGGGATGTCGCGCCAGTAGATCACCGTCAGGGTCGCGCTCATCGTGATCCTGGAAACGCCAGCTGCTCGATGAAGCGGTCGTTGAAGTCCTCGCGGTCGGAGAGCTCGACGTACTCGACCTCGTTGAACATCGCGGTCGCCGCATGACGCTCCTGCATCGACAGCAGCGCCATCTTCGCGCCTTCCCCCGCGACGTTGCCGGCGGAGACGATACGCGACAGCGCGAGCTTCGGCACGAGCCCGATCCGGATGGCGCTCGCGGGCGAGAGGTAGGAGCCGAACGAGCCGGCGAGCAGCACCTGCTGGATCTCCGAAACGTCGATACCGAGCTCTTCGACGAGCAGGCTCCAGCCGGTCGCGATCGACGCCTTCGCGAACTGCAGCTCACGGACGTCCCGCTGCGAGAGATAGACGGCGTTCTCGACGTCTCCTACCTCGCCCTCCCAGGAGAGGACGAAGATCCGCTCGCCGTCCGCGCGCGCCACGAGGCGCTGCGCAAGCGAGGGTGCGACCACGGCCGCCTGATCGTTGGGCGCGAAGCGGCCCGAGAGGTCGAGCAGGCCGGCCCCGACGAGCTCGGACACGGCGTCGACGAGACCGGACCCGCACACGCCGACAGGCTCGGTGTTGCCGATCACGTCGAGCTCGATCGCGTCGTTGCGGATGCGCACGCCCTCGATCGCTCCGTCGGCGGCGCGCATGCCGCACCGGATCTGCGCGGCCTCGAAGGCGGGCCCGGCCGGCGCCGCCGTGCAGACGAGGCGTTCGGCCGAGCCCAGCGCGATCTCGCAGTTCGTGCCGACGTCGATGAAGAGCCGCAGCCTGCGATCGCGCGTCATGCCCGTTGCGAGCAGGCCCGCAACGATGTCACCACCGACGTACGCGCCGAGAGCGGGGAAGACCGTCGCCCGCGCGCGCGGGTGGAGCCGGAGGCCGAGCTCCGAAGCGGGCATGTCGGGGTATGAGGGCGCCGCCATGATGAACGGCGCCACCCCGATCGGCTCGGGATCGATCCCGAGGGCGAGCTGCGTCATCGTGGCGTTGCCGGCGAGCGCGACCTCGTAGACGTCGGCGGGCTCGACGCCCCCCTCGGCGCACACCTCGTCGGCGAGCTCTTGCAGGGTCTCGCACGCGAGCGTGCGGAGGCGCTCGAGCGCCTCCGGGTCGAGCATCGTCGCCGAGATCCGCGAGATCACGTCGGCGCCGAACGGCTGCTGCCGGTTGAGCATCGAACGCACCGCGACAGGTGTGCCCGTGCCGATGTCGAGGAGTGTGGCGACGACCGTCGTCGTGCCCAGGTCGAACGCGATGCCGTGAATGCGGTCGCTCGTGTCGCCCGGCTCGACGTCGATCAGCAGGTCGTCGACGACGACGCACGTGACGCAGAAGCCGGCGTCGCGCAGGACGCGTGGCAGGCGCCGCAGCACCCCGGGCTCGACGCGTAGCTCGAGGTCGTCGATCGCGTCCGTGAGGCGCTCGATGTCGGTGCGCTGGTCCCGCAGCGTCGGCTCCTCCAGCTCCACGTACCGCTTCTGCACGGCGGGGTGCAGGATCACCTGCCTGCCCACCCCGACGGTCGCCGCCTTCGGTCGCGTGGCGAGCGGCGGGACCTCGACGACGAGATCGTGCTGGGCCTCCGCACGGCAGGCGAGCCTCCAGCCAGCCGTGAGGTCTGCCTCGTCGAACGCGCGCAGGTCGAGCTTGGACGCCGGCACCGACCCGTCTGCCACGCGCACGCGGCACTTCTTGCACGTGCCGTGGCCACCGCAGGTCGAGTCGATAGCGATCCCGTTCCACGAGGCTGCGTCGAACACCGTGACCCCCGGAGGGACGCGCACCGCCGTGCCCGAAGGCTCGAAGCGCAGAGCAACCCTGGCGGGGGGCTCTGCCGCGACGTGCTCGTCGGGCTCGGGACGTTCCATCGCGATCGTCACGCGGTCGCAGCCTGCGCTTGTCGGTGCGCCGCGATCCAGTTCATGCCCCACTCGTCTCGACCGAACAGCAGGTCAGCCGCGCGGCACGCGTCGACCGTCTCGGCGGTGCGCGCGTCCATGATCGCGCTCGTCAGCCCGGCGAACGAAGCCGCGACGAGGAACGCCGCGTTCAAGGTGTGGCGGCGGGGGAGGCCGAACGACGTGTTCGAGGCACCGAGCGTCATGTTCAGGCCGTAGGTGTCCCGGATCCGGCTGATCGTCTCGAGCGTGATCATCACCGCCTGCGGGTCTGCGCCGACCGTCATCGCGAGAGGGTCGATCACGATGTCCTCGAGCGGGATCTCGTAGCGCCCGTGCACAACGTCGACGAGCCTCGCGCACACCTCGAGCCGTTCGTCGGCCGTCGCGGGGATGCCGGTCTCGTCGTTGACGAGGCAGATGATCGCCGCGCCGTGCTCTCGTACCATCGGCAGCACGCGCTCCAGCCGCTCGTCCTCGCACGTGACGGAGTTGACGAGCGCCTTGCCCTGGTACGCCACGAGGCCCGCCTCGAGCGCCTCGACGACCGACGAGTCGATGCAGAGCGGCAGGTCGGTGTGCTCCTGGACGAGCGTAACCGCCTGCGAGAGCAGCGCAGCCTCGTCCGTGAGCGGCACCCCCATGTTGACGTCGAGCACGTGGGCGCCCATCGCGACCTGGTCCTCGACGTCCTTGATCACCTCGGACAGGTCACCGGCCCGCAGCGCCTCGGCAAACGCCTTGCGGCCGGTCGGGTTGATGCGCTCGCCGATGATGCAGAAGGGCTGGTCCGGCCCGATGGCGACTTCTCTAGACGGTGATCTGAGGACGGTGTGCATACGCGCGTCTTTCCTCCATAGGTGGGATATCGAGGTCTCGGAAGAGGCGTGAGAGGGCCCCGTCGTGGCGGAAGTCGGTGACATGCAGCCCGCGGACGCCCGGTAGCGAGAGCGCGTGGCGCGCCTGCTCGAGCGCGAGTTGGTACGCGGCCTCCGCCTGGTCGGCGGCCCGCTCGACCCGGTCGATCGTCTCCGCGGGCACGTTGATGCCGGGTACCGCGCGGTTGATGAAGGCGAGCGCGCCCGGGCCGCGGAGGAGCACGATCGTCGGCAGGATCGCGGCCTTCGAGGTCAGCCCGTGCCGCTCCAGCTCGCCGACGAAGGTCTCCAGGCGTGCCGGCTGGAAACAGATCTGGAGCTGGAGGAAGCGGGCACCTGCGGAGATCTTCTTGGCGGCTCTGCGTGCGCGATGGTCGAACGGCGGGGCGCCCGGGTTCTCGACGGCGCCGACGAACAGTGGGGGGGCAGGGTCGAGCGGCCGTCCCGACAGGTAGCGGCCGCGGCTGAGGGAGGTCGCGACGCGGATCAGCTGGGGGCCGTCGAGGTCGAAGACGCGCCGCGCCTCGGGCTCGTCGCCCGCAGTCACGTCGTCGCCCGTCATGCAGCAGACGTTGTGTACGCCGTGTAGCGCCGCGCCAACGATGTCGGCCTGGCACGCGATCCGGTTCCGATCGCGGCAGCCGACCTGCAGGATCGGCTCCACGCCAGACCGTGCGATAGCGATTGCGGAGGCGACGTTCGACGCGTGGGCGTGCGCAGCCGTGTTGTCGGTGGCGTTCATGGCGTCGACCCATCGCGCCATCTCGGCGATGCGCTCGGCGAAATCCTCGAGTGTGCCCCCGTCGATGGTCGAGGCCTCGCCCGTGACGATCAGGCGGTCGCCCGACTCGACCAACTCCTGCAGCCGCGTCACGAGACCGAGCCGTCCTCGTCGGGCTCCAGCCAGCCGTCGGGCGTCATCTTGTCGCGGCCGCTCAGCAGGTTGGCCCACGACGAGGTGCCCGTGAGGCGATTGTCGATCGGCGGTCGCAGCTCGTGGAGGTGCTCGCGCCAGGCGCCGGGCAGTGGGAGCGTGCGCGATCGGTGCTCGGCCTTCACCCACACGCAGCGCATCTCGGGCTTCACCTCGCACTTGCCGTCTTCGCGGACACCGCCGCACGGCCCGTTGCGGAGGGTCTTCGGGCACGTCATCGGGCAGGTCATGCCCGTGTCGTGCAGCACGCACTGACCGCACATGCGGCAGCCGAAGACCGGCTTCTTGATGGCGTGCTCGACTGCGGCGACGATGCCCATCGTGTGGTCAGGCCGGGGCGAGGGCCCGCCGCTCCTCGAGCAGCTGCTTGGCGCGCTTGGTGGCTCCCGCGGCGTCGGCGGCGTAGCCGTCGGCGCCCACCACATCGGCGTACTCCTGGGTCACCGGGGCGCCTCCGACCATGATGATCACGTCGTCGCGCAGCCCGGCCTTCTCGATCGCCTCGATGTTGACCTTGAACATCGGCATCGTCGTCGTGAGGAACGCCGAGAATCCGACGACGTCAGGCTTGTGCTCCTGAATCGCCTCGATGAAGGTCTCCGGCGCCACCTGCACGCCGATGTCGATCACGTTGAAGCCGGCGCCCTCGAGCATGATGTCGACGAGGTTCTTGCCGATGTCGTGCACGTCGCCCTTGACCGTGCCCATCAAGAACGTGCCGATCTTCTGGACGCCGGAATCGACGAGCAGCGGCCGCAGGAGCTCCAGGGCTCCGGTCATGGCGCGTCCCGCGATCAGCATCTCCGGCACGAAGAAGTCACCGCGCTCGAACCGCGCACCGACTTCCTCGAGTGCGGGGATCAGGGCTTCGAACAGGAGTGTCTCGGGAGGGATCCCCAACTCGATGCCGCGGGCGGTGAGCTCCACCACTTCGGGCTTGTTGCCGACGAGCGTCTTGTCATAGATGTGTTGGAGGATCTCTTCGTTCGTCATGCTTCGGGTTCTCCTCGGTTGAGTTGGACGGCGTCGCTGAGTGCGCCTGCCTCGACGACGATCTGGGCGGAGAGCTCGGCCAGGCGCTCCCGGGACGTGCGGACGGTCGGAGCCGAGACGGAGATCGCCGCGATCACGCTGCCCCGCGACCCGCGAACCGGGGCAGCGGTGGAGCAGAGGCCGGCCTCGAGCTCCTCCCACGTTGTCGCGTAGCCCGCTCGCCGGACCCGGTCCACCTCGGTGAGCAGCTCGCCGAGGTCGGTGATCGTGTTCGGGCCGAGCTTCGCGAGGCGGCCGAACGGCGGCTGTGCGGCGCCAAAGGCCATGAAGACCTTCCCCATCGAGGACGCGTGGATCGGGATCCTGCTGCCGGTCCAGTTCCCGGACCCGAGGGGGTGGTTGCTGTCGACCTGGGCGACCCGGGCGACACCTCCCGGGGTCGGGATCGCGATGTTCGCCGTCTCGCCGGTCGCTGTGCCGAGGCGCTCGAGGAACGGCCACGCGATCGTGCCGAGGTCGCCGACACTCGTGTCGCGGCGCGCGTACTCGACGAGCACCGGCCCGGGGCGGAATCCGCCTCCCTGGCGGCGTTGTGCGAGCCCGTTCCGCTCGAGCGCCCGCAGCAGGCGTGCGGCGGTCGACTTCGGCAGCCGCGTGTCCTCCATGACGCGAGACAGTGTCACCGCCTCGTCGCTCTCGACCAGGCGCACGAGGATCCGCGCTGCGCGGTCGATCGCCTGAGCTCCATCTTCGACGCGGGGCATCTAGTGCCGTATTGTGGCACCAGGCTGACATCACGTCAAGTGACAGCGGCTCTCAGATGGGGTATTCTCTCCCTCGAGTGCCGTGGTATGGGACTAGAGGCGAATCATCGTCGCCCTTACGAGTGCAATCCGGCACGTCCGTGCGTGCTCGGTGCTCGCCTGAGCGAGCCGATATGGTCGTCGCGCGGCGACGACCGCCGGAGACAGGCATGCTGCAACAGATGCCCCGACGAAAGGGAGATCTACCGTGAAGACCGCTGAGCGCACACGCATCGCCTTCGAACGGGGCACTCCGGATCGTGTACCCGTCCACTGCTGGCTCGGGTTGCCGCTCATCAAGAAGCTGCGCGAGCCCGACGAGTCGTTCCTCGATCTCTTCGAGCGTTGGATCGACGACCCGATGGGGTCGATCGTGAAGATGCAGCAGGACCTCGGGCTCGACCCGATGATCACGACCTACAGTCAGCACATCGGCGAGCACGAGATCTGGCCCCGCATGCTCTTCCCGCGACCGTTCGAGACCGCGACATGGGTGGAGACGTTCGAGGTGACTGGACGCGGAGACGGCTGGCGCGAGCACTCGCACAAGATCCACACACCCGACGGTGATCTCGACTACTCGTATCGCACCGAGGACGGGTTCGGCACCTCGTGTCACGATTTCCTGCTCAAGGGCGACGATCCGGAGGCCAAGCTTCCGGCTCTGCGCCACTTCCCGTCGGCCGATCTCTACGACATGACGGTCATGAAGGGGATGGTGGACAAGGTCGGTGACGACGCCTGGTGGCTCCACCACGTGATCGGGCCGTGGGACATGGCGGCCGAGGTGCGTGGCCTCGTCGACCTCTCGATGGACATCTACGACCGGCCGCAGTTCGTCCACGACCTGATGCGCGTCTGCACCGACTGGCTGATCGGCTTCTACGGCGCTCTCGGCAAGACCGGGATCCACTCCATCTCGATGAACGAGACGTGGACGGGTGTCGGGGTGGCGCGCGACCACTTCGCCGAGTTCATGAAGCCGTACGAGGCCGAGTGCGTGCAGGCCGCTCACCACGCCGGCTACCTCGTCAGCTTCCACAACTGCGGTCGGGCCACGCTTCTGCTCGAGGACATCGCCGACACCGGCCCGGACGCGATCGAGACGCTCACGTCCGACCGCTCGTCGGGTGACGTCGATCTCGCCGATGCGAAACGACGCGTCGGCGATCGTGTCTGTCTCTTCGGCGGCTTCAACGAGCACGTCCTGCACGAGGCCGACGCGGATGCCGTTCGGGCGGAAGTGAGGCGCTGCCTCGACGCCGCAATGGCGGGGGGCGGGTACGTGCTCAGATCGACCGGGCAGATCTTCGATGCCAAGCCAGGGCTGATCGAGACGATGTGCGAGACCGTTCACGAGTACGGCCGCTACAACTGAGCCGCTGGCTGCGGTGACGATGCACGAAGCCGATCTGTACCGGGTCGAGACGACCGCGGAGGGGTCCGAGGGTCGCCTGCCGCTGACGGGCGCCTTTCTGAAGGAGCGGCCGTCCGGTGACGTGTTCGGGTTGTCGCAGAACGTCGGCATGGGCTGGGAGGCGTCGAAGGTCGGGAGGGATCAGTTCCTGATCCTCTCCACGCTGGGCGGCGTCCGGGCCGACGACGGCACGCCAATCGCGCTCGGGTTCCACACGGGTCACTGGGAGGTCGGGTTGCTCGTGCGCGAGGCGGCAGAAGAGCTCGACCGGCTCGGCGCACTGCCCTTCGCCGCGCACGTCTCGGACCCCTGCGACGGTCGAAGCCAGGGAACCAGCGGCATGTTCGACTCGCTGCCGTATCGAAACGATGCAGCTCTGGTGCTCAGACGGCTCGTGCGCAGCCTGCCGAACCGTTGCGGAGTGATCGGCGTCGGCACCTGCGACAAGGGCCTCCCGGCGATGCTGATGGCCGTCGCCTCGTTCCGTCGGCTTGCCGGAGCCATCGTCCCCGGTGGCGTGACGCTGCCGCCGCGGCGCGGCGAGGATGCCGGCGCGGTGCAGACCCTCGGCGCGCGCTTCGCCCACGAGCTCGTGACGCTGGACGAGGCTGCCGACCTCGGCTGCCGCGCCTGCGCAACGCCCGGCGGCGGGTGCCAGTTCCTCGGCACCGCCGCAACCTCGCAGGTCGTGGCCGAAGCGCTCGGGCTGACGGTTCCGCATGCAGCGCTCGCCCCCTCGGGACAGCCGATCTGGCTCGACGTTGCGCGGCGCACCGCGGTCGCCGTGCACGAACAGTGGCAGGAGGGACGCACGCTCGACCCGGTGTTGACCGACAAGGCGATCGAGAACGCGATGCTCGTCCACGCGGCGTTCGGAGGGTCGACGAACCTCCTCCTGCACATCCCGGCCATAGCCCACGCCGCGGGTCTGAGCCGGCCGACGGTCGACGACTGGCGCAGGGTCAACCGAGCGGTGCCTCGACTCGTCGATGCCTTGCCAAACGGGCCGATGAACCATGTCACCGTGCGCGTCTTCCTGGCTGGCGGCGTGCCCGAGGTGATGTTGTACCTCCGCCGCCTGGGTTTGTTGCACCGCGACGCGATGACGATCACCGGGCACACGTGGGACGATGTTCTCGACGAGTGGGAGGGCAGCGAACGGCGCCGGCGGCTCCGCGCACGGCTCGGCGAGGCTGACGGGGTCGATCCCGACGACGTCATCTCGCCACCCGATCGGGCACGCGCCAAGGGCATGACGTCCACCGTCTGCTTCCCGGAGGGCAACCTTGCTCCCGGCGGCAGTGTGATCAAGAGCACGGCCATCGATCCTCGTGTCGTCGATGAGGACGGGGTCTACCGGCTGACAGGCCCCGCGCGCGTCTTCACGACGGAGAGGGATGTGATCGCGACGATCAAGGGCGTAGCAGGAGAGCCGATCGAGCCGGGTGATGTGATCGTGCTGGCGGGGCGCGGCCCGCTCGGTTCAGGAATGGAGGAGACGTACCAGCTCACCTCGGCGCTCAAGTTCCTCCCCTTCGGCCGCCACGTCGCCGTGATCACCGACGCGCGCTTCTCCGGTGTCTCGACAGGCGCGTGCATCGGGCACGTCACGCCGGAAGCCCTCGAAGGCGGGCCGATCGGTCGGCTGGAGGATGGCGATCTCATACGCGTGGTGGTCGACCGCGAGCGACTCGTCGCGTCGATCGATCTCGTCGGTCACGGTGACGAGCACTGGACGGCCGAGGCGGCGGCCGACGAGCTCGCGCGGCGACCGGTTCGCGACGACGTCGTGCCCGACCCGGGCCTGCCTGCCGACACCGCGCTGTGGGCTCGGCTGCAGGCAGCGAGCGGAGGGCTCTGGGGCGGGTGTGTATACGACCACGAAGCCATCACCACCCGGCTGCTCGACTCCGCATCCGGGAGCGCCAGCTCGTCCGCAGCGGCGCGGGCGTGATACCTGCCGCTTGACAGCAGGGAGGCTTTCGGCTTAACGTTGCAAACGTTCTCAAAGAACGTTCCCAGCGGTGAGCAAAACCCTGAAGACAGCCACCCTCCGCGACGTCGCCCGCGAGGCCGGGGTTTCGGTCTCGACCGTCTCGCGTGCTCTCAACGGGCAGCCGTTCGTCCGCCCGGAGGTTCGCGATCGCGTTCTCTCGGCGAGCGCGGTACTCGGCTATCGGCCCGACGTTGCGGCGCGAAGCATGCGCACCGGCACGACGGGCGCCGTCGGGTTCGTCGTCAGTGATATCTCCAACCCGCTGTTCGCCTCGATCGCGCGGGCGGCCGACAAGGCTCTGAGCCCGCGCGGGTACGCGCTGATGATCGCCAACTCCGCGAACGACCCGGACCACGAGGCAGAGATCATCACCGCCCTGCGCCAGCGACGCCTCGACGGCTTGATCATCGCTGCGGCGAACGAGAGAGCTCCAGGTCTCGGCGATCGGGTCGCCTCTTTCCAGGCGTCGGTGCTCCTCGATCGCGAGGTGCCCGGCTCGCGTGCCGACGCGGTTCTCTCGGATCACGGGGCTGGTCTCAGTGACGCCATTCGGCACCTTGCGGGTCTCGGACACAGGCGCATCGCGATGATCGCCGGCACCGATGCACAGCGAGGAAGCCGCATCCGTATCCAGACGTACGACGACGAACTGGCGCGGCTGGGTATCGGCCACGACCCCGATCTCTGCCGGCCCGGCGAGATGACCGCCGAGGACGGATATCGGGCACTCGGGGTCGTCCTCGGCCTGTCCGAGCCTCCCACGGCGATCATCGCAGGCAACAACCAGCTCTTTGCGGGCTTGTTCGCCGCGATCCGCGATCTGGGTCTGCGCGTTCCCCGCGACCTCTCGGTCGTCGCATGCGAGGAAACAGAGCTGACAGCTCTCCACAATCCACCGCTCGACGTCATTCGCCGCGACATGGACGAGCTCGGCAGGACGGCCGCCGAGCTGCTGCTCGACCGCATCGACGCACCCGGGCGTCGGCCCCGGCGGGTCGTGCTCCCGACGGTCTTCGAAGCGCGAGACAGCTCTGCTCCACCGCCCCGACTGCAGGTGGCTCGGGCATGAGCGTCGAGATCGTCGGGACAGGAGGCGGCCCCTCGGCGCCGCCTCGGCTCGAGGCGTCGATCTCGGCGTCCGAGCTACTCCTCTTCTGCCGTGACCTGCGGGGTACCGTGACGGACGTTGTCGTCGCAGCGGCGGGCCGTGCGTTGGCGGCTCACCCCGAGATCCATCACGCGACTCGCTCCGACGCAGTCGGCATCGGTGTCGCCGTCGACACGCAGGGCGGGGTGCTCGTCCCGGTCGTGAGGAACGCGACGGCCCCGTTGCCCGCAGTACGCGCCGAGGTGAAGCGACTGGTCGACGCCGCACTCGCCGGCGAGCTGTCGTCGGCCGACATCGGAGAGGCGGCCGTCACCGTCCATGCACTCGAGCCGGATGCGAGCACGCCCCGGGAGTCCGCTGCCGTCGGCTGCGCGCTCACTGTCGATCGGACGGAGTCCGACTCGCCGGACATCACGGTCGCATTCACCGTCGACGGCTCCGAGGTCGGGGGCGCGGAGGCGGGCCAGTTCTTCGCCACGCTCGTGCGCCTCCTCCGACAGCCTTACCGACGACTCGTCTGATCGTGATCACCGGCATCCACCATTTCGCCCTGACCGTCTTCGACATGGCTCGATCGATCGCGTTCTACTCCGGCCTCTTCGGGCTCGAGGTCACCTCCGACCGGGAGGTCGAGCGCGGCTACGTCGAGCAGATCACCGCAGTACCCGGTGCCCACGTGCGCCTCGTCCATATGTCCGGCTACGGTCAGCGGCTGGAATTGCTCGAGTACAAGGCGCCGCGGGGAGAGACGCGCGCCCGTCCTCTGCAGGATGCGGGCAGCGCCCATGTCTGCTTCACGACCGACGACCTCGACGCCGAAGTCGCACGGCTTCAGGAGGCCGGGGTCACGTTTCGCTCCCTTCCGGTCGTGACGACGGACGGGCCGAACAAGGGTGGACGCGGGATCTACGTCGAGGATCCGGACGGGAATGCCGTCGAGATCGTGCAGCTCGCGCAGGCGCCCGCATGACGGGCCGTGTCGGCGGCAAGGTTGTCCTGGTCACCGGAGCCGCGGGAGGACTCGGCCGGGCCTGCTGCCGCCTGCTCGTCGCCGAGGGAGCGAGTGTCGTGCTCTGCGACCTCGATCAGCAGGCGGCCGAACGCGCGTGCGCCGAGGTCGGCGGGTCGCTCGCGCTCACTGCGGACGTGACGAGCAAGACAGATGCCTCCACGCTGGTCGCACGGATAGTGGAGGAGCTCGGCAGCCTCGACGCGCTCGTCGCCGCTGCGGGCCTCTACGACGCGACGCCGGTCGACACGATCGATATGGACGAGTGGGATCGGATCCAGGCGGTGAACGTGCGCGGCACCTTTATCACCGCCCAGGTCGCCCTCCGGGAGATGGTCTCTCGGAAGCGAGGCGCAGTGGTGACGCTCGGCTCGATCGCCGGACAGCTCGGTGGCGTTCAGTCGGGAGCGGGATACGTCACGTCGAAGGCAGCCGTGATCGGCATGACGAAGGCACTCGCGAGGTACGGAGGGCCCCACGGCGTGCGGGTCAACTGCGTGAACCCCGGATTCATCGAGTCAGGGATGGGTCTCGGGATGTCTCCCGGGGACCGCGAGCGAACGGTCGCAGCAACCCCTCTCGGGCGCCCCGGAACGGCCGAGGAGGTGGCAGAGGCGGTGGTCTGGCTCGTCTCCGACGCCTCGAGCTTCGTCACGGGGGCACAACTGGATGTCAATGGCGGCCTGCTGATGGCATGACGCCGAGCGGCGACATGCGCAAAGCGGAGAAGGAGGAACGACCGATGGAAGCCAAGATCTGCAGAGGGAGCTGGTGTCTCGCCTTCGGGCTCGACCCGATGGCATCGCTCGAGCAGGTGGTGAAGGTGCTGTCCGCCTTCGGGTACGACGGCATCGAGCTCGCCGGGTTCTTCGACCATGCGACGGTCGAGCGCTACCCGGACAAGGAGAGCCGGAAGAAGCTCGCCGATTGGATCGGGAGCTACGACCTCGAGCTCGTCGGCTACGCACCCGGCCCGTACGGTGACTTCGGGAAGTACGCGTGGGCGACGGGAGGCGACGACGTCGTCGGTGCCTACGAGAGCTTCTTCGACGCGCACCTTCAGTTCTGTGTCGACACGGGGATCCCGTCGATGCGGGTCGATCCGGGCGACTTCGGGCCACTCGCCCGCGACGCCGACTACGACAAGGTCTGGGACCGCGTCGTCACGATGTTCCGCAAGCATGCGGAGCGCGGTGCGGACGTCGGCGTGACGATGCTATGGGAGCTCGAGACCGGACAGGTCTTCGTCAAGCCCTCCGAGGCCGTGAAGCTGATGAACGACGTCGGCCACGACAACCTGCAGCTGATGTACGACGTCGGCCACGTCGAGGCCGCGTGCGTGATCGCGCACAACCACGTGCAGCCGGCCGAGCGTCTCGAGGGCGGTCAGGTCGAGTTCGTGCAGATGATGAAGGGGAAGATCGGCCACATGCACGTGTGCGACACCGATTCGAACACGTGGCACAACGCGTTCGGCACGCACCTCGGCATCGGGAAGGGCGTGGTCGACTTCGACGCGCTGATCCCCGCCGTCGTAGATTCCGGTTACACCAGCAAGTGGTGGTCGGTCGACGCGATCCCGATGACCGCAGACTCGTGGGCCGACACCTGGAGCGATCGGTTCGCGCTCGACGCTCTGCTCGACAAGCACGTCCGATCGCGCTGAAAGGAGGGCACGTCATGAAAGCAGCAGTCTTCTATGAGCCCAAGGACATCCGTGTCGAAGAGGTGCCCGAGCCGACGATCGCCGAGGACGACGTTCTCGTCGAGGTGTCGGCCTGCGGGTTCTGCGGCTCCGACGTCGAGTACTACTACGGTACGAGCCCGGTCGGCACGGCGACCGGCAAGGGGCCGCTCGTGCTCGGGCATGAGTTCTCGGGCAAGGTCGTCGGGCTCGGCAAGCTCGCCGGCTCCTACGGACTGCAGGAGGGCGACCGTGTCGCCGTCTGCCCGATCCAGAGTTGCGGTGCGTGCAACTCGTGCCGGGCCGGCAAGCCCCAGTTCTGCGCCAATCTGGCGGTGCTCGGCGTCACGACCGACGGTGGCTTCGCTCAGTTCGCGAAGACGAAGGCAGCTCACGCGTACAAGCTGCCCGACGAGCTGACGGACGAGCAGGGCGCGTTCGTCGAGATGCTCGCCGCCGCTGTGAACGCGGTGCACAAGGCCGAGGTCGAGCCCGACGACTTCGCGGTCGTCTACGGTCCCGGCCCGGTCGGGTTGTCGATGGTCCAGTTGCTCAAGAACGAGGGTGCGCGCGTTGCCGTCGTCGGTACAGGTGGATACCGGCTCGATGTGGCGAGACAGCTCGGTACCGACTTCGCCTTCGAGGCCGGCGACGATCTCGCCGACAAGGTGCGCGAGGCGAACGGCGGCAATCTCGCCGATCGTGTGATCGTCGCCACCGGCTCGATGGGGGCAAATCAGCAGGCGCTCGAGATCTCGGGCCCGGGCTCGACGGTGATCTACATGGGCGTAACCGGTCCGCAGGATGCGGTTCAGGTACCGATGCTGACGAGCCTCATCCAGGACAAGACGATTCGGTTCTCGCTCTGGTACCCGTTCCAGTGGCCGCGAACGATCAGCATGCTGACCCACGCGGAAGTCGACACCGGCCCGATCATCACCCATTCGGCGCCGCTCGACGGGATCGGAGCGGCCATCGATCGTGTCGTCAACAGGGACGACGGCGTGCTGAAGACGGTGATCACTCCCTGACCCGCCTGACCGGGAAGGTGGCTCTCGTGACCGGTGCCGCGCGCGAGCGCGGCATCGGCCGCGGGATCGTGGAGTGCCTGGCCGAGGAGGGGTGCGACGTCGCGATCAACGACGTCGCCGCCGAAGGCGAGGCAGCCGAGCTGGTCGATGCCCTCCGCCGGCTCGGGCGCCGCGCCCTGTTCGTGAGCGCCGACGTCGCCGACCGCGCCGCGGTCGACGCGATGATCGCCCGGGTCGAGCACGAGCTCGGCCCGCTCGACATCGTCTGCTCGAACGCCGGCGTCGCGGCTTGGCAGAACGTGGTCGACGTCACCGACGAGAGCTTCGACCGGCTCGTCGGCGTGAACCTGACGGGCGCGTTCAACGTCTGCCAGGCGGGCGCGCGTGCGATGCGCGCGCGTGGCCGCGGAGGAAGCATCGTTGTCACCTCGTCGGTGCACGTGCAGATGCCGTTCCCCGCCATGTCGGTCTACGGCGCCACCAAGGCCGGCCTGAAGGGGATGGTCGAGACCATGGCGATCGAGCTGGCGGCGCACGGGATCACCGTCAACCACGTCGGCCCGGGCTGGGTGCGCTCGTTCATCAACGACGCGTCGCCGTCGCTGCAGACCGAGGAGGAGGTCAGCACGACCCTCACCCTGATCCCCGCCGGCCGGCCGGCAGATCCTCGTGAGCTCGGTCGTGCTGTCGTCTACCTCGCTTCCACGGATGGTGCGTACGTGACCGGTGAGTTCCTACGAGTGGACGGCGGCTTCGTCGTGGGGAAGTTCTGATGCGGTTCTCTCTGGCAGGGGTCGGCGCGCCGCTGGACGAGGCGATCGGCGCGGCACTGCGAGAGGCCGGGCACGAGCGAGGCGACCCGCCGGAGCTGGTCGTGGTCGGCGTCGACGTCGGCGTGGGCGAGGAGCTCCTCGATGTGTCGTCCGAGCAGTGGCTCGGGACGATCGCGACGCTCCGCCAGGCCTTCGCGCGGATCCGGCAGGTGGCGCGGGAGATGTCTGATGGGGGAGGCAGGATCGTGGTGGTCGTGCCCGTGCACGCGATACGACCGTCGCTCGGCTGCGGTCGGGCCGCGATCGTCGGCTCGTTCATGACGACCGTCGCCCAGGTCGCGGCCGTCGAGCTCGCTCCGCAGGGCGTCACGGTCAACACGCTCGCCGTCGGGCCGCTCGAAGGCTCCGCCCCCGCGGCGGCAGCCGTGGGCGTGCCGCGCGGTCGGCTGGTAACGCCGGAAGAGGTCGGGCGGGCGTGTGCGCTCCTCGCGGCCGACGGGGCGAGCGCCCTGACCGGGGCTCTGATCCCCGTCGATGCCGGCTACAGCGTGACGAAGGCGGTCGGAGGCAGTCCCTTCACGCACGCTGCGGGCGGGTAGGCGACTGGCTCAACCCGCGCTGACGGCGTGGTCGACGCGCGCGACGAAGGCGTCGATCTCCGCCGCGCCGTCCAGCGCGCCGAGCTCGAGGTCGTAGCTGCGGCTCTCGCCGTGCTCGAGCTCGATCAGCTCGCCGCGCTCCCGGGCGTCGAGGCGTCCGGCGGTACGGTTCGTGCAAGGTTCGATGCCGACCACGTACGTGCCCTCCCCGAGCATTCTCCAGACGAAATGGTGCGGTAGCTGGTCACGTCGGAACACTTCGTAGACGCCAACCCCGAGTCGTCGGTTGACGACCGCGGCGAGCGAAGCGCCACCGGCGTCGGCCACCACGTCGTGCTCGAAGACCTGCTCGACGTACCCGGCCGAGGGGGGCGCCAGGACGCGGTAGCCCTCGACGGGGTGAGCGCCGCGCGCGGTCACGCCCGAGGCCGAGACGACGAGCTCCGAGCCCTCGTCGACGACCGGGTAGCCGGCGTTGACGTGGTACAGGAGCATGTGCGGCGTGCGGTCGTGCCCAACGTTCTCGACGACGTCCCGGATCCGCAGCCGGGACTCGCCGACCGCCGCCTCGATCCGGCGGCGGAGCACGAGCTGCTCGCCGAAGACCGTCGCCTGCAGCGTCTCTCCCTCCGCCCAGAGCGTGCAGGCGTCCTCGTCCCATAGCTCGCCGTACCCCGCCAGGCGGGCTGGCCGGTTCGAGACCCGGCCGTGGAGCCCGAACGTCTCGGTCTCCTTCGGCGGGTAGTGGTACTGCTGGGCGGTGTCCTCTGCCATGAACAGCGCGTGGTCGATGCCGCAGGTGGTCAGGAGCCCGCCGCCGAAGCCGCGGAAGAAGCCGAGCCCCTCCGGCTCGTAGTACCACGGTCCCTCGACGCCGACAGCGGACTGCCAGGCGAGGGGCACGCCGCGCAGCTCACAACGTCCGATGTCGAACGCGCGGTCGATGAGCACGTCGAACGCGAAGCCGGTCCCGGTCCGGAACTCGAGCACGCGGACCCCGCGCGACCCGCCGTCGCCGAGCGTCAGGAGCCGGAGCCCGGCCACCTGATCGAGCCGGCCGACCCGCCGTGCGAGATCGCGGCGCGTGAGGCTGCGTCCGAAGAGGTCGGGCACGAGCGCAGCCTACCCCGTCATCTCGAACCGCATCACGGCGTGGGCGGGCCGTAGCGGCGGGACGCCGGATGAGCCGCGCCGAACGTTGCGTAGCCACCGTCGACGGCGATCACCTGACCCGTGACGAAGGCCGCGCGCGGATCGCACAGCGCGACCGTAGCCCCCGCCACGTCGTCCGGCTCGGCCAGCCTGCCGGCGGGTGTGTGGTCGACGACCGCGCCTTCGTCCACGATCCCGCGCTCGATCGCGTCGAGCACCATCGGCGTGCGCACCGGCCCGGGTAGCAGCGCGTTCACGCGTACGCCGCGGTCGGCCCACTCTACGGCGAGGATGCGCGTGAGCCCGACGAGACCCGCCTTCGCGGCCCCATATGGCGCCCGGCCGGGCATGCCCACGAGCGCCCCGATGATCGAGCCGACGTTGACAATCGCTCCCCGCCGCGCCTCCAACATCTGCGTGCCGAACGCCCGGCAGCAGCGGTAGACGCCCGTCAGATCGACGTCGAGCACGAGGGCCCAGTCGTCGTCGGTGAAGAGTTCCGCGGCACCGATGCGGTTGACCCCTGCGTTGTTGATGAGAATGCTCGGCGTCCCGAGACGCTCAGCGATCGTCGCGGCCGCCTCGTCCACCGACGCGGTCGAGCGGACGTCCATGGCCAGACCGAGGTGCCCGTCGCCGAGCGAGCCGGCGACCGCCGCCGTTGCGACGGGGTCGCGCGAGGTGACCGCCACGCGCGCGCCGGCCTCGGCCAGGGCGCGCGCCACGGCCTCGCCGATCCCCTTCGTCGCGCCGGTGACGACGGCGATCTCGCCGTCCAGCGTTCTCATCGTGCCCGGCGGGTCACGGCCGCACTCCGACATTTCGCATGATTGCGGACGTTCTCTCGTACGCTTCCTCGACCCACGCGACGATCTCGTCGGGGTCGGGCGAGTACTCGAGCTCGATCGATACGGTGCCCTGATAGCCGGTGTCGACGATCGCCTGCAGGTACTCCTGGATCGGCGTGACACCCCGTCCCGCGGGCAGGTCGCCGTGCACCTTGCCGTCGCAGTCCGAGAGATGGATGTGACCGATCAGTCCGGTCAGTTCCTTCACGTCGTCGAACGACGCGCCCGACAGATGCAGGTGCGAGATGTCGGCGTTCGCGCGCACCGCGGGGAGGTCGACGTCGCGCACGAACCGGACGAGCTCGTGCACGTCCTTCGCGAGTGAGGTCTGGAACGGCTCGAGCTCGACGACGACCTCGAGTCCCCGCTCGGCTGCGTACTCGCCAGCCTGGCGCACGCCGGCGACCGCCATGTCCCAGATCGCTGCATTCGGGAAGACCTCTCCGTCCCAGTAGTACTCGCCCACCACTACGACGAGGTTGCGCGCTTCCAGGAACGCGCCCTGGTCGATGTTCGCGCGCAGCCGCTCCTGCGTGAAGCGCTGCACTGCTGGGTTGAAGTCGACAAGTCCGAATGCGACGCAGAGTTGAGACCGGATCGGAAGTCCGGCAGCCCTGCACGCGGCCTTGATCTCGGCCCGCTCGGCGTCCGTCAGGTCGAGCGCGTCCTCGAAGATGTCGTACGTGTCGAAGCCGATCTCCTTCGCCGTCCGGATGCCGTCCAGACGCTCGATCCGTGTCCCCAGCCACGTCGAGCTGATCATCCCGAGCTCGAGCTTCCTAGCCACCGTCTCTCCTCCGTTCGATTTGTCTATACTTTATTTGTATGACCCTGGCGCGTTCAGCGCGTACGCCCCGCGTCTCACGCACGTCCGCGATCGAGCGCGTCTTGCGTGACCGTATCGCGCGGCTGCCCGACGGCGCTCCGCTTGCCACCGAGGCCGCGCTCGGCGAGGAGTTCGGCGTCAGCCGCATGACTGTTCGGGCAGCGCTCGACCGCGTCGCCGTCGACGGTCTCGTCCGGCGCATCCCGGGGCGCGGCACGTTCGTCGCGGCCCCGGCGGCTTCCATGGACGGCTCCGGCGGACGCGAGCTCGACGCGCTCGACGATGCCGTCGCGGCGCTAGGGGCGCTCGAAGCCGAGGGTGAGGCCGGACCGGCCCGCCTGGCGGACGTCCTGGGGATGCGTCGCGTCGACGTGGCGCGTGCCCTCGAGCGGCTCTGCGAGGTGGGCCTGGCAGAAAGGGTCGACGGGACCGGCCTCTACCGGCTGGGTCTGCGCCTGTTCCATCTGGGCGCGGCCGTCGGGCGACGCCTCGAGGTGCGCGGGGCCGCGCGGCCGGTCGTCGAAGACCTCCACCGCGTCACGGAGGAGACCGCCTACCTCTGCGTCAGGCGAGGCGACGACGCGCTCTGCATCGACCGGATCGACGGGATCTGGGTCCAGTCGTTGACGCTCCGGCTCGGTGAGACGCTCCCCCTTCACCTCGGCGCCGCGAGCCGTGCGTTGCTCGCCCACGAATCAGCCCGCTTCCGTTGCGGCTACCTCGAGCGCGCGGTCTTCGAGCGGCTCACCGAGCGCACGCCCGCCTCTCGCGGGGCGGTCGAGCGCGAACTGCGAGCGGTCGTCGAGCGCGGCTACGCCGTGAGCGACGGCGACATCCGGCTCGGCATCGCCTCCATCGGCGTGCCGATCCGCGACCACACCGGCTCCGTCGTCGCTGCGCTCTCGGTCGGTGGCCTCAGGCCGTCGATCCTCGGCGACGAGAATGCGACGGCGACGCTCGTGCGCGACGGTGCCGAGCGGGTCTCGCGTGCCCTGGGATTCGAGCAAGAGGGCCCGCGGTGACGTCTCGCGAGCTCGTCCTCGCCACCCTCGAGCGCCGGCCCACCGATCGCGTCCCGGTCGGCCCGATGATGCTCGACCTCGGCGCGGCCGTGATCGACGCGCCGATCGGTCTGTTCTGCAGCGATGCCGAGACCATGGCCCGTGGCCAGCTCGCACTCCACGAGCAGGTCGGCCAGGACGTGATCTTCGTCGGGTGCGACAACTACTACATCGCCGAGGGGTTCGGTTGCGTCGCCGAGCTGCCGGTCGACGAGACGCCGCACCTCGTCGGACCGCCGCTCGAGCGGATAGCCGATGTCGACGACCTCGAGGTGCCCGACCCGTTGACCGACGGCCGCATGCCCGTGATCCTCGAGGCGACACGCCTGGTGCGCAGGGCGGTGGGAGACGAGGTCGCCATCCGCACGCCCGGCACCGGCCCCTTCGCTCTCGCGTCGTACTTCATCGGCACTCAGGAGTTCCTGATCGAGATCGGGATGGCCAAGGCGGGAATGCCCGAGAGCGAGCCCGAAGCGATCCACCGTGCGCTCGACCTCGCTGCGGACGCCTTGATCGCGTTCGGCAGGGCATGCGTCGACGCGGGTGCGGACCTGCTCCACTGCGGCGACTCGCTCGCGTCCTGTGACGTGATCTCCCCCGCCGACTACGAGGAGTGGGCCTTCCCCTACCAGCGCAAGGTCCTCGAAGCATGGAGGGAGTACGGAGCGAAGACGCTCCTCCACATCTGCGGCGACTCGACCAGAGTGCTCGACCTCTACGCGCAGACCGGAGCCGACGTGATCGAGGTCGACCACAAAGTCGACCTCGCGCTCGCACGGAGCATCATCGGCGACCGCGCCTGCGTGATCGGCAACGTCGACCCGGTGACGGTGCTCTTACAGGGCACACCCGAGCGGGTGCGCGCGGTCTCGGAGCGATGCCTCGAAGAGGGTCGCGGCGGTGGCTACCTGCTCGGCTCGGGCTGCGTCGTCCCTCGGATCACGCCGCTCGACAACGTACGGGCGATGGTGCGGGCTGCCTGGGACTCGCCTCCCGTCCCCTGACGGTCGGCGACCCCGTCAGTGCATGACCCAGCCGCCGTCGATCGCGACCATCTGACCGGTCACGAAGGACGACGCGTCGCCGGCCAGGAACGTGACGAGGTTCCCGACGTCCTCTGGTGTGCCGCGCCGCTTGAGCGACTGGTGCTCGAGCACATAGCGGCTGTAGCCCTCGGGGTCGGGGTGGATCTTCTCGGCGTCGGTGGGGAAGGCGCCGGGTGCGACGCAGTTGACGGTGATGCCCTCGGGGCCCAGTTCGCGCGCGAGGCCGCGAGTGAAGGCGAGCACGCCGCCCTTCGACGTCACGTAGGAGAGCAGCTTCTCCCAGCCGCCGAACAGCGTGATCGACGCGATGTTGACGATCCGACCGCGTCCGCGGCCGGCCATCGACTCGTGGCACGCCCGCGCGCACAGGAAGTAGCCCTTGACGTTGACCGCAAGGACGTCGTCCCACTCCTCCTCGGTGATCTCCGTCCATGGTCGGGACGGGTAGATGGCAGCGTTGTTGACGAGGATGTCGATCCCGCCGAGCGCGTCGACGACCTCGGCCGCCATGGTTTCGGTGGACGCCTTGCTCGAGACGTCCGCGACGACGGGTATCGCCGTGCCTCCCGCGGCGGTCACGTCGTCGGCTCGCGTCCGGCTCTTCTCCTCGGTCAGGTCGATGCAGGCCACCGATGCGCCGGCGGCGGCCAGAGCGAGGCAGATACCCTCTCCCAGCCCACCGCCGGCGCCGGTCACGAGCGCAACGCGGCCGTCGAGCGAGAACGGCCCGTCGCTCACAGGCCTGCCTCGGACCTGATCTCGGCGAGCGGCACCGCCCTCCCCTCGGCGGCGGAGCGGTACGCGGCCTCGACGAGCACCATCGTGCCGATCGTCGTCCCTCCCGAGATCGCCGGCTCGGAGTCCTCCTGGATGGCCCGCATGAGCTGGCCCATCGTGCCCTTGAAGGCTTGCGGGAACCACATCTCGTCCCAGGTCGGACTCTCCCAGAGGCCGTCCATGGCTCGCGTCGTCCAGGTGATCGTCGAGGGGCTGCCTGCCGGGTAGTCGGGCCAGCCGATCGTGCCCTTCGCGATGCCCTCGGTTCCCTCGACGCGCCACTGGATGCCGTGGTCGGCCCATGTGTAGCAGTTGTCCAGGCCGATCGCCCGCAGCCCGTCGGCGTACTCGAGGATGTAGAACGCGCTCCCGTCCTTCGTCGGGTAGTCGAGGCTCGGGTCGTCGCGGACCGACACGTAGATCCGCTCCGGGTCGCCGAACTGGAAGCGGAACGCGTCGAGGTGGTGGATCGACATGTTGAGCAGCGCGATGCGCCCGTACTGCTTGAGGAACTCCTGCCAGTGCGGCCGCGCGTTCATCACGATCTCGGCGACGATCGGCGTGCCGAGCTCGCCTGCACCGAGGAGCGACTTGAGCGCCCGCATCGACTGGTCGTAGCGCATGTTGTGATTGACGCCGAGCTTGACGCCCGCCTCCTCGCACAGCCGCACCATCTCGACCGCCTCGCCGAGCGTGAAAGCGACCGGCTTCTGCGCCAGGATCCCCTTCACGTGCGGCCGCTTGACCGCCTCTCGGACGATGTCGAGCTGCTGGTCGGGTGGGAACGCGATGTCGACGATCTCGACCCGCTCGTCGTCGAGGAGCTCCTGCCATGTGTCGTGCACCTTCTCGACGCCGCGCTCGGCGGCCGCCGCCTTCGCGTTGGCCGGCGTGCGTGAGGCCAGGGCGACGACATCGAAGCCGGCTTCCCCGTAGGCCACGAGATGGATGTCCTTCATGATGAACCCGGCGCCGATGCAGCCGATGCCGTAGTCCGTCTTCGACGGCAGGTCGGGGCCGGTGTGGAGGTCGATCGCTCCCATCGTCGCCCCCTAGCCGCGCACGCCGAGGTCGGCCATGATCGCGGCCGTGCCGTCGTAGGCCTTCTGCGCCCAGGCGACGATCTCGTCCGGATTCGGCGCGTACTCGAGCTCGATCGAGACTGTGCCGTCGTAGCCGGTGTCGCGGATCGCTGCGAGGTACTCCTTGATCGGTGTCACGCCCATGCCGGCCGGCATGTCGCCGTGCACCTCGCCGTCGCAGTCGGAGAGGTGGATGTGCCCGATCAGGCCGGTCATCAGCGCGACATCCTCGAACGAGCAGTCCGAGAGGTGCAGGTGCGAGATGTCGGCGTTGGCGCGCACCGCCGGGTGGTCGATCTCCTTGACGAAGCGCACGAGCTCGTGCACGTCCTTCAGCAGCGCCTCGCTGAACGGCTCGAGCTCGAGCACGATCTCGAGCCCCTTCGCATGCGCGTACTCCCCCGCTTCCTTGACCATGCCCTTGGCCATGTCCCAGATGGCCGAGCGCGGGAACACCTCGCCGTCCCAGTAGTACTCGCCGACGACGAGGAGGACGTTACGTGCTCCGAGGTACGCGCCCTGGTCGACGTATGCCTTGATCCGGTCGAGCGTGAACCCCCGCACCGACGGGTTGAAGTCGACGATCCCGAACGCGACGCACACGACGGAGCGGATCGGCAGGCCCGCTTCCTCACATGCGGCCTTGATCTCCTCGCGCTCGGCGTCGGTGATGTCGAGCGGGTCCTCGAAGATGTCGTACGTGTCGAATCCGATCTCCTTGGCCTTGCGAATTCCCTCGAGCCGGCCGACGGGCGTATCGAACCAGATCGAGCTGATGATCCCGAGCTCCATTACGTGCCTCCCTCTTGGTTGGTCGCGGTTGTCCAGCGTAGGCCGGAAGGATCCTCCTCCGCACGTCCCTGACGCACGAGCTGGCGTAGGTGGGCCCTGAGCGAGCCGGCGAGCTCGTTCGGCATCGACGTGAACGGTCCGAGCCGCGCGTCGCCGAGCGCGAGCACGTCCGGAAGTGTCAGCTCGCCCGTGTTCGCGAGCGCGTCCTCGACGATCCGCCTCGCGTCCTCGACGAAGGCGATCGTGTCAGCGAGGAAGCGGTCGACCTGCTCGCCCTCCATCACGTCGTAGTGCGCCGTCAGCAGACGCCGGGGTGCGAGCCTTTGCAGCGTGCGTGCAGCGCCGAGATAGTCGTCGACATCGAAGTACGGAGGTGGGTGAATGACGTTCTGCTCCGTGTCGAGGAGCCCCCGGCCCATCACCGCGTCGATCACGATGGCAGTGCCGGAAGCGGGATCCCAGAGCCCGACGTGCCCCGGAGTGTGGCCAGGCAGGTGGAGAACCTCGACCGTGAGTCGTGGACCGAGGCGTATCCTCTCGCCGGCGCGAAGGTGGACGTCGACCGGCGTGTCCGGCCCGATTGCGTCGCGCAACCAGGCCAAGACCTCCGGCTCGTAGGAGAGCCCGTGCTGCGCGTACCAGCCGTAGCGCTCCCGCATGATCGCGTCCGCGCTCTCGATCCAGTGAACGTCGAGCTCGTGGGCGAGAAAGAGCGCATCCGGGGCAGCCTCCTTGATCGCCGAGTTGCCCCCGTAGTGGTCGACGTCCGCGTGCGAGTTGAGGACGAGGTCCGGCTGGAGACCGTCGAGGAACGGGAGGATCACGGTTGCCGGCGTCTCCTTCACACCGGTGTCGACGAGGAGCGAGCGCTCGTCTCGCAGCAGGTACTGGGAGAACGGTCGAGGGCCGAGCACGCTCTCGATCCGGTGGATGCCGGGTGCTACTTCCATGTGTGCGACGCGCTCCTCAGCAACAGCGTGCCTCCTCGTCGGGCGGCGACGGGGGTGCAAGGGCGTAGAGACCGATCACGAACTCGTGGTGGCGGCTCATGATGTCGAGCAGGACACTGCGTGCGGCATCGGGATCGCCTGCCTCGATCGCGTCGACGAGCTCGCTGTGCGAGTCGACGCTGTACTGCAGGTCGCCGAACCGGCGGATGCCTGCACCCGCCGACAACTCGATGTCTCGGCGCAGCAGCTCGCGAATGTCCTCCATGACCTTGACGAGGAAGCGGTTGCCTGCCGCTTCGGCGAGTGAGAGGTGGAAGGCGACGTCCGCCTCCGGGTAGAGGTCGGCATCGGCAGCGGTCGCCTGCATACGATCGATCGCACGCCGGAGCCGTGCGATCTGCTCCGCGGAGGCTCGCTCCGAGGCCATCGCGACGATGCTGAGACCGAGCAGCTCACGCGCCTCGATCAACTCCTCGATCTCCGCTCGGGTCACGGGTGCGAGTGAACGCAAGGGGAGACCACTTGCCTCGGCGACGAACGTGCCGCGGCCGTGACGGGTCTCGACGAGGCCGTCGCCGATCAGGATGCTGATCGCCTCGCGCACCGACCCGAGGCTCACGCCATGGCTCAGTGCGAGGTCGCGGTGGCCCGGGAGCTTGTCTCCTGGCTGGAGGGCGGATGTCTCGATCTGCGAGCGCAACTCCCCGGCAATCTGAACCGGCAGGGTGACACGCTCGCTTCGGCTCGTGAGAGGCAGTGGGGTTCCCTTTCCCGCGATCCGAACAGTCCGACATTGCTCCGAACAGTTCGGCCCTCCGGGACGCTAACAATCGCCTCGGTGTAAGTCAAAGGCACTCGACCGACCTCGGCCCCGCGCGCCGCGTCGGGGTACGAGATAGTGGGGTATATCCCACTAGACAAGGTTCGAGCCGTCCCGTAGGGTGTTGTCGCAAGCGGTAGGTCAGGGCATTGCGAGGCACTCCTCGAACAAGGAACGGGCGCGCCAGAAGTGTTCCGAACACCAGTGCCAAGGAGATCAGGTTCAAGCGCCACTCGGTGCCCGCGATTCCGCGTCGGGTGGCGGCCTATCCTTTCGACGTCTGGCACGTCGGAGGAGTCACACACAGCGATGTCGAGTCCGCGCGCGGAAGAGAGGTGACCGATACGTCGTAACCGATTGCGGGGCGGCCTTCGGTCGCCAGCGCGTGTACTCGCAGGTCGCGAACTCTCGCCGGCCACGCTCACATTCGAAGCACGGACCGGCTCAACGACAGGAGGTCGTGGTGGACCAGCAAGCCAATCAGCGTGACGAGCACCCCGAGGAGGCGCCCGCGGGACGGCGGACGACTCGACGCCAAGCGGTCGCAGCGGGTGCAGCGGCAGGCCTCGGGCTCGCGATCGCAAGCCCGGCCGCCGGCGGGGTGGAGAAGGCAGCTCGGCGGACGCGCGTTGCCCGTGCGGCGGGGGGCCCGTCGGGATGGCCGGGTTCGAAGCGCTACCAGTACCCGGCAAACTCGGGCGCCGGCCGCGCCGTTGCGGCGGCGAAGGCGCTGCCCAAGTCGCGCAAGCCGACCCAGCTCGTCGTCGGGATGTGGCCGGGCTCGATCGGCAACTACTCGACGCCGTTCCCGAAGGGTGCCACTCCGCCGAGCAAGCTGTGGGAAGAGGAGACCGGCATCAAGATCAAGTTCGTCCCCATCGACAACGAAACGACGTACGCCAAGAACGCACAGAGGGCTGCGACTCGCGACGGTTCGCTGAACATCGTTCAGCTCGACATGCATTCCACCGGCGACCTCGCCGAGGCCGGTCTGCTCCTCGACCTCGGCGGCTACGTCAGGAAGCACCGGCCCGACTGGAACGACAAGAAGTGGGGCTACATCGGCGGCAAGACGACCACGCAGGCGGTCAACTACTACAACGGCAAGCCCTACGCGGTGACCTCAGACGGCGACTACCAGATCTTCGTGATCCGGAAGGACCTCTGGAACGACCCGAAGGAGAAGGCGGCCTTCAGGGCGGAGTACGGCTACGCGCTCGCGCCGCCGAGGACATGGGACGAGCAGGCGGACATGGCCGAGTTCTTCAACCGGCCAGCCGACAACCTCCTGGGCGCCACCGACCTCCGTTCGCCCATCTGGGGATGGCTCAACTTCCTCATGCGCTACACGTCGACGAAGAGCCCGGTCGCGTACTACTGGGACGACAACATGAAGCCGCTGATCAACGGCCCGGGTGGCCTCAAGGCGCTCAACCACCTGATCAAGACGACCCAGTACGGGTCGAAGGACGCACTCAGCTGGAGCTGGCCCGAGCAGTACCAGAACTGGGGTGACGGCGGGGCCGCCATGACGATCGCCTTCAACAACCTCACCAAGTTCCACAAGAAGGGCGGCCCGTTCGACAAGAGCGGCTTCGACGTCGGGTCCAAGACGCACGCCATCCCGATGCCCGGCTGGAGGGTGAACGGCAAGCTCGTGCGTCATACGAGCCTGTACTTCAACGCTTCCAACGGCGTGAACGCGTTCTCGCCGTCCAAGTACCACGAGGCCGCTTACCTCTTCCTGCAGTGGGTGGCCTCCGGCCCGATCTACACGTGGCTGACCGCGAATCCGGGTGGCTATCAGGATCCGTGCAAGGTCGCGTGCCTGTCCGACCCGCTCGTGCGGTCGAGCTACACGCCGCGCACCGTGGACGTGCTCGGGCTGACGATCCCCGGAGCGACGCCGTCGATCACCGGGGCCCTGAAGGGTGCGAACCAGTACATCAACGCGCTCGACATCAACCTCTCGAAGGCGCTCTCGGGCCAGTCGTCGCCGCAGGCGGCGCTGAACGCGGTCGCTGCGGAGTGGAACAAGATCACGAACAAGGTCGGCCGTGCGAAGCAGATCAAGGCCTGGCGCGCCGGCAAGGCGGGCTGGCCGAAGATCGCCGACTCGGCCAAGGGCAAGGTCTAGACAACCAATCCAGCACGACTAGGCTCCCCCGGGGCTCTGCCCCGGGGGAGCCGCCGCTTTCCATGGGAGTCACGACCGATACAGCGACACCAGTGGGCGCAGCGCCGCCGAGCGACGGCATGCCCGCGAAGTCCGTCGATCCGCATCGACGCATCTCGCGGCTGCTGATCCTGCCCGGCGTCGCCCTGCTCTTGTTGCTCGTGGTCTTCCCGGTCGTGATGGAGATCTACATCAGCCTGACCACGTGGACGCCCACGACCGGGACCCAGTGGTACTCCGCATATCAGAACTGGGCGTGGTTCACGAACTTCTGGGACGGGCTCACCTCTCCCAGTTTCCTCACGGCGGTCTTGCGGACGATCGTGATCACCGTCGCCGCCACCGGCATCGAGTTCCTGCTCGGATTCGCCCTCGCGCTCCTCTTCCTCGAGAAGTTCCTCGGCCGGCAGGTCGCGACCGTCCTCTTCCTGATCCCGATGATGATCGTGCCCGCCGTCTCGGGCTTCGTCTTCTACCTGCTCCTCCAGACGAGCGGGCCCGTGAACACTATCCTCACGGCCGTCCTGCCCGGAACGGTCGAGCCCAGGTGGCTCACCGACCCGACGCTCACGCCCATTTCGGTCGTGATCGTCGACATCTGGCAGTGGACGCCGTTGATGTTCCTCATCCTGCTCGCCGGGCTGATGGCGGTACCGGAGGACCAGATCCAGGCAGCGGACATCCTCGGCGCGTCGTGGGCGCAGAAGCTCCGACACGTCGTGCTTCCGATCGTGAAGCCGATCATCGTGATCGCATTGATCATTCGCGCAATGGAGGCCTTCAAGATCTTCGATGCCGCGTGGCTGCTCACGACCGGGGGCCCGGGTGAGGCGTCGTCGACGATCTCCGTCAAGCTCTTCCGTGAGGCGTTCCAGAACTCGGAGTGGAGCTACGCCGCCGCGCTCGCCATCCTGGTCATGATCTTCGTCAGCATCGCCGCCTCGCAGGCGATCAAGCCACTCGAGCGCCGCCAGGAAGGGGAACCGTCGTGAAGGCTCTCCGGACGGCGCTCAGGGTGTTCCTGATCGCCGTCGTCCTCTGCATCTTTCTCTTCCCCGTCTACTGGACGGTGACGATGGCGTTCAAGCCTGCCGACGAGTGGACGCCGACCAGTGGGAAGACGTATTGGGTGCCGGACGAGCCAACGCTCGACAACTTCCGGCGCATCTTCGGTGGCACACCAGGGGGCTCCGACAGCTTCCTCGTGTCGACACCGATCAACGCGACCGACTCGATCGTCACGAGTCTGGTCACGTCGGTCTTCGGGACGCTGCTCGCGCTCCTCGTCGGGGTGTTCACGGCCTACGGCATCTCGCGTTACCGGGCGGGTGGCAAGATGCTCGGCTTCGCGATCCTGCAGCTGCGGATGTTCCCGCCGATCGCGATCATGATCCCGGTTCTCTTCCTGTGGACGTACCTCCAGCTCTTCGATTCGCGCTTCGGACTGATCCTGATCTACGGGGCCGTCACCTTCCCGTTCGTCGTGTGGTTGATGAAGAGCTTCTTCGACGAGGTGCCACGCGAGATCGGTGAGGCCGCGATCGTCGACGGCTGCACACAGTTCGGGGCCTTCCGCAAGTCCGTCCTACCTCTCGTCAAGGGCGGCCTCGCGGCGACCGCTCTGTTCGTGTTCATCCTCAACTGGTCGGACTTCCTGATCGCTCTCGTGCTCTCCGGCAACAACGTCGTCACGGCGCCCGTCTTCCTGAGCCAGATCACGTCTGCTGCGACCGGTGAGGAGTTCGGCTCCCGGGCGGCACTCGGCGTGATCCTGATCACGCCGCCGTTGCTGCTCTCGATCCTGATCCAGAAGCACCTCGTCCGGGGTCTGACCTTCGGCGCGATCAAGCGCTAACGCCTGTGGCAGAGATCCAGATCCAGAGCGTCACCAGGATGTTCGGCCGCTTCGCCGCGGTTCAGGACCTCGACCTCGTGATCGAGGACGGCACCTTCGTCGCCCTGCTCGGGCCCTCGGGCTGTGGCAAGTCGACGACCATGAACATGCTCTCCGGTCTGCTCGAGCCGACCCGCGGCGAGATCCTGTTCGACGGCGCGGTGGTGAACAACCTGAAGCCCGGGGACCGCAACGTCGGCTTCGTCTTCCAGAACTACGCGATCTTCACTCACATGTCGGCGTTCGACAACATCGCGTTCGGTCTCAAGGTACGCAAGCGTTCGGTGGCGGAGATCGAGCAGGAGGTGCGGGAGGTCGCACGGCTTCTCGGCATCGAGGAGCTGCTCGATCGTCGGCCGAAGGAGCTCTCGGTCAACGACCTGCAGAAGGTCGCGATCGGCAGGAGCATGATCACGAAGCCGGGGATCTTCCTGCTCGACGAGCCGTTCTCGAACCTCGACGCCGGCTTCCGCAGCTACATGCGCGCCGAGCTGAAGAAACTCCAGCGCGAGCTCGCGCAGACCATGATCTACGTCACCCACGACCAGATCGAGGCGATGTCGATGGCGGAGAAGATCGCGATCATGGATCAGGGTCAGCTGCAGCAGTACGGGACCCCCGACGAGGTCTACAACCAACCGTCGAACCGGTTCGTGGCGGGGTTCGTGGGCTCGACCATGATGAACTTCCTGCCGGTGACGCTCGATCACACGGGCGACGACCTCGTGCTCACTGTGCCGGTCGCGGACGCTCGCCCACTGGCGGCGCGCGCGCGCGGGGGGAACGGCGACGGCGGCACGTTCACGATGGGGATACGACCCGAGCACATTGGCTTCGTCGAGCCCGGATCGGAGTCGGCGACGCTGCGCGGCACGGTCACGCTGATCGAGTCGCTCGGCCCCCGCAACATCGTCCACTTGACGAACGACGCTCACATGCTGCGTGTCACGGTGCCGCCGACCGTCAGGCCCAGGGTCGGTGAGGCGGTCGGCCTCGCCTTCGACGCCGGCCGTGTGCACGTGTTCGCGGACGAGAGCGGCAAGGCGCTCGTCTGATGAGCGGCGTCCAGATCGCAGGCGTGACCAAGCGCTTCGGCGACGTCACCGCCCTCGACAACGTCGAGCTCGACATCGCGGACGGCGAGTTCTTCTGCGTGCTCGGGCCTCCTGGCGCCGGGAAGACGACGCTGCTCCGCACGATCGTCGGTCTCGAGCGGCCCGAGGCGGGAGCCGTGCTGATCGGCGGCAACGACGTCACCGACCTCGTGCCGAGCGAGCGGAACGTCTCCATCGTCTTCCAGAACCTCGCCCTGTATCCCGACAAGACGGTGTACGACAACCTTGCCTTTCCGTTGCGACAGGGCCGCGAGAAGGTCTCCTCCTCCGAGATCGACCGTCGCGTGAACGAAACGGCGGCACTACTCCAGATCGAGCCGCTCCTGAAGCGGCGCCCCGGGAACCTCTCTGGCGGGGAGCGCCAGCGTGTAGCGATCGGGAGGTGCCTCGTGCGCGCCCCTCGTGTCTACCTCCTCGACGAGCCGCTCTCCGCGCTCGATGCGCTCCTGCGCCTGCAGATGAGGGCGGAGCTGAAGTACCTGCAGCGGGACCTCGGGCGCACCCTCGTCTACGTCACGCACGATCAGGTCGAGGCGATGAGCATGGCCGACCGGATCTGCGTGCTGAACGGTGGGCGGGTTCAGCAGGTGGGCGTCCCGGACGAGGTCTACAACCGCCCGGTCAACACGTTCGTCGCCACGACGGTGGGTGTGCCGCCGATGAACCTCGTGCCCGTGCGCGTCGACTCCGGGAACGGCGGGGTCACGCTGCGCTCGAACGCGTTCTCGCTCGAGGCGTCGCTCGATGCCCGCGTCGACGCGATCGCTTCACAGGCCGGCGAGGAGCTGCAGGTTGGCGTCCGGCCGGAGGACATTCGCATCGGTGCCGACGCTGCGGGGGCGGCCATGCGCTGCCGTGTGATCGCGGTCGAGCCGCTCGGAGGAGAGGCGATCATCGACCTCGACTTGGACGGCAAGCTCGTCAAGGCGATGACGGAGCCGGACGTGCGCATCGAACCGGACGAGCTCCTGCCCGTGGCGTTCGACCTCTCTCGCATTCATGTGTTCGGCCCGGACGGCAGATCGGTCTACGCGGCCGGAGGGGTCAGCGCCTTCGCGCCGGCGGCCTGACGTGCTGCTGCCCGCGAGAGCGCGCGTACCGGCATGAGCGAGGACGACCCCCTCGGTCTCGCGGGCTCGACCTGCGTGCTGACAGGGGCGACCAGCGCCGTTGGTCTTGCGTGCGCGCGTCGGCTGGCGGATGAGGACGCCGAGCTCGTGCTCGTCGACGACGACGCCGAGCGTGTTCAGCAGGCAGCTGCGACGATCGGCGGTATCGCGATCGTCGGAGATCCCGCCGGTGAGTACACGGCAGAGGAGGCCGTCGCAACGGCCACGCTGCGCGCGGGCAGGCTGGACGTTCTGCTGCACTGCGACATGCTTCACAAGCGTCTCGCGCTCGAGGACACGGACATGGAGGAGTGGGATGCGCTGATGGCCGTCAACCTCCGCGGTGCCTACGCCTTCGCGCGCGTCGCGCTACGGGCGATGAGCGTCCGCGGGAAGGGCGCGATCGTCCTCGTCACGCCGCTCGCGGGTGTTGCGCGCGCGTTGCCGGGCGCAGAGGCGGTCGCGGCGACGACAGCGGGCACGCACGGGTTGACGCGCGCGCTGGCACGGGCCGGCGGGCCGCACGGCGTCCGGGCGAACGCAGTTGCGACAGGCTTTCTGGACACCCCAACCACCCGTACCTGGTCGGACGAGGAGCGCGAGGCGGCCGCCGCCGCAACGCCGCTCGGACGAGCGGGCCGACCGGATGATGCCGCGAGCGCGGCCGTCTGGCTCGCGTCCTCGGCGGCGGCCTTCGTGACCGGGACAGTGCTGTACGTCGATGGAGGCCTCGCGGCGTGAGTCGTCTTCATCGTCTCCGTCTCGTGATGTGGTCGTCCCCGGAGGCGGAAGGGCTCCGGGCCGGCTCCGCACTCACCGTTCCAGGACACAGCGAAGGAGGACATCGATGTTCACGGCAACGAAGGACCTGATGCTCCCGGCGACGGTGACGGGCTCGTGGCCCCGTCCCCGCTGGTACACGGCCAACATGTGGGGCCGGCCGCTCGACACGGCGATGATGGATCCGTGGTTCCGCGAGCAGTTCGCTGATGCGCACGCACTCGTCGTCTCCGACCAGGAGCGTGCGGGGCTCGACATTCTCACGACCGGCGACTATCACCTCGACGAGGACGTCGCCGGGCGTTCGTGGCATCACTACCCGCTGCAGCGGTGGAAGGGGCTCGAGCACGAGGAACTGCAGACCGCCAACACGCGGTCGCCTCTGCTTGCGTACCCGGTCGGCACCATGCTCGACTCGATCTACAAGACGTGGCGGTGGCCACGTGTCGTGGACAAGGTCGAGCACGATCCGAAGAACCCGCTCGAGTACGCGAAGATCTGGCGGGTCGCGCAGCAGAGCGCCGCCTCGGGCAAGCAGATCAAGTTCGGCTCGTGCTCGGCGCAGGTGCTCGCGTTCTTCCTGGACAGCCACACCGACCACTACGACCTCGACGACAAGATGCAGGTCACCTGGGACATGGCCGAGGCGATGAACCTCGAGCTCAGGCAGCTGGCCGCGTCGGGCTGCAAGGTGATCCAGATCGAGGAGCCGACGCTCCACTTCATGGCCTGCTACTACCCGAACGAGACGAAGCTGCTCGACTTCCTGGTCGACTGCTTCAACCGCGAGATCGAGGGGCTCGACGACGTCGAGGTCTGGATCCACACGTGCTGGGGCAACCCGAACATGCAAAAGGTGTTCACCGACGAGTCGTACGCGAACTCGGTCGAGATCTACCTCGAGCGCCTGAAGGGCGACGTGTGGACGGTGGAGGCGACCGAGAACGACCTCGAGGAGCTCCCTCTCTTCGCTCCGTACAAGGACTCGCTGAAGAAGAAGGTGGCGGTCGGCGTGGTCAGCCACCGCACGTTGCAGGCGGACTTCCCCGACGTCGTCGCCGACCGCGTACGCCGGGCGCTCGAGCACATCCCTGCCGACAAGCTGATCCTCTCCACAGACTGCGGGTTCGGCCGGCAGGGCTTCAACCGGCACCTCGCCTTCTACAAGGCGTCCGCGATCCCACAGGCACGCAACATCGTGTTGCAGGAGCTGGGTCTCGAGCCTCGCTACATCGCCGCGCAGGACGAGGGCCTCGCCTGGGATCAGCTGCCCGACGACGAGCCGTTCACCCACCTCAAGCCGCTCCGCTGAAAGGAAGCGCCGATATGAGCCAACCACACTTTTCCGTCTCCGAGTTCAGCACGTTGCCGCTCTCCTTCGACGAAGACCTGGCCGCCTACGCGGCGGGCGGCTCGGAGGGGATCGGCATCGCCGAGGCGAAGCTGCCCGACGGACGCGACGACGAGTCGCTCTCGAAGCTGCGGGATTCGGGCCTGAAGGCCACGATCTGCCTGACTGCGGGGCTCTCCGTGCTCCCGCTCCCGCCGTTCCCGGGCCCCGAGGATCCGGAGGAGCGGGTCGAGGCGCTCTGTGCGTCAGTGCGACGGCTCGCGGCCTTCGATCCAGAGGTCGTGCTCTTGCTCACGGGTCCCGCTGGCGAGCGCGACCTGCAGGAGGCGCGGAAGATCGTCGTGGAGGGCTTGCGGGAGGTCGCTCGGACAGCGCAGGAGGTCGGTGTGCGCGTCGCGCTCGAGCCGATCCACGCTTCGGCGCGCGACGACTTCACCATTGTCGACACCATCCCCGACGCGGTCGCGGTCGTCGAGGAGGTGGGGCTGCCGATGGGGGTGATCTTCGACACCTGGCACCTCTGGGACACGCCGGACGTGCTCGACCACATCCGGGAGCACGCCCACCGCTTCCCGGCCGTGCACGTCAACGACTGGCGAGAGCAGACGCGCGGTTGGGACGACCGGGCGCTCCCGGGTGACGGGATCATGGATCTGCCGGCCATCTTCGGAGCCCTCGAGGCCGGCGGCTTCGACGGCTGGTTCGAGTTGGAGATCTTCTCGACCGAGACCTACCCCGACTCGCTGCTCAAGCTCGATCCCGTCGAGCTCGTGCGCCGCGGAAAGGCGGGGTTCTTGACCGCGTGGGAGGCCCGTCACGGGTAGGCCCGCTTTCCCGCTTCACGAGACATAGCTTGGGGTTGGCGGCAGGTCGATGCGAGCCTGGGACTCCAGATGCGGCTCAACCACGCCGTTCGCGGCTATGGAGCGTACCGGGCTCGAACCGGTGACCTTCGGCTTGCAAAGCCGACGCTCTCCCAACTGAGCTAACGCCCCAGCGCCCCAAGTGTAGAGGGCGCGCGGACGGTGCTCAGCGGTCCGGCGGCCGGCGCGTGCCCTCTTCCTGCAGCTTGCGGAACCCGCCGCTGAAGCCTTGCGTCTGCTCGACGTCGGGAATGCGATGCTCGGCCTGTTCGAGCCGGCGCAGGCGACTCTCGAGCTCGGCCACCCCCGAGCGCTCCCACGTCGAGTCCTCACGGTCGTCGAGCTCCCGCTCGCGTTGGGACACGAGACGCTCCCGTGCGGCGACCGCCTCGCTGCGATCGGCGAGCTCCTGGCGTGTGCGTAGGAACTGCGTCTCGGCATCGCGCAGCTCAGCGAGCCGTCGGTCGTGCTCCGCGTCTCGCTCACCGGCCGGATCGGCTGGGGCTGCTTCTCGCTCCGTCAGCTCCGCCACGCGGCGGGCGAGCGCCTCCTCGCGTGCTTGGAGCTCTTGCTCGCGCTCCGCGAGAGCTGCTGCGGCAGCGCCGGCGCCGGCGGTCTCGGCCGTCGTCTCGTCTACAGCCGTCACGGCGCGCTCCCGCTCGGCGACAGCGCGCTCCCGGCGCTCCACCTCCGCGAGGCGGGTCCCGGCAGCGGCGCCGTGACCGTGCTCGCGGGCCGCGTCGGGAGCAGCCGGGAGGTTGCCGGCGCGCGCCTGCGCGATCAGGGCGAGCAACTCCTGCTCGCGTTGCTCCACGGCCTGGACCCGCTCGGCGAGCTGGCGGCGGAGGCTGTCGAGCACCTCGCGCTGCTCTCGGAGCAGCTCGCGCTCGTCGTCGACCGAGTTCTGCTCGGCGTGATGCTTGCGCAGTGCCACGAGCTGATCTTACGGCGAAGGTGCGGCCGTGCCGCACCTTCGGGTCGAGCCGGATCGGCGGAGGGCCGCTAAGCGGCGCGCTCGAGGCGCTCTTCGGCGCGGGCGCGCTTGACGATCGCCTCGCGCTCGCCGAAGCGGATGCGCGCGCGTTCCGCGCGGCGCTCGTCCCAGAGCTGGCCGAGACGCTCGTCGATCTCCTTGATGCGTTCCATCACTTCGGGGTTGCGACCGGCCGACAACGCGTGCCACAGATCGACGCGGCGCGCGCTGAGCTCGTCGATCTCGGAATGGATGCTGGTGAGCACGTTCATGTCTCGAATAAACGCACATCCGGGACCGGACATTCCTCGATCGCCCCTGCTCTTAACAGACCCGCAACGGACTCACCAACGCGTGAAGAGGAAGACGCCGACGACGACCGCACCGACCGCGAACGCGATCCAGGTGAGCGGCTCGAGCCAGGTGCTCATTCGTAACCGAGCTCGGTGAGCCGTCCCTCGTCGAAGCCGAAGTAGTGCCCCAGCTCGTGAAGCACTGTGACGCGGATCTCGTGCTCCAGCTCGGCTGGATCGTCGAAGTCCTCTTCCAGAGGACGGCGGTAGATCACGACCCGGTTCGGCAGCTGGCCGGGCACGGGGCCGCCTTCGGTGAGCGGGACGCCGTCGAAGAGCCCGTACAGGTCGGGCTCCTCCGGATGCTCGGTCTCGACCATGACGGCAACGTTGTCGAGCGCCGCTGCGATCTCGGGTGGCAGTCCGTCGAGGGCCGCCCGGACGTGGTCGTCGAAGCTCATCGCACGACGAGTGCCAGCACGGCCTTCTGCGTGTGCAGGCGGTTCTCCGCCTGATCCCAGACGAGCGACCGCGGCCCGTAGAGGAGCTCCTCGGTGATCTCCTCGCCGACATGGGCGGGGAGGCAGTGCATGACAACCGCATCCTGGTCGGCATGGCGGAGCGCAGCGGTGTCGATGCGGAAGGGCTGCAGATCCCGCAGCCGCTGCTCCCGCTCGGCGTCCTGCCCCATGCTCGTCCACACGTCCGTGTACAGGACCTGCGCGCCGGTAGCCGCCTCCTCGGGGTCGTGCGTCACGGTCACCGTGCCGCCGGTCGACGCGGCCTCCTCCCGCGCCGTGTCGACGACCGAGGCATCAGGCTCGTACCCGGGCGGGACGGCGGCGACGACGTCGGCGCCGAACCGTGCGCCGATCCGCAAGAGCGAGTGGCAGACGTTGTTGCCGTCACCGAGGTACGCGATCCGGACCCCCTCGAGCGTGCCGAAGCGCTCGCGGATCGTCATCGCGTCCGCCAGCGCCTGCAGCGGGTGCGCATGGTCGGTGAGCCCGTTCACGACGGGGATCGACGCGTGCTCGGCGAACTCGTCGACCTCCGCTTGCTCGAACGTTCTGATCAGGAGAGCGCTCACGAAGCGGGAGAGCACGAGTGCCGTGTCGCGCGTCGACTCACCCCGGGACAGCTGCAGGTCGGCTGCCGGGACGTACAGCGCCATGCCGCCGAGCTCGGCGATCGCGACCTCCGAGCTGATCCGCGTCCGGGTCGAGGGCTTGCGGAAGATCAGCCCGAGCGTCCGGCCGGGGAGGACGCGGAGCTCCATGCGTCGCGACCGCTCGACCTTCAGCTCGTCCGCGAGATCGAGTGCCAGCGTGAGCTCGTCCCGCGACCAGTCGGCGACACGGGTGAAGCTTCGCCCCTTGAGCGTCTGCGGAATCCCTGCCACCCATGGATCCTAGTGACGGTGGGTGCGGTCGGGCCGGCAAACGGGGTGGCCTCCGGTCGGAGTAGGATCACCCTATGTCCCGTTTCACGGATCAACTCAACGAGCAGATCGCGTACGAGTTCGGCGCCTCGCAGCAGTACGTCGCGATCGCCGTCCACTACGACGCACAGACGCTGCCGCAGCTGGCCGCGCACTTCTACCGGCAGTCGGTGGAGGAGCGAAACCACGCGATGATGATCGTGCAGTACCTCGTCGACGCCGACGAGGAAGTACGCGTCCCCGGTGTCGAGGCACCGCAGGTCGGGTTCGGCGACGTCGTCGAACCGGTCGCGCTCGCTCTGGCCCAGGAGAAGCGGGTCACCGAGCAGATCGCCGCCCTCGTGCTGCTCGCGCGGGAAGAGGGGGATCTCGTCGGTGAGCAGTTCCTCTACTGGTTCCTGCAGGAACAGCGCGAGGAAGTCGCGTCGATGTCGAGCCTGCTGGACGTGATCGAGCGCTCGCGCGACAACGTCCTGCTCGTCGAGGAGTACCTCGCCCGTGAGTCGGGCGGGGAGAACCCGCTCGAGGCGGGCGCGCCGCCGGCCGCGGGCGGCGCTCTCTAGCTTCTAGCTCTCGGCCCCGACGACTGCGTAGACCTGCCGCTCTTCCGGCAGGCCCTTGAGCGCGTGCAGGCCCCTGTCTTCGAACGCGAGTCTCGACCCGGCTACGAGGTCTCTGACCGTGGCGGAGACGAGCACCTCGCCTGCCGATGCAAGCGCCGCGATACGGGCGCCCGTGACGACGGCGATCCCGGCGACCTTGCCGTCGACCCGCTCGCACTCGCCCGTGTGCACGCCCGCCCGCACCTCGAGGCCGAGAGCGGCGACTGCGTCCCGCACCGCACAGGCGCAGCGGATCGCGCGGGCGGGGCCGTCGAAGCTCGCAAAGAAGCCGTCCCCTGCCGTGTCGAGCTCGGTTCCTCGATACCGCTGGAGCTCCCGACGCACGAGCGCGTGATGCTCGGTGACGAGCTCACGCCAGCGCTGATCCCCTAGCTCGACGGCTCTCGCTGTGGAGTCGACGATGTCGGTGAACAAGACGCTCGCGAGCACACGGTCCGGTTCGGCGACGGGCATCTGCTGTGCGTCCGCGAGGAAGCGCTCGATCTCCGCGAGCGCAGGCGCTCCGCCGTCCGACAAGAGCCCGTGACCGGCGCCGTGCAGCTCGACGTGGCGGGCGGTCGGGATGCGCTGCGCGAGATGCCGCGCCGCCTCCCGCATGTCCTGTTCCATCCCGTCGCGGGACAGCACGAGCACCGGAACGGTGAGCTGCGGCAGCAACGAACCGACGTCGACGTCGAGGATCATCCGCCAGAGCTCGGCCGCACCCCGAGGGCTCGTGCTGTTGCGTTGGAACCGGGCGATGCTCGCCGCCAGTGCCTCACGGTCCGAGTTCCCCGGGAACAGCCAATCGACGGTCTCGCGCGCGTCTTCGAGCGTGCCCCAGGAACGCTCGATCGCGAGCGCCTCGGCTTCGGCCTCCTGGCGCGTCGGCGCCCACGGAAAATCCGGCGACCACGTGTAGCGCGGCTTCGTGTTCCAGAGCACGAGGCCCAGGCATCTGTCCGGGTAGGTGGCTGCGAACAGGATCGCCAGAGAGCCTCCGTCGTCCAGCCCGACGAGCACCGCCCGAGACGAGGCAGCGGCGTCCATCACCGCGCGCATGTCGTCCATCCGCTCCTCGAGCGGCGCGACGTGCGCGATCGCGATCCTGTCGGACTGGCCGGTGCCGCGCTTGTCGAAGGTGATCAGGCGGCCGAGCGACGCGAGCGCCTGATTCAGCTTGGCCCGGTGCGGGACTTCCCAGACGAGCTCGACGTTGGAGGCGAACGGCGGGCAGAAGACGATGTCCACGGGGCCGTCGCCCGTGACCTGGTAGGCGATGTTCACGTCGCCGCTACGCGTCCACTGTGTTTCCGGGATCTTCACGGGCGAAGCGTACGACGAATCGGCCCCGGTGAGTACCATTGCGCGCCGTGCGCGAGTTCAGGGTGCAGACCGAGCGACCGAGCCAACTCGTCGACGTCACGAGCCAAGTGCAGGAGGCGGTCGGCGGCGAACGCGGCGCCGCAGTGCTCGTCTACGTCCCGCACACGACGGCCGGTGTGACGATCAACGAGCACGCCGACCCGGCTGTCGCGCGCGACTTCGAGACGGCCCTGGAGCGGATCGTCCCCGCCGCCTGGCCCTGGCAGCACGTCGAGGAAGGCGAGGAGAACGCGCCGACCCACATCCGCGCGGCATTCATGGGCCCGAGCGTCACGATCCCGCTACGCGACGACGGGTCGCTCGCGCTCGGCACCTGGCAGGGCATCTTCTTCTGCGAGTTCGACGGCCCGCGCCAGCGCTCGGTCTACGTCACCGTCCTGCAGTAGGACGGACGACAACACCTGGGCGTGCCTACTGTGCGGCAGCTCATGGCGTTCGACCGGTTTCTCGACTGATTGCCGCTCGGCTACCGCTTCGCTCGAGCGGGCCGGACAGGTCCGGCCCGCACGACGGTGCGGGTGCAACGTTGGAGACGGCGCGCTAGGTCGCGATGTCGCGACGGGTGAAGGCCACGATGCCGGCCAGGCCGAACGCCGCGCCCAGGCCGACCAGCAGGAGCAGCCGCGGCACGTCGAGCCCAGAGCGCAGCGGGTCGCCCGCTGCGTACTGGTAGAACGGCGTCAGCTTCTGTACCGCCTCGAACGCCGGGACGAGCGGCGCGAGACCGTTCACGACGTAGGCAGCCACTGCCGTCGCCACGGCGGCGCCGATCGCGAGCACGCGGCGCCCCGTCGCCGCCCCCAGCCCGAACGCGAGCCCGCCGAAGACGAGTGCCAACGCCACCGCGCCGAGGCAAGCTGCTGCGAGCTTGCCGAGGCCGACGTCCATGTCCACTAGCGGCGAGCCGACCGCGAGGCACACGAGCAGCACGGCGCCGAGCCCGATCACCTCGACCGCCATCGCGCCGAGCTTCTCGAGCGCGATCCTCGTGCGAGAGACCGGTGTCGAGAGCAGCAGGTCGAGCGAGCCGCGCTCCTCTTCGCCCGCGATCGCGCCGGCGCCCGCGCCGACGGCGGCGATCAGGAAGAGCAGCGGCACCATGAACGAGAAGAGCTCCGAGCCGAGATAGCCGGCGCCCGAGAGGTAGTCGACCTCGCCGCCGAAGGCGATGAAGCCTTTCAACGCCTCCGGGTATTCCTGTACGAGCTGGTTCAGCTCTTCGTTGTCGCGAACGGTCGGGAAGACGGCGACCATCATGGCGACGAGGCCGACGATGCCGACCGTCCACCATACGAACGCGCGGCGACCGTCCCGCAGCGTCTTCGTGAGCACGCTACGCAGCATCGGCCGTGCTCCCGCGGTAGAGGTCGAGGAAGATGTCCTCCAGGTCGGCCTCCTCGACGTCGAGCCCGACCGTCGTATAGGCAGCCATGGCTTTCACGAGGAGGTCGGGAGCCCCCTCGACGGCGAACCGGATGGTTGTGTCGAACCGTGAGAGCTCGCGGACACCCGGGAGACCGGCGAAGGCGTCGGCAGGCGGCTCCTCTGCGAACCGCGCTTCGACCCGCGTGAACGCTCGGGCGCGGAGCTCGGCCACGCCTTCGACGAGCACGAGGCCTCCGCTACGAATCACGGCCACACGGTGTGCGATGCGCTGTACCTCGGAGAGCACGTGCGACGAGAGGAACACGGTCTTCCCCTCGGCGGTCGCCTCGTCGATCAACGCGTAGACCTCCTGTTGCACGAGCGGGTCGAGACCCGACGTCGGCTCGTCCAGCACGAGCAGGTCGGGGCGGGCGAGGAACGCCTGCACGAGACCGACCTTCTGCCGGTTCCCCTTCGACAGCGACTTGATCCGTGTGTCGAGGTCGAGCTCGAGGCGGCGTGCGACGTTCTCGGCGTGTGCGATGTCGGCGAGGCCGCGCAGGGAGGCGAAGTAGCGCAGCAGCTCACGGCCCGTGAGCCGGTCGTAGAGAGCGAGGTCGCCCGGCGTGTAACCGACGCGCCGGTGCACCGCGACCGCGTCGCGCCGGGCATCGAGACCGAAGAGCTCGACACTCCCTGACGTAGGGCGGATCAGGTCGAGGAGCAGGCGGATCGTCGTCGTCTTGCCCGCCCCGTTCGGGCCGAGGTAGCCGAAGACCTCTCCCTGCCCGACGTCGAACGTCAAGCCGGAGACGCCGACGGTCGAGCCGTAGTGCTTCGTCAGCCCCACGGCGCGGATCGCGGGCACAGCCATCTCTCCGAGCGTAGGCAGGCGCGCGTCGGCTCCGCCTCGGACGTTTCTACGGAGGCGCCTCCGTGCTTTGCGCGACGACCGGGCGGTGGTCGCCGGGCGGCCGGTACCCTGGCTCACCGATGGCTGCGCCGGTCCGGAAGGGAGAGGAGCTCGAGCTCCGCGTCGACTCGCTCGCCTACGGCGGGTCGGGTGTGGCGCGTCACGATGGGTTCGTCGTGTTCGTCCGCGGTGGGCTGCCGGGCGACGTCGTGCGTGCCCGCGTGACGAAGGTCAAGCGTGGGTTCGCGGAGGCGACCGCCGACCAGGTCATCAGGCCGACCGCCGACCGGGTCGCCGCACCCTGCGCCCACTTCGGTGCGTGTGGCGGCTGTCGCTTCCAGGATTACGCGTACGAGCGACAGCTCGATGCCAAGGCAGCGCAGGTCCGTGATGCGCTCACCCGGATCGCGCGCCTTCCGGATCCTCCCGTCGAGCCGATCGTCCCCGCTGCGTCGCAACTCCGGTACCGCAACAAGGTCGAGTACTCCTTCACGGAGACACCGGACGGCCCGGCGCTCGGGTTTCACCGCGCCGGCCGCTGGGACGAAGTGCTCCCGCTCGACGAGTGCCTGCTCACGACCGACGTCGGGAATCGGATCCGCGAGGCGGTGCGTGACTGGGCACGTGAGGAAGGCGTCCAGGCGTACGACCAGGAGACGCAGAAGGGCTACCTGAGGCACCTCGTCGTCCGCGAAGGACGCAACACGGGGCAGGTGCTCGTCGTGCTCGTCACAGCGGCGGGCGAGCGGTTCGACGCCGACTACCTGATCGAGACTCTCCGCCGCTTCCCCGAGGTGCGCTCGATCCACTGGGCGATCAACGACACGCCCGCCGAGGTCACCAGTGTCCCCACCCGCCTGCTGTGGGGTGACGAGTGGATCGAGGAGGAGCTGCTCGGGCTGCGCTTCCGCGTGCGCCCGAATGCGTTCCTGCAGACGAATACCGAAATGGCGGAGCGCCTCTACGAGCTGGCCCGCGACGCGGCCGCGCTCACTGGCTCGGAGACCGTCTACGACCTGTACTGCGGCACCGGCACGATCGGCCTCGCTCTGGCGAGAGATGCGGCGAGCATCTGGGGCGTGGAGATCTCGGAGGAGTCCGTCGCGTGCGCGATCGAGAACGCGACCGTCAACGGCGTCGAGAACGCGGCGTTCTTCGCCGGCAACGTCGGGCAGTCGCTGGAGGAGCTCCGCGAGAAGGCAGGGCCGCCCGACGTCGTCGTCGTCGATCCGCCGCGCGCCGGCCTCGCCGGCAAGGCGCTGCGGCGCACGGGTGCGCTCGAGGCTCCGCGTCTCGTCTACGTGTCGTGCAACCCGACCACGCTCGCCGGTGACGTCAAGGTCCTGGTGGAGGAGTACGGCTACCGGCTCGTCCGCTGCACCCCCGTCGACATGTTTCCCCACACACCGCACATCGAGAGCGTCTCGCTGCTCGAGCGGGCATCCGTCTCCCCGGCACCGTAGGATCGGCGTCGAGAGGGTCTCGTCACGGACGGGGCAGGCAATCGCACGTGGAGGGAGTGAGAACGGATGACGCATCGCAAGGCTGTGTTGGCGCTGCTCGCGGTGCTCGCCGCATTGCTGCTCGTCGTCGCCGCGGGGTGCGGCGGCTCGAGTGACGAGGCAGCGGACGACGCCGCGATCGAGACGACGTCGGATACCGGCGAGGATGAGATGACCGACGACGAGGCGACGTCCGAGGACGAGAGCTCCGACGAGGATCTCGGCGGCTTCGGCATCGCCGACGAGGACTGCCTCGAGCTCGCGCAGGCAGGCGCAAAGGTTGCGCAGGCAGTCGACCCGAGCGGGAACTTCGATGCCGAAGGCGTGGCAGCGTTCTACGAGGAGCTCGCCGCCAACGCCCCGGAGGAGATCCAGGATGACCTGCTCGTCTTCGCCGACTACATGGAGGAAGTCGCCGAGGCGTTCCAGGGCATCGACCTGAGCAGCGGTGCGGCTCCGTCGCCGGAAGACCTGCAGGCGCTCCAGGCGCTCGGCGACATCGGTCCCGAAGTCCAGGAAGCCTCGGAGAACCTCTCCGCCTGGGCAACCGAGAACTGCACGGTCGGAGGCTGAAGAAGGCTGGCGGGGGTCGGGCGTACGTCCGACCCCCACGCAGTCTCGCTCGACCCCGGGGTCCGAGCGTCAGGCCCCGGTCTCGTCCGACTTCTCGGCTGGCGCCCGCAGCCGCCACCGACGCCACAGCAGGTCGGCGTTCGGCAGCAGGAACCCGAACGCCACCGCGGGCAGGGCCGGTAGCCCGTTGACGTCGAACAGAACCGTCGCGAGCAGGGTCGCGGCGACGAGCCCCGTCATCGCCGTCCAGGTCCAACCAACGCGGAGACCGAAGCGCTCGGCCGCTGCGAGGAACAGCGCGAAGAACACGATGTCGGGTGGCCCGAGGTGTGCCGAACGCTCCTCGCCCGGGAGGCGGAACGAGATCGCTATCCGCTCGAAGAGCCCTGGGCGCTCCTCGACGACCACCTTCGTCGGCCCTTGCCACACGGAGAGCGAGTCGACGATCGGGATGATCGCCGCCACGAGCACGAGCCACCACAGCTCGTAGAACAGCCACAGGAACCAGAAGCCGAACAGCGTCAGGGCGAGCAGCTTCACGATGTTGAAGGCCCCGTGCCAGCCGACCGCGTCCAGAAGAGCGGCGCCCACCCCGAACACGAGAGCGACCGGGAGCAGTCCGCGCGCGTGGGCGACCGGAAGGGCGAGCCAGACGACCGCGAACGTCGCGGGTATCAGCACGAGCGCGACCAGCGCGACGTCCCAGCTCTCGCCGATCGGCCGGAGTGACCCCGCCGCCTCGTCCCACGCGGCAAGAGCCACGAGGAGCGCTACCAGCGCCGCTGCGCGGCGCCGGCTCAGTACGGGGGCAGCTCCGCCCACCAGGGGCCGAGCGGCTTGAGAGCGTTCCAGAAGGCCGTCTTCGCGCCCTGCTCGTCGAGGGCCCCGTCGATGTCCGGTGTGACGAGCGCCTCGATCGTCGGCGTCAGTCGTTGTAGCTCACCGAGGCGGTCCGGGTCGACCTGGACCGAGAGGGGGAACTCGAGCGCATTGACGAAGTCGATCGATCGCGAGCCCATGGCGACGAGCAGCTTGGGTTGCACGATGTGCAGCTCGCGGACGAGCCAGTCCTTCGCCTCGTCGGGCTGCTCGGTGCCGAACTTCAGGCAGTTCGTCCCGTAGATCGCCAGCGGGTCGACGGAGAGGCGCTGGAGAGACTTCAGGATCGCCTGTCCGGCGCGTCCGAAGAACGCGACGCCCTCTTGGATCTCCGACGGCTGCGGCGACCACTTGAGCAGGAAGATGTCGCCAAGAGGGTGTCCCGATCCCAGCACGGGCACGTGGAGCTCGTCACCGACGGCGAGGAGGGCGTCGCCGAGCTCGTTGATCTCGGAGATCGCCCTGCGCAGGTAACGCTCGTGGATCTCGTCGGTCGGCGAGGCGGACACGGGGCGAGGAACCCTTCGCTGCTAGCGGACCTTCTCCTTGACCTGAGCCACCCACTTGAGGCCCTGGAGGTACGCGAGAGACTTCGGCCGACGGAGCACTTCGGCCGTGCGCAGCGACAGGAGGAACTCCTCGGGGCCGTCGAAGCGGCGCATGCGCAGCGCGCCCGTGCCGACTCCCTGCAGCACGTGCGCGTCGGAGCCTGCGCCCTGCAGGAGGCGGTACTTGCGGGCGAAGCGCAGCGCTTCGTCGTTGAACGTCTCGCGCAGCAGCCGTGCGTTGTAGACCTCGAACACGTCGATCTCCCCGAGGTGTCGATGCAGCGTGGCGGGGTCGGGAATCGCGTGCATGCGGTCGAAGGGGTGGGGCAGGTAGACGATCCCGCCCTGCTCGCGAATCGCGGCCACCGTGTCCGGGAACGACATGCCGCGCGGGACCTCCTCCTGGAGGAACAACCCGATCACCTCGCCCTGCGAGTCCGTCTTCACCTCTTCGCCGGGGATGACCACGAGCTCCCGGTCCGCCGCCAGCTCGAGTGCCTCCAGCGCTCCACCGAACACGTTGTGATCAGTGACCGCGATCGCACCGAGCCCGATCAGCGCGGCGTGGTCGAGCAGATCGGGCACCTCGATCGAGCAGTCGTGCGACCACGATGTGTGCATGTGGAGATCGGCCACGATCCACTCGCGGTCGTCCAGCGGGCCCTCGCTGCGGCGGGGGCGCCGCTTGCCGCGGAGCGACGAGTACACGCTCTCGAGCTCCGCGGCCAGGACGTCGAAGCTCTGAGCTTCCGCCGCGTGGCGGGATCGAGCGGCTTCTCGGAGCCGGTGCTCGTCGCTCTCGCCGAGTCGTGCGACTGCGGCTGTGACGAGCTCGGGCTGCGTGTCGGCGGTCGGAGGATCGGCGATAGCGCATCCGGCTGCTTGGGCCTCGAGCCTGAGACGCGTATGTCCGCCCGGAACGGGGACGAAAACCGCAACGTCGGCGAGCAGCTCGGCGCGTGCCATCTCGCGTCGAGCGGAGCGGATCTGGACGCGTCCGCGAAACCGCGTGGGAACCGATGGCCGGATCGACAGCGGCTTCGTGTGCAGGCCCACGAGCTCCCATTCGGGCAGCTCGTCGAGCGCGCGGATCGCCGCCCGCACGAGCGGACGGGCGCCAGCCTCGAGCTGAACGCCGATCAGCGGCCTCTTCTCCGCCGGGCGGAAGAGCTCGATGTCGACGCCGGCGGGGACGATGCGGTAGTCGCCGGGCAGTCGGGAGGCTGCAGCAGCCGCTGCGGAGTCCGACGTGGCGAGGAGAGCGTCGACGCGGATCCGTAGCCGGTCACGTCGTTGGCGCGTCGATGGAGAGTTGACCCGGTCGGGGGAGAGAAACGAGGCAACCGTGAGGCTGTCGGTCTCCGCGAGCGCGAGTCGAGAGATGCTGGCGACGCCCGCTTCGAAGCCGTGCACGATGTCGAACCCGAGGCCGAGCGCGAGCCGGAGGTTGGCGCGTGTCCCGACGCCGACCGCACTCCGGCGCGAGACGGGCACCGCGGCGGCCACTGCGATCAGATCGGCTGCGTCGCCGCGCGCGAGAGCGCGGCGACCGGCGAGCAGGTCGGCGCGCCGGTTGGACGGCGCCACGATCGTGACGTGGTGACCGCGTCGCCGCAGCGCAGCGGCGGCGCCGGCGACGTGGTCGTTGACGTCGTGCGGCTGCGACCACGAGAACGGGGTGACGAGGGCGACACGGAGCGACACGGCAACGCGAGTGTAGGCTCCGGGGCATGGGTGAGGTGACGATCGGGGTCCGTGCAAACGGCTCCTACAAGGTGTCGGGGCCGGTGACGATCGTCGACGCGGACGGCCGTGAGTTCGAGCTCCCGGAGGGAAGCGCCGTGGCTCTCTGCCGTTGTGGTCACTCTCAGAACAAGCCCTTCTGCGACTCGTCGCACAAGCGTATGGGATTCACGGCGGACGACTCGGCGCCACGTGCCGGCCGACCGCACGGGAAACCCGCATCGTGATCGGGCGCGTTGCTGATTCGGTGCCAGGCTCGCTGCGTGCACACTTCGTCCTGTGACGCCCGGCGCTGTCGCCAGCCGTCGTGCGCGAACGGCGCTCGACCTCGATCGGAGGCCGATTCTCGTATTCTGGGAGTCGACCCGAGCGTGCTTACTGGCCTGCCGGCACTGCCGTGCAGACGCCCAGACGACCCCCGTGGACGGCGAGCTGACCCACGAGGAGTCACTGCACTTCCTCTCGTCGCTCCGGGATTTCGGGAGCCCGCCACCGATCCTCGTGATCACGGGGGGCGACGCTCTGATGCGGTCCGACCTCCCTGAGCTCGTCCGCCATGTCCGCGCCGACGGCGTGCCGGTCGCGCTCGCCCCGAGCGTGACGCCGCTGCTCACCGATGACAGGCTCGCGGAGCTCCGCGAGCTGGGTGTGAAGATCGCCTCGATCTCACTCGACGGCTCCTGTGCGGAGACCCACGAGCGCATCCGCGGTGTGGCCGGGCACTTCACGGAGACGATCGCTGCCATCCGGCGCCTGCGGAGTCACGGGTTCACGGTTCAGGTGAACACCGTGGTCATGCAGGAGAACGTGCACGAGCTACCGCGCGTCGCGCGCATCGTGCGCGAGTCCGGTGCCTCGATCTGGGAGGTGTTCTTCCTCGTGCGTGTGGGCCGGGGCTCCGGGATGACCGAGCTCTCGCCGGACGACAACGAGGATGTCTGCCAGTTCCTGTACGACGCGTCGCGACTACGGGTTCATCGTGCGAACGGTCGAAGGGCCGATGTTCCGCCGCGTCGTCGCGTGGCGGGAGGAGGGACGGGCGCCCGAGGGCGGGTCGTTGTACGGCGAGCTGGCCGCAGGGCTGGAGCATGAGCTCGGCGCTCCCACGGCTCGCTCGAAGGCACAGACGAAGGGCACCCGCGACGGGCGTGGCATCGTCTTCGTCTCCGCCACGGGCGACATCACGCCGGCGGGCTTCCTCCCGGTGGTGCTCGGGAACGTCCGCACAGACCGCATCGCTGGCGTGTACCGGGAGCACGGGCTGCTCCGTGACATCCGGGCGGCCCGCTTCGGCGGCAAGTGCGGCATCTGCGAGTACCGCGATCTCTGCGGCGGCTCGCGGGCCCGCGCGTACGCCGCGACGGGTGACGCGCTCGCGGAAGACCCGGCCTGCGCGTTCGTGCCCGCGGCGTGAGCTCGATCAGGCGCCGGGGCGCCACTCCAGCTCGTGCTGGACTGCGAGTCGTGTTGCACCTGCAGCGCGCAGGGCAGCCGCGGCGATCCCGGCGCTGGGGCCGTTGAGGAACAGCAGTGAGGCTGCTCCACGCTCGAACGGAGCGCGGAGGAGCGCCCTGGCGGATTCCACGGTCGACGCCTCGAGGTCGTGAAGGGCTGCGTGTGCCGAGGTCGTCGAGAACACGGCAGCTCCGTGCTCGGCTCGCACGCCGCGGAGCTCCGCGCCGCCCTCGCGCATCCGGGCGATCGTCGCGGCATTGCGCTGCCACGGGGCTTCGCTGCCGAGAGTCGAGAGCTCCTCGAGAACCTCGTCGAGGTCTGCGTCCTCGGCTCGGTGAACGTCAGGGGCGGCCGCGAGCTGCCAGACGACGACGTCGGGCCGGTCGAGGAAGCCGAGCTTGCGATAGACGGCGATGGCGGGCGCGTTCTGCTCGAGTACCTCGAGGCGGACGCGGCCGACTCCGCTGCTGCGGGCGCCTTCGAGGAGTCGCTCCGTGATCGCCGTGCCGATGCCGGTGCCACGCCGATCCGGAACGACGCCCATGCCCCCGATCCACCCACGGTCGCGCCGCGCCGCCAGCATTCCAACCCCGATCGGCTCGTCCCCGTCGAGCGCGACCACCGACGCGTCGAGGTCGAAGTCGTACGTGGTCACCATGCGCCGGAGCCCGGTGGCGTCGATCTCGATCGGGTGCCAGTAGCCGGCGTAGACCGCCGTGAAGAGCGCCGCGAGCCGCTCGTCGTCAAACGTCGAGGCGGGCTCGAGGCGGGTGCTCGTCGCGGCAACGTACAGCTTCCGCGGGCGGGGCCCGGCGCTGACGGACGTGGGGCCCCAGCCTCTCGCTCGGGGCCCCACGAGCCACTGGTATCTAGGCCTTGGTCGCGGCCTTCTCCTGCTTGCGCGCGTTCTTCGTGATGTAGCGCTCGACCAGCTCGCGCGACTCGTCGTCGCGGATCTGCTTCGGCGGCGACTTCATCAGGTAGCTCGAGGGTGCCTCGAGCGCACCCGAGATGCCGTTGTTCAGGGCCAGCTTCGCGAGGCGGACGGCGTCGATCACGATGCCGGCCGAGTTCGGCGAGTCCCACACCTCGAGCTTCAGCTCGCAGTTGAGCGGCACGTCGCCGAAGCCCGAGCCCTCCATGCGGATGTACGCCCACTTGCGATCGGTCAGCCACGGCACGAAGTCCGACGGCCCGACGTGGACGTTGTCGTCACCGATGTCGTAGTCGAGCATCGAGGTGACCGCGTTCGTCTTCGAGATCTTCTTCGATTCCAGCCGGTCGCGCTCGAGCATGTTGCGGAAGTCGGAGTTGCCGCCGACGTTCAGCTGCATCGTGCGGTCGAGGTGCACGCCGCGGTCGCCGAAGAGCGTCGTCAGCACACGGTGCGTGATCGTGGCGCCGACCTGCGACTTGATGTCGTCACCGATGATGGGCACTCCGGCCTGCTCGAAGCGCTTCTGCCAGTAGTGCTCGCGGGCGATGAACACCGGCATGCAGTTCACCATCGCGACGCCGGCTTCGAGGATCTGCTCGGCGTACCATTTGGCGGCGGCCTCCGAGCCGACCGGCAAGTAGTTGACGACGACGTCAGCACCGGTCTCCTTCAGGATCCCGACCACGTCGTCGGTCTCGCCCGGCGCCTTCTCGACGATCTCGGACAGGTACTTGCCGATGCCGTCGTGGGTCATGCCACGCGAGACGGTGATTCCCGTCTTCTTGACGTTCGCGAACTTGATCGTGTCGTTCGGGTGCGCCCACATGGCGTCGGCGAGGTCGACCCCGACCTTGCCCTTGACGACGTCGAAGGCGGCCACGAACTCGATGTCCGAGATGTGGTACCCGCCGAGGTCGACGTGCATGAGACCCGGGACGGTGTCCTCGGGCGCGGCGTCCTTGTAGTACTCGACGCCCTGGAGGAGGGAGTTGGCGCAGTTGCCCACGCCGATGATCGCGACACGCACCTTGTCCTTCGAGCGTGCGCCGTTCTTGGAGCCGTTGGTGGCGGCCATGGTGTCCTTTCCTGCGGACTGTCCCCGAACAGGGACTGTCCCCGCGTTGCTTGTGAACGGAACGCCGAGCCCGTCCGCGAGGGCGCGGACGACGACGTCGTTGATCGACCGACTGCTGCGCCCTGCCTCGGCCTCGAGCGCGTGCTTCAGCTCCTCCGGGATGCGGAGGAGCACGACAGGGCTTGCGCCGGGGAGCGGGCTGCGACGCCCGGTGGGCGTGTAGTCGACGCCGAGGTCGGCGGCGATCAGACCGCTGGCGACGTCGTTGAGGCTGACGCCGCGGCGAGCCGTCTCGCGGACGAGCGCCTTCTTGACGTGCTCGGGCATCCGCACCAGGACGCCCCTGCGGGAAGTGCTAGCAGGCAAACTGCTAGCACTATACCGCTATCGGATCGACTGCGCTGAGCCCATGCCCTCGAGCGGCGTCAGCAGCTGGAGCTGCAGCCGAGCACGCGACGCGTCCGTCGAGACGAGATTGCAGCGAGCTTGAACGATCGCTGAGCCTGGCCCCCCAGCCGGAGTGCCTTCGATAGCTGCCCCGTGCCGAGCGCGGCTGCGAACGCGACCAGCCCTGTTGAAGCGTGTCTCAGCGTGACGAGAGTCGTGCCGGCCGCGGCGGCGGCCGACGCGTCGCCGCGAGCAACGCGCTCGATGCCGAGGGCGACGGCGTCGACATCGCGCGCCAGCGTGGTGAGGGCCTTCGCGAGAGCCCGTTGCCGCGCAGGCGTCGCTTTCCGCGCCAGCGCTCGCTCGAGCTTGCCGGCGTCGGCATCGAGCCTGCCGCCGTGCCGTCGCAGCTCGGCGAGCACGGCGGCGCGGCCCTTCGCGCCCGAGAGCGCGAGGTCGCGCGATCCGTCGAGTGCCTGCAAGACCGCGTCGCTCGACTCCACGCTGGCGGTCCCGGTCGGGCAGCTCGCTTTCATGCAGAGCCCGCTCGAGGCGTCGCAGCGGACGCCGTCGGGGCACAGGTTGTCGTCGTTGATCTGCTGACAGAGGCTGTACCGCCTGTGCCGGCTCATCTCCGACTGGGCGAAGCACCCGAGGCTGAAGAACGCACCTTCTCTCATCCCGCTCATGCTCGTGCCGATCCCGCGTTTGAAGGGGTTGCTCCTTCGGCACGTCACCTTCTGATTCTTGTCGACGTCCTTGTCGACCTTCTCCTTGCACTCGGGCTCCGGGCCTCTGCACGTGAGGTCGAAGTCGGGAGGACAGCACTTCTTCGTCTTGCGATCGCAGTACTGCCCCTTCGCGCAGCAGAGACCACATCCCGAGCGCTCGGGCGGGCATCCCGTCGTGCACTGCTTCGCGGTGCCGAACGTGCCGCAGGAATAGTTCTCGGGGCAGTGCCAGGACACCGCCTCGCCGGCGGCGTCCGTGCCCGCGCAGCAGCTGCCCTTCGCGTCGCGACAGCCGCCGCCGTGGATCCCTTTGCTCCCACCGCGGTCGACGCAGCAGGCGACGGTCGGAGGGTCGCACGTGAAGGGACAGGTGGCCGACCCCGTCGCCACGCCTGCGGCCGCGCGGCGGGGCCGGAGCGCCGGCACCGTCGCGACCGCGAGGGCCGCGCCGAGCGTCTGCAGCGCACCCCGCCTGGGCATGGGCTCGGCCAGGGTACGTGCGAGATCGTCCAGGAGGCCCGTCATGCCGCGACTCCTTCGAGCACACGGTCGGCGCCGCGGGCGACAGCAGGCTCCAGGAGCGCGAGCACTGCTTCGGCGCCACTGCCGAGAGGCGCGGCCACTCGGCCGTCGGCCGCGAGCAGGACGGCGCTCGGCGTACCGCCTGCGGCAAACGCGAACCCCGCGGCGAAGCCGGGGTCGAGGGCCACGGTCGAGGCGAACCCGTCCGCCTCCGTCTCCTCCCGGTCACTCGAGGAGACGACGACCAGGCGACGCGCGTCGGGCCCACGCGAGCGCTCCCAACCGAGCAGGCGGTCGTGCATCGAGCGGCAGAAGCCGCAGCCCGGGCTCCAGAAGAGGACGACCGTCTCCTGCCCGGCGAGCTCGCCGAAGGCGAGCGTGCCGCCGTCGAGTGTCGGCAGCTCGAGCGACGGGGCCGGCGAGCCGACCGGAAGGCCCTCATGCCCAGCCTCGTCGGGCTCGAGCGCGTGCTCGAGCAGGCCCTCGATCTCGTCTGCACCGGCGGCGAGCAGGCTCGCGACCGCCCTGCCGGCCGTGAGCAGCACAGCGCTCGGCGTCCCGGTCGCCTCGAAGGCGGCGTGTACGGCGGCGTCCGCGGTGGTGGCGATCGTCAGCTCCTCTTCGTGTGCGACGCGCCAGGCGTCGATGCTGGGTGCGAGCGCCTGGCACGGCCCGCACGACTCGCTCGTGAAGAGGAGAAGGACGGGCTTGCCGAGATCGAGCAGTGCCTCGACCGGCCCCACGTTCGGTGCGGGCGTCCCGACCGGGAGCCCGGCCGCCGGCTCGTCGTCGTCGAGTGCGAGGTCGATCCCCTCCTCCGCGAGGCGCTGCTTGAGCCGCTCGAGCCGGAGCAGCACTCGGCCGTAGGAGCGCAGGAGCGTCAGCACCGCGAGGCCCGCCGCCACGGCGACGACCGTCGTCGCGAGCCCTGCGCCGAGCACGACAGCCCCCGTCGTCCCGAGCCCGGCGACGGCGCCCGCGAACGAGGGCGTGACCCCCTGGGCGCCGGCGACGGCGACGAGCCCGGCGAGCCCGGCGAGCACGCCGTTTCGTGCGAGCGTGGCTGGGCCCGCGGGCGCGGAGTGGAGCTGCCCGAAGCAGTGGCAGTCGGGCCGGCGGCCCCGCGCGAGATGCCAGGCGATCGCTGCCGAGAAGGCTGCGAAGAGGACGAGCGCGCCGACCGCCGCCGACACCTGTTGCCGGGTGACGAGGAGCAGCAGTGCGAGGACGAGCTCCACGGGCGCGAGAGCGAGCCCGATCGGGCGGGCCAGCCGGGGCGGTACGCCGAAGCCCTCGACGGCCTTCCGGGTGCCATGGCGGTCGCCGAGCTTGGCCGTTCCGGCGACCGCGAGCACGGCCGCGAGGAGGAGGCGGGCGCCGATCACTGCGAGCTCGAGCATGGTTCCTCCCCGTTCAGTCCCGGAGTCCACGGGATCTCGTGATTGGCTGTTCCCATCGTTTCGATCACGCGTGCGACGTCGATTCCCGCCAGGGCCGCCACCCGCGCGACGGCCTCCCGGGTCGGGCCCTCGAACACGTGCAGGCACATCTCGTCGCCGGGGACGTGGTACGAGCGGAGGTGCGCGACCGTGGCTCCGGATGCACTCTCGTCGGCAGCGGACTGTCGGGCCCGTCCCGCGACCTCGGCGAGCTCCACCTCGGTCAGCCGCGCGGCGTACGTCTCGACGATGAAGCTCGCCACCTCGCTTACGCAGTGCCGAGCGTGGTTGGGTCCCAGCCGAACGACGCGCTCCCCTTCTTGCAGCTCGCCTGGACGGCCTTCGCCACACCGCGTGTGGGAACCGCGACGCAACGCCAGCCGGCAGGGCCGCCCGTCAGCGTAGTCGGCACCTTCGTGCTCGCGTGCTTGCCGGCGAGCCTTCGTGTCCACGTCTTCGCGAGCGAGCACGGTGCCGCCCCGCGCGTCCACACGCGGTACGCACGCGTTGGCTGGGCACCGAACAGCGTGTAGCTCGGACCGTTGATGTCGCCGCAGGCCCCGCTCGGGCGAGCCGGCTGCGCCGGCGCTCCCGGTGCACCGGGCGCGAGCAGCGCAGCCACGGCGGCGGTGAGGAGAAGCACTCTGATGGTCATGCCGCCACCGTAGGAGGTAGACGCGGCCGTTGAAACAGAGGTTCCCCTACTGTTTCGACGCTCCGTAGCGGTGGGCGAGCTCCGCTCGCGAGCGGACGCCGAGCTTGCGGTAGACGCGCGTCAGCGTCACCTCGACCGTCTTTACGCTCAGGACCAGCTCGGCGGCCACCTCCTTGTTCGAGCAGCCCTCGGCGACGAGGTCGGCGATCCGTCGCTCCGCCTCGGTGAGCTCGTCGTCCGGCAGTGCGCGTCGTCCTGGGATGCGCGCGATCTCGAGCCGGGCTGCATCTGCCCAGAGCACCGATCCCATCTCGGCGAAGGCCGTGAGCACCGTCTCGAGCTGCGTACGGGCCCGTGCCTGTCGACGCCACCGCCGGAGCGCGCGCCCGAGCACGAGGCGGGTCCGCGCCACTTCGAACGGGCTCCCCTGCTTCTCGGCTGCGGCGACCGCGGCCTCGAGCGTCGCCACGGCGACGTCGAGGTCGCCTCGGGCAGCATGGAGGACGCCTCGGCAGCGCAGCGCGGTCGCGACGGTCCAGGGGTACTGCGTGACGGCGCCGCGCTCCTCGAGCCACTGGACGACTGCCTCCCCAGCCTCGTGCTCGCCGAGGCGTATACGGGCCTCGGCGAGGTCGCCATGGAAGCGAAGCCAGTTCGGCTCCGCGTATCCCGCTCGCGCAGCCTCGTCGGAGGCGCGCTGGAGGTGCCCGGCAGCGCTCTCGTGCTCCCCGGACGAGAGATCGAGAAAGCCGAGCACGGCGAGCGCGCGCAGCAGGTTGCGGCGGTTTCCGCTCGCCTCCGCGGCGGAGACACCCGCCACAGCGAGCGCGCGGGCCCCCAGCGGGTCGCCCCAGTGGGCGGCGACGAATGCCTGCGCGTAGAGGCCGTCGGCGATCTTCGTCGTTCGGCCGGTCTGCTCGGCGAGCACCCGGCAGGCGTCACTGTAGTGGCGCGCGAGCGTCGCATCTCCAGCCCAGCACTCGAGCTCGGCGCGGCCGCGCAGCACTTCGGTCACATGGTGGAAGAGCCCCTGGCGCTCCAGGATGGCTTGCAGCTCGGCCAGGCGAGCGCGAGCGTCGTCGAAGTCGTCCGCCGTGGTCAGGAGCCCGGTCGAGGTGAACGTCGTGCGCGCGAGGTTCACCGTCTCCTCGACCCCATCCGTCTCCCGGAAGGAGACGAGCGAATCGGCGCGCGCGAGGAGGTCGCGCCGCAGGCCCAGCCCCTGGACCTGTTCGGTGCGCGCGACGGAGACGAGCGCATCGGCGAGGGTCGTGGGATCGTCGAGCTCCTCGGCGAGCCGGAGAGCCTCGCGTGCGTGGGCCGCCCCGGTCGCCGCATCCACCTGCACCGTCGTGATCGTGACGAGGTCCGACTCGACCGACTGCTGTTGACGGGTGCTCACGGCCTCGGCGCGTGCGCGGTCGAGCAGCCCGAGCTCCGTCTCCGCCTCGGTCGGGGCGAGCGACAGCAAGGCGTACAGCTTCGCGCGCGCGTCGCCGTTCCTTGCCGACTCGAGCAGCTCCTCGGCGACCGCACGAAACGCCTCGACGTCGCTCGCTTGCAGGTGGTACTCGGCGGCAAGGTATCCGCGTCGCCAGGAGTCGTCGTACGCGTTGGCCGGCGTCGCGTGCCACGCCTTCTCGGCGAGTGTCGCCGCGGCCTCCGGCGCGCCGCGTCTCCGGGCACGGTGGGCGGCCTGCTCAAGTATTCGCGCCAGCTCGTCGCTCGGCTCCGACATGCCGAGCGCGAGATGGCGAGCACGCTCGTCCGGGTCGTTGACGATGGCGGCGAGAGCCCGGTGGCACGCGCAACGTTGCTCGGGCCAGGCCTCCGAGTACACCGCTGCTGCCGCCAGCGGATGCGAGAACCGCAGGCGCCCGCCGTCGACCACGAGCAAGCCGCTGTCGAGCGCCGGTTGGACGATCGCTCGCGCATCTCCACCGACGAACGACTCGACCGCCCCGATGGTCGGTGACGCGAGCGCCGCCACCGACAACAGAGCGCTCCTCGTATCGGCGGGCAGCACGGCGAGCCGCTCGCCCAGCGTCTCGGAGATGCTTGCAGGGAGCTGGATGTCCTCCTCGACGCCCGACGT